>JACTMY010000017.1 GCA_014584395.1 Planctomycetota bacterium | reverse complement strand
GGGAAAACCCACTGCCACCCCCACGTCGTGCTGGCATTCGGGTATTTCCGCTCAAGCGCCTCGGGCAAATAGACGCCCGGCACCCCCGCCCGCCGATCCTCCTTGAACCCAGGCCTGGGGTCGAGCTTGTCGATTCCGGCATCCCACTCGCGCAAACACACGTCACGGCAGTCCTCGACCAACTGCGTGGCTGGTGGGTGGGCGTTGATGCTCTCGCACACCACAGCGAGTATCTCGACGGCTGCCAGGATCTCGAAGCCGTAGTCCGAGGGGGCAGCAAGTGCGGGGTTCACGACGGCCCGTAGGAGGTGAGCCGACAGTGGCTTGACCACCTCAGTAGCGACGAAGTCGAGCGCTCCATCGTTGGAGAAGTTCTTCGCTCCCCACACGCCCATCCGCTGCGTCCTCCCTCGCCGAACTAGGTTTAGACAGAAACCGCTTCCGACTATTCTGTTTGCCTTTCTGCCTAATTTCGATTGCCCAGCAGCTAGTCGATTTCAGCTTTGCCCACAATTTAGTACACAACCAAAGCGAATGCCAATGAATTCTCATTTTCCAATAGATCATTTGTTGCGTTTCACGCCGCTCAACGCACCCTGCCAAACTTGGCGAGCGGGATTGCGTGAACATGGCGAGCGGGGGCGTTTTTCATGAGCGAGGTTGCGTCAGCGCCCCGAGTCGGCTTCCATGGACTTCAAGGGGGTGTTGGGGCAGCGTCGGCGCGGGGCGGGGGTCGTGTCGGAGGTGGGTTCGGGGGTGTGCGCAACCCGGTGCGCGGGTGTGTCATGTGAATGAAAGTTGGCCCCCGGTGAATCACGGGGGGCTAAGTAACTCGATAGGGTCTATTCGCGCTGCTGCTCGGATACGCTTGGGCTGGTTGGTCAAATGTCCGACGGGGGCATGCCAACCAAGGGCGGACATGGCAGAAATGGGGCTAAAAATGACCACAGTTCGCGGCGCTGTAGAAAACACACTTAAGTGATTGCTGTGTAAGGAAATAGCGTGAGCGTTTCACGCACCAACCCCCCTCCCGTGAAACGATCACAATGACCTAACCAAAATCGCCCCAAGATTATGTGAGTTAATGGTTTATGGTCCTGAAGCGGGGTATAGGTTGAGGTTGATCGTTTCACGCAGGGCTTAATGCCATGCGCAGGGGTTGAGGGATCAGGACTTCTCCCGCAGCAGGCGGTCATCGAAGGGAGAGGGGAGCAGTTCGATCAACGACCATTGGCGGGTGATGGAAGAGAGGTTGCCCAGAAAGACGGGAATGTTGCCCGCGAATTCCCAGAGGAGTTGGCGGCATGGTCCGCAGGGAGGCGTCGGGCTGGCGGTGTCGGCCACCACGGCAATGCGGAGAAACTGATCCACCCCCTCCGAGAGGGCCTTCCATAGGGCCACTCTCTCGGCACAAACGGTCAGCCCGTAGGTGGCGTTCTCGACGTTGCACCCGGTCCAGAGGCGGCCATCGGCGGATTCCAGGGCCGCCCCCACGGCAAAGCCGGAGTAGGCACAGCGGGCATGCCGCCTGGCTTGACGAGCCGCCTGGAGCAACGGTTCCATTTCGGACAAGGGTTCAATCTCCCGAAAACATGCCGGAACCGCCCTTCAGATCAGCGGCCAGGAGTCGATGGAAATGATACACTCCCGCTTCCCGGCGCACGCTGAAGCGGCCCGAGGTGAACGCTCGGCTATGCAGCCCGCGCTGCACGTCCTCGCAGATGGCGACGTCCTCGGCCTGAATCTTGTCGGCCACCATCATGCTCTGGGCATAGCGATGCTCGGCCGTGGGGTCGTTCGTGGGGGCAAAATAAAAATCGAAGATTACGCGGCAGCGTTCCGGCCCCAGGGGCAAGACGGTGTTGGTATCCATGACCCCGGAGTAACAATTGATCATGAAGTTCGGATACAGGTAGACGTAGGCCGCGGCGGGCCCCGTGCGGACCATGGCGGCGGAGGGATCGTCCGCGGCATCGGGCGCCTTCATGGGGCTGGACTGGACGGAGAAGTAATTGAAGAGTTCGGTGCGATAGTTTTTGTAATCGAGGACGCCGGCCAGAGCGGGATGGATGGAATTGACGTGGTAACCACCGTCGAGGTAGTTGTCGCAATACACCTTCCAATTGCAGGCCAGGTCGTACACCTGCCGGCCGTAGAAACGGAGCTGATCGATCGCAAAGGGTTCGAGGGCTTTTCCAAGGGGATGAAGGAACTCCTCCAGCGACATCGCGGGTTCGCCCAGGTGGACGAAGACCAGCGGCCCCCAAGTGGCGACGTGCACGGGCCAAAGGCCGTTCTCCTCCCGTTGGAAGTTTTCGACGCCCTCGAATTCGGGAACACCGCGAAGTTGGCCGTAGAGATCGTAGGTCCACCCGTGATAGGGGCACCGCAGCTTGGTCGCCACGCCGCATTCATGGGTCATGACCCGGGCGGCCCGGTGGCGGCAGACGTTGAAAAAGCCGCGGAGTTCGCCATCCTCGCCGCGCAGGACGATAATGGGTTCATCGCCGACGTGGCAGGTGAGGTATTCGCCGGGTCTGGAGACTTGATCAAAGCGGCCGACGACGACCCAATGTCGGCCGAAGACCATGGCTTTTTCAGCGGCCAGGATTTCCGCATCCGTGTACCAGCGGTTGGGAATCGTGCAGGCCTGTTCCAGGGGCAAGGCGGGGTCAAAGACCAGTTCCGTGGGCTGTATGGGTTTCATGATGTCCAATGTAATGCACCTTCATGGGAATTACAAATCCTTCCATGGATGAAAGTGGATCAAGGTCCGCGTTCCGCTTGCTACAATGCCTGCATGGCCAAACGGTTCACCCTGCCCCGAGGGATGGTGTGTGTTGCGTCACCTGATTGTCGTCCCCGCCTACAACGAGCAAGACGCCCTGCCACGGACGCTGGAGACGCTCCAGCCGTTGCCCGAGGAATACGAGATTTTAATCGTCAACGACGGCTCGCGGGATCGCACCGGCGCCGTGGCGGAAGCCTACGCGGCTCAAAGTCGCTTGCCGGTGCACGTGCTCCATCTGCCCGTCAATGCGGGGATCGGCGTGGCCGTGCAGACGGGGTATCTGTTTGCTCAAAAAATGGACCGCTTCCATTATGTCATCCAATTTGACGCCGACGGCCAGCATGACGTCGCGGCCCTGCCCAAGCTGGTCGAAACAGCAGCGCGGGAACAACTCGACCTTTGCATCGGGTCCCGTTTCCTCGATCACGGCTCGACCGGTTATCAATCAACGATGACGCGCCGCTTCGGCATCCGCTTTTTTAGCCGATTGATCGCCTGGCTGGGCGGCGTGCGCGTCACCGATCCGACCAGCGGGCTGCGCTGCGCCGGGCCGCGGGCCTGGCGGCGCTTCGCCAAGCATTACCCCGAGGATTATCCCGAACCGGAAACCTTGTTCTGGTGCGTTCGAAACAAGCTGAAGGTCGGCGAAATCCCCGTGCAGATGCATCCCCGGCAAGGCGGCGTCAGCTCGATCCGGCCTCACCATGCCGTTTATTACATGTTGAAGGTCAGCCTGGCGATTGTGCTCGACCGTCTCCGGCCCCTGGGCCATTGATTGATCGCCTCTCTCAGGGAACAATAAGAACATGCGGCTCAATGCGGAAATCCTGATGATGATCGGCGGCGTGTGCGCCTTTCTGCTCACGGTGTGGCAAGTCCGCAGCCGCGACCTGCGCGAGAAATACGCCGTCTCCTGGATTCTCGTCAGTCTCGGCTTGCTCGCTTGCGGGCTCTTTCCGCAGATGCTCAAGAGCCTGGCCGAGGCGACCCATTTGAGCTACCCCGCCGCCGTGCTCTTCCTGGCCTTGGGGGCGATTTACCTTTTCGGCTTCAGCGTCTCCTTATCCTTGACCCGGCAATACCGACGCACCGTGCGGCTGATGCAGGAGATGGCCATTCAGGAATGCCGGCTTCGGCAACTCGAACGCCAACTCACCTTTTCTCCCCAGGGCAAGGAGCAGTCATGACCTTCAACCTGCCACGCCGGCTCAAAGGGACCGGCCTGGGGTTCATCCTCACTGGACTGCTCGTCGCTGGTTTGCGGCTTCCTGACAAGGCTCGCGGCTCGGACGCCGATGACCCATCGCACCAGCAGGAAGTGAAGGCCAGCCAAGTCCATCTGCCGCAGGGTGAACGTACTCTGTCCGACTGGCTGCAAGCGCTTGAAAAATCGGGCAACCGCGTTGAGCATCAGCGTTCGCTCCCAATCCTGGTCAAGCCGATCCTCAGCGATCAAGGCAGCGCGGAAACGTTGGACTATTGGCCCGCGGTGGATCGGATGGCCAAATACTTTGCCCTGCGGATCGAGCGCCGATCGCAACCCTCTCGTCTTCTGCTTCGGGACCGGTCTGCAGCCAGCCCGGAGGTTCAGCCTGTGGCTTACTCGGGACCGTTTCGCATCGCCCTGGAGAGAATCGGCGTGCAGCGGGATTGGCATGAACCGCGCCATTCCCATCTGACCTTGCACCTCTCTTTATTGTGGGAACCGCGTTATCAGCCCTTTTGGATGCAAATGGCACCGGATGGCGTGCGCTGGCGAGCGGAAGCCGCGGGAGCATCCGTCACAGTCCAATCAACCAGCCAGGCGATCTTGCCGCTCGCCGGTCAAGCGCAGGGCGCATGGTCGATTCAACTCCCAGCGCCGAGCCGAACCTTGACCCACCTGGCCATGGTGGAGGGGAAGGTCCAAGTGTATCTCTCGCCTCGATGGTTGGATCTGGAGTTGGACCCGACCCTCACGCCGCAATCACAAACGGTCGAGCGCGTGACCGTTCAACTCTTGAGCATGCAGCACGATGCGGTCCGACGAACATGGAAGGCGAGTTGGAAATTGCACTATCCCGCGGGCTATTTGGATTTGGAAAGCCATCAGGCTTGGGCCTTGAGCGACGTCGAGGCCACCTTGGCGAGCACGGCCCCAGGCGGCCGGCTTCATCGCGGGAGGGTCAAGGTCGTCAGCATCGATGAGGGACAAGGCGTTCGCTTTGAGCATGAATTCAGCGAAACCCCGGAGGCGTTGGACCAGATGCGCCTGCGCGTGCAGGTGCCCGGTCTTCCGGAGGCGTATCCCGTGGCCTGGCAATTCAAGGAGCTGCCGCTCCCCTGAACCCTCGACGGGGTTGGTCTCATCCATTTAAAACCAGCCCAAGGATGTCTCCATCGTATGCCTCATTATCACCTTCCCCAGGCGGAACTCAGTGCGGAACACAAGCGGCACGCCGTCCTTGATCTGCATCTGGAAGTCAACCTCCCGCCGCAGCCAAACGCCGCTTCAGCCGCCGACGCACCACCTCGGCTGCTGCAGGTTTGGGGTTCCTTTAGCTTGGTGTGCGAGCCTTCCAATTGTCCTTTGCGGCGCGGGCAGATCGTGCAACTCAAGCTCAGCTCGCCGGATGGCCGCTGGACGAAGGCCGACGCGGTGCTGACCCATTTGCGCGATCTGCAGCCGATGACCACGGGGATGCGGGATTACCGCTGGGAGTTTCTCATACCGCTCAAACCCGAGCATGATCCGAGTGGCTGGTTTCGCCGCGAGGGCGAGCCGCCGCCCCCGCCGCGCGCTCGCCAGGAAGGGCCGCCGCTCAATCAACCGTTGGCGGGTCCCATGGCCAAGCTGCCTTTGCGACCGATCCAAGAGCTGGACCCTAATGCCCGGGAAGTGGCCTTGGCCGATCTCTTGATGGAACTGGGCGGCGTCGCCGACGCCCCGCCCATCCGCTTCACCCGCGAGGGCGGCTTTCACCAAACCAATCATCCGTGAGATGGGCAGCCTCAGGCGTTTAGCAACTCCCCTTTTCACACCACTTTCCAAAACGGGCTTGGCAGTTGGCTGAAATTGGGGCCGCCAATAAAGCGCAGACATTTTTCTCGATTCTGATCGGTGGCCAATTCCTTCCGGAAGTCGAGATTCTCATAGATCAGTTCCGGCTGCTGCAAGCATTTAAACATGAAGATGTGCCGCAAGGGGACATCCGCGATGGACATCACCTCGGCTTGTTTGTGGGTTCCGTTAAAGTGGACGCCAATGCCGTGGAGCGTGAAGAATAAATAAATCCAGCCGTCCTTGGTTTTGGCGAAACTCTTGGCGACGCTTAGTTCGCGCGATCCGGACACGTAGCAACTTTGAGCGGAAGAGCTTGAGTGAACGTGTTTATCGAGATTGGTATTTGAACCCTGACTCGTTAGACCGCCGCTTTTATAAATGGTGTCCCAATCCACCGGGGTGCCGTGGAACAACCATTCAGGCCCGGTGAAGGTGAACTCATCCGTTAGGTGCTCATCTTGGTTCAGCATGGTTTGCATTTCGAAATCGTCTTTGTAATCCTTGACGATTTTACACATCACCTGCAATTGGCCCAGCGGCACGCCCTTGCGGTTCAATTTTTTGGTTTCTTGAATGGAGTTCGTGCCGCTTTTCGGCGGGTAATGGCTCAAGTGGTTCGGCAATTGAAAGGTGCTCGGGATGTTATCCACGGCCCCATGCAGGGTGTATTGACGCAAACGACCCAAGGTTGCTGGCATGATGAGTTCCTCGCTCTATCCGTGAAGATTGGACGCCGTCGCCGGGCCGAAGTGATCTAAACGAGAGTATTCTTATCGACCACGCCTCCGTCAAGAAAAATTGACCGCCCATGCAAAGAGAAAACCCACGGGGGTTAGCCCCGTGGGTTTTAACGCAAGGTTACCAAGCACCTCGCGACAACCGTTTACGCGCTTTTCTTCTCCAGGAGGGGCAGATTAAAGAGTGGCTCCTGGCCCTGGACCATGGTCTCGGTCACCACGTATTTGCCCTTGTTTTCCAGATCGGGGAGATGGTACATGGCATCGGTCATGATCTCCTCGACGATGCTCCTGAGGCCGCGGGCGCCTGTGTCCTTTTGCTTGGCCAGGCTCGCGATCTCCCGCAAAGCCCCATGGGTAAACTCCAACTCCGCCCCCTCCATCTCGAAAAGCTTGGTGTATTGGCGGACCAGGGCATTCTTGGGTTCGGACAGGATGCGCACCAGGGAATCGACGTCGAGGGCGTCGAGCGGCGAAATCACCGGCAAGCGGCCGACAAATTCGGGAATCATCCCGAACTCGATCAGATCGTCGCTGGTGACCTTGCCCAGCAGTTCGCTGAACTCGGCGTCCTGCTTCTCGGCCCCGGCCGAACCGAAGCCAATCGTCTTGCGGCCGATGCGCCGCGAGATGATGTTGTCCAGCCCGACGAAGGTGCCGCCGCAGATAAAGAGGATGTTGGAAGTATCCAGTTGGATGTATTGCTGCTCGGGGTGCTTGCGGCCCCCCTGCGGAGGCACGTTGCTGACCGTTCCCTCGAGCATCTTCAAGAGGGCCTGCTGCACGCCTTCGCCGCTGACGTCGCGGGTGATGCTGACGTTATGATGGGTTTTGGCGATTTTGTCGATTTCATCGATGTAAATGATGCCGCGCTGAGCCGCTTCAATGTCGAAATCCGCTGCGTGGAGCAGCTTGAGGAGCAGATTCTCGACGTCCTCGCCGACGTAGCCGGCTTCGGTGAGGGTTGTGGCGTCGCCGATGGCGAAGGGCACGTCGAGGATGCGGGCCAGCGTTCGGGCCAACAGGGTTTTGCCGCTGCCGGTGGGGCCGATCAGCAGAATGTTGCTCTTTTCGATCTCGACCTCGGAGCGTTCCGACTCGGACAGGCTGAGCCGCTTGTAATGATTGTGAACCGCGACGGCCAGGGACCGTTTGGCGCGCTGCTGGCCAATGACGTATTCGTCGAGCTTGGTCTTGATCGTGTTGGGAGACGGGATGTTCGTCATCCGCTGCTTGGGAGCGCCCCGGCGGCGCTTTTCCTGATCAATGATCGTCTGACAAAGCTCAACGCACTCGCCGCAAATGTAAACCTCGCTCGGCCCCTCGACCAACGGCCCGACGTCGCGGTGGCTTTTCCGGCAGAAACTGCAAAACGCGTTGCGGTTGCGCACGGAGCCAGTTGGCCGCCGGCCGCCGCCCATGTCTTTTGTCGCCATGCCCACTCCTTCATCGATTCGTCACGACCCGCACGGATGAACCCCAAGAGTTCAGTCGCAAAACAGCTTGCGAGCACAACCCACTTTCGCGCCGCGACCGCTTCGATGCCTCAACCGTTCCGCGTCGCCTGACTGGCGAAAGCAGACAATTGTACCCTTCCCGAACCGGTGAAGCAAATCCGCATCGAAACTGAGCAAAAAAAAGTCAAGTGCAACCCGCCTTTGAACTTCCTGGGAAAAGCCGCAGGTGGATGCGCCCTTCTTTTCGGTGCGACTGAACCACTTCTCCGAGGAGCCAGCCCTTGCCTGGCTCGATAGGTTCGTCATCAGGACCCGGCCGGCGGACTGGGCGGCGGACTGGACGGGCCTTCACTCGCGGCAACGCCTCCTTGTTGCTTGATCTTCCCCGACAACTTCTCAAATACCTTTTGATATTCTTCCTCGGTCATGTCCCCCGCGTCGCGCGCCTCGCGATAGGCCATCAATTCCGCGTGGATCGAGTAGCCTGACTTGGCCTCGCGCTCGCGCCAACGCTTGAACGCCGTGAACAACATGGCCCCGGCGATGAGCAAGGCGACAAGCCCCACGGCTGGCCAGATGATGTCTCCAGGTTGAAACCGCTCCGGGACCTTGGCGGGAGGCAGCGCCGGCGGCGGCACGGCCGCGCCCGCCGGAAGCGGTTGCGGCGGAACGTCCTCCACCGCGGGCGCCGAGTCGGTCGGCTTTACCGTATCTGATTTTTTGTCTACGTGTTCAGAAGTCGAGGTTGGACTCTTGGGTCCGGTCTGGCTGGGGAGCGGAAGCGTCGGACTAGGCCCCCCGGGGATTCCCGCCGTTGGAAACATCGATTGCAATCCGCCGGGCGGGGTCGATGGCGCCGTCCCGCTGGGAGAAGCCGTGGAAGTTGGCGTGGTGGGCGCGGTCGGCGGAGCTGCCCCTTGCATCAACAACCAGAGAACCATCCCCAATTTGCCCAACGTCATGGAATGACCTCTTCGAGGCTGTGGTTCGTATTCTTTTTCATCCATCCCGTCCGGCAAGTTGCATCAACTTTGCCAAGGCTCTCCAGCTTCAATAGTAATCTAACACAAGGCAAAGAAGACAGGCAAGCTGAGGTCGACTCTAGGCATCCCCTTCGGATAGGATCGATGTCAGGCCGCCGTTGACTTTTCCCCGGACACTTGTTCGTGGTTGAATTTTCCGCTCGATAAGCACTCAAAAAATTAATCAAACCAGATTCATGATCCGCAACGCATCTTCGAACTGCTTCCAACGCTGCTCCAAACTGCCGGTGTAGCCCAAGGAAAAACGTATGTACCCTGGCGAGATGCTCGCCGAACTCAGGTCGGCGGGGTCCAGTTCGCTGGAAGTCGTGCTGGCGGAACAGGACATGAGCGTATCGAAGTAACCCAAGCTGACGGCCATGTAGCCGAAGCGATCCTTGTTCTGCAACACTTCCATCAACGTGTTGGCGCGGCGTGCATCGCCGACGTCAAGACCGAAGAGGCCGCCGAACCCATATTCCTCATGGCCGATGCGCCGCAGCACGTCGTGGTCGGGATGCTCTTCCAACCCGGGGTAAATGACTTTGAGATTCAAATCCCGCAGCCGCCGGGCGAAGATCAAGGCCCGGCGCGAATGTTCCACCATCCGAATGCCCAAATGGGGCAGACGCAGACTGATGTTGTAAGCAACCTTCGGATCCATGGTTGGCCCCAGGAGCATGAGGGAGCCATGCTTGAGATCCATGAGGCTCATGATGAATTCGGTTTTACCGACGACGGCCCCGGCAATGATGTCCGAGGCGCCGTTCATGAACTTGGTCAGGCTATGGACGACAATATCCGCTCCATGTTGGATGGGGGACACCATCAAAGGGCAGAAGGTGTTGTCTACGATCAACTTTACCCCCCGAGCATGAGCCACGGCGGCCAGTTTGGGCAGATCCGCGATCCGCAGCGTCGGGTTGGACATCGTTTCGACGTAGAGCACCTTGGTGCGGTCCGTCAGCGCTGCTTCGACTGCCGGCAGATCCCACACCGGCACGAACGTCACTTTCAGCCCCGTTTTCTCGGGCAGATAATTCTTGAACAGGGCGAAGGTGCCGCCATAGATCGTGTTGCTGGAAACGATGTGGTCGCCCTGTTGGCATAACTGCATGATGGCGGCGGCTATGGCCGACATCCCGCTGGCCGTGCAATACCCTGCTTCCGCTCCTTCCAGCGCCGCCACCTGTTTGCCCAGGACGTACACCGTTGGGTTGAAATGGCGGCCATAGAGATAACATCCCTTGTCCGGTCCGCGATGCCCTTGAAAGATCTCGGGCATGACGTCGGCGTCCATCACGGTGAAAGTCGAACTGGCTTCGATGGACATGTTCACGCCGCCATGCTCGCCAAACTCATGACGCATTTTGGCCAAGGATTCGATGGGGTCGAAGGAGGGCATGTTGAAAACCTCTTGATTTGATGTGGAGCAACATGATCTGTGCTTGCTGAATATGCTATGATTTTTCGATTGACCGGAAGGGAGGGCTCATTCTTGGCCATGACCCGCACGAGCGGCGTTTAGCCGTGGCGGGTTTCAATGTCGTTGATAGGACGGAAGGATAATTCGCCCATGATCATCTATCTGTGGATCACGTTTGGCTCGATCTTATTTATCTTGGCCGCGCTCTACTTGATCGGATTCATCCTCCCCGAGAAATTTACGGGGAGTGTGAACGTCGTGATCCACGCGCCGGAAAAGTCCGTCTGGGCCGCCATCTTGGACACCGAAAAGAACCCCATGAATCGCCCCTTGATTAACCGCGTGGATCCAGAGATGGATAACTTCGGCTGTCCAACATGGATCGAATACACGGGGTACACCCGCAATTTGATCAAGACCGTTGAAGCCACCCCCCCGCTTTACATTCATCGAACGATGAATGACCTGATCAATCCCTCAACGGGTGAATTCGAAGCTCGGCTCATGCACGATCCCGCAGGGTGCCGCGTCGCTGCCACACGGGTCCTGGTGCTCTGCAACGGCCATTGGAAGGTGCCGATTTATCGGCTCTTGCTTTTCTTTTCCGGCGGGATGAAGAAGGACTTGGAAACGTATTTCTATCGGCTCGCCGCTCAAATGGGGGTCAAAGCGGAGTTTCAGTAAGTCTGCACAACAGGGTTAAAGGCCCGCGGATGGATGCTGAACGCCATTCGCCTGGACGGTTTTGGGCAGTCTGAGATGCCGCACAAAAGCCGGGGGTAAATTCACCAAGATCGACTTGCGGCGAAATTGATAGGCTTGCACGTACTCCCCCACCAATCTGGCGATGCGGAAGAGCCGAAGCCGTTTGTGCTTGTTGGCGAACGGCTGCTGCATCTGTCTGGCCCCGATGTATTCAAACCAGGTCAGCGTTCCGCCAGGCACGAGAAGCCTTTCATAGGTTTTCAGGATTTGCCGCACCAGCCCCGAAGGGAAAATATTAAGCGGCAGCCCGGAGATGATCGCATCGTACACGCTGTCGCCGGGGATGGTTTCCAAGCCGGCGGTGATGAGCCGAATCTGCTGCTGCTTGCCAGCGAAGACGGTCTCCAGGTCGATGCGTTTCTGCAGGAACTCCGTGAACTTGGGATTGATTTCGACGACGTCGAGCCAATCGCCAGGCCGCATCTGCCGGCCAATCTCCACGGTCACAACGCCGGTTCCAGCCCCCGCTTCGAGGATGCGCAGGGGCCTTCGTTCGCCTCTGAGGTGGAAGGTCATCTCGCGAGCGAGGAATCGGCTGCTTGGCGCGATCGCACCGATCTGTTTGTAATTCGTACCGAGCGCCCCCACGAATTGGCTGGCGGCCTGCCAGTAGTGTCGCAAACTCATGCGTGCTCACTTTCGTGAGAAAAGCAGCACGAGGGCAAGCCAGGCGCCTGGCTCTTGTCAGCTCGGCCGCTGCAGATGCATGTTATTCTAATAAATTCATTCGCCATGCATAAGCAGGGATTTATTTTGACATGGCGGATAGACTGTCTCGATCTTGGTTTTTTTGTCATGCCTGCCAACCAGTCGCACCCTTTTCAAAGAGGGCATACGCCTGTCCGGGCTTGAGGGAAATGGCGACGGCCGACATGGAAAGCTGCGGGGCGCGCTGCAACAGTTCCGCCACGAATTCGACCATGCCCACGTAGCGGGCGTCGCGGCCGCGCCAATAGCCCACCGCCCAATCCTCGATCACATAGCAACCACCCACCTTGAGAGCAGGTCCGTAGAGCGTTTCGAAGCAGTGGCGCGTTTCCCGGGCGAAATGGGAGCCATCATCGATGATGAGATCGAAGGGGCCATGCTCCTGGGCAATCTGGCTCAGTCGCCGTCGATCATTCTGATCGCCGGCCAAGGCTTTAACCCGGTCGGGCCAAGGTCCAGGAGGCGGCTGCAAGTCCAAGCCAATAATGGCGGCCTGGGGATGACGAAACAGGTCGGCCCAG
The DNA here is from genome assembly GCA_014584395.1 of Planctomycetota bacterium. Classification (GTDB taxonomy): domain Bacteria; phylum Planctomycetota; class Planctomycetia; order Gemmatales; family HRBIN36; genus BJ17. The sequence continues at coordinate 230,160 of JACTMY010000017.1, read as the reverse complement.
AAGAGAAGCGAACCGCCGCGGTCAATGCCGATTTCCAGCAAGCGGATGGGCCGATCCGCCCAGGCCGAGAAGCGCTCGCGGTACACCTCTACAAGGCCAGTGGCCCATTTGTCCGTGGGGTAGGACATGCTTGGATTCCTTGCAAGAACGTTCCATGGGGTCGGACGGACATCATCCAATGCCGGCGGGCATCTTACAATAACAAAACGTGAGTCATACAATAGGTTGTTACCGTGCATTCCCTGCTTCTGAGATGATCGAGATGACGCAAACGGTGAAAGGCAGCTTGGCCTTCGTCACGCTTGGCTGCGCGAAAAACCTGGTCGATTCCGAAGCGATGCTGGGCCAATTAACGGCCGAAGGCTTCGCCTTGCAGTCCGATCCGCGCGGCGCCGACGTGGTCATCATCAATACTTGCGGCTTCATCGAGGCGGCTCGGGCCGAGTCGCTGGGCGTGATCCGCGAGATGCTCGATCTCAAGCGCGCGGGCCAGGTGAAAAAGGTGGTCGTCGCGGGCTGTCTCGCCGAGCGCAAGAAAGAGATGCTGCTCGAGGAGGTGCCCGAGGTGGATCATCTTGTCGGCGTCTTCGGACGGGAGGAAATCGCTCAGGTTTGCGACCACCTGCTTGCTCCTGGCGCGGCCATCGAGGACGCACCGCCGCCGACTCATGGTGTTGTCCTTCGCCCCAAGCGTCTGGCGATCCCCACCTTGGCGATGACGCCCAAAGAGTCGGCCCTGGTCGAGCAGAAAACCCTGTTTCGGCCCGCGCCGGTTCAGGCCCTCAACGATCAGGGCCGCTTCCGATTGACGCCCCGCCATTATGCCTACCTGAAAATCTCAGAAGGCTGCGATCGGCTTTGCACCTTCTGCGCCATCCCGGGCATGCGGGGCAAACACGTCACCAAGCCCATCGAGGCCGTCGTGGCCGAAGCCAAAGAACTGGCGGCCGATGGCGTTCGAGAACTCATCATCGTCGCCCAAGACACGACCTATTATGGCCTGGACCTGTATGGCCGGGTGCGATTGCATGAATTGCTGCAAGCACTGGATCAGATCGATGGGGTGGAGTGGATTCGCCTCCTTTATGTTTACCCCATGTATTTGACGGACGAGTTGCTGCACACTCTCGCCTCGGCCCGCAAGATCATTCCCTACATCGACATGCCGCTGCAGCACATCAATGACGTCATGCTGCGGCGCATGGCCCGGCGCGTCACCCGGGTCGAAACCGAAAAGCTGATCGCCAACCTGCGCTCCAGCATCCCGGCAGTGGTCATGCGCACCACCTTCATCGTCGGCTTTCCTGGCGAGACGGAGGATCAGTTTGCGGAACTGCTCGACTTCGCCAAGGCTGCGAAGTTCGAACGGGCCGGCGTCTTCACCTATTCGCTGGAGCCGGGAACACCCGCCGCTCAATTGCCTGATCAACTCTCCGAGACTGTCAAGGAAGAGCGCCGCGATCGCCTCATGGCCGCCCAACAGCCCATCGCGTTCGCCTGGAGCCAGGCACAAATCGGCAAGGAACTCGAAGCGATCATCGATCAAGCCGACCCGGAGACGCCGGGGTGGTTCATCGGCCGCGGGCAGGCGGATGCCCCGGACATCGACGGCACTGTTCGCATCAAGGGCAAGAACCTCCAGCCCGGCGATCTGGTCCGAACGAAAATCACCGGCTGCGACGGCTACGATCTGCTGGGCAAAGCCCTGTCTGTCCGCTAGCCTGCTGGAATGCGCCGATGGCGCTGATATCGCATAGCATTCATGCGTGAAATTGGATACAAAAGAGATAGGCGACTGCCTGGCCTGGGAGCATCGTCCAGTGTGGCACGATGGCGGCCGGTGTTGGCTTGCGTCCAAGATGCATGCGTCTCAACCTGACGAGTCCCCGCCGTTATGACGACGACTTTAAGCTCCGTTCCCTCCTCGTCGCGCCCCGTCCAGCGGCCGGAACCTTCGCCATTGAATCTTCCCAATCTGCTCACGTTTCTGCGCTTTCTGCTGGCCATCGTGCTCTTCATTCTGATCGGCACAGAACAATGGCTAGCCTGCCTGGCCGTCTTTTGTCTGGCGGCGATCACCGATTGGCTGGACGGCTACGTGGCCAGACTGTTGGCCATGGGCAGCACGCTGGGCCGACATTTCGACCCGTTAGTCGATAAGATCCTGGTTTGCGGCGCTTTCACGTGTCTCTTGCCGATCGGAGCCGAGCGGACCGGCCTGGCCCCGTGGATGGTGGTCCTGGTTTTGAGCCGCGAGTTATTAGTCACGAGCCTTCGCGGTTACATGGAACAGCATCATGCCGCCTTCGGCGCGGACTGGTCGGGCAAGGTGAAAATGGTCCTGCAGTGCGGCGCTTTGCTGGTGATCTTTGTCGTGATGGACCTGAAGCCGTCGCCGCTGCCCGATCCGTGGAGGGATGCATGGATCGCATGCCGCACGTTTTTGATCCATGGCATGGTCGTGGCAACACTTTTGAGCGGTCTGTTGTACCTCCGGCAAGCCTATTGGATCTATCGCCGAGAGCACCTCCCATGAGCGGCTTGGCGCGGTATCCCCGCTTGCTGGCGGCCTTCGCCCAATTCTCCCTAGCTCGGGAAATGGCCTTCCGCGGCAACTTCCTCGCCAAAATCCTCGTCGAAGTGTTGTGGTTGTCGATTTTGCTGCTCTTCTATCGCACGATCTTTGCCAAAACCGCACACGTCGCCTATTGGTCGGAAGCGGAATATCTCTTCTTCGTCGGCTGCTACTACGCCCTGGAAGGCCTGATTGAAACCTTCTTCCTGGAAAATCTCATGGGGTTTGCCGAATTGGTGCGGACCGGCGAATTGGACTTTTACCTTTTGCAGCCCATCGATGAGCAGTTTTTGATCTCCTGCAAGGGAATCGACTGGTCGACGGCGCCGAACTTTTTCCTGGGCGTTGTCGTCATGATCCTCTCCTACCGCATGGGGGGATGGGCGCTCGAACCGCTCCAACTCGTGCTCTTTCTCCTGATGTTCCTGGCCGGGGTGGTGCTGGCCTACGGCTTCCTGCTCATGCTGACGTCGACGTCGGTCTGGCTGATCCGCAATTCGAGCCTGCTCGAACTGTGGTGGCTGTTCACCAGCCTGATGCGTTATCCCCGCGACATCTTTCGCAACACCTGGGCGGCGCCGATCGGCTTCGTCTTCAGCTTCCTTATTCCCGTCATGTTGGTGGTCCACGTTCCCGCCAGCACGATGGTTAAATTATTGGATGGTTGGATTTGTCTGTACATGCTGCTCTGCGCCGCCGCCATCTTGATTTTGAGCCGCTGGGTGCTGCGGTTGTCGCTCAGGCATTATCGCAGTGCCAGCAGTTAGGTCCGCCTGAGCCTCGTTCCGTGCCGTGATGGGAAATGTGCCATGTTGGCGAAACGGATCATCCCTTGCCTGGACGTCATGAATGGCCGCGTGGTCAAGGGGGTCAACTTCGTCAACCTCCGCGACGCCGGGGATCCCGTCGAGGTGGCGCGCCGCTATGAAGCCGAGGGGGCCGACGAACTGGTCGTGTTGGACATCTCGGCCAGCCATGAAGGCCGCGGCATTCTGATCGACCTCATCCGCCGCGTGGCCGAGGAATGCTTCATGCCGTTGACCGTGGGCGGCGGCATTCGCTCCATCGAAGACGCCACCCAACTGATCCAGGCCGGAGCGGAAAAAGTCAGCATCAATTCCTCCGCCGTGCTCGATCCCGAATTGATCATGAAAATCTCCAGGAAATTCGGCCGCTGCGCCACGGTGGTCAACATCGACCCCAAGCGCGTCCCCGTCGAGGAATCCCCCTTCGCGGCGGAAACCAGTTGGATCGGCCCCGCTGCTTCCTGGTATGGCCCGATGATGCCGCAGGGGGCAGCGCGGCCTGGCGGCGTCTGGTGGCAAGTCTTCATTCATGGCGGACGCCGGCCGACGGGGATGGAAGCCGTCGCCTGGGCCAAAGAGGTCGAGCAATTAGGCGCGGGCGAGATCATTCTCACCTCCATGGACGCCGACGGCACCCAGGCGGGATATGATCTGGAGATGACGCAAGCCGTGGCCGAGGCGGTGAAAATTCCCGTTGTCGCCAGCGGGGGCGCGGGGAGCCCCGAACACGTCTATCAAGCGCTGACTCAGGGGAAAGCCGACGCCGCACTGGCCGCGAGCATCTTCCACGATGAAAAGTTTGGCATCCCCATGATCAAACGCTACCTCGCCGAGCGCGGCGTATGCGTTCGGCCGCCGGTCGGCTAGCGCGGCTGCACTTCCTCGAGAATCAGCGGCGGCAGGGTGGGCGGTTCATCTCCCCATGTGATCGCTGACCGCAGCCGATGCAGGGCATGGTCCAACCCTTCCGTGCGCCGATAATGCACTTCCATAAGCGGAGCGCCAACCTCAATCCTGGCTCCCATCTTGGCATGCAAGATGACCCCCACGGCATGGTCCACCTGGTCTTCCGCCTTTGCCCTGCCCGCACCGAGAAACATACAGCCCAGACCGATCTGCTCGGCGTCCAGTCCGGTGATGAAGCCATCCCGCTCGGCTTGCAACATCATGCGCTGCGGCGCCGGGACCATTCGGTCGTAGTCATCGACCATCTTCGGGTCGCCCCCCTGGGCTTCAATGACGGCACGGAACAGCTCCAGACCGCGGCCCGAAGAAAGCGCCTGGTTCACCTGCCCCTCAGCCGTCTTCAGGGAATCGGCCAAACCGCCGAGCCAAACCATTTCCGCCGCCAGCCGAACTGAGAGCGCGGTCAAATCGGCGGGCCCGCGCCCCTTCAGTATCTCCAGGCTTTCGATGACCTCGAGCCGATTCCCCACGGCCGTCCCCAACGGCTGATCCATCGCGGTGATCAGGACCTTGGTCCGCACGCCGTTTTGCGCGCCGATGGCCACAATCGTCTCCGCCAGTCGGCGGGCATCGGGGAGCTGCTTCATGAACGCGCCGCGGCCGCACTTCACGTCCATGACCAAGGCATCGATCCCCTCGGCGATCTTCTTGCTCATGATCGAGCCGGCGATGAGCGGGATGCTCTCGACCGTCGCCGTCACGTCGCGGAGCGCATAGAGCAGCTTGTCCGCGGGGGCGACCTCGGCCGTTTGCCCGATAAGGGCCAGGCCATGGCGGCGCAAGACGTCGCGGAACTCCGGCAACCGCAGCCCGACGCGAAAGCCGGGGATGGTCTCCAGTTTGTCGAGGGTGCCGCCGGTGTGGCCCAGCCCTCGTCCGGACATCATGGGCACCTTGCAGCCGCAGGCCGCCGCCAAGGGGGCGAGGATGAGCGAGGTTTTGTCGCCGACGCCGCCCGTGCTGTGCTTGTCTACCTTGGGGCCGGGCTGGTCGGACCAATCCAGCTTCGCCCCCGAACGGACCATCGCCCCGGTCAGATACGCCGTCTCCTCGTCGCTCATGCCGCGGAAATAGATGGCCATGAGCAGCGCCGTCACCTGGTACTTCTCCCAAGCGCCTGAGGTGGCCCCCTGGATGAAGGTGTCGATCTCCTCGTTGGCGAGCGTTCCGCCATCGCGTTTCTTGCGAATGATATCCACGGCCCGAAGCATGGGTTGGGTCTTTCTGATGATGGAAGGCTAATGCGCAAAGATGGTTACCTACTCGTGATGATGCCCCGAATAGCCGAGCTTGGCAACCGATTTCCGGTCAGGAGAATGGCACCATGGCCTAAGGTGCCAAATCCGTGCTCTTGTTGGTTGGTTGGTGAGCTGCGGAATTCCAACCCAGATTGATCCGTTCGATTTGACATGGTTCAGCTTGTTGTTGATGATCGCGCGGCAATGCCGCTGAATGTCCTTGCCCCTCGTGCCCAAACGCTGTTTGGGCACGCCCGCATCGCGAATTTCTATTTCGCCGTTTTGCCAAGGGCGTCCCGTCCGCCCGTGCGCAGTTCCATGACGAGCGGGGGGCGTCAGCCCCCTGCGTTACCCCGGCGCTCGCGCTTCGGGCTTGCTGTTGTTGTGGCTGACTAGACGTGCATCGGGTTGGGTTTGTTCGGGTCCAGGCCCCACCGTTTCATCGCCTCTTTCAGCTTCCCGGCCAATTTCTTGTCCGTGCCTGCGAAGCGGCTGGCGGCGGCGAGCGCGATGCACTCCGCATCCACCTCGAAGAAGCGGCGCAGGGCCTCCCGGCTCTCGCTGCGGCCGAAGCCATCCGTGCCCAGGGAGAGGAGGCCGCCAGGCACCCAGCGGGCGATCTGATCTGCGTGGATTTTCATATAGTCGCTGACCGCCACCGCGGGCCAGGGGTCCTTGCCGAGCAGTTGCGTCACGTAGGGGACCTTGGGCGTCTCGCCGGGGTGGAGCAGGTTCCAGCGTTCGCAGTCCATCGCCTCGCGCCGCAAAAGGGTGAAACTGGTGGCGCTCCAAACGTCGGCGTGAATATCAAACTCCTCGGCCAACAATGCCTGAGCCCGCAGCGTCTCGGGCATGAGCACGCCGCTGCCCAGGAGGTGCAGCCGATGCTTGGCCTTGGGGTGGGCGGCCTTCTTGAAGTGATATAGCCCTTTCAAGATCCCGTCCTTGGCGCCGCTGGGCTTGGGCGGCTGAGCGTAGTTTTGATTGTACAGGGTCAGATAGTAGAAGATGCTCTCGCCTTCCTGATACATCCGGCGAATGCCGTCCTGGATGATCGTGGCCACCTCGTAGGCATAAGCCGGGTCATACGGCTGACAAGTCGGCACGGTGCTGGCCATGACATGGGTATGTCCATCCTCGTGCTGCAGGCCTTCGCCGTTGAGGGTGGTCCGGCCGGCGGTGGCCCCGAGGAGGAAACCCTTGCCGCGGGCATCGGCGTTGGCCCAGATCAGATCGCCGATCCGCTGGAAGCCGAACATCGAATAGAAGATGAAGAAGGGGATCGTGTTGACCTGATGGGCGGCGTAGGCGGTGCCGGCGGCCGCGAAGGAGCACATTGAACCCGCTTCGGTGATGCCTTCTTGCAGAATCTGGCCGTCTTGGGCTTCGTGGTAATAGAGCAGCGAACCGGCGTCGACCGGCTCATAAAGCTGGCCCTTGTGGGCGTAGATGCCGCATTGGCGAAACAGCGGGTCCATGCCAAACGTCCGGGATTCATCCGGGACGATGGGGACGATCAGCTTGCCGATTTCCTTGTCCTTGAGCAGCTTGCTGAGCATCTGCACGAAGGCCATCGTCGTGGAGACTTCGCGGTCGCCGCTGCCCTTGTTGAAATCCTCGAAGGGACCGGCAGCGTAGGAGCCGATCGGAGCGAAGGTCGTCCGCCGCTGGGGCACGGAGCCGCCCAGGGCCTTGCGGCGCTCCAGGAGATACTCCACCTCGCGGCTCTTGGGGCCGGGATGGATGAAGGGGGTGTCCTCAAGCTGCGCATCGGTGACGGGAAGGCTGTAGCGGTCGCGGAGGGTGCGGAGCCCTTCCAGTTCGGGGGATTTCTTTTGATGCGCGGTGTTGCGGCCGGCGATGCCCTCGCCCAGGGCATAGCCCTTGATCGTCCGCGCCAGGATGACGGTCGGGGCGTCCTTGTTCTCCGTGGCCCGCAGGAAGGCGGTGTAGACTTTGCGGGGATCGTGGCCGCCGGGGTGCAGGCTCTTGATCTGCTCATCGGACAGATGCTCGACCAGCTTGAGCAGCTCCGGATGCGCGCCGAAGAAGTGTTGGCGGATGTAGCCGCCGTTTTCGACGATGTATTTCTGATAGAAGCCATCGACGACCTCGCCCATGCGGCGGACGAGGTGGCCATCCTCGTCGTCGTCGAGGAGCGGGTCCCAATCGCCGGCCCAGATGACCTTGATGACGTTCCAGCCGGCGCCGCGGAAGGCGGCTTCCAATTCCTGGATGATCTGGCCGTTGCCGCGCACCGGACCATCGAGCCGCTGCAGGTTGCAGTTGATGACCCAGGTGAGGTTGTTCAGCCCCTCGCGGGTCGCCAGGGTGATGGCGCCGAGGCTTTCGGGTTCGTCCGTTTCGCCGTCGCCGAGGAAAGCCCAGACCCGGCACTGGGACGTGTCGGCCAGGCCGCGATCCTGCAGATAGCGGTTGAAGCGGGCCTGATAGATGGACATGATCGGCCCCAAGCCCATCGACACCGTGGGGTATTCCCAAAAATCGGGCATGAGCCAGGGGTGGGGATAGGACGACAACCCGCCGCCCTCGGCCAGCTCGCGGCGGAAGTTTTCGAGCTGATCGATGCTCAAGCGGCCTTCGAGGAAAGCGCGGCCATAGATGCCGGGCGAGGCGTGGCCTTGAAAGTAAATTTGATCGCCGCCGCCGGGGGCCGACTTGCCCTTGAAGAAATGGTTGAAGCCGACTTCATACAGCGTGGCCGCGGAGGCATAGGTGGCCAGGTGGCCGCCGATGCCCTTGCTCTTTTTCCCCGCCCGGGTGACCATGGCCATGGCGTTCCAGCGGATCAGCCCCTTGATGCGTCGTTCGATCTCGCGGTCGCCCGGATAGGCGACTTCCTGGCTGTGGTGAATGGTGTTGATGTAGGGGGTGTTGACCGGCGTGGAGGCGGTGACGCCCGATTGTTGGCCGCGCTGCACGAGGCGGTCGATTAGGTAGCGGGTGCGGGCGGGTCCATGGGTGTGCAAGACGGATTGGAGCGAATCCAGCCACTCCGCCGTCTCCACGGGGTCGATGTCGTGATAAGGGGTGTATTCAACGTTCATGGGAGCCGCCTGTGCAAGATAACGAACCGGGGTGTGAGCCGGCGAACGGGGCGCATCACCATCCCTTGGATGGACAGGGGTATGCCCTCCGAATGCAGCCGTCCGCGATAGGTCGATGAGCCGGCGCATGGAAGTCCGCCGGCAAAGCCCATGGACTCCGTTAGCTTAGGACAAACAGGCCAAGCTTGCAAGGTCATGTCTGAACCACGGTCAGGCCAAGGGATTGCGGCAACCGCTGCAAATAACGCTCCTACCGACTGCATGGATCGTACGTGCGCTTTCACTTTCAAAGCATGCCCCGAAAGCCTGCCCCAGAGGGTCGTATTTTGCTTCCCCCTCGGCGGCATGAAATGGTAGAAACAAATGGGATCATCCTTGCTCCATCCCGCGGGGATGAGCCAAGCTCGATTCCGCAACGTCAGCCAAGGGTTTGCATATGGTCCAGGACGATCTGCCGCCGACCATTCCGGGTATGCCCGCCCCGTCAGGCCAACCCCCCGCGTCCGAGGGAGCGGAGACGTTGTTGCGACCCGCTCCACCGGGTCCGCCGCGCCTCGTCCCCGCCCCAGCGGACCTGATCCTGGAAAAGGAAATCGCCCGCGGCGGCATGGGCATCATCTATCAGGCCCACGACCGCGCCCTGAATCGCACCGTGGCCGTCAAGGTCTTGCAGGAACGCTTCGACCCTCATTCGATCATGGCCCAGCGGTTCGTGGACGAGGCTCAGATCACCGGTCAGCTTCAGCATCCGGCCATCCCGCCGATCTATCAAACGGGTCATCTCGAGGATGGCAGGCCGTTTCTGACCATGAAGCTTATCAAGGGGCAAACCCTCGACGCCCTGGTCAAGAGCGGCGCGCCAATCAATAAGTTGGCCATCTTCGAAGCCATTGCCCAAGCCGCGGGGTATGCCCATGCCCATCAAGTCATCCATCGGGACCTGAAACCGGCCAACGTCATGGTCGGCGCTTTCGGCGAAGTGCAGGTCATGGACTGGGGGCTGGCCAAACTCATTTCCCAAGAGACGCAGCCAAAGGGCGAACAACCGGCTGATCCCGAAATGGAAGCCGCCAGCCAAACGAAGCTGATCGACCCCCGCTCCGGACCCGGGAGCAGCGCCACCCAAACGGGCAGCATCTTGGGCACGCCTGCCTACATGGCGCCGGAGCAAGCGGCGGGCGAGACCGGCAAGATCGATCAGCGGACCGACGTCTTCGGCCTGGGAGCGATCCTGTGCGCGATGTTGACCGATCAGCCGCCCTTTACCGGCCCAGACCCCGAAAGCGTCAGGCTTCGGGCCATGCGCGGCCAAACCGAGGAAGCGTTTGCCCGGCTGGATGCCTGCGGCGCGGACCCGGAAGTGGTCGCCTTGTGCAAACGCTGTCTGTCCTTTCATCCCGAGGATCGGCCCGCGGACGGCCATGACGTGGCCGATGAGGTGGCCCGGCTGCGCACCCAGGCGGAGGAACGGGCCAGGCAAGCCGAGCTGTCCCGGATGAGGGCCGAGGTGCAGGCTCAGGAACGGCGGAAGCGCCGCCGCGTCTTGATCCTGTCGGGATACGTTCTGATTCTCGTGCTCATCGCGGGATTGGCGACCAGCCTTTGGCAGATGGCCCGAGCCATCACGGCGGAGCAACTGGCGCGCGATGAACGCGATCAAAAGGAAACCCAGCGGCAGCGGGCCGACGAAGTCGCCCAGAAGGAGTCCCAGGCCCGGGATCAAGCGGAAAAGCGGCTCGGGCAGATCGAAAAGGGGGTCGAGATCATCACGGGCATGCTGCGCAACCTCAGCCCGCGCCATGAAGAGCCGAACGGCGCTCCGCTCTCCGTCCGACTCCGCGAGCGCGCGGAAAAAGTCGCCGATCAACTCGAAGGTGAAGCCCTGGGCGATCCCCTGGTCATGGCCCGCCTGCAAACAATTGTGGGCAACACGCTGCTCGACCTGGGCAGTCCCGTCAAGGCCGCGGAGGTCTATGAAAAGGCGCGCCGCATCCGCGAACAAACCCTGGGCATGGATCACCTCGAAACCCTGGTCACGCTCAACAACTTGGCCAAGGCCTATCTCGAAACGGGCAAACTGACCGAAGCCATCCAGCTCAACGAGCGCGTCCGCGCCGGTTTTGAAAAGCTCAAGGGGCCCGACCACGCCGACACGCTCACGGTCATGAACAACCTGGCGCAGAGCTACGTCGCCACGGGGCGCTTAACGGAAGCACTCCCCCTGCTCGAACAGGTTCATCAAGCCTTTGTCCGAGTCATGGGCGAGGAGGATTTCAAAACCCTCACCGCGCTGAGCAACCTCGCCCTCGCTTATCAAGCGGCGGGGCAAGCCCGCAAGGCCCTCCCCTGGTTTGAACGCGTCCACGACGTCTTCGTTCAAAAGTGGGGCGTGGAGCACGTCCACACGCTCACCGCGAAAAACAACCTCGCCAGGGTCTACCAGGCGACGGGGCAACTGCCCAAGGCGATCCAGCTTCACGAACAAGTCCGCGACGCCAGGGTCAAGATTTTGGGCGATCAGCACCCCGAAACCTTGGTTTCGTTCAACAACCTCGCCACCGCCTATCAAGACATCGGTCAGCACGACAAGGCGATCCAACTCTTGCAGCACGTCAACCAGGTCGAGGAAAAGTTCTTCGGCGCCGATCATCCCAGAACGCTCAACACCCTGGGCAACCTGGCCGTCGCCTATAAGAACGCCGGTCGGTCCGAATACGCCCTGCGCCTCTTCGAGCAAGTCCATCTGGCCAAGGCGAACAAGATGGGCCGTTATCACCCCGATACGCTCGCCACCTTGAACAACTGGGCCATGGCTTGCCTGCAATCCCGCATGAGCGACGACGCCGTCCGGCTGTTCGAACAAGTTCGCGAGGGCTACGAACAAGCCCTTGGCCCGGACCATCCCGAAACGATCGAAAAGCTTGGCAACCTCGGCAAGGCCTATTGCGACGCCAAGGAAGGCGCGAAAGCCGCGGCCGTTTTGAACCTGTTTATCGAGGGGCGCAGGAAACGGGCCAAGCCGGACGACCCCGGCTTCGCGGGAGTCTTGGCCCAGGCGGCGTGGGAGTTGATGCAATGCGACCAAGACGAAGCCGCGGAGCCGTGGTTGCGGGAATCCTTGGCGATTCGGCAGAAAGTGCAGCCGGAGAATTGGTCCACCTTCAACACGGCATCGCTGCTCGGCGGGGCGCTGCTCGGCCAAGCCCGCCACGTGAGCGATGAGGCGAAGAAGGCCAAACTGCTGGCCGAGGCCGAGCCGTTGCTGCTCAAGGGTTACGAGGGCGTCAAGGAGCGAGCCAACATGCTGCCCGCGCCGCTCCGCCACCAGCGGCTCAGTCAAGCCGCGGCGCGGCTGATCGATCTATACACGGTGCTCGACAAACCCGAGGAGGTGAAGCGCTGGCAAGCCGAGAAAGATCGACTGATGAAATGAGCAACGGTCAACCCGCCGACGAATCCATCCCACCCCTGCTCACCACCGATCACGCATCCTTGAACTTCATCTGGCTTTCACCGCAAAATTCTGGATTCATGATTGCATTCGAGAGGCGATGTGCTACAAGATGAATCAGGTTTCGGTGGGGGCGCGTTATTTCATTTCTCTCGCTCATTTCTGGTTGCCAGGAATTGTCCTGCACTACATGGACAAGATGAATGGCATGACTATCGCCCCGATTTCGGCTGTCTAGTCGAATGGCACGTTCGCCTGACCGACGGCTATTTTTCATGCACATTTGAGGAGATCCAAGCCCATGCGCCGTTCGTTGCTCGCTCCCTTGGCCCTGGTCGCCCTGGGGGCCTTTTTAGGTTGGGCCGCCGCGACCAGCCCAGCGAGCCCCATCATAGCGTGAAGGATCGTTGGATAACGAACTTCCCGAAGCAAGCAAAAGTTACATTTTCATGGAGCTTCATATGAAACGCCGTTTCCATGTGCCGGCCGCGCTGATCGTACTTGGCGGCTTTCTCGGCTGGCTGAGTGCATCCGGTCGGCTGCAGCATCTATTGGCGCAAACGCAGCCGGATGCGCCTCTGGATCGGACCGTCCTGCCCATCAAGACGCCGACCTATCCGCCCATTACCGAGATCGACGCCCGCAAGGCCAAGGCGCCGCCGTTCTTCCAGGTCAAACCCCCCAAGGGCGCGCCGAACATCGTCATCGTCCTCATCGACGACATGGGCTTCGGCCAGCCGAGCGCGTTCGGGGGCCCGATCCATATGCCCACAGCGGAGAAACTGGCCAAGAACGGGTTGAAATACAGCCGCTTTCACACCACGGCCCTGTGCGCGCCCACACGAATGGCGATTTTGACAGGCCGCAATCATCACTCATGCAACATGGGATCGGTCACCGAATCGGCAACCGCGTTCCCAGGCATGACGGCGATTCGACCGCAGAACATCGCCCCTCTCGCCGAGATGCTGCGCTTGAACGGCTTTAACACGGCCATGTTTGGCAAGTGCCATGAAGTGCCGCCGTGGGAAATCAGCCCGTCCGGCCCGTTCGACCGTTGGCCGACCCATTCTGGGTTCGAAAAGTTCTACGGCTTCTTGGGCGGCGAAACGAACCAATACTATCCCGGCATTTACGACGGCGTCGCCCGTGTGGAAGTGCCGCGCGACCCCAACTACCACTTCACGACTGACATGACCAACCAGGCCATTGCCTGGGCGCAGTATCAAAAGGCCCTGACCCCCGACAAGCCGTTCTTCATCTACTATGCCCCGGGGGCCACCCACGCCCCGCACCAGGCCCCGAGGGCGTTCATCGACAAGTACAAGGGCAAGTTCGATCACGGCTGGGACCAACAGCGGGAGATCACCTTTGCGAACCAGAAAAAACTCGGCGTGGTGCCGGAGAACACGAAACTGGCCCCCAAGCCCGAGGCGATCAAGGACTGGGACAAGCTGACGGCGGATGAGAAGAAGCTGTTCACCCGGCAAATGGAAGTGTTCGCGGGGTTCGGCGAGCACACCGACCACGAAGTCGGCCGCCTCGTCCAGGCGATTGAGGAGATGGGGCAGATGGACAACACCCTGTTCTTCTACATCCTGGGCGACAATGGCGCGAGCGCCGAAGGCGGCATGGTCGGGTTGTTCAATGAGATGAACTACTTCAATCAGGTGCCCGAAAAGCTCGAAGACATCTTGAAGAGAATCGACGAACTTGGCGGACGAAACGCCTACAACCATTACGCCGCCGGCTGGGCCGTGGCGGGCGATACCCCATTCACCTGGACCAAGCAAGTCGCCTCGAACTTCGGCGGCACCCGCAACGGGATGATCGTTCACTGGCCGAAGGGCATCAAGGCGAAAGGCGAGGTGCGCAGCCAGTTCCACCACGTCATCGATGTGACACCCACCGTGTTAGAGGTTTGCGGGCTGCCGGAGCCGAAAGAGGTGAACGGCTTTCAGCAGCGGCCCATCGAAGGCGTCAGCATGGTGTATACGTTTGCTGATGCCAAAGCCAAGGATCGGCACACGACGCAGTACTTTGAGATTTTCTGCAACCGGGCGATCTACCACGACGGCTGGGTGGCCGGGACGGTGCACAAGGCCCCCTGGGAACCGAAGGCACGGGCAGACTCCTTCGACAAGGATCGCTGGGAGCTCTACATCGTGGCCGAGGACTTCAGCCAGTCGAACGATCTCGCGGCCAAACACCCGGAGAAGCTCAAGGAGCTTCAGGAGCTATTCCTGAAGGAAGCAGTGAAGTATCAGGTCCTGCCGCTCGACGACCGTGTGCTCGAGCGGATCGACGCTTCAATGGCCGGCCGCCCCGATCTCATGGAGGGCCGCACCTCGATGACCCTCCACGAGGGCATGACCGGGATGATGGACAACGTGTTCATCAACGTGAAGAACCGGTCGCACACGATCACCGCGGAGCTGGAGATTCCGCCGAGCCGGGATGCGTCTGCACCCGGAGTCAACGGCGTCATTATCTGCCAGGGCGGCCGGTTCGGCGGCTGGAGCCTCTACGCCAAGGACGGCAAGCTGAACTACTGCTACAATTGGGTCGGCCTCAAGGAGTACAAGCTGACCACCTCTGAACCCCTGCCCGCGGGGAAAGTCACGGTCAAGTTTGCATTCCTTTACGATGGCGGCGGCCTGGGCAAGGGAGGCACGGGGACGCTCTTCGTGAACGGCCAAAAAGTCGCCGAGGGGAGGATCGAGCACACCGCCAGCGTCATCTTCTCGCCTGACGAGACGGCCGACGTGGGTGTGGATGAGGCCACCAATGTGACCACGGACTATCAGGAGCGCGACAACCGCTTCACGGGCCGGATTGTAAAGGTCGTCGTTGAATTGCAAAAATGAACCGATGGGTTCTCACTCGGTTTCAACCCCGCCTCCCGCGACCTGCTAAGGCGTCGCCGGGAGGCGTGGCTTTTAGAACCGCCAGCCTATGCCGACGTTGCAGAAAAAGCGGTCGGTTTGATCATTCAGCCCCCAGCCCAGCCGCACGCCGACCTCGACGTCGGGAGTGGCCAGGAAGTGCACGCCGGGCGTGAAAAGATGCTTCACGAAGTCCTCCGCTTTCCCCTGGGAGAAGAAACCGACGTACTCCCCATGCACGGCCCAACGCTCACCGAGAGGGATGCGCAGCACGACCGAGGACGCCCAAATGCCAAAGTCATCCTCTTCCAGGGCGGAGGTGTTGTATCGCAGGGCCGCATCCAGTTTCCACTTATTGGCCATGGTCCAGCCGAACACATAGGCGCTCATGAACTGCGTGTCGGTGTCGGGTCCGCCCGTTGGAGTAAAGCCCTGCAGAATGACGCTGCTTTCCGGCAGCCCGCCGCGCTGCTCCGTCAGAGCGGCCTTGAAGCCGTACAGCAAGCGATGAGCGCGCTCGAGGGTCGATTCCTCATTGGACTCCGTTTGGGCGAAAGCCGAGTTGGGGTCGCCTCCACCGCCCACCTCATAGTTGAACCCGAGGCGCAGCTCGACGCGCTCCAGCCAGCCAAACCGCAACAGCAACTCGGGAAAACTGTGCGTCTCATAGACCCGGCGATGGTCGATGAAGGAGTAAGAACTTTCGGCGATCCAGCGCCCTCTTTCCACGGTCCGCGTTGAAGGCGTGAAGGAGTCGCGATCGGTCTCAAGGGCGTCCGCGAAGCGATTGACCCAGATGCTATCCGACAGAACGGCTGCCGTCGGCCGCTCCCTTTGCCACGCGGGTAAGGAATGGGAAGGGACCGCCGTTTCGTTTGGCTCCTGGGCTTGACCCGCCGCCAAGGTCCAAGCCCAGCAGAAAAGCAGGGGAAGCCAGCGCACGGGGCGGTTGTTCATCGACGACTCTTCCATCCTTATTCTGGTTGGATGCGATTAGAAGCGGAACGTCAGCCCCATCATCGGGCCGCTGGTCATCACGTCGTAGGCAAACCGCATCGAACCCTGGCCGCTTTCCCGGTCGATGTCCAGCCAGCGATACCCCGCCATCAAGGACAACCGTTCCCGCCAGCGGTATTCCAACGCGACTTCGATGTTCCAGGTAAACGTGGAGGCTTCGGCCCAGTTAAAGCCGCCGACGTCGCCGCGCGTTTGGACGGTCCAGCAGTCATTAAGCGGCAAGCGATAACGCACGCCGACGATGGGATCGAACCAATCCTGGTGGCCGCTGCCGTTGACGGTGTTGCCGCGCGGTCCGGTCACCGTCACGTCGGAGGTCAGGGAGTTGAAGCGCGTCCCCGCTAAAACCTCGAAGCGTGCCCCATAACAGCCGCCGAGCCGATCCGAGAGCGCGGTCAATTCATAAGTGATGACCGTGTCGAGAGACGTCTGAGTGAAATCATCATTGAATTGGAACCGCCGGATTTTCCCTCCTGGCGAAAAGCTGGCGAAAACCCCGTTGACCAGCAATCCCCAGCGATCATAATTCGCCTCCAATTGGCCGAAGAACATGAAATTGAGATCACCCCAAATGAGGTCCCAGGTTCGATCAAAGTCGACGTCCAAGCGCACCGTTTGATTGCGGATCGTCACATCGCCTTTCATCTGCGTGAACCAACCGTAGGGGGTGAATTGCAGAGAGAACGGCCGCTGACAGGCACAGGGATCGCATCCCTGCCAGCATGCGCTGACGGGCATGATCGGTGAACCGTTTGCTTCCCAGTTTGGCTCCTGGGCCAAGACGCTGCCAGGCAGGGCTTGGATGAATAGAAGCGCGGCGAAACAACTCCACCAGAGAGCAGCATTGCGGGAAGACATGGGATTCCTTTCCTCTGCGCGTGAGACTGGGATGTTCCAACCATCCCGGTGAGATCGCCTCAAAGAGATCTTGTGTGGTCAACTTGCTCCCGAGGGGAAGGGTTCACAAGTCAACCTGCCATCGCTATCGGCAC
Source organism: Planctomycetota bacterium (assembly GCA_014584395.1). Classification (GTDB taxonomy): domain Bacteria; phylum Planctomycetota; class Planctomycetia; order Gemmatales; family HRBIN36; genus BJ17. The sequence continues at coordinate 213,162 of JACTMY010000017.1, read as the reverse complement.
CTTTTCATTGAATTTCGGTGTTTTCTGGAAGAGATCGTGCGAAACGACGGCACGGGATTGCCCAAGTTGCCGATGGTAGGGCTGATAAGGGCGGAAACTGGCTGACTCGATGGGAGCGTCGCGGAATGCGGACTGACCCGATGTCTTCAGTCGGTCCGCCGTTGGGAGATGGTCTTGGTCAGCTCGCTAGCCTTTTCGTATGCAGTTCCGCGAAGAGAATCCAGGCACTCACAAGGATCACCCACGCCGGGAATAACAATGCAATCCAGGGCACTTCCGTGAGAGAGATCAGCAAGACCAGCCCCACTCCGAAACCCGTAAAAGAGACCCAAGGCGCCAGGACTTTCGTTCTCAAGCCGATCGTCGACGTGACGAACATAAACACGGCCGCCATCTTCAGGCCGTACATGGTCAGAAGCGCATAGGCCGTCCGCCGCCCCAGGACATAGACATCGTGCTTGCCGGACAAGTTGGCGCTGGCGACAAACGTGTCCAACACTCCTTGTGCGAGAGCGCCGCTGACGAAGATCATGGCGACAAACATCAGGCCGCTGCCGAGAAAGACGGTCGCAAAAAACCGATCTTCGAAGTACCCGATGCGGTTCCGCAAAACCCCCATGAACCAAAGAAAGGCGATGCCGGTGAAAGGGAACAGGTTCAGCGCGAAGCGAACGCCCTCGCGGTGCTCCGGTTCCTGCAGCCAAACGCCCGGATCGGCAGGATCCGCGGGCACGGCGAGCCGGATGAGAACGAGATTGGTGATGAACAGCCCGGAGAAGACGATGCCGCTCACCGCCACTCCCTTGGGCGGAGAAGGAACTTGGGCTGGCATCGTCGGCGTCGTGCTCATGTCACGTTCTCATTTCAGACCTGTCCCATGGCAACCGGCCGCCGCCGGGCGCTCCTGGCCACATGCGGGCGGCGCGAACGGTGAGCGGTGGTGCTCCTAATCGACCTTGTGCAAGCAAAACACACAGGCTTGCCAAGGCGCCATGTCCAAATACAAACCTCGGCCGCCAAGGTCGTTCCCATGCCAATCATAGCTGGCTGAACTAAGCCGGTCTTGCAGCCGCCACTTCAAATGGGCGAGATCATCGAACGGCAGCCGCACGTGGCATTGGCTCTGGTGCGAAGCGAAGTTGACCGCAACGATGAGTGTTGGCTGCGCGGCGCCGCGCCAAGCGTAAACCAGAAAACGGTCGTAAGTTCCATTGCCTTCCCAGCCGGGGGCGCACTCGAGCAGTTGCCATTGGCCGTCGCGAACGATCGGCTCGCGCAGGACCTGGAGCAAGCGTTCATAAAACGGTTTCAGCCGTTCGTTGATCGGCTCGTCGGGGGCCCGGACGAGATGGGGAGAGATGCGTTTCAAGCGGCCCTCCAACTGCCCCTGATGAAAGAAGCGCAAGCCGGGGGAGAGAAACGAGATGACGGCCGCGGCTGGATGCACGTCCTCGGCGAACGTCGCCGCCGCTCGCGGTTCGTCGTGGTTTTCCAGGAAGCGCACCAACTTGTCCTGGTAATCGAGGCCGGCGTACAAATGTTCGCGGACCGGCCGGGCATCCCCAGCGCGGAGGCGGTCGTAGAGGCGCTTGTCGTAAGTGTAGTCGAAGCCCTGTTGCTGCAGCGTCCATTCGAGGTCCCAATAAACCTCGGCCATGAAGATGAAGCCGGGAAACCGTTCGCGGACGCGCCGGATCGCCGCCGGCCAAAACAGCGGCGCCCTTTGGCCCCACGTCCGCTCGAACACCTCCGGCAGCACCAGCATGGCCATGTCGCAGCGCAGGCCGTCGCATTGACCGGCGATCTTCTGCAATTCGCCGATCATCGCTTCCTGGAGGGCGGGGTTGGCGTAATTGAGCTGCAGCGTATCGGGCCAACCTGGAAAGTAGGGATCGCGGCCGTGGGCGAGCAGGAGATCGCCCTGCTTGCGCTTCACCCAGGTGTAGTTCTTCGGGGCGCGCGCCAAATCGAGTTCGGTGCCGCGGACGAAAAAATCGGGATGCTCTTCCACCCAAGGATGGTCCAAGGCCATGTGATTGGGCACGAAATCGAGCAGCAGCTTGAGGCCGCGCTGGCGGAGCCGCTCGCGCAGCCGGGCCAGGGCGGCGTCGCCCCCCAGTTGTGCGTGCACCGCATAGCGGGTGATGGCAAAGCCGGAACCGGCGATGTCTTCCTCAGACAGATCGGGCAGCGTTTCTTGAAATTCCTTGCGCCATTCCGGCTGGCTGCGGGACACTTGCTGCGCCGCCGCGCCGGTTTGCCACACGCTGAGGAACCATAGCCAATCGAAGCCGAGTTCGGCCAGGCGATTCAGCTCGCCGTCGGGCACATCGTCCAGGGTGGCGCGGCGGCCCAGCCTCCGCGATAACTCGGTCATCCAAACGCGCGTGTTGATCTGGTAGAGCGAAGGATAACGTGGACTGCCCATGAGCGATCATACCCTTGGTCATGCGTGAACAATGAAAATGGGTCGAACCCATGCAGGAGTCCCGTGGTCGTACACTGCACGGCCTCCTTCATCACCTACTCTGTGCTGTCGAGTTTTCTGCCGCGTCGGCCATGGCCCCTTGCCCCTGGGCGGCGCCGCGACCCGTGGGTCATCGTTTGGCGGGCTGACTTTCGGTGCGCTCCGAAGCCCCTCTCTCAAAATACGCCTTTTTGCCCGCTTCCAAGAGCATGTCCGGCTTCAGCGTCGCGAACAGGTGCAACATCCGCGCCACGATCCCGGTCCACCCGGTTTGATGATTGGCGCCAAGGCCCGCGCCGTTGTCGCCGTGAAAGTACTCGAAAAACAAGATCAGGTCCCGCCAATGGGGATCCTCCTGGAATAGGCGCGAGCCGCCGTAGACGGGACGGCGGCCGTTTTTATCCTTGAGGAAAATGTTGGCCAGCCGCCGGGTGATCTCCTCGGCCACCTGAAAGAGATTCAGGCGCCGACCGGAACCGGTGGGGCATTCGACGGTGAAGTCGTTGCCGAAGTAAGCGTAATACTGCAGCAAGGCCCGAATGATCAGGGCATTGACCGGCATCCAAATCGGCCCGCGCCAATTCGAGTTGCCGCCGAACATGCCGGTGTCGGATTCCGCCGGCAGATAACCCACCCGATATTCCTGGCCGCCGGCGCGGAAAACATAGGGATGCTCCTCATGATAACGCGACAGGGAGCGGATGCCGAACTCGCTGAGGAATTCCCGCTCATCCAACATCTTGGACAACACCCGGCGCAGCTTGGTTTCATCGAGAATGGAGGCCAGCCGCCGGTTAGCGACCCCCGCCTTCATGGGATCGTGAATGGCCGCGCAAATTTCGGGACGAGTGCCGAGGAAATGTTGCAGACGCTCCCGCATCTCCGGGTATTTTTCCATCGCGAGTCCATCGAACGCGGTGGCGGCGCACAAAGGCAAGAGGCCCACCATGGAGCGCACCTTCAGCCTTTGGGCCTGGCCGTTGGGCAGACGCAAGACGTCGTAAAAGAATCCGTCCTCTTCATCCCACATGCCCATGTCGCCGCCCAGGTGCGTCATCGACGACGCAATCCACAGGAAATGCTGGACGAATTTGAGGGCCATGTCGGCATAGTCGGGATCGGTGAGGGCCAAAGCGGAAGCGATCTCAAGCATGTTTTCGCAGAACAGGCACATCCAGGCCGTGCCGTCCGCCTGTTCGAGATAGCCGCCGGTGGGCAGCGGCGCGCTGCGATCGAAGACGCCAATGTTGTCGAGCCCCAGAAAGCCGCCCTCGAACACATTGCGGCCGGAGCGGTCTTTCCGATTCACCCACCAGGTGAAATTGAGGAGCAACTTGTGAAAGATGCTCTTCAGCCATTCCCGATCGCCCTCGCCCTTCTGCGCCTGGTCGAGCCGATAGGTGAAGATCGTGGACCAGGCATGAACCGGAGGATTGACGTCGCTGAAATTCCATTCGTATGCGGGGATCTGTCCATTGGGGTGCATGTAGCGCTCGCGCACCATCAGTTTCAGTTGATCCTTGCCGAAATCCGGATCGACCAAATTCAAGGCGATCACGTGGAAGGCGAGGTCCCACGCCGCGTACCACGGGTACTCCCATTTATCGGGCATGGAAATGATGTCGCCATTGTACATGTGATGCCAGTTATCATTGCGCGGCCCTTGCTTGCGATTCTCCTTAAACGGATCGGAGCCGCGCTCCTCGAGCCACCGGTCGACGTCATAGTGATAGAATTGCTTGGACCAGAGCATCCCCGCCAGGGCCTGGCGCATGACGTTGGCTTGATCGGCATTCATGGATGGAGGAATGACCGCGGCATAAAAGGCGTCCGCTTCCTTCTGCCGGGCTTCGAAGTCGCCGTCAAAACGCACAAAGGGCCCATTCGCCTTGCCGCGCTTCGCTTTGAATTGGTCTGGAGCCAGATCGCTTAGCCGGAGCCGAACCGTGCGGCTTTGACCCGGCTCAATCGACAAAGCATAGTGAGCAGCGACTTTGGTCCCCTTCTTCTCGGGGTTCACGGCTCCTTCCTGTCCATGGATCAGGTATTGGTGGAAACTATCCTTGACGTAAGGAGTGCGATTCGGCACGCCAAAGATGCGCTGCGTGTTCGTCTCGTTTTCGGTGAACAGCAGGGACGCGTTGCCGTCAGCATAGAGATACCGTTCGCCCAGGTGCGACTCCACGGCTTTGACGACACTCCAACTTTCCCCCCCCTGGCCTTGCTCCAAGCTCGGCCGGCTTTCAGCGCTGGGCCAAGACCACTGATTGCGGAACCACAGGGTCGGCAAGACGTGAAGTTTCGCCGTCTCGGGGCCGCGATTGTGAATGGTGATCAGGATCAGCAGATCCTCGGGAGCAACCTTGGCATATTCAACGAACACATCAAAGTAGCGCTGGTCATCGAAGACCCCCGTGTCCAATAATTCATATTCAAATTCCAAGCGGGTCCGCCGGCGGTTCGTCTCAACCAAATTCGAATAGGGGTAAGCCGCCTGGGGGTACTTGTACAAATATTTCATGTACGAGTGGGTGGGGGTGCTATCCAGGTAGAAGTAGTATTCCTTGACGTCCTCGCCGTGGTTGCTTTCGCTGTTTGTCAGACCGAAGAGTCGTTCCTTGAGGATGGGGTCCTTGCCGTTCCAGAGCGCAACCGCGAAGCAGAGCCGCTGCTGATCGTCCGAAATGCCGGCCAGGCCGTCTTCCCCCCAGCGATAAGCGCGCGAGCGCGCTTGGTCGTGGCTGAAATAATCCCAGGCGTCGCCGCTTTCGCTATAGTCTTCCCGAACCGTGCCCCACTGGCGTTCGCTCAGGTAGGGACCCCATTTTTTCCATGGTGCTTTGTGTTGGCGTGCCTCGTCGAGTCGTTTCTGTTCCGCGGTCATAGGCATCTCACCGTTTATGGGAATGGCAAATCGAGTAAGTGTTTATAGTGCCCAGGAACGAGTTCCAATGCCGTCTCCTCGGTCGGAAAGATGGGCTGCCGATGTTCCCAAGCATTTTCGACGTTCGGCAATACCCAAAAAAGGCCTTCGGTATCCAGCACGACCCATTGTTGGTTGGCTCGGTCCACATAGAGCGTCACGCGCGAGGTCCGCACTTCCTTCATCTCCGGCTCCTCCGGTTCGGATAGCGTCTTGAACTTGTCAAGGGTTGGGCGAGTTGCTCCAAGCACTCGTTGGTCGGAATAGCGCCCCTCGAAGGCTCCCCCGCAGAGGCATCTATTCATCGCCAAGCTTTGCTGCTTCTAGGCTACAGAGAAGAGCTAACCTGATTCAAGAACGTTTCACAATCGAGCCATAGGTCCGTTCATTACTCAAGGAATACCAGGGCAGGATTCACTCTCGCAGAAAAATGAGCAAATAGAGTGCCACGCAAAAAAATGGCTTGGATGGGCCCTGGCAGGGAACTGAAACCCATTGTGTCTATATAGACCTTTTGAGCAAACCGATCCTCACTGATCAGTCCATTGCCTCCGAGTCGCAGCATCCGGTTTTTGGGACGAGTCACTTTGGGTTCGGCAGGGTTCCCAGGGATGGGGACGGCTGATTGCGCGGGGGGAGCGGGTCGGCGGCGTCTTCGACGCGAACCCGCATGGCGGTGACGCGCGTTTGCCGCTCGATCTCCTCGGCCAGGGCGGCGTAATCCTGCGCCCCCGGGCAAGATGCGGCATAGTCGAAAATCGACACGCCATGGCTGGGGCACTCGGCCAGCTTGATGTTGCGGCGAATCTTGGTCTCGAAGATGACCGCTTTGGCCCAGGGCATGGCGGCGTCGCGGTGCTGTTCGAGATAATCCCGCAGATGCTGCACGACTTCGCTGGCGAGCCGCGTGTTGGCTTCATACATGCAGACGATGATGCCGGTGACCTTGAGCTTGGGGTTGACGCGCTTGGCCACCAGAGCGGTAGTTTCAAACAGCTTGCTCAGGCCGTGCAGGGCCAGGAAATGGGGCTGCAAGGGGATGAAGACTTCCTCGGCGGCGGCCAGGGCGTTGAGGGTGAGCACGCCAAGCGACGGCGCGCAGTCCATGATGAGGTAATCAAAAGAGCCGGAGTCGGCAGCCAGGGCGTCGCGCAGAATGAGTTCCCGGCCGACTTCGCTGGCCAGTTCCACCTCGGCGGCGGCCAGGTTGATGTCCGACCCCGCGAGCCAAAGGTTGGCGCCCACGGGGCGGCGAACTTCGGCCAGCGCGCGGCGATTCAACAGCACGTCGTAGATCGAGGGCTGCTGGCCGTCCGGGGCGAGTCCCCAATGCGTCGTCGCATGGGCCTGCGGGTCCAGGTCGAGCTGCAACACGCTCGAACCCTTGCGGGCCAAGGCCGCGGCGAGGTTGACGGCGGTGGTCGTTTTGCCCACGCCGCCTTTTTGATTGAGGATCGCGATCCGTCGCATCGTTGACTCCTTGCTGATGGATTCAAACTAAGCCGCTTCGGCCCGAGGGTCGTTGGCTGTACTGACGACCACGGGCACGGGCCCTTCGGGTCGCAGATGCAGCGTGCGCTGCGGGAACGGAATTTCGATCTTGAGCTTGTCGAACCGCTTTTTGATGCGGCGCAGCATCTCGCGCTTGACGTTGCCCTGCATGAGGGGCTTGGTCTTGATGTGGAACTTGATGATGACGGCGGAGTCGGCGAAGGCGTCCATGCCGAGCATCACGGCGTCTTCGAGGATCATGGGGCCGAAGTGGTCGTCCCGGCGCAGCTCCGCGGCCAGGTCGCTGAGGATTTTGACGACAAAGTCCGTGTCTTCCTTGTAGGAGACGCCGATCTCGATCCAGGCCCGCGACCAGGTGTGGCTGTAATTGCTGACGGCGGTGATCGTGCCGTGCGGGATGAAATGGGCGATGCCCTGGGCGTCGCGGAGCGTCGTGACGCGGAGGGTGATGCGCTCGACGAGGCCCTCGATCTGGCCGATTTTGACGTAATCGTTGATGCCGTATTGATCCTCGAGCAGGACCATGAACCCGGAGAAATAATCGCGAATGAGATTCTGCGCGCCGAAGGCGACGGCCAGCCCGAAGAGCGCCGCCCCGCCCATCAGGGGAACGATGGGAATGCCCACTTCCTCGAGAAGCATCATCGTGCCGCCGATCAAGATGAGCAAGGAAGCGGTGCTGCTGAAGACGCCGACCAGGGTCTTGGCCCGGTTCTCCCGATCCTGAAAGGAGCCGCGCCGCCCATGGGCCGCCATGAATTGGGCGATGCGCTGGCTCGATAATTTCACGATGCGGTACAGCCCCCACATGACGATGAGGATCAACAGGATGACCGGTCCATGCCGCAAGGACCATTCGATGACGTTGGGCAGGGAGAAGGGATTCTGCAGCGAGGCGACGCGCTGCTCGGCCGACTCGGCTTCCTGGCGGGCCGCCGCCTCTTGCTGCAGCACGGCGATTTGCTCCGATTGCAGCAGCGTCAACTCCGCGTACAGTTCATCCAGCCGGCGCATGCTGGAAGCCTGGTCGAGCTGATTGATTTTGTAATCCTGCGTCAAATCGTCGATGCGGCGCAGCAGCTCGCGGCGCTCCTGCTCGCTGGCCCCGGCCTGCTGGCGCTTCTTGTTCTCGGCCTCGAATTGGGCCAGCAATTCCTTGATGGCCTGGCTTTTCTGCACGGCCGTGTCCTGGAGCTGCTTTTCCAACTGGATGTTCTGCTGCAGCGCCTGGACGCGCTCATTGATGGCCTTGGATTTGTCCCGGGCCGCATCGAGCGCGGCCTGCCGTTGGTCGGCTTCCTTCCGCGCCCGGAGCAGCGCTTCATCGCTGGGCGTTTGGGGTTTCGTCGCCGCCGGTTCCTTGGGTTCGCCGGGCGGCGTCGTGGCGGGAACCAAGGGAACGGGGGTTAAGGGCGTGCCGGCCGCGGGGGGAGCGGCCTTGGCGCCGGTCGCGGCGGGGACGGTTGCCGTCGCCGCCGGGGCGGTCGTGGTCGGCAGCGACGCTGTGCTGACCGGCCCCGTGCCTTTCGTTTTATCATCCGTGGTTTTGGTCGAGGTGTCCTGCCCCTGCTTGAGCTGCTCCAGGGCCGCTTCCTCTTGCTGGATCCGCTGGGTCAGGGCCGCCACTTTTTCTTGCAGGGTTTTCTGTTCGACGATGGCCAGGTCGAAGCGCTTGCGGAGCAGCTCCCATTTCTTTTGCAGATCGGGCAGTTCCTTCTCTAGTTCCTCTAGCTTCGCTTGCTCATGGGGCAAGCGCTGATCGGCGGGCTTTTTACGCAGTTGCTCCAAGCGTTCCTTCTTGGCCTGATACTCCAAATCCACGGTGCTGAATTCTTCCTCGGCCTCCTGGTACTCATTCTGCGGGGACTCCAGTTTGGCTTTCATCTCGGCCAGGGTCTTGCGGTTGTTGTCGAGGTTGCGTTGGGCGCGGATGATGCGTTCGGCCATGGAGAGCGTGGCCGTTGGCGCGGGGGGCGTCGCCGCGCGAACGGGCCCTGTGGAAGTCGGGGCGGGCGGCGTCGGCGTCTGGGACGTCGGCCGGGGCGTCGTCGCCAACAACGAGGTTTCATAGCTATACAGGCAACCCCAAAGCGTCAGCGCATGGAGGCAAAGCCAGGCAATCATCATGGATTGGTTTCTCTCGGTTGGCCGAAGGCGCGGACCCCCGCACGACCCGGCGGCGCGCGTCGTGCACACGGACGTAAACCATCGACCGTAGCTAACCCGATCACGCCGCTTACGACAAGATCGACTCGGCAACCGTGGCAGATCAGGCATGCCGGACAAGCCATTTGCCCTTGACAAAAAAATCCATGAAGGGCATCTCTCTCCGCTTGCGAACAGGAGAGATCATTGACTTGCCTGGAGACTTACCGCCTTTAGGTCCTAATCAAGGGGAGAAGATGCGCTTCTCGCCCAGCCTGCCTTGGCTGCTTTGGCTGCTGTTGTCGATAGCGACGTCCGGATGCGGCACGACCCGCGTCTCGGACACGGCGCGCACCGCCACGGAGCAGCTCTTGCTGACGCAGGCCATCGACGAAACCATGGCCCAGGTGAATTTTCAGCCGCTGGCGGGGCGCACCGTCTTCCTGGAGACGCAGTATCTGGAGGGCGTGTCGGACAAGGGATATCTGATCAGCGCGATTCGGCAGCACCTGTTGGCCAACGGCGCCTTGATTCAGGAGGATCGGTCCAAGGCGCAATTCGTGGTGGAAGCCCGGGCCGGCGCGGTCGGGACGGATCGTCATTCGCTCCTCGTGGGCGTGCCGCAGTTGACCGTGCCCGTCTTCATTCCGGGCCAGCCCAGTCAGATTCCGGAAATCCCCGTGGCCAAATCCACGGATCAAAAGGCTTATGCCAAGGTCGCCATTTACGCTTACAATCGGGTCACGGGCCGGCCCTTGATGCAAACGGGCAACATGCAAGCCCATGCCTGGTCCAAGGACACCTGGATCCTGGGCATGGGCCCCTTCCAGCGCGGCACGGTCCGCGACCGCACCGAATTTGCCGGGGAGCCGATCCGCATTCCCTTCTTGGAGCGCGAAGATCATGACATCGCTTCCGAGGAGGCCATGCGGGTGAAAATCACGCAGGCGGCCACCTGGAAGGATGAACCCGCGGTCAAGGAAGCCCCCGCGCCGTCGCCGGAGACGCCGAAGCACGGAGCCGCGGATGGCTTTGCCTGTGACCGGGACGTCCCCGTGCTCAAGGCGCCGCCCGCCGCGCAACCGCCGCCGCCCATCGCCCCGCCTCCCTTGCTGCCGCCCCCGCCGAGTCCATCGGCAGGAAAGAAATCAGCCCGAGGGTCTTTCTGGTTCTTTGGCGGGTGATCCGCCTCGGCTGCCCTGGATCGGGTTGAAACCACAACGGCCCGTGACCGGTCACGGTGCTGCCCCTACTTTCGCTGGCCCAGCGAACCTTCCGCTGTTACGCTAACGATATGAACAGCATCGCGCACTTCGTGACGCCGGAAAGCCCATGCGGTTACCTCGCCGATCAGCAGTGGCGTCTGGAGTATGATTGGTACAACGAGCTGAATGCCAGCGAATACGCTGACCTGATGCTCAAGGGTTGGCGGCGCTTCGGTCATGCCGTCTTTCGGCCGCGCTGCCGCTCTTGCCAAGCCTGCCAATCCCTGCGGATCGACGTGCAGCGGTTCCAACCGAATCGCAGCCAGACCCGCAATCGCCGCCGCAACGAAGGCGCGATCCGTCTGGTCATCGGCGCGCCGCACATCAATGCGACCCGGCTGGCCCTCTATGACCGCTATCACCGCTTTCAAACGGAGCACGTCGGTTGGCGGGCCCACGATCCCAAGGACCCCGGCTCCTACATCGAGTCCTTCGTCAACAACCCCTTCCCAACGGAAGAATGGCGTTATTTTTTCAACAAGGAGCTGATCGGCATCGGCTATGTGGACGTCCTGCCCGTCGGACTGTCCGCCATCTATTTTTACCACGCCCCCGAACACCGCAAGCGCGGCCTGGGCATCTGGAACATCCTCTGTTTATTGGATCGCTCCAGGCAACTGGGCAACGACCATTTGTATCTGGGCTATTTCGTCAAGGGCTGCCGATCCCTGGAATACAAGGCCGACTTTCGACCGAATCAAATCTTCACGGCCGGCCAGGGGTGGCGCGACTTTCGCCACGCCGACGGCACAATGGCGACTTAATCCAACATCAGTTGAACCTTGCCGCCGGCGGGCTTGAGGACGCCGGCTAACTCTTCCTTGCTTTGCTCCGCAACTTGAGCATGCAGCGATTGGCCGTGCGCATCCATGGTGACGATGGCGGGGAAATCCTTAACGACCAAATGCCACACCGCTTCGGGGCTGCCGAACTTTTCCTTGAGATCGACCCCCTTGACCTCCTGGACGCATTGGGCGTAGACCTGAGCGGCGCCGCCAATGGCGTGCAGATAGACGCAGCCGTGCCGCTGGCAGGCTTCGAGCGTCTTGGCCCCCATGCCGCCCTTGCCGATGACGGCCTTGATGCCGTAGCGGCCGATGATGTCCGCCTGATAGGGTTCCTCGCGGATGGAGGTCGTCGGCCCCGCAGCGAGGACGCGATACGCTCCATTCTCTTCCAGCACGACCGGGCCACAGTGATAAATCACGCCCCCCTGGAGCACGGACAGGTCGCCGCCTTTGAACAGATATTTGTGGACCTCATCCCGGCCGGTGTAGACCACGCCATTGAGGAGGACGACGTCGCCGGCCTGCAATCGCTGGATTTCATCGGGCTGCAAGGGAGTATCCAATGAGATGACGCCCCGGCCGCGCTCAAACCGCACCTCCATGGGCCGGACGTCGCGTTCGCCGTCAAACTCATGCTCTCCGGTGTAGAGCCATTCTTGGATCGATCCCTCCTGGTCGAGGATCATGCCCCGGCGGCGATAGGCCCAGCACATGTATGCGACGGTCACGAAAAACGACGCCGGCAGCCGGTTCCGCGCGCCGATCTTGACGCCGCCCACGGTCAGCTTGCCGCCGAACCCCATGGGGCCGATGTTGAGTTCATTGCATTCCTTCATGAGGCGGGCTTCAAGCTGAGCCAACTCGGGGACGGGATTCACGTCCTCGACGGTGCGCAGCAATTGTTCCTTGGCGAATTCGTAGCCCATGGCCCGGTCGCCGCCGATGCACACGCCGAGAAACCCCGGCCCGCAGCCCTTGCCCTGCGCCTGCCACACCGAGTCGAGGACGACGCCGCGAACGCCTTCGAGGTCGCGATCGAACCGCTTCCCCTGGATCGTGGTGGGCAAAGAATACTGAGCGGACATGTTTTCGCAGCCGCCGCCCTTGAGGATCAGGCGCACGTCGACGTGCTCCTGGCGATGCTGATGAAAATGGAAGGCGGGGCTGCCCGCTCCCAGGTTGTTGCCCGTGTTGCGTCCGGTCAGGCTGTCCACGGAGTTTTGCCGCAGGTAACCGAGCCGGGTCGCCTCCACGACGGCGTCGCAGCCGATCTCTTGCAAGGCAAGTTGATCGAACCCGATGGGCGTCTTGATGAAGAAATTGATCGTGCCCGTGTCCTGGCAGATGGGAGCGGATAACTTCTTGGCCAGGCCGATGTTCTGTAGCACAAGCCGCAGCGCCAGGTCCGCCTTGGACCCTTCCGCTTCCATCGTTTGCTTGGCTGCCAGCACGCCTTCCACGTCGGGCGGCAGGTAGGCCGACGTTCGCCGAATCAGCTCCAACATCGCGGCCATCATCTTTTCACGATTCATGTCGGCCCCCTGGGGATCGTGGTCGAAGGAGAAGTGATCCTGCGCGGCTAAGCAGCGCCCATGGATAGAGCCTGTTGGGTTCATCTCCGCTTTCTATTTTAGCAATTGGGCGAAGGGTTGGGTAAAGAGTTGCGGTCATCACCAAACGTGCATGGAGCCTCGACCGGCGGGCCGCTGCCAAACGGCTGGGAACTTGAATTCCTTGTTCCCTGGACCGGCCAGTTCGTAAAACAATCCCCGCGATCCCATCGAGAACCATACTCCCTTGAGCGAGAGGTGATGCACATGAAAAGCTTATGCGGCATGGCGAGCGTGGCCTGGCTGGCCTTGGGGTTGACCCTGCCCCTGGCGGCGGACGACAAGGGCACCCTCGTCGGCTTCGACGGCCTGTCGTCGCGAACCCCCGCGGACTGGAAGGAAGAAAAACCTGGCAGCCGCATGCAATTCAAGGTGTTTTCCCTGCCCAAGGCGGAAGGGGACAGCGAAGACGCCGTGCTGACCATCTTTTTCTTCGGACCCGGCGGGGGCGGCGGCGTGAAGGATAACCTTGCACGGTGGAAGGGCATGTTCGCTCCTCCCGAAGGCAAAACCATCGACGAGGCGAGCAAGGTCAAGGAATTCAAGGCCGGCCAGGTCCCGGTGACGCTGCTCGACGTTTCAGGAACCTACAAGTCCCGGCTGCAGCCGTTCAACCCCGATTCGCCGGTGAAGGAGTTCGCTGGTTATCGCATGTTGGCCGTCGTCTTTGAGAGCGAAAACGGCCCCTATTTCATGCGGCTCGTCGGACCGGCCAAGACCGTGGCCAAGCATCAGGAAAGCTTCGAAACGTGGCTGAAGAATTTCAAATAAGCGATTTCGACTATCCACTTCCCGCTGAACTCATCGCGCAGGAGCCGAGCCGGGTCCGTGATCAGGCTCGGCTCTTGGTCCTTCAGCGGACGCTGGAAGAACTGCACGATCGGCTGGTCGCTGATCTGCCGCAGTGGCTGCGGCCCGGCGACCTCCTCGTTCTGAATGATACCCGCGTGCTCCCGGCCCGGCTCTTTGGCCGCCGCGCCCGCACCCAGGGCAAGTGGGAAGGGCTGTACCTGCGGACCTTGGCCGATGGCGTCTGGGAATTGCTGAACCAAACCCGCGGCCGATTGCAGCCGGGGGAAATCATCGAGGTTGAAGGCGGCCTTCGACTGGAAGTCGTCCAGCCGCCGCAGGGGCGACAGGGATGGTTTCGCCCCTTGGCTCCGGGATCGGCCGTCGACCTCCTGCAGCAATTTGGCCGCGTGCCCATCCCGCCCTACATTCGCCAGGGGCAGGATCAGCCGATGGATCGGGAGCGTTATCAAACGGTCTTCGCCCGGGTGCCGGGTTCAGTGGCCGCCCCCACGGCGGGTTTGCATTTCACGCCGGAGCTACTGCGGCAATTGACCGCTCGCGGCATCGACCAGGCTGCCGTGACCTTGCACGTCGGCCTGGGAACCTTTCTGCCCTTGAGCGATGAGCAACTGCAAACGGGTCGGCTGCACCAGGAAGAGGCGATGATGCCCGCGGCGGCCTGTGCCGCCGTGGCGGCTTGCAAGCAGCGCGGCGGGCGCGTCGTGGCGGTCGGCACGACGACGGTGCGGACGCTGGAGACGGCGGCGCAGGCGGCGGGCGGAACGGACCTTCGGCCCTGGACCGGTCAAACCGAATTGTTCATCCGGCCCGGTTTTCGCTTTCAAGTCGTGGATGCCCTTCTAACCAACTTCCACCTGCCGCGCAGCAGCTTGCTTATGCTCGCGGCCGCCTTCGCGGGCAGGGAACGCATCCTCCGAGCTTATGCCCACGCCGTCCAGCAGCGTTACCGCTTTTTCAGCTACGGTGATGCGATGCTGATTCTATAGGATGTCCTTGGAACTCTTGGACCGCATGGGAGACGGGCATGTTGCCGCTGCAAATCGCCCTGACGCGATGGAACCCGGCCGAGGCGGAAATCACCTTCAGTCTCGTGCCCGATGATCCGTCCCGCAACGTCGAGCTGCGCGGCAAACTGCATGGGCCGCATTGTCTCTTCTCCGAGACCATCGAGGTGGCCTACCCGATCAAGCCTTTGCCGCGCTCCGGCGAACTGGTGCGCAGCCAGGTCTATCTTCCCGATCCCTGCCCCTGGTCGCCGGCCGCGCCCTTCCTGTACACCGCACATTATGAGCTATGGGTGGACAACGAACGCATCGTGCAGGAGCAGCGGAGCCTGGGCCTCAAGGACTTGCTTCTCCACCCGCGCAAGGGGCTGAAGCTCAACCAGCAGCCACTTGAACTGCGCGGCCTCGCCCAGCGGTCCGCCGAGCTGGACTTTGAACCGATGCGCAAGCTGGGGGTCAATCTCGTCATGGCGCCCGTCAACGAAGCCACGCTCCCCGTCTGGACCGCGGGTGATCGGCATGGCTTTTTCGTTCTGGGCGAGATCGATCCGGAGGATGAACCCACCATCTGGCTCGCCCATGAGACCTTGAGCCAGCACGTCTCCGCCCTGGGTTGGGTGGTTCCGCACGACACGATCCATAAGCCGCAGCATTGGCACAACATCGTTTCGCTGTTGCACGGACTGCGTCCGGATTTGTATCTCGGCTTGCGCTATGAAGAGCCTGCCGAGGGCCAGGTCCCAGGACAAGTGAGCTTCGTGGTGGGTTATGACGTGGACGTGGCCGACCTGGCCGCCGTTCATCTGCCGCAGATCATCCTGCGGCGCCGGGGCACGGGTTGGGCCCAGGATGAGGCGAAGGAACCCGCCTCGGCGACCGTGCCGACCGAGGAAGATAAACCCCTTGCTTCGACGAGAGAGAAACCCGTGCTCCTGGGGTCGATCCTGCGGCAACTGCCCGGGAGTTGAACCGCGCCTTGAACGGATTAGAGCTTGACCTGCATAGATCAGGATAAACCAAGGAATTCCTTCATGTAGGAATCATACATGGTTTGCGAGCGCTCATCGCTCAGGTCGAGCCGCATCTCGTTGATGACCTTGATACCCATGCCGAGCCATTCCTTCCAACAAGCAGCACAGACCTTTTCAAAAACGAGCTGACCTAATTCGTCGTTCATCGGCGGCTTGGGAAGCGGCTGCGCGTACGGCCCCGCGGGGCAGCCAGGCCGGGCACAGACAAAGCCGGTCGCCTCTCCCCCCGCGGCGGCAGCAGCCTCAGCCGCGACCTCGGGCGGTTCGACGCCCAGACCGCGGAGCAGTTGGCCCATCTCGTCTCGAGGCATGCGATCTCCGCGGGCATGCGCCACGGTGAAGCCGCGCCGCAGCACCTCAATCGCTGCCTCCGCTTGCCCCGCCTTTTGCAAGCACGTGCCTTGAAGCTGATAGGCCTTGGAAAAGTCCGGGTTCAAGTCGACGGCCTTGGCGAAGGACTGGGCGGCCTCGCTCCATTGCTGATCCTCCATCAGCGCCTTGGCCAGGCTGAAATGGGCCAAATCGTTGGCGGGATCATCGGTCGCCATCTTGCGAAATTGGGCAATGCGTTCGCTCAAACTGGTCATCGCTGGCTCCTCTTCTCGACGAAACGGCCGGCTCATGCGCGGTGGACGAAACCACCGGCGAAGGGCCGGGTTATTTTATAAAGTCCGGCCCATCGCCCATCGAAATGAAAAAGAAACCGGCGGGGGTGAGCCGCCGGCGGAGATGGCCAAGATGACTTTACAGGTTCGGGGAAAGACGAACTTAATTCTCTTCGGGCTTGGCGAACTTCTTGGCGTCGAGGCTCTTGTGCAGTTTCTGGTTCGACAGTTCCTCTTCGAGCATGAGTTCGCCGTCGCGGAGGATGCGCATGCGCGATGGAAACTGCACGCCTTCCACGGATCGATAGTTTTCGAAGTAGATTTCCTCGTTCACTTCCGCCCAATCCTTAAATTCGTCCATGACTTTCGTCGACAGCTTGACGAGATGGCCCGTCTTGGCATCGAACCCCAATGTGATGTCTGGGTGCTTTTCGCGCTTGACCAGCACGCAATGCAAGGTTTGCTCGTTGAGCTTGTCTTCCTTGGCGATGGACAGCGTGACCTGCTTGCTATTGAGCAGCGGGAAGAGCGCGCAAACGTTCATGATGTGGGCCTGGTTCAGCATGTACTCGCGCTTCTTGTCCTCCACCGTCTCGACGCGATCCGCCGCGGCCTGATAGGCTTCCTCGCCGTTGACGCCGATGATGAACTTCATTTTTTGGCCGCTGATGTCCATTTCCATGTTCAGCCGATACTGGTTGGGCGACTGGAACAGACCTTCGCCGCTGAAGGTGAAGGCTTGTCCCCCCATGTGAAACTTGCCCGTGAGGTTCCATGTTTCGGCCAGCATGGGCTTTTCCACGGACAGGCCGCGCGCGGCGATCGCCTTTTGAATCAGCGCTTCAGCCGCCTTTTGATCCGCCGCCCGCACCAAAGGCAGGCTCGACAACGCCAAGAACAAGCTGAAGATCGTGAACCAATAAATCTTGCGCATGTGAGTGTCTCCTTAAAGGAAATGATCGTTGGTTAAAGCCTAACCATTTCGATCCTGAAGAAAAGCATTAAAATGACGTCCGGGGACCATCGGCGGCAGACCGGGGCGTGTGTCCCGGTCGTTTGGCCAATTCATCGCATGCGGTTGTTCGACCGTTTCATTGTAGAATGGAAGCCACATGCACGTCAGCCATTTGGAAAGCGCCATCGACGGCACGCGGTTCGCACCGGGGTTGATTCACACGTTGCATAAGGGACGTCCGTTATGGGTCCGCTATGACCTCGCCGCCATCGGCCGCTCCCTGAAGCCGGAACAACTCCGCGAGCGCCCGCCCGACCTTTGGCGTTATCGAGAACTGTTGCCGCTGCCCAAGGATGCGCGGGTCGTCTCCTTGGGCGAAGGCCTGTCTCCCCTGGTGGATTGTCCGCGGCTCGCTCGGGACCTGGGCTTGCAGCAACTATGGATCAAGGATGAAAGCTCGCAGCCCACGGGCAGCTTCAAAAGCCGCGGCATGGCCGTGGCCGTGAGCATGGCTTTGCACTTGGGCGTGCAGCGGCTGGCGGTTCCCTCGGCGGGGAATGCCGGCGGGGCGCTCGCCGCCTATGCCGCCCGCGCGGGGCTTCGGGCGGACGTGTTCATGCCCGACGATACGCCGGAGATCAACGTTCTTGAAGCCAGTCTTTACGGCGCCAGGGTCCATCTGGTGAACGGCCTCATCTCCGATTGCGGGGCGATCGTGAACGAAGGCGCGGCCCGCGTCGGCTGGTTCAACATGGCCACGCTGCGGGAACCTTATCGCCTGGAAGGCAAGAAAACGATGGGGCTGGAACTGGCCGAGCAGTTCGCCTGGGACCTGCCCGAGATCATCCTCTATCCCGCGGGCGGCGGCACCGGCTTGATCGGCATGGCGAAGGCCTTTGAAGAGCTGGCCCAACTCGGTTGGCTCAAGGCAACGCACCGTCCAAGAATGATCCTGTGTCAAAGCGACGGCTGCGCCCCCATGGTGCGGGCGTTTGAGGAAGGGAAACGGTTTGCCGAACCCTGGCCCGACGCCGCCACCGCCGCCAGCGGCTTGCGGGTGCCCAGTGCGATCGGGGATTTCATGATGCTGGACGTCGTGCGCGGCAGCGGCGGTTCGGCGCAGCGCGGACGAGAGAGCCGCATCGGCGAATGGATGCAGCGGGTCGCCGAGACGGAGGGAATTAGTCTCTGCCCCGAAGCGGCCATCTGCTTCGATGTTTTGCATGAGTTGCGGCGGCAAGGCGCGATTCAGCCGCGCGAGCGGGTCGTCGTCTTCAACACGGGCGCCGCCCAGAAGTACGTTGAAGTCTTGCGGCATCTCCCCCGCCGGCCTGCCGCCTCCGACCGCTGCGACCGCCTGCAACCCATCGACTGGACGAAATTTTTGTAGGATAATGGCACCGATGGATCGGGGCATGCGCCATTCCTGGCCGACGTTTATCCGCAAGCGGGACGGGCAGCTTGTCCCATTCGATCCGGATCGGGTCACGCAAACGCTCTTCCTGGCCATGGAGCGTCTGGGCCAGCCCGACGCTTTCCTGGCCCGCGAACTCACCGACGGCATCCTCCACTTTCTCCGCGAACAGGACCTCGATCAACCGCTGACAACGCCGCAGTTCATGGGCTGGGTGCAGCACGTGCTCCGCGAATTGGGGCAAGCGAACCTGGCCTTGGAAGTCGGCCGCGGGTCTGCGGCCAAGCGGTGCGGCTCGGCTCAAGGCAGCCCTGCTGGGCCTAACGGAACCCCGCCCTCCGGAGCCTGGTTTCCCATCGCCATGGCCGACGCCGGCCCTCCCGCTTGGTCCACCCTCAGGCAGCAGCATCCGCAAGCGGTGCGGCGGTTCGCCTTGGAGCAAGTCTTCAGCCGGCATCTCCGAGCCGCTCATCAGGAAGAACTTTTGGAGCTGCATGACTTGACGTCTCCGGCTGAACTGATCCGCCATGCGACGCGGCTGGTGCCGGGCTGCGGGGCGCTCGAGTGGCTGCAGACCTTGCGCGGCTACGTGGGCCAAACCGTGATCCTGGACGCCGTGGAGGAAGATTTGTTGCTGGCGGGGCATACGCCGCAGACGGCGCAGGCTTGGTTGGAGGAGTTGACCTGGGCTGCCCACGCCACGGGGCTGCAGATCATCCTGCACTTGAACGTGGGGATGCCGCCGCATTGGGCGGAACCGGCCCGCGGTCCGCTGTTCCAAAGGGCCACCCAGCGGCTGTTGTTTGACGACGAACGGCATCATTTACGGCAGATCGTGCTGCACGCCGCCGCGGAGCATCCCCAGACCTGGCCCTATTTGCAAATCGCCTGGCACATCGCGGGTTCGGAGGCGAACGATGACCGCGTGGTGCCGAGCGAGTGGATGACGCTAGCGCGGTGGGCCATCCAGGGCATGCCCCTGCGGATGATCTTCGAACGACCCCGCCAGCCTATCCCCCTGGCTGACGGCGTGGATCGGCGCTCATCCACGTTGCTGCAGCACGTCGGTCTGCGGCTCGATCGCCTCTGGGAACGGCATCAGCGGCCGCTCAGCGAAGCGGCCTTCCAGGGCAAGGTCCTTAGCCTCGTGCGCTTGGCCTTGAGCGCGGGTCCGTGCAAGCGGGAATGGCTGCGGCGCGTTCCTTGCGCGGATCGGCCCGCGTTCCTCATCGACCGCGCCCACGTCCAACTTTCCCTGGCCGGGGTGGAGCGCTGGCTGGACCTGCAAGGCGTGCCCCGGACCGAGCGGGAGAGCGTGCGGTGCGCCTGGATGCAGTCCCTGGCCCGCCGGCTTGGCCCCGTCCTGGCCGAAGAGGCTCGGCAATCGTCCCTGCCCGCCTGGCTGTATCCTCAGGCTTCATGCGCCGCCTTGCCGATGTCCCGCGCCGCCTGGAAAGATTTGGGCCGCGAGCAAGCCTGCTGGGGCCGCGGCACCATCGTCTTGTGTTTGGATGGTTATGATCCGCCCGACCTGGTCGAGCTGTGGCATTTCCTGCAAAGGCAAACTTCCCTTGGGCAATTGGTCTGTCTTCGTGCTCCCTCCCTCACCGAATCGGCCCCCAGCCTATAAATTAAAGCTTCGGACCATCGGCCTTCAGACAAGGGGTGCCCAGGCATGCCGCCCAAGAAAGAAAAGCCAGCAAAGACTGCTCCCGCTTCCTCTTCGACCCCGTCCAAGGGTCGAAGCAAGAAAGCCCCGGCCAAGGCACCCGTGAAACGCCAGGCTGATGCGCCGGGCCAACTGTATCAACTCAAGGTGACGATCAGGAATTCCAAGCCGCCCATCTGGCGGCGCGTCCTGGTGCCCGCGGATGTGCGCCTGTATGACCTCCATTTCGTCATGCAGTCGCTCTTCGATTGGTCCGACTGCCATCTGCATGGCTTTCTGATCGACAAGCAACTGTACAGCCAGCGTGAATTCGAACTGGACGATGCCATCGATGAGTTTTGGGTCGTTCTGAAAGACGTCGTCAAGAAACCCGGCCAAACGTTCGCCTACATTTATGACTTTGGCGATGACTGGATCCACGACGTCCTCGTCGAGAGCATCCAACCCGCCAAGCCGGGGGAGCCGCGCTTTTGGTGCCTGGAGGGCGAACGCGCCGGACCGCCCGAGGACTCCGGCGGCATCTTCGGCTATTACCACTGGCTTGACGTGATCAAAGACAAGAAGCACGAGCAATACCGCCATATCAAATCCTTGATGGGCGCCTCCTTCAATCCAGACCACTTCGACTTGCAGGCGATCAACGATAGGCTCAAAGTGCTGAGGTGATAGCCATGATGCGCTGGGTCCTGAGCGGCGGCATGATCTTGGGTCTCTGCGGTTTAAGTCAGGGCGGGGACTGGCCCGGCTGGCTTGGGCCGAAGCGCGACAATCACGCTCCCGTTTCCCTTAAGCCTTGGTCCGAACCGCTGACCGTGGCCTGGCGCGTCCCCGTCGGGGAAGGCCATGGCGGACCGATCGCGGCCGATGGCAAGGTCTTCCTTCACTACAAAATCCGCGACGCCGAAAAAGAGGAAGTCCTGTGCCTCGATGCCCAGACCGGCACCGAACGGTGGCGGCAAAGCTATGACCGCCCTCCCTTCGTCAATCAATTCGGCAATGGGCCGCGCTCCACCCCGCTGTGGCACGACGGCCGGCTCTACACGCTCGGCGTCACCGGACTCGTAACCGCCTGGGACGCCCATTCGGGTCATCGCTTCTGGCAAACCGATCTCCTCGCCCAACTCCAAGCCAAGAATCTCTTCTTCGGCATCTCCACGTCGCCCCTCATGGTCGATGGCCAACTGATCGTCATGGTCGGCGGCGCGGGCTGCTGCCTGGTCGCTCTCGATCCCCAGACCGGCCGGATCACTCGGCAAACAGGCGATGACGCCGCTTCCTACTCCTCCCCCGTCGCCTGGTCGCTCGATGGGGCCGGCAAACAAATCCTCCTCCTCACCGCCGCCGGGCTGCATGGCTTTGAGCCCCGCTCCCTCAAGTCGCTGTGGTTTGTTCCCTTCAAGGATCGGCTCAACGAAAGCTCGAGCACGCCGGTTTGGTTCGCCAATCGCCTTTTCATCAGCTCCGTGACGGCGGGCATGCTCGCCATTGACATTGCCGCTCCCAAAGGGGATGCGGCCTGGGAGCCGAAGGTGAGCTGGAAGAATCCCGCTCTCTCCTGCTATTTCGGGACGCCCGTCGGGTTTAATCAACACCTCTACGTCGTCACCGGCAGCTTGCCTCCCCTGGCGTCCGCGAACCTGCACTGCGTGGACCCCGCCACCGGCCAGGTGCTGTGGACGAAACGCAAGGTGGGTACCTATCATGCCACCTTGATGCGGACTCGGGAACATCTGCTCATGCTCGAGGAGACCGGCGACCTGGTGCTCATTCAGCCCGACCCGAAGGAATACCGTGAACTCTGCCGGGGCAAGGTGTGTCGCAACACCTGGGCGCACCCCGCGCTGGCCCAGGGCCAATTGTTCCTGCGGGATGGGCAGGAGTTGCTGGCGGTGACGCTGCCGACGGCGGGCCGATGAGCCGCGGCGGAGATGCGACCTCGGAGGGAGGAGCACAAGACCCGGGTTCGCCCCGCGGCTAGAATGAAGAGAAGTTCGGAGGGATGGCCGAGCGGTTTAAGGCGACGGTCTTGAAAACCGTTGTAAGGGAGACCTTACCGTGGGTTCGAATCCCACTCCCTCCGCTGAAGATGCATGCCGTTACGAACAAACCCTATCGCTGTCTTTTGCTTCCGGTGAATCACCGGGGGCAGCATATCATCCCCATGATTCACCCCGTGAAGCGTTGAGAATCCGTTTGCTCCTGCCAACCGTCCAAATTAAAGTGCAAAGGTTGGCGGTGCGATAGCGAGCCGATTGGCGATGGTGAGCCGAACGCCGTAAGGCGCCGGACACCGAACCCGGCCCCTGTGACGGGGCTCGACTCGCCAGGCCAACGACGAGGTCTTCACGCCGCCGGAGTTCGCCAACCGGATGTTGGACACGCGTCCCTATCCACTCGATGATGAAGCATGCCAACGGTACTCCACAACGGCAGTGTCTGCTAGGATGTCAGAATGAGCGAGCGCGAACGAAAAGAGCGGGAAGGGATTGCAGCCGAGGTGGCGTTCGCCGCCGGCCTAACGGATGCCGACCGGATCCGCATCCTGCGCGATCTGCTCCGTACCGCGGATGCCATACACAACTCGAAATCCGCCGAAGAACAGAGTCGCGACGAGGAGATTCGCCGGCATCTCGAAGAACCGGGCCGCCAGCGTTATATCGCACTTTGCGAAAGACTCGAATGAACCTTTCCGGACTGATCGACGTCATCCATTGGCTCGAGGAGGTGTTCGAACGGCTTGGGCTGCGCCGTTCCTATGGCGGCGCCATCGCTTACAACTATTATGCCCCACCGCGGTTGACGCAAGACGTCGATGTCTTGGCGCTGGTCCCGGACACCAAAATCCCCGAACTTGTGAATGAATTCGCCTCTGCCGGCTGCCAGCATTTGCGCCCCGAACCGCACCCGCTGGACCTGGAAGCCGTGTTAGCGGACTTTCGCGGCAAAGGCCATTTGGCCGCGTTCGCCTGCCGAGGCGTTCGAACCGAACTGTTCCTTCCCTGGCACCCTTTTCATTTCCAGGTTCTTGACCGCAGCCCCAAGCGCGATCTGGAGGGCCGCGCGATCCGTATTCACGCCCCCGAAGACTTGATCGTGTTCAAAAAAGTCTTTGACCGGCCCAAGGACATCGGCGACATCAAAGCCATGCTCATGGCCCTGAAGGGCAAGCTCGACATCGACCGGCTCCTGAGAGACGCCCGGCCATTACTGACCGAGGAAAGCTATCGGGAGCTTGAATCTATCATATCCCAGTTCGCTTGAGGGTGGTTCAAGTGCGGCAGCGGGGAATGATACATCTGGGTCATGAACCGGCTGATGGGTGACGCTTGCTTGAGTGCCAACAAGGTTCACAAGAACTCCCTCAAGGCGGAATAAACCGTACGACAGGTGGACCTCAACCTACACCTTCCACCTGCTCGTGCGGCTCAAGGTGTTCAACACCGAGCAGATGAACCAGGCCGTGTTCGCGTTTCGCCGCTACGAGGACGCCTCGCTGCGCTATACCGGCATCGACAGCCATCCGGGGCTGACCCATTACGGCCTGTACGACACGGTGGTGGCGAGGGAGTGATGAACGGCTAGCCGGCGTCTACCGCAGGCCGACGGCTTGGCGGACGGCGGTCATCGTTGCCTGGGCTTCCAATCGGGCCTTGGCCGCGCCCTCGAGCAGCACCTGCTCGACGTAATTCATGTTCTTGGCCAGTTCCTTCCGCCGCTCCCGCGCCGGGCCAAAGTAAGCATCGATCTTCTCGAGCAGCATCGTCTTGGCGGTGCCATACCCCATGCCTCCGGCCCGATACTTCTCGGCCAGAGCCGCCTGCTCCTGTGCGTTGGCGAACAGGGAATAGAGCTTGAACACGTTGCACTGCGCGGGGTCCTTCGGCGCCTCCAGGGGCGTGCTGTCCGTGACGATGCTCATCACGGTCTTCTTCAGGGGTTTGCCCTCGGCGAACAGGTCGATGGTATTGCCATAGGATTTGCTCATCTTCTTGCCATCCAGCCCGGGGACGACCGCGGCTTCGTTCAGCCTGGCTTCGGGCAAGGGAAAAAGCGACACGCCGTAGGTTTGATGAAAATGGCCGGCCATGTCGCGGGTCATCTCGATGTGCTGCACCTGATCCTGGCCGACGGGGACGAGGTGGGAGCGGTAGATCAAAATATCCGCGGCCATGAGGACGGGATAGGTGAACAGGCCGACGCTGGGAGCGATCCCCCGAGCCAGCTTGTCCTTGTAAGAGTGGGCCCGCTCGAGCAGTCCCATGCCCGTGACCGTGGAAAGAATCCAGGCCAGTTCCGTCACCTCGGGAATGTCGCATTGGCGAAAGAAAGCGACCTTCCGGGGATCCAGCCCCAGGGCCAGATAATCGAGGGCGACGTCGAGGACGTGCTCGTGCAGGGTCTTGGCGTCGCGGATCGTGGTCAGGGAATGGTAGTCGGCGATGAAGAAGAAGCACTCAAACTGCTCTTGCAGGGCGATGTGCTGCTTGATGGCGCCGAAGTAGTTGCCCAGATGCAGCTTGCCCGAGGGTTGCACGCCGCTCAAAACGCGGCGCTTCGATGGGGTGGTTGTGGTCATGATCGCGGAGATCCTTCCGAACGAAGCCGGCTCGGGGCGAACGCGGCCGGCGGCGTCCTCCGCCGCGCGGGCAGGCCGATCAGCCTCGGCTTGGCGTCGTCAGGTCCATCAAAAAAGCAACCCCACCCGCAAGCGAGTGGGGAAACGGTACGGCGCGGCCTACTCATCATTGACGATGCTGGCGGGGAACGATCCCAGGACCGTCACCTTTTCACAGCGTTTGTGCAGGGCCTCAATCGTGCGTTTGCTCTTCGGCTCATCCATGTGGCCTTCGAAGTCGAGAAAGAAGACCGACTCATCCTTGCCCGACCGGGCCATATAGGATTCAATGACGCCGATGTTGACTTTGTTTTGCTTGAAGATGTTCAGAGCGTCGGCAAGGCTGCCGGGGTGCTTGCCCAGGTGGATGAGCAGGGCGGTCTTGTCCTTGCCGCCGCGGGGAGCGGGATGGTTGCCGACGACGGCAAAGCGCGAGATGCCCACCAGGGAATCCTCGATTTGTTCGAATAGAATCTTGAGTCCAAACCGCTGGGCCACGTGGCGGCTGGCGACGGCGGCGGCGCCCGGCTCGCGCTGCGCCAATTCCCCCGCCACGCCCGTGCTGGTCACTTCCACGATCTGGGCGTGGGGCACGTTCTTGCTCAGCCAATTGCGGCATTGCGACAGGATTTGCGACCGGCTGTAGATGCGGCGAATCTCCTGCTGCGTCACGTTCGCCATGAGATGATGATGGATGCGGAAGCGCACCTCGGAGGTGATGTGGATTTGCGGCAGGCGGAGAAACATCTCCAACGTGTCGCTCAAGCGTCCATCGATGGAATTCTCGAGGGGCACGATGCCAAAGTCGGCATGGCCGCGGTTGACTTCCTCGAACACGGCCGGGATGCTGCCGACGCCGATGAAGTCGATGCTGGTGCCGAAGCGTTCGATGACGGCCAGGTGGCAGTTGCTGTACTCCGGCCCCAAGTAGGCGACCTTGAGCACTTTCTGCAGCGCCCGCGAGCCGCTCATCAATTCGCGGAAGATGGCACGGATCGTTTGGACGTCGAGCGGCCCCTTGTGGCTGTGAAGCAGATTTTGCAGGATTTCTTCCTCGCGGGCCGGAGCGAAGATTTCGTTCGCCTGCTCGGATTTGATCTGGCCCGCTTCGGCGGCACGGGCGGCCCGTTCGTTCAACAATTTCAGGATTTGGTGGTCCAGCTTATCGATCTGGGATCGTAAGGCTTTCAGTTGAGCGGCGGCTTTGGCGGCGGAGGCCGGGTGACTGTCCGATTTGCGCGTCATGTCCCATCTCGTGGCGAAAAATCTTGATAATTTCGTAACATGTTATGGGGCTACTAGACACACGTCAATCAGAAACTTGATGAGGACAACAGGTTCCGGTGAAAAATCCAAATCGTCATGCCATTTTGGCAACAGCTATTGCTGAAGCCAAACTCTGACTAAGCCATTTTGGCTGACGTGTTCATTTTGGCAGTCAAAAATTCCGAGACGGACTTATAAATTATTTCGTAAACTCTATTATATCAATTACTTACGCAAAATAATTATTCTTAGTTCATGCGGCACATTGATTGCTTTAATCCTGGCATTAATGGGCAAGTCAACGCGAAATCATCACGTGTAGGCGAGGCACCCGACGTTTGCACGACTCAATTCAAGGAGAATAGAACGTGGCTGAAGAGAAAATCATAGGCATCGACCTGGGCACGACCAATTCGGTCGTTTCGGTCATGGAAGGAAACGAAGTCAAGGTCATCCCCAACCAGGAAGGCAATCGCCTCACCCCCAGCGTGGTCGCGTTCACCGACAAGGGGGACATCCTGGTCGGCGATCCGGCCAAGCGGCAGGCCATCACCAACCCCAAGCGCACCATTTACTCCATCAAGCGCTTCATGGGCCGGCGCCATCATGAAGTCGAGGCGGAGGAGAAATTGGTCCCCTATCAAATCGTCGGCGCGCCCGGCGATCTGGTCAAGGTCAAGATCGGCGACAAGGAATATACGCCGCCCGAAATCTCGGCGATGATCCTGCGCAAGCTGAAGGAAGCCGCCGAAAACTATTTGGGCCACAAGGTCCGCAAGGCGGTCATTACCGTGCCCGCTTATTTCAACGACGCGCAGCGGCAAGCGACCATCGACGCCGCCAAGATCGCCGGCTTCGATCCCGAATGGGAACTCGAAGACCCCAAAACCGCCAAGACGATCAAGCAGCGCATGCGGATCATCAACGAACCGACGGCGGCGTCGCTGGCCTATGGCCTGGAAAAGATGAAAAACGAAAAGATCGCCGTCTTCGATTTGGGCGGCGGCACTTTCGACATCTCCGTGCTCGACGTGGGCGACGGCCTGTTCGAGGTGAAGGCGGTCAACGGCGACACGCACCTGGGCGGCGACGATTGGGACGACGCCCTCATCAACCATCTGGCCGATGAGTTCAAGAAGGAACATGGCATCGACCTCCGCAAGGATCAAATGGCGATGCAGCGTCTCAAGGAAGCCGCCGAGCGAGCCAAGAAGGACCTGTCGCAGCAGATGACGACCGAGATCAATCTGCCCTTCATCACGGCCGACGCCTCGGGGGCGAAGCACCTGGTCACCTCGATCACCCGGGCCAAGTTCGAGCAGCTCACGGAAGACCTCGTCGAGCGCTGCCGAGGGCCGGTCATGCGGGCCCTCAAGGACGCAGGCTATTCGCCCAAGGAGATCGACGAAGTGGTTATGGTCGGCGGCATGACCCGCGTTCCCCGGGTGCAGGCCCTGGTGCGTGAAATTTTCGGCAAGGAAGGCCACAAGGGCGTCAATCCCGACGAAGTGGTAGCCATTGGCGCCGCCATTCAGGGCGCCCAGCTCCTCTTGGGAGCCAAGTCGGAAGTATTGCTGCTCGACGTGACGCCGCTGTCCCTGGGCATCGAGACGCTGGGCGGCATCATGACCAAGCTGATCGAGCGGAACACGACCATTCCGCACACGAAGAAGCAGGTCTTTTCGACGGCCGACGACAATCAGCCCGCCGTCACCGTGCGGGTGTTTCAAGGGGAGCGCGAGATGGCGGCGGACAATCGGCTGCTGGGCCAGTTCAACCTGGACGGCATCCCCCCCGCTCCGCGCGGCATGCCGCAGATCGAGGTCACGTTCGACATCGATCACAACGGCATCCTCAACGTCTCCGCCAAGGACCTGGGCACGGGCAAGGAGCAGAAGATCCGCATCGAAAGCTCGAGCGGGCTGAGCCAGTCGGACGTGGAGCAGATGCGCCGCGACGCCGAGTCTCATGCCGAGGAGGACAAGCGGAAGCGCGAGTTGATCGAGGCCCGCAACCATGCCGATCAGGTCATCTACCAGATCGAAAAGAGCCTCAAGGAGCATGGGGACAAGCTGGCCGAGAGCGACAAGGCGCCCATCACGTCGGCGATCAACAACCTGAAGGAAAAGGTCAAGGGCGACGACGCGGCGGCGATCAAGGCGGCCATCGAGCAGTTGAGCCAGGCCTCGCACGCCATGGCGCAGCACTTGTACAAGCAAGCCTCCGCGGCCGGCGCGGGAGGCGAGGCTGGACCGGCCCCTGGCGGCCCCACTCCCAGCGAGCCTGGCAAGAAGGACGACGTCATCGACGCCGAGTTCGAAGTAAAGAAATAAGCGTCTTGCTCAACCACCGATCAGCCCGCGGCGCCTTCGCCGCGGGCTTTTTTGTTGAGCTTTGCAAGCTTTAACGATCTTGCCGGACAGGGAAAGCCGAACGATCCAGCAAGTTGGGTTGCGGCAGGGTGCCCCGCCAGCTAAACTTGGCTTGGCAGTGAACAGGTAACGGCGAAGCACAACCTCCCGCTGTTGGCTCTTCACTGCCCTCTCTGTTTTCTTGGTGAATGCCCCGCGCATCCGGCTCTGGCTGAAGGAAGCCCCGATGGAATGGCCTGTCGAGGCGGATCGTCCCCTCAAAATCCTGCTGGCCGCCGCCGAGGCGGCCCCCTTCGCCAAGACGGGCGGCCTGGGGGATGTGTGCGGCGCCCTGCCCCAAGCCCTCGCGCGGCGCGGCCATGACGTGGCGGTCATGATGCCGCTGTTTCGCTCCTGCCGCCAGGCGGGTCAGCCCATCGAACCGCTCGACGTTTGCGTCGAAGCCCGCGTGGCGCACCACTCGGAGTACGGCCGGCTCTGGCGCGGCCGCATGCCTGGCTCCAACGTGCCGATCTATTTCCTCGAACACAATGTCTATTACGACCGCGACGACGCCCGCGCCGGCCACACGATCTATCAGTACAAGGGCGGCGACGGCCAGATGCGCGATTACGAGGACAATCTCGCGCGCTTCAGCTTCTTCTGCCGAGCGGTGCTCAACAGTTGCCCGCTGCTCAACTTCTGGCCCGACGTCGTTCACGTCAATGATTGGCATGCGTCCCTGATCCCGGTCATGCTGCGCGCGCAATACGCCGGGGATCCCCGCTTTCGGCGGATGAAGTCGCTGCTGACCATTCACAACATGGCCTACCAGGGGCGCTTCCCCAAGGAGCAACTCGGCGTCACCGGCCTGGGGTGGGAGCTGTTCAAATTTGAATACCTCGAATTCCATGACATGATCAACCTCCTCAAGGGCGGAATCGTGTTCGCCGACGCGGTCAATGCCGTCAGCCTGCGCTACGCCCACGAGATCGCCACCTATGAGGGTGGCTACGGTTTGGATTCGGTCATTCGCGATCACGGCTATAAAGTGACCGGCATCATGAACGGCGTCGATTACGCCGTCTGGAACCCGGCCACCGATGGCTACCTGCCCGCAACTTACGACGTGGGCAACGTTCATTGGGGCAAGGCGATTTGCAAGGAGCATCTTCAGCGGCTGTCCGGCTTGCCGACGCGCCCCGACGTTCCCGTCCTGGGCATCGTCAGCCGGCTGGTCAAGCAGAAAGGGATCGAACTGATCCAGGGATGCGCCTGGGACCTGATGAACCATGACGTGCAACTGGTCGTCGTCGGCACCGGCGAACCGGCTTATGAAGGCTTCCTCCGCTACCTGGCCAACACGTTCCCGCACAAAGTGGCTGTCGCTTTGGAGTTCAACGAACGGCTGGCCCATCAGGTCGTGGCCGGGGCGGACATGTACCTCATGCCCAGTCTTTACGAACCGTCCGGCTTGAATCAGCTTTACAGCTTGAAATACGGCACGATCCCCATCGTCCGCCACGTCGGCGGGTTGGCCGACAGCGTCACCGATCTCACCGAAGGCAGCCTTCGGCACGGCATCGCCACCGGCTTTTCCTTCAGCGATTATCATCCCATGGCCCTGCTCTGGGCCATTCGCAGAGCCATCGGCTGCTTCCGCCACACCCCCCAGGTCTGGGAGCAGTTGCAGCGCAACGCCATGCTCCAGGATTGGTCCTGGGACCATGGGGCCGCCAATTACGAAACGCTGTATCGCAAAATGTTAGAAGTGCCCGCCTGAGCCGCTCAGTGGGGAAAGGCGTTCTTGAACGTGCGGTAGGCGTGCTTGAAGCGGGGGAGCGCATCGGCGATGGGCTTTTTCTTGATCTCGACGGGCCAACCGAACATGCGGTGCAAATGGGCGGCGGCGTGAAACAGCTTGACCCCCGCAATTTCATCGACCAGATCATCGCAGAGATCGATCAACTCGCCATCCCAGGTCCGCAAAGCCAAGAACAGGGACGCGCCTTCATCCTCGAAGGCCAGTTGCACGGCCACGATTTGCGTCGTGCTGTACACCTTGCCCGGCACGGCCGGGTCGCGGCTCAGATCGATCCGATCCTGGGCGCGGTCGAAGATCACGCGCTGCGGATAGCGGCTCTCCTGCATGCTGGGGTCCAGTTCATGCAGGATGGACTTGGCCCCCAGCTTGTTTAGTGCTTCCAGTTCGAGCCGATCCGAGCGGCACACCTTGACCTTGTACTGGCTGACCTTGACCCCCTTGTGCAACTGGTATTCATCGGGCAAGAGCACGATCTCGG
Organism: Planctomycetota bacterium; assembly: GCA_014584395.1. Taxonomy (GTDB): domain Bacteria; phylum Planctomycetota; class Planctomycetia; order Gemmatales; family HRBIN36; genus BJ17. Next base: position 182,426 of record JACTMY010000017.1, on the reverse strand, counting down.
GCTGATCGCGGACCAGGATCGGCCGCAACACTTGCGGCGGTTCATCTTCGATCACGATGGCGGGCATGGCCGCGTCATCGACCAATTCCACGTCATCGATGACGTCCCCCTCGTCCACGTTGACAGCCTGAACGACGGTCGGCGCCGCGGGTATGGCAGGGACGGCGGGCACCGGCTTCGGCGTCAGGGGAATGGCGGGCAGCGCGGTTTCGGACTTGCCGGCTTGAACGGGGGCGGCCGGTTTCGGTTTCGCGGGCAAAGGAATGGCCGGGAGCGGCTTTTCAGGTTTGACCGCTTTCACTGGCACGGCCGGGGATTGCGCCGGCGTATTGACCTTGGGCTTCGGCAAGACCTTGGAAGGCGGTTCGATCACTGGAGCAGACGGGACGGCCTTGGGCGGGGCTGCTGGCCGCACGGGCGTCGGTCGCGGCGCTGCCGGTTTCACAGCCTCGGCTGCCGCGGGCGGCGATGAGACCTTCGGCGGAACTGCCGACGGTGTCGGCGTCATTTTCAGCGACATCAAGTCGATGGGTTCATCGTCATCATCCTCTGGGATGGCCCCCAGCGTGGACGCGGCTCCAGAAGGCGCGGCCGCCCCGGCTGACTGACGCTGCAACCGCTCGATGGCCTGCATGGTCAAGGCATGCTTGGGCCGCAGCTTCAAGGCGGTCTGGTAAGCGGCTTCCGCTTCCTTGAAACGCTTCAGTTCCTCCAGGACCAACCCATGATAATAACGCAGCGAGGCGGAGTTGGGATAAGCGAGCGTGAGCCGATCGAAATCCCCGAGCGCCTCGAGATGCTTGCCCAAGCGATGTTTGGCCATGGCCAGCACGGTGCCGGCTTCATAGTCCTCGGGATGTTCCTGGAGGTAGCCTGGCAAAGCGGCGACGACTTGCTCCCAGGCGCCGGCCTTGAAGGCGGCCATCCCTTGTTCGCGATCGGCTGCAAACGACATCGACGCGTTCCCCGCTCCCTTCCCTTCGCCGTGAACGTTTCCTTATTGAGAATGTCGGGCGGCGCGGCGACTGTCAAGGGCGATTCATGAATAGATGCTTTTGCCGCGGCGCGCGGCTTGTGTTATAATCCCCACTCGTGACTCTTGGCAGCAATCGCATTCTCGTGTAGCAAGTGAAGATGGCGAATGTAGCCCTGGCCTTCCTGTGGCATCAGCACCAACCTTATTATCCCGATGACCTCACCGGCGAGAATCCCATGCCCTGGGTGCGCCTGCATGCCGTGAAGGATTACTACGGCATGGCCCTGCATCTGCTCGAGGTCCCTGAGATGCAGTGCACGATCAATCTGGTCCCCAGCCTGGTCATGCAACTGCTGGCCTACGTTGAAAACAACGCCAGCGACCGCTTCCTCGACCTGTCGCGCCTGCCAGCCGAGAGCCTGACGGCCGAGCAGGCCTATTTCGTCATCGACAACTTTTTCATGGCGCAGTTCGAAAACTTCATCCGGCCGCGGCCGCGCTACCTCGAACTGTTTTTGAAACGCGACCTCGCCCACCAGACCGCCCCGGAAGCCTTGCGGCGCTTCAACGTTCGCGACCTCCGCGACTTGCAGGTCTGGTTCAATCTGGCCTGGATTCATCCGCTGGCCTTCGAGCGCGACGCGGACCTCGCGGAGCTTCGGCTCAAAGGTAAAATGTACACTGAGGAGGAAAAACTCCTCGTCCTGGACAAGCACCGGGACATCATGGCCAAAATCCTTCCCTTGCACAAACAGCTCGTGGACCGCGGCCAGGTCGAGCTGACCACGACGCCGTTTTACCATCCCATTCTGCCGCTGCTCATCGACAAGAAGCTGGCCCGGGAGGCGATGCCCGACGTGCGCCTGCCCCGCTTCCTGCAAGGCTACCCCGAAGACGCCGCGTTCCATGTCCGCGAGGCGGTCGCCTATCACGCGCAGGTCTTCGGACAGGCGCCCAAGGGCATGTGGCCCGCCGAGGGGTCGGTGTGCCAGCCGATGATTCCCCTCCTCGCCGACCATGGCATCAAGTGGATCGCCACCGACGAGGAAATCCTCAGTCAATCCACCAAGGGCTACGTCAGCCGGGACCAGCGCGGCCACGTGCGCAATCCGCAGGCGCTTTACCAACCGAGCCGGGTCAGCGAGCACGGCAAGGAACTGAGCATCGTGTTCCGCGATCATGCCCTGAGCGACTTGATCGGCTTTCACTATCAGCGCAGCGACAGCGTCTCGGCGGCGGAAGACTTCATCAGCAAGCTGCGCGGCATCGGCTCGAGCGTCAGCGGGTCGGAGCCGGCCCTCGTCCCGGTCATCCTCGACGGCGAAAATTGCTGGGAGCACTATCCGGGCAACGGCGTGGCCTTTCTGCGCACCCTCTATCAACGCTGCGTCTCCAGCGTGGACGTCAAGCCCGTGCGGATCATGGATTATTTGGAGATGCACCCGCCGCGGACGTCGCTCCCCTACCTCGCCGCGGGCAGTTGGATCAATCATAATTTCGACATCTGGATCGGCCACCACGAGGATAACACGGCCTGGGACCTGCTCCATCGCACCCGCGACCATCTGGTCCGAAGGCAAGGCGAACGGCCGCTCGACGCCAAGCTCGTCGAGCGGGCCTGGCGGGAAATCTACATCGCCGAGGGCAGCGATTGGAATTGGTGGTACGGGCCGCAGCATTCGAGCGCCCAGGACGGCTTATTCGACTTCCTGTTCCGCCGCCATTTGCAAAACGTTTATCATCTCCTGGGCGAAGCGCCGCCGGACGATCTCCATCTGCCGATCGCCGCCCGGGCGCCCCGCCCGACCTACACGCAGCCCCGCTCTTTCCTGGAGGTGAGGGTGGATGGCCGCCGGCGGCCCATCGAATGGATGGGGGCCGGGGTTTACCTGCCCGGCAACGAGCGCGGCACCATGGCGATGGCCACGGCGGGATGGATTCACGAACTGCATTTCGGCTTCACGCCCCAGCGGCTGCTCATTCGCCTCGACTTCGAGGGTTCCGCCAAGGCGGCCCTGGCGAACGTGGATGAGATTCGCGTCTTGTTGCCGATGGACCCGCCGATGGAAGTGGTCATCGAACAGCCTGGCGGCGCGCCCCGCGTCTCCTGGTACGAAGGCAGCGAACGGCATCCGGATAAGGCCCAGGCCGTGGAAGTGGGCATCGACCAGGTCGCCACCATCGCCATTCCCTTCGACCTGATGCACGTGCCCGTCGATGGCGAGCTGCGCTTTTGCGTGGATTTAAGGCAAGGCGGGCAGAGCCGCGAACGGGCGCCGCGCGAGGAGTATCTGGCCACGATTCGACCTTCCCCCGATTTCGAACGTATTAATTGGGACGTGTAACCGCCGATAGAGGAGAGGCACGCGCATGGATCAACCGCCCGAATCCACCTTGAGCCAAGCCTTGGTGTTGCCCGGGTTCACGGTCCGCGGCCTGACCATGCCGGAGCTGCGCAAGGACCCGATCGTGGGCCGCTGGGTCATCATCGCCACCGATCGGGCCAAGCGGCCGCTCATGCGCCGCAAGGAATCCTGCGTCGACGCCCTGCCCGGTTCGCTCTGCCCCTTTTGCGAGGGCAATGAAGACAAGACGCCCGCCGAGATTCTCGCCTACCGCGCCAGGGAGTCGCAGGCCAACCAGCGCGGCTGGCGCGTCCGCGTCGTCCCCAATCGCTTCCCCGCCCTGCAGGTGGACGGCCACCTCAACAAGCGCGGCGACGGCATCTACGACCGCATGGACGGCATTGGCGCCCACGAAGTCATCATCGAATGCCCGCAGCACAAGGAATCCCTCACCGAACTCAGCGAGGACAACCTCCGCGAAATGATCTGGGTCTACCGGGACCGCCTCGTCGATCTCAAGAAGGACGCCCGGCTCGTCTATGGCATGCTTTTCAAGAACGTCGGCTCCCAGGCGGGCGCTTCCCTCGAACACACCCACTCGCAACTCATCGTCACGCCCATCGTCCCCATCAACGTGCAGGAGGAGATGAACGGCTCCAAGGCGTTTTATCAATATCGGGGCCGCTGCATCTACTGCGACATCATCCAGCAGGAATTGCACGCGGCGAAGCGCATCGTTCTGGAATCCTCGCACTTCGCGGCCATCTGTCCCTTTGCCAGCCGCTTTCCCTTCGAAACCTGGATCATCCCGAAGCAGCATGGCAGCCACTTCGAGAACATTCACAAATTGGAGGTGGAGGATTTGGCGGGCGTGCTGAAGACCGTCTTGTGTAAAATCGAAACGGCGCTGGATCGCCCGTCCTACAACTACATCGTGCACACCGCGCCCTTCGACGCCCAGTCCCTGCCTCATTATCACTGGCACATCGAAATCATCCCGCGCCTGACCCGCATCGCCGGGTTCGAATGGGGCACCGGTTTTTACATCAACCCCGTGCCGCCCGAGCAAGCCGCCGAGTATTTGCAAGAGACCGAAGTCCGTTGCTCCAGTTAACGCCGCTCAATGATCGTGGGAGTGGCCGGAGTGGTCGTGGCCATGACCGCCGCCGCCCATGGACTGCGCCCGGAGGGCGCGCTGCAACAGGGCGGCCTGATTCATCACGATGACGTTGCCCACCGTGATGCCGCCGTCGTTGGCCAGGACCATGTTTTGCCCGTCATCGAACAAGAGATGCACCGGCCGGCGCACGAGCAGATCGCCATTCACTCGAAAGACCCAGGTCTCCAAGCCCTCGCGAACCACGGCGGCAGAGGGCAAAACAAACACGCCTTCGATCGGCTCTTCCGGCACGCCGATGCGGACCCGCTGCCCCTGGCGAAACCGCCACAGCCGCTTGGGCTTCCCCGAGGGGTCGGTCATTTCCCGATACTGATTCGTGATGGGCAGGTAAAAGGAAAACATCCGCGTCGCCGGGTCGACGTGATTGGCGACGAAGCGGATGCGCAGCTCGGGCATCGAAGCCGGCCACAGCGCCTCGGCGGCGTCGCTCGACAGCCAGGCCAGGGTGCGTCCCTCCAGCGCGGCCCGCCGCAATAACGCGGCCTCATGCTCGAAGGCATGGCCTTCGATCTCCAACTGATCGTGCGAGGCGATAAGGGCCAAGGTCTGCCCCGGCTGCACCAGTTCCCCCATTTGCACTTTCATCTCTTCCAGCTCATACGCCGTGACGTCGTTCTCCTGGCTCCGCCGCGGAATGCGGATGGTGATTTCGGTGACGAATTGCCCCTTGAGCACGTTCTGGATTTGTTCCTCATCGAGACTGCGGGCGATCAGGTCCTGGCGATAGGTGTCCAGACTCGCGGCCAGCCGCTGCCGTTCATAGCCCAGCTCAATGAGTCGGCTGCGAAAGAGCTTGTCGGCGTCGGGGGTGGTTTGCAGGCGGGCCTGCTCGGCGGCGTTGATCTCCAGGTCCCGAGCGGTTTTGTACAGTTGCGCCTGGCTGGTCTGCAGGGTTTCACTGATGACCCGGAGGGTGAAGAGGGGATCGCCGGGCTTGAGCGGGTCGCCGGGGATGGCCATGATGCGCGTCACGACGCCGGCCAAAGGAGCGGCGATGCCCCGGTGGCTGAAGCCGGGCCGTTCGACGACGGTGCCGGGGATTTCCACCGTCCGCCAATAGGTCGACAGGACCGCCGGCGCCGTTTGCAGTTTCAGGTTGGCCCGGGCTGAGTCGGACAGATTGAGCACGTTGGTGGCGCGGTCGTCATGCTCTTCGTGATCGTGCTCATCATGATCCGCTTGGCTGGACGAGGGTAAAAGCCAGGGTTTCCAAAGTTCTTGAGTCCACCACCCCAGCCACGCCAGGCCGCCCACGATCGCCGCGGGAACGACCCACGTCAACAGCACCCGCAACAAGCCTTTCATCGTTCGCCACCTCCGGAAGCAACCGCCGGTTCTCTTGCTCTTTCCCTCATCATACCAGGGAAGGCGGCCAGGGATAGACGAACGAGGCCGTCAGAGTCGGCAATAAAAAAATCCCCGCCAGGAAGGAAACCCTGGCGGGGAGCCATGGCATGGCGATGCCGCACGATGCTAGAGGCAGCGCAAGAAGGCGACCAGGTCCTTCTTTTCTTCCGCCGTCAGCTTCAAGCCCAGGACCAGGTTGAAGAACTCCACCGTGTCCTCCAGGGTGAGGAGCCGATCATCGTGCAGATACGGGGGCGAATCCTTGATGCCCCGCAAGGGGAAGGTCTTGATGGGGCCGTCCGCCGACGCCTTGCGGCCGTTGATCATCTTTTCCTTGAAGAACCGCTCCACCTGGAGATTATGCATCAGATTGTCGGTGTAGTAAGGCGGGGTGTGGCAGGTGGCGCATTGCCCCTTGCCGAAGAAAATCTCTTGTCCGCGCATCTCGCTGGCAGTGGCCTTGGCGGGGTCGAGCTTGCCGAAGACATTCAACTTCGGCGCGGGGGGAAAGTCGAGCAGGGCTTGGAATTCCGCCATGAAGTGGACCTGGCTGCCGCGTTCGAGGACATTTGTTCCTTTGCGGGTGGCATCGGCGGGGATGCCGTCGAAATAGGCGGCCCGCTGCTCGAACTCCGTGAAATCCTCGATGGTCTTGAGGGCCCGCTGCGAGCCAAAGAGCCGCTGCACATTGACGCCGCGCAGCGTGGGCGTGTCGATGCGGTGGCGGTGCTCGTTGGGCCGAATATCGCCGACGGTGTGCGTGGCGGCGTTCGTGTGGCCGTTGGCATGGCAGTCGAAGCAGGCCACGCCCTGATGGGCTTTTAAGCTGCGGCGATCCTCGGTGGCATTGAATTGCTGCTGCGGAAACGGCGTCACGAGCAGCCGCAAGCCTTCGAGCTGCTTGGGATTGAGGACGTCCTTGAACAGGTCGTTAAAATTGCTCAGCGTGACCAATTGGCCCTTGGAGACGTCGCCCAGATCGGGCCGCGTGGTCAGGTAGATCGGCGCGGGGAATTCGGGCAGCAAGTGATCGGGCAGGTCGAAGTCGAGGTCGAAGCGGGTCAGATCGCGGTCGGTCTGTTTCTTGGTCTCATCGATCAAAAACTTGGGAAACACCATGCCGCCGGCCTCGTGATGCGGATGGGGCAGCGGATAAAACCCGGCGGGCCACAGGTTTTTCTCGCGGATTTCCTCGGGGGACATGGCCGCCAATTTCTCCCAGGTCATACCCTCGGGCAGCTTCACCCGCACGCCTTCCTGAACGGGCTTGCCGCGCGACATGGTCGCGCCAGCAGCGGCTCGATTCGCCAGGTCATATCGCTCCTTGAGCAGCGCCATGTGCCGCTCGGCGAACTTGCCTTTTTCCCCTTGCAGCCGGCGCACCAGGCTATCGAACGTTTCCTCGGCGGCGGCCGTGGAGAGGGAAATCCCCACCGTGGCCAATACGCACAGTGCGGCAAGACACCAACGCAAGCGTGTCTGGTTGTTCATCTGAGTCTCCTTGTGCCAACGTGGTCATGTGAAACCATGATCGTTCCGGCACGGGCTGCGCCTTTCTGATGCAGCACGTCCAGTCCTTCCCTGTCTTGGGTCAAGTTTAATCATGGTGCAAGGCATGGGAAAGGATGATGCCTGGAAATTCAGTCGAATAATGGCAGCAGCGATCGGAGGGCGTTTGGCAACGATGAGTTGCCTTCGCGGTCGATGAGCACGGCGGGCAGGCCGACGGCCCGCGCCCCAGCCAGGTCATGCTCCGGATGATCGCCGACCATGAGCAGGTCGGCCAGGGGAAGCTGCAAGCGTTCGCGGATGGCCAGGAAAAACGCGGCCGCCGGCTTGGACCAGCCCAGGTCGGAGGAGACGAAACAGCCGGCGAGGCGGCGGAGCTCGGGCAGGCCGCGAACCAGGCCGTGCAGCCGATCGTCGAAATTGGAAGCGAGGTAGACTGGCAGCCCCAGCGCCGCGCAGCGCTCCAGCGCGGGGACGACGTCGGGGTAAACCCGCCAGGCGCTCGGCTCGGCAAAGGCTTCCCACAGGGCCTCGAAGAGATGGCTGGGTTCGGCGGGCACTTCAAAGACCTCGGCCACAATCGCCTGCCAGCGTTGCCGTTCCCGGCGGGCATCGGTGCGCCGGCCGCAGACGTCGTCAAGATGAGCTTGCTGCTGAAACGCCAGGCGGAACCGCTGGGCGATGAGTTCGATGGGCAGTGCGTGGCCGAAGCGCTGCCCCACCTCGGCGTACAGTTCCGCCACGGGACGGATCGGATGGATCGTGGTCCCCACGGCATCCAAGAGAAGCGCTTTCACATGCGGCGTGATCATGTGGGCCTGTTATAGTGGAATCCTTGGAGGAATTCTCGGCACTGCGCCGTGGCGAGCGGACGACAAACCATAAAATAGCCGAACGAACCGATGTCCACGTTAACCTATTCCTATGATGTCGTCGTCGTTGGCGCGGGCCACAGCGGCTGCGAAGCCGCCCTGGCCGCCGCGCGGCTCGGACGGCGCACCGCCCTGTTGACCATGAACTGCGACACCGTCGGACAGATGAGCTGCAACCCGGCCATCGGCGGCGTGGGCAAGGGGCATCTCGTCCGCGAGATCGACGCCCTGGGCGGCGAAATGGGCCGCGTCACGGACCGCGCGGGTTTGCAGTTCCGCGTTCTCAATCGCAAGAAAGGCCCTGCCATGCAGGGGCCGCGCGCTCAGTGCGATAAGAAACTCTATCAGTTCACGATGAAGCACGTCATTGAGCAGCAAGAGAACCTCACCCTGCGGCAAGAGACGGTCGAAAGGATCCTCATCGCCGATCAACCCCCCGGCGGATCCAGCGCGGCGCCCTACCGCGTGCTCGGCGTCGAGGGCCGGGGCGGGACGATGTACCGCGCGCCCTGCGTCATCCTCACGACCGGCACCTTTCTGCAAGCCATCATGCACACCGGCGAGGCCAAGGCGAAGGGCGGCCGCGCGGGCGACCAGGCCGCCGAACAACTCAGCGGCAGCCTTACCGCGGCAGGTTTCGAATTGGCCCGCTTCAAAACCGGCACCCCGTGCCGGCTCAATGGCCGGACCATCGACTTCTCGCGCCTTGACGTGCAACCCGGCGATGACGACCCGCAGCCCTTCAGCTTCGCCACCGACGCCCTCCCGCAGCCGCAATTGAACTGTTACATCACCTACACCAACGATGCCATCCATGAACTGATTCGTCGGAACCTGCACCGCGCCCCGATGTACAGCGGTCAGATTCAAAGCCGCGGGCCGCGCTATTGCCCCTCCATCGAGGACAAGATCGTCCGTTTCGCTGACAAGAGCCGGCATCTGCTTTTTCTGGAGCCGGAGGGGTACAACACGCTGGAATACTACGTCAACGGCATCAGCACCAGCTTGCCCATGGACGTGCAGGAGCGGATGATCCAGATGGTGCCCGGATTGGAGCGGGCGGAGATCATGCGCTTTGGCTACGCCGTGGAGTATGATTACGCACCGCCGACGCAGCTCAAGCCGACACTGGAGACCAAACAAGTCGATGGACTGTATTTTGCCGGCCAGATCAACGGCACCACGGGCTACGAGGAGGCCGCCGGCCAGGGGCTGCTCGCGGGGATCAACGCCGCCCTCAAGATCAAGGGGCAAGAGCCGCTCATCTTGGATCGCAGCCAGGCCTACCTGGGCGTTTTGATCGACGACCTGGTCACTCGCGGCGTCGAGGAGCCTTACCGCATGTTCACTTCCCGGGCCGAGTATCGCCTCATGCTCCGGCACGACAACGCCGACCGCCGGCTCTCCCCCATCGGCCGGCGCATCGGTTTGGTGAACGATCTGGCCTGGCAGCGGCTGCAGACCAAGGAACAGTCGATACAACGGCTGCAAGCGCTCCTGCGGCAACAGCGGCACGAAGGCCGCACCCTCGAAGAATGGCTGCGCCGGCCCGAGACCACATGGGAACAACTGCTCGCCATGCATTCGCCCCTGGCCGAAGCGGCGGGAGGCCATCGTCAAGCGGTCGAACAGGTCGTCCTGGAAGCCAAATACTCCGGCTATCTGCAGCGGCAAATGCAATACGTCGAACGGCTGGGCCAGATCGAACACAAACGCATCCCGGCCCATTTTGATTTCAGCGGCTTGCCCCAACTGCGAATGGAAGCCCGCGAGCAATGGACCAAGGTCCGGCCGACGACGGTCGGCCAGGCGAGCCGAGTCAGCGGCATCACCGCCGCCGACGTGGCCCTGCTGTTGATGTATCTGGAAGGTTGATCCATGAGCCCGGAAGAATTTCGCCAGATCGGCCATCGCATGATCGATTGGATCGCGGACTATCGATCGACCCTGGAAAGCCGCCCCATTCTGCCCGCCGTGGAGCCGGGCGAATTGAAGGCCAAGCTGCCGAGCGCGCCGCCGGAGGAGCCGGAAGGATTTGATGCGATCTTCACCGATCTGGACAGCATCCTGCTGCCGGGCGTGTTTCATTGGCAGCATCCGCGCTTCTTCGGCTATTTTCCCTCGAACGGTTCGCTCTCCAGCGTCTTGGGCGATTTCCTCAGCACGGGACTGGGCACGCTGGGATTGTCGTGGCAATCCAGCCCCGCGCTTACGGAACTGGAGGAGGTGGTCACGGATTGGCTGCGCGGCATGCTCGGCCTGTCGGCCGATTGGCAAGGCGTGATCCAGGATACCGCCTCGACCTGCACCCTGGTGGCCCTGCTTTGTGCCCGGGAGCGAGCGTCCAACTTCAGCTTGGCTCGGGGCGGGCTGCAAGGGCATGAACCGCCGCTCACGGTTTACGTCTCCACGCACAGCCACAGTTCGGTCCTCAAGGCGGCCCTCTTGGCGGGCTTCGGTCAGGAGTTCGTGCGGCAGATTCCCGTGGATGCTAACTTTGCCCTGGACGCCAACGCCCTGGCCGAAGCCGTGCGGGAGGATCGTGCCGCGGGCCGGGTCCCGGCGGCCGTCGTCGCCACCATCGGCACGACCACGACCACGGCCATTGATCCGCTTGCGGCGATCACGGCATTGAAGCGCGACCACTCCCTGTGGGTGCACGTCGACGCCGCCATGGGAGGTTCGGCCATGATCCTGCCCGAATGCAGGTCCCTGTGGTCCGGCATCGAGGAGGCCGATTCCCTCGTCATCAACGCTCATAAATGGCTGGGCGCGGCCTTCGATTGCTCCCTCTATTACGTTCGCGATCCCGATCATCTCGTCCGGGTCATGTCGACGAATCCCAGTTATCTGCGCTCCTCGGTGGACGGTCGAGTCAAGAACTACCGGGATTGGGGCATCCCCCTGGGCCGGCGCTTCCGGGCGCTCAAGCTCTGGTGCTTGCTGCGGAGCGAAGGCGTCCGCGGCTTGCAGCGGCGGCTGCGGCGCGATCTGGCCAACGCGCATTGGTTCGCGGAGCAGGTTCGACAAACGCCGCGGTGGCGGCTCCTCGCCCCCATCCCGCTGCAAACTGTTTGCGTGCGCCACGAGCCGACGGGGTTAAGCGGCGCGGAACTGGACCGCCACACGCTGAAGTGGGTTGACCAACTGAACCGATCAGGGCATGCTTATCTGACAACGGCTCGGCTCGATGAGCGCTGGATAGTCCGCGTCTCCATCGGCGCGGAACTCACGGAACAACGCCACGTCGCCGACCTCTGGCAACGGATGCGGCAACATGCGGAGGCCTGTGCGGACTGATGCGAACCCTCGCCCTGGGTGACATTCACGGCTGCTCGAAGGCCTTGCTCGCGCTGGCGGCCTACGTCCCCTTTCAGCCTGACGACCTGATCATCTCTCTGGGGGATTACGTCGACCGCGGCCCCGACTCCAAGGGCGTCCTGGATTGGCTGATCCAGCGCTACCAGACGCAAAAACTGATCCCGCTCCGAGGCAATCATGAGATCATGATGCTGCAAGCCCGGGATTCGGCGCAGGCCTTCACCTATTGGCGCATCTATGGCGGCGACGCGACCCTGGCCTCCTATGCCGGGGGCGGCGAGGTCACCCTCGCGGACATCCCGGAAGAACATTGGGATTTCATCGACCTCGAACTCTTCGACTGGTATGAAACCGACCGCCATTTTTTCGTGCACGCCAACGCCGTCTCCGACCTGTCCCTCGACGCCCAGCCCGACCTCCGGCTTTTTTGGGAACCCTTCGACTTTGCCCCACCCCATTGCTCGGGCAAAATCATGATCTGCGGCCACACGGCTCAGAAGACCGGCGAACCGCTCAACATCGGCCACGCCGTGTGCATTGATACCTGGGTCTACGGCGCCGGTTGGCTCACCTGCCTGGACATCGACACTGGCACTTATTGGCAAGCCAACCAGCAAGGCCAAACCCGCACCGGCCAATTGCCCCCCAGCGAACCGCGGTGACGCGGACCGACTCCATCAGATCCATGGCCGTATGGGGGGCGGCGATAGGGCTGCCGCCATCGGGGCAGCGCGATGCGGATGGCTAACCTTTTTGGAACTCCCCTTCGGTCATAGCCATATCGACGGCGATTTGATAAACTTCACACGCCGTCGACCTGCATGGAGCCGTCCATGCTGACATGGCTGCGCGTTCTTGTTAACGAAAATGAAGCCCTATGACTGCCTCGGTTCGCTACAACGGATCCTCGCTTCTGAATTTGCGCTCCTTGCAGCGCGGCTCCTTGGTCCTTTTGGGGCAAACCGCCAATCCCGACCAAATCACCTTCGAGGAATTGGCCAGCGCACTATGGTTCATTGAAACGGCGGTCCTGTCCCGGAAGCTTTATTTCGACGGCTCCGTGCCCGGCAAGGACGTCGACGTCATGGAGCTGACGGCGGGCAAATTGGGCGTTATTGTGGATGATGCCCGCTTTTCGATTCAAGCCGTGCGGCCTGGCCAGCCGGATCAATTGGTGCGTTTGATCGAGGAAGCGCTGCAGCAGGCTGAGCCATTGCTCGAGCACTTTCAGTTTGACCCAGCCGTCGATCGGCCGCTGACTCCCGACGAGCATGAAGCCTTCTACCAGGTTTTGCAGCAGGCCCAAACACAAACCACAAATGAGCGGGCCAGCCGCGCCCCGGAGTTGCTCGACAGCCCCATCCGCGGCGGCAAATTGCTGGCGGGCCTATTGGCGGGACCTCCCCATTGGTTCGATCGCGTCTGGCAGCTTTATCACAAGCTGCCCGAGGAAGGCCCGCGTCTGTCCGGAGGCCTGATCAACCGCTTCCGCTTGATGCTGCTCAATCTCATCGCGGAAGAGGTAGCCGGGGCCTATGTGCCCGATCCCCACTTCGAATCGGTGACCATGTACCATGCCCGGCTCTTCAAGGATTATCTGTTGAAGCGTCTCTTGGAACAGCTACCCCATGGTTCGTCCGCGCCACACCTATTGAGCGATAACTTACGCAGCGAAACGCCGCTACCCCCCATTGGTTTGTACGTTTTGATGTCGTCCACTCCCCATCAACATCCGGTGGAGCTTCTCAATACGGCATTCAGCAAATTTCAAGACGCTGATGCGCTTCGTGCTTATCTTTGGCAACATTCGCAAAAAGGAGCCCATATCCCAACCGACCCCGCAGCGGCGGCAAAACATCATCAAGAACTGGAAGCCTATTTTGCGGATCAGTTTCGCGTCATGGATCAAGCTGCGGAAGGCATTCGCTCCTTGACGGGAAGAACGCGAACGGTGGCTTCCTATGTACTCCCGGCCATGATGGGCACCGTCGGCGGCACCCTCGGCACCGCGGGTTTGGGCGCCCTGGCGGGGCTCTTGGTCGGCGTCGGCGTCACGGTGGCCGCCGAGGTCATTGGCGATCGGCTCAAATCGGAAGGCCATCGCTCGCTGCTCACACAGTACAAAAAAATCAAATGGTCGCTGGCCCATGAGCCAAATCTGCGTCAACCCTTGTCCATGCTTGGCGACCGCGTGGCCAAGGTCTTTGGCAAAAAGCTGGTTGATGCAAAATAAGAAGGAGCGGCCAGGCACGCGCCTTTTGACCGGGTTCACTATTGACCGGCGTGCCAGGAGCCGGATAATTTCTTTATCGAAACCAGCGGCGGAACCATTCGCCATGGCAGAACCTCCAGGACGCATCGGAATGGAATCGCCACTCGCGCTCAACACCATCCACCCAGGCGATTGTCTCAAGGGACTGGCTCAACTGGAGCCGGGCCGCATCGACCTGGCCTTCGCCGACCCGCCCTTCAACATCGGCTATGAGTACGACGTTTACCAGGACAACCGCGACTATCACGACTATCTGGCCTGGACGAAGCAATGGATGGCGGCAGTCGTCCGCGCCCTCAAGGACGACGGCACCTTCTGGGTGGCCATCGGCGATGAGTTCGCGGCCGAGTTCAAGCTGATCGCCCAGAACGACCTGAAGCTCACCTGCCGCAGTTGGGTCATCTGGTATTACACCTTTGGCGTCAACTGCAAGAAAAAGTTCACGCGGTCCCACGCCCATTTGTTCCATTTCGTCAAGAACCCCCAGCGGTTCACCTTCAACGAAAACGAGATCGCGGTCCCCTCGGCCCGGCAACTCGTCTATGCCGACAGCAGGGCGAATCCCTCCGGCCGCTTGCCCGATGACACCTGGATCTTGCGGCCGCAGGACGTGCCCGGCGGGTTCACCCCCGAACAACAGACCTGGTATTTTCCCCGCGTGGCGGGAACGTTCAAGGAGCGGGCGGGCTTTCATGGCTGCCAGATGCCCGAACAGTTGCTCGGACGCATCATCCGCACTTCCTCCAACCCCGGCGACGTGGTGCTCGATCCCTTCGCCGGTTCGGGGACGACTCTGGCCGTCGCTAAAAAGCTGGGCCGGCGCTGGATCGGTTTCGAACTCTCACAGAAATACCAACGGCAGGCCACAAGGCGAATCGCCCAGGCCGCGGAAGGCGACCCTTTGAACGGCGGGCTGGAGCCGATCTTGAGCGCGCCGCGAACGCCGGAGCAAACCTCCAAGGCGTGGCTCAAATCGCTGATCACACGGGTCATCCTCGAAGCCTTCACCAGGGCCAGCCAGGGAGCCTCGATCGACCGGGTGCTGGCCGATCCGGAGTTGAACCAGCGTTTCTGCGACGAGTGTGCCGAGATGGGCCTACCCGGCCAACCGGCTGACTGGAACCGCTTGCTGCTTAAGTTGCAGGACGAGGGCAAGTTGACTTGCCCGTCCTTCCCGAACGGCAAAGGCCGAACGGCTGAGCACATCCCGCGCAAGACCACCACGGACAAACGACCCGTCGCAACGCTCTTTGACCCTTCCCTGTGAAATTCATTGGGATCATCATCTCCATGCGGTCGCTTTCGCGCTGGCCGGGGTTTATGATTCACGACCGATTGATCGCTGCCCCTTGCTCCGAGATCGAACCATGAAACGAGCCTTTGTCCTCTTGGGACTGCTGTTCGCCTGGCCGCTCCTGGCTTTGGATTCGCCGCGGGTAAAGTACGATCCGCTGACCACGGAGCCGGGCACGATCGAACACAAGGACGTAACCTTGCACGATGCGAAGCGATCGCGGGACATCCCCTTGCGCGTCTATTTGCCCATGAGCCAAACGCCCGCGGCCGTGATCCTCTTCAGCCACGGGCTGGGCGGCAGCCGCGAGGGCAACGTCTTCACCAGCCGCCACTGGGCCGGCCGAGGCTATGTCGTCATCCAGGTGCAGCATCCCGGGAGCGATGAATCGGTGTGGAAGGACAAGCCGGTCGCCCAGCGCCTGGCCGCCATGCAGCGGGCCGCCAACGCCGAGAATTTGCTCCTGCGGGTGGCGGACGTCAAAGCGGTGCTCGATCAGCTTGAACCATGGCACCAGCAGCCGGGCCATTTCCTGCACGGCAGGCTGGACCTGAAGCGAATCGGCATGTCGGGGCATTCCTTCGGAGCAGGCACGACCCAGGCCGTTTGTGGCCAGCGGTTTCCCATCGGCCCCTCCATGAAGGATGAACGGATCAAAGCGGCGGTGATCATGAGCCCCAGCTCGGCGCGGCAATCCAGCGATCAGAAGGCCGCCTTCGGTGACATGAAGCTCCCCTGCCTGCTGCTCACGGGCACGAACGACGGCGGCGTCATCGGCGGCCAGACGCCGCAAACGCGGCTGCTCGTCTTCCCCGCGCTGCCGGAGGGCGGGAAGTATCAACTGGTGCTGCACAAGGCCGAGCATTCCGCTTTCAACGATCGTGGTCTGCCTTTCGAGAGAGAGAAACGCAACCCGAATCATCACAAGGCCATCTTGGCCGTCTCGTCCGCCTTTTGGGACGCCTATCTCCGGGACGATGCGGAAGCTCGCCAATGGATCGATGGGCCAGCCGTGCGGTCGGTCCTGGAGCAGGAGGATCAATGGCAGAAGAAATGACGCACCGAGAGGCGCGGCGATTCTATATCGTGAAAAGCCACCACAGGGTCGCCACGCCGGCCGGTCCCGGCAGACAGTAAAGCAGTTTGCCAAGGAAGGAGATGCGGCCCGTCATCATGTCCTTGAGGTGGCCTTCATAGAGCACGTTGAACGTCGGACGTAGAGCGCGATACAAAACGGAAACCTCCGCCTCGGCTGGCTCGCCTCGTTTCTTCCTTACATTCACTTCCTTGGAGACCGCAATGACGGATTGGCCGTCGGCGTCGAAGGTGTAGTGCGTCATCGCCTTGGCCAATTCACGGATGGAAGCGACCGTGATCTTCGCGTTGGGGTCAAGGACGGGGATCGATGCAGCGATCCGCCGTGCCATGGCCGTTTGACCATGCTTGAGCAACCGCATGGTTTGCCAATTATTCCAATACATCAGAAGCAGTCCAAAGGCCAACAAGGCGACCACGATCAGGGGCACCAGGCCATACCACCAGGTAAAGCTGGCGGCTCGAGCGCCCTCCAGGCGAGCGGCTTCGGGTTGCTCGCTGGCGTAAACGAGAGACACCTGATCCCCTTCCTGGTGTTGTCTGCCGCGTTTGACGCTGGTGCTGCGGTAGTTCCGTCCATCGATCTCATACTTCACATCATACTCGTAGAGGGGGATCGACCATTCCCTTTGATCCAAACGGCGCACGTTCACCACCGTGCCCATGGCGGCGCCATCGAGCGGCTGGCCCTGGAATAGCTCGTGGAACTGGCTGGGTCCATCGAAGATGATAAACACAAACGCGAAGCCAACCAGAAAGGGCCAGGCCATCTGCGCATTCGGCGGCCCCGCCATCAGGACCACCCTTTCGAGCAGCGAAACCGCACGCGGCGGATCAGCGGGCTGATCACCCCAGCCGCGATCAACGTTCCGCTGCCGCGGTTCGCCCTTGGGAATGCCAAACAGCCACGACAAGAGTAAAAACGACAGGCAGACGCCGGCGGCGAGGAAGGGAAAGGACAGCAGCGTCAGGTTGCGTAATTTCGCGGCTCCATGATCGCGGTCGAGCACGGCGTCCGTGTGATCGTCGGGATTGACGTAGCAGACAGCTTGCGATCCCTGAGGATGCTGTTCGGCGAGCTGTTTTTCCCAGGCGTCGTCATCGCCCATGCTCCCGGGCAAGAGATCGAGTTGATCGCTGCGATGCGTTTGACCACCGATCTCATAGCTGAACACTATATGGAGTCTGCGGGCATGACTTTCTCGCCTGGTTTGCTCGAAGCGGCTCTTCTCGATGACGCAGGGAATTTCCAGCCAATGCTGCGCTGCTTCCGTGCGCTGTTGCGTGTAGAGGCGTAAGCCGAAAATCACGCAGCCCACGGCGAGCGTGGCCGCGGCCAGGAAACCGATCCCGAGCACGCCCTTGCGTTCCATGAGGGAAGCCGTTTCGATCATGGCCACCTCGTTGGGTGAAGGCGAAAGCCGCCGCATCGGCCCAAGGCTCTCCTATGGAAACCGGTCATGAGCAGCGTCCACCGGCTGAGCCGAGGCCGTGTGGATTATGATCACACGAGGGGCGTTTTCCAAGCTTTTTTGATTTCGCTCAAGGACAGATCGACGAGCAGCCCGCCATGCCTGGAACCGAAGATCGTCAGCCGGGGCGTGTCAGTGACCTTGCCGAGATGAATGAGGGGCAATCCTTCGAAGAGCTGGGTGCAAACGCGGTCCCAGGCGAATGGCACCTCAACAAGAAAACGGCTATTGCTTTCACTGAAGAGGATCGACTCGGCGGACAGTTGCCCGTCCTCAATGATCTGGCTGATGTCGATGACCGCGCCCAACTCCCCCGCCAGGCACATTTCGGCAAGGGCGACGGCCAGTCCCCCCTCGCTGAGGTCGTGGCAAGCGGCCAAGTAGCCATTGCGGATGGCTTGATGGAGCCGGGCGAAAAGCCGCGGGGCTTGTTCGAAATCCACCCTTGGCACTAGGCCGCCAGTCCGCTGGTGAAGCCGATGCCACTGTGAGCCGCCCAATTCATGGCGCGTGGTGCCGATGAGATACAGATGCTGTCCCGGTTTCTTCAGGTCCATGGTCACGCATTGGGTGACGTCGTGGACCTGCCCCAAGGCGCTGATGAGCAGCGTGGGCGGGATGGAGAGGTGCACGTCGCCGCCGCGGTATTCATTCTTGAGGCTGTCCTTGCCGCTGATGAACGGCGTGCCATAGGCGAGGGCTGTGTCCCGGCAACCTTCGGCGGCGCGGACCAGGCTGCCCAACTGCTCGGGGCGGTCGGTGTTGCCCCAACAGAAATTATCGAGAATGGCGATGCGGGCCGGGTCCGCGCCCACGGCGACGACGTTCCGCACCGCTTCATCGATCACGCTGGCGGCCATCCAATAGGGGTCCCAGTCGCCATAGGAGGGGTTGATCCCGCAGCCGATGGCGATGCCGCGGGTGGAGCCGAGCTTGGGCGTCAAGACGGCGGCGTCGCCGGGGCCATCTTCCTCCTTGCCGACAAGGGGCTTGATGACCGTGCGGCCTTGAACCTCGTGGTCGTATTGGCGGACGATCCATTCCTTGCTGCGAATGTTGGGGGCCGCGAGCAGGTCGAGCAGACCCTCGTTGAAGCTGGGGAGCGGCGTCGAGGCGGGGGCGTTGATCGAAGGGTCCGAGAAGATCTGCTGCAGGGCCTTTTGCGCGGAACCATTGCCCGGACGCGCCGGCGCGGGTGCGGCTGACGGTGTGAGCGTCGGGTTTGGCTCGGGAGGCTGCCAATGAGCCTTGCGGATCACCGGCGGTCGGCCCTCATGGAGGAAGTGCATCTCCAGATCGGCCACCGGATGCCCCTGATAGCGTAAAACAAGTCGGCCATGATCGGCGAAGCGTCCCAGCACGGTGGCCTCAACGTCTTCTGCTTGACAAAGCCGTTCCACGGTTGGCCAATGTTCCGGCGGGACGGCGGCGATCATCCTCTCCTGCGCCTCGGAGATCCAGATTTCGGTGTAGCTCAGTCCCGCATATTTGAGCGGTGCTTTCTCCAGGTCCACTTCCGCGCCCCGCTCGGCGGCCATCTCGCCGATGGCGCTGCTGAAGCCGCCCGCGCCGCAATCGGTCACGGCATGCAGCAGCCCGCGATCCCGAGCTTGCAGGAGCACGTCCAGCACTTTCTTTTCGGTGATCGCGTTGCCGATCTGCACCGCGCCGCCGCTGGTTTGCTCCGACTGATCGGACAGCTCCGCCGAGGAGAAGGTCGCTCCATGGATGCCGTCCCGGCCGGTGCGGCCGCCGATGGCGACGATCAGGTCGCCCGGCTTGGCTTCCTTGTGCTCCATCCCCTTGGGCAGCAGGCCGACCGTGCCGCAATAGACGAGGGGATTGGCCAGAAAGCGCTCATCGAAGCAGACCGCGCCGTTGACCGTGGGGATGCCCATGCGGTTGCCATAATCCCGGACCCCGGCGACGACGCCGCGGATCACCCGCTCCGGAGCGAGCACGCCGGGGGGAAGTTTCTCTCCCCGGGGTCGAGGCGGGGCAAAACAGAAGACGTCCGTGTTGGCGATCGGCTTGGCGCCCAGACCTGTGCCCAGAATGTCGCGGATGACGCCGCCCACGCCGGTGTTGGCGCCGCCATAGGGTTCAATGGCCGAGGGATGGTTATGCGTTTCCACTTTGAAGCAAATGTTCATCTCGTCATCAAAGGCGACGACCCCGGCATTGTCGGCGAAGACGCTGACGCACCAATCTGCCTGGCCCCATTGTTGCCGGAGCTGCTGCGTCGCCTGAAAGATCGTCTCTTTGAGCATGTTTTCATAAAACCGCTGCCCATCCGGCCCGGTGTAGTCGATCCGCCCTTTCAGCGTTTTGTGCGAGCAGTGCTCGGACCAGGTTTGCGCCAGCGTTTCCAGTTCCACGTCGGTTGGCTCCCGGCCCAGGCCGCGATAGTGCGCCTGGATCGTCCGCATCTCTTCGAGGGAAAGGGCCAGCTGCCCGTCGCGGCTGATCTGCTGCAACCGCTCATCGCTGGCGTCGCGCAATGGGACCTCGATTTTGGCGAATACATAAGTGGAGCCGGCCGGAGCAAAGGCCCACGCGGGAAGGGTTCCCCAATGGCATTCCTCGATGGCGTCGTTGGCCAGGTGCTCCCAGGCCAGGCGTTCACGCTCGGCTTGGGGCATGGTATCGGGAAAGACATAGCGCCGGCCCGTTCGCACCCGGGGCGCCGCCGCGCCGGTTGGACTGGCGCGGAGCAATTGCTGGATCGTCTCCGCGACCGGGTCCATGACGCCTGGCTTGGGAAGGACGGTGAGCACATGGTTTGGCCAAACGGCTTCGGAAGAAGAAGCGGGATAAACCAGCGCCTGCTCCACGGGATCATCGACGAGCAGTTGAGCCACGAGGCGCTGAACGCCGTCCGCCGGCCATTCCCCCGCCAGCAGAAACACCCGGCCCGTCCGGATGGGCGCTGGGGTCCGGTCCGCGTCCGAGGCGAAGGTCTGCGTGAGCCGCTGCCCATCGAGATCCCACTCAAACGTTCGCGGCTGAATGACGATGGCCCACGACATGATTGGCATCCTGACGAAAAAAGGATGGCGAATACACTCGATCCCAGCGATAGTATAGAGCTAGGTCTATCAAGTTGCTTCGATCCCGCCGAGTCCGGCTGGCGTGAAACCGGCCAGAGGACGGCGGGCTGCCTGAACGGGATTCGCTTACCAATGCCGTTTCCAATCAGAGGAGAGTGCTTCATGCAGCGTTTACGTGGCCTTTTGATCGTGATGGGCTGGCTGGCCTGCGCAGCCGCGGCGTCAGCGGACGTCGAATTGAAATGGAAGCTGAAGGCCGGCGATACGTTTTTTGCCGAGGAAAAAACGGAAACCAAGATGGAAATCAACACCATGGGGCAAAACATGCCCATGGAGATGACCAACGTCACGAAATCGCAATACACGGTCAAGGAAGTGAAGGCCGACGGCGGTATCGTGATCGAACGGGTCATCCAGGACATCACCAACGAAATGTCCGGCCCCATGGCCGGGATGGACACGGACGCCATGAGCAAGGCCATGCAGGGACTTAAATTCACCATCACCTTCGACAAGGATTGGAAAATCACGCAATTCAAGGGCTATGACGAACTGCTCGACCGCATGCGGAGCGAGGATGAAATGTCCGCCACCATGCTCAAGCAAATGATGCCCGAGGAAACCTTCCGCAAATCCGTCGAGGAACTATTTGGCATGGTCCCGCAACAGTCGGTCAAGATCGGCGATACCTGGGATCGCAAAACGAGCATGTCGCTGGGACCTCTCGGCAAGCTCACCGTCGACGTGCAGTACAAGCTCGACAAAGCCGACGGCGATCACGCCCACATCGGCTACACGATGAAAATGAAACACGATCCCTCGAAGAAAAACGACGAAGACTCCGCGATCCCCTTCAACATCACCAAAATGGACGTGCAGACCAGCAAGTGCAAGGGCGAGGTGGTCTTCAATCGCGAACGCGGCCGCCTGGACAGGACCACGACCGAGATGAACATGACCATCAAGATGACCGGGGAGGTCCAAGGCCAGGAAATCGAAATGGAGATTCATCAGGAAATTAAATCCTCCATGAAGGTGCATGACAAAAGCCCTAGCAAGTAAGCTGTTCCGCGATCCTCCCGCGAAGCCCACGGCAGGCTTGCCTCCGTGGGCTTCCCGTTCATGGCCATTCATCCACCCATGCCATCCGCCAAGCGCAAACTCCTCGTCATCCTGCACGGCAAGGCTGCCGGTCATCCGGCATTTCGCGAGGCCGTCCAGGTCATTCGGGGCTGGGGGCACGATCTCCAGGTTCGCGTCACGTGGGAAAAAGGGGACGCGGCCCAGTTTGCCGGGGAAGCTGATCGCCTGGGCGTGGACATCCTCGTCGCCGCCGGCGGCGATGGCACGTTGAATGAAGTGGTCAACGGCCTGGCTGCAGTGGGGTTGCCGCCGCGCTGCAGCTTGGGAGTCATTCCCCTGGGCACCGCCAACGACTTCGCCGTCGGCCTGGGTATTCCCACCACCGACCCCCTGGAAGCGTTTCAACTCATCCTGGAGAACGAACCGCAGCCCATCGACCTGGGCCGCGTCAACGATCGCTACTTCATCAATGTCGCCAGCGGCGGCACCGCCACGCAAATCACGCATGACACGCCGGAGACGATCAAGGCCGTGCTCGGCGGCGTCGCCTATTTTCTCACCGGCCTGGCCGCTTTGCCCAGCCTGTCGCCCGTGCCCGTGCAACTTCGCTCCGGCGCATGGGAATGGCAAGGCAAGGTCCACGTTCTCGCCATCGGCAACGGCAAGCAGGCGGGCGGCGGCATTCCCTTGTGTTCGCAAGCGTCGCTCACCGATGGTTTGCTCGATCTGATGATCCTCCCGGAAAACCAAGAAACCGATCTCATCAGCCTATTTACCAGCCTGCTGCGGCTGCATCTCCCCGCTACGGGGCATCAGACCATCTACCGGCAAGTTCCTCATTTGACCCTGGAAGCCCGCGAGCCGATTCAGATCAATCTCGACGGCGAACCGCTGCTGGGATCGCACTTCCGTTTTGACGTACTGCAGCATGCCCTGCGGTTCCATCTCCCCGGCCACGTGCGCATTGAACCCAGCATGTCCGAACTTCCCGAAGTGGAAGCGGATCGGGTACAATAGCAAGTTCATGACGCCGCATCCCCGCGCCGCGGCCATGGGGGTCAGCGGCCAAGCGAACGGGCCAAGCGAACGGAAAGGGTCGACCATGCAAGTGCACTTCACCTGCCGCCATTGCGGCAAAAAACTGCGGGCGGACCCCGAGCGGGCCGGCAAACGCGCCGTGTGCACGCGCTGCCAAATGCCCGTCGACATCCCCGGCATGCCGGAACGCTCCACTACGCCCGATCCGTTGGCCGATGAATTAGTCGCCTCCGGCTCGCCTCTGTCCCAGCCGGAAGGCCTGGCTGCCTTGGGAACCGCCGATCGGCCGCGCCGCGGTTCGGTGGACGCCGCCTTGTTGGAGGAAATGGAAGAGGAACTGCCGGATGTTCCCCCGCCCACGCCGGAGGAATTGCAGCCGAAGCGTTTTGGCAAGGGTTTCCTCGATGCAGCTCCCTCCGCCAGTACCGCTCCGGCAGATGACAGCTATGGCATCGCTTCGATGTACCTGGCAGGGGTGAGCTTTATGCTGTTTCTAGCGCCCACGATCATGGGCGGCTATTTGCAGGCCATCTTAGGCTTGTTCGCGCTTTTGTTCTTTGCCTTGATCAATGCGGGATGCCTGTACGTCGCATGGCGGGGGCTGCAGTTGGCCAAGGAAGCGCGGGTGCAAGCCGACGCTTCGGGCAAGGGCCACGCTTTTGCCTTGGCTGGCCGGCTGGCCAACGGGATGATGCTTTTCCTGAACCTGGCTATGATCGTCGTGCTCATCATCGCCATGGTGATGTTCCAACAGGGCGGATCGAATCCGCTGGGCGGCGGGGGATTGGGCGGCATGAACCCCGGCGGCATTCTGAAAGTCTTCGAGGAGTACAAAAAAGCCCTCGACGGCATCAATCCCTGAGCGCTCCGCGGCCGTGTGCCACGCACAGCTCCCTGGCCGCGTCGAGGCAAGCGAACTTCCCCCCGGCGCGCCGCATCGCTAGAATGTCGGTTGATTGCCGCTCTGTTTCGCCAAGTCAGGAGACGCCCGTGCGCTGGACGCATACCTTCATCCCCACGTTGAAAGAAGACCCGGCCGACGCTCAAATCCCCAGCCACAAGCTGATGGTTCGGGCGGGGCTGATTCGCCAACTCGTCGCCGGAGCCTATTGCTATCTGCCGCTGGGGCTGCGCGCCCTCAACAAAGCGATTCAGATCGTCCGCGAGGAGATGGACAAGGCCGGCGCCGTCGAGGTCCACCTGCCGGTCATCCACCCGGCCGAACTGTGGCAGGAAACCGGACGCTACAGCGACTACGGCGACAACCTCATGAAGGTCAAGGATCGCAAGGGAGCGATGCTCGTTTTGGGTCCGACGCACGAGGAAGTGATGACCGACCTGATTCGGCATCACGTCAACTCCTACCGCCAACTGCCGCTCACGCTGTATCAGATTCAGACCAAGTTCCGCGATGAAGCCCGGCCCCGGTTCGGCGTGCTGCGCACCCGCGAATTTCTGATGAAGGACGCCTACAGCTTCGACGTGGACCTCGCCGGTCTCAACAAAAGCTACGACGCCATGTATCAGGCTTATTGCCGCATCTTCGACCGCTGCGGCCTCAAGTACGTGGCCGTCGAGGCGGAGTCGGGGCCGATCGGCGGGGATGCCTCGCATGAATTCATGGTGCCTTCGGAGAACGGCGAGGACACGGTCGTCGAGTCCGAAGATGGCCAATACGCCGCCAACGTCGAGCGGGCCGAGATTGGACCGTTCCTGGGGGACGTGCCGCCGGAAAGCCAGGCGCCGCTGGCCAAGGTCGCCACGCCGGGCCACAGCACCATCGAGCAAGTGAGCAGCTTCCTCCACTGTTCACCCGCGCAGATGATCAAGACGCTGATCTACGTGGCCGACGGCAACCCGGTGGCGGCCCTGGTGCGGGGCGATCACGAGGTCAACGAGAACAAACTCAAGCGGCATCTCGGCGCGAGCCAGCTTGAGTTGGCCGACCCGGCGACGATCGAAAAAGTCACTGGCGCGCCGGTGGGGTTTGCCGGGCCGGTGGGGCTGAAGGCGCGGGTTATTGCCGATGCG
Source organism: Planctomycetota bacterium (assembly GCA_014584395.1). GTDB lineage: Bacteria > Planctomycetota > Planctomycetia > Gemmatales > HRBIN36 > BJ17. The sequence continues at coordinate 157,541 of JACTMY010000017.1, read as the reverse complement.
TCGGTCATGCGCGTCCGCGACGGCGTCACCGGGGCCAACGAGGCCGACATGCACCTGACGGGCGTGCAGCCGGGCCGCGATTTCCATCCCGACAAGATCACCGACATCCGCAACGCCGTGGCCGGCGATCCCAGCCCGCGGGGCAACGGCGTCCTGCGCATCCGCAAGGGCATCGAGGTAGGCCACGTCTTCAAGCTCGGCACCAAGTATTCCGCCAAGATGCGCGCCCATTATCTCGACGAAAAAGGCAAGGAGCATCCGATCATCATGGGCTGTTACGGCATCGGCGTGACCCGCATCTTGTCCGCCCTGATCGAAACCAACCACGACGCCGGCGGCATTCTCTGGTCCATGGGCTTGGCCCCGTATCAGGTTCTGCTCGTGCCGCTCAACGTCACCCATGGCCCCATCATGGAAGCCGCGAATCAGCTCTATCAGCAACTCCAGGATCAGGGCGTCGACGTCCTGCTCGATGATCGCGACGCCCGTCCGGGATTCAAATTCAAGGACGGCGACTTGATCGGCATTCCGCTCCGGGTCGTCATCGGCGAGAAGGGCTTGGCCCAGGGCCAGATCGAGCTGAAATGGAGACACGAACCGCAAAGCTGGAACGTGCCCCTGGAACAGGCCAAGGCGCGCATCCTCGAAGCCCTGGCGTCCCGAACAGCGCATTGACTCCCTTGAAGAGGTGCTTTCATGCCGACCCGCTTTGTCACCGAAGAGAACCTGATCGTCGAGGAACTGCCCTGGGGGCCGCACCATTGGCTCTGCAAGCCCGGCCTGGTCGAAGCGGACAAGCTGCTGCTCGTCCGCGTCCACATGCCTCCGGGCAAAGGGCACGCCTTTCACCGCCATCCAGAGATGGAAGAGATCATTTACGTTCAGTCCGGCACTTGCGAGCAATGGGTGGATCGGGAGAAGCGCATCCTCACGGCAGGTCAATCCGCCCACATTCCCATGAACATGGTGCATGGCTCTTACAACATTGGGCAGGACACCCTCGTTCTCCTGGCGATTCTGTCCCCGGCCAAGATTCAAGGGCCGCCGCTCGTCGACGTCAGCATGGACGAGCCTTGGAAGTCCCTGCGGTCCTGACCCGATGCGCGGTTCACCGCCCTGCTCCGTTGTGCTAGGATGGAGCGATGAACGAAGTCACGCAGCTCATCGAGGCAGCTTCCCGCGGGGATCGCCAGGCAGCGGCGGCGCTGCTGCCCCTGGTCTATGACGAACTCCGCCGGCTCGCGGCTCAGAAACTCGCTCATGAACGGCCAGGGCAAACCCTCGAAGCCACGGCCCTGGTGCACGAAGCTTTCCTCCGCATGATCGGCCCCGAAAGCAGCGCGGCGGCCCCGGAGGCCAGCTTCGCCAATCGCCGGCATTTCTACGCGGCGGCTGCCGAGGCCATGCGGCGCATCCTCATCGATCAAGCGCGGCGCAAACGCCGGCACAAACGCGGCGGCTCCTGGCAGCGCACCGACCTCGACCTCGACCTCCTGCCCGCTCCTTCCTCGGGCGATCATCTGCTGGCGCTTGATGAAGCTCTGAAGAAGCTGGCCGAGAAACATCCGCAAAAGGCCAAGCTGGTGGAACTGCGGTTCTTCGCGGGGTTGACCGGTGAACAGGCCGCCGAGGTCCTTGGCATCTCGCCCAGTTCCGCCGACCGGCAATGGGTTTATGCGCGCGCCTGGCTGCGGCGCGAGCTGGCGCTCGGCGAGTCGGCTTGCTCGTGATCACCCATCTTTGAAGCGGTTGCCGCCGTCCCGTCACCGATCGGCCGTTTCGCCTTGCCCCATGAACCAGGAGCGGGTGAAGGGATCCTTCTTGTAGAAATCCAACATCAGCTTGGCGACTTTTTGTCTCCCGGTTGGAGAGGGATGGACGCCATCCTGGGCCAGATCGTCCCGAGTGTAGGTCAACCCATCGCTCTGCCGCGGCGTGGATGGCGTCGCCCAAGTCTGGGATGGCGCGACGGGTCAGGCCATCGGTCTCCCCCTTCGCCACCAGCTTGCGGTTTACTTTGCGGCCTTCAGCCCCGATGGCCATTCCGTGGCCACCGCCAGTCGCGATGACACGGCCCGGATTTGGAACGCCGCCACGGGCGAACCCTGCACGCCCCTTTTGCGCCATGGCGCCGCCATCGGACACGTCGCCTTCAGTCCCGACGGCCAGCGGCTGGCCACGGCCAGCCAGGATCACACGGCCCGCGTCTGGGATGCCGCCACGGGGAAACCCATCACGCCACCCATGCAACACAATTATTACGTCCATCGCGCGGCCTTCAGCCCCGATGGCCGACTGGTCGCCACCAGCTCCTCCGACGGCACGGCCCGCCTTTGGGACGCCGCCAAGGGCATTCCCATTTCACCCAACTTCAAGCATGAGGACGAAGTGATCAGCATCGCATTCAGCCCGGACGGCCGATGGGTTCTGACGGCCAGCGGCGATCATACCGCCCGCCTCTGGGATTCGCTGACCGGGCAGCCGATCTTCGCTCCCCTTCGTCACAACCGCTGGCTATTCCATGCCGCGTTCAGCCCCGATGGCCGCCGCGTGGTCACGGTCAGTCATGATCGGTCCGTGCGCGTTTGGGATTTGCCGATGGGAGCGCCGCCGGTCATTCCGCACGAATCGGACAAAGATGACGCCATCACGGCCAGGGACTCGCAGGGAAAGCGCATGGCGAGCCTGAGCGAAGATGGCAGCGCGACCCTGTGGGACGTAAAGACGGGTCAACGCCTGGGAAAACTGCCTCTCAACAAGGGTGGTTACAAGCTCCGGTTCAACCAGGATGGCACGAAAATCGTGACGGTGAGTCACGATCACACTCTGCGCGTTTGGGATGCCGCTACGGGACAACCGCTTTCGCCGCCGCTCCGGCACGACCAAGCCGTAAGCCTTGGCTTCTTCAGCCCCAAGGGACGCATGATCGTCACCATGACCGAGGATCACCTGGCGCGACTGTGGGATGCCGAGACGGGCCAACCCCTGTCGCCGCCCATGCCTTGCACCCCGGATTTATTGGCCTTCGAAAGTGAAGAGCGACTGCGGCTGGACCGGCAGCGCGTCATCGCCTTGACGCCGCTTCGTGAACACCCCACTAGCCCTGGATCGGACTTCACCGATGAGTTCACCTTGGAAGATTTGCGGACGTGGGTCATGCTGTTGCAGTACGGCAAGCCGCTCGACGTGGCGGAAGCCCCCCAGCCCGCGGACAACATGAATCAAGAACTCAACCGCTTGCGGACGACACATCCCGGACGGTTCAAGGCACCGTCCCCCTCGGCTGCCTGGCATCGGTCCCATGTTAGCGAGGTGTTGAAGCATTTTCGTTATGTCGAGCAAGCTGAATCCAAGGCCAGGCTGACCCATGCCGTGACCTACCATCTGGAACGCGCGGAACGACTCGAACCGGGGCACGTGGAGGGTCACTGGCTGGGTTATTGTTGGGCCGCGCTGCTGGAGGATTGGCCCGCAGCGGAACGGCATGCCCAAGCCCTCCTCCGATTAGGGCCAGCCGAGGATGCCAATGCCTGGATTTACTCCCTGTACCAACTGTATGGCCTGCGCTCCGAGGTGCTTGCCGCGGCACAACGGACGCCAGGTTGGCCGACCGAGCACCAGGCCATGATCCACATTTGGATTCATACCCTCGAAGAACAAACCAGCACCCTGCACCGCTTGGCCTGGTCGGCCGTGTCGCAGCCCGGAGCGAACCCCGAACGCTTGGAACTGGCCCTTCGTCAAGCCCAAGCCGCCGCGGCGTATCAGCCCCATCACCCCGACATCCGCATGTGCCTGGCCTTTGTGCACCTGCGCCAGGCACAAATTCAAGAAGCCTATCAAGCTTTTCTCGAAAGCACGCGCCTGCGGCAAAGTTACCTCATGCAGGATATGGGAGACGTCCGCCAATTCGGTCGGGAACTGGGATTGTTGTTCGCCCATCCGTTCTACATCGCGGAGACGAAGCTTCTCTCGATCGACGCCGCGGAAGCCGCGGGCATGGCCATGGCCTTGCATCGCTTGGGTCGAATGGAAGAAGCGACGCTCTGGCTGAAGGCTGGCCAGCGAAAGGTGGCAGGCTATTTCCCTGAAAAGCAACCGGAACCCAGACGCTTGCTCCAAGAAGCCGAGTCCCTCATCCACGGGAGCAAGTGATCGTCCCCTTGGCGGTCGATCAAGCAGGTTAAACAAAGAGGGGCTGCCGCTTGTCGAGAGAAATAATCCATTTTCCCTGATGCTCGCTGGCTCCCGTTGGCGCATGATGTTATGGACAGCCATCGACTTTGCCCTGCGAGTGCCGCCATGAACGAAGAATCCTTGTTTCATCAAGCGCTGGCCATCGACGATCCCGCGCAGCGGGAGGCGTTTCTCGACCAGGCTTGCCACGAACGGCCTGAGATGCGGCAAGCCGTGGCGCGTTTGCTGGCCGCCCACGAACAAACGGGCAGCTTTCTCAATCGTCCCGCCGCTGTCATGGAGGTGCCGACCGATGCGTTCGAAGGGGTGCTGCCCTTGGAAAAAGCCGGCGAACGGATTGGTCCCTACAAGCTGCTGCAAAAAATCGGCGAGGGGGGGATGGGCACGGTCTGGATGGCCGAGCAGGAACAGCCTGTCCGCCGCCGGGTCGCCCTTAAGATCATCAAACCGGGCATGGACTCGGCCCAGATCATCGCCCGCTTCGAAGCCGAGCGGCAAGCCTTGGCCATGATGGACCACCTCAACATCGCCAAAGTGCTGGACGCGGGCGCGACGACGGCGGGCCGGCCCTACTTCGTCATGGAACTCGTGCACGGCGTGCCGATCACCAGGTATTGCGATGAAAACAAACTGTCGCCCAAAGAGCGGCTCGAGCTTTTCATTCCCGTCTGTCAGGCGATTCAGCATGCTCATCAGAAGGGCATCATCCACCGCGACATCAAGCCGTCCAACGTCCTGGTCACGCTCTACGACGGCCGGCCTGTGCCCAAAGTCATCGACTTCGGCGTGGCCAAGGCGGTCGAGCAGCGGCTGACCGACAAGACCATGTTCACGCAATATGGCCAGATCGTGGGCACGCTGGAATACATGAGTCCCGAGCAGGCCGAAATGAGCGCCTTGGGGGTCGACACCCGCAGCGACGTCTACTCGCTGGGCGTCTTGCTCTACGAACTGCTCACCGGCACCACGCCGGTCAACCGCAAGCAACTGCGCGAAGCCGCTTTCGTCGAAATTCTGCGCATGATCAAGGAAGACGAACCGCAGCGTCCTAGCGTGCGGCTAAGCACGACCGAGGAATTGGCCACCATCGCCGCTTCGCGCGGCATCGATCCGCCGCGCCTGACCCGGCTCGTCAAGGGCGACCTGGATTGGATCGTCATGAAATGCCTGGAGAAGGACCGGACCCGCCGCTACGAAACCGCCGTGCAGTTAGCTCGGGACGTGGAGCATTTCCTGCGCGATGAGCCGGTGGATGCCTGCCCGCCGTCGCTGTGGTATCGCTGGCGGAAGTTCGCCCGGCGGCATCGGACGGCCATGACCGCGGCCAGCATCGCCTTCTGGTGCATCATCGCCAGCCAGGTGGTCACCGCCTGGTACGCCTACAAAGCCGCGGTAGCCAACGACGCCAACCGTGTTTTGGCGCAAGGGTTGCAAATCGCCTACGATAACGCCATCGAGGAACAGAAACGTGCCGAGGAGGAAAAAAAGAAAGCCGAAGAGGCCCGGCAAGCGGAAGCAGGGCTCCGCGCTCAACTGGATCAATCGCTTAATCAACGGACCCTGGAACTGCGGCGCTCGGAAGCTTGGCGCCTGGCCAACACCGCCTTGCTGAAAGCCGGTCAGCAGCCCGAGATCGTCGGGCCGCTCGTGCGCTCCGCCCTGCGGCTGCACGACGACGTCATGACCCGGAGCACTTGCATGACGGCCTTGCAGGACATTCCCCTGCTGAAGCGCTTGCCCCGGGCCCTTGAGCCGTTCGACCTGCAACAAGGCCTGCAAACCTTTCACAACACTTGGTGGTTCACCTTCTCCCCGGATGGACGTTACTTGGTAAGTCCCAGCAGCGATCTATCGCGCATCGGCTTGTACAACGCCCAAACCTGGCGATTTCAAGGCAGCTTCAACCTTGAGAGAATGGACGAATCATCGCCCAGCGAGTTGCTCGTCAGCCCGAAAAGCGATTGGCTCGCGCTGGCGGGAATCCATCAGGCGCACTGGTACGATTTTCCGAGCGGCCGCTTGTGCAAAAAGTGGGCGCATGCGCAGCCGCATTACCACGTCAAAGCACTGACGGCCAGCCGGGATGGCCAGCACGTGGCGGCACTGTTCGTTGAGACCGATCCGCAGCAAGCGGGCAAGCTGCCCGACAACCATGAACATGAAATATGGCTCTGGTCCGCGCCCCATTGGGAAGGCAAGCGCCTGTACGCCACGCGCGAGCCGGATTTGCACGCCATCAGCCTCAGCTCGGACGGCCAGCGCTTGGCGGCCCTGCACCGCGCGGGGCAGCGTTTGCTCCTCCTCCAAACCGCGACCGGCGACGTGCAGTGGACGCGGCCGGTCAGCGCGAAAATCTATTACACCTGGCTGCAATTCGCCGCCAACGATGAAGCGATTTGCTTGCCCAGCCCGAAGGGCGTTTTGATTCATCCCGTCGAGGATGGACCCGAACGCGAAGTCCCCTTTCCCGGACAACTGCACTTGCCCAACGGCTGCACCATGGTCGTCAGTGGCGATGGCCAGAGCATGTTGATTTCGCCCTATGCCTATCGCATGAATCTGTCGCAGCGCGGCGGCATCTCGATGACTGGCCCCTTGCACGTGTGGGATCTCAAGGAGTTGGCGTTTCGCCAATCCCTGGGCGAATCCCAGGAATACTATGGTTTTCCCCAAATCAGCGCCGATGGCCGCATCGCCGCCGCGGTGGATGGCCGGCTGCGGCTTTGGGCTTGGGATACAGCCACGGGCCAACTTTTTTCTCGCCCCTCAAACTTGGACGTTGGCTACATGGCCTTACAGCCCAATGGCCGCACCGCCGCTGTGAACAATCTCGAAAATCACATCATGCTCGTCGACCTTGAACAAAAAGGGATCTTGCCGACGATCCACATGCCCATCCGCGAATGGCTCTTGACGGATACAAGTCGCACCTTGCTCCTGTGGGATGCCAGCCACCGCCTCTGGAACTTTGACACGAATAAGTTCGGGTTGAAGGAAGCGCCGCGCCCCGCTTCGCAGCCGTTCAATCACTGGCAATTCCCCTGGCAAAATCTGCTCGCGGGTGGAAAACGCCTGTTAACCGGTCCGTCTCTGAGCCAGGTGCAACTGTTGGACACAGCCAGCGGGCAAGCCTTGGCCGCGTTCTCTCCCGCCTCGCTTGGCATCTTCAAGCCCCGGCAACGCAACCTGATTCCACGCCAGGGCGGCAATAGCTTTCTTTTGGTCATTCCCAAGGATGCCAATGCCACTATGGACGACTGGACGAAACTCCATCCCAGCGATCTGATCGTGTATGATGCTTTCACGGGCAAGGAGCGTTCACGAGTGGTCCTCCAGGAGACCCTGGTGGGTTTTTATGAGGGAGCCTTTTCCGAGGATGGGCGCTGGTTAGCCTTCTTGCCCGCCTTCCAAGGCAAAGGCGCGCCCATGGCCCCGGCAGCGGACATCGTGCTTTGGGACGCGGAACAACAGCGCATCGCGGATTGTTTTCGTTTCGACGTTGGCCGCGGCCAGAAGACCAGAGTGGAAGGCTTGGCCTTTTCCGCCAAGGCACAATGGTTGGCCGTTTGGGATAGTCAAGGCTTCGTGCACTTGCGCCACCGGACAACCAAGCAATGGACCAAGAGCGTGAAGGTCAGCGATCAGCCGATCCGGTCCGCCGCGATGAGCGAGGATGGCCGCTGGGTGGCCGCCTATGTCGATGGTGAATTCATTCTTTGGGAAACGACCACCGATCAACCCCGCTTCCGCATCGCGACGGAACTGAAAACCCCCCAACAAGTCTTCTTTGTGGCCGAAGACGCGATGGTGCTGACTGTCGGTGATCGCTTCCAGCTTTGGCCGGTGGATTTGGCCCGCCATCTGGAACAACTTGGCATCCGCGATCTCAGCACGAAAGAACAGCAGCACTTCGCCATGCCGAAGCTGCCGTAAAGCCGCTATTTCAATCCCTCAGGAAAGTACTTTGGCCTTCGGTTCCAAATACGCCAAATGGTGAGCGGCGTGGGAGAGGCGCAGTTGCCGCCATTGGTCGGAAGTCAGATGGCCGAAGAAAGGGGAATCGTGCATCGCGCCCTCATGCTCTCGCAATCGCTGCACCGCGCGCTGGAACCGCGCCACGGCGGCCGCTTCGTCGATGCTCGGTGCGGGCAGCGGCTTCTGCGGCGTCGGCACGCAGGCTTCATTTTCCCTTGCGTCAAGATGCGCTTCAGGACCCATCGACCCAACAGCATCTTGAGCAGCCAAGGAACCTTATACCGATGGCCATCGAGCGTGCCTTCGATGAAGTAGCTCAGGTGGTCGCAAATCTGCGCCAGAGTCCATTGACCTTGAGGTTTGCAGCCCTCGCGCTGCAAGCGTTCCACTTCCGCCAGCGCCTCGTCAAAAGAGGCAAACGTTAACTTCCTGGCCATGAGCGCATCCCTTGACTTGGATAGAGAGACCTCGGCAGCGACTTTTCATTGTCACTCGCCAGGAGAGTCTCGTACAATAATAGCCTTATCCGTGAACGTGTCATAGAGCCTTAATCCTTCAGGAAACCTAGCATGTCCGCCCATTCTCGCGGGCCTCACGCCTCCGAACCTTCCTCGATCGCGCTTCCTTTACTTCCGCGGCATGGTCCAGTTTGGCGGAACCTGGCGCCCGCGCAGCTGATCGAGATGGCCGTGGCCCGGGGCGAAGGTTTCCTGGCGTCCAACGGCGCCCTCGTGGTGAGCACCGGGCCGCGCACCGGCCGTTCGCCCAGCGACCGCTTTATCGTCAAGGACCCGGCGATCGATCCGCGCATCGGCTGGAGCAAGATCAACCAACCCCTGGAGGCCGATCGCTACGCCAGCCTCAAGCTCCGCGCCCAGGCCTATGCCCAGGGGCGCGAATTGTTCGTCTTCGATGGCTTTGCCGGGGCCGATCCGCGCTTTCGACTGCCCGTGCGCATCATCACCGAGAAATGCTGGCACAGCCTATTCGCTTACACCTTGTTCCGCCGGCCGACGCCCAAGGAACTGGCCCACTTCGTGCCGCAAATGACCCTCGTCAACCTCTGCGGCTTCAAGGCGATTCCCGAACTGGATGGCACGCGTTCGGAAGCCTGCATCGCCGTCCATTTTGGCCAGCGCGAAGTGCTCATCGTCGGCACCGAGTACGCCGGGGAGACCAAGAAATCCGTCTTCAGCTACATGAACTTCATCCTGCCCGAGCAGAACGTCTTTCCCATGCACTGTTCCGCCAATGTGGGCAGCCAGGGCGACGCGGCCCTGTTCTTCGGCCTCTCGGGCACGGGCAAGACCACGCTGTCGGCCGACCCGCGCCGCCGACTGATCGGCGACGACGAGCATGGCTGGTCCGATCAAGGCATTTTCAATTTTGAAGGCGGCTGCTACGCCAAGACGATCCGCCTTTCCCAGGAAGGCGAGCCGCAAATCTGGAACGCCATCCGCTTTGGCTCGGTCCTCGAAAACGTCATCGTCGATCCCGCCACCCGCGTCCCCGATTACGACAGCGCCTCAGTCACGGAAAATACTCGCGTCACCTATCCCGTGGAGTTCATCGACAACTGCGATCTCACCGGCATGTCGGGACATCCCGCCAATGTCGTTTTTCTCACCTGCGATGCCTTTGGCGTGCTGCCGCCGATCAGCCGGCTCAACCACGAGCAAGCCGTCCAACAATTTCTCCTGGGCTACACGGCCAAGGTGGCGGGGACCGAAGCGGGCGTTACCGAACCGACCGCCACCTTCAGCACCTGCTTCGGCGCTCCCTTCATGCCGCTGCCTCCCCAGCGCTACGCGGACCTGCTCAAACAAAAACTGCAAAAGCATGGCTCGCAGGTCTGGCTGGTCAACACCGGCTGGACCGGAGGCTCCGCCACCAGCGGCGCTTCCCGGATGAAACTCGCTTACACCCGGGCCATGCTCGACGCCGCCCTGGCCGGAGCGCTCAACGACGTGCCCTATCAGCCCGACCCGATCTTTCACTTTGACGTGCCGCGCCGCTGCCCCCAGGTGCCGGACGCCATTCTCGATGCCCGTTCCACGTGGGCCGATCCAAAGGCCTATGACGAGTCGGCCCGCCGCCTGGCGGGGATGTTCCGCGAACAGCTTCAGAAAATCCTGGGCTAAGGCGGGTCCGAACTTGAAGCGGTTTTGCAGCGTCCGTATGATGAGGTAACCCCCTGCCGGAGTGGCGGAATTGGCAGACGCGCTAGGTTGAGGGCCTAGTTCCCGTTTAGGGAGTGCAGGTTCGACCCCTGTCTCCGGCACTGCATCGCGATAATTCGATCGGCGACGTTTTCAGCTTTCGCTTCCAACCTCATGGTCCACGGATTTCTTCTGTGGCCGAAGATGCACATCAAGGTCATGCATGGTTTTCAGGAATGGACGACCATAGTATTCTTAGGTTGAAGGTTTGCAACTAGTCGGCCGATGATGAATGGATCATGGAACAAAGCAGCGCTAGTATTGCATCAGTCAGACCGTTCATCCAAAGAGCGCATTTCCATGTGCGATCATTTGCAGCCGCTTGAAGCTGAACTCATCCAACGCGGCATCCCCGAGACGTATCGCGGCCAGGCCTGGTCGGACCTTTGCCGGGAATGGGCTTATTTCAATTGCTTTCTGGATCTGGCTGCCCTGCGGCAACGCTTGCATTTGCCCGATTGCGTCGAAGATCATGCGAATGAGGATCCACGCAGCGGCACCGAACGGGGCTTCTTTTGCCGGGAACATTGGGACGGCATCATGGGCCATCTGCAGCCATCGCCACGATATCCAACGGTGCCGTGAAGAGCAGCCCCTTGAGCACCACCCATCCATGAAAAAAGCCCGCCGTCATGCAAACGGCGGGCTTGGTCTAGAATAGCTTGATGTGCGGTTTAAGTCACGCGTTTGGGAGGCTGTTGGCGGTATTAGACTTCGCAGGCTTGCTGCTTCGGCGGCGCCGCTGCCAGAAAACGACGCTCGCCAGCGACGCACCAGCCAAAATCATCGTCGAGGGTTCGGGGACCGCGGATTGGGTGAGGAAATTGGTCACCAAGAAGTTGCCGTTGGATCCCGAGGTTCCGTCTGCGTTCCCCGTCCATCGGGCTGCGAAATCCACGCCCCAGCCATTGCCTGGTCCACCCGATGCCAACACCGCGTCCAAGGGCGATTGGGTGGTGGCACCGGTCTGCTGAGCGAACCGCATTTCAACCGTGAGATCGCCGCCAGTGTACAAATAAGGCGTGTTGAACGTCAGGGTCGGACCGAAGTTGTTCGGTGAACTGCCGCTCGGGAAACTGCCCGTGGTAAAGGAGAGGGCCCCGCTGCGAACCTGCGTGCTCGTGCCGCTGAAATTCACCGCAAACGTATTGCTCATCGATGCCGGACTGACGCCCGGGCCGATGAAGATATTCCAAAAGGCATAGTTGGCATCGGCCAAAGGCCACGAACTGGCAGCGCCATTGAGCCGAAACTGCATGCCGATGAGTTCCTCGCCGATCACGCTGGATAATTGACTGGAGCTAATGGTCATTTGATACGTGCGGCCTGCCGATGCGGTGGAAGTGAGGGAAAAGGTGCCATCCGCTTCCACACCCGCGGTGTAGTTGGGCACAATGACGTCAGCACAGACCGATGCGCACATGAAAATGGCTATCAAGGAAGCCAAATGGATCGACTTATTCACGCCAAACTCCCTATGATTGAAAAATAAAAATTGAACCAGGGCCATTCTAGCCAGCCTTCGTTGATCATGCAAAGTAATATGCCAAATATTTCATATTTCGATTGAATCGCCTCATGCACACACTCTGGAGGTGATAAAGTCATTCCCATCGAATCCGCTAACCGAGCAAGCATTTTTGTAAAAACTTGAACAATGATGGTGAACCAGCGACCTTCATCCATGACCGAGATGGATCAGCAAAAATCATCGAGGATTCGGAGCTGATTGCATGTGCATGTGACCGAGCCATGCCACCTAGCGATGGCGCTTCTGACCCTGTCGAGTCGACTTGATAATTGCAACAACCCGCCATTAACGCACTCTGCCATGGCCGAGCAGCACAACAGCGATACCAGATTACATCGATCAGCTATCAGTCGCTGCTTTGCCCTTTGAGTGGTCGGAAGCACTTTCCGAAGGGGAGATGTTCTTTTGGACCTTTGTGTCCAACACGCCCGAATAGGCGTTGACGGGAACGAATTGATCAGACGCTTGCGGTTGATGGAGATCCAGAGTCGGCGGCGCTGTTGTAGGCCTGACCGGGGGGCGCTTCCATCTCCGCACCCAGGCGCCCACCGGCCGCTCGACAACAAGGTGGAAAAGAAAGGCGGCCACGAAGCTCAAGGCGAACGCGGCGGTGAGCCAACAGGCCGCGAAGGCCGGCGTGTCGCCGAACCAGCGCCGGCCCAGGTTGCAGACGTGGGGCAACACGAGCATGTGCGTCAGAAACAAGCTGTAGGAGATTTTGCCGAGCCATTGCCAGACGGGTCCGATGAGCCATTGATCCAGCGCCTGGCGGTGTACGGCCAGGAACAAGATCAGAGCCATGATCGACCCCGTGGGCAGGCCGCGCGGATAGCGTTCTTGAAAGTAGAAATGGGTCGTCGAAACGATCCAAATGATGACCAGGCACACGCTAGCCCAGCGATTCCGTTGGCTCATGTAGCAGAGGATGCCCATGATGTGGATGTGCACGAAGACGATGAACCAATTGTTCGAGATGGTTTGCGCTTCGAGGCTGGCGAAGACGGCGATCAGGGCCAGCGGCACCGAAGCGATAATCATCATCCAGCGGAAGCGCTGCTGCTGCGCTTCATTCAATTGGTTCATGCGCCAACGAATAAGGAACCAGCCCAAGGTGTAGCAAGTGAAAAACTGCAGGTCGATGGCAAGCGTCCAGTTAGCGACATTTAGAAATTCGGTGCTGAAAATGGTCTGAACATACAACAGATGGGCGATGAACTGCTCCACGGTGGGCAGCGTTTGCATGCGGTCCGTGAAAATGACGTTGCCCAGCCAAATAAGACCCACCCCCAGGAATAATGAGACCCAATAGGGGATGCTCAAGCGCAAGAAACGCCGGCTAAAGAGATAGCGAAACTGGGGCCATTGCGGCGCGGTCCGGATCAAAAGGTGCGTGAGCACGAATCCCGTGATAACGAAAAAGTAGCGGGAGGCGCCGACCGTAAGGTATTTCATGAGGCGATCAAAATCAGGCAACAACTCATGCACGGAGGATTGGTTGATAAACCAAGACAAATGCGCCAGGACGACGCAGATCGAAGCGAAGCCGCGCAGGCCATCGATAAAGCGGAAGCGATTGGGCGTCTTGGCCACAGCCGCCATTTCATTTGTCGGTGATGCAATCGCTGACATTACAACGCCCTACGCGGTCGAATTTACAACTCATTCAGAATTGGTTGAGACACAGGCTGCATCTGTTCCTTTGCTGTGTGGCATGTGGATGGTATAGGTCATTGACTATGCCATCGTCAAATAAATGAGGCGTGGGTTGCATTAATTCTTCATGAGGATAACATGCGGATCAATCAACGACTTGAACTTGATGTAGCATCGTTCAGCGTCAACTTTTGACATGGCATAAAGTTAGAGAAGCTATTACCCGGCAAGGTACGAACCGATCACGAGGTTTTATCCCGAAGGTCGAACCAGCGGGGCAACGGCACCTGCGGCAGTCGGGCGGCGAGCAGGAGCGCGCCAATGAGTATGACCAGGATGGGGATTTCGACGTCGGTTTCGAGTCGGCCCGTTTGCCGCAGGATGGAGAGGAAACTACCGACAATAAAAAAGGGACCGATGACCACGCTCATTTTATCGACGCCGCCGCTGAGGACGAAGGTGAACACGCCAACCAAGCCCCAGGGTCTAGATCCATTTAATACCCGGTCCGATGCCCTGAACGGTCAGCAGCCAGCCCACGCCGACGGTGATGATCATGACCGCCAAGAGAATCGGCCCTTTGGCCGGTGCTTTGGGAACGTTGTCCGCCATGGTTCACCTTCTAAGATCGTCTTCTTTCGCCAGTCCCGTCCTTCATTCATGTACCATGTAATCTGACTGCAAAGGCCGCTTGGGAGCAAGAGCGCGGATGAAGATGATTGGACCCCAGGCAGTCGTTCCCTGTAGATTCGTTGCAGGCCGGACATCAGGCCCGGCCAGTCTGTCCCTGGCTTTGGCAAATCCTCAGATTTTGCTGACAACCCCGCCTTGAAACGATTATACTGGACCCGGATTGTCCCGCCGCCCCTCCGCTGTCCCCCCCAGGAGGAGACGTTGATGTTTCGTTTCGACGCCCACCGTTCGGTCCACTTTTGCGATGGCTCTTCGCGGCGTGATTTCCTGCATGCCGGGGCCTTGTCCGTGCTCGGTTTGACGCTGCCGAAGTTTTTGACCCTGCAAGCGGCGGCCCGCGAACAGGATAAGCCCGCGGCGGATAACGATATCAATTGCATCCTGCTCTTCCTCGTCGGCGGTCCGAGCCAATTGGATACCTGGGACCCCAAGCCCGACGCGCCGGCGGAAGTCCGCGGCCCGTTTCGCCCCATCGCCACGAAGGTGCCCGGCATCCAAATCACCGAGATCTTCCCCAAGATGGCCGCCCACATGGACAAGATCTCGCTCATCCGCAGCGTGTATCACACGGCGACAGCGGTCCATGACACGGGCCATCAAATGATGCAGACGGGGCGGCTGTTTCAAGGCGGGATCGAACATCCGCACATGGGCTGCGTGCTGGGACACCTCAAAGGCCAGCGGGGAGAAGTGCCCGCCCATGTGCTCATGCCTCGGCCCATCGGCCGCACCGGCGGTAATCTTCCCCACGGCCAGAACGCGGGTTATCTCGGCAAGTCGTTCGACCCGTTCATCCTCAACGCCGACCCTTCCGATCCGAAGTTCAAAGTACCCGACCTGCTGCCCCCGGATTACATCTCCGCGCAGCGGCTCGACCGCCGACAAAAACTCCGCGAAGCCGTCGACGGGGCCATGAAAACTTTCGAAGCCAGCCCCCAGGCCCAGCAAATGGACGACAACTTCTCCTTGGCCTATCGCCTTATGACCAACCCGCAAGCGCGCTCGGCCTTTCAACTCGACGCCGAGCCTAACCCGCTGCGGGATCGCTATGGCCGAACCCGCTTCGGTCAATGCTGTCTGCTCGCCCGCCGGCTCGTCGAGCGGGGCGTTCGTTTTGTCACGATCAACATGTTCGAAACCGTCTTCGATGAAATCACCTGGGACATCCATGGTTCCCGCCCGTTCACCGACATTCAGGAAATGAGCCGACTGGTGGCGCCCAATTTCGATCAAGCCTACTCCGCACTGCTGGAGGACTTGCAAGTGCGCGGGTTGCTGGAAAAGACAATGGTCATCGCCATGGGCGAATTTGGCCGCACACCGAAGATCAACCCGGCGGGCGGACGCGATCATCATCCCGGCGTCTGGACCGTGCTCATGGGGGGCGGGCCGATCCAGGGCGGCCGGGTCATCGGCGAATCGGATGAGATCGGGGCCTATCCGAAAGCGCGGCCCATCAGCCCGGCGGAAGTGGCCGCCACGGTCTACCATGGTCTGGGGCTGGATCCGCATCAAGAACTCCGCGGACCGCAGAATCGCCCCATTCCTTTGGTGGACTACTCCGTTCAGCCAATCCGGGATTTGTTTTAACGGGTCGGCGCCAAAAGGCCCCGGTCCGTCGAGGTCGTGGTGAGTGGTTAAAGTTTTGTCGAGAACTCCAAAATGTTGCGACTGCTCTGTGTCGTGATCGGTGTGGCGAGCTGTCCGGGGTTGCTGCTGGGGGCCGATGGCTTGGCGGTCTTCCCGCGCGAAGTCCACGTTGGACCATTGAATCCACAACAGCCCCTGTGGGTTGGCCCGCAAGAAGGGGGCCATTGCACGGGAGATGCCACGACGAAAGCGACCTATCGCAGCCTCGACCCGCAGGTCGCCACCGTGGACGAGATCGGCATCGTCCGGCCCGTGGCCGACGGTCAAACGCACATCGAAGTGCAACTTGGGGAGCAGACGTCCAAGATCCCGGTCACGGTCCAAGGCACGAAGGAGCCGGCCCGCATCCGCTTCACCGCCGACGTGCTCGCCATCCTCACCCACGCTGGTTGCAATAGCGGCGCCTGCCACGGCGCCTTGGCGGGCAAAGGCGGCATGAAGTTGTCCCTGCGCGGCTACGATCCCGAGGCCGATCATCTGGTCCTCACCCGCCAGGCGCTAGGCCGGCGGATCGACCTGGTGCACCCCGAACAAAGTCTGTTCCTCCTCAAGCCTCTGGGCCAGGTCAAACATGGCGGGGGCAAGCGACTGGAAGCGGATCTGCCCGAATATGAACTGTTGCTGCAATGGCTGAAGCAAGGCGCCATCGGTCCCCAGTTGGATGAACCCAAAGTAGTTCGTTTGGCAATTTACCCTCCGCACCTTAGGCTCCAACCCGAAGCGGAGCTGCGGGTCATCGTGCAAGCCGTTTATAACAACGGCCAGGTTCGGGACGTGACGCGATGGTGCAAGTTCAGCAGCAGCGAAGACGCGGTGGCCACGGTGATGGAGGAGAATCGGGTTCAGGTCAAGGGCCACGGTGAAGCGGCCATCTCCGCCTGGTTCGATAATCACATCGCCAACTGCGGCATCCGCGTGCCGTTCGCTCATCCGCCCGTCACGCTGCCGGTTGCGGGGGAGGCGGTTGCTGGGGTTTATCACAACCGCATCGACGGTCCGATCAACCAGAAGCTGATGGACCTGCGGCTCAAACCATCGCCGCTTTGCTCGGACGAGGAGTTCATCCGCCGGGCGTATCTTGACGCCATCGGCACGCTGCCCACGCTGCCGGAACAGGAGCGTTTTCTCAAGGAAACGGCTCCCGACAAGCGGGCCAAGCTGATCGACGCCCTGCTGAGCCGGCCCGAGTATATCGACTTTTGGACTTACAAATGGTCGGACCTGCTGCTTGTCTCCTCGCGAAAACTGCCGCAGAAAGCCATCTGGTCGTTCCACCAATTCATTCGCCAAAGCGTGGCCCAAAACGTCGGCTGGGATCGCTTCGCCCGCTCCATTCTCACGGCGCAGGGCAGCAACCTGGACAACGGCGCGGTCAACTTTTTTCTCCTGCACAAGGACGTGGCCCAGCGCGCCGAGACCACCTCCGTGACTTTTTTGGGCATGTCCATCGGCTGCGCCCGCTGCCACAACCATCCGCTGGAGAAGTGGACGCAGGATCAATACTGGCAGTTCGCCAACCTCTTCAGCCGCGTGGGCCTGTTCAATGGCGACCGGGGCGGCGAGGTGATCGCGAAGGCGCTGCCCAGCGGCGAGGTGCTCCACCTGCGCCGAGGCATCCCCATGCCGCCGACGCCGCTCGATGGCGAAGCGCTGCCCCTGGACAGCACCATGGATCGGCGGACGGCTCTGGCCGACTGGCTCACCGCGCCGGCAAACCCTTACTTCGCCAAGGCGATCATCAACCGCGTCTGGCGGCACTTGATGGGCCGAGGGTTGGTCGAACCCGAGGACGACCTGCGGCTGAGCAATCCCGCCTCGCACCCGGAACTGCTAGCCGATCTGGAAAAGGAGTTCATTCAATCGGGTCACGACGTCAAGGCGCTCATCCGCGCGATCATGAACTCCGCGGCCTATCAGCGGTCCGCCTCGGCCTTGCCCGAGAACGCGGCGGACGACCGGTTTTACACGCGCTTCCTGGTCAAACGGCTGTCGGCCGAGGTGCTGCTCGACGTCTACACTCAACTCACGCTCGTGCCCACGCCATTCAATCAGGTCCACTCCGGCGGCACGGGCGGAGTGGAAGGCACGGCTGACTATCCCCTGGGCATGCGCGCCATCCAATTGCCGGACACGAAGGTGGTGTCTTATTTCCTCGACGCCTTTGGCCGGCCGGAGCGGGAAGTGGCTTGCGCCTGCGAACGGCTCGAGGAGGCCACGGTCACGCAAGCCTTACACTTGAGCAACGGCGAAACGCTGAATCAAAAGCTGCGCGATCCGAACAGCCTCATCAGCCGCTGGCAGGAGCAAAAGACGCCCGCGGCCGACATCGTGGATCAACTCTATCGCAGCGCCTTGTGCCGCGCTCCGACCGCAAAGGAAAAGGAACAACTCATGGAACTGCTGCAGAAAGAGCCGCCGGAGCAGCGCCGGGAGTTGCTCGAAGACCTGGTTTGGGCCGTGTTGACGAGCCGGGAATTTTTGTTCAACCGTTAACCCTTCTGGCAAAGGAATCGCCCATGAAACTCGGACTGATCGCCATGGGAGCCTGGCTGATTCTGATGGGGCTGGTTCAGGCGGGTAATTTGCAGTTTCAACATCGGGCCAAAGTGATGGGCATCCTGGCCATCGTTGCCGGGATCATCACGCTGGCCTCGGCGTTTTAATTGTCTTGAAGATGATGTTGCCGGTTTAGGGATGCATCATGATGCAACGATGGGGACTGTGTTTAAGCTTCCTTTTCATGCTCGTTGGGGCGGCGTGGGGCAGGACCGCACGCTCAACGGAACCACCCGCGTCTGCACTGCCCTTCACGGCCGTCGCTTACTCCCCCGACGGTCGGTGGCTGGCCGTGGCGCGGTCCGGCTCCGTTCTGCTGCTCGACACGGACAACTACGACGTGCTGCAAGAGCTTGATGGCTTCAGCCCGAAAGTGACGGCCTTGCGGTTCCGGCCGGACAGTCGGCAACTCGCCGTTGCCGTCGGCGCGCCCGGGCAATGGGGCGAGGTTCGTTTGCTCGATGCCGTCCATGACATCTGGTCGCCGGGCTTGACGCTGAAACTGCACCGGGATTTGATCCAAGGTCTGGCATATCGACCCGACGGCAAGGAATTGGCCACGGCCAGCTACGACAAGCTGATCAAGCGGATCGACGCCGCCACCGGGCAAGAAACCGCCACGCTCAAGGACCATAGCGACAGCGTCTATGCCATTGCTTATCGGCCGGACGGCAAGCTGCTGGCGTCGGCGGCGGCGGATCGCACCGTGAAAATCTGGGACGCCGCTTCGGGCAAACGTCTTTACACCCTGGGCCAGTCGACCGATTGGCTTTACACCCTGGCCTTTAGCCCCGACGGCAAGCGGCTCGCGGCCGGCGGCGTCGATCGCAGCTTGCGGGTTTGGGAAATCGGCGCCGAGGAAGGCAAGCTCCTGCATTCGGCGTTTGCCCACGAGCAATCCCTGTGGCGGCTCGTCTATCGTCCTGACGGCAAGCAATTGCTCACCTGGGGCGAAGAGGGCAGCCTGAAGCTGTGGGACGCGGATCGACTGACGGAATTAGCCCTGTTCCCGCCGACGGGCAGCCACGTCCATGACCTGGCCCTGCATCCCAAGCTCCCGCACCTGGCCCTGGCTCGACACGATGGCGTCGTGCAGATTCTGGACGCCGCCAAGGGCGATCGGCTCTTTCAACCCTTGCCCGCGCTCGAACCCTTGATCCGCATCGATCCGAATCAGTCCCCCGCCGCGCTGCCGCTGAAAAGCTTGACCGCGAAGGGACCCATCATCGTCACCGGTTCCCTCCCGCGTCCCGGTCAAGTGCAACCCATTCTTCTGCATCTCGAAGCCGGGGAAGAGATCGGCTTGCAGTGGGCCAATCGATCCAGGATCGGCTTGCTGCCGGTCTTTGAACTGCGCGACCTTAATGGGAAATTGCTGACCGCCAATCAACTTGGGCAGGATTTTCTGGCCTATCGCAGCCCGACGGCCCAGACCTTGCAACTCATGATCCGGGATCGGGAGTATCGCGGGGGACCTGGCTGGCGCTTTCGCTTTCGCTTGGGCGCCATCCCCATCGTCACCCGTTATTTTCCCCTGGCGGTTACGCAAGGCGCCACCACCACGCTCCTGATCGAGGGGGTCCATCTGAGTCAAGACGGCCAACCGCTGCGGGTGCCCATGCAAGTACCCGCCGATGCTGCTCCGGGGCAGAAGATCAAGCTGCCGATCCCGACGCCGCATGGCGAGCCGATCAATCCCGTTTGGGTGAAGGTCTCTCCTTATCCCACAGCCGTGGCGGATTCCGGGCATCGCCTGTCCGTGCCAGGGTCGGCGGATGGCGTGGTAAATCCGGGTGCGAGCCAGCCCATGGTCTGGACGTTTTCGGCCAAGAAGGGTCAAACTCTGCTCCTGGAAGTGGAAGCCCGCCGACTCGGATCGCCGCTGGACAGCTTGATGGAAATCCTCGACGCCGAGGGACGCCCCGTGCCCCGGGCCGTGCTCCGCAGCACGGCCATGACCTTCACCACGCTGCGCGATCATGACGCGGCCGGCCGGGGGATTCGCATCGAAAACTGGGATGGGTTCGCCATTGACGATTATGTTTACCTCGAAGGGGAATTGGCCCAGATCGAGGAATTGCCGCGCAACCCCGATGACGATTGCCGCTTCCACGTTCAGCATGGCCGCCGGCAAGCGTTTCTCGGCACCACGGCCATGCAGCATGCCTTGGGGGTCCCATTATACAAGGTGGAGATTCACCCGCCCGGCACGAAGCTGGCCCCCAATGGCTTCCCGCAATTCGACATCCTGTATCGCAATGACGACGGCGGCGGCCCCTTCGGCAAGGACTCCTATCTGGTTTTCGATCCGCCCGCCGATGGCGACTATCAGGTCCGCGTTATCGACGCCCTGGGCCGAACCGGTCCGGAGCTGGCGTATCGGCTCACTGTGCGTCCGCCGCAACCTCAGTTCAAGGTCCGTGTGCAGTCACAGCCGACCATCGCTCCGGAAGGCGGCTGCCTCGTCACCATCACGGCGGAGCGCGAGGATGAATTCGATGGCCCCATCGATATTCAATTCGCTCCCCTGCCCTCGGGCTGGCATCTGCCGCCCACGATCATTCCCGAACGGCGCACCTCAACCGTCGTCGCGCTCCATGCGGAGGCTTCGGTCAAGCCCCTGGAGGGCCCTTTGGAGCTGACGGCGCGGGCCAAGATCGGCCCCAACGTCGTGGAACAAAAAACCTCGTGGAACCCGCCCAGACTCGCCCGCCCCGGCACGATCCAAATCGTGGTTCTAGACAAGGAAGTACATCTCAAGCCCGGCGGCGTGGCGCGGGTGCAGGTTGAAATTCAACGACTCAATAACTTCAAAGGCCGCATCCCCATCGACGTCCGCGGCTTGCCTCACGGCGTGCGCCCCATCAACGTCGGGCTAAACGGCATCTTGATTACGGAACAAGAGACGAAGCGCGAATTCGAACTTTACTGCGAGCCTTGGGTGCGGCCGCAGGAACTGCCCATCGTCGTGTCGGCGAAGGATGAAAGCAAAAACGTGGATTACCTGGCCCGCTCCCTGCCGCTCAAAATCGGTCCCGGTCCAACGGCTCAAGAACCGGGAGGCCGGAAATGATTCCCTGGATTGGCAGTGCCGGCGGCGCCGCCGGAGCCAGCGCCGCGGGAGCCGCGGCGGCGCGAGCGCGGATGTTGTCTGAAGAAGAGGAAATCCTGACCATGATGCCCAACGAAGGTTACGGCGATTACGAATTCAAAATCATCCGCAACAACTTCAACGCCTTTGACAAGCCGGACAAGATGCGCGCGGCCCTGGAGGAGGAAGCCCGCGCGGGCTGGGAGTTGGTCGAAAAGTTCGATGGCAATCGCATACGGCTGCGCCGCCCGATCGCCTGTCGCGAGCAGGATCACACGCTCGATTTTAACCCCTACCGCACCACGCTGGGCATGACCGATACGAAGATAGCGATGGTGATCATCGGGGTGATTTTTGGCGCTTTGGCCTTCGTAGGCCTGTTGGTGGCGTTATTGAAGAATCAACCTTGACGGACGAGTGATCCCCATGTCCACCCTGATCCTTGGACTCACATGGTGCCTCATGCTCTCAGCGCCGGAGCCGCCCACGCCCCGGCAGCGGATTGCCCAAGTGCTGGATGATTTTCATGACGCCGCCGCCAAGGCGGATGAGCGGCGCTACTTCGGCCATTTGGCCGATGAAGCCGTCTTCCTCGGCACCGACGCCACCGAGCGCTGGACCAAGGAAGCCTTCCGCCGCTACTGCAAGCCCTATTTCGACAAGGGACAGGGCTGGCTCTACGTCGTCAAGGAAAGGCACATCCATCTCGCCGCCTCCGGCCAAACGGCTTGGTTCGATGAGATGCTCGAAAACAAGAAAAACGGTCTTTGCCGAGGCAGCGGCGTGCTCGTCAAGGTCGGCGAGGATTGGCAGATCGCCCAATACAATCTGTCGATCCCCATCCCCAACGAACGCTTCCCCGAGGTGAAAAAAATCATCGATCGGCCCAAGTCGGACCGATAAGCCTGAACATCGCCATTCCTCCAAGCACCCGCTAAGCGCCTGCTTTTATCGACCGGGGTCCTCCTGAACCGGATGGTTGCGGTATGGCTTCTTCGACCTTCTGTGTTACAATAAACCCTAGTTAAACTTTCCTGCCTGGCTCCTTTACTTCCCGCCTGGAGCTTCTCGCAATGCGTTCCTTCCTGCCCCGATGTGCCTGTTGGTTGTCTCTTTCCCTGCTGGTGGCGTTCATGGCGGCATCCCAGGGTGAGCCGATTCCCTGGCCCCGCGACGGCCTGCCGCGGGCGGCCTCGATGAAGCGGACGGCCACGGATGCCAAGCTCGACTTCCACCGCGATATTCGACCCATTTTGTCCGATAAGTGCTTCGCCTGCCATGGCCCCGACAGCCAGCAGCTCAAGGGCAAGCTGCGGCTCGATCAGAAGGAGTCCATCTTTCGCACGGATCGCAAGGGCCGGCCCACGGTCGTCCCTGGCAAGCCCGAAGAGAGCGAGCTCTTTCATCGCATCATCACTGAGGATGAAACCGAGCGGATGCCTCCCGACCACACGAACAAACCCCTGACGGCGGACGAGAAAGCGAAACTGAAACGGTGGATCGAAGAGGGAGCGGAGTTTCAAGCCCACTGGGCGTTTCAAACCCCCAAGCGTCCCCCCGTGCCCCAGGTGCACAAGGCCGATTGGCCGCGCAATGAGATCGACCGCTTCGTGCTGTCCACCCTGGAGGCCAAGGGTTGGCCCGTCTCTCCCGAGGCGGACCGGACCACCCTGATCCGCCGGCTTTCCCTCGACTTGACCGGGCTGCCGCCGGCGCTGGCCGAGGTGGATGCCTTTCTCCAGGACAATTCCCCCGAAGCCTATGAAAAACTGGTGGATCGGCTGCTTGCCTCGCCGCACTATGGCGAGCAGATGGCGATGATGTGGCTCGACCTGGCCCGCTATGCCGACAGCAACGGCTATCAGGCCGATTATGAACGCTTCATGTGGCGCTGGCGCGACTGGGTGATCGACGCCTTCAACCGCAACATGCCCTTCGATCAGTTCACCATCGAACAGCTTGCCGGCGACTTGATCCCCGACGCCACCATGGAGCAGCGCATCGCCACGGGCTTCAACCGCAACCATCGCATCAACACCGAGGGCGGCGTCATTGCCGAGGAGTGGCGGATCGAGACGGTGATCGACCGGGTCGAAACCACCGCCCTCACCTGGATGGGCCTGACCATGGGCTGTGCCCGCTGCCACGATCACAAGTATGACCCCATCAGCATGAAGGAGTTTTATTCCTTCTTCGCCTTCTTCAACAATGTCCCCGAATCCGGGAGCGGCGTCGAACGGCCGGTGAACCATCCGCCCCTGATGAAAGCCCCCCGCCCGGAAGAGCAGGCGCGGCTGGAGGAGCTGCGGGCCCATCTGCAGCGTTCCGAGCAGCGCGTTCGCGAACTGGAGCAGCAACTCCCCCGGCTACTGGAAGAATGGCTGCCTTCGTATACCGCTCAGGTCCGAGAGAAGGAGACGCATTGGCACGTCCTGAAACCGGACAGCGCTACCTCCAAGGGCGGCGCCACCTTAACGAGTCTGCCCGACGGCTCCATCCTCGCCAGCGGGACCAATCCCACATTTGACGTTTACACGTTAATGATCCCCGTGAATCAGACCGCCATCGCGGCCCTGCGCCTGGAAGCCCTGATGCACGAAAGCCTGCCCCAGGGCAGCGTCGGCCGCTATCCCAACGGCAACTTCGTCCTCAGCGGCATCGAAGCGGAGTTGATCTCTTCCGAAGGCGCGGCCCCGATCCCCCTCGCCTTCCAGCGCGCCGAGGCGGAGTATTCCCAGAAGGACTGGTCCATCGACTTCGTGCTCAAGAACGTTCCCCGCAAGGGTTGGGCTATTGACGGCCACGTTCCCGAAGTCCGCCAGCCGCGCCAAGCCTGGTTTCATTTGGCCGAACCGCGGACCGTGCCCGCCGGGGCGATCCTGGTTGTTCGACTTAAGCAGGAGGCCCTCGATCAGCATAACATCGGCCGGTTCCGCTTATCCGCCGCGGAGCAGACTGTGGCCGAGCCAAGCATTCCGCTGGCCGTTCGCCTGGCCCTGGCGCTCGAATCCGAGCAGCGCACGGAGGCGCAGAAACAGGCCATCACCACTTATTTCCGCCAGCATCACGCGGGTCCCCTGACCGAAGCGGATCGCGCCTTCGAGCGCGATCGCAAGGCGTTCACCGAGTTCGATGAGAAAATCCCGTCGGTCATGGTCATGGCGGAAATGCCGCAGCCGCGCGACTGCTTCGTGCTGCTGCGCGGGCAATACGACAAGCGCGGAGAGAAAGTCACGGCGCAATTGCCGGCATTTCTCCCGCCCATGCCGGAAGGACAGCCTCTGAATCGCCTGGGTTTGGCCCGCTGGCTGGTTCACCCCGACCATCCGCTCACGTCCCGCGTCATGGTCAATCGCCTCTGGGAAAAGTTCTTCGGACAGGGATTGGTCCGCTCCAGCGATAACTTTGGCATGCAGTCGGAATATCCAAGCCATCCTGAGCTATTGGATTGGCTGGCCGCGGAGTTCATTCAGAGTCAGTGGAACCTCAAGGCGTTGCAGAAGCAAATCGTCATGAGCGCGACCTATCGACAAACGTCCAAGGTCAACCGCGACCTGCTGGAGAAAGACCCCGAGAATCGCTGGCTGGCGCGGGGTCCCCGCTTTCGCTTGCCGGCGGAGTTGATCCGCGATCAGGCCCTCGCCATCAGCGGCTTGCTTGTGCCCAAGATCGGCGGACCGTCGGTGCGGCCCTATCAGCCCGAGGGCGTTTGGGATGAGACGAACGTTTACGGCAACCTCAGGAATTACAAGCACGACAAGGGCGAGGGGCTTTATCGCCGCGGCATGTACACGATCTGGAAGCGGACGGCTGCGCCGCCGACCATGTTGCTCTTCGATGCGCCGAGCCGCGAGTTCTGCACGGTGCGGCGCTCGCGGACCAACACGCCGCTGCAAGCGCTGGCGCTGCTGAATGAGATCACTTTCGTGGAGACCGCCCGAGTGCTGGCGGAACGGATGCTGCGCGACGGCGGCGCAACCCCCGCCGATCGGCTGCGCCACGGCTTTCGCAGAGCCACGTGCCGCTGGCCCACGCCGGAAGAGTTGAGCATTCTGGAGAAAGGACTGCAGCAGCGGCTCAACCGCTTCAAGGAGGATCCCGAAGCGGCCCAGCGGTTGATCCGGCAGGGAGAAGCGCCCCTCGACCCGAAGCTCGACCCCATCGAACTGGCGGCTTATACGATGAGCGCCAGCATCATGCTCAATTTGGATGAAGTCGTTTCCAAGGAATAGAGGCAGACCATGAATCCGCGGTGGAATCCCTGGCCCTGGCAGGATCGCTTGAATCGCAGGACGTTTCTGACCCGGTCGGCGGCCGGCCTGGGTTGGCTCGCCTTGCAGACCTTATTGGCGGACAACGCCTCGGCTCAGGCGGCATCCCCGCCGACACAAGGCCAACGCGAAGGCGGACTGCCGGGCTTGCCCCACTTCCCCCCCAAGGCCAAACGCATCATTTATCTCTTTCAATCCGGTGCTCCGGCCCAGATGGATTTGTTCGACTACAAACCCAATCTGGTCAAGCTGCGGGGGCAAAATTTACCCGACTCGATCCGCATGGGGCAAAGGCTAACCGGTATGACCTCGGGACAGGCCGCCTTTCCCGTCGCTCCTTCCATTTTCGCCTTCAAGCAGCATGGCCAGTGCGGCACCTGGCTGAGCGAACTGCTCCCCCACATTGGCAGCCTGGCCGATGAAATCTGTCTTGTCCGCTCCATGGTGACCGAAGCGATCAACCACGACCCGGCGATCACCTTCTTTCAAACCGGCCAGCAGATCGCCGGCCGACCGAGCATGGGCGCCTGGTTGGCCTATGGGCTGGGCTCGGACAATCGCGACTTGCCAGCCTACGTCGTCCTCACCTCCAAGGGTACGGGACGGACCGACGATCAACCCCTTTACGACCGCCTTTGGGGCAGCGGCTTCCTGCCGACCCACTATCAGGGCGTCAAGTTTCGCAACACCGGCGACCCTGTGCTCTATCTTACCAATCCGCCCGGCGTCGATGGCACCACGCGCCAGGAGATGTTGGACGACTTGCGGCAACTGAACCAAATCAAGCTGGACAACGTTGGCGACCCGGAGATCGCCACCCGCATCGCCCAATATGAACTGGCCTTCCGAATGCAGACCTCCGTCCCCGATCTGGTCGATTTCAAACAGGAGCCGGAAAGCGTCCTCAAGCTGTATGGACCGAACGTCACCCGCAAAGGCACCTATGCGGCAAACTGTTTGCTGGCCCGCCGACTCGTGGAGCGGGGCGTGCGGTTCGTTCAGCTTTTCCACATGGGCTGGGACCATCACTTCAATCTGCCCCAAGCCATGCGCGGCCAATGCCAGGACACCGACCAACCGACGGCGGCCCTGATCGCCGATCTCAAACAGCGCGGCCTGCTCGACGAAACGCTCATCGTCTGGGGCGGCGAGTTTGGTCGAACGATTTATTCGCAAGGCGAATTGACCGACAAGAATTATGGGCGCGACCATCACCCCCGCAACTTCGCCTTGTTTCTGGCCGGCGCGGGCATCAAGAAGGGAACCGTCTACGGTGAAACGGATGACTTTTCCTACAACGTCGTCGAAGACCCCGTGCACATCCGCGATCTCCACGCCACGATGCTGCATCTGATGGGCATCGACCATGCCCGGCTGACCTATAAGTTTCAAGGGCTGGACGCGAGGCTCACCGGCACCGAAGAGTCCCGGGTCGTGGAGGAGATTTTGAGTTGATCGGGGAGCCTGGCTCAAGCTATGCCCAAGGAGCACGACCACTCGCGGTCATGATCGCTGGTTCATTCGATGTGGCTGCACGTCTAAGAATAATCAACCAAGCGGATCGTTAGCGGCTTGCCTGGCCATTTGAAATGGCATATCTTAGTTTTTCCTTCTTTCATGATGATCCAGACCAACGAGAACAGGGCCATGGCCAAGTTGAACTTAACCAAGGCAGTCAAGAATAATCCCTTCTATGCCTGGTCGACCAAACCCCCATGGGGCGAACGTTTCTATCAAGTCTGCAAGGAGATCGGCATCCCGAACCAAACCCCCACGGCGGAGGCGTTCGCTCAGGCGGTTTACGCTTGGCAAGAGAAGCAAGCGGGCCTGACCGCCGACGGCATGTTGGGTCCGAATAGCTGGAAGCGGCTCGAACCGAAGACGCGCTATAGTCTCGACCTGGGCGTGTCGCCGCCGGATTGGATATCCGAGATGCCGCCGGGTTGGCAGCCCGACGTGCCCGACCTGCCGAAGAAAAATGGCGTGACCGATTTGATCGACGAGAAAATCAAAAAAGATCCGTCCTATGAAACGACCTTGGTCAACGCAGGTGTCTTCATCGCTTCCCTTGACCTTGGTAATCTCAAGGGGCTGAGCAAAACCGGCAAATTTATCGGCGGCGCCATCGTGCAACCCCTCGTCTGGGCGTATCAAGGAAACACCGGCGACACCTGGGACAAAATCCTTTACGGTTTGGGCCTGGTCCCCATCCTTACCGTGCCGGCCGGTGCGGTCAGCGTTTGGAAGGGCTATTTGGACGATAAAGTCATGAATCAATGGAACGAAGTGCTTGACGATGAACCCAAGCAGCTTGCCAAATTCATATTCCCGGTGGTCACCTTCGATGGTTGGTCAGGTCCCACGATCAAGGCGCAAACCATCGCCTCCCTGGGCGGCACGGTCTGGCAGCATCCGAACGGCCTTTGGGTCTACATCAAACTTGAAAAGCAAGGCAAGCGCATTCTCGTCTGCGATTACAAACCCAAGAAAGCCGTGAAAATCTGGGGGCCGGAACTGCCGTTGAATCCCGTGGGCACGAAGTTCACCTGGCGGTCGCGTTTGGGAGGTCATTAATCAGCCGCGATACGTCCCCCAGGTGGCCCGCTAGAGAGCCACGGTGGGATCGGAGATGTGTTGTTTCCACTGGCTCAGCAGCGTGCCGATGTCTTCGTGGTTCTCATCCAACTCCGCCAGCTCGGCCCCAAATTGCACGGCCATGGGCCAGTCGCTATGCTCGGCCGCGGCCTGGGCCAGGCAGAATAACAAGTGTTTCATGTCATCCACGGCCGTGGCATGGGCCAATGCTTGCTCATAGTGCTTTCGGGCCAAAGGCCAATTCCGCCGCGCCCGAAAACAGTGGCCTAGATAAATCTGACAACGATCCCGCAGACTGGGGTCCTTGGAGGCGAGGAGGAACTCGGCCGTGGCTTCCTCATGCAGCCTGCTTTGCCATAGTCTGACGCCAAGCTCAAACCGCAAGGTCATGTCCTTGGGCATGAGGTCCGCTTGGTGGCGATAGAAGGCCAACTCGCGAGCCAGGATTTCCTTCTGCAAACGGACGACTTGCTGCCGAATTTCGGGCAAGCTCGGATCTTGTTTTTGCTGTTCCTGGCAAAGTCGCAAGTCGCGTCGGAAAAATTCGATCTCCAACGACTCCATCGCCAGCCGCAAATCGAAGTGTTGATGCGTGTCGGCCAGGCCGCGTTCCAGCACCGTCCGGGCATCCTCCCACTGATCGCTTTCTTGCAAAACCTTGGCCAACTGCACATAGGGCTGAGGCTGCCTGGGATCGGCGGCGATCTTCTTCCGCAGACCCTCGATTTTCAGCTTGATGGCGGGCTTGGCCTGGGTCGAATTCGATTCCTCCGTACCGGGCAAGCGGCCCATGACGCCCTCTTCGCCCCGCGTCTTCTCGTCATACTGCCCCGACTGAATCGTCGAGACGGCGGCGAGGTCCTTCACCTTGCGGGCCGCCTGGGCATCGGCGGGATCGAGCCGAGCCACCTCTTGCCAATGGCGAATGGCCTGCATGAACCGACCTTGCTTCTCCAGCAGCATCGCCATTTGGCGATGGATGCCGAGATGGCGGGGGTGATCGATCCGCGCTTGATCGAGCACAAAGATCCCCACCTCGGGCAGCCCCCACGCCTCGGCCGCCTGGGCCATGAGCAAGGGCGTGGCGGTGTCCCATGGATAGCGGGAAAGGATGGCCTCTCCCGATTCAAGCACGGCGGCAAAGCGCTGCGCAGCCAAGGCCTTGCGCAACCGCCATCGGCTCCACCAGATGCGGAGACCGCCTCGCCAAAAAGAAGGGGAGCGCGTTCGATATTTCAGTCGCACCGCTTGCCGCAGGGATTTGCGG
Organism: Planctomycetota bacterium; assembly: GCA_014584395.1. Classification (GTDB taxonomy): domain Bacteria; phylum Planctomycetota; class Planctomycetia; order Gemmatales; family HRBIN36; genus BJ17. The sequence goes on along the minus strand of JACTMY010000017.1, from coordinate 127,843 downwards.
TAGATCAGATTGGCGGGGTCGAGCCGGCAGCAGGTTTGCAGCAGGTCGATGGCGTAGTCCAAGTTGAACGTGTTGACCGCCTGCCGCGCCCGCTCCGCCAATTGCGTCGCGGAACGGCGCTGCTCGGCGGAAGGCTCCGGAATCCCCGCGTGGATTAGAGACATGGAACAGCATCCTCTCTGAACAAGCTCAACCAACGCCTAGATAGGTGATGTACATTAACCCGCCTAGGCGTTTTGATCAAGGCGGCTCGCGCTTCCGAGCGACGTGCCGCCGCATATTTTCCTTGAACCGTGCGTTTTACAAACGACGCAACCAATCGCGCCACGTCTTCCAAAAACCCTGCCAATACTCGCGTTCTGACGCAGACAGAGACGTTCCATCCACGTCCCGAAGCCACCTTAAATCCTCCAGATTCAGCCACTGCAGAAGGTGGTCGCGGATGTCTTTCGCGGCGTTGGGCGAGGCTGCCCCGCGAAGCAATCGACGATGTTCCAACTCCAGCCACGCGCGCAGGCAAAGACGGGCGTCTAGTCTGCGTTCCTCGGCGATGGCCTCGTCCGCAAATCCCACCCGCGCGGCACAGGCCAGGGCCGCGATGCGCAGTTCTTGCGCGATCGTATTCCAGCGCTCGGGCATGGCCTTGAACACCTCGGCGAACAGGGACAGTGCCTGCGCGGATTGTTCTCGGCCTTGGAGCCATTCCGCGAGCAAGAGCATGGCTTCCGGGTCTTTCACGACAGCATGCGCCGCCGTCGGAGTCGAACCGGGCGTCAAGCTCAAGAGCTGATCCAAATGCAGCCTTTCTTCGCGGAGCAATCGGCTCTGCGGATAATGATGAAGACCTTCCAGGACTTGCTCCCGGGCTTCCTCCCAGCGTCCCAGTCGACGACAAGCCCGCGTTAGGAATAGCCGCGCCCCCAGATGCTGCGGATCCATTTTCAAGCAAGATTGCAAATAACTCATGGCCTCGAGAGAACAATTGGCGTCCAGGAGCAAGCTGCCGAGCAGGAAGTGAGCGTGGGGATTGTCGGATTCCTGTTCGATGGCGTTCAGATAAGCATTCCGGGCTTCCTCCCATAAACCGACTTGCTGCAAGGCCATGCCCATGCTTTGCCAAGTGGAGCTTTGTCGGCGAACGGCCAGCGCGACCGTGGCGTGCCGCAACACTTGATCCCAAGGAACGGGCTTGATTTCCTTGTAAACGCGAATGAGGAGGTTGTTGATGTGGAAATCCCCCGGCTGCTGGTAATAGCCCTTGAGGATGACCTTCAAGGCGGCCTCGGGCTGATCCTCCAGCCAAAGGAGCCGACCGAGAAGATAGAGCGTCCGTTCATTCCAAGTTTCCACCTTGGGATCGAGCGCCATTTCCCGCAAGGTTTTGACGTCGCGCTGATCCATGGCCTTGCGGATGCGATTGCGGATCGCATCGTTGTCGGCGGCCATGGCGACGGCCGTCAGGACGCGCCAGCGCTCGGGGCTGGCACTCACTTCTTCATAACGAATCAGCGTCCAATCATCCAAGGCATTCAATAAAGCCTTGCGAATGCCGCTGGCCCGGATCAAGCGCCCGGCTTCCTCGGCCGGCAGGGAAAGAATGGGAATGCCGTAATCAGCGAAGGCGGCTGCGTACTTGTCATTGGTTTTTGAGGGGCGGGTCCGATTCTTGCCATAATCCGAGCGCGTGGCCATGATGCGGGACAACAGGTCCGCCATGCGCTGGTCGCGGTCGAAGACGGCGGCCTTTTGCTCCTGGGCCTGGATGAGTTGATAAAGCGCGTTGACGCGCTCGCGCTGGGCGGGTTCGGCTTCGAAGTGTTGAAGCTGTTCCCTGGCGTTGCTGATCGCCTCCATGGCTTTGACCCACAAGGCCCACGATTTCGTGGCTTCCGCTTGTGCTTTATGAAACAAGGCGCTTTGATACTCCGCCTCCAGGGCCAATAGTGCCTTCTGCTGCGTTTCGAATTGCCATTGCGCAAGGACCAACTCATCCTCGGCCCGCGCCGCCCGCTCCTGGAACCACCACAGCGACGTGAAAAAGGCGACCGTGAGCAGCATCAGGACGAAGGCAAGGAGCGTGGCCTCGGCCGGTTTGCGCTTGCACCAACGCCAGACGCGTTCGACCCGGCGAAGGGGGCGGGCCTGGATCGGCTGCCCCTCGAGAAAGCGCTGCAAGTCGGCGCTGAGGTCGGCGGCACTGGCGTAGCGGCGATGCTGCTCTTTCTCCAGGCACTTGAGCGTGATCGTCTCCAAATCCTTGGGGATGCCCGCCACCAAAACGCGCGGCGAAACCGGGTCCACGGACATGACCTGAACGACCGTATCAATCGGCGTGACGCCATGGAAGGGGGGCCGACCCGTCAGCAGTTCATACAGGATGGCCCCCAGGGAGTAGATGTCCGCCGAGGGGCCGATATGTTTCGATTGTCCCGAAGCTTGCTCCGGCGACATGTAGCAGGGGGTGCCGATGACTTCGCCGGAGTTGGTGTGCTGCGAGTCATGGTTCAGCCATTTGGCCAAACCGAAGTCGGAAATCTTGGGATACAGGTTCGCCAAGCTGGTTTTGGCATCGATGCCCTCTTGGCGCGGCGGGCCGTCGAACCGCGCGTCCCTGCCTTGCTGGGATGAGGATTCATGGTCCGGTTCGAGCAGGATATTGAGCGGCTTGAGGTCCCGATGAATGATCCCCTGATCGTGGGCATACGCGACGGCATCGGCCACGAAGCGCATGAACCGCGCGGCAGCGGCAGGCGGCTGCGGCTGGCCGCGGAGAAAGTTCTGCAGCGTGCCGCCGGAGACGTATTCCAAGGTCAGGTAATGCAGCCCTTCGAATTGACCCATCTCGTGAATTTGCACGATGTGGCGATGGTGCAGTTTGGCTACGGCCTTGGCTTCGCTCTCAAAGCGGGCCAGATCGACCGCCCTGGCCATGGCGCCGGCGCCAATGACTTTGAGCGCGACGAGCCGATTAAGCTTGGGCTGATGAGCCTTGTAGACCACGCCCATGCCGCCCCGTCCCAACTCCTCGACGATTTCAAACTCCGGTATGGCAGGGACCAGCGCGGGAGTGGATTTGAGATGATGCGCATGGGTATCCGAGTCGGTCTTGACCGACGTCGGAGCGCCCCTCGTCGCTTGGCCGCCAGCCCAAAGTTGCAACCAATCTGAATCCGTCGGCGTGGACACGCTTGATCCTGCTAGCCATTAAATCGTTTCGACTGAGCGTTGTTTATTGTAGCCGGGCGGTCCAGGGGATGATAGTAGCTGTTTTGTCCAAGGGACGCCAATGGCCCAAGATGTTGATCAAGCTCGGGGATGGTGGCGCACGGCTTGCGGCAAGAAATCGAGCAGGTCGCTAGCAATGAGAGAAAGCTGGGCCTTGGCGTCCGCGGCCAGGTCGCCCGCCTGCCCATGCAAGTACGCGGCCAGTTGGGCAGCCTCGAATGCTGGCAGCGGCTGTCCCCAGAGAGCGGCGATCAAACCCGTGAGGACGTCCCCCGTTCCACCGGTCGCCAGGCCAGGATTGCCCGTGGGGTTCACATAGAGCCTGGTCCCATCGGTCACGATCGACTCATGACCTTTCAGGAGGACGACGGCGTGAAACCGCTGGGCCAAATGCCGCGCCAGCTCGGAACGCTCCATCGCGGCCTGGCGATGCAGTCGACTGGCTTCGCCGGGGTGAGGCGTCAGGATGAGGTTGGCCGATGGTTCCCAATGGGGTTGTTGCTCGACAAGACGGGCCAAGGCATTGAGGCCGTCGGCATCGACGACGAACGCTTTCCCTGGCTGCTGCAAGAGGTGGGCCACGATCTCCATGATGTCGGGATGCAGGCTCAATCCCGGACCCAGGGCAACAACGTCCGCCCAGGCCACGGCATCGAGCAAACTCGGCAAGGCCGCTTTGGACAAGGTCCCGGCGTCCGTAGCCGGCAGGGCCGCGGTCATATAGCAAGGATCGGCCCCGGCGACCACGGCACGAATGGGGGCGGGAACGGCCACGCGAACCAATCCCGCGCCGCCGCGCAAGGCCGCCTTGCCGCACAGAATCGCCGCTCCGCTCATGTCCGCGGAACCGGCCACGACCAGCACGCGGCCATAATCGCCCTTGTGGCTGTTCGCGCGTCGATGGGGAATCGGGGGCACGGACGTGATCAATTGCCATTCACTCATCGTTCAGACCTCCTGTCCCGCGGCGAACCATCAGCCCGGCCGCGTAGCCTGCCTTGAAACCGCTGTCGATGTTGACGACCAAGACATTGGCGGCGCAGCTATTCAGCATCCCCAGCAAGGCCGCCAGTCCCTGAAAATGGGCGCCATAGCCCACGCTCGTCGGCACGGCAATGACGGGACAAGCCACCAGTCCGCCGACCACACTGGGCAGTGCTCCCTCCATCCCGGCCACGACGATGATGACGTCCGCTTGCCGCAACCGGTCGAGGTGCCCCATGAGTCGATGCAGCCCCGCCACGCCCACGTCGGCGATCAAATCCACCTGGCAGCTCCAGGCTCGGGCCGTCGTCACCGCCTCATGAGCCACGGGCAGGTCGGCCGTTCCCGCCGTCACCACGAGCACCTGGCCGCGCAATGCCTTCGGTTTGGCATCCGAGCGAAGCCAGAAGGTGCGGCCCACGCGGTCTTGCTCCGCCTGAGGATACCCTTCCTCAAGACGTTTCGACTGTTCCTCGCTGACTCTCGTGACCAGGCAATCCTGCCCGGCGGCATGAAGGGTTTTCACGATCTCCACCAAGCCCTCGACCGTCTTGCCTTCGGCGTAAATGACCTCGGGGAAGCCGCACCGCTGCCGTCGCTCCAGGTCGAGTTGGGCGAAACCCAGCGAAGCACAGGCCGGCGACGTGGAAGAGGGGTGAAGGGACATGGGATGGCTTTCCAACGGTCAAGGGTGCGTTTCGGCAGCAGGCGTCACGGCTTTTTGGCCGGCTCGGGAAACTTGATCCGAAAACCGGCGGGCTGGAGAATGGCCCCTTCCGCCGCCTTATCCCCGGCATAGGGGAGCAGTTTCACTAACTGCTCGGCCGCTTCCTTGGGCTGCAGCCGCCGGCACAACAATAGGTCGAAATACATGAACTCGATGACCGCGCTTCCCGCCCAATCCACGCTGGTGGCGTAGCCGGAGATGGGGAACGTCGCCGACGTCCCCAGTTCCTTCATGATGTCATCGGCTAATTGATCCTTCATCGCCAAGCAGGAGGAAAAGTGGAACAGCTTCACGTGGTCGCAGTCGCGCAGACATTCGGCCAGGCTAGAGGCGCCCACGATCTTGCCCCCGCTCGGAATGCCATTGGCCAGGCCATGCGTGGAGAGGGATATGACCACCGGCTCGGCGAGATAGGTCACTTCGCTCAACCATCGCTTGAGGCTGGCTTCGTCGCTGAAAAAGCGATGCCGCACCCGGACCCGCGTATCCCGGGCAAAATAAGTGCGGAGCATTTGGCCGAAGGAATATTCGTGGTCCGCCAGCGAGGTTTCCCAATTCGCCTCGACCACGACCAGCCACATGATCCCAGGCTCGACCCGAACGCGGCGGCCGTTCCAAGGCTTCCAGGCGGCGCCGCCTTTCTCCCGCCATTGGCCGCTGAAGCGTTGCCCGTCGCCGCTCAATTCGAACCACCCCTCGCCCTGGGCATTGGGTTCCGTGTAAGTGAATTGGAGCTTGCCGTCTTTCAATACGCCTTCGATCCTCGATCCATGGGCATAGGCGTAGCGGCCCGTCACCGTTTGCTCGGACTGCCGCAGTCGCATCCGGCCGAAGTTGGTTTCCCACAAGCCCTGGAAGGTTGGCTCCTTGCGCTTGGCCTCCAAGTTCTTTTTTTCACTCGCGGGGTTGGAAGCGGCAGGCAGGGTCGGCTGCGGCGGCACGACTTCTTGTCGAGGGTCCGCCTGGGCGACGGCCCACCATCCCGCACTCACCGATCCCAACAGAAACAACCATACTGGGTACCAGGAAAATCCACGTTGGCCCATGGTCAGTTTCCTTTAGTTAGGGAAAAGGACTGCGTCTATTCTACATTGAAATACCGGCGTTGCCCCTGATAATTGCCTTGGATGGTCCGGTTGGACGTGGCTCGGTTCGCTACGTATGGAATGCGGCTGGATCGGTCGCATCACGTTGTTGCCATGCCCCTTGGGTTGGAGGCGTCCCCGATGTCTTTCATCGCTCGTGCTGGCGGGTGGGCGTTCTGCGGTGTGATCTTGTTGGCGAGTCTTTGCCTGCATCACGCTCAACCCGCTGAACCACCCGCGATCCAAATCACGCCCAAAGAACCCCTGATGGATGAACCCGTGGTGATTCGCGTCACGGGCTTGCCCGCCGGACAGCGCGTGACCCTGCGAGCCATGCAGGAAGGTCCGACGACGTGGCGCGCTGAAGCCCTGTTCGAAACCCGTGCCGATGGCACGCTGGACCTGAGTCTGCAAGCCCCGATCAGCGGCAGTTACTCCGGCATCGATGGCATGGGGTTGTTTTGGTCCATGACAGCCGTTCCTCCCGATCCCGCCCGTGGTCCGCGAGACGGTGAGAAACCCAAGCCAAGGTCGATTTCCGACCCCAGGCCGACGCGATTCGAAGCGGAAGTGGAGGGCAAAATCGTCGCTTCGACCGAACTATCCCGCTGGCTGGCTCGACCCGGCGTCAAAATCAGCGACGTCCGCGAGCAGGGTTTGGTTGGCAAACTCTTCGAACCCGCCGCTTCAGGCAAGCACCCGGCCATGCTCGTCTTGTCCGGCTCCGAAGGCGGCATCCCGGAAACCGAAGCGGCCCTGCTCGCCTCGAGAGGTTTCACCTCCCTGGCCCTCGCCTACTTCGGCGTGGCCCCATTGCCGCAGCAACTCATCAACATTCCGCTGGACTATCTCAAGCAGGGCATCGATTGGCTCAAGCAGCGCGACTCCGTCGACGGCGCGCGGCTGGGTGTCATTGGCGGCTCCAAGGGCGGCGAACTGGCCTTGCTCCTCGGGGCGACGTTTCCGGAAATCCGCGCCGTGGTGGCCAAGGTGCCTAGCCACGTCGTCTGGGCGGGTATCCCGCGCGGGCCAATGGCGATGAGTTCCTCCTGGAAACACCGCGGCGAGCCGCTCCCCTTCCTGCCCTTCAGCTTCAATGTCAACGTGTTTCGCAAGATGGGCGGTCCCGACCCCGTGGCCCTCTTGGACCTGTACGCGCCTGCCCTGAAAAATGAACAAGCCGTGGCGAAAGCCGTCATCCCCGTGGAAAAGATCAACGGTCCGATCCTGCTCATCTCCGGCACCGACGACCAGATGTGGCCTTCCGCTGAAATGGCCGACAAGGTTGCCGCTCGGCTCAAGCAGCACGGCTTTCCGCATGCCGTCGAGCATTTGAAATATGCAGGGGCGGGCCACGGGATTGTCAGCGTCTACATGCCCATGGCGGCCACGCTGTCCGGAGGCAAGTTTCTGATGGGCGGTTCGGCCGAGGCCAACGCCCGCGCTCAAGCGGACTCCCGCGCCAAGACGCTCGCCTTCCTGGCCCAGGCTCTGCGGTGAAGCCAACGGAAACCGTGCGGGCCTATTGAAGCTCCGGCGTCCCTTTTTATAATCCCCTTCACCGAACCCCCCCTTGAAGGAGATGCCATGGCTATTCAATTAACCCCCGACGGGAAGAAACTGGTGACCCTCATCCCCGGCGACGGCGTCGGCCCCGAATGCGTAGAAGCTACCCGGCGCATCATCGAAGCCACCGGCGTCCAAATCGCTTGGGAAGTCCGCCATGCCGGTGAATCGGTCTTCAAACAGGGCATCGCTTCGGGAGTTCCCCAGGAAACCATCGAGTCCATTCGCAAGACCCGCTGCGTCCTCAAGGGGCCGCTCGGCACGCCGGTGGGCTACGGCGAAAAATCCGCCAACGTCACCCTGCGAAAACTGTTCGAAACCTACGGCAACATCCGCCCGGTGCGCGAACTGCCCGGCGTGACCACGCCCTACTCCGGACGCGGCATCGACCTGGTTGTCGTTCGCGAAAACGTTGAGGACCTTTACGCCGGCATCGAGCACATGCAGACGCCCGGCGTGGCCCAGTGCCTGAAGCTCATCAGCCGCAAGGGTTGCGAGAAGATCGCCCGGCTGGCCTTCGAGTTCGCCCGCAGCGAGGGGCGCAAGTCCGTCGTCTGCGCCACCAAGTCCAACATCATGAAGATGACCGAGGGCATGCTCAAGCGCACCTTCGAGGAAGTGGCCAAGGAGTACAAGGACATCGAAAGCTGGCACATCATCATCGACAACGCCTGCCATCAACTCGTCAAGCGGCCCGAGCAGTTCGACGTCATCGTCACGACCAACATGAACGGCGACATCATGAGCGACCTGACCAGCGCCTTGATTGGCGGCTTGGGCTTCGCGCCCAGTGCCAACCTGGGGAACGGCATCGCCATCTTCGAGGCGGTCCATGGCTCCGCTCCCAAATACGCCGGCAAGAACGTGATCAATCCCACGGCCGTCCTTGGCTCGGGCATCATGATGCTCCGCTACCTGGGCGAATTCGAAGCGGCCAACGCCGTCGAAAATGCGTTGCTCGTCACCCTGGAAGAAGGCAAGGTCCGCACCGGCGACGTGGTGGGCTACGACAGCGGCAAGAACGCCGGCACCACCCAATACACCGACGAGATCATCAAGAACCTCGGCAAGAAGCCTTCCAAGTGGAAAGTGCGCGAGTATAAGCCGATCAAGATGCCCGAGATTCCGGCGGCCCCGGACTTCGTCAAAGTAAAGAGCCGCCGCGTGGCAGGTTTGGATTGTTTCCTGGAGTCGAATCTCTTTCCCGAGGAACTTGGCAAGACGGTGGAGAAAGCGATTGCCGGCTCCGATTTCAATCTGAAGATGTGCTCCAGCCGCGGCACGAAGGTCTACCCGCCGACCGGAACGGTCATTGACGTGAACGACCAATACCGCTGCCGGGTGATGTTGAAGGATGGAACCGCCAGCGTGAGCGACGCCCAGATTTACGACATGCTCCAACGGTTGACGGCGAACGGCCTGAAGTGGGCTCATTTGGAAAAGCTGCAGGAATTCGACGGCCAGCCCGGCTGGACCAAGGCCCAGGGCGAGGATTAGAGACCGATTATTGCAGCGTGCAACCCCATCACGGTTTGGATTGCTCTGGCTGAATCGGCAATTCCAAGCCGGCGCGGAGCTGGCTGACCAATTCGGCCGGAATGCGGAACGAAATGGTCGATCGATCCATGCGAATCCGCAGCATCTTTAACCACAAATAGTTGGACGCGCTGGCTTGCATTTCACTCCATGGCAGGAAGATGGGGGGATGGCCAATGCGGATCAGCGGCCAAAGAGAAAGCCTTAATCCTTCGCCGTTCGCGGTCATGATGACGCCATTGTTGTACCCCATGAGCCAACCGAACAGCACGCTCCCCGTCCAGATGGTCTGGCCTTGGATCAATTCATTCGCGGGGTAGTCCGCGGCCAGTTGCCTCCAGCCGCTGACGTGCGCCAGGGTCCACATCAACCCGCAAAAGAAAAGAACCACGCCTCCCATCGCGGCGATCAGCATGAGCCAGACTGTGACTTCCATCAATCATCCATCCTCCCGTTCAGGCTCTTCCAACCGAGCATATCACAAGGATTTCCCCCACGCCACGAGTTCGAAACGGAACGAGCAGCGCGTGGCCCGTTCTGCATGATTTGCCCGCAATGCCTCTTTTTGAAACAAAAAAATCGGCGATATTCGAGATCGATTCCGCTTGCGTTCGTCCCAGAGAAAATGAAAGATGGTATTACCTTTTTTGATCCTGCTCCATGGATCATGGCTCTGTTATGTCTTCATTTTACCAAGCGAGGCGTCATTTCATGTCTCCACGGCGAACCCTACTTGCCATCGTCCTCGGTCTGGGATTTGTTCATGCGGCTTGGACGCAATCTCATCCCTTGGCTCCCGCCTTCAATAGCCGGCCGGGAGCTGCCTACACGCTTTATGTGAACTTTAGCGGCTTCGATTACCCGGGAACCTGGGGCAGTGGCACACCAGGCAATATCCCCGCCTACAACAACCAAACCGGCTCCACCTTCACGGCAGCCGAGCAGGCCAACATCAAAAATATCTGGGCGCGGATCGCCGAGGCTTATGCCCCATTCAACGTGAATGTCACCACAGTCGACCCCGCTGTGGCGGCAGGCCAAGCGGGCAGCGATGCCCAGCGGCTGGCCTATTATGACGCCACGCCGCGCTTGATGCATACCATCATTGGCAACCCGAATTCCAGCTTTTACAGCGGCGCCGGCGGCGTCTCCTTCGTCAATGTCTGGGCCACGGCACAGACGCAAGGACGCGCCACCAACTGGGTCTTTCCCGGCCGCTTAGGCGGCTACACGGCTTTCCACAACATCTTCACTGCCTCCGCTCACGAAGTCGGCCATGCCGCGGGACTCAGCCACCAAGGCGATTATATCGGTACCACGCGCGTCAACGAATATTCCCGCAACAACAATTCCTCAGTCATCGCCCCCACCATGGGCGTGGCCTACAGTGCCGCTCGCAGCGTATGGCGTTTGGGCAAGGTTAGCGGCAGCACCACCCAAAACGATCCGCTGCGCATCCGGCAAAATTCCGGCATGGGCAACTTCATCAACGACGGCATCGGCCGCACCTTGGCCACGGCCACGGCTTTGCCCTTTCAATCCGCCACGAGCCACATCATCGACTTTACCCTGGCCCGCGGCATCATTGTCCCGGTCAGCAACACCAACCCGCAACCCATCGGCGTTGATAATTACACGCGCGGCTTTTTCGTTTTCGACACTTCGGGCGGCCCGGCCTCCATCCGCGTCAACGCTGGCGGTCAATGGATCACGCCCGGCGTGCCCGATCCCGACGCTTCCCTCGACGCCACACTCCGCATCCTGGACATCAATGGCAACCAGGTGGCCATTTCCGACACTCCCAGCCTAAGTGAAACCATCAACATCACTCTGGCAGCGGGCAGATACTACATCGAGGTCTCCAGCGCGGGCGGCAAGAATGCGAGCCTGGGGCCAAACGGCGATTGGGACCCCGCTTATTTTTACGACATGGGCTCCTATTTTCTGACGGGCTTTGTCACCATCCCCGAACCCTCGACGATGGCCCTTATCGGCCTGGGCGTCGCGGGTTATGGCTTCCACTACTACCGCCGCCGCAAGCTCGGCCAAAACGTTTCATCGGAATCGGCATCGACCATGTAAATGACCGCACTGGCGCCTTGCCAGGGCCGATCCATCCAGCGCATTTTGCATCTTATCCCAGGCACGCTCCCCGAGCCGTGCCTGGCTCTTTTTTGTCCGGTGCATTCTTCCACCTTGCTTTCATGCACATTTCTCATGGCCAACTGGACTTGAATGGTAAAATGAAGGAAACTTGTCCATGGTTCACCAGGAATCCTTGCGTCCATGTTTCTGCTGATCTTCGTCTTCCTTTTGGCCTCGCTGGATCGCCCCGTTCCCGACTCCTTCGACCGCGCGCTCAGCTTGACCCTCGTCGGCTGCTCGATCCTCTGCGTGGGCTTCTTAAGCGAGATCGTCACGACGTTTCTCACGCGCCGCCTTTGGAAAGCCCCGGATCGCCGACAGCCGCTGCTCAAGGTGTATCTGCGCATCCGGATGGCGTTCGTCGTGCTGCCGGTCATCGTCTATGCCTATTGCCTGTGGGGGCTGCATTGGGATCATCTGGTCAACGACGTATTCCGCCTGAAGTCGATCTGGCTTATTCGGGAAGCCCTGACGCTCTTGCCATACCTGTTGATGGTCTTGCTGGAGTGGAGTGCATTTCACCGCGTCGAACAGGCCTTCCATGCCACCAGCCAGGCCGCTTATCTGCATCCCTTTTGGTCGAAGCGCGAGTATCTCGTTTTCCAGGCTCGGCAGCAGTGGGGCATGCCCCTGACCGTGGGCACCTTGCTCATCACCCTCAACGGCACGGCCCGATGGCTCTTCCCCGAATTGACCTATGACAGCGAACTCTATTCCTGGCTGCAACTCGGCTGGCTGGCCCTCATGCTGCCGATCCTCCCTTGGCTTTTCACGTTCGTCCTGCCCACGCTGCGGCTGCCGGCTGGCCCTTTGCGGCATGAGCTGGAAGCCTTGGCCGACCGTCTGGGCTTTCGCTGCACCGACATCCTTCTGTGGAATACGCATCGCAAATTGGCCAACGCCCTGGTCACCGGTTTTCTGCCGCGGCCTCGCTACGTCATCCTCAGCGACCTGTTGATTGAAACCCTGCATCCCGAGCAAATCGAAGCCGTCTTCGGTCATGAGCTTGGCCATTTGCGCTACCGCCATTTCTTTCAGTTCCTGGTGTTCGCCCTGCTGAGCATCCTGGGGTTTTCCTTGCTGGGGCAATGGCTGGTCAATGATCTATCCCAGCGCTGGCCCGCGCCGCTGCCCGGTTGGGAACTGCACGGCCTGAGCATCGGCGATGCTATAGCCTATGGTCTGGTCTTGACCGGCGTGGGGCTGTACGTGTGGCTTGCCTTTGGCTGGTTGATGCGCACTTGCGAACGGCAAGCCGATTTGTTCGGCTGCAAGGCCGTGAAGCCGCTGCCCCTGGTGAGCGTCGCCACCGTCATGCACGAACACAACGGCTACCTGCGCCACGTGGTCGTCGAGGAAAATCATCCCCAGGCGCTGCACCCCCATGGCATCCGCGTCTTCATCTCGGCCTTGGAGCGCGTGGCGGAAGTGAATGGCCTGAGCCGCGAACGGCCCAGTTGGCGGCATGGGAGCATCGCCAGCCGGGTGCAGTTTTTGGAAGAGCTGATCGTGCAACCAGACAAGGAAGAGCGGTTCCTGCGCCGCGCTCGCCTGGCCAAGCTGCTGCTCTTTGTCGTCTTGGCGTCGGTGAACGGTTTGCTATGGTGGTGGACCGGCGGGGTGATGCTGATGTGAAGGCAACCTCCAAGCCAGCATCGCAAGGCACAATTCGCCCCACGCCGCGAGCCGCCCTGCCAGGAAGGGCCGCAGTCGATCCTCTTGCCAGCGCAGCCAGGCTTTGCCCAGAAGCAGGACGGCGTGAAGCGGGATAAACCGCCAGCTTGCCGCCGGGGCAAGATGCCGCCAAAAAAGCCGCTCCTCATTGCATGACTGCTGAGCCATCCATTCAGGAGACGGCGTCCTGCCATGGCTGGCCGAGCCATGATGCAGCACTCGCGAAGCCGGTTCGTACCAAACCTCGCAGCCCGCCTGCCGCAGCCGCCGTCCGACCTCCACATCGTCGAAATAAGCGCCGAATTCCTCGGGGAATCCCCCCGCGGCCAGCAGTGCCGAGCGGCGGTAAAACGCGCTGCACGCACATGCGGAGTAGATCGGACCGGGTCGCAGATAGGGCTCCTCAAGCGGCTGCCCTCGGCCGCGCTTGCGCGCCCAGCCAGCGGGATGATACAGGTCGCCCGCCGAATCGATCCGGTCTCCTCTCGGCCAGGCGAGAATCAGCGACGCCACCGCGGCGATCTCGGGCCGCTGAAAATGCCGCAGGGCAGGCTCAGCCCAGCCCGGTTGAATCTCCGTGTCATCGTTGAGCAGCGCGACCACGTCCCCCCGGGCATGCCGCACCCCGGCATTGACGGCAACGCAAAACCCCCCTCGTTTGGGTAAACGCAGCACCTGGACGCGCGGCAACGCCTCGGCCGCGAGAGCGACCTTCCTGTCCAGGGAAGCATCGTCCACGACGATGATCTCCGCATCCTCCGGAGCATGCGCCAACACGCAGCGCAGACACGCCGCGAGCAAGTCGGTTCGATCGTGGCAGGGAATGATGATGGAAAGTCTCATGGGGTCCGTCCGCGGGTGTGGTCCGACGGCATGCGCCGCGAAGGCGGCCGTTGGCTGGCTTACGCCTTCATCCCGGCAGCCTGGAGGACCTGTTCGAGCAGCCGCCGGGCCTCTCGCGGTTGGCCGCGCAGCAGAGCGGCGCACAGTGCATCCATCTGCTCCGCGATCCAGGCTTCCTGATCCTTCTTGTTCCATCGGAACCAAAGACGCCGCAGCCGCGCTTCGAGCCGCACGATCTGAGCCAGGCCCCAGAAGGACCAGGACGAACGGTGCTTGCGGAAGTAAGTCAAGGAAGCATGGCGGGTGACGGCGCGCATCGTGCCCGTCAGCAGGCGATTCTGCAGCGGGTCGAGATGCACCGCCTCGAGAGCCGGGTCATAGCACACCGACCAGCCTTGATCCTCCGCCCGGCGGCACACGTCGACGTCCTCGTAATAGAGGAAGTAATCCTCATCGAAGCCGCCTAAATTTTCGAGGCACTGGCGGCGCAGCAGCATGCAACTGCCCGTGACCCACGGGACGCGCTGCCGATCGTTGTTTTCCGTATCGAAATACTTGCGCGTTTGCCGGGGTTTGAGCAGGCCGAGCAGCATCCGCGGCAGCGAAGGAAACAGCCCGGTGGAAAGCTGGCGGCTGCCGTCGCGGTTGCGAAGCTGGAAGCCGACGATGCCCACGGGCGCCCCATGACGGGCATCCTCATCGACGTCCAAGGCCGCCGCGCAAAGCAAGTCGACGAACCCGGGGCAAAGAATGACGTCGGGGTTCAGGACGAGAATCCAATCCGCGCCGCTTTCGGCGCAGCCGGCGTTGACGCCGGCCGAGAAGCCGCGATTTTCCGCCAAGCGCTTGAGTTTGACGCGCGAGTTGCCGCGCAGTTGATCCTCGATCGGACTGTTCGGAGAGGCGTTGTCGATGACGATGACTTCGATGCGATCGCGATAGATGTGCTGGCCATGGATCAGTTGATCGACGAGGGCCGCCGTCTCTTCCCAGCGACGATAATTGACAATCACCACCGAAACGAGCGGCGTGGTGGCCGTGCGCCGCAGCGAGCAGCGCGCGGGTCGAAAGCGAACGGCAACGGGTAAAGCGGCGGCCATGCAATCCATCCTCCCTGACGGCATCGCGGACGGCCTGTGGTCCAACGATCTCGAACGCAACTTATATCAGGAAGAAGAATTGGAACAAGCCCAACTGCCGTGGCGAACCGGGAACGACCTGACGTTCGGAAAGACTGGGCAAACCTGGCAACCTGGCCGCGGCTAGGGAAGTGGCAATGACATGCATCAGGTTAGTCGATCAACGAGCTTTTATCGCTTCGCCCGCCTTCGCGCCATCCCGCTAACTCTTGCAGCACATACCAATCAGGAGTGTCCCGATCGGTGGTGGTCCCGCGTCGGACCACGCGAATGGAGCCATCAGCAAAACAAAACTGCACACCACCGGGGTGATAGCCGCTGAAGTGAATGACCTGCCCCGTGCGCGGGTGATGCAGTCCGCCATAGGTGCCCAAGGCACTGACACCGAACCATGAAAGATCCATGGATTCGAAACGACTTCCAAGCCATTGCGATCCGCAGGCTTCGCCGTAGAGCAAAGTGTTGCTGGTGCCGTCATTGGCTGTGATTTGTGCCAGGGACACCTTTGAACGATTGGTATAGATGCCTGCAAAGAGGTTGTATGCTGGGTGTGAACCTGTGCCGCACCCCGCCACGCCGACATAATGCGTTACTCCCAATGGGAAATAAGCTGAGGTTTTCGAGTAGTCGTCTTTGAATCCCGATGTGAAAGCCCCCAATTCAAGACTATTAAAGACATGTGAGGCAACCATGGTCCCGCCCCCTGGTGCTGGGAACATACCCACTTCTGGAAAATAGGGAGCTACTGAAGGGCATGTAAATATTTTCATTTTATTATGTACTATCATATATAAAGAATCATTAATGTCATTTGCTGTTGACTTAAAAAAACCAAGGATAAGGGGAGACCAGGTCTAAATTCAAGTCATAATCAAATTCCCGAGCAATAATCTGCTGGTCGAGATAGGGTAACAGTAAAGGGAAATGGCCCATCCATTGCCCTCGTTTGAAATGGTCAGGAAACGCTTCTTCTTCATCGTATGCTGGACCAATGTACCCCGGCGGCAAGCGGCCATGATCCGTGTCATAATGGTGAGCGGCCAGCCCCATTAGCCGGAGCCGCGAGGCACAGACCATGGCGTCGAGCGTTGCACGGACGCGCTGAATGGCGGGAAGCAGCAGAGCGATCAACAGCACGATGATGCCCAGGGAAACCAGCATTTCGACCAGGGTAAGCCCAAAGCGCTTGCATGAGTTGGGCTGGATAAGTCGATGCGACATGGACTGTTCCATATCAAGGAGTCGATGCTTGCTGTCGGCGCCGCCAATGGAGAATGAACCAGCAACCAATCAGGAGACCCAGGATACCACCCATCCACATGGCCCACCTTGGCCAATAAGCAGTTTCTTCTTGGGCTTGTTGGGCGAGCAGTTTGTTGCGCGCTCGAAAAGCTGCGTGTATATCCTGGGTAATCTTTTCACCATCCCAGTAACCTAGAATTTTGGGGATTCGGCTGTCACCAACCGTCGCACCGGGAAGCAGCCCAAGCCCCGCCAAGGTAAACTCCTTCTCTTTTGGTTTATAGCTATAATCCGAAGCCACTTCTTTGATTGATATTTCCTCTATCGGCTCCGCATTGGGCCCATATACAGGATACAAAGGATTTTTGCCATCCGAATGGTGATATTCACAATTAATTAGAGAGACAATCTTATTCTTATATGTTGTCTTAACACGCCATACTTTAAAACCTTCTGAATCACTAATCCAAAAAAAAGAGCTTCATATCATGATTATTAACTCTTTGCATCTCGACACACCATGCTTTTTCTCCTAATATAACTTCTTCATGAGTTATTTTAATATTATTTGCATAATTATATAGAATATTCCCGAGTTCTAGCTTAAGTGAGCCAGAAATAGCTAGTCCCATCATTCGTGGATCTTGCGATTCTATAACAGAATATCAACCATCTTTCGGAGCTGAGAAGGTTGCGCTTTGAGTTCGGTCATGAGTTGAAATAACTTGAGTTCCATCATAAATAAAATGATGAACTGCTTTTGCTCTTCTTCCAAGCCCTAATTCGATAATTTTTTCATCTGAATACTGATTTGACTTTATTTGATTTACTTTTGCTTCCGTATCTGGAGGAGTAATCGAGATAGTGTCATGCTCGAATACAACATTTCTTTTCTCACCATCAAAGATAATGCTAATTTTCGATTGCTTATTGCCACTCGTACGAGATAATTTTGTCTCCGCTTCATAAACGAACTTGCCAGATACAATGGAATTTCTTGCAGCTTCTACGCCACGCAAAAGAGCCATTGGATCAGGTATACCCTTTGCGAACAAGTTTCTTGCGGTAATAGTTGAAAGCAAAGCAATGATCATCAATACGATTAATAGATTTTTGAACAGATTCATGCTAAACACCCCTACCGTTCAAGCAAAATCCCTGATTTCATTCATTTCATGATGTTGGGATTTTTAATAGAGGCTCCTACTGGATTTCCAAGGTCCCTTTGCCATCCACGACCCCTTCCGCAGCGGCACAGAAAATGTTGGGATGTTGGCATTGTGCGCGATACGTTGTTGGCTTGGAACTGCGCAAGGTTATGATCTTCTTGACGGTCCCCGCGACGTCCGAGCCAATCACAATCGCCTTGGTATCGATCTCCTCAAGCGGATTGGTCGCCGCTTGCAGCACAATGGACTTCACGGGCACCCGCGGACTATTGGTTTTTATGGTCAACAAAGCCGTCACGGTTTCGCGGCGCAACAGATTTGAGGGCTGAAACGTCATCTCGAGGAATTCCACGCCATCCTGCTGGGCTTTCTTCGTTACGTGAAAGCGCTGATCCGTGACTTCAAAATCCAGAATTTTAGCCTCCGTGAAGGACGCCGGCTTGAATTGCACGATGCGCGTCTCGCTTGAGCACTGCTCAATCGTTCCAAAATCGATCCAATCGGCGGACAGGTGATAATCGATTTGGACCTGGCTTTTGACGGAGCACGCATGCCAGGCGGCCTGCGACTGATGATCCGACTTGAAAAACACAGTGATGACGCCGCTTTTCTTGCCTTCTCCGCTTCCGGATTCCATGATCACGGGGATCGCGCATCTGGACCGAGGAGCAACGGTATGTCCCGCCAATTCGAGCGCGGTTGTGCAACCGCAGGAGGAATGCAGATGCGTGATGGTGACGGGCTTGTCCAAATGATTGATGAACTGAAACTCGTGCTGCAATTCCTCCATTTGATTCACCATGCCAAAATCATGCTCGATGGGTTCGATCGCGGTGTTGGCGAACAGGTCCGCTGGCGGACGCACCAGATATTGGGACATCGCACCCACGCTCAAGAGCAGCAGGCTGCCCAAGACAAAAACGACGGGATGGCGAATGAGATGAGCGACCCATGGGCGCTCGCGGGCCGAATCAGTAAACTGCTGGCGGAAAGTCCATAGCAGGAAGATGGCCAGGGCATCCAGACCAAACGTGATCCATGGATGAATGGTCGCTTTGCCAAAGCAGCCACAGGAGGACGATCCTGAAACGCCAAGCACGAAAGAGTAGATCAAAAAGGCGGCATAGAGCAGCAGCGCGGTCCGCCAGAGCATGACGCTGACCAGGCCGAACAATAAGAAGACGCCAACGGTGTTTTCCACGAGAATGAGAAAAATCTGCGTCTGTCGTGTATCAAACCAATTCGTGCTAGAAAGGGGATCCAGCCACAAGGCATGCCCCTTGAGCACCGCGGCCATCAGCAAGGGCAGGGCGACCAGGATGTGCGAAACGCCGCCGCATCAAAACACCTCGATGCCCGGAGAGGAAGTGCGGACACACCTGCTAAGAGATTAAATTGTGAATCAGATCCTTTCAACCATTTTATTTTTATGCTAAATACATTGAGATGCAACCATCGGTGGTGGCTGGAAGAATTCGGTGGGTGCGGCAAACAAAAACCCGGCGGGAGGTAATAAGAAACCTAATCCGGCAGCATCACGGGATCTTGACCGGCGATGGAAGCCAAGGCCGGAATGAGGTCGCGCGCCTGATAGCTCAAAAAGCGGCAGGAGCCGTCGGCGAAGAGCCAATTGCCGCCGCGCGGATGCAGGCTCCAAAAATGATAACGGTCGCACGGGCGGTCGGTGCGCCCGGGGCGGAAATAATAAGCCCCTCCACAACCGGCTCCCACATGGAACATATTCATATCAACAGGCATGGCCGAATTGGGTCCCTGAGCAAACTGAAAAACCGAGGATGCTGGATAACCTGAACTGGGATACCATTTGCCCGCTTGTCCAGAATCTGGAGGCGGTCGCTCCCCCATCATGAGCGTTTGACTTAAGCCATCGGTTATCTCGAATAAGCGGATGCCAGGTTTTCCATATTGGACGGCAAAAACACCCTTTTGCGCCATGCTCCCAGAAACGCCCATGAATGTGCCATACGCAGCCGAGATGCCGTCTCCATCGATGATTGGATATTTGAGCCGGGCATCCGAGGGGCAAGTATAAACACGAATCACTTGATCCAATGCACGATGAGGCGGATTTTGTATTTCGGGAATGCCAGTTTTGCAAAGCCTGTTCCCAAAGGTCGCCGCGGCCGACGTAGGGCAGCAAACCCACCTCCCAGCGCAACATGTGCCGCAAGGGACCAATGCGCAGCATGTGCCGGCCTGGCGGCACGGAGCCATGGTCGTTGTGAAACTGGTAAACGGCCTGACCGATCTGGCGCAGGTTGGCCACGCAGGCGGCCCGATCCATGGCGGCGCGAACCATCTGTATCGCGGGGATCATGAGGCTGATGAGCAATCCCATCACCCCGATGACCACCAAGGTTTCCACCAGGGTGAATGCCCGCCGCGTGGTCATGCGGAACGGCTTCCAGGAGCGTTTGATCATGGTCCACCCCGCGGATGAAGAACGACTTCAAAGCTGGCATCATGTATCTCGGATTCCATGCGCCCCGTCAAGGGAATCCTCCAGGACGCGGGCGTGGAAGAGGGTTCGCTCCCTTGCCAGGTTACCACGCCCCTGTGCACGACGGAGGGCGCAGCGGAAGTTTCCCATTGGATGGTCAAGCCATCGGGCAACCGATTCTGATCGAGCAACAAGGTAAATGGTTGATGTCCCTTGATGGTGAAGCGTGCCTGATAAACGCCCTCGTTCTCCATTTCAAGCCCCGCGCACAGGCAACTGATACGAATGTGGTCGATGATCTGGGGTTTGTTGCCGCGATTCTCGATGTGCACAGGCTGCACCGCCACTTGGCCGATCTCCGCCGTTGCCAGTTCGATGGGTTTGGGTGGAACCAGGAGCGGCGCTCGCTGCAGCATGACATCCCAAAAGGCGGATGGGTAATTGAACCCATAGCCCGCCAGGACCGCGAGCATGCTCGCCAGCAACAGAACAGGCAAAGCTTTGGTCTTCACGAACATGATTTATCCTGCTCGAAAGCGCTGCCAGGCCTTGATCAGCAAGGCCAAGGTGATGAGCCCCAGGGAAAAGGGCACGCCGAACTGCAGGAACAACTGCGACCAGGTCCAGGGCAAATCATCCTCATCCATGGGGTCTAAAGCTTGACTGGACATGGCCACCGGCATAGAAGTCGTGTCGATCTGCATTTCTCGGCCGTGCTCATCCCGGGCCGTCAGCGTGGGTTGACCATGTTCATCCGCGCGAAACACTTTTAGTTGAATATAGTCTTCCACCATGCAGCCAGGTGGAAAGCGAAAATCGAGTATCTCGGAGGGGCAATCATTGAGGAATTGGGCATCGATCAACTCATAAACGTATTCTGAGGAAGATGCATTCGCCGTCGAGGCCGACACATTGACCATGGCTGGGAAAAAAACTCCAGGCGCAATCTCCTTGAACTTGACGACTTCGCTCGTTGATTGAGAGACAATGACGCCGTTATGATCGAACAGTTTGGAACTGGATCGTCTCATCAAGAAGTTACAATTGGGGTCGTGCTCGGAAATCGTTTCGTACCTAGATTTGTTTGAAAATGTGCTGCTTTGTTTAAGCACGATCAAGGGTTCCCGGTCATTCATGCTTACGGCATATCGTTTCAATCGATCCAGGTTATTGGATATTTCACCCAGCAAAAAGATCGAAAAGCCGCCGTGAATGGGCGGTCGTCCTTCTTGTTTTCCGATCATACCCATTCCCTTGCGAGGTTGATGGGATGGGGTACTGCTCATCTCAAAACTCCATCGCTGGCCGTCTTTCAAGATCAGATCCGTTGTGCGATCCATACCTGTCGTCTTGAGTCGAACGGTTCCCTTGAAGGACCAGCATTCTTGCACGGATTCGGACTGGCGCATTTGTTGTTTCATCTTGCTCTTGCTCATGCACTTGACCACGAAATGCATGTCGGAGAGTTCATTGATCGATGCTCGAATGCGCTCTAACACCTGGCCATCAGCAGCACAGGCACAGATGAGCCAAATGGGGCAAACGATGAAATGCATAGCGACCTCTTTTATTGAATCCATGCTTATTGAGACTGCGTAGAGCAGCTTAGCCAATAAACTTCGCATGGGGTTTTGCTTGCTTGTCCATCTGATGTATCGATCAGTCCCTTGCAAAAGTAACTTGTGCCTTGTGGTGGATTATGAATCACACAGATCGAGCCTGAGCGCAGAATGCAATAGGGTCCCCCTTGTCCTTGTTCACCAGGAATGTGGTAGCGATTGAAATTACAGTAATTGCCTCCGGGCCATGGCCACCTGCCCCCGTTAATGTTCGAACAGTTTTTCAAAACATTATCATCTAGACTACAGTAATAGGAAGGGAAATTGGGCGGCACCGAGTTTGAATTTTGGGATTGTCCCAAGGCCACGCCCGCGCAGGCGAGCAACAGTCCCATGCCCGCCCAGCCCAACATCTTCGCCATGGATTCGACTTTCATGATCAACCTCCTTTTGCATTGAGAACCTATTCAAATTTAATGTGTGTGTGTGTCAAATATAAATTGAATAAAATCCGTCAAACGATAAATCCGCAGATGATTCAAGGCCAGCGGCAAACAAAAACCCGGCGGGGTTGCCGCCGGGCTTTGAGGAGTGTTGTGGCTGTCGCGGACCGATCAGGTCGCCTTCATCCCTAGTTGTTGCTGGGGATGACGGGATTGATCGGCAGCGTCGTCGAACCGCCGAGGAAGATCGGCTGCAGGGTCACCTTGGTGGCCTTGCCGTCAAGGGTCGGTTTCGCCTGGGCGGCGAAGCCCACCGTGCCGGTGCTCGGCATGACCGTCGTTTGATAGGTGCCGCTGCTGATGGCGCCTCGCGAACGCATGGCCTTGAAGAGCGGATTCTCTTCATCGAGCATGTTCGCTTGCAGGTAGCCCGTCGTGCCGCGGACGACCGGGACGGCCAAGGCCGACAACTGCTCTTGAGCAGATTCCGGGGCCGGACGCAGTTCCGCGGCCAGCCGGCGGTAGACGTCGGGGGCGGCCACGTCGCTGAGCTTGGTGCGGCGGCCGTGGTCAAGTTGCACGGTGAAGGTGCTGTCCTGATCCACCGTCAGGGTTTCGCGGCGGATGGTTTCATCGCCGGTCCCCGCGCGGGTGATGATTTCAAGCACCGCCTTGTTGCCCATCGGACGGCCCCAAGCCCGGCGAACCGTGAGTTGGTAAGCGCCCGAGAAGCCCTCGGCGACGGAGTACACCTGCGTCCGCTTGGTGGCGGAGAGGTCGCTCTGCAGCACGCCGCCGGCCGGCGATTCGCGATGCAGGAACGAGCAACTGGTGCCGACCGGTTCCTTGACGTGCAGGTCGAGGTCCGCATCGCCTTGCCAGGTGAGGCGAACGATCAGGTCGCGCTGCTTGGTCGTGCCGCGGGTCAAGTGGAGCCGTTCGGCGTCTTGCGTGCGCCCTTCCTTGGCCAGCCAGGCCGACATTTCGTCCAGCTTGCTCAGGGCCAGGGCGTGCAGATCGAGGCTCATGGGCCAATCGCGGGAGAGCAGCGCCTTGGCAGCCCAGCTCAACGCCTTGGCGTCCTTGGCCTCGGTCGCATATTCGAGCGCGAAGACGTAGCTGGTCGGATCGCCCGGAGTGCGAGCGGCGGCCTGCTGGCAGAATTCGAGCGCTCGCTGCCAATGACGATGGCGTGCCATCGCCTTGGCCGCGGTCAGATAACCCATGCCGCCTTCGGGGATCAGATCGGCGGCGGAGAGCAGCGCTCGTTCCACTTCGACCGGATCGCCTTGGCTCAGTTCGAGATTGAGGGCCAGGGCATCGAACATCCAGGGGCGGAGGTCCACGCCCTTGCGGAACACGGCCTTGAGGAACTCGGCCGCGTGGTCATATTGTTTATTCTGGGTCAGGAAGTCGACCGTGGCGATGACGAAGCCGGCATGGATGTTGCTCTTGGCGAGCGCTGCTTCCCAAGCCTGCTTGGGATCGACGTCGATCTTGGGCTTGTTGGAAGCCACGGCCTGGTCGCCCTTGTTGTCGCTGCCCGAGCCGGTCTTGGGGGCCGATTTCTCATCACCCTTGCCCGCCACGACGCGCTGTTCATCCTTGTCCTTGATTCGAGCGAAACCGCCGTCGCTGGAGCTGAGGGTCGAGGCCCGCGGATTGCGTTGCGAGGGCGCCTTGACGATCAGGGCAAAGACCGGATCGTAGTACTGCATGGTGTGCGCCGTGTCGGGAGAGACCGGAGGCGCATCGGTGTCGGTGCCGCCGCCCGGGCCGCCGCCCAGACCGCCACCGCCGCCGCTTAATTGGCCTGGATCTTCGGCAACGATGTGCCAGGTCATATCTTTGCCTGGGTCGACGACTTGCTTGATGAGATTCATGAGCGAGTTGGCGTTCATGATGCGGAAGGGATAGAAGGACATAGCGGGAGGCATACCGCCGCCGCCCATGCCCATCATGCCCATCATACCGCCGCCCATGCCCATCATGCCCATCATACCGCCGCCCATGCCCATCATGCCGCCCATACCGCCCATACCCATCATGCCGCCGCCCATGCCCATCATGCCGCCGCCCATGCCCATCATGCCGCCGCCCATACCCATCATGCCGCCGCCCATACCCATCATGCCGCCGCCCATACCCATCATGCCCATCATGCCGCCGCCGCCCATGCCCATCATACCGCCGCCCATGCCCATCATGCCGCCGCCCATGCCCATCATACCGCCGCCCATGCCCATCATACCCATCATGCCACCACCCATGCCGCCCTGCATCATGCTGGCGACGCCGCCCATGTAAATAAGCTCAAGAATGGGGTAGGCCACGATCGGTTTGCCTGGGTCCTTGAGGACGCGTTCGAGCGTGGTGATTTCGACATGGTCGCCACGAATGACGTAAGTGGCCGTCGGCTCGAGTTGAGCCAGGATGCTGTTGAGAACGGTGTTGACGCTGACATTGGTCATCTGGCGGAGCGAGACTTCTTTCTTGGCGATTTCGACGTTGGGGTCGACTGCCTTGAAGGAGCGTTCATCGATGATGAATTGCACGCCGAAGACTTTGCCGATGAAGGCCAGCTGTTCTTCAAGCGGCATGGCATCCAGGCCGCTGCGGAATTTGTCGGTGGCCTGGTTCAACTTGCGTTGAATTTCCTCGGACTGCGCCGCGTTGGGTTCGTTGAAGCGGGTGTTGCCCCAGCGCTTCTTGCGTTTATCGGAGAGTTGCCCCCACGTGGTGTAGGTCTTGGTCTTGAAGAACGGATCGCCCGGCGGCGGGAAGGCCATCGGCGGATTATCCGGAATGGGGCGATGCGACACTTCCAGTTCGTACATCGTTTCCATGTAAGCCACGCGCTTGTCCTGTTGCAATTTCAGGTTGGCGTCGAGGTTGTAACCCAGTTCCGATTGTTGCACGGCCACGTTGGTGACGATGGATTCCGGCGCGAGTTGGAAAGCCGTTTGCGCTTGCAGCATGGCTTCCTCGAGGCGGGCCTGCTGGACCAACCCCTCGAATTGCTGCAAGGCCGCGCGGAGACGCGCCTGCTGATCGGCCCGGGCGTTCTGCGCATCCAGAATCGCCTTGGCCTGGGCCAGGCGCTGTTCACGGTCTTGCTGCTGGGCGAGGAATTTCTCGGCCCGATCCTGCGCCGTGCGCAGTTCGCTTTCGAGTTCGCGGCGCATTTGATTGCGCAGCTCATCGCCCAGGTTGGGGTCGTTGCGAACTTCTTCACTGAGGAGCTTGAGCCGGCGCACAGCTTCGTCGGGATTCGCGGCCAGTTCCTTGCGAGATTGGCGAATCGTGTCATCCATGAGCAGCTTGAGCCGCTGCTTTTCCAAATCCTGGCGCTGCTGCGTGCGGCGGAGCAGGTCGTCTTCCTTCTTGAGATTGTCGTCTGTTTGCTTGAAGCGCCCCTTGCTCTTTTCCTTGTCCAGGTGAGCAACGAGCTTCAGGCCCATTTGCGCCTCGGCGTCGTTCGGATCGAGGTCCGCGATCTGTTCGAACAATTGCTTGGCCACGTCCAGCTTTTCGAATTCCAGCGCCTGCCGGCCTTGTAGAATGATTTCTTCCTTGGCCGAGGAGGTTTGGTTGAAGGAAAACGCCAGGGCATAGTCGGCCTGCATCAGCGCGGGCTGATCGGCGGCTGTGCGCCATTGTTTGACGACGTTGGCCAGGAAGAAACATTCCATCATCGGCTCAGCCACGGGAGAGCTGACGGTGATCGAGGCGGCTCGGCCCAGCAGCTGGCCTTCGACCTGGTAGCTGAGTTGCGGCGCGCTCTTGGCCAGCTTGCCCGCGACCAGTGTCGGCACGTCGCTGCGCAGCGGCGGCCACTGCGTCGGATAGCTTTCGGCCACGTTGGCGTCGGCGGCGACTTTGTCGACATAGAGCACGGGCTGGCGCACGGTGGCCAGGCAGCGCGTCACGGCTACGTCGGCCGCTTCAGTCAGATTTATGCGAAGAATGACGCCGCCGGTGCCCGTTGCCAGGGCGCTGATGTCCAAGAGGTCCACCTTCGCTCCGAGTGGAACAGCGAAAAATTGAATGCGGCGCTGGGTCATGGTCTGCACGACCTGGCGGCGTTCTTGAGGCGTAAAGGGATTGAGCGTGCCTTGGCCGTCGCCCAGGTAAATGACGACTTGTTGCCGCTGCGTGGTTGCTTCAAAGCTCGACACGGCCTGGGACAAAGCCGACTTGAAATCGGCGGCGCCCATCGGCGTCGTCTGATCCAGCTTGGCCAGGGCCTTGCTGAGTTGCGGATCGTTGGCGGAAGCCCATCCGGAGGTCAATGCGCGGGGCTTGACGTTCACTTCCCACAAAGCCACGCGGTCCTTGGGACCCAGTTGCTTGATCCACTGGGCCGCCATTTGCCGCTGCACGATGAACGGCGCACCGGCCTGGCTGGCGGTGGAATCCACCAGGATCACGTAATCCTTGGGCAGGTCGTTTTGTCCCGTCAGGGCGGGCTTGACCTTGAGGGCGAACAGTGTGTCGCCTTGGGCCGACTGATACGTTAACGAGGCATCGCTGACAATCGCTTTCGCCAGGGCCTTTTCCACCAGTTGACCGGCATCATGATGAACCGCGTCGCCCTTGAGTGGCGACCGTTTGGAATCCGTGGCGGATCCCGAATCTCCCATAAGAGGTGAGGAGATGACGATGAGGGCCAAGAAGGCGCTCAGCGCCAAGACACGGCGGACAGATAGCATGTCCCATACTCCGTAAAAAAAGACATGACGGACCAGACCCGGACGACGATACGACCGGGCCACGCAATTGTAGTCGCAAAATCTAGGACAGGTCTAGTCGAACCTTGCCCATTTACCAGATTCCCAAGGATACCAACCCTTCCGGGTCAATGCGACATGCAGAACCGCTACAACAGGTACAGTTCTTGCGTTTAGAATCGTCCTGGGCGCGCACAAGATGTGATAGTTGCGCAACCATGGATTTGCTTCGTCAACTCTAACAACTTGGATGCAGCTCGGCAAGAAAAATTGCGCGCAATTTTGGAACTTCCGTCACAGGACTCATAATGACCCAATTTTCCCACACTTTTACTTGTCCCATTTTTTATTGTGATTTCTCCGCGGGGTAGCGGGGTCGCTGGTGCGTGGCGATGGCCTAGATGATCATCCGCGCCCGCTGAGTCAACGCGGGCTCGAAGCGATCGATCATGCGGTCCAATGGCTGCCGTGGCGCGAGCTGCTTCAACGACGACGTCCCTTGCGTCGGCTCGCGGATTTCTTCTGCCCCAACACGTTATATTCCAGCATCACGATGCCCGTTTTGCTCAAAATGCGATGCTGCGCCAGTTGCAGCTTCACCCGCAGGCTGGGAGCGGGAAGCAAGGGGATTCCCCGGCCCAGGAGCACGGGGATAATGGCTACTTCGACCCGATCGACCAGATTCAACTCAAGCATTTTTCGAAAGAGTTGACCGCCGCCGTAGAGCCAAATATCCTTCCCGGGGCTTTCCTTGAGATGGCGGAGGCTCTTCTCTAAATCGCGGTGCAGGATCGCGACGTTGGGATGATCCTTGGCCTTCATGGTGCGGGAAACGACCAGTGTCTTCACGTTCGATGATCCACCACCTCCCATGCCCTGAACCACTTCATAGGTTTTTCTTCCCATCAGCAGCACGTCAAAGCGATTGAACAGGGCCGCGAAATCGATTTCGGGGTCCATGATGATCCAATCGAATTCACCTCTGGGCCCCGCAATGTAGCCGTCCAAACTCATGGCCACGGAGTAGACCATTTGCCTCATGTGCCACCTTTACCTTGACTTTGTAAATGACCCATTGCAATGAGCCACGATCGCCGATCACAAGCCAGAATTGACAAAAGCCTGCATCCCCTTTATGAAACAGAGCTTTGCGGGCTGCATTCTAAACCAAGGATGGACGCTATGAAATTAGCGATTCCGGACTATTTATTGCCCGGGGACGAATCACAGCGACTCGCCAAGGCGGCTGAATGGGGTGGCTCAGGTCTGGAACTCTGCACTACGCCCCTCACCGGCCCCCATCGGCTTCTGATGCAAAAGGATGGGCCGGAGCGTTGGCGTGAATGGTCGGCCCACACCGGCGTCGCCTTGGCTTCGCTCTCGATCCAGTCCTTGGTCTGGCCTGGCCAATTTCCTCGACTCGAAGACGTCAAGGTTTACATGAAACAGGAAATTCCTCCCCTGATCGATCGGGCGGTCGAAGCGGGCATCGCCACTGTGCACTTGCCGATTTACGATCCCCCCGAATTGAGACCGACCGAAAGCGAAGCCTTCTGGATGAACGCCTTAACACCGGTGATCGAACAGGCCGAACGGCATGTCATGCCCTTGGCTTTGGAAACGTTCTGGCCGGCCGAGGTTTGCCGACAATTCTTGGCGAAACTGCCTTCTTCGCGGCTTTGCATAAGCTATGATTTAGGAAACGCCCACGCCGTCAAGCGCGACCCACTGGCGGAACTGCACTTGCTGGAACCCGTCTTGGGCCAAATCCGTCTTAAGGAGCGGCAGCGGCGTGAGCCTTATGGCTTGGTTCCACTGGGTTCGGGACAGCTTGATTGGAACCGGCTCGGCCCCTGGCTGCATGAATTTGGACAGAAGAAGTGGCTCATTCTCGCCTCCGCCCTTCCAAGCGAGCAAGAGTTGGCCGTTCGCAACCAAATTCGCTTTATCCATTCCCGGGTCCAGCCCAAAGCTGCTGCTTAACGAAAAGGAGCTTCAATGGTTTTCATCAACACATGAATATTCAATGCCAAGCGGAAACTGCTTGCATTTGATCCTTCATTTGACGATCATCGTGGTTCATGAGTTTCTCATCAGTGCTTGACGACTAACCTCCAGGTGTTGATTTGTCCGCACCCCCCATCGGTAAATCCAGTGATCCCAAGCTGACCGGCCCGGCGAAGGCAACACCGCCGGCGAGCCCATCGGCAGCGAGCGCGAATGCGACGCCGCTGATGGGCGAGGTGCGCATTTTAATCGTGGATGAAAGCAGTGCGGACCGTTTCCTTCTGCGGACGGCGCTCATCAAGGCCGGACTGACCCGTTATCAAATCTTCGAATGTTCCGACGCCGCGACGGCCATGGACCTGGCGCAGCGCTACAGCCCCGACGCCATCCTGCTTGACTACCGCCTGCCCACCGAGGATGGCATTTCGATCATCCCCAAACTTTCCGCCGTCTGCCCCGACGCGGCCTTTCTGATCATCACCCGCCAAGGGGATGAAGCCGCCGCCGTGCGGGCCATGAAAACCGGGGCATCCGACTATCTGGTCAAGGACCAAGTCCTTTACGACCCCATCCGCATCGACCGCGCCGTGCAATCCGCCATTTACCTGAAAAGCCTGGAGCGCGAGAATAGCCGCATTCTCGAGGCCCTCCGGCAGCGCAACCTCGAGTTGGAACAACTCACCTCCCGGCTCTGGGAGTTGTCCCACACCGATGAACTGACCGGCTTCTTCAATCGCCGCTTCATCACGCAGCGGCTCGAGGACGAGATGCACCGCGCCCAACGGTATCACATGCCGCTGAGCATCGTGATCATGGACCTGGACTATTTCAAGCGGGTCAACGACACCTACGGCCACCTGGCTGGAGATCGCGCCTTGCAAACGGTGGCCCAACTGATCCGCTCCGCCCTCCGCGACACGGACCTCATTGGCCGCTGGGGGGGCGAGGAGTTCATGTTGATCCTAACCAACACGGACAACCATGGCGCGATCACCTTCTGCAACCGCCTCTGCGAGCGCATCCGCCATCATCCCATCTGCATCGGCGAGACGGTCCTGTGCTTGACTTCGAGCTTCGGCGTGGCCAGCCTGTCCGAAGACATGAAGAAGACGGAAGACCTGGTCCGCCGGGCGGATCACAACCTGTACCGCGCCAAGGCGATGGGACGGGACTGCGTCGTCGCCGACGAGACGGCCGACCTCAGCGACACGCTCATCGAATGGGGTGTGAGCTAGCCGGGCCGGCGGGCAATTCACCCAAGGGAAACCCTCTTTCCTGGACTTTTTCTGCTCATTTCTCAATCCAGCACCTAGGCCAGCGTTTTTTTTTCCTTTTTCACTTGCATTTTTTTTTTTTTGACAGTAGCCTTGTGCTGCCTGGTAAAATGAACCTCTTGAGAAAAGGAGAAACCCATGCGTCGCGTGCTGCTGCTGGTGGTGTTGGGGATGGGGCTGGTGGTCTTCGGCCTGGGCCGAGTCGCGGGGCAACCTGGAACGGGATTGGCAAATTTCAAATGTATCACGCAGAAGAATTGTAGTACTCTTGGCGTTGTTCCTGGAGTACTTGGAGATGGTACGCCAATAACGGGATGTGATGTAACTCAATCAGGTACAACTTATTTTGTCTGTGGCGACATGCAATTTGAATGGTGCGAAAATGGCAGCCTGACATCATGCGTCGGAACTTCAACGATAAATGGCTTCACTTGTTATGTACAGAGGTGGAGCTGCGATTAGGTTTTCTAGAATGTGATCATTGCCCTTTTGCCTTTTTTATTGAACAGCATGAAATGACTTCATAAGCTGCTTCAATGGCAAAAGGGCGTCGTCTTATCCAATAATAGTCCAGTTGGGTATATAAAGTCTTTGATGAACTAGCAAGGACATGACCATGCATGTTTATTTTCTACTATGTATTGCAACATTCACTCATTCAAGTGAAAAAGAAAGACTATGCAAACTGATCGATGTATTACATTCATCAATATCAAATATATCATGTAAAATTATTTCCAGTGATCCAGAAATAGGTATCGCCAGAAATGGGCTATTCATGATGAAGGATAAAATGATCAGGATGGAAGATTTTACTATCGATGCCTATTCCGTTATCGTTATCACGGACAAATCACTATTGCGGCTAGATGCACCAAAAGGAAAAATTGCAACAGGTTATATTCGATCTTATAATCATGGAAATAGACTTTCTAGCTTCTTTGACCTAAGAGACCATTTAGGCATCATTTCCATGTATCATAATCAGGGCAAGTATCTCAAAGAGATTTTGGATGACAAGCAGGCAACTGCGTCAATGATAAGAGAGAAAGAGAAAGATTATATTGTCGTAAAATATCAGTATGCTACAGAGATAGCGTCCACTATAAATAAGTATGAATTATGGTATGATGTTGACAAAAATGGTGTCATATATAAAAAAATAAAGGATACGATCAGCGATGAGCCATATGCGAGCATTCATGGAGAAGAAACCGTTGATGAGTATGTTGAACCATTGCCAGGATTATTTTTACCCAAGAAGATCAGTCTCCATTCCCGTGCTTATATGAAAACATCCAATGAGATCAGGCAAAAGGCCCATGGGGTCATGACTTTCGAGAACTATCAGATTAATCCCGATTTACCCGATTCACTGTTTCAATTGACTTTTCCTCCAGGCGCTCAAGTGTTCGATGAAGTCAACAAAAAGATTTGGAAAGTCCTCGATGATGGTTCATTGGCTCCGCTCAAGAAAGATGGTCAAGAAGTCACCATGAATCAGGCCGAGTTGCCTTATGCCACCAACGATCCGCGCAGCTTGTTGGGGCCGACCCGCGCGGAGCCGGGCAGCGGCGGGCTGTGGTTTATCCTGGGCGGCCTGGCTCTCCTTCTCCTGGCGGTTGGCTATTGGCTTTGGCAAAAGCGGCGGGAGCGGCTGGAAGCTTCATAATGGCTTCATGACATGGGCAAGGTAATGGAGAACTGTGAGCCATGAAAGCACATGATCACCATCGCTCTGCATTTACCCTTGTCGAACTGTTGGTCTGCCTGGGCATCATCTCGCTTCTCATCGGCCTCTTGATGCCTGCCATTCAACGGATACGCGCCTCGGCCGCCGCGGTTCAATGCCAATCCAATCTGCGGCAAATCGGCGTGGCCATTCATCACTTTCATGCCAACCATCAGCGCTTCCCCGGCCCATCGCAATATGCCAAACGGAATCCTGATTATGTCACAAACTTTTGGAAATACGCCGAGGATCGGCTGGCCTGGCCTGCGCAATTGCTGCCTTACATCGAACAGAACGCCTTATGGAGTCAGACGCAGCAAGCGTTTGAACTCAACGTGGAAACGTGGATCGATCCGCCGCATGTGGGCAATGCCACGGTCATCCCGCTCTTTGTATGTCCCTTGGATCGCCGACTATTAAACCCGGTCTTCACGCCGTCGGGGCAAAAGATTGCCGTGATGTCCTATGTTGGGAATGCTGGCTCCCTGTACAATGGCATCTTTCTCGATTTCAACGAGATCCGTTTCAGCGACGTGATCGATGGCCATTCCACGACCATCATGGCCGGCGAACGACCGCCGCCAGACGATTACCGCTCCGGGAAATGGTACACCATTTATCAACCTCTTCCCGTCGTGAGGAACAATGAGAATACCGTTCATTGTCCGCCGCGCTATGACGTGGGCATTGAAGTTCCGCGTGATCCCTGCGAACAATTCCCCACGCCCTGCCTGGGTCCCGGCCGCATCGACCGGCCCTGCGACCGCGGCCACTACTGGAGCATGCACCCTGGCGGGGCCCATTTTCTCATGGTGGATGGCTCCGTTCATTTCTTCAAATACTCCGTCTCGGATCGCATCATGCGGGCCTTGTGCACCCGCAACGGCGGCGAAACCGTCCAGTTGCCCGAGGATTGATGGCGCTTTGGTGCTCCGCGATCTGTCGAAGCTGACGGACCTGCTCCAAGTCAATCGTTCATCGTGCCGCGGCCGCCCTGGGGTGAACTACTTTCACCTGTCCAAGCTGCGCGAAATGGATAAGAAAATCACCGGCGCTCGCCGACGCGATTTTCGTCGGCCGGCTCCTTGATGCTTCCCATTGCATCACCTCGGAGATTGGCCCATCCATGAGCACCATGACCGCCCCCCGGCCCGCCGCCCGGACGAACGTTGCCCCGCTGCCCGTTTCCACGCTTGCCGCGAAATACTGGATGGCTATCACCGGCCTCCTGCTCGTGGCCTTTGTCCTGGTCCACATGGCCGGGAATCTGCTCGTTTATCGCGGTCAGGACGCCCTGAACGGCTATGCCAAGTTCCTCAAAGGCATGGGGCCGATGCTTTGGATCGCGCGCGGCGGCTTGCTGCTGGTCTTCCTCGTCCACATCGGCCTGGCCTTTCGTCTGAGTCGGCGCAACCGCCAGGCTCGGCCCATTGGTTATCAGGTGGAGCGGACGCTCCGTGCCAGCCTGCCTTCCAAATACATGTTGCTGACCGGGTTGGTGATCCTGGCGTTTGTCATTTTTCATCTGGCCCATTACACCCTGGGCATCGTGCATCAGGTGCCGGTCAAGGACCCGCAAACGGGGGGCGAAGTCATGCGGGACATGCTGTCGCTGCATGACCAACAAGGCCGGCATGACGTGTACGGCATGGTGATCCTCGCCTTTCGCCAGCCGGTGATCAGTCTATCGTACATTCTCGCGCAATTGCTCTTGGCCCTGCATTTGTATCACGGGGCCTCGAGCATGTTTCAATCGTTGGGCCTGAATCACTCGCGCTACAACGCCTTGATTCAAAAGGTGGGCGCGGCCGTGGCCGTGATCGTCGGGGTCGGCAACGTCTCGATGCCGTTGACGATCATGCTTGGCCTGGTGGGGCAAGGCTATCAACCGCTGTAATCCCGCCCCTTGAGCGGCGGGAGGATCCAGACCTTCTTGGTGGACTGCAAACGGATATAAAGGCTCGACCATGAAACTCGAATCGAAAGTGCCAGGCGGCCCGCTCGCCTCGAAGTGGACGCGCTACCGGTCGGAGATGAAGCTGGTCGCCCCCAACAACAAGCGGAAGTACAAAATCCTCATCGTGGGGACGGGGCTGGCGGGGGCCTCGGCGGCGGCCACCCTGGCGGAATTGGGATACAACGTTCACGCCTTCACCTTTCACGACAGTCCGCGCCGCGCGCACAGCATCGCCGCCCAGGGCGGCATCAACGCCGCCAAAAACTATCAAAACGACGGCGACAGCATCTTCCGCCTCTTCTATGACACGATCAAGGGCGGCGACTTTCGCGCCCGCGAGGCCAACGTGCACCGCCTGGCCGAGGTGAGCGTCAACATCATCGATCAATGCGTCGCCCAGGGCGTGCCCTTCAACCGCGAATACGGCGGCACGCTCGCCAATCGCAGCTTCGGCGGCGCCCAGGTGTCGCGCACCTTTTACTGCCGCGGCCAGACCGGCCAGCAATTGCTCATCGGCGCCTATTCCGCCCTGTCCCGGCAGATCGGCCTGGGCAAAGTCAAAATGCACACCCGCTGCGAGATGGTCGACCTGGTCGTCGTCAACGGCCGGGCCGTCGGCATCATCACGCGCGACCTGGTCACCGGCCGCATCGAAGCCCACGCCGGGGACGCCGTCGTCCTGGGCACGGGCGGCTACAGCAACGTCTTTTTCCTGTCGACCAACGCGGCGGGCTGCAACGTCTCGGCCACGTTCCGCGCCTACAAGCGCGGCGCCGCCTTCGCCAATCCCTGCTACACGCAGATTCACCCGACGTGCATCCCGGTGAGCGGCGATTATCAGAAAAAGCTGACCCTCATGTCGGAATCGCTCCGCAACGACGGCCGCGTGTGGGTGCCCCTGAAGGCGGGCGACAAGCGGCCGCCGGAGCAAATCCCCGAAGGCGAACGGGATTATTACCTCGAACGCAAATACCCCAGTTATGGCAACCTGGCCCCGCGCGACATCTCGTCGCGGGCCGCCAAGCAGGTGTGCGATGAGGGCCGGGGCGTGGGCGAGAGCG
Organism: Planctomycetota bacterium; assembly: GCA_014584395.1. Taxonomy (GTDB): domain Bacteria; phylum Planctomycetota; class Planctomycetia; order Gemmatales; family HRBIN36; genus BJ17. The sequence continues at coordinate 93,284 of JACTMY010000017.1, read as the reverse complement.
GCCGCGGCGTCTATCTCGATTTCAAGGATGCCATCGCCCGGGTCGGGGAGCACGTCATTCGCGAGAAATACGGCAACCTCTTCGACATGTACGCCCACATCACCCACGAAAATCCGTATCGCTCGCCGATGCGCATTTACCCCGCCCTGCATTACACGATGGGCGGACTGTGGGTGGACTACAACCTCATGTCCAACGTGCAAAACCTGTTTGTGATCGGCGAGGCCAATTTCTCCGACCACGGCGCCAATCGCCTGGGCGCCAGCGCGTTGATGCAGGGCCTGGCGGATGGCTATTTCATTCTGCCCTACACGATGGGCCAGGAGTTGGCCTCGGTGAAAAAGGAAGAGGTCGGCACCGATCACGACGCCTTCAAGGAAGCCGCTTCGTCCGTGCAGCAGAAGCTGGACAAGCTGCTCGCCATTCGCGGCAAGAAAACCATCACGGCGTTCCACAAGGAACTGGGCAAGGTGATGTGGGACCACTGCGGCATGGCGCGCACGGCGGAGAGTTTGCAAGCGGCGCTGCGGCGCATCCCCGAGTTGCGGGCGGATTTCTGGCAAAACGTTTCCGTGCCGGGCCAGGGGAACGACCTGAATCCCTCGCTGGAATACGCCAACCGCGTGGCCGATTATCTCGAGTTTGCGGAGCTGCTGTGCCTGGACGCCTTGCAGCGGAATGAATCCTGCGGCGGTCATTTCCGCGAGGAATATCAAGACAACGGCGAAGCGGCCCGCAACGACGCGGAGTTTTGCCACGCGGCCGCCTGGGAGTACGCCGGCCCGGATCAACCGCCGATTCGGCACACCGAGCCTTTGGTCTTCGAGGAAGTCAAGCCCACGGTGCGCAGTTACAAATAACGCTTTTCCAGCCGCTTCGCGCCGTTAGCCAGGCGAGAGGCCGGCGAACGGCGTGTCGAGAGGAGTGCAACGTCAACATGGCCGGTGCAACGAAATTGATGAACCTGACTCTCCACGTGTGGCGGCAAAAGGGGCCGAGCGATCCGGGCCGCATGGTGGAGTACAAGGCGACCAACGTCAGCCCCGACATGTCCCTGCTGGAAATGCTCGACGTGGTCAACGATGAGCTGACGGAAAAGGGCGAGGAGCCCATCGCCTTTGAATTCGACTGCCGCGAGGGCATCTGCGGCACGTGCGGCCTGGTGATCAATGGGCGGCCGCATGGCCCGAACAAAGCCGCGACGACGTGCCAGGTCTACATGCGCGACTTCACGGATGGCGACCATCTCTACATCGAACCCTGGCGGGCGGCAGGCTTCCCCGTCCTCAAGGATTGCGTGGTGGATCGCGCCGCCTTCGATCGCATCATCCAAGCGGGCGGCTTTGTTTCGGTGAACACGGGCAACGCCGTCGATGGCAACGCCATCCCCATCCCCAAGCATCAGGCCAATCTGGCCATGGACGCGGCGGCCTGCATCGGCTGCGGCGCCTGCGTCGCGGCGTGCAAAAATGCCTCGGCCATGCTCTTCGTGGCCGCCAAGGTGTCCCATCTGGCCCTCTTGCCGCAGGGCGAGGTCGAACGCACGGAGCGCGTGCGCCAGATGGTTTATCAAATGGACGCCGAGGGGTTCGGCGCCTGCACCAATCAAGCCGAATGTGAAGCGGCTTGCCCCAAGGAGATCAGCATCGACTTCATCGCCAAGATGAATCGCGAGTTCATGCGCTCTTGCACGCTAAGCCAAAAATCGCGCGGCGACTCGGGGGGAACCGGTTAAGTCCGCCCGCGGCTGAACCGGGCATCGGTTCGCTCCATGCCCGCTTCCCGTTCATCTCCCATAGCGCAACGCTTCTTGGACCGTTCTGGCCTGAATGGCGACGGTTTCGTCGATGTTCCTGGCATATCCCCCGGCCATCGTAACGACGACGGGAATCCCCCTTTGATGGCAAGCGGCCAGAGCGAAGCGGTCGCGCTGCAGCAATCCCTCGGGAGAAACGGCGAGCCGGCCCAGGCGGTCGCCGCGATAGGGGTCCGCCCCGGCCAGATAGATGGCCATCTCCGCGCGCGAGCGGTCCAGCGCTTCGATCACCCCATGCCTCCAAGCGTGCAGGAACGCCTCATCCTCCGTGCCATCGGGCAGGGCGATGTCCAGATCGCTGGGATGCTTTCGCAAGGGAAAGTTGCGGGCGCCATGCAAGGAAAAGGTGAAGATGGCATCATCCCCGTCGGCGATCTCGGCCGTGCCGTTGCCTTGATGAACGTCGCCATCGAGGACGACCACCCGCCGAACGCAGCCTTCTCTTTGCAAAACCCGCGCGGCAATGATGCTGTCGTTAAACAGGCAAAAGCCTTCGCCGTGCCGAACGCCGGCGTGGTGCGTACCGCCCGCCAAGGTGATCCCCACGCCCCGCTCCAGGGCCGCGCGGGCCGCGGCCAAGGTGCCCCCCGCGGAGCGCAGCGCCCGCTCCACCAAGGCGGCAGACCAGGGGAAGCCCAACCGGCGGCATTCCGCCGCGGACAGTTGTCCTTGGAGCATGCGCTGCACGTAATCCGCGTCATGAGCCAGTTCGAGCTGCTCCCGCTGGACGGGAGAGGGCAAGTGAACGTCCCGGCCCGCCACGACGCCGTCAGCGATCAGCTTCTCTCGGAGCCGGCGAAACTTTGCCAACGGAAAGCGATGGCCCTCCGGGAGAGGAAACGAGAAGGCGTCGCAGGCAAAGACTGGAAGCGCCGCGGCCGGCATGGATCAAGGCATCTCCAAAGGTTGATCGATGATTCTCACCTCGCGGACCTTGACCTGGCCTTCATCGAGAATGAAAACGAAGACGATGGGCTGCTTGCGTTCGGTATCCTTTGCGGTATGGACGACATAAGTCATTTTTGGCGAAGCCATCTCATCGCGCAGCCCCAAAAAGGTCTTCCAAAGGAAAGTTCCATCCGAACGATAAGTGAAGGATTGCATGATCAGTTGCTCGGTCAATACGGGATGCTTTTCCAGCAACGCGGCCCACCCTTCCGGGCTGATCCGCGCCTGATAATCGGGTGAACAGAGACGATGGATGGCGGCAGGGTCCTTGCTCGCCAAGGCTTTCTTCCAAGCATCATACGCCTGACTGCCTTTATCCATCAACTGACTGGTCATTTCCGAACGCTGATAGACGACGAAGCCATACCGAACCAGGGCGGCCAGCACAAGCGCGAAGAGCGCCCAATACATGACCTGCTTCAAAACCTTGACCCACATCGGCGGCGGAGCGGACGCTGAGTACTCGTTCATGGGCTCGGTCATGCCCCTACCCCCGTTGGTTCACCGCGGATGAAGACTGCTTGCAACCCCATGCATCGGACGTAAGTTAGCATGAATCTGTTTGTAACAAGCTTCGGAGGAAGATGCATCATGAAAGTTTGGCTCGCCTTTGTCATCGGAGCGGGACTCTGTTGGGGAACCTATGTGCCCTTGATCGCCTTCGGCGGCAAAAGCCTCAGCGATGGAACGCCCGGCATCGGCAATCGCTTCGCGGCCATCCTCTGCGTGGGTCTGGCCTATTTCGTTATGGGCGTCCTTTTCCCCTTGGGCTATTTTTACCTCAACGGCACGGGCAATGCACAAAATAACGGCCACGGCGTCTTCTTTTCCTCGCTGGCCGGCGCCGCGGGAGCGGGCGGCGCCATCTGCGTCGTTTTTGCCACGGCCGCTGCCAGTCCCGGCGATCGGCTGTTTATCGCGCCCTTGATTTTCGGTTTGGCCCCCGTGATCAATACCATCGTCAGCTTGTTCTGGCATCCCTCGGCGCAGTCGGCTTTTCATTTCGCCCTGCCCAAGGCGGCCCCCGGCTGGATGTTTTACGTCGGCGTGGCCCTGGTGGCGTCGGGCGTAGCCCTGGTGCTCTATGCGAAGGAAGCCAGCGAGCAGGCCAACGTCAAGCCGATCGTAAAAAGCGAAACTTCGCCCAAATCCCTGGGGTAATCCTCGGCATGCTGCTCAAGACTGAACGCCTGACCAAACAGTATGGGACGCAACGCGCCTTGGATGCCCTGGACTTGCAGATCCCTCAAGGTGAAATCTTTGGCTTGCTCGGTCCCAACGGCTCGGGGAAGTCCACCACCATTCGCTTGCTCTTGGGGATGATTCGTCCGACTTCGGGGCGCGCCTTCATCGATGGGCATGATTGCTGGCGCGAGAGCGTGGCCGTCCGGCGCAAGGCGGCTTATCTGCCCGGCGAACTGCGGCTCTACGACAACATGACCGGCCGCCGCTTGCTGCAATTCCTGGCCGGGCTGCGCGGCCAGAAGCTCAACGGCGACGCGGATCGCTATGCCCGGCGCTTCGACATCGATATCGACCTGCCCATCGCCCATCTCTCTTCCGGCATGAAACGCAAGCTCGCCCTGATGCAGGTCTTGCTGCCGGAAGTGCCGTTGATCATTCTCGATGAGCCGACCAATACGCTGGACCCCACCATGCGGGATGAGCTTTTGGATCAACTATTGGACGCTCGGCAAAGGCGGCAGACGATCCTTTTTTCTTCCCACGTCTTGCAGGAAGTGGAACGGATTTGCGACCGAGTGGGCATTCTATCCAAGGGCAAGCTGGTGCATTTGCAGCCGATGGAGGAGCTGCGCCAAGGTCGCTTGGCTCAAGTCCAATTGGCGAGCGCCGCCACGGAAGCGCCGCCGCCCTGCGTGGAAGTCAAACGGGTGGATCAACTCCATTACACGCTGATCTGCCGCGCGGATCCACAGCCGCTGTTGCTTTGGCTCTCCAGGCAACAGGTGTCGGAACTGCGCATCGAGCCGTTGGGATTAAACGAGATTTATCAGCGTTTTCACGCCAACGGCCGGTGAGGTCCATCATGCTCCGCTTCCGCGCGCGGCCGCGCCATCCCGCCAAATTCGCATCGGTTTCCCTCGGCTTCGACTTGCAAGCTCCGCCGCATTGGCTACATTATCCACCTATGCGGCAAGGGTTTGCCCCGCGCCGCCGAGGAATGCGAGAGGCGTTTGCTTTCCAAATGTCCCGGACCCATTTGGAAGATGAGCCGATCCTGGTGAACGTCGGCAGTTTGGTCCGAGATGATGCGATCATCCAACGAAAGGAAGTACCATGGGAGCCGAATCCCCCACGAACCCTCAAGGACAACAATCCCGCGAATTTCCGATGGATTCCACGGCCATGTCCACGGCCTATGCCAATTTCGCCCGGGTGACGGGAACTCCCGAGGAATTGGTGCTGGACTTCGGCCTCAATACGCAAATGTCCCCCAACCCGAATGAACCCGTGCGCTTGACCCATCGCCTGGTCCTTAATTACTACACGGCCAAGCGTTTGCTCATGGCCTTGGGGATGGCCTTGCAGCAACACGAAAACATCTACGGCGTTCTGGAAACGGACATTCAAAAGCGCGTCAAGATGCAGCCGGGTCAACCGCGTCCGGGCGGCACCTCGTAATCGAAGGCGATGATGAATCTGAGCAAGCCCGACCGTGCTCCGGCGCGTTCGGGCTTTCTTCGTTGCGGCGCAGCGCCAGACTCGCGGGCACTTCCAGACCATGGACGTCCATCAAGCCCTGCCGTGAAAAGACGTCGCTGGGCTGGCCCTCGGCCACGATCCGACCGCCATCCATTACGATCGCCCGGTGGCAGAGACGAAGGACGAACTCCAGGTCATGGGAGGCGATGAGCATCGTTTGCGGCAAGGACCGCAGGACCGCCAAGAGCATGCGGCGGCCCTTCGGGTCGAGAAAAGCCGTCGGCTCATCCAGCAGCATGACGGCCGGTTCCATGGCGAGCACGCCGGCCAGGGCCACGCGGCGTTTTTCTCCCCCCGAGAGGTGATGCGGCACCCGCTGCTCGAACCCTTCCAGCCCGACTTGACGCATGGCCTTGAACGCTCGTTCTCTCACTTCGGTGATCGGCAGCCCCAGGTTGATGGGTCCGAAGGCCACGTCGTCCAGCACGGTCGTGCTGAAGATTTGATCGTCGCTATCCTGAAAAATGACGCCGAGGCGCTGCGGGAGTTGCCGGCGGTCGGCGGTGCGCTCGGGATTCAGCCCCATGACGCTGATGGAGCCGGATTGGGGTTGCAACACCCCGGCCGCGCAAAGAAAAAGCGTGGTCTTGCCCGCGCCGTTGGGGCCGACTAAGGCCACGCGTTCACCGGGATAAACCGCGAGGGAAACCTCTTGAAGAACCACGCGCTGCAAGGGGTAGGCGAAGCAGACGCGCTGAAGCTCCAGGGCTGGTGGATCCATAGGGACAGCTTAGCCGAAGCGATAGGATTCGTCCCGTTTTTTTGCGTCGCCGACCTTGGCCTTGAGAATGCGTTCGATCTCCTCGGCGGACCGCCCTTGGGCCACCATTTCCTGCTTCAGGGCCAACTCGGCCTGCGTCAGTTTGGTGGTTTGCAGATATTGCAGGATCTGATTCACCATGCAGCCAATGGTCACCAAGCAGGCGGGAATGCCGATGATCGCAATCAACATCATTTCGCGCCCGGAGAGGCGATCTAAAAAGTCAAAACTCATGTTGATCCCCTGTCGAAATTATTCCGTTGCCTTGTCCTTTTTTTTGCCCGAGCCGATGATGCGGTCAATCTCCTCGGCGGAGCGACCCTGACCGATCAGGTCGCGTTTCAGGGCGGCATCGATCTCGGCGATGCGCGCTTTGCGCCAATTCGAGGCGATGGCATAAACGATCAAGAATAGAAAGGTCGACAAGATCGCCACGATGGGGATCAATTCGTCTCCCGTGAGTTTGTTCAAGAAGTCCGTCATGCTCATGCTCCTGATTGAATCCACTGAGTGAGGGGTGGTATATGGCTATTCGCTGATCTTGCCGATTGATTTGACCCACGCAAACGATTAGAAGGGAAACGCCAGCGTTTCTTGATGCTCTGGAGCGACAAGGCTTTTGATCGCCATCAATCCACATAGGGGTCGGCGCCAAGGTCCTTGAGCACTTCCTGGCGATGGCGGTCGTAAGCCATCAGATCGATGCGCTGTTTGTAGTGCCTGGCCTCCATCCGTTTTTGAGCCACATCGAATAGTCGGCGATAGCGGTCGCTCTGTATTGGCCGACGTTGTCCTTCCTGGATGAGGGCCTGTTGTTTCTCCGCGCCCAGGGCCTCGAGCAGTTCGTCATCGAGGGCGAGGAAAAACTGGGCCGACCCTGGATCGCCTTGCCGGCCGCAGCGGCCCGCAAGCTGCCGATCGATGCGGCGGGCATCGTGCCGCTCCGTTCCCATGACAAAGAGTCCGCCGGACTCGGCCACGCCGGCGCCGAGCTTGATGTCCGTGCCGCGGCCGGCCATGTTCGTGGCGATGGTGACCGCGCCGGGTTCGCCCGCCTTGGCCACCACCTTGGCTTCCAGTTCATGTTGCCGGGCATTGAGCACTTGATGAACAATGCCTGCTGCCGTCAGTTTGGCGCTCAAGGCTTCCGATTTTTCCACCGACCGGGTGCCAATGAGGACGGCGCGCCCCTGATCGATCAATTCCTTGACCTTGGCCACCACGGCTGTGAACTTGACCTCTTCGTTGGGAAACACGCGGTCGGGCAGATGCTCACGGATCACGGGCCGATTGGTCGGCACGACGACGACGGGCAGCTTGTAGACGCGGGCGAACTCGCGGTTGTTGGGGGCGGCGGTGCCGGTCATCCCCGCCAGTTTCTTGTACAGCTTGAAGAAATTTTGGAACGTGACCTGTGCGGCGTGGTCCGACTGCTTGTTGATCGGCACGCCCTCCTTGGCCTCGACCGCTTGGTGCAACCCATCCCGCCAATGGCGGTCCGGCATGCGGCGGCCCGTGTATTCGTCGATGATGACCACCTTGTTGTTCTCGATCATGTAATGCACGTCGCGGTGATAGCGCACGTGGGCGAAGATGGACCGTTCGACGTGCTCGAAGAGCTTATCCATGGCGTGGGAATGCGGCCCCACGGGCGGGTTGGCATAGCGGGCCAAATGACGTCCGCTCTCGGTCAGTTCGATTTTTTGCTTCTTGTGGTCGAAGGTGTAATGCTCGTTGAAGGCCATCATCTGAGCCAGGCGATTGGCCCAATGATAGACGACCTGTTCTTCGGGGCTGGCTTGCTGCGTGGCCGTGCTGATGATCAACGGTGTGCGGGCTTCATCGATCAGGATGCTGTCCGCTTCGTCGACGATGGCGTAATGGAGAAACTCCGGCTGCACCCGGCTTTCGCCCGCCTTGGCGGCGCCGTTGCTGCCGGGGTTCTGCCAGGCTTCCCAAAACGGCACGCCCTGCGACGCTTGCCCCTTGATGCGCAAGCGATCGCGCAGAAAATCGAACCCAAATTCCGACGCCATGCCGTAGGTGATGTCCGAGCGATAGGCCTTGATCCGCTGTTGATCCTGCATCTGCATCTGCAACACGCCGACGGACAAGCCGAGGAGTTGATAAACCGGCTCCATCCACTCGGCGTCGCGGCGGGCCAGGTAATCGTTGACCGTGGCCACGTGGACGCCCTTGCCGTTGAGGGCGTTGAGATAGACGGCGGGGACGGCGGTAAGGGTTTTGCCTTCGCCCGTCGCCAGTTCGGCGAGGGCGCCCATATGCAAAACTTGCGCCCCGGCCAATTGCACGTCGTAGAGCCGCAAGTTCAACGTCCGCCGCGCCGCTTCCGTGACCAGGCCGAAGGCTTCCGGCAGCAGCCGATCGAGCGTTTCGCCGCCGCGGGCTCGCCCTCTGAGTCTCATGCTCTGGTGGCGGATTTCATCGTCGGAGAGCTTGGCCGCCTGGGCTTCATGGTAGCGGATCGCGTCCACGCGCAGCGCGGCCCGAGCCAGCCAGCGCTCCGACTTGCTGCCGAAGAGCCGGTAAAATTGGTTGACCAGAGGCATCCCTAAGCGGCTCATCCGTTCTCACGACCTCCCCGTCCATGTTGTCCTCCACCGCATCAACCCGCGATGCCGGCGGCAAGGGCGTTTCTTGCATGATAACGGTTGGGCGCGCGTTTGTCATGGTCGAGATGATCGGACCGCTGCGCGGCGGCGCCGTCTGCTTCATTTTTCCTGATTTTCGGTTCCAGGGCAATCGCCATCGTTTACAGTCGTGTAAAACCATCCCTGGCGATGGCGTCGTCGAACCTGCAATCGTTTCCCTCGGGATCCACTCATGACTTCCACTCCTCCCGCCAAGGGCATGACCATACCCACTAAAATCATGATCGGCCTGGTCCTCGGGGCCGCGGCGGGGATTGTGCTCAATCAGAGCCGGGACGCTTTGGACGCCTGGCTATCCGGCATCTTGCAGCGGGACGTTGAAATCGTGGAGCCTTTTCTCCGCAACGGCATCGAGCCGGTGGGGCAGATTTTCATGCGGCTCCTGTTCATGACCGTGGTGCCGCTGGTCTTCGCTTCCCTGGCCCTGGGCGTTTCCCAATTGGGCGGGATGAAACACGTGGGGCAAATCGGTCTGCGCACGCTGGCCTATTTCGTGCTGACCTCCGGCATCGCCGTCGTGATCGGCCTGCTCCTCGTCAATACGATCCGACCGGGCGATGGCTTCGACGCCCAGCAGCGCGATCAACTGATTCGGGAGGAAGCGGGCAAGCTGCAAGAACGGAAGCCGGTCAGCTTCGGCGTGAACACGTTCGTTGAAATGGTGCCGCGCAATCCCATCGCCGCCATGGCCAACATGGAGATGCTGGGCGTGATCGTCTTTGCCTTGCTCATCGGCGTGGGGATAACGCATCTGAGTGATGAAAAAAAGGAAGCCATGCAGCGGCTGCTCGACGCCGTGGGGGATTTGATGGTCTTCATCATTCACCTGGCGATGAAATTGGCCCCTTATGGCGTTTTTTGCCTGATCCTGGCGACGACGACGCGGCTGGGCTTGGAGGTTTTGGAAAAACTGGCCTGGTACGTCGGCACCGTTCTGTTCGGGCTGGCCCTGGATATGTTTTTGGTTTTCCCGCTGCTGTTGATCTTTTTCGGCCGGGTCAATCCCTGGTGGTTTTTCGTGAAGGTGCGCCCCGTCATCGTGACGGCCTTTTCCACCAGTTCCAGCAGCGCCACCTTGCCGACGAGCATCACGGCCGCCGAGGAGCGGCTCGGCGTGCCTTCCCCCATCGCCGGGTTTGTCCTGCCCTTGGGGGCGACGATGAACATGAACGGCACCGCGTTGTTCGAGGGAGTGACGGTGCTGTTCCTGGCCCAGGTCTTCGGCATCGAACTCACGCTGGGCCAACAGTTGATCGTGGTCGTCATGTCGGTCATCACGGCCATCGGAGCCGCGGGCGTGCCGGGGGGGTCGATCCCCTTGCTGATGATGGTGCTCGCCGCTGTCCATGTGCCCCCGCAGGCCATTGCCCTGATCCTCGGCGTGGACCGTTTGCTGGACATGTGCCGCACGACGCTGAACGTGACCGGCGATTTGACCGCTGCGGTCTACATTGCTCGAGTGGAATCTGCTTCCCTGGCCGGTGAGTCACGATCCGGGTCTTCCGGATCATCCGGGTCTTGAGGGCTTTCATGAAATGCATTCCGCGCATCCACATACAATGTGAATCATGGGGAAACGGCGCGACCACATCTTTCATACCCGGGGGGAGCAAGCCCGTCAGACGTTGGCCCAGGCCCTGCGGCTGTGGCATCCGGACCGCTCCTGGTCGGAGGTGCGGCAATGGATCGCCAGCCGCCGGGTGCAAATCGATGGCAATCTCTGCCTCGACCCGGCTCGACGGCTCAAGGCGGGAGAGGTGGTCAAAGTGTTGGCCGAATCGCTGCCCCCGCCTCCCGAGCCGGAGCAGCTCAAGCTGCGCCATCTGGATGAACATCTCCTGGTCGTCGAGAAACCCGCGGGGATCACGACGATGCGCCATCCCGAGGAGCGCGACTGGCCCCAGCGGCGCAAGCAAAAGCAGCCCACGCTGGATGAGATGCTGCAAGCGCGGCTGGCCAAGGAAGAGCGGCGGTCAGGGCCGCGCGCCGCCCAAAAAACACCGCGGATCAGACCCGTGCATCGCCTGGATCGGGACACCAGCGGACTCATGGTGTTCGCTCGGACGGCGGACGCCGAGCAGCATCTCATTAAACAGTTTGCCGCCCATGCCATCCATCGCCTCTATCACGCCATCGTCGTCGGCCGCTTGACCGAGCCGATGACGATCCGCAGTCAACTCGTCCGCGACCGCGGCGACGGGTTGCGCGGCTCCACGACCGACCCCCAACAGGGTCAGCTTGCCGTCACTCACGTCCGGCCCCTCGAACTGCTTCGGGATTACACACTCATCGAGTGCACGTTGGAAACAGGCCGCACCCATCAAATTCGCATTCACCTGGCCGAGGCGGGTCATCCTCTGTGCGGCGAGAAGGTGTATCACAAACCGCTTCAGGGGCCGGCCGTTCCCGACCGCAGCGGCGCGGCGCGTATCGCCCTGCATGCCGCCGAGTTGGGGTTCGAACACCCGGTCACCGGTCAGAAGCTGCGTTTTGTGATGCCCCGACCGCCGGATTTGGCTCGTCTATGGGAGAAGCTGCGGCGGCAGGACGGGGCCAATAGCGGTACACCAAGGCCAGCAGAATGATCGACCCGCCGATGATCGTCGCCCGTTCGGGAATCTCGCCGGCCACCAGATACGCCCAGAGCGGACTGAGCAGCGGCTCGAGCAAACCGATCATGCCCACCTCATGCGAGCTGATGGTCTTCATGCCTTGCGTGACCAGCCAATAGGGCAGCGCCAATTGCACCGCGCCGAAGACGACCAGCGTGAGCATCTGATCCCACCGGGGCACGGGATAGTGCAACATCCAGGGGATCAGGAGCAAGGCGGCGAAGGCTTGATTTTGCACGGTGAGCCAGGTCGGATTTTCATCGCGCAGCCAGCGCAGCGACAGCAGCACGCCGGCAAAGGTGACGCCGCTGCCCAAACCCGCCAGGAAAATCAACCATTGGGTATCGTCCCCGGCCGTGAAAGCGGCTTGCACGATCACCGCCAAGCCCACTCCGGCGATGGCCACGGCCGCGAAGTCCTTGCGGTTCCCTTTTTCGCCGAGCAGCCCCACCCCAATGATCAAGGCCCAAAAGGGCGCGGTGTATTGGAGGATGAGAGCATTCGCCGCGGTGCCGTGCGTCATTGCCCACATGAACAGGGCGTTCATGGCGCCGAAACAGAGCACCATCACCCCCATGGCCGGCCGCCACCGCATCCGGGCGACTCGCAACCCGGGCAGAAACACCAGCCCCGCGAACAGGGCACGATAAAAGCCCATGACGAAGCTGTGCAGCGGCGGCTCGCCCAGATCCAGAACATTGGGCTGCGTCAACAGGCTTTTGAACAGCCCATTGAGGCTCCACAACACCGCTCCCAAAAAGACGAGGCAACGCGCCCGGCGTTGAGAGAGCGGCTTCATGTGAATAGCCAAATCCCGGCCGCGATCAACAAAATCAAGACGACGACGGCCGCCCATGGCCACGCCTTGCGGAGCTTGGGCATGAGCGCGTTTCTGGCTGGCAACAGCAAGGTCTTCTCGTTCGGATCGACCGGAGGCGGTGCTGGCGGCGGCGCCTGCTCCGGCGCTAAAACCTGCGGCTTCGTGTCGGCCAAGAAGCGATCCAATTCCTGCCAATCGAGCAGCGGCCGATAGGGGCCTTCCTTGGATCGGCTGGCGTGGGCGCTGCGCGGCACCCGCCCCTGCCGCACTTCCTTCAGCAACACCGCCGTGCTGGCCAACAGCGAGCGGTCCTTCCCCGCGTCATCCTTGAAGCGGATGTACCAGGGCCGAACGATGCGCTTCGATTTGGAAAGCGTGGCGACGTCGGGCACGGTCTTGGCCTGCGTGTTGACGGCGCGGAGCTGAATCTTCGGATGGCGAAAAATCAGGCGGTGATTGATGAGGCTCAAGGCGGGGGGCACGAGTTCCGAGCGCTGCAAATCGACGATCAACTCGCTGGCCGTCTGATAGCGGTCCTCGGGCCGGCGTGCCAATAGCTTCAGGAGGATGGCCTCGACGCGCTCAGGCATTTCGGGACGCAGCAGCCGGGGGGCCGTGAAGGCGCCGATGTCCTTTTTCTCCAGTATCTCCATCGCGGTTTGGCCATCGAAGGGCACCTGGCCGGTGATCATGTGGTACAGGCTGGCCCCCAGGGCGTAGAGATCGCTGCGGGCATCGGCGAACTTGGCGTTGATCGCTTGCTCGTAGGGCATGTAGTACGGCGTGCCGAAGCCGTGGTTGGCCTTGGTCAAGTGGCTGGGAGCGTCCATCTGCTTGGCCAGTCCCAGGTCGCCGAGCTTGGCCACGCCCGTCGACGTCACCAAGATGTTCTCCGGCTTCAGGTCGCGGTGAACGATGTTGCGGGCATGGAGGTATTCCAGCGCCAAGGCCAAATCGTAGCCGATCCGCAGTGCGTCCTCGACTGAAAAGCGGTCCAAGCGATTGAGCAAATCCGCCACGCTCGGCCCATCGACGTGCTCCATGAGCAGATAATGGCGGTCCGTGGCGGCGTCATGGCCCGACTCAAGCCCCTTGACGATGTTGACGTGATGCAGCTTGACCGAATGCTCCGACTCGCGTTCGAAGCGGGCCAGGAGGTTGAGGTCGGCGGCCAGGTTGGGCGGCAGCACCTTGATCGCTCGATACTCGCCGCTGTCGAGGAGTTTGGTGAGATAAACTTCCCCCATGCCCCCCTCGCCCAGCTTGCGGATGAGGGGATATCCGGCCACGCTCTTCAAGACGGGCTTGGGCTGCAAGGAGAGCCGCTGCCGAATCCAAGTCCGCTCCTCCCGCGGCTTGACCCGCGGCGGCTTCATGGAGGGAGCGGCCGGCTTATCCTGCAAGGCCTTGAGTTCGACCAAGAGGGCATCCGCTTGCGGGCGCGTGATGGCCCCCGCGCGCACCAGGTAGCCCAGCAAATCGATCGGCTGGCCGCGTTTGGAGGACTTCCAGGCTACATACAGGGCCTTTTGGGCCGTCCGGCGATCGACCTGACAGTGCTTCATCGCCAGACGGGCCAATTTCTTGGCCTCAGCGAGAGTCATGCTCGATTACCTTGCCCGACGTGGCGAGTCAGCAGCAACCACGTTGGCTGTAGTCTAACGCATCCTCCGTGTCGTGACAACTAGCTGTCGCCCGTTCCGCGGCGGAGCGGCGGGGGCGAATTGGTTCGCGGCATCGCGGCTCGTCAACCAAGGCTATTCCCGAAGATCGTGCAGGACTTTTTCTTCATTTCTCCCAAGCCGGCATGTCCAGGAGTTGTTGATTCACCCCTCACCTCATGTATTTTCGTTGTAGATTCTGGAGGGTGCGATGAAGACGCGCGTTCAAAAGTGGGGCAATAGTCTTGCCCCTGCGCATCCCAAAGTCCTTTGCCCAGGAAGCAGGACTGCATGAAAACGCTGCCGTCGAACTGTCCTTGATAGAGGACCGCCTGGTCGTACAGCCCATTGCGCCGCAATCGCTCGCGCTGGAAGAGCTATTGAGCGGCGTCACGGATGAGAACCTTCCCGGCGAATGGCTTACGGGGCCGGCTGTCGTCAAGGAGGTCTGGTGAAACGGAAAGGGGTCTACGTTCCCGAACGTGGCGCTGCCATCTGGATCACCCGCGACCCGCAAGCAGGGCGCCGTCCCGCCCTGGTGTTGTCGCATTCGGCTTACAACGGCCGGGTGGGGTTGGCTCTGTTGTGTCCGATCACCAGTCAGGTGAAAGGCTATCCTTTTGAAGTACCTCTGCCTGTGGGCTTGCCCATCACTGGCGTGGTGGGAGCCGACCAGGTGAAAAGCATGGACTGGCGAGCGCGGAAGGCTACACGCATCTGCACCGTCCCCAAGGAAGTGGTCGTGGAAGCCGTTAGGCGTCTGCAGACATTGCTCATGGAATCGGGTTAAACGCTATCCTCGCCATTGCTCCCCCAGGCGCTGACGCATCTCAACTCGGCAATTGGTTTTCGCAGCCATAGTCATCCTTCCCCTTCTTCATCTCGCAGCGCCTCGATTCAGGAGCCGCGGCGGGGGCGGGGGGTCCGTATAATGACGGTTTGAGCTGACGCCGACGTCGAGACGCAAGATGAACCTCCGGCCGCTGAGCGAGGCGACCCCAAATCCCATGACGCAGTTGCCCAGCCTGATCGAACAGGCGGAGGGCATGGCGGAGGTTTTGTCCTCATTGAGCGCCGGCCGAAGCGCTGCCATCGGCGGCGCCTGGGGCTCCTCGGCGGCTTTGACCGTGGCGGCGTTGGCGCGGCGAGGGCCGGGTTGGCTGGTGGTCGTCCTGCCCCACATGAATGACTTGGACCCCTGGACGGACGATCTGCACACGTTCACGGGACAGCGGCCCCTGGCTTTCCCTGCCTGGGACACCGCGGAGGACGCCTTGGCCGCCCGGCTCAAAGTGCTTCGGCAGCTTCCCCATTCCCCGCCAGGCCAGGTCCTGCTGACGACGCTGCCCGCCTTGATGCAGCCGGTGCCCGCCCCGGAGCGGCTGCGACAGCACACCCGCCGGATCACGGTCGGCGATGAGTTTCGCCTGGAAGACCTCGTCAAATGGCTGGTCGAAAACGGCCTGACGCGCCGCGAGACCGTGGAGCGGCCCGGCGAGTTCAGCCGGCGGGGCGGGATCGTCGACGTCTTCCCGCTCGACGCCGACCGCCCCATCCGCATCGAATATTTTGGCGACGAGATTGCGAGCCTGCGCCGCTTCGCTCCCGATTCGCAGCGCAGCCTCGAGTCAGAGGAGTCGGTCGAATTGACGGCCATCGAGTCGCTGCAGCGGCAAGAGGCAGCGATCCCCAGCGAGGACGTTCGCGAACAGCCGGCGCGGTCGGCCTCGAAGCGCAGTCGAACCAAGGACGCCCCGAGTCAAGTCGGCTCCTTGCTTCACTATCTGCCCCCGGGTTCGTGGTCGGTGCTCGTGGAACTGGAAGAACTGCAGGACCAGGGCCGCCATTTCTTGGAGCGACTGGCGGACCGGCGCGGCCATTTCACCGTGGAGGCGACGCTCCAGGCCCTCACGCGCATTCCGAGCATCACGCTCACCCACATGCCCACGGTCTCGATGGAAGCGACCTGTCATTTACGAGTGGAATCAGTCGAACGCTTCAGCGGCGAACTGAGCCGAGTGCGCCAGGAAATCGCCCAACTCGCGGCGGGGTCGCGGGTGTTGATCGCATGCCCCCATGCGGGTGAACGGCAGCGGCTCGAGGAAATCTTCACTCCCGCGGACGAGTCGGCCAGTTCCGTTGACCCGGATCGCTTGACCTTCGCCCTGGGGCACGTGCATCGCGGCTTTCGGCTGGTCGATGCGGCCCTGGCCGTGCTCAGCGCCGATGAGCTGTTCCGCAGGGAAGCCCTGCCGCGGGCCACGCTGCCGAGCCGGGCTTATGAAACGCGGGCCATCGACAGTTTCCTGGACCTCAACGAGGGCGACTGGGTCGTGCACGTCATGCACGGCATCGCCCGGTATCGCGGCATGCAGCCCATCGAGAACAAGGGCCAGCTCAGCGATCATTTGACCTTGGAGTTCGCCGAGGGGACGAAGCTCTACGTTCCCGCTGACAAGATCGACCTGGTGCAAAAATACGTGGGCGGGGGCCAGGCCGCGCCGGAACCCTCGAAGCTGGGGGGGACGCTGTGGCAGAAGCGCAAGGAAAAGGTCCAGCAGGCGGTGGCGGAGTTGGCCCTGGACATGCTGGAACTGCAAGCCCAGAGGGAAGCGGTCCCCGGCACGGCCTGCCCGCCGGATTCGGAATGGCAGCGCGAGTTCGAGGCGGCGTTTCCCTATGCGGAGACGCCCGATCAGCTCAAGGCCCTGGCCGAGATCAAGGCGGACATGGAAAAAACCCGGCCCATGGACCGCCTTCTGTGCGGCGACGTCGGCTTCGGCAAGACCGAACTGGCCCTGCGCGCCGCCTTCAAGATGATCGACTTCGGCAAGCAGGTCGCCGTGCTTGTGCCCACGACGGTCCTGGCGGAGCAGCATTACCGCACCTTCCGCGATCGGCTCGCCGAGTTTCCTTTCACGGTGGCTTGTCTCAGCCGCTTTCGCACCGGCTCGCAAGCCAAGCAGATTCTGCAAGGGCTGAAGGCGGGCAGCATCGACGTCATCATCGGCACGCATCGGCTCCTCAGCCAGGACGTGCAGTTTCACGAACTCGGCCTGGTCATCATCGATGAGGAACAGCGCTTCGGCGTCGAGCATAAGGACCGCCTCAAGAAGCTGCGCCATTCCGTGGACGTGCTCACGCTGACGGCCACGCCCATCCCGCGCACCTTGCATCTGGCTTTGCTGGGGCTCCGCGACATCGGCAACCTGGAGACGCCGCCGCGCGACCGCCTGGCCGTGGAGACGCGCATCCATCGCTTCGATGGACCGCTCATCCGCCAGGCGATCCTGCGGGAGCTGAACCGCGAGGGGCAGGTTTACGTCGTCAACGACCGCGTGGACAACATCCACGCCTTGGCCAATGATCTGCGCAGCCTGGTGCCCGAGGCCCGCATCGTCGTGGGGCATGGGCAAATGTCGGAGCATGAACTCGAAGCCGCCATGGTGGCCTTTCTCAATCGCGAGGCCGACGTGCTGGTGGCGACGACGATCATCGAGAACGGCCTGGACATCCGCTCGGCCAACACGATGCTCATCAACCAGGCGGACCGCTACGGGTTGGCCGACCTGCATCAGCTTCGCGGCCGGGTGGGCCGGTACAAGCATCGGGCCTATTGCTATCTCCTCGTCGATCCGGGTCGCAAGATGAGTCCGCAGGCGGCCAAGCGGCTCAAGGCGCTGGAGGAATTCAGCGAACTGGGGGCCGGCTTCAAGATCGCCATGCGGGATTTGGAAATCCGCGGCGCGGGCAACATCCTGGGGACGGAGCAATCGGGCCACATCGCCGCCGTGGGGTACGAATTGTATTGCCAGCTTCTGGAAAACGCGGTCCGCCGCTTGAAGAAGCAAGCGCCGCGCGATCGCCTGGAAGTGACCATTGAGCTGCCGCTGCCGGCCCTGTTGCCGCGCGATTATCTGCCCAGCCCGAAACTGCGGATCGAACTGTACCGCCGGCTGTCGCGTCTGCGGCACCGGGAACACATCGACGATTTGCGCCAGGAAATGGTCGACCGCTTCGGCCCTCTGCCGGCCCCGGCCGAGCAGATGCTGCAACTGCAAGAGCTGCGCATCCTGGCCGGCCGCTGGGAGGTGGCCAGCATCCACGTCGAAAACAAGGACCTGGTGCTCGGCTATCGGCAGCGCGCCAAGATCGAGAAGCTGGCGAATCTAAGCCAAGGCCGCT
Source organism: Planctomycetota bacterium (assembly GCA_014584395.1). Classification (GTDB taxonomy): domain Bacteria; phylum Planctomycetota; class Planctomycetia; order Gemmatales; family HRBIN36; genus BJ17. Next base: position 75,086 of record JACTMY010000017.1, on the reverse strand, counting down.
TGCGGGTGGTGGATGCGCAAAGTGCGTATTATCGGCTGCGCACCGAGGACGAGCGGCAGCCTTCGAACATGGCCCGGCTGCTTAAACTGCTCTTGCAAAATCAAGTGGGCTGACTATGGTCGCCTCCCACGGTGTCTTGAACGCAAACCGCGTATTCACTGGCCGAGGGAAGCGTGCACATGATCAGGCAGCTTGCATGGGCGTCGCTGGTCATTTGGTTCGGAGGAGGGAGTGGGGGGTTGGCCTCGACCGCTTGGGGCCAGGCGACCTCGGCTCCACCGCCGCCGCCGAGCAGCGCGCCTTCCCTGTCTGGCCCCGCGGCCGCCGCGACGAAACCGCTGAACGCCGACGACGCCAAGAAAACGAGCCAGGTGGCGGCGCGCGTCTTGGCGCGGGTCAACGGCCAACCCATCCTCTTGCAGGACGTGGAAAACGCCGCCGCCATGAAGCTGGAATACATTCGACCTCAGGTGCCGGATGAGCAATGGCCCAGCGTCCGCGGCGAAGTCCTCGACGCTCAGCTCAAGGAAATCATCGACAATGAAGTTATCCTGCAGGAAGCCTTCTCCCGGGTGCGCGCATCCGCGATTCAGTCGGTCATTGAATACGGTCAAAAGGAATTCGACAAGAAGCTGCGGGCCATGCGCGAACAGTTGCACGTCCGCAGCGACGTCGAGCTGAAGCAGTATTTCGAAAAGCGGGGGTACAACTTCGAGGAGATGCGGCGGCAATATGCCCGCGCTTACACGGCCATGGAATTCATGCGCAACCTCGTTCGCGATCGGCTGGACCTCATCGACCGCAAGGAATTGCTGCAATACTACCGGGACCATCCCGATGAATTCAAGCGGCAAGAGCTGATCACTTGGCAGCACATTTACCTGGACTCCAGCCGCTATCCTTCGCGCCTGGCCGCCCGGCAGCACGCCGAGCAAATGCAGCAGATGGTTTTCGCCATGCACAAGAAGGAAGACTTTGCCGCGATCGCCCAACAATACAGCCACAGCCCGGACCGTTATCAAGGGGGCGAGAATCAGGATCCGCCGGGTCAGATTCGCCCCCCCGAAGTGCAGGAGGTCATCCTGCGCATGCAGCCGGGACAAACGGGCCCCGTCATCGAGAGCGACAACGGCTTTCACGTCGTTCGCAAGCTGGCCCATCAGCCCGGCGGCATGATCCCCTTCGCCGAGGTTTGCCAAGACATCCGCAACAAGCTGCAGGGCAAGATCGGGATGGATGAATTCCAAAAGGAACTGAAGCGGCTGCGCGAGAAAGCTTACGTCGAATATCTCACCGGCAAGGAGAAGGAATAACCGGCGGCGCGTCGGCCGCCTTGCCGGCGCGCCCCGCGGTTCCTAACCCATTCCTGCGAATCCATCTTCACATGCTCGGGGGCAGCGATGCCGCCGAGGCCAGGCCCGCTTCGACCAGAACGGCGCGCAGCCTGGTCAATTCCGCCAGGCTCAGCGCGCCCAGGGGCGAGCGGGCGGGGCCGAGATCGATCCCCATCAACCGCAGCGCCGGCTTCAGGACGCCGGGAGCGGTCCCCAGCGCCAGGGCTTTCCTCAATGGATGCACCTTGAGCTGGGCCGACTTCGCCGCCTCGCGATCGCCGCGTTCAAACGCTTCGAAAATTTCCACGCACCAGGCCGGCACGAGGTTCCCCGAGGCGGGGACGGCGCCCTTGGCTCCCAACTCCAGCGCCGAATAGATCAGGGAATCGCGTCCCTGCAGCACGCTGAAGCGGCTGGGCGCGAGCCGAATGTAGTCTAGCATGAGGGACAGGTCGCCGCTGGAATCCTTGATGCCGACGATTTGGCTCATCTCCGCCAGCCGGGCCACCGTCTCCGGATGCAGCGTCAGGTGCGTGTGGGCGGGGTTGTTGTACAGGAGCACGGGCAGCGACGATGGCTCAGCGACGCGGCGATAATGATCGAACAATTCCGTCTGGCTCGGATGCACGAAATAGGGCGTGATCACCGTGACGCCGTGGGCCCCTTCTTTCTCCGCCATCCGCGTGAGCCGCTGCGTCTCCCGCGTGGTGATCGCCCCGGTGCCGACCCAAACGGGCACGCGTCCCGCCGCGGCTTCGACAGCCGCCGCCACCACCGCTTGCTTTTCCTCTTCGGTCAGGGCGTAGGCTTCGCCGTTGGTGCCGAGCACGAAGGCGGCATGGATGCCTTGCTGGATCAGATGATCGACGAACCAGCGCAACCGGGGCAGGTCCAGGTCTTCGTTGGCCTGCATGGGGGTGGCGATGGGCGGAATGATGCCGCGAGGCGGCGTGGCGATCGGCGACATGGTCCTCCCTCAATCGATATAGGCCTCGGCTTCCATTTCCACCAGCATCCGCGGATCGATCAAGCGTGCGACTTCCACCATCGTCGCTGCGGGGCGAATGTCTCGAAACGCTTCCCCATGCGCCTGGCCAATGGCTTCCCAGTCGGCGATGCGGGTGACGAACAGGCGCGTCCGGACGACATGCTCCAACCGCGCCCCCACGGCCTGGAGCGCCAGTTCGATGTTCTTCACAATCTGCCGGGTCTGAGCATGGGGATCGCCCGGCCCCACCAGGTCGCCGCGGGCATCGATCGCCGTCGTGCCGGACACCCAAACGTGCGGCCCAACCCGGACGCATCGGGAATACCCGACGATCGGCTCCCATGGCGTGCCCGAGGCATGATGAAGTCGTTCCATCATCCCTTCCTCAAGATGGCTGGGCTTTCGCCGGTATAACTGGCCCACAGGGCATCCATGGGATGGGCGATCCACCGCCGGCCCGGCAGCGATTGCATGTGCTTGCGTATCTGCAGGAGACAGCCAGCGTTGGCGGTGAAGACGGCCCGGGCACCGGTGGCGAGCAGATGGCTGGCCTTGCGCTGTCCCAGGCGATCCGCCATGTCGGGTTCAGCCAGATTGTAACTCCCGGCCGCGCCGCAGCACACCTCCGCTTCGTCGAGGGTCGTCAGTTGCAAGCCGGGAATAAGGGCGAGCAACGCACGGGGGGCTTGCCGAATCTGTTGCGCATGGCACAAATGACAGGCGTCGTGATAGGCGGCCTTGAGAGGCAAGGGATGCGTCGGCGGGATCGGCCCTAGTTCCATGAGGAATTCGTTGACGTCGCGCGCCTTGCCCGCGAACCGCTGCCCGGCCTGAGCCTGCGGCGTGGCGGCGAGCAAGTGGCCGTATTCCTTGAGGGCAGCGCCGCATCCCGCGACGTTGGCGACGATGGCATCGACGGAGCGGCGTTGAAAGACTTCGATGTTCTGACGGGCCAGCGACTGTGCCTCGGCCTCGCAGCCGGCATGGGCATGGAGCGCGCCGCAGCAGACCTGGTCGCGGGGAATCCACACGTCGCAGCCGTTGAGCTGCAGCACCCGGGCCGTCGCCCAGTTGGTGGCGGAGAACAGCGCATCATTCACGCAGCCGGCGAGCAGGGCGACGACCGCGCGGCGCTTCCCCTTCGCCGGGAAAAAGTTCGGCAACGGCCGGTGGCGCAGAGGCAGCTCGGGCAGCATCTCCTGCATTTGCCGCAGCCGATCGGGCAGGCGCCGGCTCCAACCGCTGGCGGCCAGCAGCCGATCCAAGCCCAACGCTTGCAGCACCCGCGCCGGCAGCAAGGCCCAGCGAACCCAGTGCGCTTGGGTGAGGACGTTGAACAGCAGCCAACGCTGCCAGCCAGGCAAGGGCTGCTCCGCCGCCGGCCGGTTCCGCTGCATGGCCGCCCGGAACGGTTCGAGCAGTTGATGATACTGCACGCCCGAGGGGCACGCCGTTTCGCAAGCTCGGCAGTCCAGGCACAGGTCCAGATGGCGCTTGACCTGGCTGTCCAAGGGCAGCCGCTGATCCACAACGCCGCGCATGAGGTAGATGCGGCCTCGCGGACTGTCCATTTCCGTGCCGAGTTCGAGGTAGGTCGGACAGGCCGACGTGCACAAGCCGCAGTGAACGCAGTCGAGGAACAGTTCGTAGTCGATGTCCGCACCGATCCGGGAGGAGTCGGCAGCGGCGGACATGGGCAGGGGCAGTGTCGTCATGTTGGCGTTCGCTTGGTCCGTCGATTCATGTCGGTTGATCTACGAAAAAACGACCCGGACTAAACCGATTCCCTGGATCAAAGTGCTGCTTGATGAGCCGCATCAAGGCCCAGTCGTCGCGCGGCGTTCCCCAGAGCATCGCTGGTTTTCGCCAATCGTCCGGCCCCGCGAGCACGGTCAACTGTCCGCCCATGGCTTCGACGCGTTGCCGCAGGTTTTGCACTGCGGCGGCGTCGACGGTCCGCGCCGAGCTGCCGCTGATCCAACCGCACCCAGGAAACATGAGCGTCTGATCGCTGATGACTTGAGCGGCCGGCCAGGCGTCGGCCAGTTGGCTGGGCAGGACGCGGAGCTGCCAACGACAGGCCGCGGGCGCAGCAAGTCGCTGCAAGACATAATCGACCCGCTCCTGCGAGACGCCCAGGCCTCCGATCTCCTCTTCGATAAGTTGATTCGCAAGGAAGCCGGCCTCGCGCTGGAATTGCCGCATCTGCCATTCGACCGCGGCCTTGGCCCCTTCGAAGAGCACACCCAGATGAGCCGCGTCATCGCCTGTCTGGCCTTCCAGGTCCACGCTGGCCGGCTGCGATGCGGTTTGCTCCAAGAGGTTCAAGATTGGAGCGAATTGATCGCGTCCAAACCGATAGAGCAAACGACCCGCGGCGGCAGGCACGGGGCGAACCTTGAGCGTGGCCTGGGTGATGACGCCCAAGGTGCCGCGGGAGCCGATGAGCAATTTGCAGAGATCGTATCCCGCCACATTCTTGACGACGCGGCCTCCCGCTTTGATCCGCTCCCCGGCATCGTTGATGAACTCGATGCCGATCAGGTAATCCCGCAGCGTGCCGTACCCTTGCCGCCGCGGTCCATGCGTGTTCATCGCCAGGCAGCCGCCGAGCGTCGCCTCATGGGCCTGGGGCACGTCGATGGGCAGCCATTGCCCTTCGCGGGCCAAAGTCGCTTGCAGGTCGGCGATGCGAATGCCCGCCTGGACGGTGATCGTCATATCGCGCGCCGGATAATCGATGACCGCGCAGCAGCCCGTGAGATCGACTTCGCGCCCCGACGCCGACGCCGACGGCGGCAGCATCCCTTCAAGCCATTGCGTCTGACCACCGCGGGGATAGATGCCCTGCCCCGCGGCGAGCGCTTCCCGCACGGCGGCGCGGACAGCTTCCACGCCGGCGGCGGTCGTCCGCGGATGCTCAGGCGATTGGCTGGAAGGTTGCGTCATGGGTCGCCCTGCGGTTGCCAGGTTTTACGTCGCTCATAAAGCCGCTCGCCGGCCCGCCTTGTTGGCCTCGATGCACGCCCCCGCCGTGGGGAACATTTTTCCCGGACTGCAGCGGTCGTCGGGATTGAAGGCCTTTCTGAGCCGAAGCATCATGCTCAAATCCTCCGGGGCGAACATCCGGGGCATGAAGTCCAGCTTCTCCACGCCGATGCCATGCTCGCCGGTGACGCTGCCCCCCAGGGCCAGGCATTCCTCCAAAATGGCGTGGCTGGCTTCGAGCACGCGCCGCACCTGCTCCGCGTCCCGTTCATCGAAGAGCAGGATCGGATGCAGATTGCCATCGCCGGCATGAAAGACGTTGGCGATCCGCAGATCAAACTGCCGGCCGATCTCCTGAATGCGCCGCAGCATATGGGGCAGTTGCGTCCGCGGCACGACGCCGTCTTGGGTGCAATAGCTCGGCGCCAGCCGGCCCACGGCGCCGAAGGCCTGCTTGCGGCATTTCCACAGCTTGTGCCGTTCGGTTTCCGTCATGGCCCGGCGCACCTCGCGGGCTCCGTTCTTCATGGCGAGCTGCGTGATGCGCTCCACTTCCTCTTCCAACCCCGCGGCCAGGCCGTCCACTTCCATGATCAGCACCGCCCCGGCATCCAGGGGGAAGCCGAACTGAAACGCCGCCTCCACCGCTTGGATGATGAGCTGATCCATCATCTCCAGGGCCGCGGGAATGATGCCCGCGCCGATGATGTCGCTGATGCAATTGGTGGCGTCCTCGACCGCGGCAAAGACGCCCAGGAGCGTGCCATAGGCTTCCGGATTTCTCGTGATCCGCACCCAAACCTTGGAGGCGATGCCCAAGGTACCCTCCGAGCCAACGAGAACTCCCGTCAGATCGTATCCGAGGTAATCGCCCAAGGGGCCGCCCACGTTCCGCACCTGGCCGTCGGGCAGGATGAATTCCAAACCGAGCACGTGGTTGACGGTGACGCCATACTTCAAAGTATGCGGTCCGCCGGAGTTCGTGGCCACGTTGCCGCCGATGGTGCAGGCCCCCTGGCTGGATGGATCGGGGGCATAGTGAAACCCATGGGGCTTCAACTGATTGGTCAGCCAGAGATTAACCAGGCCCGGTTCGACGATGGCGTAACGGTCGCGGTAATTGATCTCCAAGATGCGTTTCATGCGCGTCAGAGCGATCATCACGCCGCCGCCGACGGGCAAACAGCCCCCCGCCAGGCTGGTTCCCGCCCCCCGAGGCAAAAAGGGCACATGATTTGCACCACATGTTTTCACGATGTGCACGATCTGTTCGGTCGTCGTCGGGAAAACGACGACGTCGGGCTGGTTTTTCTCGATGGTAAAGCCATCGCACTCATAGACCGCCAGGTCGGAAGGCGCGGTGAGAATGGCCTCGGGAGGAAGAATGCGGCGGAGATCATCGAGCAGCATGATGAATCATTTCAGGGGAGCAGTTCACGTTAAACCATGCCGCTATCTTACCAATCCCCAAAGGAACTTCCGCGAATTCACCCTTTCTTTTTCACTTCGCCGTTCCCCTGTCATACCATAAGACCATCTGCCATGGCATGTCCGTCAATGATTGACAACGCTAAACAAACCGGTTTCCTTTCTCCTTGGAGTCGCACCCATGAAAAGACTGTGGATCATGAGCCTGGTTCTGATTCTTGGCCTCGCTGCCACGGCGCAGGCTTGGCTGACCGCTCAAGACGGCGGGGCGCCTAGCGCATCCACCAAAACGGCGGCGGACAAAAACGCCCCCATCCTGCAATTCGCCGCGAAATACGCGGACGCCTTCAATCAAGCCAAACTGGATGAGCTCGCCTCGATGTGGGCTCCGGACGCCAGCTACTACGACCGCGAGAGCAATGAACGCCGCGAGGGACGCGAAGCCCTGGCCAAGGACCTGGCAGCGTATTTCAAGGAAAATCCCAAAGCCACGATGAACGTCAAAATCGACCGCGTGCGCTGGATCAAGCCCGACGTGGCCCAGATCAACGCCACCGTGACCGTGATGACGGCCGACGGCGCGACCACCACCAATCAATTGATGGCCGTCATCGTTCAGGACAAGAACCAATGGATGATCACTAGCGCTGAGGAATACGCGACGCCCCTGCCCAAGACCAGCGCCGATGCCCTGAAGGAGTTGGAATGGATGATCGGCGAATGGCGGGACGAGGCGCCGAACGTCAAGGTCGCCACCCAGGTCCGCTGGAGCCGCCATAATGCCTTCCTCATTCGCGCTTACACCGTCGATTTCGGCGAGGGCGACGTTCACGAGGGAACCCAGATCATCGGCTGGGATCCGCGCTCGCAACAGATCCGCTCCTGGACCTTCGACTCGGACGGCTCCTTCAGCGAGGAAACTTGGACCAAGTCGGACGAGGAATGGATGATGCGCTCCTATCGCACCTTGGCCGACGGCCGTTATGGCGTCTCTACCCACATCCTCACGCCCAATGGGAACGACCACTTCACCGTCCGCATCATCGGGCGGGAGATCGATGGTCAATTGCTGCCGTCGTCGGATCCCATCAAGATTGTGCGGGTCAAGGCGGAATCCAAATAAGTCAGGGCTTGGCTTTGACCTTAACCATCAACGATGAGGTAAATGCATCATGAAAACGATACGCTTCATGTTTTTCACCATGGTGTTGGCCGCGACCCTGCCTTGGACGGTCGAGGCGTTTCAGCGGGGCGGCCGCGGAGGTGGCGGCATGCGCGGCGGCGGAGGCGGCCGGTCGATGGGCACTCCCCAACACTCGATGGGCACTCCCCAACACTCCATGGGTACTCCCCAACGATCGATGAGCGTTCCCCAGCAACGCCCCAACGTTAGCGCGCCCCATATGCAGGCACCGCAACGGCCGATGCCGCAGCCCTCGGTTCGACCGAGCACCCGACCCTCGACGCCCCAGGTCAATCGCCCCTCGGGCGGCATGGCCCCTTCCACGCGCCCCGCACAGCTTCCTTCCGTGGGCACGGGCGGCCCTTCCACTCGACCGTCGCAACTGCCCTCGGTGGGTGCGGGCGGCGGCCCAGGCACTCGGCCCTCGCAGTTGCCCTCGTTCAGCACGCCAGGCGGCGGCATGCCGACCGCGCGGCCCGGCGGCGGGTTGGATCGACCATCGACCCTGCCTTCCACGAGACCGAGCGTGGGCACGGGGCGGCCCTCCACGCTGCCTTCGACCCGCCCCTCCGCAGGCCAGCTCGATGACTTCCTCGGCATCCATCGACCCGGCGGCAGCCCGAGCGTCGCTCCGCCCATCGCCGGGCGGCCCCCAGGCAGCAGGCCCAACATCGATCGGCCGAGCAACATCCAACGACCGCCGATCAACAACAACATCAGCCAACGACCTTCATGGTCCAACATCAACAACAACCGCATCACCCAGATCAACAACCAATGGAACATGGCGATCAACCGCCCGGTCATGAACAACTGGATGGTCAATAATCCAGGCCGCTATCAGCATTGGCATGGCTGGGGATGGGGCGTGGCCTCGACGCTGCCGGCCCGCTATCCGGGCTACGGCGGCTGGTTTGGCTCCGCTTGGTGGGGCAATTATCGCCATCCCTGCGCCGCCTGGCACTACTGGCATCAATTCGGACGCTACCCCTTCTCTTACTGGTGGACCGTCCCCGTGTGGAACACGTTGACCAACTGGGTCGGCTGGGCGGCCGCGACGCCGACCTATTACGACTATGGGTCGGGAGGGAACGTCGTCTATCAGGACAATTCGGTTTACATCGGCGGCGAGCAGGTCGCCACGCAGGAGGAATTCACGGAAAGCGCGGCGGCCTTGGCCACCGTGCCCCCGCCGGCCTCCGAGGATGACGCGGCCAAGATGGAATGGATGCCCTTGGGCACGTTCGTCGTCTCCCGGGACAAGGCGGAAACCGCGCCGGCCTGGTCCATTCAACTGGCTATCAGCAAGACGGGCATCATTGCCGGCACGCTCTTCAACCTGCAAACCGAACAGCCGCAGACGATCCAGGGCCAGGTGGACAAACAAACCCAGCGCGTGGCGTTTCGCATCGGCGACAACCAGGACATCGTCGTCGAAACCGGACTTTACAACCTGACTCAGGATGAAGCGCCGATCCTGGTGCACTTCGGCAAGGAAAAAACGGAAACCTACTTGATGGTTCGCATCAAGCAGCCTGAGGAAACGAGCCCGTCGGAAACGAAGCCGCAAAACTAAGCCGCTTCGATCCGCTCGCCAACCACCATGATCCATCCCGGAGTTTCGGGATGGATTTTTTTTGGAGGGAACGACTTCATGGGAAACCTTCAGACGGGGCGAAACCGCTCCTCGGTCCAGGGATCGCCATGCATGTGGTAGCCGCCGTTGAACCAGTCTTCCCAGAAGCCGGGGCGATCTTGGGGAATCAGTTCCACGCCGCGGACCCATTTGGCGCTCTTCCAGGCATAGAGCTTGGGCACGACCAGACGCAGGGGAAACCCATGATCAGGGTCCAGGGGCTGGCCATCGCATCCCCAGGCAAAGAGGCAATCCTCGTCCAGGAACTCATCCAGGGGCAGATTGGTGCTGAAACCCTGTTCGCAATGGACCATGACGAAGCGAGCTTCGGGAAGGAGCTTGACCTGGTTCATCACGGTCCGCGTGCTGACACCCTCCCAAAGCATGTCGAGCTTGCTCCAGCGGGTGACGCAGTGCATGTCCGCCTTCACCCGGATCTGAGGCAGAGCCTTGAACGCTGTGTAATCACACTGCCATGGCTGTTCGACCAGGCCGAAGATTTGGAATCTCCATCGAGCCGGGTCGAAGCGGGGCACGGTCCCCGCGTGGAGAATGGGCCACTTGCGGGTCAGCGACTGGCCCGGCGGAAGGCGTTGCTCACGCAGCGTGTCGGAACTGATGATGTGGGGCACGTCGGACATGGCCGGCCTCAATAATTCAAACCCGATTTGCGGAGATGGACATAGGGCTTGCCGTCCCCGAGCATAGCGCCGTCGAGGATGCGAAACAGCGCCACGTCGTGGTCCCCCGCTGGGAAGCTTTGCACGAACTGCAAGTCCATAAAGGCCAGGCCATCCGCCAAGCGCGGGGCCAGCGGCGGCCTTAAATCCACCGTCAATCCGTTGAACGCCGCCGCCTCCTCGGCGAACCCTTGGGCGAAATGGCGCAGGAAGGCTTTATCGTCCTCCCCCAGAACGTGCAGGCCCGCGGCGGCTCCCTGGCGCAGCCAGGCGAGTTGATACCGCCCTTGCCGCAGACCGATGGTCAGCATCGGCGGGTCGAATGAGCACTGCTGCACCCAACTCACCAGCAATCCCGTGGAGCGTTCCTGCCATTGCAAGGTCAAGACGAACAGACCGCTGGGCACCCGGCCCAAGGCGGCCGCCAGGTCGGACTCGGGCATATCAACCCTTTCGTTTCAGAAGGTCCTCGACGAAGGGTCGAATGCGCTGATAGTCCACCTTGCCGTCGGGATTGTCCGGGCTGACCTCCGGCAGAAACCGTTTGACCAGCTTCCCCTCCCGATCCACGACAAACACCGCCGGCGTGGCCGAGATTCCCAGAAGTTGCTCCCAATCCTTCTGCTTTTCCTTGAGCACGAAGTTGGGCATGTCGGCTTTGACCTTGGTCAGAAAGTCGTTCACCTTCTGCAGCGTTTCCTTTTCATCGGGATCATCGAGATTGATCCCGACGCCGACCAGGCCCTGGTCCTTGTACTTTTGATGCAGTTCCACTAGGCGAGGGAACTCGATTTTGCACTCGACGCAGGCATCCGTCCAGAAATCAAGGATGATGACCTTGCCTTTGTTCTCTTTGAGAAATTCGAGCAACTCCTTGTAGGCGACCACCTTGGCCGGGGGGATGCCCCCGGATGCGGCTCCGCCCCGTCCATCGCTGGGACTGCTGCCCAAGAGCGGCACCAGCAGCAGCACGCCGATCAACGCCGCGGTCACACGTCGAACGATTAACCTGTCAAGCATGGAAGCTCCTTGAGGTAAGGATGGTCCCTAGGGGCTTATTTGTTCGCTGGCGGCCCCGGTTCGAGGATGACAGTCACAAAGGTGTGCAGAGGAGGCAGCCGCTTCAGGTCGGCGAAAAACTCCCCTGTTCCCTCCTCGGGATTGACGTCGGCTGAGAGGATGGGCAGATCGAGCAGGGCCGAGGCGAAATTGGTCGTGCAGATGACGCGGCCCGAGTTGGCGGCGTAAAACGTCTGCTCTTTGCCATCGTCGTCCTTGTAACTGCCGAAAAAGCTGCCCGCGAACACCCAATCGATGTCCAGGGGTTTTTGCGTCTTGCTGTTGATGATCCATTCTTGGGCGGCATGGGTTTTCAACTGCCCCTGCTCGGCGTACTGCACATAAACCTTGATCACGTCGCCCGTGGCCGGCTTGAATTCGAACTCGCGCTTTTCGTTGACGAAGCTGGCCGGTTTGCCGGGCTTGGCGCCTGCGGCCAGCAGGCCCAGATGGATGTGGCTGGCGTCAAACGGGCCGGACAGGACCGATTCGTGATGCTTGCCGGCCTGATCGCAAGAGAGGAAATGTTCGAGGAACTTGGACTGGCAAACGACCAGGCTGTCCACCAAGACGCGGATCTTGAGGTTCGGGTTGCGGTCGCGCTCGACCACCGGCTGCATGGGCAGCAAATGATGGACGCCGGTCAGTCCGGCCGCGGGACCGATCATGCGCAAGGCGTCGGCGACGATGAACGCGGCCGACTCTTCGGGAGTACGGATCGTCTCCAGGTAAACGTTCGACCCCAGGGGCGTGGTCGTCGTCGGCACCATTTGCCCGAGTCGGAGCGAAGGCGGCGTGCCGAGGCGATGGGACTCGTCACGGTATAGGTTTTGGTCTCGCAGCCGAGGCCAATGACGCAGGCCAGCAGCCAGCAGACCCACAGCCGCCGCCAAGGGTCGATCCAGTTCCCGGCCGCGACGGCGGTTCGCGGGCATCCGGAAGCGCTGTGTGTCATAGTCATCACTTTGATGTCGTCTCCGTCATCAACATTGGCGGCTTGGCGTGATGTTTTCAGCATGACCTCATCGTGAATAATCCGTCAAAACGCTGGGCTGAACGGCGGCTCGCAAGGCGTTGGCCACCGCCAACACGTCGATGATTTCCTGAACCACCGCTCCAGCGACGGGCGGCAGATAGCCAAAGGCCGCCACCACCATGCCCACGATGCTCAGCGCCATCCCGCCGACGGCGCTTTGCAGCGCGATTGTACGCATCCGCTGGCCGATGTGCAACAATTCGTCCACCCGCTGCAGGGAGCTTTCCAGGATGACGGCGTCGGCGGCTTCCATGGTGATGTCGCTGCCTTGGCCGAAAGCGATGCCCACGGTGGCCGCCATGAGGGCCGGGGCGTCGTTGATGCCGTCGCCGAGGAAGACCGTGGCCGTGTGCGCGGTTTCCCGGCGCACCAGTTCCAGCTTTTGCTCCGGACTCTGGCCGGCGTGCACTTCGGGGATGCCCACCTTGTCCGCCAGATATTGCACCTCGGAGGCGCGGTCTCCCGACACAAGCAGGATGCGCCGGAAGCGATGCTTGCGGGTCAGATGGCGAATGAACGGTTCGCCGTCGTCGCGCGGCTCATCGCGAAAGCGCAGCGTCCCCGCCCAGCGGCCATTGACGCCCACGATGCATTCCAGTCCCTCGGCGGTTCCCTCCAGAATGGACTGATCCCCGGGCCGCTCCCGCAGCCAGTGCTTGCGGCTGGTGATGACGACCTCGTTGCCGGCCACGGTGCCGCGCAGACCCTGGCCCGGCTTCTCGCTGACGGCGCTGGCCTCATGGAGCACCAGCTTGTCGCGCTTCGCGGCCTGCACCACGGCGCGGGCCAGCGGATGCCGGGAATAGACCTCCAGGCTGGCCGCGAGCCGGAGCAGCTCCTCGCGCTGCATCTCCGGCGCGGCCTGGATGTCGGTCAAGTGAGGCTGGCCATAGGTCAAGGTGCCCGTCTTGTCGAACATGGCGGTTTCACAGCTGGACAGCTTCTCCAGAACGGCGGGGTTCTTGATGATGATGCCGCGCCGCGCGGCCAGGGAGATGGAGCCGATGATGGCGACGGGGATGCCGATAAGCAGCGGGCATGGCGTCGCCACGACGAGCACGGCCAAGAAGCGAATCGCCTCGCCGCTGCCCATCCAGGCGGCCAGGGCCAACCCCACGGCAATGGGCGTGTAGATCGCTCCCAACTGATCCCCCAGGCGGCGCAGCCGGGGACGGCGCTGCTCCGTCTCGCGCATGACGGCCATGATTTTGGCGTAACGGGAATCCTCGGCCCGCTGATCCGCGCGAATGGTCAGGGCCGATGCGCCGTTGATCGAACCGGAAAGGACGTTCGCCCCGGGCGCCTTGGACATGATGAACGGCTCGCCGGTGAGGTAGGATTCATCCATGCTGCCATGCCCTTCGAGCACGGTGCCATCGACGGGACAGATTTCATGGGGCAGCACGACGCACACGTCGCCCACCTGAACGTCGTCGAGGGCCACGTCGGTGATCGTGCCTGCGGATAGGCGGTGGGCCAAGGTCGGCATCCGTTTGGCCAGGGCATGCAGCACCGAGGAAGCGCTGCGCACGGCATAGGCTTCCAAGGCCTGCCCGCCGGACAGCATCAGGACGACGAGCGTTCCCGCCAGGTATTCATCCAGGAGAACCGCGGTGACAATAGCGATCCCCGCCAGCAGGTCCGAGCTGAATTCAAATCGGATCAGCTTCATCGCCAAGATGGCGACCAGCGGGATCCCGCCCAGGATCAAGGCCACATAGAGCGGCAATTCATGCCAGGGACGGCCCAGGATCGTCGTCGGCGTAGTCCAGACGTAGCGCAGGAGCAAATGGACGGCGATGGCGGACAAGGCCAGCAGGGCGATCAAACCATCGACAGAGGAATAGGTCGAGGGAGCGTCCTTGGCGCCAGAAACAGAGGAAGCGAATTTGGTTCGAGCCTCGGCCATGCCGTTTCCTTGCATCTCAGGGGCAGGTGCGACCTTGTCCATTCTACGCCGCGACGGCTCCCATGAGACATGAGAAAGGTGCATCGCCAGAGCCCGGCGGAGGGCACGTCGTCCGTTCGCGTCCTTCCCGTTCGGGTCGTGACGGCGGCCTGGCTCGGCGAGTGGTCCCAACTTCCGCGATTCATCTGACCAAGCCCCGCTCTCTGAATATCATCACCCCATCAAGACTCGATCTCGATTCCATCCCTCCTGCCCCCCTGTGAAGGAGACGCATCCGTGTTGATCAGGCTCACTCTCCTGGCGCTAACCTTGTTTATCGGCCTGCCATTAAGCTCCGAAGCGGAAGAAGCCCGGCTGCTGCGCTTCCCCGCCATTCATGGGAATCAGGTGGCGTTCACCTATGCGGGCAATCTGTACACGGTCGCCGCCGAGGGGGGGCTGGCGCGGCGCTTGACCCATCACGACGGCTTCGAGATGTTCCCCCGCTTTTCGCCGGATGGCAAATGGCTGGCCTTCACCGGCCAATACGACGGCAATACCGAAGTTTACGTCATGCCGGCCGGGGGCGGCATCCCCAAACGTTTGACCTTCACGGCCACCTTGAGCCGCGATGAAATCTCCGACCGCATGGGGCCGAACAACGTCGTCATGACCTGGACGCCCGACGGCAAGAAAATCGTCTTCCGCAGCCGCATGCATACGTTCAACGACTTTGTCGGCAGCCTCTACGCCGTCGACGTGCAAGGGGGTCTGCCCGAGCCGCTGCCCTTGCCGCGCGGCGGTTTTTGCAGCTACTCCCCTGATGGGTCCAAGCTGGCCTACAACCAGATCTTCCGCGAATTCCGCACCTGGAAGCGGTATCGCGGCGGCATGTGCGACGACGTCTGGGTTCACGATTTCGCCACGAAGAAAACCGAGCGGATAACGAACGACCCCGCCCAGGACATTTTCCCCATGTGGCATGGCAAGAAAATCTATTTCCTCTCCGACCGCGATAAGGACGTGCGGTTCAACCTTTATAGCTACGACACCGACACCAAACAAACCAAGAAGCTGACGACATTTACCGAGTTCGACATCAAATTCCCCTCGCTGGGCGATAAAGCCATCGTCTTCGAAAACGGCGGCTTTATTTACAAGTTCGACCTCGCAACGGAGAAAGCAACGAAGCTGGCCGTGACTCTGCAGGAGGATTTCCTGGGCGGCCGCGGCGGCTTGACCGACGTCAGCAAGCGCGTCACCACCGTGGACATCTCCCCCGACGGCAAGCGGGCCTTGTTCGGCGCGCGCGGCGAGATTTTCACCGTCCCCGAGAAAAACGGCATCACTCGCAACCTGACCCAAACCAGCGGCGTGCACGAACGCAACGCTTCCTGGTCGCCCAACGGCAAGTGGATCGCCTTCGTCTCCGACGCCACCGGCGAGGATGAAATCTACGTGGTCTCGCCGATGGGAGGCCAGCCCCTGCAGTTGACCAGCGGATCGGACAACTACAAGTACGAGTTCGCCTGGTCGCCCGACAGCTCGAAAATCGCCTGGTCGGACCGCAAGCAGCGGCTGCGCTACGTGGACGTCGCTTCCAAGGAGGTCAAGGAAGTCTTTCAATCACCCGTGTTTGAAATGCGCAGCTTTGTCTGGTCGCCGGACAGCCGATGGATCGCCTACACCCGCCCCGAGGAGGAAGGTTTCCCCAAGGTGTACCTTTACAGCCTCGAGTCGGGGCAAAGCACGGCGGTCACCGATGGCTGGTATCGCGCCAGCCAGCCCTGCTTCAGCGGCGATGGCAAGTACCTGTTCTTCGTCTCCGATCGCGATTTCAATCCGATCTACAGCCAGACCGAATGGAACCACGCTTACCAAAACATGCAGCGCATCTACTTCGTGACCTTGGCCAAGGGCACGGCCAATCCGTTCGCCCCCAAGAACGACGAAGCCGCCATGCCCAAGGAGGAGAAGCCCGCCGCGGACGCCGCCAAGGGCGAGGAGAAGCCGGACGACAAGGCGCCGCCCAAAAAGGACGAGCCGAAGAAGGATGACAAGCCGCAACCCAAGCCGATCACCGTGGACCTGGACGGCCTCATGGGCCGAGTCATGAGTTTGCCCGTCCCGCCCGCGCAGTATTTTGCCCTGCGCTCCATCGGCGGCGCGGTTTATTACCAGCGCGTGACGGCGGGAGCGGGCGGACCCGGGATGGGCGGCCCCCGCGGCGCCGGTTTATACGTCTTCGATCTCGCGGCGCCGGCCCCCAAGGAAACCTCGCTGGGCAACCTCAGCGGGTATGAAATCAGCGCCGATGGCAAGAAAATGATCATCGTCCGCGAGGGCAGCTACAGCATCGTCGATCTGCCGCGCGGCCCCCTGCCGGAACGGACCGAACCGCTCAACTTGAGCGGGCTGCAAGTGCGCCTGGATCGCCGGGCGGAATGGAAGCAGATCTACCACGAATGCTGGCGGCAAATGCGCGACTTCTTCTACGTCGAGAACCTGCACGGCGTGGATTGGCCCGCCATGCGCAAGAAATACGAACCGCTCGTCGCCCACGTCAATCATCGCGCCGACCTCAGCTACATCATCGGCGAACTGATCGCCGAGCTGAACTGCGGCCATGCCTACGTCGGCGGCGGCGAACTCCCCGAGGTCAAGCGGATTCCCCTGGGGCTGCTCGGCGCTCGCTACCAAAAGACGGACCAAGGCTTCAAGATCACCCGCATTCTTCCCGGCGAGAATTGGGATCGGCGCGAACGCTCGCCCCTCACCGAACTCGGCGTCGAAGTCAAGGTGGGCGACGTCATCACCGCTATCGACGGCCAACCCACCAAGGAGCTGGGCGACCTGCATGAACTGCTCATCGGCACCGCCGGGAAGCAGGTCATCCTGACCCTCGACGCCGGCAACGGCAAAACCCGCGACGTCACGGTCATCCCCATCGCCGACGAGTCCAACCTGCTCTACCGCGAATGGGTGAAGACCAACCTCGCCAAAGTCGAGAAAGCCACCGACGGCAAAGTGGGCTACCTGCACGTGCCCGACATGCAGGTCACAGGTTTGAATGAATTCGCGCGGCAGTTCTACCCGCAACTGCAAAAGAAAGCCCTCATCATCGACATGCGCGGCAACGGCGGCGGCAACGTCTCCCCCATGCTCATCGAACGGCTCCGCCGGCAAATGACGATGATCAGCATCTCCCGCAACAGCATCCCCCGCACCAGTCCCGCGGAAATGCTGGCCGGGCCGATGTGCTGCTTGCTCAATGAGTATTCCGCTTCGGATGGCGATCTCTTCCCCTATCAATTCAAGCAACACAAGCTCGGCAAACTGATCGGCCGGCGAAGCTGGGGCGGCGTCGTAGGCATCCGCGGCACCCTCCCGCTGCTCGACGGCGGCTCCCTGAATCGGCCCGAATTCTCCCGCTATGATCTCGAAGGGAAAACGTGGGTCATCGAGGGCTACGGCGTCGATCCGGACATCGTCGTCGAAAACGACCCGGCCGAGGAACTGGCGGGCAAGGATCGACAACTCGAAAAGGCCATCGAGCACATGCTGGAGGAATTGAAAACGAAGGAATTCAAGATGCCTCCGCCCCCGCCCGGACCGAAGAAGTAACCGGCGAGGCGCTGCGAAAATGAAAAGACCGGTGGTTCAACCCACCGGTCTTGCTGTTTCATCGCGGCGGCATCTTCGCTCACCTCATGCAGATGCCGGCCATGCGGATCGAGGAAGCGCTCAGCGGCCCGCGGTCGTCGCCGCCGGTTCGCCGATCTCTTCTTCGTAGTAGTGCATGTCCAGCGGCGGCGAGTAGACATGGAGCGTGATCAGGGGCTTGTCGTCGCTGAGATTGATCACGCGATGGATGGCATCGTCCTGCGCCAGGCACACGGCGCCAGTCTTGAAATCGTGCGCCTCCAAGGCCCGAGCCACGGGCACGCCATTCCGCATGGCGCCGGTCTTTTCAAAAACGGTTTCCGTAGCCGTGCCGGTCAAGACTTTGAAGCCGCAACTCGACCCCGTGTGGTCGTGGATGAGGGAGGCTTGTCCGGGCTTCCAGCAAATGATGAACAGGTCATACCAAGGTCCAGCGGCCACTTTGTTGCGGTTGTAATGATGATCGTCGAAAAGGCAGGCCTCGGCGATATCGTCGGGCTCGACTTCCAATTCACGCAAATGGTAACCCAACACCTGCAGGTCCACGCGTTCGGTCAGTCCATCCAGGTAACGACACAAGGATTCGAGCTTCGGAAAGGCGGGAAACATGTTGCACCTCGAGGTGGGCGATCCATCTACCTCTCATGGGCGGGCTGGCACGTTGCCAGTGCTTACAGGGTCATCTTAACTTTTCCACGACCGATCGTACATGCGAAGTGAAGAGTTTTTTCAACGCCTCCCGGCCTTGAAGAGAAAATATAACGATTTCATAATTTGGAGAGAAAGCCGCCGGCGCTGCCTGGCCTCACGGCATCGCCCCACGCCGGGCGCAAGTCAGCACGGCCTCGATGAGCCATCCCCTGGCGCCGGCGCCATTTAAAGCCGCCGGCCGAGGAACTTCAGAATGATGCCAGTTCTTGTTTGACCAAGGCGCGATTATGAAGGACAATCAAGGCGGGTGTTGATCCCGACACCGGAGGCGCCAAGAAGCTGCTCCCGGGGATGAATGCTTTGCTCCGCCCCCCATTCGAGGTCCGCATGAGCACCAATGTGTCTGGGTCTGATGCTCAAGCCAGCGAACCGGTTTTGCTGGTCATCTCAGGCCCCCTGGCCCATCGCCGACTCGTAATCAATCGATCGGCCCTCTTGTTTGGCAGCCATCCCGCCTGCGATTACAAATTCCCCGACTCGGACGTGGCCGAGATGCATTGCTTGCTGGTGAAAACCGATCAAGGTTACTTGCTGCGCGATTGTCGCACGCAGTCCGGGACGCTCGTCAACGGCGTGGCGGTGGCCGAGACGCTGCTCAAAAACAACGACACGATCCAGATCGGCTCATTGCAGTTGCGGGCCAGCTTGCCCGACGCCTCCGGCCAGGTGCAACCGCACGACGGCAGCCAAAAGGAAAACGCCAAGTTGTCGCGGCGGCGCGCCCATCTGGCCCAATTGGCCTGGAAGCGGCGCACGCGCTGTTTGTTGCTGTCCCGGCAATTGTCGTCTCTGCAGGAGCGCGCCAAGGAGCTGGAAAACCAGTTGCTCCGCGCCGCCCAGCCGCAGTCCAATGACGACGTCGCCCAGGATTTGTCGAAACAGCGCCAGGAAATTCTCGACCGCCGCAATCGCCTCGAGGATTGGCGCAAGGAACTGGACAAGCGCGAAGCCGAGCTGAACGCCCTGCAGCAGCACATCATGGAGCAGGCGGCGCGGGGCGGCCGCCGCGAGGGGCGGCAGAATTCGCCCGCCGAACTGGCCCATGCCCGCAAGGAGTTGGAGCGGCTCAAGATCAACATCACCCGCCTCGCGTCGGAAGAGGCCACGCTCCTGGAAAACATCAGCACGTTCCGCAAACTCGAGGAAGAGCAGCGCACATCCCTGGACGCGGTGCAGAAGGCCCTGGCCCGCCAGAGCGCCCGGCTCCTGCCCGACGCGATCAAGGAAGAACAGCAGCTCGACTACCTGCGGCAGTTGCGGATCAAGGAGTCGGCGGAATTCGAACACGTCAAGAACATGATCGCCGCCGGCCGCATGGAGCTGCAGAAGCAGCAAGACCACATGACCGCCTTGGAAGATGAATTGAATCGGCTCCGCAACGAACGGGAGCAGGAAGAGGAAGCCTACAAGCGCGAGCGCGAAATTCAGTCGGCCGCCTTCAACGCCCGCCGCCAGGAAATGCACGATCTGGCCGAGCAGAAGAAAGCCTTCATCGCCGAGCGGGCCAGACAGCTAGACGAACTGGCCAAGAAAGACGAGGAGCTGGCGCGCAAGCAAGCGCAATTGCTGGAAATGGAGGCGGGTTTGAACCGCCAGCGCATCGCCGTGCAGCAGGAAACGGAAAGCTGGTATGAACAGCGCCAGGCCTTGCTCGACGAGCACACCGAGCGGGAAAAGGAGATCGAACAACTCCGCGACACGCTGAAGCAGCTCCGCAACGAGGAAACTAAAATCGAGATGTCCATCGCCGAATGGAACAGCCACGCCGAGGGCGAGCGGAAAGCCCTGGAGAAGGAGCTGGCGGAGCGCCGCGCGAACGTCGAGGCGGAAATGGAAGCGACCAAGCGGCAATACATGGGCGATTGGCTCGACAAGCGGGACGACATCGAGGAAGGGTTGCGGCAATTTCGCGGCCAGGCGGAACAGGCCTGGGAGGAGTTTCTCACGCGGCTGCGCAGCGAGGCGCGCGAGGTGCTCGATCTGTTGCCCAAGCATCCCGCCGGCGAGCCGCGCCCCATGAATCCGCAGCCTTCCAACAATGGCGGTTCCGCATAGGATGGTTAGGACTCGTTCCGGCTGGACTCGCCCGCGGCCCTGGGACCAGGGGCAACGCCAGCCACGCTCACGCCGACGCTCGCCCAGGTCGGCTTCCGTTCTTAGGGAAGGGATGTGAAGGATGGTCAAGAAGTCGAAACCGGGCTCCAAGGCCCGTCCAAGCGGCACGTCCAAGCCCGTGTCCGTTTCGCCGCTGCCCGCCAAGACCGTAGAACGCCGTGCTCCCCAAGAAGGGACTCCCAAAAAACGCCAGGTCAAGCAAGTCAAGCGCTCAGCGCTGCCGCCCAACATCGCCACCTTCTCCGATCTCATCGAGGAGATCGACTCGGAAATTCAAGCCATCTGCCGCCGCTTAAGGGAAATCGTCTTCGAAACGCTGCCCAGCGCCATCGAAACGGTCTATCCCGCCCTGCGCCTGGCCCTGTACAAAGCGCCGATTAAGATTTGCGGGATTCAACCGAGCAAGAATCAGTGCCATTTTTATTTCACGGAAGGCGCCCAACTGCCGGACCCGCACGGCCTGCTCCGCGGCAACGGGCAAAAAATTCGCCACGTTCCCGTGCGCTCCCTGGAAGACATCCCCGCGGACGGGATCAAAACGCTGCTGCAGGCCGCGTACCTCCGCTCGACGCAGGACTTGGATCGCTGAGTCCGGCCGGCTCGGCCCGCGGCGGTGCCGCGCCGTTCGATCCGGCTTGACTTGACTTCCCCTCCGTTTGAGAATGAAGGAAGGAGTCATTTCCGCGCCATGATTGAACCCTCGCCAGCTTAAAAGCGTACCAATGTCGAAGACGCAAAAGTGCGATGTGGCCCTGGAAGACGTCTCCGATGAGCAACTTCTTGAACGCATTCAAAAGGGGGAAACCGACCTCTTCGGACCCTTGCTTCGGCGTTATGAGAAGGAACTCTTCGGTTATCTGAGACGTTATCTGGGCGATGAAACGCTGGCCGAGGACGTTTTTCAAAACACGTTCCTCAAGCTGTTTGAGAAAATCGACCAGTATGAAGCGGGCCGGCCGGCGCGCCCCTGGATTTACACCATGGCCACGCACCTGGCGATCGACGCGCTGCGTCGCTCCGGCCGGCGGGCCAGCGTCAGCTTGGACCAGGCGCTGAGCCAAGACGGAAACACGTCCACGGCGGGGATTGATCTCCTCGCCAACCGCGAGTTGGACCCGTTCGCCAAGCTGGCCACGAAGGAAAGGCAGCAGTTGGTGCGCCAGGGCATTGACAAACTCCCGGAGCATTTGAAGCTCACGCTGATCCTGGCTTATTACCAGGGGATGAAATACCGCGACATTGCCGAGGTGATGAAGGTGCCCGTGGGGACGGTGAAATCGCGCTTGCACCTGGCGCTCGCCCGCCTCCACGAGCTTTGGCAAAAATCATCCGCCTTGATGGAAACGCCCCGTCCGTGATCTTCGCCCGGCGTTTCCCGTCGCCCATGAGGTTTGGCTGCCGATGGACACTGAACTTTTAGCCTACTTGATCGATGGCCTCGACGACGATGAAAGTCGCGCGATCGAGAGACAATTGGAAGCCTCGCCCGAACTGCGCCAGCGGCTCGTGCGGCTCCGCGAAGCCCTGAATCCCCTGAACGTGGATCGCGAGTGGCCCCCCGCGTCAACGGACCTGCACTTCACGACGCTCAGAAAAATCGCCCATTATCGCACCCGCCAGCCCGCGCCGGCGGCTCGGGAATTGACGCCCGCTCCCCTCAACCGCTGGGGCGACCGCGTCTGGTCGCCCAGCCATTGGCGCAAGATCGATTTCATTGTCGCCGCGGGCATCCTGTTTGTTCTCGGCCTGCTCGTGCCCATGCTGCTGAGCGAGATTCGGCAAAAGCATGGCATCGTCGCCTGCCAGGAAAACCTGCGGCAGTTTTACAACGCCTTTGCCGCCTATCAGCAATCCCACGACGGCTATCTCCCCGCCGTGGCCGATCAAAGCCCGCTCAACGTGGCCGGCGCGGTCAACGTCATTCTCCGTGAAAACGGCTACTGGGGTTCGGACATGCAAGTCACCTGCCCGGCCAATCCGCGCCATGGCGACGCTCCGTTGTTGCCGCCCACCTTGGACGAACTCAAGGAGCGCAGCCAACTTGACTTGAATGGCACCTGGCGCAGGCAAATCGGCGGCTGTTATGCCTTTCCCCTGGGTTATTGGGCCGGTCAAGGCGATTTAAAACAACGCCAACCGCTGCATTTGAGCCTGGGCAGCCAGATGCCCATCATGGCGGATCGCCCGCCTCGGGAAGGCGAAGGGATTCAATGGGAGTCGATGCATAGTCCCAATCACGCCGGCAAGGGGCAAAACGTTCTCTTCATGGGCGGGCATGCCCTGTTCTTGAAATCGCGGGCCTTGGCCGTTCATGACGGTCATTTTGACCCCGACATTTTCCGCAACGACCATCGGCAAGTCGCGCCGGGGTTGCGGCCCTATGATGCCGTGCTCGCTCCGAGCGAAGCGTGCCCCGCACCGCCCCCGGCCCCCGTGGATGATTGATCCATGTCCTTTTTCGCCGCGACCACGTCGCTTTGGATTGGGGTGGCCCTCTTGGCCGCCGGTTGGATGCTGCCCCTGCGCACGGCTTTGGCTCGAGCCCGCCACGCGTGGGTCATGGCCATCACGCCGATCGGCTTGCTGCTGTACCATAAGTTGGGCGCGGCTTTCGATCACAGCGTCGGCTGAACCCCCTGCATGGTGGCCAGTATGGCCGCGGTCTATGTCGGTTGGATTCCCTTCGTGCTGCTTAAGCAAATCGAAGTGAACGCCGTCACGCTCATGTGCGGCATCGGCGCGTTTCTCGGTTTCTTCCACGGCATGCGCGTGGGGTTAATGCACACGATTCCCCTCATGGCGGTCATGATCCTGATCTGGCGCATCGCCTTGTGGCGGCGGCCCGAATGGTTTCGTCCCGATGAGACGATCCTGGCCGCCGCGGTACCGACCCCCAGGCCGTGGTGGAATGCTTATCGCTTGATCAGCCTCCTGGGCATGCTCGGCATGCTCATCATCTTGGCCCTATTGGCGGCGACGATGCCGCCTGCCAGCGCCGACGGCTGAGAAGCCCTACCGCGCAGCCCCTTCAGGAAAGCGGGCCAAGAACCATGGGTTTCGACAAGGCCACTTGCAAGGACGCCCTTCACCTCGTAAAACAATGAATTGTCGGGATTTTCTGAGTTCTCCCCCGGCCCGGGCGCGCCTAGGCCAGGCGGATCGTGAAAGGTTTGACTCATGATTTCGAAGGACAATAAATCCAAGATCATTGAAAGCCATCGCCGAGCAGGCAATGACACCGGCTCGCCCGAAGTGCAAGTCGCGCTGCTCACCAGCCGGATCAATGAATTGACAGAACATCTGCGGCAGCATGAGAAGGATTTCTCCAGTCGGCGCGGATTGTTGAAAATGGTCAGCAAGCGCAACGGCCTGCTGACCTATTTGCGCAATAAAGACCGCAATCGCTACCTGAGCTTGATCAACAAGCTGGGCTTGCGGAAATAGCATCGGCTCGAGACCGGAGCCGTGGAGCCAAAGCGGCAGGCACCTATAGCGCTTTGAACCTGGCACGGTCGGCAGCCTTGGGCCCGCCCTCCAGGCGAAGGCGCGCGGGTGCCTGTTGGACTTTCGGCTCGAAGGATTCATCATGCTGGGACGCTGCGTCCCCGGTTCCTCGGCTGGGTCAGGTTAAGCCATCAAGAGGTGAATATCGTGCAGGTTTGTCGTGTAGAACGTCCCATCGGTAAAAGCATTCTGAGCATCGAAACCGGCAAGTTGGCCAAGCAAGCCCACGGAGCAGTCCTCGTCCAATACGGCGACACGGCCGTGCTGGTCACCGCCGTCGAGGGAGAACTGGATGAATCCAGGGATTTCTTCCCCCTCGTAGTGGACTATCGGGAGAAAACCTACGCCGCGGGGAAATTCCCCGGCGGCTTCATCAAGCGCGAAGGACGGCCGACGACCAAGGAGATTCTCACCTCCCGCCTTATCGACCGCCCCATCCGCCCCCTCTTTCCCGTGCAATACACCAACGAAGTCCAGGTCATGGCCGTCGTCCTGTCCGCCGACAAGCAAAATGATCCCGACATCCTGTCCATGATCGGCGCCAGCGCGGCCCTGAGCATCTCCCACATTCCCTTCCAGGGACCGACCGGCTCGGTGCGCATCGGCCGCATCGGCAATGAATTCATCGTCATGCCCACGCACTCCGACCTGGAAGAGAGCGACCTGGACCTGGTCATTTCCGGCTCCCGCCACGCCGTCACGATGATCGAGGGGTTCGCCCGCGAACTGTCCGAGGAGAACATGGTCCAGGCCATCCTCTTCGGGCAAACGATCATCTCCACGATCGTCGACATGATCGAGGAGCTGCGGAAATTGAAGGGCATTCAGCCGCTGCCTTACCCGCCGCCGCCGGTGAACCCCGAAGTGGAAGCGTTTTATAAAAAATACGCCGCCGCCATGCGTTCCGCCAAGCAGACGCCGGGCAAGCATGATCGCGCCGCCAAGGTGCGCGAGTTGAAGGACCAGATTCTGGCCGAGCGCGCGCCGTCGGAAGAGGAAGCGGCGTTCGTCGCCGCGGCCTTCGCGGAATTGGAGCAGCGCGTCGTCCGCGAACTGACCCTCGACGGCATTCGCGTGGATGGCCGAACGCCCACGCAACTGCGGAACATTAGCTGCGAGGTCAACGTCCTGCCGCGCACGCACGGCTCGGCCATTTTCCAGCGCGGCGAAACGCAAGCCCTCGTCACCACCACCCTGGGCACGACCAGCGACGAACAGCGCATCGACGGCCTGATCGACGAATACAGCAAGAAGTTCATGCTTGATTACAATTTCCCGCCCTTCAGCGTCGGCGAATGCCGGCCCATCCGCGGACCTGGCCGGCGCGAGATCGGCCACGGCGCCTTGGCCGAACGCAGCCTCAACGCCGTCATTCCGCCCCCTGATAAATTTCCCTACACCATCCGCGTCGTCTCCGACATTCTCGAATCCAACGGTTCGAGCAGCATGGCCTCGGTGTGCGGCGCCACGCTGTCGATGATGGACGCCGGCGTGCCCATCTCCGATCCCGTGGCGGGCATCTCGATCGGCCTGGTCAAGGAAGGGGACCGCTTTATCCTGCTGACCGACATCGTCGGCGACGAGGACCACCTGGGCGACATGGACTTCAAGATCGCCGGCACCGGCCGCGGCATCACCGGCATTCAGCTCGACCTCAAAATCGACGGCATCGACGAGCGGATCATCCGCGCCACCCTCGAACAAGCCCGCGAGGCGCGGATGGAAATCCTCAAGGTCATGCTCGGCACCATCCGCTTCCCGCGCCCGGAGATCAGCAAGAACGCGCCGCGGCTCATCCAGGTGCGCATCAATCCGGACAAGATCGGCCTCTTGATCGGCCCCGGCGGCAAGACGATCAAGAGCATCCAGGAAGCGACCGGCGCGCAAATCGAAATCGAGGACGATGGCACCGTGACCATCGCCAGCATCGACGCCGAGGCCGCCGAGCAGGCGCGGCTCAAGGTGGAAGCGATCACCGAGGAAGTCAAGGTCGGCAAGATTTACGACGGCCGAGTGACCTCGATCAAGGAGTTTGGCGCCTTCATCGAGATCGTCCCCGGCCGCGACGGCCTGTGCCACATCAGCGAACTGGACGACAAGTACGTCGGGCGCGTCGAGGACGTGGTGAAGGTGGGGGATCGCATGCAAGTCAAGGTGATCGCCATCGACGCCCAGGATCGGATCAAGCTGTCCCGCAAGGCGGTCCTGCGCGATCAAGCCGGACCGGGAGCGCGGCCGGCCGCCCCGGAGGATGATCCGACGATGCCGCGCGGCCCCCGGCGCAGCCCCGCGCCTCCAGGCCCGGGCAACTAGCCTGAGCCGGCCTCTCCCTCCTGGACGACCCCCTGGCCCGTCCGCCGGATCGGCGTCTGCGATCCGGCGGCCCGCGAGCGCGGATCGGAACGGCGATCCCTCTCGCCGAGGTGACGCATGAGTGCTTCTGGGACGCAGCGATCGGACGCCTACGCCGAGTTGGCTCAACTGGCCGGCCAGCTCATCCATGAAATCAAGAACCACATCAGCACGCTCAGCATCAACCTGCAGCTTCTGGCCGAGGACCTCAGCCCCGCCGACACGCCCAAGGAACATCGCGCCTTGCAGCGCACGCTGAAGCTGCAGTTGGAATGCCAGCGGCTCGCCGATCTCTCCAACGACTTTCTGCGCTTCGCCAAGCTGCGTGAACTGCAGTTGGCCGAGACGGACCTGAATCAACTCGTGGACGACGTCGTCCACTTTTACGGCCCGAGCGCCCGGCAGGCCAACATCGACATCAAGACGTTCGTTCCCCCCGATCTGCCGCGGATCAGGCTCGATCGCGAGCTGCTCAAGCAGGGCATGCTTAACTTGCTGCTCAACGCCGTACAGGCAATGCCGCACGGGGGCACGCTGACGATCCAAGCCAGCCGGCTGGAGGGGGATGAAGGCGTCGAGCTGCACTTCATCGACACCGGCATGGGCATGAGCCCCGAGGTCCAGCAGCGCATCTTCGAACCGTTCTTCACGACGCGAACCGGGGGCTGCGGCCTGGGTCTGCCCACGCTCAAGAAAATCATCGAAGCGCACGGCGGCCGCATCCAGGTGCAAAGCGAGCCGGGCCGCGGGACCAAGTTTTCCATTCGTTTGCCTTTGTCGGCCCCGGTCGAATCGAAGGCGTAATCAAGGTTCGGGAGCATCATGCTGGATCGTCGTCGCGTGTTGCTGGTCCAGCTCCCGATCCCCCCGCTGGGGCCGGGCCGCCTCGCCGGCAACGTGCCGCTCGCGGCCGGCTACCTCAAGATGTACGCCGAGCAGCAGGGATTGGGCGACCTCTATGATCTCCGCCTCTTTCCCACCCCCTTGACCAACACCCTGGGCGACCACGAATTGGTCAATGCGCTCCTGGCCGAACGCCCCTGGATGGTGGGCTTTAGCTGTTATCTCTGGAACATCGACCGCACGCTCTGGATCGCCAACGAAATCAAGAAACACCGCCCCGGCGTCTGGATCATCCTGGGCGGGCCGGAGATCACCGTCGACAATCGCTGGGTCTTGGACCATCCCGCCGCGGATCTGGCCGCCATTGGCGAAGGAGAGCAAACCTTCGCGGAATTCCTCGCGGCCTGGCGCTCGGAGCCTGGCCGGCGCGTCGACGTGCCGGGGTTATACCAATCCTTCGCGGCGTCCTGCGGCGATGCCGCCGCCCGCGCGCCGAGCCGGCTGGGATTGCCCCTCGCAGCCGTCCCTGCGCTGCCCGCCTTTCGCCAGCCGCTCAAAGATCTCGACGTCATATCCTCGCCTTATCTCGCCGGCCTGATCGACGCCGCCGAGGAGAACATGATGCTGCTGGAGACGCTCCGCGGCTGCGTCTTCAAATGCAAGTTTTGCTACTATCCGAAGAGCTACGACGACCTCGCCTTCGTCTCCGAGGAAAAGATCGTCGCCAATCTGGAATATGCGCGCCGCAAGGGCGTCCGGGAGGTGGTCCTCCTCGATCCGACGCTGAATCAGGGGCGGCGCTTCGATGACTTCGTCGCCCTCCTGGCGCGATGCAACCCGGATCGGCAATTCACCTACTTTGGCGAGCTGCGCGCCGAAGGCATTACCCCGCACACCGCCAAGCTGCTCAGGCAAGCTCATTTCACCGAGGTCGAAGTCGGACTGCAATCCATCGACCCCCAGGCGATGCGCCTGATGGATCGCAACAACGCCCTCCACGCCGTCGAGCGCGGCATCCGGGCCATGCGTGCGGAGGGCATTCGCGTCAAGGTCGACCTCATCATCGGCCTGCCCGGGGACACGGTCGGTTCCGTCCTGCGCGGCATGGACTACCTGCGCGAACAGCAACTGTATGACGACGTGCAAGTCTTCAACCTGGCCATCCTGCCCGGGACGGCGTTTCGCCAGGAGGCGGCTTCCCTGGGATTGAGGTATCAGCCCCGGCCCCCCTATTACGTGCAACAAACGCCCACGCTGCGCAAGGAAGATTTGTATCAATTGATGCAAGACGCCAGGGATGGTTTTGAGCTGGAGTGGGATCGCTGGCCCGATCCGGTGCTGCCCGATGCATGGCAGCGGCAAGACGGCGAGTCGGAAACGGCCTGGCGCGGCGGGCTTTGCGAAGGACTGCGGGTTCATTTGGATCATGCGTCCGTGATGCGATTCACGCACTCCTGCAGCCAGGTGTTCACCCTGTGGTTTCAAGCCAGCGAATGGCATCGGCATGCCGCCACGCTCAAGCTGGCCATTCAGCAGCTCTTGCAGCGCAATCCGTTCACCACGCTGCAACTGGTCCTGGAGCCATTGGCCGACCCGCGCCAGCTTGATGCGAAACTCTTGCAAGATCTCTGGGCGTCGTGCATGATGCAGCCAACTTATTTGGACCGCTATTTCGCCATGCAACCGGGACGGCCCATGGGCGCCAAGCGGATGCTGCTGTTGCTGGCCAGCCCGTGGCGTCAGGCCTTGGAGCCGGATTGGTTGCGGGCGATGGGTGCTCATGCCGCGCTGCTCTGGCAAGGCGAGCCGGAGGAGAGGCCGGCCGCATGGGAAGCCTCTGACCTGGACGTGGATGAACATTGGCTGCCAGCGCCCAGCCGCGCCGGTCAGCCGTTTTAAATGGAGAGATCGATCCATGACCGCGCCGCCGACGCGCCCCGAAGCCGTGCTGTTCGACCTGGACGGCACGATCGTGGACACGATGGGGTTTCTCTTCGATGCGTTCCGCCATGCGGTGGCCCCCTTCGTCAGCCGCCTGCCGAGCAACGCCGAGGTGGTGGCGACCTTTGGCCCCGCCGAGCGCGAGTGCATCGCCCGCTATCTGAAGCAGGCCGAACAGGCCGGCACGCTCACCTCCACGGACCCCGAGCGGGTCAACCAGGCGGTCGAACGCTTCTTTCGGTTTTACGAGCGGGGCCACGATCAGATCCGCGCCTTCCCCGGGATGATCGATCTGATCCAAACCCTGCACCGCGCCGGGGTCCCTCTGGGCGTCTTCACGGGCAAAGGCCGGCGCGGCGCCGAATACACGCTCGGCGAGCTGGGGCTCTGGCCGGGCGTCCTGCGCTGCCTGGTCAGCAGCGACGACATCACGCGGGTGAAACCCGATCCGGAAGGCGTGCTGAAGGCGGTGGAGCGGTTGAACGTTCCCGCCGAGGCGACGTTGTTCGTCGGCGACGCTCCAGCGGACATCCTGGCGGGTCGAGCCGCGAAAACGCGAACGGCCGCCGCCTTGTGGGGCAGTTTCGATCACGCCGCGACGCTGGCCGCCGAGCCGACGCTCGTTTTTTACGAAGTGGCGCAGCTCCGCGACTTGCTCCTGCCTCGGCCATGACGGTTCAAGGAAGGGGCCGTTCGCGCCTCAAGCCGGCGCGATTTCAATCAGCGATTGCGACTTGATGATCGTCAACTCTTCGGGAAAGGTATGAAAGGCGTGGATGACCTGGCACCCCGGCCGGCCGTCCATCGTCACGAAGCCCAAGGCGGGCAGGCCCATCTGCTGATAATGCGGGAAGTGGTGGATGAAGCCCCGGCGCCGCCCATCGGCCAACAGCTCCTCATGCACCAATTCGAAGAGAGCGGGCGACAGGGTTTCCTTTTGGAAGCTCGCCTGATAGGTCACGCCGGGCAGATGCTTGACCTGGGCGTGATGATCGCGGCCAAAGCGGTGATGCACCAGATGTCCCTGGGGCAGGGATTCATTCGCGGCCGTCACGACTTCGGTGAAATAAATCGCCTCGGCCCGGCCGCGGGAAACCCATTGGATCATGTGGCCGGTGCGGGTGATGTGGACGCGCGCCTGGAAATCGCTGCGCAGAACGGTCTGGCGCGCGACGATGTCGAACAGCTCGGGGTGCAGCGGCCGGCTGTACAACTGAAAAACCATGTCCTCGACAAACGGTCGTACCAGAAACACATTCCACCTATCGGTCGATCAAGCATCGTGCCCCATCCCCTGTTCTTCTGGAATGCGGCGGACCACGCGCTTTCCTGCATACACGAATTATACCCGTTTTGCAAGCCATCTCAACGATTCTCCAGGCAAAGGTCAAACCGGCCTTGACAGCCGTTTTTTCCGCCGCCATCCCATCCATCCCACCACGCTTGCCATGGCGATGAAGGCCGCTCCGCCGGGTTCGGGCACCGCCGCGACCAGCAAATTATCCATGGCAAAATAGGTCGGTGTGTTGATGCCAAACGCCCCCACGTCGGAGGATTCCAGCGCAAAGAGGAGCCGGTTCGTCGCGTCGCCCAGCTCCGTTAAATCCACCGTCGTCCATTCGCTGACGATGTAATCCTGGCTGTTGTCGGCAAAGCGATAGTCGGCCAGATAAAAAGCGACGCTGCCGGTGCTCTGGTCGGAAGCATCGCGCCCCTCGATGATGACGCGGAAGAAATCCGGATCATTCCCCGAAGGGCCTCCGAACTTTTTGGCGAAGCTGTCGCCGTCCCGCATCGACAGAGCGGCATAGGTCGTATTCGTGATGCGCAAGGACAAAGGACGAAGATCACCGGGGAGCCAGATTTGGCTGATTCCCGGCGCAAAACAAAAAGCCACGCCGAAGAGGGCTGAGCCGTCGCCGCCGCCGTCGGGCAGGTGATAGGCGCTATATTGATTCATGAAGCCGGCCGTCGCGACGTCGGTCATGTTGGAGTAGGCCCAGCCGCTCCAGGCATCGAACCCGCCGCCCAAGTCGATGTAATCATTGTTGAAAAAAGCCCCCCTTGAGATGAACCCTCCAGCGAAGTCCGAACCGTTGTAGAACGATTCAGGAGGCAGGCTCAAGTCTTCGAAATCGACAACCGCCGTCTGCGCCAACAATGGCGCCGCACCGGAGAGGAGCCACATCCAAACGATCAGCAAGTTTCGCTGCACCATGCTCTCCTTTCAAAGGTTCAACCAGAAAGACAAGGAAACCACAACTTCGTCCGGGAGGAGAAGGGAGGCCGGGTCAATCGTGGCTCGATGGCGACTGCTCCATGCCGCCGCCGATCTGCGACCGAACGCGACCTCCCCTCCAGCCCCAGACAGGAACCGCGGGTCAATCGAGATCATCGACAGAAATCGGCTCGCCCTGAGCGCGGGTGCAAATCGCCGCCAGCACCGGCAAGGCCATGTTTTGATGCAGGAAGCGGACCGACCCATCCGCGAACAGTCCATGCGCGCCGCCGGGATGGTCGCTGCGAATGTCGTTCTCGAAGGGGGGAGCGCGGTTGATGGGATAGGCCTGGTCAAAAAGGTTCAGCCCGTTGATCCACTGTCCATCTTTCCAGCCGCTGTCTTCTGAAATCATCAGCGTTGTCAGCAGGCCATCCGTCACCTCGGCGATGCGCACGGGCTGATCGTAGAGCATCATCCCCTTGGGCGGGTTGTTGGGCGAGGTGATGCGTTCGCCGTAGATGCCGCCGTAGTCGCAAGCCCCGCGCCCCTGGACCAATTTTTCCATGCGGCGAGACGAGGGGCAGATAAAGACCGACAACACCGTCGCCGCCGCCGGGGCGTTGACCGGATGGTCAAAGGGCAGATTGAGGTCCAACTGGCGGTAAACGAGGTCCTGTTCGAGGTAAGGGAGAATGAAGACGCACCAGGAAAGCTGCCGGCGCGTGGTGTTCCCCGGGGGCCGCCATTCGATGCCGCCCGGCGGAAAAGTCCCCATGTCCAGGTGGTAATGGTGGCAGGCCAGTCCGATCTGCCGCAGGCGATGCTGGCAGATCAGGGCATCGACGGTGCCGCGCACCCGCTGGATGGCGGGCAACATCAGCCCGATCAGTACCGTGATGATGGCGAAGACGACGAGCAACTCCACGAGGGAGAAACCGGCGCGTCTCGGAGGTTTTGAGGGAGAAGCGAAAGAAACAGTCAGCCAGGTTGCCATGACCACCTTCCTTTCACCGGTGCAGGGTGAAGAAGGGGCTTCGCTAGCCTGGCAGGAGCGAGGAAACTTGTCGTCCGAAGGGGGATGAGGACAAGCAAACCGCGGCCTGTCGATGGCTTGAGACCGAAGCCCCGAAGGAACAATCAGGCAGGTCTTCTGGCTCTCGGCTCCTCACGGCCCGGGCTGCCTTCCCACCCTTTTGGGGCAGTGGCGTTGGGATCCCGGGCCTGGCCGATCACAGCGGCGGCCCCGCAACGGATTTGCACCGTTTTCCCTATTCTCCGCGCTGGCTTCGACGGTCGAAGCCAGCCGCGGCACCTGATCGATCAACAGTTTATGTCGAGTCCGATCCCCCGGCAAGAGCGAACGTCGGGGAATCACCGAACACGTCCACGAGGATCGAAGAGTGATCAAACTTCACGCAGCGTCATCACATGGTCTAGGGTCATGATCCATGTTTCCTGGAAAGCAAAGGTTCATTGACTCCATGCCCATGGTTTGAGTTAAAATGTCATAGACGGCTGGTAAGCGCTTTCAAGGAGTCCTCAATGAAGTTGATTCGACAGGGAACCGTGCATGGTAATATGATTCAAATCACCGAGGAACTGGGGCTTCGCGATGGCCAAATGGTCGAGGTTCAAGTGCGCGTGATTGACAATTCCTCGACGTTGACCGGGGAGGGCTGGCGGCGCTGTGCGGGCCGATTAGCCAATGAATGGACCCCGGAGGATGATCAAATCCTCGAAGCACTTCGCAACGAACGTCATCAGGACCAACGACGGGAACTGAGCGAATGAATTTCCTTTTGGATACCGACATTTGCTCAGCTCATTTAAAAAGACCAGCGGGCCTGATGCATCGCTTTGTTCAGTTTTCAGGCGGTCTATGCATTTCAACCATTACCCTAGGCGAATTATTCGTTTGGGCCTATCAGCGTGCCCATCCTGAACCATTACTGCAGAGCATCGATCGAGATTTATTGCCTGATGTCCATGTCCTCGATTTTGATGTCGATTGTGCTCGATAGTTCGGCATGCTGCGCGGTCAAATTTTGCAGCGCGGCCTCACGGTAAGCCGCATCGATTTAATGATCGCCAGTGTCGCTCTTGTGCATGATCTTACCTTGGTGACGCACAACTTGAATGATTTCCTGTCCATCCCTAATCTGCGGTTGGTTGACTGGCTGCTTCCATAAGTAGATTGAGGTTTATTTGCGCTCCGGCAAGCATCTCACGATTGATTGCTGCCTGTGTCATAGACATAGGCGACAACAATGAATCATTACGACGGCACCCCGCCGCGTCCAAGGGCGTCAACATGCTAAGTCAGCAACCAGCCGTGTTTCTGTCCAAAGCCAGCAGACAATGGACCTTCCACGTGTCGCCTTCTTGTACAGCCGATCCATTGATGGCACACCGGCTGGTCCTGCAGCCCGCCGTTATTTGACCACCTTGCCGAGCTTGTCCTCCGGAAGCGTCTCTCCGCCCGTGTGCGTGAACAACGCCATGCGGCTCTTCGGATCGCTCTTCTTGTCAAAAAAGCGGACCACGCCGTCGGCCATCACGGCATAGAAACCTTCCAATTTCTCTGAATCGGAACCCGCGCCGCCAAAGCGCATCACCTGGTCATCTCCCATTCGAGGCAGCGGGAAATGGGAAATCAGCTTCAAGGATTCCGGCCGGGTCCAGGTCACTTGGAAGTCGGCTTCCACGATCAAGGCCGTTTGGGCCGCGCCGTCCTTGAAGTCAGGGAGCCGGGGACCCGTTTTGGCTTTTTCCTGGAAGGGCGCCTTCTCGCCCGTGATGAGACGGCAGGTGGTTTGGTTTGAGTAAAAGCGCCCCATGCGGTACATGTCGGGCATCTTCTCGATCAGTTGCTTGTTGTGGCGGCTGTTCCATGGCTCGTTCAGCTTGAATTCGTAATACAAATCTTCATGACCCAGATAGGGCAACAGGGTCACGCGCCAACTGAGCAATGGCTTCCCTTCCGGGGACAGGATGGCGGGCGCGGGATAGTGGCCGTGATCCTCCCGGTATTTTTCCAAGGCGCTGGCCAATTGCTTGAACGCCTTGCCTGCCTGGGGCCGGGGTAGCGAAGGGTCCTCCTCCTTTTTTTCGCCAATGGTTTCGCCCACTTGAGCGAACGTGGCATAAGCACTGGCGCCCAAAGTCGTGATGGCGACCCCGGAGAGACCGGACAACATGCCGACGGACAAGTCGGTCTTGATGCTCAGGATGGCTTTGTTCCCCTCGGCAACGGGCTTCAGTTCGTTGAGATACTTTTCCACGCGGGGCAGGATGTCGTACAGGTCCGCGGGAAAGTCGGGATTTTCGACGAGTTGCTGTTGCACTTCTTTCCTGAGCGCGGGGAAGCTCAATTTGGCCAGCCCCAGCAGGCCGGTGGCGGCCGTCGCGGCGTTCATGGCGTCCATCTCATCGGCAAAAACGCCCTCAGCCAGGAAGACCGCTTCCTTGTCTAAGGAAACGGAAATGAACAGCGAGCGGGCCTTGACCAGGGCTTTCATGGGCGCGGGGGCTTCCTGTTTCACGTGGTCGGGGATGGCGTTGAGATTCACTGCCACGGCCGCGGCTTGCCCCTGGGCGCGCTTCAAGGTCTCCCGCCAAGGGCTTGGCTCCGGGTCATCCAGACTCTCCAGGAGTGTTTTGACCCCCGACATGTCGCCGATCAGGAAATGACGGTCATCGAAAAAGCACAGTGCATTGGCATACGGACTGTCATAGCGCCACATCGTGTAGCGGCCCACCTTTTCTTCGATCATTTGCGGCTCCGGCGGCGGGTCTTGCCCGACGGGAGCGAATACGGGTGGTTTTCTGAGCAGGCTCTTCTTGATCTTGTCCCGGTCGAAGGGCTTCAGGAACGCTATCATAAACGCGGTTTTAGGCGGGCTGCCCTGCTCATCCGTGAAGAGCACGCCCAGAATCCGATCGATGGCCTCCGGCCCCGCGCCCAAGTTCTCCTTGAGCTCTTCCAGGGGATTCTGTTCCATGTCCACAAACCAATGTTGATATCCTTGTTCGTTGAATTGTTTCCACACGACCGCGACGTTGCAGCGAAAGAAGCCGAACGCTCGAGCAGAAACGAGTTTTTCTTCGGCCGGCGGTTCCGCCCAGCCCATCCGCGACACCGACCCCAAGCACCACAGCGACAGCACGGCGAACGTGAAAAATCTGGACATGACCGCACCTCATGAAGTGAAACGCGAAGCCCCTGAATCATAGCCCGTTAGCCGGGTGGTTGCAATGACCTGTCTCAGGCTTGGCGGCGCCGCTTCGAGCCAGCGGAAACAGCGAGTTGCGGTGGCAAGCAGCGCGGCCTTCTCGTATAATGCCTGTTCACTTTTCCATGGACGGTTGCTGATTCGCCCATCGCGCCATGGAAGCGGCCTTCGTGCCAACAAACCCCTTTCGCGGCTTCGATCTCATGCGCCCGATGCGGCCTGAGACGCGACAACAGGAGACCGACAGTGCCCAGCGATACTCATCTCTTCACAAGCGAATCCGTCAGCATGGGCCATCCGGACAAAGTGGCTGACCAGATCAGCGACGCCGTGCTCGATTACTGCCTCAAGGCCGACCCCAAGAGCCGCGTCGCTTGTGAAACGTTGGTGACGACCGACCACGTGACCGTGGCGGGCGAGATCACCACCTCCGCCGAGCTGACCCGGGCCAACGTCGACCGCGTGGTCCGCCAGGTGATTCGCGACATCGGCTACGTCGATCAGTCCATCGGTTTTGCGGCCGACACCTGCCAAGTTGATTGCCACATCCATTCGCAATCGCCCGACATCAGCCAGGGCGTGGACGTGGGCGGCGCCGGCGATCAGGGGATGATGTTCGGCTTCGCCTGCGATGAAACCAAGAGCCTGATGCCGCTGCCGATCTATTTGGCCCACCGGCTCATGGAAGCCCAGGCCCGGCTGCGCAAGAGCGGCGACCTCCCCTTTCTGCGGCCCGACGCCAAGAGCCAGGTCACCGTCGAATACACGGCCAGCGGGGCACCCTTGCGGGTTCACACCGTCGTCCTGTCGACGCAGCACGACAACACGGCCGTCGAAAGCGTCCAGAACGGCCCGCAGTACTTTTCCAATGAGGCCCGCCGGCAGATCATCAACAAGCTCATCCTCCCCACCCTTCATGCCGAAAACCCGCGCCTCGTCGACGACAACATCATTTACCACATCAATCCCACGGGCATGTTCCTCGTGGGCGGCCCTCATGGCGACTGCGGCCTCACTGGCCGCAAGATCATCGTCGACACCTATGGCGGCCGCGGCCGGCACGGCGGCGGCGCCTTTAGCGGCAAGGACCCCACCAAGGTGGATCGCTCCGCGGCCTATATGGCCCGCTATATCGCCAAGAACATCGTCGCCGCCGGCCTGGCCCGGCAATGCGAAGTTCAATTGAGCTACGCCATCGGCTACCCCGACCCCTTGAGCATCTGGGTGACCACGAACAACACCCTCAAACAGGGCATCACGGAGGATCAACTCGTGGAGTTGATTCGCGAGCATTTCCAGCTCACGCCCAAGGGGATCATCGAAACCCTCAACCTGCGCAGGCCGATTTACCAAAGGACAGCAGTCCACGGCCACTTCGGCCGCGAGGAGCCGGAGTTTACCTGGGAACGCACCGACGTTGCCGCGAAATTGGCCCGGGCCGCGGGGCTGAGCGCGCCGGCGCTCTCCGGCCGCCAGTAACCGGACGGGTCCGGTTCGCCCTCACGAAAACAGCGCTTGAGGCATCCTCCGGGATGCCCTTTTTTTTATCCCATTGAGGAAAATGCAGCTCCCTGCTTTTCAAGTAAGAATCGCTTGCCAAGTCTGAAAAACTCGATCATAATGAAAGCTCGCTTTAGCCCGGTTGGAGAAACACCAATGAATGCCATGGACTCGAAGTCGTCCGGTGTTCGCAGCTCCAAGCAGGGCTCTCCCGCGCAAACGCCTTCCAAGGGCGAAGCGTTGACCTCCGAAGACTTGGGGGCTTGCTTCACGACGTTGCCGCAGGATGTGGAACAACTCTATCCTCCCTCCTCCACGAACGGCTCCAACTCAACCGGCTTGTTCGAGGTCAACGAGGACAGCTCCGACGCCCGCGGCCTCGATTATTCCCTTGACTTTTCGCCGTTAGGCCTCCCGTCCACGCAAGATTGGGCCATGAATTGGCCGAGTCTGCCCGAACATCGCCTATTCGGCGACTACGAACTCGTGAGCGTGGCCGGACATGGCGGGATGGGCGTCATCTTCAAGGCGCAGCACGCCGGCTCGGGTCAGACCGTGGCCGTCAAAATCATGCGGCAAAGCAAGACGCTGGAAGCCAATGAATACAAGCGGTTTGAACGCGAATGCGCCACGATGGCGTCCCTCAACCACCCCAACATCATGCCGATCCTCGATCATGGCTACTGCAAGGGCGTTCCCTATATCGTCATGCCCTACATCCAGGGAGGAACCCTGCTGCAGCGGCGCATGGCGTATCTGAGCGACCTGCGCGGCGGCGCCGTCATCCTTGAAAAGGTCGTCCGGGCCGTCGCCTATGCCCATCAGCATGGCGTGCTGCACCGCGACCTCAAAACCAACAACATCATGATGAAGGATCGGCATGAACCGCTGGTCTCGGACTTCGGCCTGGCCAAACGAATAGACCTGGACCCGCTCGTCACCAAGTCGGGGGAAGTCCTGGGGACCATGGCCTACATGCCCCCCGAACAGGCCAGCGGCCGGCATCCCAACGATGTCAACGAACAATCCGACGTCTGGTCCCTGGGCGTGATCCTTTACGAGGTGTTGTGCGGGGAGCTGCCCTTCCGGGAAAATCGCCATTCGCCCCTGGCCATTCTCATCATGACCGAAACGCCAGTCGCGCCGAACATCCTCAATCACCGCATCGACTCCCGGCTCGAAGCCATTATCCTCCGCTGCCTGGAGAAGGACCGCTCGCAGCGCTATCGCACGGCTGCCGCCTTGGCGGACGATCTGGCCGATTGGATTCGGCTGCAACCCCACAAGGATTCATCGAAGAAACAGAAGCCCCTCCGGAGGGCCTCGCGGCGCAATCGCTCGCCGCGACAAATGCTCTCCCTGGTTTTGCTCATGTTGCTCGTCTTGATCGGCAGCCTGTTGCTCATCGGCGGAAAGCGCTTCTCATGGAAGATGGACGACAACGACGCCCAGATCGCCGCGCGCTTTCAGGAGCTGCGCGAACAGCTCGATCAAGGCCGGCCCGTGGTGTTGATCGACGAAGAGGGCCAGCCTCAAGCCTATCAGATCACGCTGAATCCCAAGGAACTGGAGATGCATCAACGGGATGGTTTTTTCGTGCAGATCACCGGCAGAGCCATCATCGAACTCCTGCCCGCGCCCATGCCGCCCGCCTATCGGCTCAAAGCCGACGTCAAGCACGTCTCGGGCAAACGCGGCTCCGGCGTGGGGTTGATCACGGGCTACGAGCTTTACCAGACGGATTTGGGCAAGGAGCATTTCGGTTCGACCATTGAATTGCAGAACTTCCGCCTGCCAACGCGGGTTTGCCAAATGAATATCTTGCGCATTCTGGAAGCGGTCGATCAACATTATTTCGAATCGTCCTATGTCAAATTGGAAGTTCGCCAAAATGCGGCGTTGCAGCTTCCCCTCGATTGGTATCAAGTGAGCATGGACGTGACGCCGACGAGCACCACGGTGAGTTGGAACGGCATTCATATTGGCCAGGTGAAGCGCGAGTTTGATTTATTCAAGACGCCCCATGACAAGATCCCCATGCCGCTGGTGGATCTCTCGAAGGTCATTCCCTCGACGGGAGGCGTGGGCCTCTTTCTCTCCAACGCCGCCGGCCATTTCCGCAACGTGGTGATCGAACCTCTCGTTAATGGCCAATAATATCTCCCGTCCTTGTTGTTGGAGTCCTTTTCATGGCCGTCGATCCGAAAGCTACTCACATCGATCTGGTGATTGACCATCCCGCTCCAAACTCTCAGGTGTCCCTCCCCTTCGACATCGATGGCACCGTCGATCCGAAAGAAGCGCACATCAGCATCACGATGACCTGCAAGCCCGGCCCCATTGCTGTATCAAGGAACGGCAATAAATGGTCCGCGAAAATCTCCAGCGCGAACCTGGGGGCATGCACGATTTGCGTCAAAGCCGTCGATGGTTTTGAGATCGTGGAACAGTGCATCGACGTCACCGTGGTCGCCTCAACGCCGAATCCCAACCCCGCCAGCCCATGATGTGCTCCGAATTCGCTTGGTTCCGATTCGAACATTC
The DNA here is from genome assembly GCA_014584395.1 of Planctomycetota bacterium. Lineage (GTDB taxonomy): Bacteria > Planctomycetota > Planctomycetia > Gemmatales > HRBIN36 > BJ17. Next base: position 35,240 of record JACTMY010000017.1, on the reverse strand, counting down.
CTGGTCAAACACCTTGTCCACTTCGTGGTCGACGCCGCTACGCTGGCTCATTCCGTGGCTCTGCTTGCTCGCCGGCGGACCATGCCCCGCCGCGGAATGGCTGGTCGGCGCGGCCCGCATCGATTTGACCCCGCCGGCCTCCCTCAAAGCGGCTCTCGGAGGTTACTCCGCGCGTCTGAGCCGGCCCGCCCAGGGCGTGCATGATCGGGTTTGGGCCAAGGCCCTCACCTTTGCCGAGGGGGACAAGCGCTTGGTGCTGGTCACGGCCGATGTGTTGGCGTTTCCCCCGCCGGTGAAGCCCGCCTTGCGGGAGCGGCTCGAGCGGCTGGGAATCACCGTGGATGAAATGATCCTCCTGCCCAGCCACACGCACAATAGCATCGACATGCTCGCCCTGCATCCCGGCAACCGCTTCCAGGTGCCGCAGCTTGGCATCTATCATCCGCAGCTCTACGAACACACCCTCGACAAGCTGGCCGAGGTGATTCAGGCGTCGGGTCGGGCGCTGGAGCCAGCCCGCGCCGTCAGCCTGCGGCAGAAGCTGACCGGTTGGAACCGCAATCGCCGCGGCGGTTTGACCGTCGATCCGGACCTGACGCTGCTGCGCATCGATCGGCTCGATGGCCGGCCGCTGGCCGTGGTCGCCCAGTTCACGGCCCACCCGACGCTGCTGGGGGCAAGCGAGATGCTCTTCTCCGGCGATTGGCCGGGCGCGTTGCAGCGCTCGCTGGAGGAGCGGATCGGCGGCGGCGTCACCGTCCTCTATCACAACGGGGCGCAGGGCGATCTCTCCCCCGCGCCGCGTGAGGAGAAAGCCCCCGCTTATGAGAAAGCCGAAGCCTACGGCCGCGCCTTGGCCCAAGAGGCCCATGCCCTATGGCGGGAAGGGGAAGGTCAAACTCGCCGCCCCACTCAGTTTGCCTTTAGAAAAACGACCTTCGACCTTCCGCCGATCGTCAAACCGCCCGCGCCGTCGGCATCGCCTGGCCTGTTCAATGAACTGCTATCGGGCACGCTGGAGCAGATGGTCAAGGAGTTGCTGCCCCGAACGAGCCACTCCGTGGCGCTGCGCGTGGATGACTGGATGATCGTCGGCATGCCGGGGGAGTTCGCGGCGGAGTTGGGGCGGGAGGTGAAGCAGCGGGTCGCTCGGGCGACGGGGGCGAAGCACGTCGTCATCGGCGGCCTGGCCGATGAATGGCTCAGCTATTTTCTGACCGAAGCGGAATACGTTCGCGGCGGCTACGAACCGACGCTCAGCTTCTTCGGTCCGCGCGGCGGACCGACCCTGGTCGAGGCCATCACCGCGGGGGCCAGCCGCCTGCGGCCCGAGAAACCCGAACAAAAATAGCCTTCCCCGCACTTCCGCATGGCATCGGCCGAATTCGTAGGGTACATTGAAGCAAGCCCAAGGATTCCATCTCCCGGAGGTGCCCAGCCATGTTCGGACTTGATTTCGAGTTCAGATTCGACAATTTTTGGCATCTGTGCATGATTGCTTCGATGGTCGGCCTCGTGGCCGTCTATTACGTTTTCGTTCGAGGCAAGCTCGAAGAAGGCAGCAAACAGAAACCATCCTGAGCAGGCGGAGGAAAGTCGTCCGGCTTTCCTCCCCTTGGTTTCCATCTCCCCCCATGCCCGCCGCCGCCATCTACCTCGACGCCAATGCCACGACGCCGGTCTTGCCGGAAGTCGTCGAGGCCATGCAGCCCTATTGGACCGACCATTTCGGCAACCCCGCCAGCCCGCATCGCTTCGGACAGAAGGCGCGCCAGGCGCTTGAGCATGCCCGCCAGACCGTGGCCGACCTGCTCGATGCCGAACCCGAGGAAGTTGTCTTCACCAGCGGCGCCACGGAAGCGAATCAGCTTGCCCTGTTTGGCCTGCTGCCAACCCGGCCCGCGACGCTGCTCGCCTCAGCGATCGAACATCCGAGTGTCTGGGAGCCGGTGCAGCAATGTCTGACCATTGGCCATGCCCTGCAAACCATGGCGGTCTCCGAAGAGGGGATCGTGCAACTGCCCGAAGAGCGCGACCTGGACCGCATCGGCCTGGCCGCGCTCATGCTCGCCAATCATGAGACCGGGGCGATTCAACCCGTTCAGGCTTTGGCCCAGCGGCTCGGCAACGTCCCCTTGCACGTCGACGCCACGCAGGCGCTGGGCAAGTTGCCGATCTCGTTCCGTCAATCCGGCGCTGCCACGCTCAGCGGTTCGGCCCACAAATTTCATGGACCCAAGGGCGTCGGTTTGCTGTTGGTCCGGCGGGGCACGTCCCTGAAGCCGCGCATCTTCGGCGGCCATCAACAGCATGGCTTGCGACCCGGAACCGAGGCCGTCCCCTTGGCCGTCGGGCTGGCCGCGGCGTTGCGGCGCGCGGTCGAGCAAGCGGCACAGCGCACCGCCCACCTGACCCGGCTGCGGCATCTCCTGCTCGAAACCTTGCGGCCGGACGCTGAGCCGCTGTTCGTGAACGGCCCCTTGGACGGCGGATTGGCCCACGTGCTCCATCTCTCCTTTCCGGGCTGCCGATCAGAGAGCTTGCTCATGCGGCTTGATCTGGAGGGCGTTGCCTGCTCGGCGGGGTCGGCCTGCTCCAGCGGCTCGATGCTGCCTTCGCCCGTGCTGCAAGCGATGAGACTGCCCCCGGAACGGTTGACCTCAGCGGTGCGCTTCAGTTTGCATTGCCTGTTGTCGGAGGATGAGGTCCGCGAAGCCGGCCGCCGCATCGCCCGGACGGTGCGAGCGCTGCGTTCGGTCTCGACGTCCACCTCCGCGGTCGAAGCGGGATGGCCCCCATGAGCGACCCTCGGCTCCGATGGTGGCACGCGGGGGCGGTGGTCGTGCTGCTGCTGTTTTTCCTCCCTGTCTTGTTGGCGCCGTGGTGGGAGCTGGCCCGCACGCCCTCGGCCTGGTCCGCCTGGAGGGAATGGCCCCGGCTCGTGGAACTGAGTTTCAACAGCCTCTTGCTCATGTTGTTGACGGCGGGGATGACTTTGCCCTTTGGCCTGTTCCTGGCCTTCATGCTGGTCCGCACGGCGATGTTCGGCCGGCGGATGTTCATGCTGTTTTGCTTTCTGACGCTGTTCGTGCCGCTGCCATTGGTCACGAACGGCTGGTGGATGTTTTGGCAGCAAACGGGGTGGCCCATCGCGCAGTCCTGGTGGCTGCGCTTGCTCGCCGCCGCGGCGCAGCACAGCCTGGTCGCCCTGCCCGGTTTGGTTTTGATCGTCGGCCTGGGCTGGCGGGCGTTGGAGCCGGAGCTTGAGGAAGAGGCGCTGCTCGCGGCACGGCCGTGGCGCGTCTTTTGGCACGTTATCTGGCCGAGGCTGCGGCCCGTCGTGGGGCTGGCTTTGGGCTGGGCCGTCTTGGGCGCCTGGAATGAAATCACCGTCACCGACATGCTCCAGGTGCGGACGTTCGCCGAGGAAGTGTACACGCAGTTCATGACCGGCGAAGCGGAACTGGCCCGCGCCGTGGCTGTGACGCTGCCGAGCTCGCTGCTCCTGGCGGGTTTGACCTGGTGGGCGATCCAGCGCTGGCGCCGGCTCTCGCCGCCGCGGATGACCTGGAGCCGCACCCGGCTGGTCTATCCCCTCCGTGGCGGCCGAGGCTGGCTGTCGCTCCTGGCCTGGCTGGGCATGGTCATTCCCTGGGCCATCCCCTTGGGGAGCTTGATCTTCCAGGCGGGAATGATTTACCACGCCGACCGCCCGCCGACCTTCGAACCGCTCAGCGTGCTGCAGCGGATGGGCGAACAGGCCGCCCGTCAGGGGCAGGGACTGTTCAGCAGCCTGCTCTGGGCCATGACGACCGGGCTGCTCTGCGCCGGCTGGGGACTTCTGCTCGCCTGGCTGATGCGGCATGGGCGGCGTTTGGAAAATGCTCTTTGGGTCATGACGGCCCTCATCGCCGCGACGCCTGGCCCGATCCTGGGGTTGGGTCTGCAAACCGTCATCCTGGGTCTGATCCAAGTGCCAGGCGGAACGCTCCTGAGGCCGTTGCTCTACGATGGCCCCTCGCCGGCGCCCAACCTGTGGATCGGCTGGATGCGCTTCTTCCCGGTGGCGATGGTGGGCCTGTGGTGGCTGGCGCGGACGGTGCCCGTGGCCTGGGAGGAAAGCGCGTGGGTGGACGGGGCCAGCCCCTGGCAACGCTTCAAGCTGGCCTATCTCTGGCCGCTGCTCAGCTCCTGGCTGGCCGTGGCCTTGGCCGTGGGGACGTTGGCCCTGGGGGAAATCAGCGCGGGCAAGATCGTGAGCACGCCCGGATACATGCCGCTGTCCCATTTGATCTTTCAGCAGATGCACGCCAGCGCCGACACGGAGTTGGCGTCATTGTGCCTGGTGTTGTTGGTGATCGTCAGCGGCGCCGCTGGGTTAGCGCTGTGGCTCGTTCGCTTCCGCCGGAGCGGCGGGTGACGGCGCAGCATTTGGCGGCGCGGCGGGTGACGAAGCGGCGGGTGAAGACGCAGCGGCTGACTGAGCAGCGGGCGGCGGCGCGGCGGAGCCAGGATCAGGGGGTGAAGGATCGGCCTCATTGTCGCGGGCCAGGTAGCGGAACAATTGCAAGACCATGAATAGGATCAGGATTGGGAAGATGAGGTATTTCAACCAGGGGAACGTCGGCGTGGCGAAGAAGAGCACCATGCAGAGAATGAGCACGCCGCAGCCCAGAGCGGTCATCGTGCTTTTGAAGTTGCTCAATTCGCTGGCCGCTTCGTAATCGAGGACGATCATCCTTCGCCGGCGCACGCTGCGGCGGACGGCGTCAAACAGTTCGAGGCAGCGGGTGGCATCGGTCCAGGTCGGCAGCGGCCGTTGCCTTTCGAAGGCCTCCACCCAGTTCTGCCAAAGGGTTTCCCGATCCCCGGACGGCAGCGTCCCCGAAAGGGCGGGCTGATCGGGCCGGCGGTATTCCCAGGTGCTGCTGGCCAGCCAGCCTTGCGGAGCGCGCAGCTCCCATTCACCTGCCTCGCCCCGCCAGAGACAGCGAAACGAGGGCGGCTGGTCGGCGGGCAAAGGCAGCAACAGCACCTGAAAGAAGGCGTCGTTGCGCAGCCGGCCCGTGATGTTGATCCGCTCTTGCGGAGATAGTTCCTCGCCGTGCCCCATGATCGCGGTGAGTTCCTCAACCTCGCCGCCCGTGAGGCGCAGCCCTTCCCACAGCGACAGCAAGGGGTGATGCTCCCAAACCCGCTCGGCCTGTTTCTGCCAGGCCCGCTTCTTGGCCGCGGGCAGGGGAACCTGGGGCAGTTCCGCCGCCCGGTCCAGAGGAACGGGAAAGCCGACTTCCCATTCGAGATGCTTGAGCGGCCCCAAATCGGCCCAGGCCTTAGCGCGGCGCTGCTCATCGATCCACTGCAGCGCGGGGGTGAGCCGATCCACCATGAGGGGCAGGATCGCTTTGTGGGTGTCTTGCTGAATCGCCAGCGCCTCGTAAGCGATGTTGGGGTCCAGATCGGCGGGGTGGACGCAAAAGACCTGCTTTTCGGACTGCATGGCCCGCCTGATCAGGTTGGGACGGTGGAGCAGATCGTCCGCCACGACGACGGCTTCCACGTCCCGCATGGCCAAGGCGGCCTCGACCTCCTTGACCTGGGCAGGCGAATATCCCGCTTGACCGAGCCGCTCGGCCGTCGCTCCGGAGCCGGCGAAGGCCGTCAGTTCATGCCCGCCCCGAGCCAACAGGGCCAGGGTGAAGGCGAGTCCATCGGGATGATCTCCCAAGAGCAGCAACCGCATCCGAAACCGCCTCGAAGCCAGGAAACAATGAGCGGGAGGGGCCGACGGGTGCGTCGGCTCGCTATCTTCGGTATACGGATCATCCGCAAAGGCAGCCATGCCTGACGCGGTTACAGCCATGCCTGTCCAGCCGCTAGGAAGGGACCTAGCATAAGGGCATGACGCAACGCCAATTGGCACAACGTCGAGAACAAGCGGGGCGCGTGGTCGCGGAACTGGCCCGCTTGTATCCCCACTCGACGTGCAGCCTCCATCATCGGAATCCCTTGCAACTGCTCATCGCCACGATTCTCTCAGCCCAATGCACGGATGAGCGGGTCAACCAGGTGACGCCGGCGCTGTTCAAGCGCTATCCCACGGCCCAGGCCCTGGCCGAAGCGGAGCCGGCGGAACTGGAGCGCCTCATCCAATCGACCGGCTTTTACCGCAACAAGGCCAAGAGCATCCTGGGCTGCTGTCAGGCGATTGTGGAGCGGCATGGCGGCGAAGTGCCGCGGAAACTCGAGGAACTTGTCCATCTTCCGGGGGTGGGGCGCAAGACGGCCAACGTCGTCCTGGGCACGGCTTTTGGCATACCCGGCATGGTCGTCGACACCCACGTCAGCCGGCTGAGTCAGCGGCTCGGATTGGCCAAGGCGGGGCCGCCGGAGAAGATCGAACAGCAGTTGATGGCGGTTGTTCCCCCGGAGGAATGGGTCGCCCTGGGCCATCGACTGATCGATCATGGCCGCAAGGTCTGCCAGGCCCGGAAGCCCCGCTGCCAGGAGTGCACCCTCGAGCCTTTTTGTCCGCGCCTGGGGGTGAAGGATGCGCCAAAGTCCGCGAAACTCCGGCAACCTTGAGCCGCCGCTCCCTAAAATGGTCGTGTCGGCGAGACGACCCGGAACACCTCTGTCCCATCACGAGAAGCGCTGCGATGAAACACCTTTATGCCCCTGGCACGATCGGCTGGTCCTTCGAAGTCTTTCCCCCCAAGTCCGCGGAGGCGGTGGAGGCCATGTACGGGACCGTCGGCGAACTCGCGCGGCATCGCCCGGTTTTCATTTCCGTCACCTATGGCGCGGGCGGTTCCACGCGGGATCAATCCCTGGAGATCGCCCGGCAAATTCGCCAGCGCCACGGCCTGGCCGTGACCGCGCATTTCACTTGCGTCGGGTCCACCAGGGATGAAGTGCGCGACTGGCTGGGGCAAGCCGAGCGGCTGGGCGTGGAGAATATCATGGCGCTGCGCGGCGACCCGCCCCAGGGAGAAACGCGCTTCGTGCCCGTCGCCGGGGGGTTTCGCTTCGCCAGCGAGTTGGTCGCTTTCATTCGCCAGGAATTCCCCCGGTTCGGCATCGGCGTGGCGGGGTATCCCGAGGTCCATCAAGAGGCCGTCAGCCCCGAGAGCGACCTCGAAAACCTTAAGCGCAAGGTGGAGCTGGGGGGCGACGTCGTTTACACCCAGCTTTTTTACGACAACGACGACTTCCTCCGCTTCCGGGACCGCTGCCAGCGCATCGGCATCGGCGCGCCCATCGTGCCGGGGTTGTTGCCCGTGCTCAGTCTCAAGCAGATTCAGCGGATCACCAGCCTGTGCAAGGCCAAGCTGCCCGAGCGGCTCGTCGGTCGACTGGAACGCCATGCCGACGACCCTGCCGGTCAGATGGCCGTCGGGATCGATCACTGCGCGGAACAGTGTCAGGGTCTGCTGGCGGCGGGCGTCCCGGGGATTCATTTCTACGTGCTCAACCGGGCCGACGCGGTCCGCCAGATTCTGGCGCGCTTGGACTAACCGGGCGGGCATCGACCATGAAAGGTCGAAGGTCGGCGCGTCCCGCGGGGTATGGGACGACGCGGCACGGGATTCATATGCTGAAAGAGAGTTTTCTGGCGGCGATCCCGCCGGAAGGGTTGTCTATTGACTTCACATGAGGCGATGCGATGCGGGTTGGCCTGCTGACCGGCGGAGGCGACTGCCCCGGACTGAATGCGGTCATTCGAGCCGTGGTCCGCAAAATCCACAACGCCGGGGGCGAATGCGTCGGCTTCATGGAGGGCTGGCGCGGTTTGATCGAAGACCTGCATCGCCCGCTGCACGTCCAGGACACCGATCATATCATCGGCCTGGGCGGCACCATCCTCGGCTCCTCGCGGCGGAATCCCTTTCGTTCGCCGGCCGACGTGGCCGCCGTCCTCGACCATTTTAAGAACCATCATCTCGCGGCCCTGGTCGCCATCGGCGGCGAGGACACCCTGGGCGTCGCCTATAAGCTGTACGATCGCGAAAAGCTGCCGGTCGTCGGCGTCCCCAAGACCATCGACAACGATCTGTCGGCCACGGACGTCACCTTCGGCTTTGACACAGCCATCAACATCGTCACCGAGGCGGTGGATCGCCTGCGCACGACGGCTGAATCGCATCGCCGCGTGATCGTGGTCGAAACCATGGGCCGGCACGCCGGCTGGATCGCCTGCCTGTCGGGCATGGCCGTGGCCGCGGATTACATCCTGATCCCCGAAGTGCCGATCAACATCGACCATTTGACGAGCATCATCAAGCAGCGCCGCGCCGAGGGCAGGTTGTACAGCATCGTCGTCGTCAGCGAGGGGGCGCAGTTTCCCGAAGCCGGCGTGGTCACCTCCGACGCCGACATCGACGAATTCGGCCACGTCAAACTCGGCGGCATCGGCGAAGTCATCGCCGGGATGATTGAAAAGCGGACCGGGATCGAAACCCGCCACATGGTCCTGGGGCATCTGCAGCGCGGCGGTTCGCCGAGCGCCGCGGATCGCGTTTTGGCGACGCGTTTTGGGATCAAGGCCGCCGAGCTAGTCTTGCAGCAGCAGTTTGGCCTCATGGCGGCCTTGCGGGGTCAGGAGATCATCGCCGTGCCCTTGGGAGACGCCGTCGTGGCGACGAAGCGGCAGGACCTCAAATTCTTCATGGAAGCCCAGGAGTGGTTTCCGGGAGCTTTGCCCAATCCGCCCAGTCAAGCTTAAGGCTTCCATTTCGCTACGCCGCGCGACCGGCTGAAAACTGCACCATCTCCAGACGAAACCATGACTTTGGACATTTTGGGCGATTTTCTACCGCACCTGTTTTTGTGAGCTACATTTTAGATGCGGCTTAGTTTTCCGCTCTAACCGATAATTGAAATGGCTAATTAAAATTGTGAATGCACCTTGATCTTGAGTGACGAACGATCAAGCCAGCCGATCCGTAGTTGAGGTCATGGCTTGATCGCGGGGGGGGAATGCACATCGTGGTTGATTGGCTGAAGGAAATGCGTGATTTGGGCATGGAAGCCTTCAGCAAAGGCAATTACGTGGTCGCGGCCAAGGTGTTGGCCAAGTTCGTTCAATCGGCGCCGCCGGACGCGGAGGCCATGGCGGCCTGCGGGTTGGCTTTGGGCGCGCTGGGCATGCAAAGCCAAGCGCTCAAGGTTTTTGATCATCTGGTTCGGCTCTTCCCCCATTCCTCCTCGGCACATTACCATCAAGGCGTGGCCCTGGAAAAAGCCGGCAAGGTCCACGAAGCCGCGCGAGCTTATCACAAAACCCTGGAGTGCCGGCCCAAGCATCGGCTGGCCCGGGAGCGGCTGCAGGCCTTGCAAGCCGACGGCATCGACATCGGTTCGCAAGCACCCGCTGCGGAAGCCCCGCCGCTGCCTCTGACGCGGCACTATTTGCAACAGCACGCTGCACCCCGCCAGCCTGCCGCGGCGGAGCTTTCCCCTTCGAAGGAAGCGATGGATTTGCCCCTGTCGCGGCACCTGATGAAGCGGTTGGAAGGCGAGGCCAAGGCCAAGGAGGAGCCGCAACGTTCGAGCGGCACCATCGATTTGCTGCCCGCTTCGTAGTCCCCGCGAAAGCCTCCTCCCGAGGATCGGCACCTGCTGCCTGTCTAGGCGGAGGTTTTTTTGCCAAGCCGCTGGCCAAAGCGGGGCAAATTTCTTTGAATGATGGCTGATGCTGTCCAGCCAGCCCGCCCTTTGGCTCAAAGGGCGAGCTGATTCTCCATGCCCACGGGTTCAATGCATGAAAATCCACGAATATCAGGCCAAGGAACTGCTCGCCGCCGCCGGGGCCAGCGTGCCGCGCGGCATCGTCGTTCATAACGTGGCCGAGGCCATGAAAGCCTTCGACCTCATGGGCGGCGGGCTGGTCGTGCTCAAGGCCCAGGTCCACGCCGGGGGGCGAGGCAAGGGCCGGTTCAAGGAGAGCGGCAAGGACTTCGGCGGCGTCAAGCTGGTCAAAACGCGGGAACAAGCCGAGGAAGTCGTCACCACCATGTTCAGCTTTCCCCTGGTCACCAAGCAGACGGGCGAAGACGGTCAAAAGGTCTCAACCGTGCTCGTGCAGGAAGCGGCCGACATCGCCCGGGAAATTTACGTCGGGCTGGTCATCGACCGCGGCGTGGGCGGTCCCGTGCTCATGGTGTGCGCCGAGGGGGGCGTGGAAATCGAGGAAGTGGCGGCCCGCCATCCCGACGCCATCCTCAAATCCCCCATCGACGCCGACCGCGGCCTGATGCCCTTTCAAGCGCGGCGCCTCGGTTTTGAATTGGGGCTGAATGATTCGCAGATGATGCAGTTCGAGCGCACGTTGACCGCCCTGGTCAAGGTCTTCCTCGACAAGGACGGCAGCCTGGCCGAGATCAACCCCCTCATCATCACCGCCAAGGGCGACATCCAGGTCCTCGACGCCAAGATGACCTTCGACGACAACGCCCTGTTCCGCCACCCTGAAATCGAAGCCCTTCGCGACGTCAGCGAAGAAAACCCCATGGAACTGCGGGCGGGCAAGGCGGGTCTCTCCTTCGTCAAAATGAACGGCAACATCGGCTGCCTGGTCAACGGCGCGGGCCTGGCCATGAGCACGATGGACATCATCAAGCTGCACGGCGGCGAACCCGCCAACTTCCTCGACGTCGGCGGCGGCGCCAACAAGGATCAGGTCACCGAGGCCTTCCGCATCATCCTCGCCGACCCGAACGTCAAGGCCGTCCTCGTCAACATCTTCGGCGGCATCATGAAGTGCGACATCATCGCCGAGGCCATCCTCGCCGCTTACAACGAAGTCGGCTTCCATGTGCCCCTGGTCGTTCGGCTGGAAGGCACCAACGTCGAGGTGGGCCGGGAAATCCTGGCCAAGAGCGGCAAGAAGATCATCAACGGCGACGGCCTCACCGACGCCGCGCAGAAAGTCGTGGCCGCCAGCCGCGCCTAGACCCTGGACCCCGGGCCGTGGTCAACGCCGGGTTGTCAACGCCGTTCCCAGTCCGTGCACCGCATCGCTGTATGCCAAGTAGATGATTGCCAAGCAAGAGAGAGCCTGAACCGATGAGCATCCTGGTCGACAAAAACACGCGCGTTCTCACGCAAGGCCTGGGCAAGGCCGGCACGTTTCACGCCACCCAGTGCCGCGCCTACGGCACGCAGATGGTCGGCGGCGTGACGCCCGGCAAGGGCGGACAGACGAAGGAAGGCTTCCCGCTGTTCAACACCGTCGCCGAGGCGGTGCGCAAGACCGGCGCCAACGCCACGATGATTTTCGTGCCGCCGCCGGCCGCCGCCGACGCCATCATGGAAGCCGCCGACGCGGGCATTCCCCTCATCATCGCCATCACCGAGGGCATCCCCGTGCTCGACATGGTGCGGTGCATGGACTTCCTGCATCAGTTGCGGCGGCAAGGCCGCGCCGTCCGCCTGGTCGGTCCGAACTGTCCGGGCGTCATCACGCCGGGCGAATGCAAGATCGGCATCATGCCGGGGCACATCCACAAACCCGGTTCGATCGGCGTTGTCAGCCGCAGCGGCACCCTCACTTATGAAGCCGCCTGGCAACTGACCTGTTTGGGCTTGGGGCAATCGACCTGCGTCGGCCTGGGCGGCGATCCGATCAACGGCACCTCCTTCATCGACGCCCTGGCCCTGTTTGAAGCCGATCCCCAGACCGAAGGCGTCATCATGATCGGCGAGATCGGCGGCAACCAGGAGGAACTGGCCGCGGCCTACATCAAGGAGCACGTCAAGAAACCGGTGACGGCCTTCATCGCCGGCCGCACGGCTCCTCCCGGCAAGCGCATGGGCCATGCGGGAGCGATCATCAGCGGCGGCAAGGGGGGAGCGGAAGACAAGATCGCCGCCCTGAACGCGGCCGGGGTCATCGTCGCCGACAGCCCCGCCACGCTGGGCGAAGCGATGCAGAAAGCGCTCAAAGCCCGCGGCCGCTGAGCCTCGGTCCAGCGACGTGCGGCGTGGTTGAACCGCGCCCGCAGCTTTACTGATTCAGATCCTTCACGCATTCCTGCCACAGTTCATCGACGGTCTTCCCCGTCAAGGTCTTGAAGTCCTCGATGGAGAACTCCCGGTTTTGCATGCGGGAATGCACCTGGTCGATCACCTTGGGATGCTTGGTTTCCAGCCAGAGCAGGAAGCGCGCGGCCACGCCATAACTGTTGCGATAACTTTGCCTTGCCGTCAGTCGCTGGGGAAGCTGCCAGCCCGGCTGCACCTTCGGACCATAGCGATGGCGGGCATAGTCCGCGATGCCTTCGATCAACCAACTGGGATTGGAAACGGGATAGGCCTGGACGACGTGGGTCAGTTCATGGGTCAACAGGCCGAGGTCGTCGGGCCGGCGCTTGAGCCAGTCCACGTTGATGCTGATCTCCGCGCCGGTGCAGTAGGCCGGGACGCTGAGGTTGCGTTTGAAGGTGAGCGTGATGTGCCGGGCCGCGGGTTTCTTTGGATTCTCGAAGCGCTCGACCAGGGCGGGATAGCATTGATAGAAGAGGGTCGTCAATTGCCCGGCGATGGGAGCGATCTCCTCGTCGATCGCGCCGCGCACGGTGACGGAAAAGCCCGCGGCGGGGTCGTCGGTGAGCAGGACGGCGGGCTGGCCGTCGCTGCCCGAAAGCAAAAGGCCGATGCCCGTGAGGGCGTTGCTGAGCGCCTTGGCGTGGAAGCCGCGCACCTGCCCCTGAAACTGGCCCGCTTGGCCCTTGAGCAACAGGCGGTATTCATGATCGCCGCCCGAGCCGCCGTAGCGGGGCGACGTTTTACCGTCGCTGAAATGGAAGCGCACACTGTCGAGCACGGCCCCATGCCGGCCGCTGATGCCGATGAGCGACTGCTCCTTGGCCACCTCGAACGCTTTCTCCCATTCGCCGTCGCAGGGTCCGATCTTGTCCTCGCGGCGCTTCCCCTGGCCGTCTTCCAAAGTGAACTTCACGCCCTTGATCACCGGGCCGACGGAACGCCAGCGGCCCGTGTTGACCTCAATGGCCGCCAGGCGCTCCTGTCCGGGAGACCACTCGACCTTGTATTCCAGGTCTCCCTGGCCGCCGCCGCCGAGCGGCGATTGGCTCTTCGGCTCATCGGCATGCAAGCCGCCGGCCGCGCATAAACAGCCGGCAAGCAGCCCGCAGAGAAATCCTAAACGCCAAGGAATCGTCCCGGTCAGAGGATGCGTGCCGGTCATGGAAGTCCTGCTTTCTTATGGTGGTTTCGATCCTGATCCGCCTTCAGCCGCTCAGCGAAACGATGCTCCCCGAGCGCGCGGCCTGGTCGAGGGCATCCAGCACCCGCAAGGTCTTGACCGCCTCGCTGGGCGGCGGGTTCGGATCGCGCTCCTCGCGCACGGCCAGGGCGAATTCGCGGACCAGCGCGGCCACCTGATCGGCGGCCGGCTGGGTGTGGATCGTCGCGGCGTCGTTGTTCAAAATCACCTGAAAACCGGCCACCTCGGGCGGCAGCCACATCTTGGGTATCAGGATGCGACCCAGGGTGCCGACGATCTCGACGCCAATGCGGTAAGGCAGCGTGAAACCGCAATCGAACGCCGCGAAGCGCTGGCCGGGAAATTCGAGCAAGCCATCCATGCGGACGTCGACGTCGCCGCGAACCTCGGCGGCAGCCCAGACGCGGATCGGCTCGGCCTGAAACAGCCAGCGCGCGAAATAGACCGGATAGCAGCCGACGTCGAGCAAGCTGCCGCCCCCCTGAGCCCGATGATGCCGGTAATTGGGCTGGTTGAAATCCATCATGAAGGTGAAGCTGCCGGTCATGCGCAGCACCGCGCCGATGGTGCCCGCCTCCAGCACCTTGCGCAGCGAGGCCGTGCGCGGATGATGGGGCCACATGAACCCATCCAGCAAGCGGACGTTCTTCGATCGGCAATGATCGACGATTCGCTGGGCTTCCTCCGCCGTCATGCCCAAGGGCTTTTCGCACAGGACGTGCTTGCCCCGGTCGGCGGCCCGCATCGTCCAGGGGCCGTGCAGATCGTTGGGCAGCGGGATGTAAACGGCCTCCACCTCCGGATCCGCCAACAATTCCTCATAGCTGCCATACGGCTTGGGGATGAGATGCTTCTGGGCGGCGTCCACGGCCTTGTCCAGCGATCGGCTGGCGATGGCATGCAGCTCGGCATGGGTTGAGTTCTGGATCGCGGGGATCAGCCGCCGATTGATGTGGGCCGCTCCCAGAATGCCAAACTTCACTTTTCGGACCTGCTCCGCCATGCTGGCTCCCTTCGAGTGGACGCTCGTTCAATGCTGCCGGTAGTGCGTCAAGGACGCTCGCTTAATCCTTCCGACGGAGCGTCATGGACGCTCCCTCAATTCATCCCTGTCGGAGTTTTGTAGTAAACCATAAAACAAGCACCATCGCAACGTGCCAGCGCCGTTGCCCCCTCGGCCGCCGCGACTGTCCCGCGGGCCGATCACGCGAGGAACCGGGTATGTGTCTCTTGGCCGTGCTGTATCGCGTCGCCGCCGATGCGCCCCTGATCGTGGCGGCTAATCGGGAAGAAGCCTATGCCCGCCAAGGTTCGATCCCGGATCTCATCAACGACCCTGTGCCCGTCATCGCCGGGCTGGACCCTGTCGCGGGGGGAACCTGGCTGGGCGTGAACGCCAAGGGCGTCCTGGTCGGCGTCACCAACAATCCGCGCGCGGAGCCGCCGGCCCAGCCGCGCAGCCGCGGCTTGCTGGTGCGGGATTTACTGCAATCGTCCTCGGCCAAGGAAGCCTGCGACGCGGCGGTCCGGGCCGTGGCCAAACCGGGCGTCTACGACGGCTGCAATCTCCTCATCGGCGACGCCCACGGGCTTTACGTCGTGCAGTCGGGAGAATGGCTGCAGGTCATTCCCCTGCCCCCGGGGGCCCATGTGCTGGTCAATCGCGCTGTCGTCAATGATTCGGGCCATCCGCGGATCCATCTGGCTCAAGCCTGGCTCGCGGATCAGGAAGCGGTGCAGTCATCGGAGATTTGGCTGAAAAGGCTGCCCCAACTCTGTGCCTTCCCGGGCAAGGACGGGCTGCCCGCGCAGTGCGTTCATGGCCAGGAGCGCGGCACGGTCTCCTCGACCATCATCGCCTTGAAGGAACCGCTCACCGACAGCCGCCTGTGGCACGCCCAGGGTCCGCCCGACCGCCATCCGTATCAAGATTTATCCCATTTGTTCATGGCGTTGCGCTGAGCCGCGTCACGATGCGCGTGCTCCGTGCAGCATGACGATGGGACGGGACGCCGGCCGAGACAGCACGGCGACAAGTCCGCGCCGGCCGCGTTGCGGATGGTTAGAATATTTTGCCCCGTCATGCACGGATGAATCACGCATCCTTCGTCATGCACGGTTCAATCATTAACCCCCCGTGATGCACGGGGGGCTAACTCCAATTCCGGCTTAGCCGCCCAGGTAGCGCGGCACCAGGAAGGGCACGAACGGCCCCAGGATCAGATTGTTCACCGGCACGAAGACCGGCCCGATGATCGCGCCATTGGCAGCGCGGATCGCCAGGACGAAGCGGCCAAAGATGCCCGGAGCGCCGCCGATGTCGAGGATGAAGGCCCCGGTCGGTCCCTGGCGGACTTCGTTGCAATTGTTCAGGATGATGACGTTGGTGCCGGGCAGGCCGATGTTGATCACGCCGGGGAGGACCGGCACGGTGCCGGGGCGGATGAAGTCGCCGAAGTACCAATCCCGGCCGCCGCCGCCGAAGAGCATGTCGTTGCCGGTGCCGCCGACGAGGATGTCGCTGCCCGGTCCGCCGATGAGGATGTCGTTGCCGCCCTGGCCGACGAGGTAGTTGTTCCCGCCGCGGCCCTCGATGCGGTTGTTCTGGGCGTCGCCGATGAGCAGGTCCGCCGCGAAGCCGCCGATCAGATTCTGGATCGTGCCGGGCTGGATGCGGTTGGGCTGCAGCGGCACGCCGTTGGCGTTGAGGCCGGTGGCGTAGCCCAGGGTCAGATCGACGCGGACGGTGGTGGTCCAGGGATAGTAATTCATCTGGTTGACGCCGGTGCCGCCGTCGATGAAGCCGTCGAACAAGGCCGCTTGATTGGCGAAGGCGAATTCATCATCCCCCGCGCCGCCGTTGAGCCGCACCGGTCCGGGCGAATTGACCGGCAGAACGCGGACGATGAGGGTGTCGTTGCCGCCGTTGCCGTTGATGGTGTTGTTGGAGCCGGCCAGGGTGCCGTTGATGAAGATGTTGTCCACGGCCAGGTCGGAGCCGTCGATGATGAGGTCGAGGGAGTTGCCGACGCCGATGGCGTTGGAGTAGAAGATGGTCGTGGTATTCGCGGCCCCGGCGATGCCGGTGATGGCGTTGTTGAAGAGGACGACGCTGGGGTTGCCGACGGGATTGCCGAAATCGCTGACGTGGATGCGGTTGTTGCCGACGCCGCCGTTGAGGGTGAGGGCGCCGTTGATGCCGTTGAGATGGCCGAGATTGGCCGGGGCGTCGGAGGAGACGTTGAAGACGTCGTCGCCGCCGTTGCCGTTGATCGTGGCCGCGAAGGTCAGGGACTGGACGTTGGCGGTGTCGTTGCCGCCGTTCATGTTAAGGGTCAGCGGGCCGTTGGGACTCTGGAGGGTGAAGGTTTCGCCGACGGCATCGCTGCCGATGAGGGTGATGCCGCCCCAGGAGCCGCCCGTGGCGGCGTAGTTGATGATCTGATCATCAGCGGCGCCGGCCATGTTGAGGATTTGCGTGGCGGTGACGATGACGTTGGCGTTGCCCGCCACCGCGGCGAAGTCGCTGACGATGAGGGTGTTGACGCCGGCTCCGCCGTCGAGGTTGAGCGTGGCGGCGATGTTGTTCAAGGTGCCTAGGTTGACGTCGGCGTCGGAGGAGACGTTGATGACGTCGTTGCCCAGGCCCGTGTCGATGTTGGCCTCGAAGGAGATGGCCTGCACGTTGACGCGGTCGGCCCCGCCCATGGTGTTGAGGTTGAGCGGGCCGTTCGGATTCTGAATGGTGAAGACGTCGCCGGAGGTGTTGCTGCCGGTGACGTTGATGGCGGAGAACGCGCCGCCGGTGGCCGCATAATTGATGGTCTGGTTGTCGGCGGCGCCGGCGAAGTTGAGGATCTGGTTGTTGGTGATGAAGACGTTGGCGTTGGCCGTCAAGCTATTGAAGTCGCTGACGTTGAGCACGTTGGCCCCGCCGCCCAGGTCGACCGAAACGGTCGCCCCGATGGCGTTGAGATTCCCCAAGTTGGCGGGCGCGTCCGAGCTGATGTTGACCACGTCGTCGTCGGCCCCGGTGTCGACGTTGACGGTGAAGGTGTTGCTGCGAATGTTGACCGTGTCCGCGCCGCCGAAGGTCAACAGGCTCAACGGGCCGTTGGGGCTGAGGATGGTGAAGACGTCGCCGGAAAGGTTGCTGCCGAAGACCGTGATGAGGCTGAAGGAACCGCCGGTCGCGGCGTAGAAGATCGTCGTGGCGTCGGTCGGCCCGGCGAAGCCGGTAAGGGACGTGCCGTTGATGACGGCGTTGGCGTTGGCCGTGGCGCTGCTGAAATCGCTGACGTTCAGGGCGTTGACGCCCGTCCCGGCGTCGAGGGTCAGCGTGCCGGCGATGCCGTCGAGATTCCCGGCGTTGACCGGAGCATCGGACGCAACGTTGATCGTGTCATTGCCGCCCAGAGCATTGACCGCGGCCGGGGTGGTGGCCAGGGTGCTGAGGATGTTGATCGTGTCCGCCCCTTGACTGGCGTTGAGGGTCAGGCCTTCGATGGTGCCGTAGGTCACCAGGCCCACGCCGGTGCGGCTGATCGTCGTGCTGGTGAGGACGTAGGTCGAACCGACGAGGTTGCCGCTGTCTTCGTAGAGCAGCGCATCGGTGCCGTCCTCGCCATGGACGAAGACCGCGCCGAGGACGTTGCCGACCTGGTTGGCGGGATTGCCAATGCGGAAGATGTCGTTCCCCGCGCCGCCGAAAAGGTTCGTGACCACGCCGGCCGCACTGGCCTGGACGATGAGCAGGTCGCTGCCCGCGTCGGTGCCGAAGGTGTCGGTGCCGAAGAGGGTGACCGAGGTTTCGGTGGCCGCGGCATCCAGTCCGGCCATGATCAGAGTTTGGCTGCCGAGGCCGCCCAGGACTTCGACGGCGTCGAAGCCGGAAAAGTTGGTGGTCTCGAAGGCGGGATTCGAGCTGACCACCTGGCTGACGCCGTCGCCGGCCGCGCCGTCGTCCTGCACGGTGAGCACGTCCCCCGCTCCGGAGAGGCCGGAGTTATCGACGGTGAGCGTGCCGCCCGCGCCGAAGAAGTCCAGCGGCGTGAGGTTCGAGAAAGAGGCCCGAAAGGCGCTCGCGGGGGCATTGGCCGTGCCCGAGACGTTGATGACGCCGCTGCGGGCCGCCGCCACGTTGTCGGCGAAGTAGCGAGCGTTGCGGCTGGTCGTGAAGGCGAACTGCATGCGGTCGGTGGCGCCGCTCGAGCCGCCGTCGAAGTGGACCTGGATATTCGTGGGCTGGCTGAGGCCGATGAGGAAGCCCGCCGCCTGGCCGTTGATGTGAGCGCCGCTGCCCGTGGCGGAACCGCCGAAGCCGCCGACGCCCTGGGTGATCAGGCGGCCGTTGACTTCCTGGAGGCGGAACGAGTCGGCGTCCAGGGAGCCGAGCACGGACAAGGCCCGGATGCTGCCGACGCCGCCGACAAAGGCGTTGACGCCGTTGAACAGCAGCTCAAGCTGCGTCCCGGCGGCGTTGAGCCGGGCGATGGTCAGGTCCGCCGCGCCGTCGAAGCCGGTCGGTCCGTTGAAGCTGCCGGCGACGGTCGATCCGAGGTTGACGAACAGTTCGTAGTCGCCGCCCACGCCGTTGATGGTTTCGATGTTGGTGTAGTTGAGGGGCAAAAGGCCGGTGCCGCTGAAGGAGCCGAGGTTCGGGCCGTTCAAGTCCAGTCGGCCGTTGACGACGCCGGCGAGGTTGAAGTTGAGCACGTCGCCGGGGAGCGTCGGCGCCGCCGGGGCGTTGCCGTTGATGAAGAAGGTCGTGCTCGCGCTGCCGGTGACGTTGAACGTGTCGCTGCCGGTGCCGCCGTTGACGTTGAGGTTGGCGATGTTGGCATAGGTGGTCGTGAACGCGCCGTTGCGGACGAAGGTCGTCGGGTTCAGATCATAGGTGTTGTCGTTGGCGTCGGCCTGATCGTTGACGTTGAGCGTGTTCGTGCCCGCGCCGCCGTCGACGTTGAGGTTGCCCAGGAGGAGGTCGAGCGTGCCTGCGCTGCCGAGGTTGATGGTGTCGTCGCCGCCGCCGGCGTTGACCGTGGTCGCCACGGTGGCGAAACTGCTGGTCACGTTGATCGTGTCATTCCCGAGGCTAGCGTTGAGGACGACCTGTTCGACGCTGACGAAGGACATGCCCGCCGCGCCGCTGCGTGTCAGCGTGTTGTTGGTGAGGGTGTACACCTGCGGCCCGGCGTCGGCCTGGTCGTTGAAGTTGACGACGTCGTTGGCGCCGCCGTTGCCGTTCATGATCAAGGTGCCCAGGATGCCGGACAGGGTGCCGGCGTTGCCGACGTTGAAGGTATCGTCGCCGCCGCCGCCATTGACGGTGACGGGAGTGTCGGCCAGCGTGCTCAGGACGTTGATCACGTCGTTGCCCAGGCTGGCGTTGACGATCAGGCTTTCGATCGTGCCGTAGGTGATGAGGCCGCTGCCCGATCGGGCCACCGTGTTGCTGGTGATGGTGTAGGTTTGCGGGCCGGCGTCGTTTTGATCGTTGACGTTGACGACGTCGTTGGCCCCGCCGTTGCCGTTGAGGAAGAGCGGGCCGAACAGGGAGCTGAGCGAACCGGCGCTGCCGACGTTGATGGTGTCGTCGCCGCCGCCGGCGTTGACCGTGGTCGTCACCGTGGCGAAGCTGCTGGTCACGTTGATCGTATCGTTGCCGAGGCTGGCGTTGAGAGTCACCTGCTCAACATTGATGAAGGACATGCCCGCCGCGACGCTGCGTGTCAGCGTGTTGTTGGTGAGCGTGTAGACGTTCGGCCCGGCATCGGCCTGGTCGTTGAAGTTGACGACGTCGTTGGTTCCGCCGTTGCCGTTCAGGATCAGCAAGCCTTGAATGCCGGACAGCGTGCCGGCGCTGCCGACGTTGAAGGTGTCGTCGCCGCCGCCGCTATTGATGGTGACGGGGGTGGCGGCCAGCGTGCTCAGGACGTTGATCACGTCGTTGCCCGAACCAGCGTTGAGGAGCAAGCTCTCCACCGTGCCGTAGGTCACGGTGCCGGCGCCCGTGCGGGTGATCGTGGTCGAGGTGACGCCATAGGTGGAGCCCGCAGCCGTGCCCTGATCGAGGTATTCCAGGGCATCGGTGCCGCCTTCGCCGTTGACGAAGACCGCGCCGAGGACGCTGCCGACCTGGTTGGCGGCGTTGCCGATGCGGAAGGTGTCGTCGCCCAGCCCGCCGTTGAGCGTGGTGGTAACGCCGGCCGCGCTGGCCCGGACGATGAGCAGATCGTTGCCCGCGTCGGTTCCCGCGAAATCCGTGCCGAAAAGGAGGACGGCCGTTTCCGTGGCCGCGGAGTCCAGCCCGTCCATGATGAGCGTTTGGGCGCCCGTGCCGCCCAGGACCTCGATGGCGTCGAAGCCGGTGAAGTTATTGGTTTCGAAGCCGGCATTCGTGCTGACGACCTGGCTGACGCCGTCCCCGGCCACGCCGTCATCCTGCACGGTGAGCACGTCGCCGCCGATGGAAATGCCGGTGGCGTCCACGGTCAAGGTGCCGCCGGCGCCGAACCAGTCGATCGGGGCCAGGTTGGCGAAGGACATCCGCAGGCTGCTGGCTGTGCCGCCGCCGCTCGTGCCGACGTTGACGTTGCCGCTGCGGCCCGCCGCCAGGCTGTCCGCGAAGTAGCGGCCGTGGCGCAGCGTCGTGAAGCGGTATTGGACGCGGTCGTTGCCGCCCGCGCCGCCGTCAAAATGCACGCCGATATTGGCGGGCTGCCCCAAGCCGTTCAGGAAGCCTTGCATGAAGGGGTTGAGATGGCTGCCCGCCGCCGTGCCGCCGAAGCCGCCCGAGTCGCCGAGGATGCGGCCGTTGTTTTCCTGGATGATGAAGGTATCGTCATCGCTGCTGCCGCGCACGGTGAGCGAGTTGACGTGGCTGGCCGTGCCTTGATAAATGATGCCGCTGTATCCGAACCCCCCGCCGGTGCGGAAGAGTTGCAGCAAGGAGCCGTCGCTGGAGAGGCGGGCTTCGATGACGTCGGCGTCGCTGTCGTTCCCAAAGATGGAGAAGTTCAGGTCCAGGAGCAGGTCGTAGGACTGGCTGGGGGTCTGCACGGTTTCGATGTTGAAGTAGCCGATCCCTTCGCGATTGCCGAAGTTGAAAATACCCGCCCCGGGGCCGGTGATGAAGTTGACCGGGCTGGTAACGCCGCCCAGGGCGAGGCTGAGCGTATCCCCCGGCGCGGCGGGCAGGAAGGGATTGCCGCCGTCGATCGTGAAGGTCGTGGTGGTGCTGGGGGTGATGGTGAAGGTGTCGGTGCCGCCGCCGGCGTTGATGGTCAGGTTGTCGATGCTGCTGTAATTGACGGTGAAGCCGCCGTCGCGGACGACGCTGGTCGAATTGGCGACGTAGGCGTGGCCCGCGCTGCTGGCGGGATCATTAAGCTGCAACAGGTTGAAACCGGTGCCGCCGTTGACGGTGACGTTGCCCAGCAGATTATCCATCGTGCCGACAAAGGGCTGGCCCAGGTTGATGGCGTCGTCGCCGGTGCCGCCGTTGAGAATCGTCGCCACGCTCGTGGCCAGGACGTTGAAGACGTCATCCCCGTCCCGGCCGTTGACTTGCAAGGTTTCGAAGGACGTTGTGGTGAAGGTGGGCGTGGAAACGGCCGGGGAGCCGTTGAGGGTCACGAGCAGGTTGTTGATGTCGATGACGTCGTTGCCGTTCGTGGCGAGATAGGTGATGATATCGGAGCCGCCTTGGCCGTTCAAAGTCAGCGAAGTGAGGGGATACGTGCCCGAGTTCACAATGATCTCATCATTGCCATCGCCCAGGGAAATGGCCAGGTTGGCGACGTTGCTATAGCTGATGCTCTGTTGGGGCGTGCCAGCCCGGGTGTGCTGGAAGGAAGAAGTCCCCAGGCTGACGACGTCGATCACGCTGCCCGTCGTGGTCAGGTAATTGACCGTCGTCGTGTTGTCGATCACGCCGCCCGCGCCATTGCCGGTGAGGGTCAGATCGTTGATGCTGATCCCAGCAGCGGCAAACGTCAACAGGCCGTTGGTCGTGTTGTTCGTTAACGAACTGGAGCTGAGCACCAACTGAGCGTTGGGACTATTGAACGTGACGCCGTTCGCGTTGGATGTGAAGGTGCTGTTGGTGATCGTCACGGTCCCGGTGACGCCCGTGCTGTTGAGACCGCTTCCGCCGCTTTGCGCGACATTCACCAGATTGAGGTTCAGCCCATTCACGCCGTTGGCGAAAATGCCAATGCCCGTGGCCTGCTGCACGCCGATCCGCTGCAGCACCACGTTGCTCAAGCCGGCGATGCTGATGCCCGTGCCCGCCGTCTGCGGTTGCAAAGTGCTCGTTCCCGTCTGCGCGGCAAAGGCCGCGTCCCAGCCGCCGAGAATGTTCAGGTTGGTGATGTTGGCGTTGTTGGGAATCGACACGGCGTTGTCCACGCCGGCCTGGTTGTACAGCCCCGCCCCCATGCGGATCACGTCGTTGCCATCGTTGGCCGCGGCGGTCTCGTTCACCGCGCGCTGCAAGGTCCGGAAGGGATTCGCCGCGGAGCCATCCCCCGCCACGTCGTCCCCGGTCAGGGCTACGTGAAACGTCGCCGGCGCCAGGCGATCCTCGAGCCAATCGATCTGGGGACGATAGCGCCGCTGCCACAGGCTGGCCGGCTTCCGGACACGGCGTTTTTTCGCGGAGCCAAAACTCGTGAGCGAGGCCAGAATGCGATCCAGATACCGGCGGAACGTGGCGGTCATGCGTCGCCTCCCAGGGGTAGCAAGCTTCGAAAATGCGAGATCAGCTCGTGGGCAACAGCCAGTTAGATGAAATATAACCCAAAATCTCTCCCTAACCATTAAATCTTGCCTGGAAAAAAGTTTAAGCAAATAATCCCCTGTCCAATTCACGGATCGTAATTTTCACCGCTACAACCGGCCTAGCGGTCACGACCGGCAAACTCCTTATCTGAGCGGGGTTGCGTTAGCGCCTCGATTCCTAATTAGCGCTTGTGGGCTTGCATCAGGTCGGCGAATTGCTCGAAGAGATACGTGCTGTCGTGGGGGCCGGCAGAGGCTTCCGGATGGTATTGCACGCTGAAAAGGGGCAGCTTCTTGTGCCGCAAGCCTTCCAGGGTGTGGTCATTGAGGTTGATGTGGGTTAGTTCGACGTCGCCGGGCAGCGACTTCGGATCGACGGCAAAGCCGTGATTCTGCACGGTGATCTCGACCTTGCCCGTCAGTTCGTTCCGCACAGGTTGGTTGGCGCCCCGATGGCCGAACTTGAGCTTGAAGGTTTTGCCGCCGAGGGCTTGCCCCAGGAGTTGATGACCCAGGCAGATGCCGAAGATGGGCGTTTGGCCGATGAGTTTCCTCAATTCATCGACAATGTAGCCCAGGACGCCGGGGTCGCCGGGGCCGTTGGAGAGAAAGATGCCGTCGGGTTTGAGGGCCAGGACTTCCTCGGCTTTGGCGGTGCCGGGCAGGACGGTGACCATGCCGCCGACCTGGGTGAGGCAGCGGAGGATGTTCCACTTCATGCCAAAATCGAGGGCGACGACCTTGTGGGCGGGCGGCCGGGGCGGAAGCACATGGCGGGTGAAGGGGTCGTCGAAGCCGCCCTGCCAGGTGAAGCTGCGCGGCGGCACGACTTCTTTGACGAGATCGCGTCCCAGCATGCTTGGCGCCGTGCGGGCTTGGCGGATCAGTTCGTCATCCGCGTGGTCATCGGTCGAAAGAATGCCGGTCATGGTGCCGCGGACGCGGAGCCGGCGCACCAAGGCGCGGGTGTCGATGCCGCATAGACCCAGGACGTTGTGCTCTGCCAGATAGTCATCGAGGCTCTGTTCGCTGCGAAAATTGCTGGCGATGGGGGAGATGTCGCGGACGATGAAGCCATCCACCTGCACCCGCTCGGACTCGGCGTCGGCTTGGTTGATTCCGTAGTTGCCCATTTCCGGATAGGTCATGCAAACGATCTGGCCGCGGTAAGAAGGATCCGTGAGCACTTCTTGATAGCCGATCATGCTCGTATTGAAGACCACTTCGCCGAAGCGGGTTCCAGAGGCGCCAAAAGCGCGTCCATGGTAGATTGTGCCATCTTCGAGCGCCAAGCGAGCCTGTTTCATGGAAGTCATCAACCTGGTGAATGCGAACCGCCGCGCCGCGCGAGCAGCGCGCGGGCCATCCCCTTCAATGTATGGTCTGGCCGAGAGGATGGGGAGAGCGGCGCCGTCCGGGGGACTACTCGCGGGAAGGTTCGAGCGAAAGACCCTTGTTGCGATTTGTCCGTTGCCTTATCATCAGCCTGAAAAGAAAATGCTGCGGCACTCGCTCGGAGAGGTCGATTTGGCACTGGTGTTTCGTACGTTTCGCAATCCCGATCCGCCCCAGATTTTACGACTCTGGAACGCCGGACTTACGAGCCGCAGCGCCGCCTTTCTACAGAGCACGCAAGCGCTGGAAGTGCACGTCTTCTCCAAACCCTATTTCGACCGCCAGGGGCTGCATCTGGCCGAGGAGAACGGCCAGGTCGTCGGTTATGCCCACGCGGGTTTTGGCGCTGATGAAACGGGCAAGAAGCTCGATTATCGCCGAGGGGTGATCAGCCTGATCGTCGTCCATCCGAAATACCAGCGGTTGGGCATCGGCCGGGAATTGCTGCATCGCTGCGAAGCGTACCTGAAGGAAAAAGGAGCCCTCGCGATCCAGGCGGGAGGCTTGCGGCCGCTCAATCCCTTTTACTGGGGGCTTTACGGCGGCAGTGAATTGCCGGGCCTCTTGCTCTCCGACGTCGGCGCCGATTTCTTTTTTCAATCGAATGGCTACCGCCTCCAGGAGACCATCAAGGTCTTTCAACGGCAGATGGATGGACCGGTCATCATCCTCGATGCCCGGTTCATCAAGCTCAAGCGCAAATATGAAGTGCGGGTCATGCCCAGACCGATCAGCCAACGCTGGTTCGATGAGTGCATTTATGCGCCGCTCGAAATGCTCCATTTTCAATTGCAGGAAGTGGCCACGGGTCAGCCGTTGGCCCAGGCCCGGATGTGGGACATGGACCCGTTCGCCTGGCGGTGGCATCAGCCGGCCGCGGGCGTTATCGACATTGAAGTGCGCCCCTCGGCGCGCCGCTTGGGGTTGGGGAAATACTTGATGTTCCAGGTCTTGCGCTACATTCAAGAGCAGTTCTATTCCCTTGTGGAAATCCAAGTCCCGGCGAACAATCAACCGGGAATCGAATTGCTCAACGCCATCGGCTTTCGTCAAGTGGATGAAGGTCGAGTCTATCGCATGGATCGAAATGGATAACATTGCAGATGCACCCGCTGGAAACGTCTCCTGCAAGGAGCTTGCCATGTCGATGAGAGCACATGGACCCCGTCGTCCTTGGCAGGCGCGCGCGGCGTGGCTGCTGAGTCTGATCGCCGTGGCGGTCCTTTGGATCGGGCTCAAATGGTCGGGGCTGTTCGTTCCCGCCGCGCTGGCGCAAAATGCGCCGGCGCTGATCGACGTCGATCTGCTGATCCATTCCGCCAAAATCTGGACGGGCGACGACGGGCAGCCCGAAGCGGAAGCCCTCGCCGCCTGGCAGGGGCGGATTCTCTTTGTCGGCGGCTCAGCTGATGCCAAACAGCGCTTCCGGGCCAAGCGGGTGATCGATGCTCAAGGCCGCCGGGTGGTGCCGGGCTTCCATGACAGCCATGTTCATTTCCTGGGCGGCGGGATCGGTCTGGCCCGGGTGCAGCTCAAGGATGCGCCGGATGAGGCGGAATTTGGCCGCCGGTTGCAGCTTTTCGATCAACAGCTTCCCAAGGACCGCTGGCTGCTTGGCGGCGATTGGGACCATGATCGCACCTTCGCCGGCGTGCTGCCCACCGCGGCCCTGGTGGACAAATACGTCAAGGAGCGGCCGGTCTTCCTGCGCCGCTACGACGGCCACATGGCGCTGGCCAACACCGCCGCGCTCAAGTTGGCCGGAATTGACGCCAAGACGCCGGACCCCTCGGGCGGGGAAATCGTTCGCTTGCCTGGCGGCACGGAGCCAAGCGGCGTTCTCCGTGACACAGCCATGGGGTTGGTGCAGCGCGTCATCACTCGTTCGGACAGCGATCAGCAGGAGGCCTGGGAGGCCTTGCGGGCGGCCATGCAAATGGCTCGGGAACTGGGCGTGACGTCCGTGGAGGACATGGCGGGCGGCTCGGCGCGCGATCAAGCGCTCTTGCTCCGGATGTATCAACGGCTGTACGAACAACAACAACTTACCTGCCGCATCAATCTCTATTGGCCGCTCGGCTTATGGAAAGAATGGGCCGACCGCGGCGTCATGGCCGATTTTGGCAATGACTACCTGCGCGTCGGCGGGTTGAAGGGTTATGCGGACGGCTCCCTCGGCGCGAGCACGGCGAAGATGTTTATGCCCTATCTCCACGAACCGAATCAGGTAGGTGTGTTCGTGACGCCGCCGGGCACCATGAAAACGTGGGTGCAAGAGGCGGACCGAGCGGGGCTGGCCGTCTGCGTGCACGCCATTGGCGATGAAGCCAACGCCTTGATGCTGGACATCTTCGGCGAGGTGGGGCAGAGCCAAGAGCATCGCCATCGGCGTTTTCGCATCGAGCATGCGCAAATCCTGCGCCGCGAGGATTACGTTCGGTTCAAGGAATTCGGCGTCTTCGCGTCGATGCAGCCCTATCACATCATCGATGATGGCCGCTGGGCCGAGGGTCGCATCGGCAAGGAACGCTGTCAAAGCTCCTATGCCTGCCGGGCGTTGCTCGATGCGGGGGTGGTGCTGGCGTTTGGCTCGGATTGGCCCGTCGCGCCGCTCAGCCCCATCCTGGGCATCGATGCGGCGGTCCGCCGGCGAACCCTGGACGGCAAGCATCCCGACGGCTGGTTTCCCGAGCAAAAAATCAGCGTTGAGGAAGCCCTCAGGGCGTACACCATCGGTTCCGCCAAGGCTGCGGGGCAAGCGGACCGCAAGGGCATGCTCAAGATGGGGTTTTATGCGGACCTGGTTCTGCTCGATCGCGATCTTTTGGATGCCAAGGAAGCGCCGACCTTGGACCAAATCAAGGTGGTGACCACCGTGGTGGGCGGAAGCGTCGTCTATGAAACCCGATGAAATGTCTCTTCGAAAACCGCTTCCTCTCATTTGAGGGATGGTCGATGCATCGACTGATTCTCCTCTTCGGCTGTATCGGCCTCTTGTGGGGTTGTCAGAAAGCGACCGTCCAAATGACCGCTCCCAGCAGTTCGACGATACTCGCCTCAACGGCGGATGCGAAGACCACCCGCGCCGCGGCGTTGCGGATCCAACGGCTCGAACGGACCGGACTGCACAACGTCTTCCGCGTCACCGAGAAGCTCTACAGCGGCGGCAGTCCGGAAGGGGATGCGGCTTTTCAAGCACTGCAACACATCGGCATCCGCACAGTGATCTCCGTCGATGGAGCCCTGCCAGACGTGGAACGCGCCAAGCGCCACGGCATGCGGTATGTCCATCTTCCCTTCGGCTACGACGGCATCCCGAAGGAGCGCGGCTGGGAGATCGCCCGGGCCGTGCGGGATTTGCCGGGACCCATTTATCTCCATTGCCACCACGGCAAACATCGCGGCCCGGCAGCCGTCGCCTTGGTGCTGCGTTGTCTCGATGAACAATGCACGCTGGATCAGGCGACGGCCTGGATGAAACAAGCCGGCACCGATCCGCATTACACCGGGCTGTACGCCGTACCGAAACAGTTTACCGCGAAGAGCTTTCAGTCCTATCGCCCCCGGCAGACGGCGTTTCCCGAACGCAACGTCGTTTCCGATCTCTCGCGGCTCATGGTCGACATGGAGCACCGCATCGATCATTTGAGGCACATCCAAAAAGCCGGTTGGCAAGCACCAAAGCAACACGCGGACCTGGACCCGCCCCATGAAGCCTTGCTGCTTTGGGAGCATTATCAGGAAACGCTGCGGTTGGATTTGGGCGATTATCCTCGCACCATGCGCCAGCTCATGGAAGAAGCCCAAGCCGCCGTCAAGGAATTGGAGGCGCTGCTGCGATTAGAACCGGAGCAAAAAGCACAGCTTCGAGGCAAGATCGACCAGCGTTTCGAACAGGTCACGGCCGACTGCAAGAAATGCCACGCTCACTATCGGGATGTACCCAAGGAGTGGTGAAGCCATGTCGAATGCATCGTTGTTGTTGGATGAATGAACTGATGCGGGTTCGAACCCGCCATTTTCCCGCTGGCAGAGCGTTCATTTGTGCGTTACACTGAAGCGTCGTCAGCGCCTGCCTTTTCCCATCCCGCCTCTTGTGGAGTGATATGATCATGACGCCTGCCCCTGCATCGAGCCTTTCGCGCCGCACTTTGATCCATACCGCATCGACCGCCGCGGCCGCATCCGTTCTCGCCAATGTGGCCCTGCCGGCCGTGCATCCGGGCGAAAAGAACGAGCTTCAGGTGGCCTTGATCGGTTGCGGCGGGCGCGGGACGGGCGCCGCCGAGAATGCCATGCGTGCACCGGGGGGGCCGGTCAAGCTGGTCGCCATGGCGGACGTGTTCGAGGATCGGTTGAAGAGCAGCTACGACAGCCTGGCGGGCGAGTTCAAACGGCAAGTGGAAGTGCCCGATGATCGCAAGTTCGTCAGCTTCGATGGCTACAAGCATGCGATGGACTGTCTGCGTCCAGGGGATATCGCCATCCTGGCCACGCCGCCGGCGTTCCGCTGGCCCCATTTCCAATACGCCATCGACAAGGGATTGCATGTTTTCATGGAAAAACCGGTGACGGTGGATGGTCCGACAAGCCGGCGCATGCTGGACCTCGCGACCGCATCGGAAAAGAAAAACCTCAAGGTGGGCGTCGGGCTGATGTGCCGCCATTGCACCGAGCGGCGCGAACTGTTCAACCGCATCAAGGACGGCGAGATCGGCGACATCACGCTCATGCGGGCCTATCGCATGGCCGGCCCGACCGCTTCCGCCTTCTCCACCCGCAATCCCGGCAAGTACAACGACCTGCTCTACCAGATTCGCCGTTTCCACTCTTTCCTCTGGGCCAGCGGCGGCGCGTTCAGCGATTTCCTCATCCACAACGTCGATGAATGCTGCTGGATGAAGGACGCCTGGCCGGTCGAGGCCAAGGGTTCAGGCGGCCGGCATTACCGCGGCAATTTCATCGACCAAAATTTCGACACCTATTCCGTGGAATACACCTTCGCCGACGGTGCCAAGCTCTTCCTCGAAGGCCGCTGCATGACGGGCTGCCATCAAGAATTCGCCAGCTATGCCCACGGCACCAAAGGGGCCGCGGTCATCTCCGCCCGAGGCCACACCCCCTGCTTTGCCCGAAC
This sequence comes from Planctomycetota bacterium, assembly GCA_014584395.1. Lineage (GTDB taxonomy): Bacteria > Planctomycetota > Planctomycetia > Gemmatales > HRBIN36 > BJ17. The sequence goes on along the minus strand of JACTMY010000017.1, from coordinate 5,676 downwards.
TTACAAGGGCCAGGACATGTCCAAGCGGGAGAATATCCTGTGGAAATGCAACAGTAAGGAAGCCAATCCTTATCAATTGGAGTGGGATCATCTGCTGGAAGCGATCCGCGCCGACAAGCCCTTCAACGAAGTGCGGCGCGGCGTGGAAGCGAGCATCGCCGCCAGCATGGGACGCATGGCATGCCACACGGGCCAGATCATCAAGTGGGATCAAATGCTCAACTGCGATCATGAATTCGCGCCGAACCTCGACCAGCTTACGCTCACCTCGGACGCGCCGATCATGCCGGACCAGGATGGCAAATATCCCGTCCCCGAGCCTGGCATCAAACGCAAGCGTGAGTTTTGATTGACGGATGCACGTGGTTGACAACGCCCCCATCATGAAATTCGAACATGCCGGTCTGACCGTGGAGGGATACTCCAGGGCCGCCGTGCAGAGCTATTGGCGCATCCCCGAGCTGAAAATCGGCTTCGACTTGGGGGCGCAGCCTTGGGATTTCATGGTGACGCCCACCTGGCTCATCTCGCACGCCCATCTGGATCACATGGCGGCGCTGCCGGTCTACATTGCCCGGCGGCGCATGATGAAGATGAAGCCGCCCACGATCTACCTCCCCGAAGCCAACCTGGAGGACGTGAAGAAGCTGCTGCTCGTCTGGCAGCGGCTCGATCGCGGCCGCATGGTCGTCGAACTCAAGGGCGTCAAGCCCGGCGATGAGATCGAACTTTCCCGGGACCACGTCATCAGCGTCATCCGCACCTCGCACACGGTTCCCTCGGTCGGCTACGTCGTTTGGGAGCGCCGCTTCAAATTGAAAGAGGAATATCATGGCCGGCCCGGCAACGAGCTGCGCGATCTGAAATACGCTGGCGTGGAAATCACCCACGAAGTCCGCACGCCCCTGGTGGCCTACACGGGAGATACTAGCCCCCATGCCCTCGATGATCATCCCGTGCTCTTCGAAGCCAAGGTGCTGATCACGGAGATGAGCTTCATCGTGCCCAACCATCGCCGCGAAAAAATCCACAAGTTCGGCCACATGCATTTGGACGATTTCTTGGAGCGGGCGGAGCGCTTCAAGAACGAGCTGATCGTCTGCGGCCACTACAGCACGCGCTACAACCCCAATCAAGTCCACCGCTATTTGGAACGCAAACTGCCTCCTCACCTGAAGGAACGGCTCCGCGTCTGGATTTGACGACGCCTGGACCCGAACCCCATTCCCTCGAACCCGCCAAGCAGGTTGGCCAAGCCCAGCGGTTCCTTTACAATGGGCTGAAATGACCCTTCTCCCCGGCGAGGTGCTCCATGTTCAATCTCCAAGCCATTCAGGCCGCGTTGCAGGAAATGAACATCGACGGCTGGCTCTTGTATGATTTTCGCGGTCTGAACGTCTTGGCGCAGCGCGTGTTGGACATGAAGCCCGATTCCATGGGTTCGAGGCGTTTTGCCTACATGATCCCCGCTCGGGGGGAACCGCTCAAGCTGGTTCATCGCATCGAGTCCGGCGCCTTGGATCATCTGCCCGGCTCCAAGCATATATACCTGCGCTGGCAGGAATTCGAAGCCGGCATCCAGGCGCTGCTCGGTTCGGCCAAGACCGTGGCGATGGAATATTCCCCGCGCAACGCCATTCCCTATCTGGCCCGGGTCGACGCCGGCACCATCGAACTCGTGAAATCCCACGGGGTCCACGTCGTCTCCTCGGGCGACTTGATTCAACGGTTCGAAGCGTGCCTGGATGAGGAGCAGTGGCAGCTCCATCTCGAAGCCTCCCGCCATACCGAGGCAGCCTTTGGCCTGGCCTGGAAGTTCATCGCCGAACGGCTGCGGGCGGGCAACGTCGTCACCGAACGCGACGTGGCCAATTTGATCATGGCCCATTTTGATCGGCATGGCATGACGACGTATCATCCGCCCATCGTCGGCGTCGGACCGCACAGCGGCGATCCCCACTTCGAGACCGGCGACACCCCCTTGCAGCCCAACGACTTCGTCCTCATCGATCTGTGGGCCAAGATGAACCACCCCAAGGGCATCTATAGCGACCTGACCTGGGTCGGCTACCTCGGCGTTGACGTTCCGGCCAAATACGAAACGATTTTCCAAATCGTCGCCCAAGCCCGGGACGCCGGCATCAATCGGGTCCGGTCGGCCTTTGCCAAGGGGGAACCCTTGCAGGGCTGGCAAGTAGATGAAGCGACCCGCAAGGTCATCGACGACGCCGGCTATGGGGCGGCGTTCGTGCACCGCACGGGCCACAGCATCGGCCAGGAGACGCACGGCAACGGGGCCAACATGGACAACCTTGAAACCAAGGACGAACGCCAGGTGATGAAACGGACTCTCTTTTCCATCGAGCCGGGCATCTATCTGCCTGAGTTTGGCGTTCGCAGCGAAGTGGATGTGTACGTCGATGGCCAGGGTCAGGTGCACGTCACGGGCGGCGGTCCGCAAACCCACGTCCTCCCCGTGATGGCGATGTTTTAGCCGACCTTCATCCTGGGAAGGGACCATGTCCATGACGCTGCCGCGGGCCGAGGGTCGACCGCTGCCGACACCAGCATCGGCGGGGCCTGCCTGTCCATTCTGTGGCGACCGCAATCGGGAGAGGCTGTTCGCTCACGTCCGGGATCGCCTGGGACATGCCCCGGGGGAATGGTCGTTCGATCGCTGTCTGACCTGCGGCGCGGCGCAGCTAGCGCCCCAGCCCCGGGAAGAGGACCTGCCCAGCTATTACCCGCCGATCTACAGTTTCACTCCCGAGATGGGCCAGCCGACCGCCATTAAACGCTTCCTGGCGAAGCTGGAATATCGACTGTTCTACCTCCCGCAATATGAGGCGCAAGTACGCATCGTCTGTCAGCAGGCGGGACCGCCACGAATCGGCGCCCGGCTCCTGGACGTGGGGTGCGGCCGCGGGCTGCGGCTCGAGGGTTTTCGCAGGCGGGGCTATCACGTTGTTGGGAGCGACTTTCAGCCTGAAGTGGTGGCGGAACTGCGGCAGCGCGGCATCAAAGCCGTCGTCAGCGACATCGATCACTTGTCGGATCACTTTTCACCAGCGTCGTTCGATTTGATCACCGCTTTTTATCTGCTCGAACACGTCCCCAGCGTGCTGCGGACCGTCCAGCAGGCCTATTCCCTGCTTCGTCCGGGGGGCTGGTTTGCCGGGGCCGTGCCCCTCATCGATGGAGCACAGGCGCGGTGGTTTGGCCGGCGGTGGATTCACGTTGGCGAAGCGCCGCGCCATTTGACGCTGCCCAGCCATGAAGGTCTGCAGTGTCTGATGCATACGGCCGGGTATGAGAAGATTACTCTGCGGCCGGATGCCGCCCTTAATTGTGCCGGCGTGATCGCCTCTTCCCTGATCCCCGAAGCCTCCTTGACCCACGCCTATGGCCGGGGTGGCAGCGCGATGCTGCGCCGTCTCGCCGGGGGCGTGGTCACGCTGCTCGCCACGCCGCTGGCCTGGGCAGAGAATCACGTCCTGCGTCAGCCGTCGCATGGCATCATCTTCGGGCGCAAGCCAGGGGGATGCGATGCTCATTCCTGAAGCCCGCTGGTATGGCCGGCAGATGCGCAAACGGCGAGATGAGCTGTTTCCCATGCTCAATTTGGGCAGTCAAACCCTTGCCTTCCGAACGGAGATTCAACCCTGGCTGGACCGCTACCTCTTTGCTCCGGCTCGAAGCCTGGGACTCAAGGTCGTCCATTCCGACATGCAAGCCGCGGAGGGGGTCGACCTGGTGGGAGACCTGAGCGATCCCGCTTTTCGCGATCAGCTCGCCAGCATGCGGTTTCAATCGGTTCTTTGTTCGAACCTGCTTGAACACGTCGAGCACCCCGAACTGGTCGCGCAAACCGTCGCGCAGATCGTCCCGCCGGGGGGTTATCTCCTGGTCTCCGCTCCCTATCGCTTCCCCTATCATCCAGATCCGATCGACACCATGTTCCGCCCCTCGCCCCGGGAACTGGCGGCGCTCTTTCCACAAACCGATCTTATTGAAGCCACGATTATTCGCGGCGGCAACTTGAGCACTTATGCCCTGCAGCGGCTCATCTCCCATCCGGGCCGCGTGATGGCCGATGCGCGGGCGAAATGGCGCTCGATGACCATGGGTGCAACCACGGTATCGCTGCCACTTCCGACGAGCAAAACCACTTCCGCCGACCGGGGACGCTGGCATTGGCTCCCCTGGCTGGTGCGGCCCTTTGAAATTTCCTGCGTCGTGCTCCGCAAGAGGCCGTCATGAAGCGGCCGCCGCGCATCCTTGTGGTTTCGCACCACGGCCTGCCGCACGTCGGCGGCGTCGAGGTGTTGGTCGATCAGGAAATCCGCGCCTTGGCGGAGGCGGGTTGCGAAGTGGCCCACGTGACCAGCGACCTCCTGGGCCAGGCCCAATCGCCAAGTTATCCTCCCCAAGTGCGGGTCATTCGCATCCCTGCCTGGCATGGTTTGGAGCGGCGGGCGCGGCTGGCCTATCCCGTCTTTTCCCCCCGCCTGGTCAGCGTCCTGTGGCGCGAGGTCCGATGGGCCGACGTCGTCCATGCCCATGGGTTTATCTTCCTCTCGTCCGTCGCCGCCCTGTCATTGGCGGCCTACCTCGGCAAACCCCGGCTGCTCACCGATCACGGCGGCATCATGCCCCTGGCCACTCCCTGGCTGAACCTCTTGATGCAAACTGCCGCCCGCACCCTCGGACGCTGGACCACCCGGCGGGCCAATCGCCTCGTGGCCTACAACGTGCGCGTGCTGGCCGACCTGGAATATCTGGCCGGGACGCGCGGCAAATCCCTGTTCCTGCCCTATTCGGTCAATCCAGCCCTGTTCCATCCACCCGCGCCCGGCGAACGCCAGCGGCTTCGCGATCGGCTGGGCTGGCAGGATGACCGGCCCAAAGTGCTCTTCGTCGGCCGCATCACGGCGGATAAGGGCATTCTGCTGCTGCTCGAAGCTCATCGACTTGCGGCGGCACACTCGACCATGGACCTCGTGATCTGTGGACCGGGCGACCCTGACCTGCTGAAACTGCCGCGGCCGGGCGTGATCTATCTGCCCCCGCGACCCCAGGCCGAGGTGGCTGAATTATATCGGGCGGCGGACCTCTTGGTCCTGCCCTCGAAGCAGGCTCGCGAGGGCTTTCCCCTGGTGGTCCGCGAGGCCCTGGCTTCGGGGTTGAAAGTCGTCATGTCCTATGAGCCGGGCTATGCCCCTTACCGGGCGCTGCCGAATCTGTTCTTCACCGACTTGGAGCCGCACACCATCGCCCGAACCATCGAGGCGACGCTGGCCCTGGCCTCGCAGCCGACGGGCACCCTGCTCGAGCTTTCGCCGTCACCCCGCGAATGGCTGTCCCGCCTTTTCGGCCCATATGTCCCGGAATTGCGATGAGTGATCGGCGAAGAACGCGATGAAACGATCAAATGGCCACCATGGACATGGTCATCGACGCAACTTCTTGAACCATTCTGACATGGATGGATGTTCTGACCATTTCACGCAACCCCGCTCGCCATGTTCGGTAGGGTGCGTTGAGCGCCGCGAAACGCACCAACACTCTGAGTATTCGTTGGCGTTCGCTTTGGTTGTGTACTAAATTGTGGTCAAAGCTGAATTAGGCTAGCATTAGGGCACACGAACGTGGAAACGACCATGATCTACACGCATG
>JACTMY010000007.1 GCA_014584395.1 Planctomycetota bacterium | reverse complement strand
GCTGCGGAAGGTCATGTCGGGAATCTGATGGCCGGAGTTGCCAATGAGTGTGCCGGCGCCGGTATTTTTGTCGATACTGATCAGGAGCGTGTCGCCGTTTCCAAAAAGGTTGCTCACATGTCCAAATAAATTACCCGTGGTGGGATCGATGGCCAATCCCGTCACGTGGGAAAAGCCGGTCGCTCCCACGAGCGTGGCAGCCCCGGTGAGAGGATCAGAGATTGGAAGGTGCATTGCCTGCTCCAGACACGGCATAATACGTCTGAGCCGAGGTGGTGGCTGACGATGCCAGGAAGAGACCCAACCACGCTGCCAATTGCAACCAAAAGCGACGATTCACGATCAACCCTCCCCAAACAATCAACACGCATCGGAGTCATTACGTAGGCATCATTTTCTCCATTGCCAAGCTTGTGTCAATCGTGAACAAAAAAAATGTGAAGATTTCATGACCGCCGAACGGTAGCATTTGTTCACTCATCCGTTAGCGGAAAATCCCGCCGTGGACGGTTCAAGAGTTCTTATAATGGCTCCGTCTGTCCGTGGCCTCATCCTCGAATCCCGGCAAGGAACCTTCATCATGATCATTGGCGTCCCCAAGGAAATCAAGGCCGATGAGTATCGCGTGGCGATGCTGCCCGTCGGCGTGGAAACGCTCACCCAGGCCGGCCATCAAGTGCTCGTGCAAACCGGCGCGGGGCAAGGCAGCGGCATCAGCGATCAGCAGTACGCCGCCAGCGGCGCGACGCTCGTGACCGAACCCGCCGCCATTTGGCAGAAGGCCGACCTGATCGTCAAGGTGAAGGAGCCTTTGGGCAGCGAGTATGGCCAACTGCGGCAGGGGCAGATCGTCTTCACCTATTTCCACTTTGCCGCCGATGAGAAACTGACCCAGGCCGTCCTCCAATCGGGCTGTTCGGCCATCGCCTACGAAACGATCAAGGACGCCAAGGGACAGCTTCCGCTGCTGACGCCGATGAGCGAAGTGGCCGGCCGCATGAGCATCCAGGAGGGGGCCAAGTATTTGGAGAAGCCCTTCGAGGGGCGGGGGATTCTGCTCGGCGGCGTGCCGGGGGTGCTGCCGGCGCAGGTCCTCATCTTGGGCGGCGGCATCGTCGGCTCCAACGCTGCCAAGGTCGCCGCGGGCCTGGGGGCCCACGTCACCCTCCTCGACGTCAATCTCGACCGCCTCCGCTATCTCGACGACGTCATGCCCAAGAATGTGACCACGCTCTTCAGCGACCGGCACAACCTCCTCGAACAGTTGGCCCTGGCCGACCTCGTCGTCGGCGCGGTGCTCATTCCCGGCGCCCGCGCCCCCCGGCTGATTCGCAAGGACGACCTCAAGAAAATGAAGCCCGGGGCCGTCATCGTCGACGTCGCCATCGACCAGGGCGGCTGCGTCGAAACCGCCCGCCCCACGACCCACGGCCACCCGACCTACAAGGTGGACGACGTCATCCATTACTGCGTCGCCAACATGCCCGGCGCCGTCGGCCGCACCAGCACCTATGCCTTGTGCAACGTCACCCTGCCCTACGTCGTGCAGTTGGCCAACAAGGGCTTCGCCAAGGCCGTCTCGGAAAATCAGGCCCTCTTCCATGGCGTCAACATGCACCGGGGCCAGGTGACCAATCAGCCCGTCGCCGAGACGTTCAATCTGCCCTATGCAGCTCTGAGCCTGTGAACGAACGCCTCTTGGCCGCGTCGAACAAAGAACCCTCGCCGGGTTGGAGCCTGGCGAGGGTTGGTTCTTTCATGGAAGCTGTCGATGTGCGATTAGCCGTCCTTGCCGCCGCTGCCGCTGCTGGACCACTTCTTGGGATTCCACAAGTCCTCGGTGGTGGCGATGCGCTTCTTCATGAATTCCATCTGTTCGCGGAAGTAAGCGGGCGTGATGTTGTCGAAGTTAGGCAAAGGCAAGTTGATCTTGAGCAGCCTCGTCGAGGGGTTCATCGAAAAGAATTTCAAATCCTTTTCGTTCTCAGCGAAGATCTTCACGATGATGTCGTCGGGGATGCCTTTTTCCAGTTTCACCAGGCCGACCGTGACCCAGATCACTGTCTTGTCCGGGCTGAGGCTGACGGTGGGGTACAACGTCCAGGTGCCGACTTCCATCGTGAGATTGGCGGTGATGGAACCGTTGCTGTTTTTGGTTTCCTTCACTTCATAGCCCAGACCTTCCAGAAATTCGACCAGTCGATCTTCCGTCAGCGGTCGACCTTTTTTGCGCGTACCATCATCCTGGGCAATGGCCAGCGAGCCTAGACCCACGGACACGATGAATGCGGCCAGAAACAGGTTGCGTGATTTCAGCCAGCGAGTGGACATGACCAGAAACTCCTTCGAATGGATCTGAAAGGGGGTATGACCGTGAAGGGCCGCAGCCCGGTTTAAGCGTCACTTAGTCTAGCGGCACTTCTTCCTTGCTGCCAAAGGAAATTTAGAAATCTCCATAATGAGACCTGAATCCGATGAAGCGGCTAGCGTGAGCCGCCTTGGCAAGGCAAGAGTGGTCAGGTCATGCGGCGGATGGCGTCGATCTCGCCGGTTTGCGTTTCGAGGACTTTCTTGAAAACGTTGACGAATTGCGGGTCGAGGTGGCCGTTGGTTTGCCGCATCATCAACTCGATGGCGTGGCTCGTGACCATGGGCTGGTTGCGATAGGGCCGCAGGCTGGTCAAGGCGTCGAAGCAATCGACGACGCTGACCACGCGCGCCTCGAAGGGGATGGCGTCGCCGACGAGGCCGTGGGGATAGCCGCGCCCGTCGATCCGCTCATGATGGTGCATGATGGCGGCCAGCACGCGGGGCTGCTTGAGCAGGGGCTTGATGATGTTGACGCCGATGAGGGTGTGCTGCTGGATCGCCTGGATTTCGTCGGCCGTCAAATCGCCGGGCTTGCGCAGGATGGTCTCGTCGATGCCGATTTTGCCGATGTCGTGGAGCTTGGCGCCGAGGGTGATTTCCTTTTGCTGCTTGGAGTCCAACCCCAGGGCCTTGACGAGCAAGGCGGCGTAGCGTTTGACCCGGCGGGAATGGGCGTGGGTAATGGGGTCGCGGATGTCGAGCGTCATGAACAGGCTGGCCAAAGCGTTGTTCAAGCGAAGCCGCAAGCGGTCCGATTGCCGCTGCACGCGCCGTTCCAGCTTGCGTTGATATTGCAGGCGGTGGTGGCGGCGCTCCTGAGCGGCCAGGCTGGAATCGATGGCCAGGCGCAGCTCCGCCCGGCGCAGCGGCTTCAAGAGCAAACGCTCCACGCCGGCCTCGATGCAGCCGTTCAAATGGGGCAAGTCGTCATCGTCCGCCAGCATGAGGACCGAGGTGTCCGGCCAATCCTGCCGCACTTGTTCGAGGAGATTCAAGCCGCCCAGCCGCGCCGGCACGTTTTCATAAGGGGCATGCAGATCGGTGATCAGGATCGGCGTGGGCTGCTTGCGGAGCAGCTTGATGCCGTCGGGGACGTTGCGGGCGAGTTGATAGCCGACGCGCCATTCTTCCAGCGCCTGGGTGCAAGCCTCCACGTCGGTGTGGTCGTTCTCCACCACCGTCACGGCCAGCCTTTGGGACAGGGCTTCGTTCATGACCTGCACTCGTCGACAGCCAAGGTCGTTATTCCCCAGGCAACCATGGGGAACACTCAAGGCTGCATCGGCGGGAGCGCGTCCGACGTCCATGATCCTGGTCATTCGGCCACTCCCATCGCTTATCCCGCATCCTTGTCAAGCGGTATCATCCACTCTAAAGAGCCGTATTTTCTGTCGCAACGCGAAAATCAAGCCAGAGGACGAAGAAATCAGTTTTACAGCATGGCCATGACTTCTGCGCGCCCTGGAAAAACAAGTCAAAAGAAATCGATGAAACTTACTTTACGGTTAACGGAGAAGCAAATTTCTCGACAAGAAAAGGGTTCGTCAGCTTTCTCGGCATGACATATCATGAATAGGACGCGGCTTTAACGCCTAGCCGCCGCGTTCCTTCTCACGGCATTTTCGGAAGGTCGGATCATGTCCAACAAAATCAACCTCGGTGTTTATGGCGCCTGCGGACGCATGGGGCGCAGGGTCGTTCAATTGGCTGCGGACGATCCTCAGCTCAAAATTACGGGCGCGTATGAATTTCCCGATCATCCAAACCTTCGACAAGACATCGGCGAACTTTGCGGCATCGGTCCGATCAAGGTGCCGGTGCACGCGGAGATCGGGCTGGAGCCGCTGAACGTGGTCATCGACTTTTCCACGCCCGAGGGAACGATGCTGGCTCTGAAGAGCTGCGTCGCGCGGCGCATCCCCCTGCTCGTGGCGGCCACCGGCCACAGCCCCGCCCAAATGAAGGACATTCGGGCCGCCGCTCACGAAACCGCCGTCATGAAAGCGCCGAATCTGAGCCTGGCCATGAATCTGCTCATGCAGCTTTTATCGACGACGGCCGCCGCGCTCAAGGAACAGGATTTCGACGTCGAGATCGTTGAAAAGCACCACCGCTTCAAAAAGGATGCTCCCAGCGGCACCGCGCTGCACCTGGCTGACATCATCCAACGGGCCATGGGGCAAACCAAGCTCCGCCACGGCCGCGAGGGCTTGGTCGGCGAACGGCCCCGGGAAGAGATCGGCATCCACGCCGTGCGGACCGGCGACAACGTCGGCGAGCACAATGTCCTCTTCAGCACGCTGGGGGAGACGCTCGAGCTGACCCATCGCGCCCATAGCCGCGATTGCTACGTCCGCGGGGCGCTGCAGGCGGCGCGCTTCCTCGCCAGCCGGCCGCCGGGGTGGTATGAAATGAAGGAAGTGCTCGGGTTTTAAGCGACCACAAGGACACCTTTGCCCATGGCTGCCACCGACCTGGTCCTGGCCATCACGGGCGCCAGCGGCGCGCCCTACGCCGTTCGACTGATCGACGTGCTGCTCGCCGCGGGACGCACGGTCCATTTGACCATCAGCCCCGCCGCGACCCACGTCTTCGAGACGGAATTGAACCTGAAGCTGGACCTGAAGCAGTTCCGCGGCGAGGCCCTGCTGCCCCATTTAGCGGCAGAGGCACAAACGCGGCTGCGGTATCACCACCACATGGATTTCCGGGCTGGGATCGCCAGCGGATCGTTCCTCACCGGCGGCATGGTCATCTGTCCGTGCAGCATGGGGACCGTGGCCGCCGTGGCCCACGGCGTGTCGCAGAACCTGATCCACCGCGCCGCCGACGTGCATCTGAAGGAGCGGCGCAAACTCATTCTCGTGCCCCGGGAGACGCCGCTGGGGTTGGTGCCACTGCGCAACCTGGCTGCGTGCGTCGAGGCCGGGGCCGTCGTCCTGCCGGCCATGCCCGCCTTTTACACCCAGCCGCGGACCCTCGATGACATGATCGACTTCATCGTCGGCCGCGTCTGCGATCAGCTTGGCGTCGAACATCGCCTGCTGAAGCGCTGGAGCGAAGTTTCGGAGTGACAGGGGGATGTCAAAGCCAGCGATCGTCGTGCTCGGCGCTCATGGCCAATTGGGCCGGGATCTGTGCGGCCGTTTGCCCGCCGAGGACGTGCTGCCGTGCGGGCGCGCCGAGTTGGATTTGACCCAACCCGAAGCACTGACGCAACAATTGACCGCATGGCGGCCGACCCTCGTCTTCAACTGTGCCGCTTACAACCTCGTCGACCGTGCCGAGTCGGAACCGCAAGCCGCCTTTGCCGTCAACGCCTGGGGCGTGCGAACGCTGGCTCAGGTCTGCCGCGACGTCGAGGCCGTACTCGTGCATTTCAGCACCGACTATGTGTTCGGATTGGATGGGTTTCGCGATCAGCCCTACGTCGAAAGCGATGCACCGGGACCGCTCAGCGTCTATGGCCTGAGCAAATTGTGCGGCGAATATTTCGTCCGCGCCCTGTGCCCCAAGCATTTCGTCATTCGCACCTCGGGGCTCTATGGCCGGCATGGCGCCGGGGGCAAGGGCGGCAACTTCGTCAACACCATGCTCAAGCTCGCCCGGCAGAGAAAGCCCCTGCGGGTGGTCGAGGATCAGTTCCTCACGCCCACCTTCACCGCCGACCTGGCCGAGGCGGCGCTGCGGCTGATCGAAGCGGCTCCCTTTGGCCTGTACCATCTGACCCAGCAGGGGCAATGCAGTTGGCACGCCTTCGCCGCCAAGATCTTTGAACTGGCCGGGGTGGCCGCCGACCTGCAGCCGTGCACGACCGCCGAGCGGAACGATCCCGCCCGCCGGCCTGAGTATTGCGTCTTGACGACCGAGCATGGGGCCGTCCCCCGCCTCCGCCCCTGGGAGGAAGCCTTGGCGGATTATCTGCGGCAATTGGGCTGAGCCAAGGGGGAGCACCGCGGCGCGCTGCTTTCAGAGAACGGGCAATTAGGCAGTGCGGATAAGCGACTTGCTGACGGCCGGGTAAACTCATGGGAATTACAAGGAGGCAACGATGCCAAACTCGCCATACCAGCCCAACGTCGTTGTCAATCTCCGCATGAAAACGCAAACGCGGGACCTGATCGATCAGGCTGCTCGATCAAGGCTGTTTCACGCTCTCGGCGGCGGAATGGCAACGCTTCGCCGCCATCCTCGACGCCAAGCCCCAAATCAACTTCGAACGCAACCGTTTATTGGCCAAGTCCGAGCCGTGGAATCAATAAGCCATGGCTCTTGAACCTGCCACCGACCCGCCTTGCCAAAGGAACAAACCATGCGTTGTCTGTGCCTCGGACTTTTGCTGTCGACCATTGGACTCATGGATGCTGCATGTGCGAATCCGCCTGAAGCATCGCCTGGGCCGGCCATCGATTACCTCCCCATCGCCTTTTACCCTGAACGCTGGAAAGAGCAGGGACAAGACGCGATGCTCTATCCCTGGCAGGGCAAGCGGATCGTGTTCCTCACCGCCAAGAACGACCTGGACCGCCAAGTCATGGGCGTCTTCCTCGACCGGCTCGATGGGGCCTGGCAGTTTTATGAAGAGATCATGGGCCGATCGCCGCGGCGCTTCAAACAGCTCAAGGGGCAGCCGACGATTGCGGCCGTGCCCGATGCCAAGCTGACGTGCGGCTATGGCTGCGGCTTTGTCGGCGTCACCGGCATCGAAGTCTCCGCTTTCGACCGCGTCGATTTTCCCCTCGTGAAGAAGAACCCCAAGGCCTTTCCCCATTATTACTTCTACGAGATGGGCCGCAACTTCTTCCTCTTCGGGCACCGCCATTCCTCCTTCACCACGGGGTTTGCCGTCTTCATGCGCTATGCCGCCATGGATGCCCTGAAGTGCGAAGACCCGGATGCCGCGACGCGGCGGCAGATCGAGCAAGCCATCGACCATTACGCCAAGACCGACCTCGCCTTCCTGCAAGGATTCACCCTGCAAGGCGGGATGGACGAGAAAGCCCCGCGGCTGGGGGGCGTTCCCGGCCCCTCCGATCAACCGGTCATCTATGCCTCGGCCATGCTCAAGCTGCGCCGCGAACTCGGCGGCGATGAGTGGGTGAAGCGGTGTTATCGGGAACTGCTGCGCTGCCCCGAAGTCAACCCGAACAGCCCGCAAGCCGCCCTGAGGCAATCGCTGATGTGGCTGGTCGCTGCCTCCGTCGCTGCGCGGAAGGACCTGTCGCCGATCTTCGTGGATGAATGGCGTTTTCCGATGGGCGAGCAGACCCGCCAGGCCATGTCGAAGATACCATGGGACCGAGTCGACCTTTCGGCCCCGGCCGTGCTGGACAAACTCCCCCGCGACCCGACGCACTGACGCGGGCAAAGAATAAACCTTCGCCCCGCCTACTCCAGCGTCGTCATGCGCAGGAGGATTTTGCCCATGCGGCCGGGGGTTTCCGCGGCGGTGACGGCTTCCGTGATTTGGTCCAATGCATACGTGGCGGCGACGTCGCTGCGCAGCAGTCCTTGGTCGATGAGGCGGCCCACCTTGCGGAGCAGCATCAGCATCTTGAGCGGACTCTTGCTCCGCGCCCAATCCGACAGCCAAAAGCCCTGGATCGTCTTGCTGCCCATGATCATCCGGCGGGCGCTGACCTGGATCGATTGATCCGCCGCCAAGGCCCCATAAATCACCATCTTGCCTTTGGTTCCCAGGCAGCGGACGACCTTGGACCCCGTCTCGCCGCCCACGGCGTCGAGGGCATGAGCGACGCCCTGCCCGCCGGTCAAATCGGCGACGCGCTCCTCCAGGTCTTCCTTGCTCATGTCGATGATCGCGTCCGGTCCCAGCTTTTGAATCTCGGCGGCGGTGTCGGAGCGGCGGACGACGTTGATCGTGCGGAAGCCGAGGTGGCGTCCCAGGCGGATGATCATCTTGCCCAGCGAGGAGCCTGCCGCGGTTTGCAAGAGCCAGGCGCCGCGCGGCACTCGCAGGACGTCGGTGACGAGGATGTAGGCGGTGGCCGGGTTGACGAAGAGCGTGGCCACCTGCTCGTCGGGCAGGCTTTTTGGGATGAAGGAAAAGGCTTGCTGCGCGGGCAGGACGACGTGCTCGGCCCAATTGCCCGCGGCTTTGTTGAGCACGGCCACGCGCTTGCCGACCATGAGCTTGCCATAGAGGCCGCCGCCCGACTTTTCCACCATGCCCACGCCTTCAAAGCCCGGGGTCGCCGGGAGGTTGGGCTGCGCCCCATACTCGCCGCGAACGACGAGCAGGTCCGAGGGATTCACCGGACTGAGCAGCATCCGGACGCGGACCTGGCCGGGACCCGGCTCGGGAAGGGGAACGTCCTCGACGCGAAGGACCTGGTTGGGTTCGCCATGCTGATGAAATCGGACGGCTTTCATCGAAGAGATTCCTGCGCGAAGGGGTTGCGGGGAGACACTCATCGTGAGGACGGCGGTCTTCCATGAAGTGTGCGACAGACCCGTATTTTATGAAGCGGCGCGGGGATGGGCCGCTGCAATCGGAGTAGCCGCGCTGGAAAAGCAGCGGCGCTGGGCGGGTTGTAGGAAGGCGGCCGATCTGGGATGTCTCCAAATCCTAAATAGGCACGTTGCTGTTTGTCTACATGGTTGCAAGGGGCACGTTCTCCGGGAAGTGGATCAAAAAAAAACGGAAATTATGGTGCTTCGACCGCCGTTTCTGCGCATGTATGGGTGAAGAACCGTTATTCACCCCTTGCGTCAAGGCGGCCATGAGCGAAGAAACTCTCTTTCACGAAGCGCTGGCGAAAGCCCCGGAAGAGCGGGCCGCGTTCCTGGACGCTGCCTGTGCCCAGGATGCCGAACTGCGAGCCAGGATCGAAGCCCTGCTCGCCGCCCATGACGGGAAAGACAGCCTGCTGGATAAACCGCCGTTGGAAGCCACCGGCGACTATGTGCCATCCGCCAAACCCAACGGCACCCGGCCCGACACCATCACCGAAGGCCCTGGTTCGCGCATCGGGCCGTACAAGCTGCTGCAAAAGCTGGGCGAGGGCGGCATGGGAGCCGTGTTCCTGGCCGAGCAGGAAAAGCCTGTCCAACGCCGGGTCGCCCTCAAGATCATCAAGGCCGGCATGGACTCGCGCCATGTCCTGGTTCGCTTCGAAGCCGAACGCCAGGCCCTCGCCATGATGGACCATCCGAACATTGCCAAGGTGCTCGACGCGGGAACGACAGAGGTTGGCGGCCGCCCCTACTTCGTCATGGAACTGGTCAAGGGCATTCCCATCACCAAGTATTGCGACCAGGAACACCTCACGCCCAAGGAACGGCTCGACCTGTTCATCCCGGTCTGCCAGGCGGTGCAGCACGCCCATCAGAAGGGGATCATCCACCGCGACATCAAACCGTCGAACGTCATCGTCGCCCTGTACGATGGCCGGCCCGTGCCCAAGGTGATCGACTTCGGCGTCGCCAAGGCCACGCAGCAGAAGCTGACCGAAAAGACGATGTTCACCGAAGTGGGCCAGATCGTCGGCACGCTGGAGTACATGGCCCCGGAACAGGCGGAACTCAACAACCTGGACATCGACACGCGCGCCGACATTTATTCCCTCGGCGTGCTGCTCTACGAACTGCTCACCGGCACTCCGCCGTTCACCAGCGAGCAACTCCGCAGCGCCGGCTTTATCGAGATGCTCCGCATGATCCGGGAAGTGGAGCCGCACAAGCCCAGCACCCGGCTCTCTTCCTCGGCGGAGTTGCCCAGCATCGCCGCCCGCCGCAAGCTGGAGCCGAAACGGCTCACCCGGCTCATCCAGGGGGATCTGGACTGGATCATCATGAAGGCCCTGGAGAAGGACCGGGGCCGCCGCTACGACACCGCCAACGCCCTGGCCTGGGACATTCAGCGCTATCTCAACCTGGAGCCGGTCCTGGCCGGGCCGCCCAGCGTCGGCTACCGCGTGCGGAAGTTCGTCCGCCGCAACCGGGCCATGGTGATCGCCGCCACGGTATTCCTTCTGGCCCTCATCGGTGGCATCATCGGCACCTCGCTGGGCTTCTGGCACGCCGACCAGGCCCGGCGTGACGAAGCGGAACAACGCAAGGTGGCCGTGGAAGAACGGGACCGGGCCGAGCGCGAACGGGATGAGAAGGAAAAGGCCCGCAAGGCGGAGGCGGACCAACGGCAGGAAGCCATGAAGGAGCGGGATCGTGCGGATAAGGAACGCGACCAGGCGGAACGCTATCTCATGGCCGGGCTCTTGCGGCCGCTCGGTTACAACCAAAAAACCTATGACCCCGCAGAACTCATCGCCTTGGAACACCTGGCGTCGTTGCCGGAAGCCCGGCTCAAGCACATTTTCCTTGAAGAGGCGTTGCGTGACCCTGACGTGGCCGTGCGGTTTCTGCGCCGGTTGCCGGAAGCGACGCAAGCCGCGGTGGGAGCCAGCCCGAGCCGGCGTCAGCGTGCTTTGGCATTGGCGGCGAAGGTGCAGCGCGACCCCCAGGCGGACATCCGTTGCAAGGCCGCGGCTTGCTTCTTGACCTTGGAACTGGGCAGCAGCGATGTGCCAGCGCTTGCCGAGGCGATCAAGGACTTGGCCCAAAGGCGCGAACTCCAGCACGTTTCATGGTCCGCCTATCTTCCTTGGATCACTCAGGGGTCGCTCGTTTCCACGATTGATGCACTGGTCGCCGTGTTGGGCCGGGAAAAGGACTCTGACACGCTGCGAGCTGGACGCCGCGACGGGCCAGCCGCTGTTGGTCCAAGGGTGCGAGGCGTTGGTGGCGCGCCTGGGCCGGGAAAAGGAATACTGGACGCTGCGTGCCGCCGCGGAGGGTCTGGTGGCGTGCGTGGGGAAGTTGGACGCCGCGACGGGGCAGCCGCTGTTGGTCAAATGGTGCGAGGCGTTGGTGGCGCTCCTGGGCCGGGAGAAGGACCCTGATACGCTCCGTGCCGCCGCGGACGGTCTGGTGGCGTGCGTGGGGCAGTTGGACGCCGCGACGGCGCAGCCGCATTTGGTCACATGGTGCGAGGCGTTGGTGGCGCGCCTGGGCCGGGAAAAGAACAATGGGACGCTGCGCGCCGCCGCGGAGGGTCTGGTGGCGTGCGTGGGGAAGTTGGACGCCGCGACGGCGCAGCCGCATTTGGTTAAAGGGTGCGAGGCGTTGGTGGCGCTCCTGGGCCGGGAAAAGGACTATGGGACGCTGCAAGCCGCCGGGGAAGTTGGACGCCGCGAGGGCGCAGCCGCATTTGGTCACATGGTGCGAGGCGTTGGTGGCGCTCCTGGGCCGGGAAAAGGAATACTGGACGCTGCGAGCCGCCGCGACGGGTCTGGCGGCATGCGTGGGGAAGCTGGACGCCGCGACGGGCCAGCCGCTGTTGGTCCAAGGGTGCGAGGCGTTGGTGGCGCGCCTGGGCCGGGAAAAGGACTCTGGGACGCTGCTTGCCGCCGCGGAGGGTCTGGTGGCGTGCGTGGGGAAGTTGGACGCCGCGAGGGCGCAGCCGCATTTGGTCACATGGTGCG
>JACTMY010000015.1 GCA_014584395.1 Planctomycetota bacterium | reverse complement strand
ACGCCGACTCCGCCGGCACCCACGCCCACCGCACCGGCGACGAAGCCGGAAACGACACCGGCAAAGTAAGAACCGGCATCACCGAAACCCCCACCGGGCAAATAAGAGCCGAGGGGATTCAGGTACTCATGCAACCCTGCTCGAAGCTGGGCTTCCGACCCTGTTGCACGCCCACGAGTGAACCGCAATAGGTAAAATGAAGACAGGGGTTCACTTGCCCCAAATGTCTTCCATCAAGCGATAGCCAATGGGGTCGTGCTCCCGCAACTCGTCACGGGTGAAAGGGTAGAAATCGTTCTTACCCCAATAGGCTTCGGTCAGCTCGGCAAAGTATTCATCGGGATTGGTCATGGCATAGGCTTTCTGCTTTTTGCCGCCGTGGACGTAGGCGACCTCGTCATAGAGCTTGCGTTCCTTGGCTTGTTGAAAGGCGGCATCGATCCCGGCGTGGCGGGCGCCGAGGAAGCGATGATGATAGGCATGGGCCAATTCATGGAGCACCATCATGGGCTGATCCCGCTTGGTCCACAGGATGAAGTTCTCCATGTTGTTGATCTCGACGCCATAGCGTTTGTCGGGGTTGTAGCCGTTCTCCCTGAGCCAGGCGGCGGAGATGTGGACCTCGGCGGCTCCCTTGGGCCGAACCTTCCATTCGATCCAGAAGGGAATCTGCGAGAGCCGATCGACGCGATCTGCTGGCAGCAAGCGTTTGATCTCCGCCAATTTGTCCCCCAGAAGCTCCAGGGTTTCCTTGAGGACCGCTTCTTGCTTGAGGGCGTCCGGGTGAAGATAAAGCTGGAAGCCTTCGAGCGTTTGCTTCTGATAACGCTCCGTCGGCGTGTAGGGAGGTCGCGGCGCAGGCTCCTCGGCCAACAGGGCCAGCGACCCCAAAAGGGCAAGCAAGCAGCACAGGGCAAGCGGTCTCACGTGGCCTCCTTCGCATCGGCGGGCGGCGCGGGGTTCGCTTGTTCCGTCCCGGTTGGGTTCGCTGGGAGTGCGGGGATGCTGGTTTTGGCGGCCGGCGGGCTCGGCGCGACGATCTTGTAGGTTGCCCCGAGGCACGCCAGGCCAAAGGCAGCATAGGCGAACGCGAAAAACTTCATGAGCGGGTCCGAGCTTTGCCAACAAAACCAACCGGCGTATCCCGATAGAACCACCAGGAACAGCAGCACGCCCACGGACAAGCGGCGCAACCCTTTTCTCCACATGAATCGACCTCGCTGGCTTCCGACCCGAACGCGCGGTTGAACGATCTAACCGCTAGAAAACTTCTTCCGCTTACGTTACGATCATACTGCGTCTGGAACCCAAGCCAACTCTTTTTCGCTTGAGCAAGAGGACCAATGTCCGTCAGCCAAGAACCGTTGCTCCAACCCGAATTCATCGCCAAGCTCGAGCAGTTGGAGTTGGTCTCGCGCAAAATGCTGGCCGGACGCTTCAAGGGCGACCGCCTGAGCAAACGCAAGGGGACCAGCGTCGAGTTCGCCGATCATCGACACTACGCTATCGGCGACGACCTGCGCTTTCTCGATTGGAATCTCTATGCCCGGCTGGATCGCCTGTTCATCAAGCTGTTCCTGGAAGAGGAAGACCTGCGGCTCCATTTGCTGATCGACGGCAGCCTGTCCATGGATTTTGGGACGCCGACCAAACTGCACTACGCCAAGCAGATCGCGGCGGCCCTGGGCTTCATCGGCCTCATCAACCTCGACCGCGTCTCGGCCCACGTCTTTTGCGACGACCTGGTGGATGGCACCTCGACTTTGCGCGGCCGCAGCAGCGTCTGGCGGCTCATGGACTTCCTCAAAAAAATCGAACCGCAACCCGGCGTCGGCGACCTGCGCCGCTCCATGAAGTCCTTCGTCTTGCGGGCGCAGCAAAAGGGCATCGCCATTTTGATCTCCGATTTCATGGACAAGCAAGGGTTTGAGGAGCCGCTGCGCTACCTGCTGACCCGGCAGATGGACATTTACGCCATTCAGGTCCTGGCCCAGGAGGAACTGGAGCCGGAGCTGATGGGCGATCTGCGCCTGATGGACATCGAGGATGAGGACCTGGCCGAGGTGACCGTGACCGCGCCCTTGATTCGGCGGTACAAGCAAAACCTGGCGGGGTATCAGGCCGCCTTGCAATCCTTTTGCAGCCGCCGGGGGATTCATTTCATCACCACGAGCAATCAAGCGCCGTTTGATCGCCTGGTGCTGGCCTATCTGCGGCAGCGCGGCTTGTTGCGGTGACGGCGGCGCGCGAGGGGTGCACGAGGCCCGGGAGCCAAGCAGTTCGTAGTGCGAAGGGTGGGGTCGCATGTCCTGGCAGCCCAAGAGAACGGAAAATCAGCGCTGGCTGGCCCTGTCCCGAACGGGCTTCGGCCTGGCCCTTTTCGTGATCCTGATCTTGGGAATCGGCCTGGCCGGGACGCTGACCTTTGCCCGGGATTGGTTGGAAACCCATTGGCATTTGACGTTTCCCACGCCCCTGGCCGAGTTCTTTTGGCTGATCCTGGCCCTGATCCCCTTGCTGGTGATTCTGCTCTATTTCCTCAAGCTGCGGCGCAAGGTCTTGCAGGTGCCGAGCACGTTTCTCTGGCGCAAGAGCGTCGAGGATTTGCACGTCAACAGCCTGCTGCAGTGGCTCAAGCGCAACCTGCTCTTGATCTTGCAGCTCTTGTTCCTGCTCTTCGTGGGCTATGCCCTGGCCGCGCCCACCTACAACAGC
Source organism: Planctomycetota bacterium (assembly GCA_014584395.1). Lineage (GTDB taxonomy): Bacteria > Planctomycetota > Planctomycetia > Gemmatales > HRBIN36 > BJ17. Next base: position 66,239 of record JACTMY010000015.1, on the reverse strand, counting down.
GAGGCCAAGGGGCGGCATTTCATCTACCTGGTGGATAACTCCGCGAGCATGTCGGCGACCGACGTCAAACCCAACCGCCTGGAAGAAGCCAAGACGCGGCTCCGCAAGCAGATCGAAGCCCTGGACCCCAGCGATCAGGCCATGCTCATCGTCTTCAATCAAGAAGCCCAGATTATGCAATCCTTCACGAATCGCAAGGAGGAACTGCTGCAGGCCGTCGGCCGGATTCTCCCGACGCAGCGCAAGACGAAGATCGAGCAAGCCCTGGTCTTGGCCGAGGGGCAGGCCAATCCGCGGCGCTCCTCCATCGAGGGTTCGATCGAAGACCCGCGGGGGCAGATGGCCCGCTCCCTGGCCCCCGCCGAGGGGTTGCAGGCCGAGGTCGTCATTTTCAGCGACGGCCGGTTCGATGATCTGCCTGACTTTCAACTGGGCAGGCTGCGGGCGCGCATGGAGCTGATTGGCGATCCCAAGGCCAACAACGTGGGCATCACCAGCGTGGGGCTGCGCCGGGATGAGGCCAGGGCGGACCAATACGAAATCGCCGTGCGGATTCAAAATTTCACGGAACGCCCCCTGCCGCACCAGGTCGCGGTTCGCCTGGAAGTGATCGCCGGCGGCGCCCGTTTGGATCAGCAGGTCAAGCCGGCGCCCATGGCCGGCCGAACCCGCCGCGAGATGACCCGATCCGACCATCTGCCGAGCAAGGCCCTGTTCGTCCCTGGCGACAGCCAGCCCGAACCGATGATCAGCTTCCTGATCAAGGATCCGGGCCAGGGGTATCTGCGGTTAACGCTGACCGACGCCGCCACGGGAGCGGACTGGAAGGATGATTTTGATCTGGACAATCAGGCTTGGCTGGCCATCGCACCGGTCCGCCGTGCTCGGGTCTTATGGATCGGCCCCGAAAACGAAATCCTCGATGCTTTCTTCAAGGCCAGCCTGGAAAGACAAAAGCTGGTGCTCTCCCGGCTCGCGCCGATCGACTTCGAAAAGAACCCTCTTTATCAGGAGGCGGTCCGAACCAATCGGTTTGACCTCGTGGTCTTCGATCGCGTTCAGCCTGGAAAAATCGAGGAGATGCCGGAAGCCAACACCTTTTTCATCGGAGCCGCGCCGCCCTGGACCGGCGGCAACTGGAGCGATCTCCCCACGATCAAGGGAGCCTTTGTCAAGGAATTCCGCACGGCCCACCCCCTGATGCGCGGCATCGACACCCTGCAAGGCATGAACGTCGGCCAATTCAAGGCCCTTCCCAAGGAGGCCTTGGGGCAGCGCGCCTCCGCCCTGATCGAAACCCAATTGGAGCCGATCGCCTGGCTGCTCGGCCGCGACCGTTTCGCCGATTTGATCCTGACGTTTCCCCTGGTGGTGGAAGACGGGGGACGAATGGTATGGAATACCAATTGGCCAAAGCAGCCCGCCGGGACGCTCCCCTTGTTCCTGGACAACCTGCTGATGCAGCTTGGCCGGTTTAAGGAATATGAGCCGCCGACGCCGCCTGGGCAACCGCGAACCTTTGATCCGGGCGTTCCGGTTACACAGGCCCTGGTGCAGCGGCGCGAGCCAACGGAATCCAATTCCATCGAGGTAAAGCGTGCTTCTCGGCAGGAGTTAATCTATAATGCCCCGGAAGCCGTGGGCCTTTACGAAGTCGCCTGGGGAGAGAAGGAACCGTACCGCTTCGCGGTGAACCTGCAAGACATGAAGGAAAGCACGCTTGAACCCCGCGAGGATTTGCTGCTGGGGGAAGAGATGGTGAGCACGCAACAGGTGCCCATCCAGGCGCGCCGGGAACTTTGGCCATGGCTGGTTTTGGCAGCTTTCGTGTTTCTTTTGTTGGAATGGGTTGTTTATCAGCGGCGGGTTTCGGTCTAAAATGCCACGGCCATGGTTCGGAGGCGCAACCGTTTCGCGGCAGGTCAAAGAGGTAAGGTCGCCACGCTCATGCAATCACCCAAATCAAACATCGCCCAGTTACGCAAACGCTTCAGCATCAGTCAATGGATTGCCTCGAAGGTTCCTCATCGGAAAAGCCCCGATGTTTATCGGAACATGGTGAAAAGCTATTACAACGGCCCCGCGGGCTGGTTTACCCTGCTGAGCGGCTTGCTCACCGGGCATGAAGTCCTGGCGGAGCGGGTGATCGGCCCCAATGGCTTTGACGTCCGCGGCTGCAAAAAGGTCCTCGATGCGGGCACCGGCAACGGCCGTTATTTGCGGGTGCTGCTCAAACAAGTCGATCCCGACGCGGAACTCATCGGCTGCGACCTTTCCATCGGCATGCTGCGGCGCGCCCATCAGCGGCTCAAAAGCACGCGCCCCCATCTCTTGACCGCCGACGTGACGCGCTTGCCCTATCAGGACGCCACGTTCGACGCCGTCATCTTCGGCTGGGTGCTCGAGCATTTGCAGGAGCCGCTGCATGGCCTGCGGGAACTAGCCCGCGTCCTCAAGCCGGGCGGCAAATTGCTGCTTATGACGACCGAGCACACCGTCCTGGGGGCCATTTGCAGCCGCGTTTATCATTGCCGCACGACCAAGCGTTCGGAGCTGAAGGAGGTCTGCCGCCTGGCGGGTTTAACTTGGCATCGAGAGCGCTTCTGGACGCCCGTCCATAAGTGGACGGGCGCTGGCGGGATCGTCGTGGAGCTTCATCGGTCGTAAGACCAGGCGCGTGATTTCCGGCCGGCAGCGATACCGGATCGGATAGGTGCCGCTCAAACCCCGGCTCACGTGCAACAGCGTGGGTGGTTCGTAAAACAATCCCGCGTCATAGCGGCCGCTGTACCGGCTGGGGACGAAGATCGGTCCCAGCCCGGGGATGCGGATTTGCCCCCCGTGATTATGGCCGGCAAGCATCAAATCGATGCCGTTCGCCTTGGCCCATGGATATTCATCCGGCGTATGACACAAAGCCAAACGGAAGACGTCGGGCGGACCATCCCGCAAGTCGGGCGGATCATGGAGCCATGGCCGCTCATTGCCCACGATCACCAAAGGCTCGCCTCGGATCGTGGTCGTAAGCCATTTCCCGCCAAGCAGTTGTAAATCAAGCCCCTGAAGTTCCCGTTCGATGATGGGCACATCCAGATAGGAATCGTGATTGCCCAGGATGGCGTAACCGCCATGCCGCCACTGCAATCGACCCAGCACAGGCCGAATCCAGTCGTAATGCTGGGGACTGTCGAGAATGTCGCCGGTAATGCAGACGAGATCCGCGCGCTCCTGGGACGCATGGTCGATGACCCATTCGAAGTAGTCGCGGTCGGGCGCGCCGCACAGATGCAAATCAGAGAGATGCAAAAGGGTCAGCCCATCCCAAGCGTCGGGCAAACGCGGCAAACGCAATTCCCTTTGCACGAACTCCACTTGAAAGACTTCATTGAACGGCAAGTAGGAAACCAACCCATGCTTGCCCTTGCCGCGCGGGATATGGCCGAGCTGCTTGGCCACGTCCACGTGGGCAAGAGAGTGGGCCGTTTGCAGAGAGGGTGGCCGCCGCGTGTGGCGGCGCAAAAGCATATAGGGGAAATAGCCGCCGCCAACGGCCCAGCATAGGCAGAGGTAGGCAAGCAGCGGCCAGGGCAAATCGAGCCAGCCGCCCTCGGTGGCCAGACGGGGGCCATAATGCCATGCAAACCAAAGGGGAAGGCCAGCGTTCAGCACGTGGAGGAAACGGCGAAAGAGCTTGATCCACCAGGCCCGGGTTTTCAGGCAATGGAGGCAGTTCACGGTGTGCACCAGAAGGGCGGCATGCCCGACGCTGGCCACGATCCAGGCGACGAGGAATCCGATCAAGGGCGCCATCATGACGCTGTGCTCGGGGTTGAACCGGGGATCACCGTCTTGGTGATGGAGGAGCCTTTTTCCAATACTTCCAGCAACTGATCCACACGGAAGGGTTTATACAAAGCTCCCGTCAAGCCTTCCGCGTTGGCTCGAACGATGGAATGGGTCGGATCATAACCATATCCATTCATCAAGACAACGTCTAACATGGGGTTGTCGTGGCGGAGTTGCCGAAACAGATCGTAGCCAATCATGTCGGGGAGATTGATGTCGCACAAGACGAAATCATAGCGGTTGGTGCGGGCCATGGCGATGGCCTGATGGCCGTCCCCCGCCGTTTCGACGATGCACCCCAAGCGGGCCAGGATGGCATGGGAGGATCGGCGTATCCGGTCGTCCTGATCCACGACCAGCACTCGAACGTCCTGCAACGGCGGCGGCGCCAGCTTCTTGATTTCGCGGCTGTCCGGCGGTTTGAAGGTTTCGCCGACGTCCTGGATCACCTTGCGGATGGAGCGGGCTTGTTTACCGATCTCTTGCAGCTTTTCCGTCATGTCGGGATCGAGCCCGATGTAGCGATTGAGCATGTAAGCCGTGGCGTTGAGAATGGCGTCCACCGGCATGGCCACTTCTTGGCTGATCGCTTCCACCGACGCCTTGGCCACCCCATGCCGCTCGATGCTGAGCATGCGCAAGGTATGCAACCCCGCGCCGACTTCCCGGCCGAAGAGTTCGAGCATGTTGATGTCGGTGTCCGAGAAGCCGTTGACCTTGGGGCTGTCCACGGTCAAAACGCCGATGATTTCGTGTTGGTGCAGGATGGGGACAGTGACGGAACTGCGTGTTGTCGGACAGCCGGAAATGTACAGGGGATCGCGGCAACAATCGCGGCAATAATAGGTCTTGCCCGTGGCGGCGACGTAGCCGCTCGTGCCTTGACCCGACGCCGCGGCATGCAGCTTGAGTTGGCTCACTTCTGGATTCATGCCCTCGGATGCCAGCGGCTCCAAGCTGCCGTCGGGGTGTAGGAGCCGGATGTCGACGTGGTCGTAATTGAGCACCTGGCGAATTTGCTGCAGGATGTTGCCCTTGAGAATGTCGATGCGCTCATTGGGGCTGAGTCGAGGCAGTCGATCCAGGTCCAATGAAGTTAACTCCAACCCGGCCCGGAACAGGGAATCCAGTTTTTGATTCAGCGGCGAAGGAGTATGAGTGATCTGTTCGTCGACGGGGTGATGGATATAGATGGCGTCGAAATGGCTGTCGCGCATGAGCTCAAGCGCCTTGGACCAATCCGCCACGCGCACCGTGGCTTCGACCGGCCACGCGCTCGGCGGCTGCCCCTGAGTGCCAACAAAAAGATAACGCGAACTCGATGCCACGATCTTTCCCCCTCTTCCCCATTCTAGACCGCCTGATTATAAAAGTGATTTCTTCAGCGAACAAGACAATAGAAAGCCTCGGCGGCCAACCTGGAAGCGTGGTGAACGTGGAGCGGCGATGACGGGTCATGGAGTGAGAGGAAACGGCCGTGCTTGCTGGTGCGTTGCAGCAGCGAACCAGGATTCCAATTGAATGCGGACCATAGAATTTAGATGGAATCGTGAAACTTTGCCCGCATCAAGCCGTCTAAAGGGAACAAACCTCCGGATTTTCTGGCATGAGGGATGGATAAACGATCATCTTTTGAAAAACTTCAAGCCAGGCTTGCAAATTGGACGTATGATGGAAATAGTGATGATCAAGCAACCAGGACGGTCCTGAGATCGATCGAACGATAACGGGAGGTCCACTATGGCCAACTCAAAAGGCAAACGACCGGCGAAGGCTGCGAGCAAACGCTCGGTCGCGCCGATCAATCTAAATCTGACGCAAGCGGAACGGATGCTGCCTCTGGTTCGTCAAATCGCTGAGGATGTCAAACAGCGCTGGGAGCGGCTGGGGCAACTGGAAAAGGAGCAGGCCGACTTGGATCGTCGTCGTCATCGGCTCGATTGGCCGGGTCGATCGCGGCGCTATGAGATCGCGGATGAAATCGCACAAGTGCGCCGCCGGCTGCAGGAGGCCGTGGCGGAATTGGATCCGCTACAGGTCATTTTGGTGGATCCGCAACTTGGCGAGATGGCCTTCCCCACGGTGATCCATGGCCGCAAGGCGTATTACGTTTGGTCGCTGGATGTGCCGCGCATTGAATCGTGGTGCTATGCCAATGAGCCGAATCGGCGCGTGATTCCGGCGAATTGGCGCCGCCATGACGAAACCAAGATCGAACCGGAAAAAGTTCCTGAAGATCAAATCCCCGGTTAGTCGATACGAAGAAATCAGCAATCAGCCTCGGTCGTCCCTTCCGTCATGCACAAGCCGGATAGGGACTAACCGAGGTTGCTTGTTTGCTGTCTTTTATCAAAGCCGCGCCTTTCCGCCAGGCCGCCTGGAAAAAGCGCTAGCGAAGTTGACGACCTGGCGAGGTCGTTTATAATAGGCATGGACGAAGTTTATCCCCTTCCGTTGAGGGCCAAGCATGCGGCGGATTCCCACGAACATCGCGGAGGATAGCTGAAGCCTTGTCCTGGCAACGGGGGTAAGCGGATAGGGCCAAGCTGAGCAAATCAGTTTGGCTTTTTTGTTCGGCGCGGGCGCATAGCTCAGTTGGCTAGAGCGCAGCTCTGATAAAGCTGAGGTCCTTGGTTCGAATCCAAGTGCGCCCAATCAGCTTCAGGACCGCGGCGCTCAAGGGCGCGGGCGGGCTGAAGAAATAGGCCCGGCAAGGGCCGATGACGAGACCGGGGACGTAGCTCAACTGGGAGAGCACTAGCTTTGCAAGCTAGGGGTTGCCGGTTCGACCCCGGTCGTCTCCAATGGTTCGAAGGAAAGATGAAAAGATCGAAAAAAAATCGTGCGGGAGACTTGAATCCAAAACGCGCGATCCTAATCTAAAGTTCTACCCTTTGGCGGAAGGCCAGCCGCGCGTTCTCGCAAGAGAGCCGGGAAGGCCGAAAGCGAAAGGCAAAAGCCGTCGAGTCCCCGAACGACTTGACATTGAGTTCTTTGACAATTAGGTGGCGGAAAGAGGATGCATCTTGAGAAGTCGCTTGCAGGAAACTGCATGCGAGTTCTTCAAGAGCGACAACTCGAGCACGTCTGGAGAACGACAAGAAGTTACCAAACAGGTCCACGCTGCAACTCGCGGCGGTGGATCGGTAGCGGACAGTGGATCCTGAATTGGGTCGAGGTCGGCGCGAGCCGGCCTAGGCAGAAGGATGGATCAATGCGGTCAAGCTACTAAGAGCGTGTGGGGGATGTCTTGGCGCTAGAAGCGAGGGCGTGGAAGACTGCGATAAGCTTGGGGGAGCTGTCAAACAAGCGTTGATCCCAGGATACCCGAACAAACCCAGGGAACTGAAACATCTCATTACCTGGAGGAAAAGAAAGCAAAAGCGACTCCGTCAGTAGCGGCGAGCGAAAGCGGAAGAGCCTAAACCTGGTTGGCTTGCCAACCAGGGGTTGTAGGACCACGATGTGGAATGACCAAAGCCTAGCAGAACACTTCTGGAATGGTGGACCAAAGAAGGTGAAAGTCCTGTAAGCGACAGGTGGAGGTCTCCTAGTGGCACCTGAGTAGCACCCTTCACGAGAAAGAGGGTGTGAATCCGCGGGGCCCATCCCGCAAGGCTAAGTACTCTCTAGCGACCGATAGTGAAAGAGTAGCGCGAGCGAAAGATGAAAAGAACCCCGATAAGGGGAGGGAAAGAACCTGAAACCACATGCTTACAAGCGGTCGGAGGGCTATGCCCCGCAAGGGGAATGCCTGACGGCGTGCCTTTTGCATAATGATCCGGCGAGTTACCTCTATCGGCAAGGTTAAGCCGCTCTGCGGTGGAGCCGAAGCGAAAGCGAGTCTTAAAAGGGCGTTAAGTCGGTGGCGGTAGACGCGAAACCACGTGATCTACGCATGGCCAGGCTGAAGTGGGGGTAAAACCTCATGGAGGGCCGAACACACGAGTGTTGAAAAACTTGGTGATGAGCTGTGTGGAGGATTGAAAGTATCATCAAACGTGGAGATAGCTCGTTCTCCCCGAAATAACTTTAGGGTTAGCGTCGTCTCTTAAGCACTGGGGGTAGAGCGACTGAATTCGACTGGGGGCCTACCCGGCTACCCATCGAAACCAAACTCCGAATACCAGTGTGGATGTGACGGCAGATAGACTAGCGGGGATAAGCTTGTTGGTCGAGAGGGGAAGAACCCAGACCCGCTGATAAGGCCCCCAAGTTCATGCTCAGTGCGAAAGGAAGTGGGATTCCATGGACAGCCAGGATGTTGGCTTAGAAGCAGCCATCATTTAAAAAGTGCGTAATAGCTTACTGGTCGAGGAATCCTGCGCCAATAATGAACGGGACTAAGCATGACGCCGAATCACGGGACTTCGAAAGAAGTGGTAGGGGAGCGTTGCACCGTAGATCGAAGCGAGACGGATAACGACTCGTGGACGAAGTGCAAGTGAAGATGCCGGAACGAGTAACGATAAAACGGGTGAGAATCCCGTTCGCCGAAAGCCTAAGGTTTCCTGGGGAAGGTAAATCCGCCCAGGGTTAGTCGGACCCTAACACGAGGCCGAAAGGCGTAGTGGATGGATGGCAGGTTAATATTCCTGCACCGGAGCCGTGGACAAATCCTGTGACGCTGAATGGAAGGTGTACACCCTGCTAGATGGGTGGCCCGCAAGGGGGAGGGCATATACGATCCCGAACTCATCGGAAGTTCAGCCAAGAAAAACCAGGAGGCGGTCGAAACGGCCCGCCCGTACTAAAACGGACACACGTAGGCGAGATGAGTATTCTAAGGCGCTCGAGAAAACGCTCGTGAAGGAACTCTGCAAGTTGACCCCGTAACTTCGGGAGAAGGGGTGCCGCGGTAGGGTGCAAGCCCGAGGCGGCCGCAGTGAATAGGCTCTTGCGACTGTTTACTAAAAACACAGGTCTCTGCGAAGACGTAAGTTGACGTATAGAGACTGACGCCTGCCCGGTGTCGGTAAGTTAAGGAAGTCGGTTAGTCGAAAGGCGAAGCTGGCAACCGAAGCTCCGATAAACGGCGGCCGTAACTATGACGGTCCTAAGGTTAACCTTAAGCTAGCCTTAGTAAAACTGAACCATATGCGGGAAAATCCTCCAAAACCGTCCGATACTCGCCGACTCCTTCGGCAGTAACAATTCGGCGGTCATGGGGACAATCCGCAGGGAAGACTCTTTATTGAAAAAAGAGAACCCCCAGAGACTTAACGTTCAGGCTTCTTCCCAATGCATCTTGACGCTCAATGGATCGTCGGTTTTACCGATGGGGAAGGCTGTTTTCATATCGGCTTGGCCCGCCATCCGGAGATGACTCTCGGCTGGCAGGTATTACCGGAATTCGTGATCGTTCAGCATCGCCGCGACGTCCAAATCTTGCATGCCTTAAAGGCAAGCTTTGGCTGCGGCGTGGTGCGGAAAAATCACGGCGATCGCCTTTGTTATCGCGTGCGGCGGCTCGAGCATCTTGCGGAGCGGATTGTGCCGTTCTTCGAGAAGCACGTTCTCAAATCACGCAAGCGTCAAGATTTCATCCGTTTCCGGAAAGTCGTTCGCATGATGGTCCGAGGGGGCCATCTGACCGAGGCGGGTTTGCAAACGATTCGCAAACTAGCCGAGGGCGTGAACAACAAACGGAAGCGGCATGATGAAGAAGAAGCAAGATAAAGTCCAGCCTGTTGTGAAAGCAATAGGACCATCTGAGCGAAGTTCCTTGTCGGGTAAGTTCCGACCTGCATGAATGGCGTAACGACAGGAGCACTGTCTCCACGAGCGACTCGGTGAAACTGTAGTCGATGTGAAGATGCATCGTTCCCGCAGCTAGACGGAAAGACCCCGTGAACCTTCACTGTAGCTTATTATTGGGTTTAGGCCCAGCATGCGTAGCGTAGCTGGGAGGCTTCGAACTGAGTATCTCGGTATTCAGGGAGCCGGCCAATGAAACACCAGCCTTGTTGTGCTTGAACTCTAACCCCGTCCCGTGAATCCGGGCGGAGGACAGTGGTAAGTGGGCAGTTTGACTGGGGCGGTCTCCTCCTAAAAGGTAACGGAGGAGTTCAAAGGCAACCTCAACCTGGTTGGCAATCAGGTGACGAGTGCAAGGGCATAAGGTTGCTTAACGGTGAGACTCATACGTCAAACCGATGTGAAAGCAGGACCTAGTGATCCGGCGGTGCTGGATGGAAAGGCCGTCGCTCAACAGATAAAAGGTACTCCGGGGATAACAGGCTTATCTCCTCTGAGCGTTCATAGCGGCGAGGAGGTTTGGCACCTCGATGTCGGCTCATCGCATCCTGGGGGTGGAGAAGCTCCCAAGGGTTTGGCTGTTCGCCAATGAAAGCGGTACGTGAGCTGGGTTTAGACCGTCGTGAGACAGGTCGGTCCCTATCTGCTGTGGGTGTAGGAAATTTGCGAAGACCCATCCCTAGTACGAGAGGATTGGGATGGACGTACCTCTGGTGTTCCAGTTATCGCGCTAGCGGTATCGCTGGGTAGCTATGTACGGTCGGGATAAACGCTGAAAGCATATAAGCGTGAAACCCTCTTCAAAACGAGATTTCCATGCCGCAAGGTGAGAGACTCCTGGTAGACCACCAGGTTGATAGGCCGGGTGTGTAAACGTGGCAACATGTGAGCTAACCGGTACTAATAGTCGAGCGCTTGGCCGCATTGATCTTTTCTTCTGCATCGTCTCTCCGAGTGCTTCAGTTGATCTTCTTCCGCCGCCTTCTTGATATTCAGGCTTCTTGCCGGTGACCATACCAGCGTGGTAACACCCGTTCCCATCCCGAACACGGCCGTGAAACACTCTGGGCCGATGGTAGTGGATTCTTCCGCGAGAGTAGGTTATCGCCGGCATTTATCCAACTGCAACCCGATCGTTCTCAACCAACGGTCGGGTTGTTCGTTTTCCCTCCTTCACTTCGCCAACACCAAACTCCGCACCGTCCCCGTCAGCAGGTTCAGCACGGCGACCGTGTATTCCCGAGCCCGCGTCAGCGCCCCGGGATTGAGCTTGCGCGTGGGACCGATCAGGCGGTCTTCCCTTTGATGCGTGTGGCCGCTCAGCAAATAGTCAGGCTGTTGGGCCAGAAGCTGCTGCGTCACGTCCGGTAAATGGCCGTGCGTGATCGCAATGGTCTTGCCCATCAGCGTGATGATGCCGCCATTCCCCAAACAGGTCAGTTCCTTGCCTGGTTCCAGCTCGGCAAAATCCTCCGGCCAATCATTGTTGCCGAGGACGAAGTAGGCGGGGCGATCGGGAAACAGCTTCAACATCGCGGGGCCGCACAGGTCGCCGCAGTGAATGAGAACGGTCACGTTTTCCTGCAGGAGCCGCTGCACCGCGCGCTCCATCCGGTCCGCGTGATCGTGGCTATCGGAGAGAATCCCAATCAGCATGAAGGCAGGCTTTCTTGAAGGAGATCGCTGCGGTCAACCGCGAACGTTTTGTCCTCATTCCACTGCATTCCTTGGGGGAACCGTCCACCCGGAAGCTTGGCATTATATCATGTCCAACGCCGTTTCATTGGCTTAGAATCTCTTCGAACTGGGATGAACGCATCCGCCTTGTCCACGCCCTTACTGGGAGATCCGCATGGGCTCCTTCATCGTCAATTTCCATGTCCGCGGCCGCGATCGATCGGCCGTTGAAAAGCGGCTCATTGAACTCCGCATTCCGAAGGCCTGGGTGACCGAGCCGAAGCGGGATTGGCTTTCGATCTACGAGGAGCAAGCGTCGGATCAGGATGAACGCCGCATCTTGGAAGTCGGGGCTTCCCTCTCCGCGGCCCTCAAGAAACCGACCCTGGCCTTTCTGGTGCACGACAGCGACGTGTTCGCCTATTGGCTTTTCGAAAACGGCCAGCTCACCGATCAGTACAACTCCTGCCCGGATTATTTCGAAGAAGAGGCGGATGAACAGGCCGAGCGGGGCGGCGACCCCAGGCGCCTGCGCGCGGTTTGCACCACGGCGGCGGAGGTCGATGCCATCGAAGAGGTCTTGCATACGGAGGCCGTCTTTGCTGAGGAGCAATTGGCGCAATTGGCGAGTTTGCTGGGGATCGATGAAGAGCGGGCATTGGCGGACTTTCGGATGATCGGCGAGGAGATCGAGCCGCAGCGTCTGCAGGCCGCGGCTGCGGGACTTTGGAGTGATGGCGGGGACTTCCCGAGAGGGGCAGCATCATCGCCTTTTGACCTGGCGGATGAACTGGAGATGGAAGACGAGGGTGAGCCGAAGGGATTGCTGAGCCGCTTGCCCGAAGCCATCCTGCAGATGATGGGCTTAGGGGGCGGCCAAACCCCCGCGGACCCGCGCGTCCAACGCTTGGTGGACGCCGCGGCTCGGGGCGACGTCGCCGCCCTGGAACAGACCGTGGAGATGGGGGCGAACGTCAACGGCCTCGCGCCGCTGAACGTGGATTCATGGGCGAGCCAAGAAACGGCCACTTCCGCCCAACAAATGAAAGCCTTTCAGATGATGGGCATCAACGCGGCCGTCAGCCCGCTGATGGCGGCCGTAATGTGCCGGCAGCATGCCGCCTTGCAGCGGCTGATCGACCTGGGAGCGGACCTCCATGCCGTGTATCCCCTCTTCGGCACGGCCGTGCACGTGGCCGCGACGCAGGGCGACTTGACGGCCCTGCGGATCCTTCTCGACCATGGCGGCGATGCCAACAAAACGAATCAGCAAGGACAAACGCCGCTTCGGGCCGTGGAGCATGTCATGGAGACGTTCAAGCAAATGTTCCGTCAGGGCATGTGGCCGAGCGAGGTGGCCGAGACGATAGGCCCCGATGGCGGGCGGGAGCCGGCGCTGTTTGAGGGGCTGCGCGCCTGCGCGGCTCTGCTCAAGGAACGCGGCGGGCAATGACCCAGCGCTTAGCCAGCCAGTTGTTCCTTCGCTTTTTGCAAGGCCAAGTCGAGGGCTTCGCCAAGCTTCGCCGGCTCCTTGCCGCCCGCCTGGGCCATGCCGGGGCGGCCGCCGCCCTTGCCCCCCACGATGGGGGCGATCAGGCCGATCAACTTGCCCGCTTGGATTTTTCCCGTCAGGTCGTCGCTCACCGCCGCCATCAAGGTCGCCTTGTCCGCGCCGACGGGCCACCCCAGGATGACCACGCATGAACCCGCCATCTGCTTGATGCGGTCGATTTGCGTGCGGACGGCTTCATCCGCTACGCCTTCGTGCAGCGCGCCGACGACGATTTTCGCACGGCCGACCATGGGCGCCTCGGCGAGCAATTTATCCACCGTGCCCGCCAGGTCCGCGGCGGCTCCCTTTTTGTGCTGATGCTGCAGCTTCTTGATTTCATCGCGCAGCTTGTCGATGCGGTCGGGCAAGTCGCTCGGCTGGCAGCGAAAGCGCTCGAGCAGCTCTTGCATCACCTGATCGATCTGCTGCACATGGGCGACGGCTTCCCGGCCCGTCAAGGCGGTAATGCGGCGAATGCCCTTGCCCGTGGCTTCCTCGCCGATGATCTTGAAGAAGCCCGCCTGTCCGGTGCGGTCCAGGTGCGTGCCGCCGCAAAACTCCCTGCTGAAGCCGTCCCCGATTTCCACGATGCGGACCTCATCGCCGTATTTGTCGCCGAAAAAGGCCTTCACGCCCGGCAGCTTCTTGGCCTCGGCGATGGGCAGCTCGCGCCAGTGGACTTCCTGATCCTCGTAAATTTTTTCGTTGACCAGCCGTTCGATCTCCCGCTTCTCGTCGGGCGACAAGGCGGCATGATGGGAAAAGTCGAAGGTCAGCTTGTGCGGCGAGACCGCGGAGCCGCGCTGCTCGACGTGCTGACCCAGCACCTTGTGCAAGGCCCAGTGGAGCAGGTGGGTGGCGGTGTGGTTCTTGCGGGTGAATTCCCGTTCGGGGCTGACGCTGAGCTGCGCCTCCTGGCCCACTTCGAGATGGCCGTCCGCGACCTGGCCGACATGGACGACGGCATTGCCAAGCTTGACGGTGTTGGCCACGCTGAAGACGCCGGTGGGCGTGCGGATCGTGCCTTGATCGCCGACCTGGCCGCCCGCCTCGGCGTAGAAGCAGGTGCGGTCGAGCACGAGGCCGACGGTGGCGCCGATGCCGTCCTTGTCGAAAAGCAGCTTGCCTTGGTGGAGGAAGGCATTGTTGTCGATCCAGCCGAGGATCATGCCCTTGGCCGCGGCGCCGAGCCATTTGGGGCGGTCATCGGTCGCGGGCAAAGGCGTGTTGACCTGCATGGCCACCTGCCGGGCGGCGGTCTGAGCGCGGCTAATCTCTTCGTGCTCCTTCATCTTCTTTTCGAAGTCCGATTCATCAATCGTCAAACCGCGTTCCTGGGCCATCTGCCGGGTGAGGTCCGGAGGAAAGCCATAGGTCGTGTAGAGTCCAAACACTTTCGCCGCCGGCAGTTCGCGCAGGCCGTCGCGGATCTCCTGCAACTTGCTCAACAGGCCCGCCCCGATCTGGCCCGAGGCCGCGGCTTGGCGCACTTCATCGAACTTGCTTTTCAAGCTGGCTTTCAACTCACCGGAAGCAAAGGCATCGCGGATTTCCTCCAAGCGTTTTTGGATGTTGGCCTTCACCTCGCCTGCTTTCAGGCTGGCGAGCGCGGCTTCGAGCTGGTCGCGCGCTTTGGCCAGGGTCTCCGACGCATCCATGAACAGCGTCAGCCCTTTCTCAATCGTCTTCAGGAAATCCGCTTCCTCGCCGCGGATGACCTCGGCCACGCGATCGGGGTTCACCTTCAGTTCGGGAAAGGCGCCGCCCATGTGCTCGACCAGCGTCGGCACGAGTTTGTGGATAAAGGGTTCCCGTTGGCCGAAGGTTTGCCAGCCGAAGCGGACGGCCCGGCGCAGGATGCTGCGCAGGACGCTGCCGCGCCCCTTGTTGCTGGGCAAAGCGCCGTCGGTGATGGCAAAGGCGAGCGTGCGCACGTGGTCCGCAATGACGCGGAAGCCCGTGTCCTTCTGATCGTCCAGCTTGGCGGTGTAGGTCTGGCCCGTCAGTTGCGCGATGGCGGCCATGATGGGGGCGAAGACGTCGGTGTCATAATTGCTGTCTTTGCCTTGCAGCACGGCACAGAGGCGTTCGAAGCCCATCCCGGTATCGACGTGCTTGGCGGGCAGGGAAGTGAGCACGCCGGCCTCATCCCGGTTGTATTGGATGAAGACGAGATTCCAAATCTCCATGACGCGGTAATCCCCGGCGTTGACAAGCCGGCCGCCGCTTCGATCGGAGGTGCGGTCGATGTGGATTTCGGTGCACGGTCCGCAGGGGCCGGTCTCGCCCATCATCCAGAAATTGTCCTTCGTGCCGAAGCGATGGATGTGGCTGGGGTCGATGTCCGTTTCGCTGGCCCAGAGGGCTGCCGCTTCCACGTCGGGTTCGAGGTTCAGGGCCGCGTCGCCGCCAAAGACGGTGACGTGGAGCCTGCTCTTATCCAATCCCCATACCTGGGTGAGCAGCTCCCAGGCCCAGCGGATGGCCTCGGCCTTGTAATAATCGCCGAAGGACCAGTTGCCGAGCATTTCGAAAAAGGTGTGATGGTAGGTGTCCCGGCCGACGTCCTCGAGGTCGTTGTGCTTGCCGCTGGCGCGGATGCACTTCTGCGAGTTGACGGCCCGCTTGTAAGGCCGGCTGCCCACGCCCAGGAAAACGTCCTTGAACTGATTCATGCCGGCGTTGGTGAACATGAGCGTGGGGTCGTCCAGCGGGACGACCGAAGCCGACGGCACAAACGTGTGGCCATGCTTTTTGACGAAGAAATCGATGAACTGTGCACGAACGTCGTTGGCGGAGAGCATAAGGGACTCGCATGGGAGAAGCGTGATCTCTCTCGTTTATTGTCCGATTGAGTGGGGCATCGTCAACGGTGGCTTCGCAGCGCTTGGACGCGAGGGCGAGGAAGCGGGTTTGGAGGAAGGAAGGCGCGCCGGCCGCCGATGCGCCGCCGCCCATGAAAAAGGATGAGCCTATGGCCAGGCTCATCCTTGGAGTGGCATGAAGGAGGGGCCTAGGTTATTTATCAGTTTCCCCGGTCTTGGGCAGCGGGGGCTTGTCGCCCAGCACCGGCACGGGCATGTCGATCGTGCCATAGACCCAGGCATGGCCCATGTACTTGATTTGCCCGGACTTCTGCGTGAACTCATCGCCCAACCGCTTGAACTTCAATTGCAGAGCTTTGCGGCGGACGATGGGCTTGTCGTCGGGGCCATCCACGATCGTATACCCATCGGAGAGGCCGTAGACGAAAATGCTGAACTGCGTCGATTTCGGATTGATGTCGGCCCAGGTGGCGACGCCAGTGACGAGCTTCGGATAGGCGATGCGCTGGCCGCGGTCGTCAAATTCCTTGCTTTCGGGAATCGGTTCCTTGCTGATGGTGACCGAGTTCTTAATGTCCTGAATGTTGTCGGCGTCTTCGAGCCGGCGGACGGCTTCCTGGGCCTTGGGCAGGACCTGATCGAGGTGAACCGAGTCTTCATCGTGGCAGACCCAGACGAAGAGCGGCTCGAACTTGTGCGGCGCGCCGGTATTGTTGGACACCTGATACCACAGATACCACACAAAGCGCCGGCCCTTGCCCGGCAGATCGACGGTGATGACCCGCGGATCCTTGAAGAAGAAATCCAGCATCCAAATGCCGGCCTTATCCTCGGGGCTTTTCTGTTTTTCGACGGTCCGTTCGTTGAAGCCGGAGCCGGGGGGTTGTCCCGTGAGGGGAAATGCCAAGCCGACCAGGGCCAGCAGCAGCGCCCCGAGAGCCAAGCGATGGACCATGGAGATGCCTCCCAAATGCGGACGCAAACGAAACGCTTCTGTTCCATGAACGTTTCGACGCAATGCTAAATCACCGTTTTCGACTATAGCGCAGATCAGAGCGGGGGTCAAGCCGGAGTATTCGATAAAGCCGCACCCTTTACCCATTTATGCCGATTTTGCTGAATAGCGCGGTTTAACAGTGCCCCAGGCCGACGTGCTTTTCGCCATGGGATCGAAATATGGTCAAAAGTACACTATTTCACTTGCTTTCACTTTGGCCCCACCCTAAGTTGGCAAGATTGCACGGCAGCCGAAGTTGATTTACTTCATGGAAGATCTTCGAAGCTTGAAGAGTTGAGAAAGGAACATCATGGCCGTCAAACCGATTCCCGATGGTTATCATGCGGTCACCCCCTATCTGGTGGTGCATAACGCCGCCGAGGCGATTGAATTCTACAAGAAAGCCTTGGGCGCGATCGAGCTGTTCCGCTTGCCCGGACCTGGCGGCAAGGTCATGCACGCCGAGATGAAGATCGGCGACTCGCCCATCATGCTGGCGGATGAGTTTCCGGAAATGGGAGCCGTCAGCCCCAAGACCGTGGGTGGTTCTTCGATTAGCCTGATGGTCTATGTGCCCAACGTGGATGAAGTATATAACCAGGCGGTGCAAGCCGGGGCCAAGGCCGCGCGGCCGGTGGAGAATCAGTTCTATGGGGATCGTTCGGGTTTGATCGAAGACCCCTTTGGCCATAAATGGTCGATTGCAACGCACGTCGAGGATGTCAGTCCCGAGGAGATCGACCGCCGTTTTGCCGCCATGGTGAGCCAGCACGGCCAGTGATCATGCCGCAGCTCCATTGAGGGACGCACTTCCAGGCCAGGGGGTGCGGGCGAAGTGGTCAGGGAACAGCGCGCGCATGGAAATGCCCTTGCGATCTTGACCAAGCACGCGGTTTCATCGCTTGCCATACCCCCTGGCTTTTAGTGGCTCATTTCCTAAATTACCTTCGCTTGTCGAGTTAGAGCGTGCTGACATCCCGGAGCCGGAAACATGGCTGCTGCAGCGCCGCGGATGGTTGACGCCTAGGCGTTTAGATCATCGGCGTGGCTGGCGGCTCCGAGGAATCAGTGAACGTTGTGCCGAGGTCCTGCGTAATAGCCGTAACGGCAACGTCGGCCTGACGTTCATGGTTTGCTATTGCCGCATCTTTTTACAGTTTCATGGCATAGGTGGTTTCATGTCTGCCAACAACGGGTCGCGTGAGGTCGTCGTTGAAACGCGTTCCTTGAGCAAGATTTATAGAGATTTCTGGGGGCGGCAGAAGAAACAAGCCCTGCGCAGTCTCAACCTGCAGATCTATCGCGGGGAAGTGTTCGGACTGCTGGGGCCCAATGGTTCGGGCAAGACGACCACCATCAAGCTCTTGCTCGGATTGCTCTTTCCGAATGAAGGCGAAGCCCTCGTCTTCGGCAAGCCCGGCACCGACGTCACCAAGAACGAACGCATCGGCTATCTGCCCGAGGAATCCTATCTGTACCGCTTTCTGACGGCCGAGGAAACGTTGGATTTTTACGGCCGGCTCTTCAACATGCCCACCAAGGTGCGGCGCAAGCGTTCGGATGAACTTATCGACAAAGTGGGGCTGTCCCGCGACAAGAAGCGCACCTTGCGGGAATACTCCAAAGGCATGCGGCAACGCATCGGCCTGGCCCAGGCCCTTATCAATGACCCGGAATTGGTGATTCTGGACGAGCCCACGTCCGGCCTGGACCCGCTGGGCAGCCGCTGGATGAAGGACCTCATCCTCGAACTCAAGGCCGAAGGCAAAACCGTCATCATGTGCAGCCACCGGCTCGACGACGTGCAAGACGTCTGCGACCGCATCGCCATCCTTTACGACGGCGATCTTCAGGAGCTTGGCGAGGTGGACAAGCTGCTGGAAGTCGAGGAAGTCGTGCAGATGCGGGCCAAGGGGGTGCGGATCACGGATGAGTTGAAACGCGACTTGACGCAGGTCGTGGAAAAGCATGGCGGTTCGGTGAACATGATCGACCACCCGGTGACCACGCTGGAAGAGCTGTTCTTGCGGATCGTGCAGGAGAGCAAGGACCGGCCAGGCCGCCGCTATTTGCCGGCGCCGGAAAAGAAGGCCTGATCGGCGCGGGCCGCCGCTTCGATGGTTGAGCAGCAGGAAACACTTCGGAAACGAACATGATGTGGGCAGCTTTTATCCTGGAACGTGAGTTTGCGACCTTGGCCGACCTGCCGCGGATCTTTTTCGATTGGCTGTCGGTGTCGGGCGTGGTGGCCATGGCGGCCCTGGTCTTTTGGAGCCTGATGCGGATTTCGCTGGGCCGGGGCAGCGTATGGATGAATGGCCTGAGCGGCCGGCTCACGAACGTGGACCCTTCCCAGGTCTGGAAGCTGCGGCTCTTTTGGATCTTCGGCTCGGTCACGCTGCTGAGCATGTTCGCCTGCCTCGGATGGTCGATCAAGATCATCTGGTTCGATGAGCAATCGATCTGGAAGGTGATCGAGCAGAACAGCATTTTTCGCACGTTGTGGATCGTCGGCGCGGGGGCCTCGCTGCTGACGCTCAGTTGGGAGTTTTTCCTGGACGTCTTCACGCTCAGCCCCAGGCGGCTGTGGGCCATCGCGCGGTTCAGCATCGTCGAGGCCATTCGCCGCAAGGTCCTGTGGGGCTTTGCTGGGCTGCTGCTGGTCTTCCTGTTCGGCTCCTGGTTTATCCAATCCGCCCGGCCGAGCACGCAATGGAGCACCTACGTCAACCTGGTCTACTTCATCATGAGCGCCCTGATGCTGCTGACGGCGAGCACGGTGGCCTGTTTCAGCATTCCCAACGACATCAAAAACCTCTCGATCCACACGGTCGTGACCAAGCCCGTGCAGAAATTCGAGATCGTGCTCGGACGCATCCTGGGATTGGTGCTCCTCATGACCGTGGTCATGGTGGTCGCCTCGCTGTTGAGTTTGCTCTACATCGTTCGCGGCGTGGACGACGCCGTGAGCCGGCAGGCCCAACGGGCGCGGGTGCCCCTGTTCGGCTCGCTGGTTTTTAAGGAGCTGTCCCCCACGGGCGAATGGATCACCAAGGACATGGGCATCTTCATCGGGCGGGAGTTCGATCTGCGGCAGTACATCCGCGGCGCGAGCAACCAGGAAGCCGTTTGGACCTTCGGCCTGGCGGGGTTGAAGCTGGATCCAAAGGCCCAGCGCGTCTTTGCGCGCCTGGCCAAGCGGGAGAACTTTGCCGTTGAATTCATGTTCGACATCTTCCGCACCAGCAAGGGGGGCGTCGAACAATACCGCGAAGGCGTCGACGTTCAACTGACCTTCATCAATCGCGCCAAATGGAACGACGCCCGCTACAGCGAATACCGCGAGGCGCGCGACCCGCAAACCGGCCTGCCCCTCACGCCCGCCCTGAAAGCCAAGGAGTTCGGCTATTACGAAGCGCCGCCGATCACGGTCGTCGACGAAAAGGCGGACCACGACCGCATCCTCGTGCCCGCCACCTTGCTCGAGGGCATCGAAGCGGGTTTCCTGGAAGTGCGCGTCGGGTGCCGCAGCCATTCGCAGTATCTGGGCTGTTACAAATACGACCTGTACATTCTCGACGATGAGGCCAACTTCTTCCTCAACTACATGAAAGGGGCGACGGGCATTTGGTTTTTCACCGTGCTCGTCATCGCTTTGGGCGTGGTCTTTAGCACCTATCTCAACGCCCCGGTCAGCTTGATGCTGGTCTGGCTCTTCATGATCCTGGGAACGGCGCCCTTGCGCTCCTTCATGGAGACGCTGATCAAGCCGTCCGATCCCGTGGAAAATCCCGGCGGCAACATCGCGGAATCCATGTGGCGCATGGCCAATCGCCAGGCCTTGACCACGCCCTTGGAGGATTCCCAGCGGACCACCTCGGTTATCCGGGGCATTGACGCCGTCTTTCAGAATTTTTTCAAAGCGGTCTACAACATCATCCCCGACTTGGGGCAATATCAGCGAACCATGTTCGTCGCCGAGGGCTTCAACATCCCCGGCGAGGAACTGCTGGCGAGCTTTTTGCTCATGCTTTTGTATTTGTTCCCGTATTTGCTACTCGGCTACTACTTGATCAACGTCAGGGAAATCGCGGCCTGAGCGAGCGGCTCGTTCAGGCCCATCGCGGCACGGGAGAAGCGGACATGTCTCATCCATCAGCACCCGCCAGCAAGCGGCCGCGCAAGCTCATTTACACGGGCTTGATCGTGGTTTGCTTTTTCTTGATGCTCGTGCAGCGCACCTGGGTCGAACACGAGGCCAAAGTCAATAATTTGCACACAGCCAGCACGGGCGACATCGATCTGGGCGGCTCCATCACGCGCTACATGCTGGTCAGCTTCCGCGGCCCGCTTACCTGCGGGTTATGGTGGGAAGCCGAGGAAGCGAAAATCCGCCACGACTTCGACAAAATGGAATTGGCCATCCGCGCCCTCACCAAGCTGCAGCCCCACTACAAAAAACCGTGGCAATACCAGGCCTGGAATCTGGCTTACAACGTCGCCGTCGAGTTCGACAGCATCGCCGACAAATACTTCTTCGTCACCAAGGGCGTCCGCTGGCTCGTCGACGGCGAACGCATCAATCGCGCGCGGCTGTTTGACGCCACCACCGGCCAATACGTCACGGTCGGCGATCCCGACATGCGCGAGGACATCGGCACCTACACCAACAACAAGATGTCCATTTCCGATGAAGCGGAGATTTATCGCATCTTCCTGCAGATCGGCTGCATCCCCCCCGACCGCCGCGATCTGAACCGTTTGCGCAACGATCCGATGGAGCTTGAGAATTTCAAGTCGACGTATCCGCAGTTGGTGCGCCGCATCAAGGATTATCGCTTCGTGGCCGAGGGGTCGACGGAGCAGCTCGATCGCGAAGTACTGGCCATGCTGGAGCGCTATGCCGACCTGCCGGGCCTCTATCCCACGCGCGCGGAGGCCAACCGCGGCCTGACGCGGCCGAGCAACGAATTTCCGGTCTGGCCCGAGGAGGATGGGCGGTCGATGCGCCCCGCCAACCCCGCGGCGGAGGAGAATCAGGACAGCTACGAAGTCTCCCGAACCTGGTTCGAGTTCAGCACCGAGCCCATGCCCCCGCCGCAACAGGAATGGCTCGCGAACAAGATGACCCGCGCCGCTCATCTGTACCGCATGAACACCAACAAGAACGAACTGATCTTCCGCGCCAACGCCGCGCGGGCCAAAAGTCATCAGGCCATGCAATTGGCCAAGGAAGGCTGGGGGAGCCGCTCCCAGGCCAGTTGGCAGCAGGCCTTTGACAAGTGGATCAAGTTTGGCACGCAAAACGGCCTCGAAATCACGCAGGAAGAACTGCGCGAATTGGCCCTGAAGGCGCAGCTTTATGAAACCCGCTTCTACGACCTCAAGGAACAAATGCTGCCCCCGCCGGATTACTTGAAGGCCGATCCCGCGGAGTATCGCCAACTCTCCGAAAGCTACGCGGCATACCGGAAACTGCAAATGATGCACCGCATGCGGTCGACCCCCAACTATGACCATTGGCGCACGGTCTCGGAAATCGGCCGCACGGATGACCATCGGGAAGCCCGGCAGATCTGGTACGATGGCACCCGCCGGCGCTCGGACCCCTTCCGGGCCGTCGAACTGTTCAACCAAAGCGTGGTGTATTGGCGGAAACTGTTGGCCAAGGGGCAGCCGATTCCCCTGCCGCACGACGTCACCACCCGCTTGACGACGATGTTTCTGCCTGGCGTGCCCGCCGTGCTCAGCCTGGGAACCTTGGAATTACCGGGGAACTCCCACTATGGCAACCAGCCTCAGGTGCAAGATGAGCTAGTCAATTTGAACGATGATTACATGCTGATCTACGCGCGCTACGTGGGCGGCGACGTCGTTCGGCAATTGAATCAGACCTATTACGCGGAATGCATCATGGCCGGTTTAGGGGCTGCCCCGCAAGCAGGTTCGCTATTCACGTCCATCGTCCATCTGCAATTGAATCCCGTCACGATTGAAATGGCCGAGGATGCGATTCAGCTTTCCCGGGGGCCGTTTGATCCCTTCATCTCGGAAACCGTCCGGGAAATGCGTTCGGGGCGGGATCGCTTGCGGCGAGGTTCATCCTGGGCCCCGGTTCCTTTAGGAACGGCCGAGGACGCCGGCGCAGGGAGTGGAACCAAGCAAGTGCCGCCGCCGTCGTTCTAAACGGTTGAGTCCATCGGACAGTCGACTTGAGATCGGATAAGAAACATCAAGGTCCTGGCTCTGAATGGGCGAGGACCTTTTTCTTGGATCCGATGGAAGTCGTCGGTTCAAAATCGGCAGGCCAATCCCCTTGCCACAGCGGAGGCTTCGTTTCTGGCGGCGATGAGTTGATAACGAAAGGGCATGACGAAGCGGACGGTTAGGAGCCAAGCTTGTCCTGAAGGAGATTCTCCAAGGACTGCCGGTTTTCAGGTGTCAGCCCCTCGCCCTTCCACAAGATGCGTCCCTGTTCGTCGACCAGAATGAGGGTTGGGTAGCGGCGAACGTCCGCCAGGCGGAGCAGCGGGCAATGATCGCCTTGGCCCAGGAGCATGGGATAGCGTACTCCCGAGCGCTGCGCCACGAAGGCAACGCGCTGGGATTTGCTGGAAAAGGAGCCATCCTCATAGGCCACGCCGATCATTTTCAGTCCCTTGGGACCGTAGGTTTGATCCAGTTGCGCCAGTTCGGGCAAGGAGCGTGTGCACGCGGCGCACCAGGTGCCCCAGATATCCACCAACATCAGCGACCCGCCGTGCTGCTGCAGGGTCGTCGTTTTCCCTTCCAAATCCAGCAGCGGACAATCGAGGATCGAGTGGATATCCCTGGAGGTTTCATTGGGCACGCTTGATTCCGAAGCCGCATTGGGGAAGGGCACCGGTCCCGGCATGGACGGTCCGGGGATGCTGGCCTTGGGCGGCTGGTGGCGGATGGCCAAATCATCCTGAGCGGTCTGATCGAGCCTGAGGGGAACCGACGGCTCCGGGGCGTCCTGCAGACGATCCGGCTTGCCGAGCCGAGGCGGCTGAGAGCCGCTTCCCTGAGAAGGCGTCGGGACCGGTCCGAGCCGCGGGCCGCGATCCGGCTCATAGGTGTAGGAATCGTTGCCGGTGGAAGATGGAGCGGGCTGCTTCGGATGGCGATCGCGGGCCAGCCGTGATGGTTCATCGGTGAGCTTGATGACGACGACGACGTTGGGAGGTTGAGCGATGGCCACGCCGCTGATGGGTTCCTCAGGCTCGCGGGTTTGGGCTTCCAGTTTGTAGCTTTGCCCGGGTTGCAGACCCTGGATGAGAAAGTAGCCGCGCTCATCCGCCACGATCTGCTTGGGTGCATCGCTGGCAGGGCCGCCGACGGGAGTGACGTGGATAATCGCCCCCGGCCGCCGATGATTGAAGCCGTCCAGGACCTGGCCGGCAAGAACCCCGTTGGCGGGGCCGCGGTCTCCGCCCCGGCCCACCAACGAGCCCCCGGTTTCATTCTGCGGTTTGACGGGGTCGTTAGTGCCTCGGCTCGCCAACCCGCCTTGAGCGGGCGGTCTGGAGGGATGCAGCGCGCAGCCCGCGCTCCCCATGACGATCAGACCCAAGACCATGCAACAGCCGCGCACGATGGATGCCCTCAATGAGGATTACTAGCATCGCCATCCGTCTCGATGGATTTTCCCCTTGCTCAACTCTGGGTGTTAAAGCCTCCGCAGGCAAACGAATCTGCCGGCATGGCCCGGGATCGGGTTCAGCCGTCATCGGCAACCTGGGAAAAGGCTGTAAACTCCCCCGGAAAAGCTTGCCATCGGCGCAAGGGTTGCGGGTTTCAGCGGTTGGTGGACGGCGTTCTGCGGCGCGGGAAATAGCAAATGATTCCACCATTGCCTAGTCCGAATGACCCAATCACGGATCGAAGGAGCGGATCAGGTTGACAAACAAAGTCAAATGAAAATGGGTGTCCATGGGATCGGTTGAACGGCCGTCCCTGGTCAAACGGGGAAATCGGGATAAGCTAGGCGGCTGGCCACTCTGTCTTACACAAAGGATTCAATTCCTGTATGTTCTCTGGCACGAAGCGGCCGATTCAAGTTCTCGTTGTTGGCAGTGTCCTTTTCACCTTCATCTCCTACTGGCGCACCGCCGCCATCGTTCTCTGCGATCTGGCGAGCACCATCTACTACATCGGCGGGATCGTCGAGCAAGCCATCGGACCCGCGGCACCTTGGTTTATCGCGGCGGTCATGGCCTTCAGTTATGCCGTTCGTTCGGTGTACCTCGAAAGCTGCTCCTTGTTCGTCCGGGGCGGCGTTTACCGCGTGGTCAAGGCGGCCATGGGCGGCGGCATGGGGAAGTTGGCCGTCTCGGCCTTGATGTTCGATTACATTTTGACGGGGCCGATCAGCTCCGTCTCGGCAAGCCAGTATCTGGTCGGTCTGATCCTCGAATTCCTTGAAGGCTATGGTTATATCGCCTTGGATAAAGGAACCCGGGACCTCATCAAATCGTGGGGTTCGGTGGCTTTCGCCGTCTTGATCGTGATCTACTTCTGGCGGTTGAATGTCCGCGGGGTGCATGAATCCAGCGATAAAGCCCTCAAGATCATGATCGCCACGTCGCTCATGGCGGCCATCATGATCATTTGGTGTGCCTTGACGATCGCCATGGAGGGCGCCCGGAATCCGCTTCCCTCCTGGGAACCCAACTTTCACCCCAAAATGAACTATGACGTCGGCAAAGTCGAAGACCCGCTGGGCTTCATTTCAAACACGTCCATGGGGCAGCAACTCCGGGCGGGCGTGCCCGATTGGTTGACCTGGGTTGGTCTGGCCGGGCTGCTGATCGCCTTCGGCCATTCCATTCTGGCCATGAGCGGCGAGGAGACGCTGGCCCAGGTCTACCGCGAAGTCGAAGCCCCCAAGATGCCCAATTTCAAAAAGGCGGCGCTGATCGTTTTTTTCTTCAGCTTCATCGTCACCCCCACCATTTGCTTCCTGTCCATCCTGCTCATCCCCGACGACAAGCGCATGCCGCTGTATTCAGGAAACCTGATCGGCGGCCTGGCCATGCACGTCATGGGGCCGCTCTGGGCCAGGCTGCTGCTCAATACGTTTGTGGTGGTCATCGGCGCCTTGATCCTGTCCGGCGCGGTCAACACGGCCGTCATCGGTTCGAACGGCGTTTTAAATCGCGTGGCGGAAGACGGGGTGATTCCCAGTTGGTTCCAGAAGCCGCACCCCAAGTTCGGCACATCCTACCGCATCTTGGGCGTCATCGCCACGCTGCAGATCATCACCATCTTGCTCAGCCGAGGGGACGTGATCACGCTGGGCGAGGCGTATGCTTTTGGCGTGGTCTGGAGTTTCACCCTCAAGGCCATGGCGATGCTGGTGCTGCGCTTCCGCGATCACTCGCCTCGCGAAGCGAAAGTGCCCCTCAATGTGCCGCTGGGGAACGGCTATGAATTGCCGATTGGGCTGGGCCTCATTTTCCTGGTGCTTCTGGCCACGGCCGTGATGAATCTGCTCACGAAGGAGACGGCCACCATTTGGGGCATCTCCTTTACGTGCGTTTTCATGACCGTGTTTACCGTGTCTGATTTCGTCAACCGCCAACGGGCCGCTCAGCAAGGGCATATGGATCAATTCAACAAGGAAACGCCGGCAGCGGTCACGCCGGCCGCCCTGGGCATCACGAAGCCGTACCGCAAGCTGGTGGCGATTCGCTCGCCAAACAATCTGCACATGCTGGAAAAGGCCTTGGAGGAGGTGGACCCGGAAACGACCGATCTGGTGGTCATGACCGCCAAGGTCACCAAACCGGATGAGACCATCGCCTCGACCCTGGACCTGGGGCACTACGAGCAAGAGCTGATGACGGCCGTGGTCAATCGGGCCGAAAAGGCGGGCAAGCACGTCATCCCCGTGATCTTCCCCACGAACAATCCCTTGTTCGCGATCTTGACGATTGCCCGCGAATTGGGGGCCCAGGAGTTGATCATGGGCGCTTCCAACAAATTCACGGCCGAGGTGCAACTCGACCAGGTCGCCTTCTATTGGATGAGCCTTCACGGCGAACCGCAACCGCTCGCCGTCCGCATCATCGGCCGGAATTGGGACACTCATTTGGACCTGGCGGGGGGCAGCCCGATTCCCACGATCCGCGAACGCAAGGCGCGATCCGTGGACGACCTGCGGGCGGCAGGGATCGGCGTGCGCAAGGTGCTCTTTCTGCACGATGGCAAGCAAGCCACCAGCGATTTGTTCGAAGCCGTGCTGACCATGCTCGATGAGTCGATTCCGCTGGGCGTGGCCTTGATCAGGAATCCCTGGCAGCCCATGGAGGTGTTGCCAGGGCTCGACGTCGAGCGGGCTGAGCAATTAAAGCGCGAAGTGAAAGAGCACGTCGTGGAGGAGGGCGCGGCCGAGGAACTGCTGGAGTTGGTCAAGAAGGAAGGGTATGATTTACTCATTATTCCGCGCGTCAGCGATTTGGCGCCGGATAAAATAAGCGAGCGAACGGAAGAGCTGTTCCGGTCGGCTCCATGCCGGGTTTTCCTGGCGGCGCCGCCAGTCATTCCTCGCGAAGTGGAGGAAGAGGGGCCGCGGCGATCGGATGATCCGCACAACTATCGCTAAGCGGAGGTTGCCATCATGAACCCGCTCCGAACGATTCTGTGGACTACGTTGGCCATCTTCGGGACATGCTGCTGGCTTGTGTCTGGCGCCGCGGCGCAAGAACGAACTCCTGTAAACGATAAGGCGATCCGTCTGGAGCTGTTGCCGCCGGAGGAAGGGCAGCGTCTCGGGCAGAATGGTTACCAGCTCTATCTCAATCGCTTGGCCGCGGAAACGTTGCGGGATATCCTGCACGACAATGTCAACGAGCGCGAGATTGCCAAGGCCTTCGCCGACCGCAGCGACGACCTCAAGGTCAAAGTCCTGGCCCACGTCGTGGCGGCGCGGGTGACCTTGTTCAAAAAGGAGCTGGCGGATAAAATCGGTCCGGGCGGCGTCCTGATCACGGTCAAGGGGCCGAAGCCGCAGGACCTCCTGAAGAAAGACCAGACGCAAGAGGATCGGGACCGGGCCGATCGCCGGGATGCCTTGATCCAAACGGTCTTGCCCCGCAAGCTTCGGCCCTTGCAAAACGTCATCAACACCGTGCCGACGCACGTCACCGTCGAGCCGAGGGAGGCGGACGGCGGTGAGTTGCGGGAGCGATCCGGCTTGCTCCAGCGCTTACTGCGGTCGCGCAGCCGCTGATCCACGATGGCGTGCGGCAAGGCTTCCTGTCCAGGCCGCACGGTTCGTCCCAAAAGCCCCGTTCGCCGAGCTTTTTTGAAACTATTGCCTAAGTCAAGAAGT
The DNA here is from genome assembly GCA_014584395.1 of Planctomycetota bacterium. Lineage (GTDB taxonomy): Bacteria > Planctomycetota > Planctomycetia > Gemmatales > HRBIN36 > BJ17. Next base: position 38,229 of record JACTMY010000015.1, on the reverse strand, counting down.
AGGGATAGGATAGCACGACTCTAGGTCGGCTGGTGGCAAGTCTTTGCTTCCACCCGTGAACTGATTTCCCCCCATTCACCGCATTTGAGGAGTTGTAGTACATGCATCGGCTTACCTCCGCCGCTTGGAAACGCCTGGTCTTGGGCTGTATGGTTTTAGGCTTGGCTGCATCGACCTTGCAGGCGGCGCCGCCTCCCCAGCAGTTGATCCCCGACAACACCGAAATCCTCATTCATTTCAACATCAAGTCCTTCATGGAATCCCCTCTGGCCAAGAAGGGATTGAACGACCTCTTCAAGAAGATGATCGACGAAAATCAGCAGTTCAAGGACGTCATCAAATCCATGGGCTTCGACCCGCTGAAGGACCTGACGTCCGTGACCGTGGCCATGGGCAACTTCAAGATCGACATGGCCGGCGGCCCGCCCCAGCCCGACGTGGAAGCGTTGATCCTTTTGAAGGGCAAGTTTGACGTCGCTAAATTGGACACGGGCCTCAAGACGCTGATCAGCGCCGGCGGGCAAGACAAGGTGTCCATCAGCGAGTGGGCGGGCAAAACGGTGTATGAGCTGAAGGAAGGCAATAAGCCGATGTTCGCTTGCTTCCTCGACAACGAAACCATGGCCGCCAGCGATCGCAAAGAAGAGCTGCAGCACGTTCTCGACCGCATGGGCGGCAAGAAGACCACCAAGCTGTCCAAAGAATTCACCACGATGCTGGAGAAGGCCGATCAGAAGCGCACGGGCTACATGGCCATGCTCATGCCGGGCAGCGTCAAGGACCTGTCCACCGCCATGCCGAACGGCGAGATCGTGGAAAAGATCGAAGGCATCAACATCATCTTGGACGTCAAGGAAAACATCATCATCGACATCAATGCCTTCACCACCGACGATGCCGCCGCCAAGCAGTTTGAAACGATGCTCAATCAGGCCAAGGATTTCCTGGGTATCATGGCCCTCAACGCCCCCGACGCCGAAGACAGCAAGGACATCGGCGACATGATCTCCGGCATGCGGATTTCCGCCAACAACAAGCTGGTCTCCGTGAAGCTGGAAATCAAGGGCACGTTGATCGAGCGCGCGATCAAGAAAGCCCAGGAACGCTAAACGGCCCGGCTGGCTTTGATCGAATCCCCAAAAACAACGAACGGCCCCACCTCGGGGCCGTTTTTTAATGGCTCAACTCAGGGCACTTTTCCCTGGCGGTTCATTCCCATCGCGAGGTTTGCTAGGAAAATCATGGCGGCGGAAGGCGGGGTTCGCGCCGCCTCGTGCCCAGCGTTTCCTCGAAGCGCTTGAGCCGCGGGGGCAATTCCTTCTTTTGGCTGATCTTCTCCAGGGAATCTTGGACTAATTGATTCAACTCAGCATGCAGCCGGCACATGGCCACGACGCCGATGGGTCGATTAAAGTCCAGCGGTTGATCATCCTGCAGGGCCTTAAGGAACCAGTCTATCGCCTTGTCCGGTTGGTTCTGATAGGCGGCGATGATCCCATGGCTCAGCATCCCGAGGGTTCGATAGGTGGGCAGGGCACTGTTCGTCAAATCCTCGGCCAGCTCCGTGGCTTTGGCGAAGTGGGGCGGATCGCTCAGGAAATAATGCAGCAAATCGGCCCGCACCCGGACGCCGCTGGCGATGTTCCGCGGCGGCTGCGGCGGGGTTTTCGTCAAATCCACCTTCTCCCGCAAGTCGCGTTCGTAGCGATCGGGTTCCGAGCCGCGCGGCTTGCGGGGGGGGCGCTGAACAGGTCCGGGTGGCGTAGCCATGGGGGACGGTGGAGTGGACTGGGTGGTCTGAGACGCGACGGATGGCGTGGTGTGCAGCGGACTGGTGGCGATGCTTGGAATCCCATTTTTGAGATATTGGCCAGCGAAGGCGCCAAAGCAAATCGCCAGGATCAAGGAGGCCAAGACCGCCCAGGGCAGCCAGGTCCGTGAAAAGCGGCGCGTTTGGACATAGGGCAGAGTTTCATCCAGGGGAGCGACTTCGACCTTGGGTGCCACGGTTGGGGCGGCCAACTTGGTGGAGCTGTTCATCCCGGCCAGGTTCAAGCCCGTGTTGGAGCTGCCGCTGCCCAAGATCAGCTCGGTCAGTTTCTTCAAATCGCGCAGGGCTTCACGGGCGGTTTGATACCGATCGCTGGGGTCCTTGGCCATGAGCCTCTGAACGAACAGGCACAGGTCGTTGGGCAGATCGGGCCGCAGCGTCTTGATTGGCGTGGGGTCCTCTTGAACGTGCTTGATCCCCACTGCCATGGCCGAATCGCCAGTGAAGGGCGGCTGGCCGGTTAACAGGTGATAGCACGTCGCTCCGAAGGAGTATAAATCCGTCCGCGGGTCCAGCGGCTGGCCCATGACCTGCTCGGGGCTCATGTACAAAGGCGTGCCCATGGCCGTGCCGGTCTGCGTGAGGCTGAGGCCCTGGGCCTGGCCGATGATGCGGGACAAGCCAAAATCCGTCACCTTGACCTCGACCTTGCGGGTCATCAGGATGTTTTCGGGCTTGATGTCGCGGTGGATGACGCCCACCTCGGCGGCGCGCGTCAGCGCGGCGGCCACCTGCTTCATGATCGATAGGGCGATAGGAACGTCCGGCGGGCCTTTCCTTTGCAGGAAATCCTTGAGCGTCCAACCATCGACGAACTCCAACGCCATGTAGAGCAAGCCCTGCTGCTCCCCCACGGCATAGACCTGAACGATGTTGGGATGATTGAGCTGGGCCACGGCCTTGGCTTCGGTCTCGAAACGGCGGCGCGAGATTTCATCCGTGGACAGTTCATTGCGGAGCAGCTTGACCGCCACCCGGCGCTTAAGGGAAAGCTGCTCGGCCAAATAGACCTGCCCCATCCCGCCCTCGCCCAGGCGGCGGAGCAGTTTGAAATCGTTCGACAGCGTCAGGCCCGAATAATTCGTCGGCTTGCCTTCCGCAGAAGGGGCGGCAGGCTCGGCGGCTGCCGGCTCCAGTTTGGCGGCGGCCCCGGCTTGAATGTCATCGGGATTGAGTTTTGAGGTCATGCGGCTGCCTATGGCGACGCGAACGGGACGGATTCAAGTCATTCCACGCTTGGCGGGGTTGAATTCTGCCCCGCTCCTCCCGGCCATGCTGCTATCCTATCCGCAAACCCCATACCGTCGCAAGGGGTTCGTTGACGGGCCAGCGTTGAAACTTTCTCCCACTGCAACCTTCGACGTATCCCCCGGGCAAAATACTCCCCCGCCCGGCCGAAAGAGTCAGCCCGCGCCGGCCAGGAGACGTTCAGATGGTTTCTCGAGGATGCCTATTTAAAAGGCGGTCCGCGCATCTTTTCCCCGAGGATCGGCCGTTTCCGTGGAAATATCTCTGGCTCGGCCTGGTCGCGGCGGTGGTGGCGATCAGCGCCGGCTTGATCCTCTGGTGCAAACGCCAGCAAACCCTGACCCCGGCATAAACGGTGGTTGTCATGGGCATGAAAAAGCCCGAACCGCCTGGCGCAGGTTCGGGCTGATTGGTGATCCGAACTGACCGCCATCGAGCATGTTGCTCGTCTAACCTTACGAGCCGCGTTCGGTGGCCTTGCGCGGTTTCGGCTGCGGGTGATCCTGCCAGGCTTTCACCTCCGCCTGCAGCACTTCGACGGCCTTCTCCAGTTGAATGTCCTTGCCCTTGGGCATCTGTTCCGGCTCGGGCCAGAGCACGTGATGCGGGACGGCGCCGTTCAGTTCCATGTCCTCGCCGTCGTTGATCAGATACCAGCCGCGGAAAGGCAGGCGAATGAAGCCGACGTCCATGATGGCGGTGCCGCCGGTGCTGATGACGCCGCCGGCGGTGGGCACGCCCACGAGCTGGCCGCGCTTGAGCGTCTTGACGGCGTGGCTAAAGATCTCCGCGTTGCTGAAGCTGTTTTGATTGCAAAGGACGACGATGGGCTTGTTCCAGGAGGCGTAAATTTTGCGGTCCTGGGGATAGCCTGGCGTGGCGCCGCCGCGGGGGATGGTTAGGGCATGGACGGGCTGGGTCAGGGCGGTGAGCAGATGGTCGGCCGTGGAGCCGCCGCCGTTTTCACGGACGTCGATGATCAGGCCGTCCTTGTCATGGCCGATCTTGAAGAGTTCGTCCTGAAACTTGAAGAAGGTGTCCATGCTCATGGCGGAGATGTGGAGATAGCCGAGCTTGCCGCCGGAGAGCCGATCCGCCATTTCCTGATTGTCTTTGAGCCACTTGCGATAGAGCAGGTTGCGGGCCGCGGCGTAGCTGATGGGTCGGATCGTGACGGTGCGTTCCTTGTCGTCGCTGCCTTTGACCGTGAGGACGACGTCGCGGGCCAGGTTGCCGTTGAGAACCTGGGTCAAGTCCATCGTCGGCTGGACAGCGGTGCCATCGATCTTGAGGATGACCTCTCCTGCCGCGAGCTTGCTCTTCTCCTGATCCGCGGGGCCTTCCGGGAGCACGTCGCGGATTTTCAAGCCCGGCCCCTCGAAGGAAGGATCGAAGCGGACGCCCAGGTGGGCGGTGGTTTCCACCCACTGGCCGGTGGCCGGTTCCGGCTCGACGGCTGGAGTGGGTCGGCGCGGCACTCCGCCCGTGATGGAGAAGCCGAGGTGCGAGCCGTTCAGTTCGCCGAGCATCATGTTGACGACGACGGCCAGGGAATCAGCATCGGGGACGCGGCCGGCCATGGTGCGATACTTGGCGCGGATGGCGTTCCAGTCGTTGTTGCCCAGGCGTTCGTCGTAAAAGTTATCCCGCATGGTCTGCCAGGCGAGGTCGAAGACCGCCAGATACTTGGCAGGCAGGTCCTCGGTTTGCAGGCAGGTGAAGCGCAAGGTCGTGGCCGTGGCGGCGCCGGGACCGCGGGCCATCAAGGTTGTGGGCAGCCCGGCGCTGTGGCCGACGATCTGGTTGCCGATCTTCAGCCAAACAGGCTGGCTGACCACGGTTTCGCTGTACAGCTTGGCCTTCGGATCATCGGGCAGGTCGATGGTGTAAAGACCGCGCTTGCCATCGATCGTCGCCGTGAAGGCCAGTTTCTTGGAATCCGGCGACCAGAACAGACCGCTTTCGGAGACCTGCGGCGTGGGCAGGCGGCGGACGCGTTCATGGAGCCGATCGAAGTTGATAACCACCGGGGGAACGGCGGGCTTGGCGGGCGGCTTGGCTGCTTCGCCTTCCTTGCCCTTTTCAGCTTCCTGCCCCGCGGGCGGCGGCGGTTGGGGCGGATCGTCGATCAGGGGATCGAATCTGTCCGAGGGTCGGCGGCGGCGCGGCGCGCCGGGGTCGGTGGACGGTTCGGGGCTGGTGCCAACGGGTCCGGCACGGGTCGGGTCGGGCGGCATGGGGCCTTTTTTCATCTTCTCCAAGGCCTTTTCTATCGTCCGATCTCGGGTGCTCTTCTCATCGTCCTCGGGATTGAGCCAGACGTAGAAGATATCTGTTTCCCGCAGATCGCGGTTGCCGATGAAGGCAATCATCTTGCCGTTGGGGGACCAGACGGGGTTGCCGTCGTTGAACGGATTCCGCGACAGGTTGAACGGCGGCCGGGAATCATCGATCGGCCGAATCCAGATGTCGCGGTTGAAGTCGTGGTCGTCGATGGCATAGACGAGCCACTTGCCGTCGGGGGACCAATCGTAATCGCAGCGGCTCCAGGAGGAGAACAGCTTCTTGGGAGCATCGCCCTTGGCTTCCTGGATGTAAAGATCGCCGCGCCCCTTGATGAAGGCGAACCGCGACCCTTCGGGGCTCCATTTCAGGTTGGATTCGATCTCTTCATCGTTGGTGACCTGAGCGAGTTCGAACTGATCATTCTGCCACCAGTAGCGCTTGCCGTCCTTCCTGGCGGCTTTCCACAGGTCGCATTGTCCCTTCATCTGGCTGACGAACATGATCGCGTCGCCGTCGGGCGTGAAGACGGGGTCGCGCTCTTCCTCGGGCGTGTTGGTCACCGGTTTGGGTTCGCGGAGTTCGGTGTCCATGACCCACAGGTCGCCCCCGGCAATGAAGGCCACTTCGAGGCCGTCCTTGGAGAAGGCGACCTGCGTGGCCGCTTGCAAGGTGCGGCGGTTGATCTTTTCCGCCGCGGTGTCCTCGGCGTGATAGATGTCGATCTTGCGCGGCGGATTCCCGAGCATCGGCCGAAATTCATAGAAATCGAAGCGATGGCGAAAGACCATCGTCGAACCATCGCGGGACAGACAGGGGAAGACGACGGCGTCGTCGGGCATTTGGGTGAGCGGGCGCTCCTGCTTCTTTTCCAAGTCGTATTCGATGAGGTTTTGATTTTTGACGGAACCGCCGACGTAGTAAATGGCCTTGCCATCGGGCCGCCAGAGGGGCCAGCGGCAGTCGAAATCCTTGCGGAGGAGGGGTTGGAAGACATGGTCCTTCAGATCGAAAATCCACACCTGCGCGGCCTGGGAGCCGTGGTATCCTTTCCGCCACCACTGATGCCCTTCGCGGGTGAAGAGGAGTTTGCTGCCGTCGGGGGAGAGCTGGCCGTTGGTGCCATAATCATCGAACAAGGGCGTTTCGTTCTTCCGCTCCTTGGCGGAGATGAGGAAGAAACGCTCGGCGTGCCGCCAGTAATGGTCGCGCGACCCGGAGGCGACGAGCTGCTGGCCGTCGGGATGCCAGCCGTGGAGCGTGTAGCCGCTGGTGTGGAAGGTGACCTGCCGGGGGAGTTGGCTGCCGTCGGCGGGGAGGATGAAAATTTGATTGCTGCCGGTGCGATCGCTGATGAAGGCGATTTCCTTGCCGTCGGGAGAAAACTTGGGCTGCACGTCCTTCTTGGGATGCTGGGTCAAGCGCCGCGCCAAGCCGCCATCGGTGGGCACGATCCAGATGTCCCCGGCGTAATCAAAGGCCAGGGTTTTCCCATCCGGGGACAGGGCGGGGTTGTTGGCCAGGAGAATCGACTCTCGGCCTTGACCGCAGATGGGCAGGGTCAACGACAATAGACAGAACCAGGCGAGTAGGGATTTCAAGGTAGTCTCCCATCGAGGATGGCATGGACGGCACAGGTAGGAATACTTGGTTTTTATTGTGAACTTTCGGCCTAGCCCGAGCAAGCAAAAAGGGGCTTGGCCAGGCGGGGATTTTCCATGGCCGTCCCGCGGGGCCACGCGATCGGCAAGGCTTCACAGCCACCGCTGTTTGAGGGGCATGGTCAACCCGCTCATGCGCTGCCGCTCATCGTTGCCGATCATCCACGGAACGTTTACCCCCACGCATGTTGAAGGGGCAGTTTCAATAGACCCAGTCGAAACGCCGCGAACAACGTCGCCGCCACGAGGTCAGCGGTGCTCCCGGGGTTGCGGCGATGGCCATCCGCGCGAAGCCAGGCATCGAACCGCTCGAAGAGCCGCCGGCTGCGCGAGCTTCCCGGCCAGCCGGCCTCGAGGATGGTTCGCGCTTGCCGCTGCGTCTGTTGGCTCAATGCCGGGCCTAACTTCCGCTGAATGAGGCTGTCCCCCAACTTGGCCAGATAAGCCAAATGCAAGGTCACGATGGCGGAGGACAACGGTTCCCGCTTGAGTGATAACTTCAACTGCTTCAGTCCAAACCCCAAGACGTCGTGAAAGCCATTGGCATATTGCCTGGCGACGAGGTCGCGCCGGCAGGCCAGCTTCATCACGGCGCGCAAGGGCAGGGTGGGCGTTTGCTGCACGTCTTGACGCGGCGCCTGGCCCATGCCCGCAGGGGCGGCCAAACGTATGGCCTCGTAAACCGCTTCGGCATCGGCGACGGTCGCACGCTCGAGGATCAGCCCCAGGGCTTGCCGGTATTGGGTCGGCGAACCGAGCGCGGTCGCGGGGACTTGGGCGAGCGGCGCCAGGAGCAAGACGATCCCCAAGTTCACGTTGGTGGCGGCGACCTGCCGCGTCGCCTGGATGGATTGCAGGACAAGCTGCCCCAGGGAAAGCTCCGGCGCTCGGTCAAACACCGGTCCGATGGCCGCGGCGGCCAGGGCGAAATCGAGCCAATCGAGGTCGGCGAAGGCTTGGGTGGGATGCACGTTGCCTGCCTTGGGGGCTTGCACTTCCAAAAGACAGGCACAAGCGGCCCATGAACCCAAGGACAGGGGCGACGGCGGGGACAACATGGAATCCTTTGCCGAGGGTAGGGTTTATGACGGATGCGTTCACGAAAACGAAGTCCACAAAATCATTGTAAGTCGTGAAGGCGTTGTTTAAACTGGATGAAAGTCGCGATTCTCTCATTGTCCAAGTTCTCTCTCAGCGGTGAAGGGGGACCTGCCATGGCAGCGTCCAAGTTTGCGTGTCCGGCCTGCAAAGTCGTTTTGCAATTGCAGCAAGTGCCTGCCCCCAATACTCGAATCAAATGCCCGAAATGCAAGAGCGTTTTTGTGGTCAAGGGCGTCACCCCGACGGCCCCCGTGATGCAAGCACATCCCGCGCCAGCCGCGGCAGCAGCGGGGAGCTATGCCGTGGGCGGCTCTTCCGCGCAAATGGCCAGGCCGCACGTTCAACCCGGAGCACGCGGCTCCTCGGCGCAAATGCGTTCGCCGTCGCGTCCCGCCGCGCCCCCCGTGGGATCGTCGGCCAAGCATCGCGCGCCCGCCGTGCCCATACCGCCGCACGCCGCGCGGCCCACCATCACCGAAGCCGAGGATGAAGCATATGACGACGAATACGATGATCGTCCGCAGCGGCCGCGCAAGAAGACCAAGCCCCCGGTCAACATGGGCATGATGCTTGGCATCCTGGGCGGCGTGGTCATGCTCATCATCGTCATCGTCCTGGTCGTGATCTTCATGAACATGGGCGATGGCAAGAGTCGCGGGCCATCCAATTTGACGGATTTGAAGGAACTTGAAGAGCGCCGCAAGCAGATGGACCCCAACTTCAAGGGGCACGACAGCACCGCTCCCGCCAATCGAAACTAGCCCGGCGCCGACTCGGCAAAACGCAGCCTCGACTTTCCCCCGAAAGGAGTTGAGGCTTTTCTTTTGCCCATGCCGGTGCAACATGGAACCTGGACCGGAAGCAACCCTGGACCCCGGATCGCCTTGCCAGATCATGCCAAGCAGGCAGAAAATGAGATGGATTAAGGCATGCATCGGGCTTGACCCATCTTTCCCCTCAAGTTAAGATTCGGCCCGACAACCAGATGGCGCGGCCTGGATCAGGCCTTTTGCTCGTGGTCCTGTGCCGCCCTGGCCCGGAGAATAGGGAAGTTCCCGGAAGCATGGCACCATCGTCGTTCCGCACAAAACGAACCAAACGCACGGCCCTTCACCGGCTCAGTCGGCAGCGTGCGCCAAGGCGGCCGCAGATGATCACCCTCAAGGCCTATGCCAAGGTCAATCTTTTCCTGGAAATCCATGGTCCCAGGCCCGACGGTTTCCACGAAATTGAAACCTGCATGGTGCCGATCGATCTGGCCGACGTCATTCATTTCTGGCCCGATGAAGCGGTCTCGCTGACCTGCGATCACGCGGACGTCCCGACGGACGAAAGCAACCTCATTCTGCGCGCCGTCCGGCTGATGCAAGAACACGCGGGTTATCGCGGCGGCGTGGGCGTTCGACTGGAAAAACGCATTCCCCTGGCCGCGGGTTTGGGGGGCGGCAGCAGCGACGCCGCTTTGACCCTTCGCGCTTTGAATGAAATCTGGCAACTCCATCTGCCGCACGTGGAACTGGTGCAACTGGCGGCCCGGCTGGGCAGCGATGTGCCCTTCTTTCTCTTCCATTCCGCGGCCTGGTGCACGGGCCGCGGCGAGCGGGTGGAACCGTTTGCTTTGGAGATTGAACTGCCCCTGGTGCTCGTCTGCCCGACGCAAGGGTGCGCGACGGCGGAAGTGTATCGCCGCTTGCCATGGCCGCAGCAGCCCCGCAGCTCCGCCGCCTTCCGGGCGGCCTGCGCCCGCGGAGATCGCGCCGCCATCGGGGCGGCCCTGTGGAATCGACTCGAAGAGCCGGCGGCCGAACTGCTGCCGAGCTTGCGCGGTCTGCGGCAATGGTTCGAACAACACGGAGCTGGCCTAGGCGTGCTGGGTCATCAACTCAGCGGCAGCGGCAGCACCTATTTTGCCCTCTGCGATCGGATGGAACAGGCCTGGCAATGTGCCGATGCCTTGCGTGCTGCGTTTGCGTTCGTCCCGGGTCAGGATGATCCGGGGCTGTCTCTCTTCGTGGTGGGTAACCGGCGGTCAAAAGGCGTGTGACCCCATGACCGGCCCCTGCCATGAGCCGACCAAGGGTCTGGCGGGATCCGCGAAGAGTTGCTCTCTCAGGGAAGTGGCTGATAACAAGGAGAACAGCCGTGGAGATCAGTGAAATCCGCATCAAGCTCATGGATGACATCAAAGACAGCCGCAACGAACGGCTCCTTGCCTTCTGCTCGGTGACGTTCAGCAATATGTTTGTCGTCCGCGACCTGAAGATCATCGAGGGCACCAAGGGGTGCTTTGTCGCCATGCCGAGCCGCAAGCTGACCGACCGCTGCGCCACGTGCGGCTGCAAGAATCATTTGCGGTCGCGCTTTTGCAATCACTGCGGCACCCGGCTCAACGAAGATCGGGCGCCCCGCGACGTGGAGGGGCGAGCCAAGCTGCACGCCGACGTGGCCCATCCGATCAACTCCGCGGCCCGCGAGTTCATCCAAGGGGCCATCCTGCGCAGCTATCAAGAAGAAGTGGAGCGCGCGAAAATGCCCGGCTACATCAGCCGCTATGACGAGATCGACGCCGGGGATTTCGACGAAAACTTCGACGCCCTCCCGAACGTGCCGGTGCGGGCCGCCGACGCGATCCGCAAGCACGCCGCTCACGAACCGCGCCCCTCGGCCAGCCCCCGGCAGTCGGTGCAGCAACCCGCGGCCCGCAACGACGCGCCGCCGCGCGGCTTCGGCGCGGGCGTGTTTGAATAATCCGAGTGGACCGGAACGGTCTCATGACCGATAAGCCATACGCCAAGCCCCCGGGGCAATCCCGGGGGCCGCATTTTTTGGCCAGCAGGGTTCAGCCATCCGTGCCCAGCGGGACGTCGGCAATGTCGCCGGGCCAAATTTTCTTCACGGCCACGACCACGTCGATGACTGCTTGCTTGCGCTCTTCCTTCCACACCGTTCGCATGCCCAGCCATTTCTTCTTCTTGACCTTTTCCTTCAGACTGCAGCGGACCATGAGCGTGAGCTGGTAGTAAAAGGTCCAATTGTCCCCCGTGCGTTTCCCCACCACGTTGGCTTGATACGCGCTGGGGGAAGCTTCCTCGATCTCGTCGACGCCCACGCCCAGGTGCATCATGTGTTGATGAACCCGTCCCGATTCGCGGATGGCGTCCCAGAAATAGGAGAGTTTGCCGAAGGTCAGCACGTGGGGGCATTGGTTGGAGAAGACGTCGTCTTCGGTGAGTTGCTCCAATCCCTGGCGAACGTGCTCTTGCACAAAGACGTTGCCTTGACCGACGGGAGTCGCTTGGGGCTGGATGTTGGTATGGGAGACGATGGTGTCCTTGGAATGGGGATCGTAGTTCACTTCAAATTTGCAGCCATGCATGCCCGCGGTCATGAAATAGTCAGCCTTTTTGCCCAGCTTCATGGAAAAGCGCGCATCTTCCTTCCAAGGCAGATAATACATGGGAATCTTGTCCACGCCCGGCGTGAAATCGATCTGCGGACAGACCAGCCGCGGCCGGCTCCGGGGCGTGCCCTGAGCTTGGTTGATCACGTCGTACAATTCGAAATCGCAATACATCACCTGCGCGGCCAAGGTGCGCACCGCGTTGTTCCTGGAGGCCTGATGCGACGTTGCCAAGAGTTCCGCCAGACCCGTGCGGATCGGCACTTCCGTCTGGGTCATGGGGTTGAAGCGCCGTTCCGTCTCGACGTCCTGGACTTCAACCAGCATGGGTCGGCGATGCAGAAAATTGGTCAGGCCATTCGCTCCCGCGGTAAAGCGTTGATTCAAGGCTCGCGACATCGGTGAAGATCCTTTGAGCAGCGGTTGGGGAAGCCAGGAGACACATGGGCATCAAAGCGTGTTTATCACATAAAGTTATAATGGGCTGCACGGCGACGCAAGAAAATCAGGTTCAAGAAAACCGCCGCGGCCGGCGCTGCTGCCGCTCGAAGAGGAGGGCAGCCGCATCATGGCGAGGCAGGGCCGGCGAGAACGTCGCGCATTAAGCCCGCGAGTTGATGCAACGCTTGTCCGCCATCGCCCGAGAAGCTCGAACCGTGCATGATGGCCAAGGTTTGGGGGTTCAAGGCCGCCAATTGCCGCAGGATGATCTCGGTTCGCGGCGTATAGGGGATGTAATTGGCCAGCGGACTGGCCTGCATGCGGCTCATCGCGGCGCGAACGCGATCCGATAAATCGGCCTCGGTCAGCGCTTCGACGTCGCCTTCCTGATGAAACAGGTCCGAGCAGAACAACGTTTTGGTTTTTTCTTCAAAGAGCAGGCCTGCGTCCCATCCGTGGGGCAATTGCGCCGTCGAACAAAAGCGGAACCGATGGCGCCCCGTGTCGAGGCGATCGCCATCCATCAAGCCGCGCGGCGGACGGATGGCAAAGTCATTGACGTTGACCGCAGCGGAAACGAAGCTGCAGACCGGTTCGGCATGGGGGGCCGCTTCGAGCCAAAGATTGAGCGCTCCACATTCATCCGACTCGAAATGGCTAAAAGCAATCCAGCGAATCCGGGCAGGATCGAGCAACGCGGCAACCGCTTCACGCAGCATGGGAAACGTGGCGCGATAACCCGTAGTGAACAGCAGGGGCTGATCGTCGCGGATCAGAAAGAAATTGAATTGCAGTTGAATGTCGCGGGCAAACATGGAGATGCGAAAGACATCGGGAGCGATTTCGTGCACGACGGGGGGATGGAAGGTGAACATGGGGCGGCCCTGAAGGGAAGGTGAAGAGGTGGGAGGAATGGAACCTATTCTGCTCCATCGCTGGACGGGGTTCAAGTCTTGATTCGGCAAATCGGAAAAACCGGCGCGGCTGTCGCCTGATCCAAAAACTGTTTTACCCTCGCGCCGTTGTCGCGATCCTTTGCCTTGCTCGCCATGAACCAAGGACTTGACATGACCCATGCGCCAACCCCGTCAACTTAGCCAAACACAAAATGGCCATCGAGCCAGTTAGCGCTGCGGCCCAGCTCAGGCCAGCCGCGTGCTGCTCGCCTTGTCCGATTATTCAAGGACGAAAAGGTTCGGCAAACCTAGGATATCCCCTGGCTCAACCACGCGCTCCACCCTCTCCACGATGGCATCATGAAACGCTATTTTCTCATCTTCGCCACCCTGAGCAGTGTGCTCTTGCTGACGGCTTTCTTCCTGGGCATCGGCGTCCTGAACGAACGGGCCCAGGGCATGGTGCCGCCGCAGTTGGATCAACCGCTCAAGGCAACCTGGTTCACCTGGCACATGATCATCGCCTTGGTGGCGGTGCTCTTCAACCTCTTCGTCCACTGCCTGGTGTTTACCTATCTGCTCGGGACGGGTAAATGGGTCAAGGAAGTCGCCGCGGCGTATTCCTTGCCGAGCGAGGGCTGGCCCAAAATGACGCGGCAATTCAAGGTGGAGATCAACCGCTATCTGCTCATGGCCATGGCCATGTCGATCCTGGCCGCGGTGACAGGGGCAGGCTCGCAAACCGACCCCCATGGCTGGTGGCCGATCGCGCATGCCCTCTTGGCCGTCATGGTGCTGTTTGTCAATGGCTGGGTTTTCTGGGTGGAATATCGGGTGATTCTGAAGAATGAGGTGGTTCTGGAAGAGGTCAAACGGGCGGCGGACAGCCTGCGCGGACCTGCGGTGGAAGGTGAAGTATGAAGCCTGCCGGCATCACGCTGCGCTGGCTGCCCAGGCTTGCTTGAGTTGCTCGTATTCTTCGGGAGTATTCGCGCTGAGGTAGCTGAGTCGCTGCGGGTCCCTTGCTTCAATGTCATCGGGAGAGCAGACGCGGACCTGAACCGATTCGAGGAGGCGGGCCAGGCTCTGTTCATCCCGGGCGAGCAGGTCTTGCAGCGTTGGCAGAAGACGCGTGTGATAAGCCGCGGGCAGGGGATGCCAGCGCAGTTCATTCCACAGGACGCAAGCCCCGAAGCTAAGGCCGGAAGGGGCTTCATCCAATTGATCCATCAGCCATCGACCGAGGCGGGGTTGAAGCAAAGGCGCATCGACGCCGCAAAGAAGGATGCGGTCGGATTCCGGCGCGAGGTGGTTCATGCCGCGCGCCAGGGCCACGAGAGGGCCTTGGCCTGGAACTTCATCGCGGACAATCTGAACGGTTGGCGGCAAGGCTGGCAACGTTTGCGCCGGCCCGGCCACGACCATCACGTGATCGACGCATTGAGTCAAGCGATCGAGCAAAGTTTCCAGCATGGTCCGCGGTCCCAGCGGCAGCAACGCCTTGTCCTGACCCATGCGTTGACTGCGCCCGCCGCAAAGAATCATTCCGGTTCGCGACATCGTTGGCCTTTCAAAGGGAGGGTTTGAGAGGTCAGAAGCCAACCAAACGACGGAAAGTCGCTGATAAATTTTACTCCGGGCAATGAATTAAACCATTGGCATAGTTGTATCCTCGGAGAAACGAAAATCTTGCTAAATCACCGAGTAAAACACAAGAATCCCGTTTGACTTTAGAGAAGGGATGCCCCAACATTAACAAGATGGAATAGTGTGCGACTCGCCCCCGTTCCCTTCATGGAATGATGCTTCAACGGCCTATCATTTTCTTCGAGGCTCGTGGTGGAAGATTTCGACCCCATACTCCTGAAAGTCCTGCGCAGCCACCCGCTGCTCACGGAAGCGGATGCCTTGGCCTCGCGGCTTTGGTGGCAAGTCGAAGGTCGTCCGGGCGAATCGATTGTCGACTTCCTGATCCGGCAAAATGTGTTCGTGCCGGACGCGGTGAAGAATATGGAAATGCTTCGCAAGGGGTTGATCAACACCAACGACTTGGATCGGTTTTTCAACAACCTGGGGCATCATAAGCTGCGCGACTTTGCCCGCAAGAACGGCTTGATCGAGCGGATGAACATCGTGCCCCCGATCATGCCCCCCTCGGATGCGGCTGGCGCGGAGGCGCCGCCTACCGGATCGCGGATCAGCGAGATCAAGCAGTGGCTGGCGAATCGGACGCAAACCAGGCGGCAGCCGACCACCGATATCCGCCTGTCGCCACCGCCGGCGCCCGTGGCTTCGAGCACGCCGCCGAGCGCCCCCGTGAAAAAGGATGCGCGCTCCTCGGGCATCATCAAACCGCCGGCCTCCACTCCCGGCGCCGGTTCGCCGCCCACGCCCAGGAATCCATCCAGCGGCGTTTTGTCGCGCTCCTCGTCCGCCGTCGGTTCAGGACAGCGCCGCCCGCCTGAATCGGGCATGGACATGGGCAAATACCTGCTCATGGAGCAGATCGGCCACGGCGGCACCGCGGTCGTTTACCGGGCCTTGCATAAAACCCTGCAAATTCCGGTGGCGATCAAGTTTCTTAAATTCGATTGCAGCGACGCCCTGACCAGCGACGACGATCACACCATTTATCAGCAGCTTAAAAAAGAAGCCATGCTCCTAGGGATGTTCAATCATCCCAACATTGTTCGCGTCTTCGATTTCGAGGAAGCCAGCGATTATCCCTTCCTCGTCATGGAGTTCGTCGAGGGGTTGAGCTTGAGCGACGTGCTAGCTCACTGCGGCCGGTTGCGTCCCGATCGGGCCTCGCGCGTCATGTGCAAGGTGGCGGAGGGATTGGCTTCGGCGCGGAGCAAGACGGGATTGGTTCATCGCGACATCAAGCCTGCCAACATTCTCCTTTCGCGGGACGGCGGCGTCAAACTGGCTGACCTGGGCCTGGCCCTGACACAATCGCGCATTCTGGATCGCCATGCGGCCTCCGCGGCGTCCGCGGTCCTGGCCGGCACCGTGGCCTACATGTCGCCCGAACAATCGCAGGCCTCGGCCGACGTCGACCATCGAGCCGACATCTACTCCCTGGGGGCCACCTTCTATCACGCCATCACCGGCGAGATGCCCTTCAAGGGCAAGACGCGCATCGAATTGATGTACAAGCACAGCAAGGAACCCTTGACCCCGCCGCATCACTTGGTCCCCGGGCTCGATCCGATTTTCAGCGACATCGTCATGAAGATGATGGCCAAGGAACCCGATTCGCGCTTCCAAGATTACGAAGAACTGATCGGCTTGCTGCAAAGCCTCGAATCGAAGAGCGATTCCAGCATCGTGCTGCCCTCCACGCAATCCAATGCCCAGGCGCCCACCACGTCGATGCCGCGCTCCTAAACCTGCCGCAAAAACAAAAGCACCCGCGCCGTGGGTTGGCGCGGGTTGGCTCGTTTGCACAGGGCATGGTGAAGGCGGACCAGAAGGGGCGCGCCTAGCGGTTGTCCAATTCGCGCCGAGCCGCCTGGGAGATCAACTTCAGCTCATCCAACAGATAGTCGCACAGTATCATGGCGTCTTGCCCGGCCTCGCGCAATTTGCCGAGGGCGTTCTGCAAGGCCAGACGGGTGGGATAATGGCTGCGGCGCCGCACCGGCCGAGTCAAATCGCGGAACTCCTGAGTGGCGTTCAGTAATTCGCCATGCGTATGGTCGATCAGATCGCGAGTGCATTTTTCCGCATGAATGATGTGTTCGCGCAGGGTCAATCGTTTCGTGGGTTTTTCGATCTTTTTCATCACGCACCCATACGAAGTAGATGAAGCCCAAACCTCAAGTTTGGCAGGATATTCCAATTATACCCCGATCTGAACCTGCAGTGTCAAGCCAAAACGAAGGGGAAGAGGCGAGATCATCGGCTCAGGGCCGGTAGATTGGGTCGCGGGGCTTCGAGCGAAGCCCTGCACTCAGGAGCGTTTGCGGCGCCGGGGTTTCGTGTGGCGTGCCGCCATCTTGGCTCGAAGGGCGCCGGTTCCCTTGGCCTTGCCCTGGGCCTGAGCCGGCTTGAGGGGCAGGCGCAGCTCAAACCGGGTTGGCTGCCCGGCCGTGCTGGCCAGTTGGATGGTGCCGCCATGGAGTTCCGCGATCCGCCACACCTTGGGCAAGCCCATGCCGATGCCGCGGCCGGCGGAGCGTCCCGAAAAGAAGGGGTCAAATAATTGCCAGCGCATGGCGTCCGGCAGACCCGGGCCGTTGTCTTCCACGAAGAAGAGGAGATGAGACCGATCCGCCATCTCCGTCTGGATGCGGACCCAGCCACCCGAAGGGGCGGCCTCGATGGCGTTGCGCAACAAACAACCCAAGGCGGTCGCGAGCAAGTCCGGGTCGCCTTGGAAGGTCGCCTTGGATCGGCCGCGCGGGCCTTCCACGCGCACTTCCCGAGCCGCTGCCAGCTCCAGATGCTGGGTCATGGCTTGCTGGATCAAGCGCTCCGGCTTGAGCGTGCGCCAGCGCGGTTCCGGCGGCCGGGCAAACATCATGACGTCGCGCAGCAGCGTGTGAATCCGCCGGGCTTGCGTGATGATCCGCTCCAGGGCCTTGGCCCGTTCGATAACTTCCTCGCTTTTGAGCAGGTGCTGGGCCTGGGCGGAGATGACGGCCAGGGGATTGTTGATCTCATGGCTGGCGCCGGCGGCGAATTCCGCCAGGGCGGCGAGTTTCAGGTTCCGCAACTGTTCGTCTTGTTGCTGCCGCGATTCCTGCATCTGCTGACGCAGTTCATCGATCTCCTCCTCGCAGCGGGCCAGCAGCAGGTCCGAACGGCGCGGGTCCAGGGAGGACATCCAGGCGACCACGCGATGGATCAAGGGAGCCGCTTCCGGTCCGACGCTCGCCGGCGGAGTGGCGTCCATCACTTCGTGGCGCAGCGGCGCGACGACGTCCTTCGAGAGCGACAGCCGGGCCAGCGCGTCCCGATGCGGGAAAGGCCAGGGCCGATCCGCCGGCCAGGAGCACCATGTGCGCACCGCTTCGATCGCCGCCTGGATCATCCACCCGCGCCGGCTCTCCAGACTGTTGGATTCCGTTGCGGCGGAGAGGGATTCCCATTTTTGCAGGGCCTTGGTGAGCCAGGCGGGCCAATTCCACCGCCGGGCCAGACGCCGCGTCAGCAGGGTTGGTTTGACGTCCTGCCAGCGGGGATCGTGGGCATTGAGCGATTGGACCAAGGGTCCCAGCCAGGCCATGAGACCCAGCGAATAGGCTTCGTCGGCATCGAGATGCAGCAGCCCGGCCAAACGCTCCGCCAAGCGGGCCGAGGCGAGGGCCGCTTGATAACAGGCTCGGGCATAAGGAGATGACCAATGGGCCAGGCCGCGATCCGCCTGGCGGGTCCATTCCTCGAGCAGACGCTGCGTGAGTTGCGCGGATTGATGGATTTCCCAGCGGCGCGGACCCAGGTCGCCGCACAGGTGCAACGTCATGGCCCAGGCGCCGGGATCGAGCCGCAGGAATGGCAGAAGCGGCGGCGGGGGTTCCTTGGCGGAACGTTCCGCTAAGGCGATCACCGTCGCCGCACACGGAGGCAGCAGCCTCGGGGCGGCAGATGCATCCAGGCCAACGAGGTTATCCACCCGCGTCCCCGTTCAAACAAAGCCTGATGAGAAAGACGCGACTCCGATCCATCGAGGTGCTTGGCGAAACGAAGCGGACGGAGCAGGTCGTGGAAGATGGAACAACGAACCGCCCGCTTGGAATGGGACGATTCCAAGCGAGCGGATCGATCATGACCTTCGCCATGGCGCGTTTACACCGCCGTGGAAACGGTTTCAATTTCGAGCTGGCCGCACATGCGGTTGATCAGCTCATCGATTTCAAAGGGCTTGTGCAGGAAATCGTTGGCGCCGGCGTCCCGCAGTTCGGAGATCTTGTCGTCCTCGATCATGCCGCTGATGCAGATGATGCGGACGTCGTCGAGGGTCTCGTCGGAGCGGACGCGCTGGCACACTTCCTTGCCGTTGATGTCCGGCAGCATGACGTCGAGAATGATCAGGTCGGGCCGATATTCCTTGACCATCATGCCCGCGTCGAAACCATTGTTGGCCACGCGGACTTCGAAGCGGCCGTCATCCTCCAGCACCTTGGTCAGCATTTCGACCAGGTCGACGTCGTCATCGACGAGGAGCACCTTGCGCTTGCCGCTTTCCAGGGCGTCGGTGGGGATGCCATTATCGCGCATGAAGCGATACAGGGCATCGCGGGGGATGCGGCGGAAGCGGGAGCCCGGCACGCGGAACCCCTTGAGCTGTCCGTTGTCGAAGCAGCGAATAATCGTCTGCTGACTGACTTTACAGATTTTGGCGGCTTCGCCTGTCGTGAAAACGGTTTTCATAAAACACCACCCTCTTCCATGGGCCACATGATCGGAAACGCACTGGGGAATCCGATGGACCTTGCCTGATGGCCCAAGTAGTAACAAGCGGCAAGGCCGAATTGACCATCCATCTCGCGGACCATGAGCGCACCCTGATCGGTCAGGGGATCAACCAGTCTGCATAAAACATTTTCACAACGCCACTTACGTCAAACGCCCTCATCGCCAGGCGTTGTGGAGGGTGTCAATGGATGTGTCAACAACGGTGCGGGAGACCCTCGCGTGTTTCCTGCAAGTTGGCGATATTGCCAATCTTGCATAGGTGCTTGAATTATAACTAGCTTCTGATGTGTGTCAACGTGAATCGAACAACTTTGTCGACGTAAATTATTTACTCGACGCAGGTTGCTTAAATCGCCTCCTTTGCGCTTCGCTGCTTGATCCAGCTTATCCCGCTTGCTATTTTGCCAAAGATTGACATAAAAGTGTCAATTATCCAAATACCCTAAATTGACGCATAGGGGTCAATTGCACCCTTTTGAACCCTTTTTTATTGACATAGCCATGACATTTCTTCGCTGGCGGGTGGTCTGAGCATGGCGGATGGCGTTGGTGACATGGCCATGTCATTTTCGCAATGGAGGCTGTTTCGGCGGCCTTTGCGTTGTCATGAAGAGAATGGGCAATTCAAGTGAATTTGTGTTTGTTTTTCATGAAGAATTGCCCTAGATTAGCACTATTATCCGTACCCCCGAACGTTCATCCGAGGTTTGGCATGTTGAAGCTTCAGGCATTGGCCATTGCGGTCTTGGTGGTCGCTGGCAGTTTGGCCCCGGCGCGGCTGATGGCGCAAATCAGCTACACCACAGCGGGCAGCACTTATACGCAAAACTTTGACTCACTCGATTCCGCCAACGGGAACACCAATTTAACTTGGACGAACAATACCACGCTGCCCGGATGGTTCTTGTTTGTGCAACCAGCGCCTGGTACGGCTCCTGCGACCTACCGCTCCTCCATCGGCAATGATACGACGGGCTCCTTCTATTCCTTTGGCCAGGCATTGCCAAACAATGCCGATCGCGCCTTTGGCTCGATTGCTTCAGGAGGCACTTATTTCGGTAGTCCAAGTTCTGGAAGCATTGCGGGATGGTCGGCCGTGGGCATCACGAATAATACGGGCATGATGCTCGAGCAATTTACCATTCAATATGATGGCGAACAGTGGCGCGCCGCCAATACGAACGCCCAATCCCTCGTCCTGGAATACGGCTTTGGCTCGAGCTTCACCACCGTGGCGGCCTGGATTGCCCCAGGCAGCGGATTCAATTTCACTTCGCCCAACCTCACAACCGGGGGCGCCATCAATGGCAACGACGCCGCGAATCGCGTCGCTGGCCTGGGCGGCACCATCAGTGACTTGGAGTGGAATGTCGGCGACACGTTGTGGATTCGCTGGGCCGATTTTAATGATGCGGGCAACGATCATGGCCTGGCGATCGATAATTTCTCCTTCACCGCCGTCCCTGAGCCGACCACGCTGACCCTCATCGGGCTGGCGAGCATCGCCGTGGGCTACGTCGGCTATCGCCGCCGCAAGAACCTGATGTTGCAAGATGCCCAGCTTCCCTAACGGATTGAATCCATCCCGTTCACGAGCAACCCCTGAAGCGGCTTCAGGGGTTTTCTTTTGCCACATACTCGCGGAAGGCGGCCTGGAGTTTCCGGGTGAGGGGGCCTGGCGTGCCCACCCCGATGGGTCGATCATCGACCTGCACGATGGGGAGCACCTCGGCCGTCGTGCCGGTCAGAAACAATTCCGCGACGCGGCTGGCTTCATCCCGGTGCAGATGCCGTTCGTCATGGGGCAGCCCCAGGTCGCGAATGATGCGGAGGATGAAGCCGCGGGTCACGCCGGGCAGGATGGCGGGGGAATTGGGTCCGGTGCGCAGGCGCCCATCGACCACGCCAAAGAGGCTGGAGCGGGTGGCTTCGGTCCAGGTGCCGTCGTCGGCGACGAGGATGGCTTCGTTGGCGCCCCGATCCTGGGCGGCCCGGGCGGCCAGCACATTCCCCAGCAGGTTGAGCGACTTGATGTCGCAGCGCCGCCAGCGCAGATCGGGGAAGGTAATGACGCGAATGCCGCGGCTGCGTTGTTCGGTATAAGGATCGATAAACGGTTCGACGTAGATCAGTTCCGTGGGGATCAAGCCGTCGGGATAGGCATGCGTCCGCCGGGGGGCTGAACCGCGCGTGATTTGGATATAGATGAAGGCATCCGCCAAGCCCGCGGCTTGGACGGTCGCGGTGATGCGTTGTTGCAAGCGTTCCAGGTCAACGCCGCCCAGGTTCAGTTCGGCCAGGCTGCGTTGCAAGCGGGCCAGGTGCTCCTTGTAGAAGCGGATGCGTCCCGCGGCCAGGTGCATCGCTTCATAGATGCCGTCGCCGAAGAGAAAGCCCCGATCCAGCACCGAAACCTTCGCTTCGGCCAGGGGAAGGATTTGTCCATTCAGATTGGCAAGCGTGTTCATCGGGGTATTATAGTCGTTAAGCGAGCGGCCATCATCCACTCGATCATCCTTGTGCGAGGAATCCCCATGCGACCCCTGTTTCTGATCGGCCTCATGTTGTGCTGCGCGGCCAGCAGTTTAGCCCAGGCTCCGCCCCAGCGGCGTTTCGCCGCGGCCACCGCCGAGGAGGCCAAGCGTTGGCAGGCCGCATCCCGGTCCGTGCTGCTCGATTTGCTCAAGATGAAGGATCAATGGGATGGCCGTTCCAACCCGGCCACGTTTCTCCCCTTCCATGAGCGGCGCATCCGGACGAACTTGAAGGAAAAATACACGATCCATGAGATTGAGATCAACAGCACGGTGCAGCGGCGGCTGCCGATCGTGCTCACCATCCCCAACATCAACGCAGCCCAGGGGAAATATCCCGCCGTCGTGTGCATTCACGGCCATGGGGGCACGCGCTTCTCTGTCTACGAGCCGCAGGGGCCTTATCGGGCCTTCGCGCAGACGCTGGCGGAAAAGGGCTTCGCCACCATCTCTGTGGACGTGGGCCAACACAAGGTGCACGAAGAAGGGCGCACGCTCATGGGCGAACGGCTCTGGGATTTGATCCGTGCCTATGACTATCTGGCGCGCCGGGCCGACGTCGACGCGGAGCGCATCGGCTGCGCCGGGCTGTCCCTGGGCGGCGAGATGGCCATGTGGCTCGGCGCCATGGAGCCTGGCATCGGGGCCACGGTCAGTTCGGGGTTCCTGACCACCGTGGCCAACATGCGCGAGGGCCATTGTCCCTGTTGGGATTTTCCGGGCTTGACCGAGGCGTTCGATTTCAGCGACATCTACAGCCTGATCGCCCCCCGGCCTTTGCTGTGCCAAATCGGCAAGCAGGAGCGCGCCCCGGGCGGCTTTCCACCGGAAATCGCCCAGGCGGCCATGAAGGGAATCGATCGGGCCTATGGCGTCCTGTCGGCGAAGGGCAAGGCGGAACTGGAAATCCATCCCGAGGGGCACGTCTTCATCGTGCCCACGGGCGTCGCTTTCCTCGAGAAACACTTGAAGCCTTGACCTGGCGGACGGAAGATGGGCGGGAAGCAACTTTTGGACAAAATAAAACCGCCGCTGCGGCGAATTACCGAATGATGCCGCTGGCTTGTCAACGCAAGCTGACTGCGCTCGATGGCAAAACATGTGTGGAGGTGTCTCTTGATGCGAATGCTTGGCGTCTGGTCCCTGGCCATCAGTCTGTGCCTGAACGCCGGGTGTGGCGGGATCTACCCCTATGCGGCGGAGCAGGAGATCGAAAAGAGCTTTATCCCGATGCCCAACCCGACGATCGTGGCGGACACCTTCAACGGCCGCATCGAATTTCGCCAAGGCGAGGGCATGAGCTTGACGGTCCAGGTCACCAAGCGGTGCAACGGCCGAACCGAGCTCGAAGCGCAGGATGAATTGGCCAAGATCGACGTCGTCATCGAGGAATTGGAAGGCAACATCATCAGCATCGAAGCCAAGCGCGCCCTGGGGCATGCTTCCGTCAACGGCGGCGCCAGGATTTACGTCACCCTGCCAGGGCCGGCGGCGGCGCGGCTCAAAACCAGCAATGGCAACATCGTCCTGGCGTCCCCGGTCATCGACGTGGATGCCTCCACCTCCAACGGAGCGATCCACGTCAGCTCCTGCCAAGGGCCGATCAAGGCAACGAGTTCCAATGGCGAGATCAAAATCGGCCAAGCCAAGGGAAAGTTGGAGCTCAAGTCGTCGAATGGCGACATCCAAATGGACCAAATCGAGGCGGGGCTGGTCCAAGCCCAGACGTCCAACGGCCGGATCAAGTTTCAGGGCGAGCTGGTGAATGGCGATCATGAATTCACCACCACCAACGGCGTCGTTTCCCTGCGGTTGCCGCCCGAGGCCGCCTTTGCCGTGGACGCCAAGACGTCCAATGCGCGCGTGATCTCGACGTTTGACGTCAAGAAGTCGGGACGGGATCGGACCACGCAGTTGATCGGCACCGTGGGCAGCCAGCCCAAGATCAACCTCAAGCTGCGCTCGGCCAACGGCAACATTCAGATCATGAGCCAGGATGATTGACCGCGGCGCGCGGCGGGACGACGGCAAAGGAAAGACCGGTCACAGCGTCGTTAGAAGGGGCTGGCGGTTTTCTTGGCGAGCTTGAGCTGCATGCGCGCCCGGGCTTGAACCTCGGCGGCGCGGGTGCCGCTCGCGGCCGGGGCTTGCTTGGCTTCCTCGAGCTGCTTTTCAACCTGGGCGACGTTGATGTCTTCCACTTTCAACGCCCGCGGCGTGAGGACCGTGACGGCCTCGCCCCGCACTTGGACGAAGCCGCCGTCGACGTAATAGCGGTTGGTTTTTCCGGCCTGCTGCGTGCGCAGTTCGCCGAAGCCCAGCCGGCCGATCAAGGGAGCGCGGCCCGGAAGCACGCCCAGTTCGCCGTCGAACAGCGGCACGGCGATAAAATCCGCCGCCTCATCGACGACCGTGCGTTCGGGCGTGACCACAATGCACTTCAGCGCGTCTGCCATGATGTTTGCCGTCCTCGAATGCCTGCTCAGTGCGATGCAGGATCAGGGGTCCACGGGGAAGTCGATTAACCTGCCGACAACTTCTTGGCCTGCTCGGCGGCCTCTTCGACGGCGCCCACGTACATGAACGCTCCCTCGGGGAGATGGTCCCACTTGCCTTCGCAGATTTCCTTGAAGCTGCGCACGGATTCCTTGAGCGGCGTCACCTTGCCGGGCCGATTGGTGAAGGCTTCGGCCACGATGAAGGGCTGCGACAGGAAGCGTTCGATGCGGCGGGCCCGGTGGACGACGCGCTTGTCTTCTTCGCTCAATTCATCGACGCCCAGGATGGCGATGATGTCCTGCAGTTCGCGGTAGCGCTGCAAGATGCTCTGCACCATGCGGGCCACCTGATAGTGTTCTTCGCCGACAACCTGCGGATCGAGAATGCGGCTATTGGAGGCCAGGGGGTCGATGGCGGGATAGATGCCCTTTTCCGAGATTTTGCGTTCGAGATAGATGAAGGCGTCCAGGTGGGCGAAGGTGTTGGCCGGGGCGGGATCGGTCGGATCGTCCGCGGGCACGTAGACCGCCTGCACGGAGGTGATGGCCCCGGAGCTGGTCGACGTGATGCGCTCCTGCAATTCGCCCATTTCCGTGGCCAGCGTGGGCTGATAGCCCACGGCGCTGGGCATGCGGCCCAGGAGGGCGGACACTTCCGAGCCGGCCTGGGAAAAGCGGAACACGTTGTCGACGAAGAGCAGCGTGTCGGCCCCGGTGGCGTCGCGGAACCATTCGCACATGGTCAAGGCGGTGAGGGCGACGCGCAAACGGGCGCCGGGCGGTTCATTCATCTGGCCGAAGACCATGGCCGTCTGCTCGATGACAGAGCGGTCGGTCTTGCCAATTTTGGTTTCCTGCATTTCGAGCCAGAGATCGTTGCCCTCGCGGGTGCGTTCGCCCACGCCGGCAAAGACGGAGTAGCCGCCGTGCTGGCTGGCGATGCGGGCGATGAGTTCGGTGAGGATGACCGTCTTGCCCAGGCCGGCCCCGCCGAACAAGCCAGCCTTGCCGCCGCGGACGAGGGGCGTGAGCAGGTCGATGACCTTGATGCCCGTTTCAAAGACTTCCGTCTTGGCGGACAGTTCCGCCAACTTCGGGGGCTTCTGGTGGATGGGGCGGTGTTCCGCGGCCGTGACCGGTCCCCGATTGTCGATCGGCTCGCCGAGCAGGTTGAACACGCGGCCGAGCGTTTCCTTGCCGACGGGCACGGTCACGGCGGCGCCGGTGTCTTCGGCGGACATGCCGCGGACCAGGCCGCCCGTGGATCCCAGGGCCACGCAGCGCACCCGATTGCCGCCCAGGTGCTGTTGCACTTCGCCCACCAGGCGGAAGGTGTGGCCTTCCATTTCCTTGCGGACTTCAATGGCGTTGTACAGATCGGGGAGATGCCCTTCGCTGAACTCGACATCGAAGATCGAGCCGATGACCTGAATGATGCGACCAATTTTCTTTTCGTTGATGGCAACCATGAAGCACTCCCCAGACCGTTGGCAATGGATGACGCGGCCGTCGCAACCAAGCGCGCTTGGCTTATTTCAACGCTTCGACGCCGCCGATGATTTCACTGAGTTCCTTGGTGATTTGCGCTTGGCGCGCGCGGTTGTATTGCAAAGTCAGGCCGCGGATCAGATCGTTGGCGCTGTCGGTGGCGGTTTTCATGGCCACGCGGCGGGCGATCTGTTCGCTCACGGCGGCATCCAGGAAACACTTGAACAGCCGCACCCGGAACGACACGGGCAGAATCTCTTCCAGAATGGCCTTTGGCTCGGGGGCGAATTCGTACTCCACGGCCGCCTTGGCCTTCGCCTGTGCCGCCGGGGCGGCGCCGGACTTGCGCACTTCCGGGGCCAGCGAGCTGAGGGGCAGCAGCGACTCCACGACGGGCGCTTGCCGCGACGCGCTCAGGAATTTCTGATAGACCACGTCGACCCGGTCGATCTGGCCGGCGATGTAGGCGTCGAGATAACGGTTGGCGATGACCTCGACCTCGTCGTAGCTGGGCTTGTCCTCAAACTGCGTGTAGGTGTTGGCCGCGGCGACGCCCTGATAGCGGAAAAATTGGATGGCGCGCTTGCCGGACAGTTCGAGGTCCAGGTTGATGTCCGCTTGTTTGATTTCGCGGAGATGGACAAGAGCTTGCCGCAGGATGCCGGCGTTGTAGCCGCCGCACAGGCCGCGGTTGGAGCAGATCACCAGCACCACCGTTTTCTTGACTTCCGGGCGCTTGGCGAGCAGGGGATGCTCGATGTTCGTGGCCGACGCGGACAGGTCCGCGGCCAGTTCGGCGATCTTGCGCGTGTAAGCCTCGGCTTCCACGGCGCGGTCGAGGGCCTTGCGAAAGCGCGCCGTGGCGATCAGCTCCATCGTCCGAGTGATCTTGGCGATGTTGCGGATCGCTTTGCGTCGATTCACGAGTTCGCGAAGTTTGGCCATGGCTGACGATCACTTTTCCTTCTGAACAGGGTCGGCAAAACCAGACGCTCCGACCGCCTGCCTTATGCGGGAATCTTGAACTGTGGGTGGAAATCTTCGATAGCCTTGGTCAGATCGGCTTCGATTTCCTTGGTCAGCTTCTTGCTCTTCAGCAGCGCCTCGCGGACTTCCTTGCGTTGTTCCTTCATGTACATCAGGAACTGCTTTTCCCAGGCCGCCACGTGCTTGCGCTCGACCTTGTCGAGCATGCCCTTGGTGCCCGCGAAGATAATCATGACCTGATCGACCACGTGCATGGGCTGATACTGCGGTTGTTTCAAAATCTCGACCATGCGGTAGCCGCGGTCGAGCTGCTGCTGGGTGGCCTTGTCCAGTTCGGTGCCGAGCTGGGCGAAAGCTTCCAAAGCGCGGAAGGCCGCCAGATCGAGCCGCAAGCCGCCGGCGATGGTTTTCATGGCGGGCGTTTGCGCTTTGCCGCCGACGCGGGAGACGGAGATGCCGACGTCCACGGCGGGGCGAACCCCCGCGAAGAACAGATTCGGCTGCAGGTAAATCTGGCCGTCGGTGATCGAAATGACGTTGGTCGGAATGTAGGCGGAGACCTCGCCTTCGAGGGTTTCGATGATGGGCAGGGCCGTCAGCGAGCCGCCGGAGGTGACCACCTTGAACAGCTTGTGATTGGGATACTTGGGCAGCACGTCATGCTCGGCGCGGTGCTTTTCGAGCGGGCCGACATAGACGACGGGCTTGTTGTCGGCCGTGCGCACCGCGCTCCAATCATCGACGACCTTGCTGGCGTCGGTCGATTCATGACAGATCACCCAGCGCTCGGCCATCTTGGCGGAACGTTCGAGCAGGCGGCTGTGGCAGTAGAAAATGTCGCCGGGATAGGCTTCACGGCCCGGAGGTCGGCGGACCAGCAGCGACATCTGCCGATAGGAAGCGGCTTGCTTCGATAAATCGTCGTAAACGCACAGGGTATCCTTGCCCTTGTACATGAAGTACTCGGCCATGGCGGTTCCGGCGTAGGGAGCGAAGTACTGCATGGCCGCCACGGCGGAAGCCGACGCCGTCACCACGATGGTGTAGTCCATCGCGCCGCATTCGGTCAGCTTTTCGATCACGCCCTTGATCGTCGATTCCTTCTGGCCGATGGCGACGTAAACGCAGATGACATTTTCTTCCTTCTGATTGATGATTGTGTCCAGGGCGATGGCCGTTTTGCCCGTCTTGCGGTCGCCGATGATCAGTTCGCGCTGGCCGCGGCCGATGGGCGTCATCGAATCGATGGCCTTGATGCCGGTCTGCAGGGGTTGATCAACGGGCTGCCGTTCGGCCACGCCCGGGGCGTTGAATTCGACCAAGCGGCGGTGCGGCGTGACGATCGGACCTTTGCCGTCGAGCGGATTGCCCAAGGTATCGACGACGCGGCCGATGAGGGCTTCCCCCACGGGCACCTGGAGCAGTTCGCCGGTGCAGCGCACTTCGTCGCCCTCGGCAATGCCCAGGTAGTCGCCGAGGATGGCCACGCCGACCGAATTTTCCTCGAGGTTGAAGGCCAAGCCGCGAATGCCCAGCCGGGTGAATTCGACGAGTTCGCCCGCCATGACGGCCGACAAGCCATAGACGCGCGCGATGCCGTCGCCGATTTCCAGCACGCGGCCGACGTTGGTCACATCGAGCTGCGCGCGGTATTGGCTAATTTCCGTTTGCAGAACTGAAACGATCTCCTCGGCTTTGAATCTCATGGCTACTTCTTTCCAGGAGTTGCTTACGGAGGGACTCAAGTTGGTAAGCCACCGAGCCGTCGTACAACCAGTCCGCGACTCGGAGCACGAAACCGCCCAGGAGATCGGGATCGACCGTTTCCTCCAGGACGGGCTGTAATTGCAAGCGATTGGTCAAGAAATCGATCAAGCGGCCGCGAGCGTCGTCCGTGAGGGGGATGGCCGAGCGCAGGCGCACGCGCACCCGCCGCAAATGCTCATCCACCAACTCGCGGAAAGCGGCTTCGACGCACACCAAAATTTCCAGGCGGACGTGGCTGTTGAGCACTTGCAGGAAATCGACCGTGATGTCCGCGAGCCGGCCGCGAAACGCCTGCTCGATGGCCGTGCTTTTTTCGCGGTGGCTGATCGTCGCATTGGCGAAATAGTCCCGAATTTGCGGATCCATTTGCACCAACTGATCGGTCAAGAAGTGCAAGTCCTCGGCCACCGTTTCCAACTGTTGGGCGTCCCGGGCCACGCGAAAGAGCGCTTCGGCATAGACCTTGGCGATCCGCTCCGCGCCTACGCCCAGCACTGACAAGCGTTGGGCCGCGCGTTCGCTCGTGGAATTCGGTTGTGATGCGCTGTGTGCCATGCGTCAGTTCTTCGATGGGGCTTGTTGACTGCCAACCTTTTGCAGTTCCGCCAGGGATTCCTCGAGGATCTGCCGTTGATCCTCGGTCGAGAGTTGCCGGCGAATCAGCTTCGTCGACATGACCGACGCCAACTGCACCGAGTGCTCCCAAATTTCCTTGAGGGCCTGATCCTTGGCCGTGTCGATCTCGCGGCGGAGCCGATCGCGCTCGGCCTTGATTTCGCCGCGGGCCTTGGTGAGCATGTCTTCCGTCGTTTGTTGGGCGTCGCGGCGGGCTTCTTCCAGCATCTCGCGCACCGTGTCATTGGCGCGGGCGATTTGCTGTTCGAATTGCTGCCGCAGCTCCTGGGCTTCTTTGCGGGTGCGCTCGGCCTCGGCAAAGGCGTTATGGATGTTCGCCTCGCGCTTTTGCAGTCCTTCAAGGATCAGGGGCCAGGCATATTTCGACAGCACGTAGAACAGGAGCAGGAAGACGATGATCGACCAGACTCCCAAGTCGCCCTTGATCGCGAGCAGATCAGGCTCCTTGACTTGAACCACCTCGTCGGCCGCACCCTTGGCCAGCAGTTCCATGAGTTCCTTCTTCTCGGCTTCCTTCGAGAGGTCGAACTTGCGCTCCTCGTGCTTCTTGCCCTCGTGCACGTGCGCTTTGACGATGGGAGGCTTGCCCGAGGGAGCATCTCCCGCCGACCAGGCCGTCCCGGGGGCCAGGAACATCCATCCCGCCAAGGCGGCGGCGACGAGCAGCCGCGAATAGGTTGGGCACCACATGGCTTGTCACACCTTCCAGCGAAGTCCCAAAAACGAAACCCAACAATACGCTTGGACCCGATAGTCCAAGCCGGCAGCTAGGCCTTGAACGCCATGATGATGCACACGATAAGCGAGAAGAAGGTGGCGCCTTCGAGCAGCGCCGCGATCAGGATCATTCTGCCGCCGATGTCCTTGGCCACTTCGGGCTGACGGGCCATCGACTCCATCGCCGCCGCGCCGATGCGGCCGAAACCCATGCCCGCGCCGAGCAGGGTCGCTCCCGCTCCCAAGCCCACGCCGACGGCAATGCTATTAAGCGTGCCGCTGCTCTCAGCCATCGCCGGCATGGCCGTCAACAACATCAACGCCACCACGAAAAGACAGATGCGAAACAGCTTCATGAATCACTCCCTCAATCGTTCGAAAACCAAAAAGTCCTATCGACTACGTGACATTCGCTTAATGCTCGGGATTCAACACCAGGCCAATGAAGATCGCGGTCAGAAACGTGTACACGAACGCCTGCAAAAAGGCGACGAACAGTTCGAGTAGGCTCAAGGCCACCACGCCCAGGACGCTCGCCGGCGCCACCATGTAAAAGACCCACGAATCCTTGGCCATGACGATGAATAACATAATGAAAGCCAGCACCAGGTGGCCGGCCATGATGTTGGCGAACAAACGCACCGCCAACACGAAGCACTTGATGAACGCGCCCATCACCTCGATGACGAAGATCATCGGCACCAGCAGCACGCTGATGACCTTGGGGGCCTCCACGTTGGGGATGTAGGTCTTGATGTAGCCCATCACGCCGTGCAGGGCGATGGCGTTGCCATGGATATAGATAAAGGTGATCGCGGCCAGCGCCGCGGTGACGGTCAAGGAGCCGGTGGCCGATCCCATGAACGGGATCATGCCCAGCAGGTTGTTGAACAGGATGAAAATGAAGAGCGTCCACAAGAAGGGGACGTATTTGTCGCAGTAGTAGACCCCGGGGGCAGGGGGGCTGTCGTGGTCGGCGGTTTTGCCGTGGGCGCCGCCGTGCCCATCCCCCTTACCATGCTCGTGGCCGTGGCCGTGATCGTCGTGGTGGGGGTGCGGCTCGGCGATGTTGGGGATCGCGACTTCATTGCGGATAAAGGTGAGCAGGACCTCCCAAAAGTTCCAGAAGGGACCCTTCGGCGCCTGGCCCGTCCGCACGGCCTTGGCCAGGGGAATGAAGATCAACAAGACCAAGCCCGCCGCGATCACCTGCAAGACCATGAACTTGGTCAGGCCAAAAGGCAGCTCAAATCCAGATTCGAAGCTATCGAAGAAGTGCCAATGGGTGGTATCGGTGACGTGTGAAAACGGGTCCGACATAGCATGCTCGGTTTAAGGTCCATTGATCGATGAAGGCTCCTCCCTCGCGCCATCCGCCTGTTCCTTGGCCGACAGCTTCAGGCCGATGTCAATGGCTAGCATCCCGTGATAAAAAAGGATCAGCCAGGCCCAGAAGGTTTCCTTCAATCCGGTGTCGTCCAGGAGGTAGAGGGTCAAGGCGAGTCCAAACACCAAACCCATGCGTCGCAAGACGTCCTTTTCGACGGTCATCATCTTACGAGTCGGGTTTGGGGTGGCAACCGGGAAATTAAACAGAATTCGAAGAAGTGGCGCCAGGGTCACCGCCGCGGCGAACCAGGCGTCGCGCGGTTGACCTGAGGGTGTCATCCACAAGCAGGGATAAGCCAGCGCGATCACGAGGCCAAGCCAGATCCAAACCAGGGCGCGCCAGGATCGCATCGTCATCGTTGATCCTTGCGCGTCATCGCCCGGCGGTCCTCGATGCGTTGCAAATGGAGCAAACGCATGAACCCCACGACCAGCCCCAGGACCGCGCCGACAATTGTGCCCCACGGCATGGTGTCCAGTCCATAGTCGATCAGCAGCCCCAGGACGATGGGGGAGACCATCTCCAGGCCGAGTTGGGAATAGCGGGCATAGATCGACCAGTCGCGAAGCGTTTGCTGAACCTGGCCGCCCTGGGCAGGGTCATGCTTCGAGCCCGGGGACTGCTCGTGGTTCGGCTCCAAAGGCGAGGGTTCAGAAGAGGCAGAAGGAACCATGTGTCCTGAAACTTCGCATCTTGAGAAGCGAAAAGGGGAAAAGACAGAATCTTGCATTATCCACGCCGCTGTGGGCATCGCCAAGCAAGAATTTTATCCTCAGAAAAAAATGTGCTTGACGTAGGCATGTCAACAATCCAGACACCCCGATCAATTTACCAAAAACCGATGAAAAATCGGTGCCTGGCGCGCAATTGGCGTTGACAGTGATTCCCAAAAATTGCTATACCGGTTGTAGGGGAAATGGTTGGCCGAGATTGGATCAACGGCTGATTGATTAGCGTAAATGCTTGTGAAATAAGTAGATGCGTTAATCGAATTGGAGCTGCTCAATTTCGGTGAAAAGAGTGAAAAACGGAATAATTCACTTGATCTTGCCATTTTTTCTGTTCAAGCCCCACTCCCACGGAGGGTAAGGGTCGGGCCAGTCCCAGCTTGTGGACTGGCTTTCCTTTTGGGTGGACCGGCTGAATAATGGTCTACGTGCCCTGTGTCTTAAGCACGGCAAACCATACCAACCATCCTTTAGCGCGGAGCCGTGACCCCATGAAATCCTCCCGATTGGATCAAAAAAACAAGAAGCAACTGGCCCAATTGGCAAAAAAGCAGGGCATTCCGCGCGCCAGTGAGCTGACCAAGGATCAGCTCCTCAAGAAATTGTCACGCAGCCTGCCGCGTTCTGAAACTGTGGCGGTGAAGAAGAAGCCTGCTGCCGTGAAACCGAGCCAGACCAAAGCCGCCGCCAAGAAGGTTCAGCCGGCGAAAAAGGCGCCCGCGGCGGCCGCGTCCAAGCCCGGCAAGCCCGCCACCCAAAAAACGGCGGCGCGATCCACGCTCATGGACGATCATGGCACCCTGCACGAATTCCATCCCGTCGGTTCGAGCCGCTTCGCACCCTTGCCGACGCCCAAGCACGTGCCCACGAAGCAGATTCCCGAATTGCCCGAGCAATATGGCCGCGATCGGGTCGTCGTGCTCGTTCGCGATCCCTATTGGCTCCACTGCTATTGGGAACTGACGCCGAACTCCGTGGAGCGCGCCCAGGCGGCTTTGGGCGCGGATTGGCATGGCTCCAAGCCCGTGCTCCGCGTCGTCGACGTCACCAGCGAGGATACCACCGCCGCTGCCGAGGCCGTCGTCCGCGATATCGAAATTCACGGCGGCACCAACAATTGGTATGTGGACGTGCAGAATCCGCCGCGTTCCTACCGCGTCGATCTGGGCTTCCTGGCCAAGTCGGGCCGCTTCTATGTGTCCGCGCGGTCCAACGTCGTGACCACGCCCCGTCCCGGCGTCAGCGACAAGATCGATGAAAACTATGCCGAAGTGCAGCGCAAGTTCGACAAGATTTACGCCATGTCGGCGGGCTTCGATCCCCTAGTCGGCAGCAGCGCCGACATCAAGCAGATGTTCGAGGAACGGCTCAAGCGGCCCTTGGCCTCCCCCACGGTGCCGGGGCTGGGTTCGGGCGGCATGCAAATCGTCGGCCCCAAGGGGCGCAAGTTCTGGTTCCACCTCGATGCGGAGTTGATCGTGTATGGGGCTACGGAACCCACGGCGAAGGTGACTATTCAGGGCGAGCAGGTGCATCTGCGGCCCGATGGCACGTTCACCTTGCGGTTCAGTTTGCCCGATAGCCGGCAGATCATCCCCGCCGTGGCCCGCTCCGCCGATGGCGTGGAAGAACGGACCATCGTCCTGGCCGTTGAGCGCAACACCAAGCAGCTCGAACCCATGATCCTCGACAATGGCGATATCTAAGGCCGCGCGGCCGCCTCGAACTTGAACGCATGCATCACCCGCGGGTTCGCCCGTGGGTTTTTTTATTGGCAGGCTGCTGATTTTATGGAACGACGGGACTTCCTTTCTCCGGAAAATTGGATTCCCCTTGGCGACGCGCTGTTGGGGGATGCGTTGCGAACTTCTCCCCGCGGCGGCTCTCCCGCGGAAGCCGAGGCGGAACCGGGCCTGCTGCTGCGCTTTATGCGCCGAGCGATGGCGACGCAGTTTGAAGTCGTGCTGCCCTTGGGCACGCCGGGCGCCGCCGCGTGCGCCGCGGCTTGCCTGGACGTGATCGATCACTGGGAAAGCCGGCTGACGGTCTACCGCGAAGAGAGCGACGTCAGCCAGATCAACGCTCGGGCCTTTCGGGAAACCATCGCGGTGGAGCCGCAACTCTTCGATTTGCTGTGGCGGTCGCGGCACTGGTTTCAGCACACGCAGGGCGCGTTCGACGTCGCCCTTGGCGCTTTAATCGATGCCTGGGGGTTTCGCCAGGGGCCGCCGCGCATGCCCAGCCCCGAAGAGCGGCGCGAGGCTCAGCAGCGCAGCGGCATGGCGCATGTGGACCTCGACCCAGAACGGCGCTCCATCCGTTTTCGCCGCGACGGCGCGGCGCTGAACCTGGGCAGCATCGGCAAAGGATTTGCCCTGGACCGCGCGGCCGAGCGGCTCCGCGAGACGCCAGGTTGCAGGGCGGCCTTGCTGCAAGCCGGGGGCAGCAGCGTGCTCGCCATCGGCGGGATCGATGAGCGGCGCGGCTGGACGATTCGCCTTCGCCATCCCTATGACAGTGAGCGCTGCCTGGGGGCAATTCACCTGCGCGACCTGGCCATGGGCACCTCCTCGGCCCGATATCAGCATCTACCAGGCGTCCACGAACGGTTGGGCCACGTGCTCGATCCGCGAACCGGCTGGCCCGCTCAAGGGACGCTGCAAGCCTGCGCTTTCGCGCCGCTGGCCGCCGATGCCGATGCTTTGGCGTCGGCCTTTTTTGTGGGCGGGGCCAAGGTCGCCGAGGCCGTCTGCGCCGCTCATCCGGAGGCGGGGGCTATCCTCTTGACCGAACCAGCGGAGCGGCTGGACGTTTTTGGCATCGCTCATCGTCTCTTCATTCCTGGCGGTGAACCGTAGAATAACTTCCGCCAACCTGATGCGTTATGATGGTTTCCCCGTTAGAATAATCACGGCCTGCTGGTCATTGTCCTCCAAGGCGGACTTGTCATGAATCGTGGCTTGCAAATCACCCTGGTCTTGCTGCGTCTGGCCATTGGCTGGCACCTTTTGATCGAGGGGCTGGCCAAATTGGAGTCCGTGGCCGAGGGCAACACCACGCGGAATCGCGCCTGGACCAGCCGGCCGTATCTCTTGGAGGCGCAAGGCCCGCTGGCCGGTTGGTTCAAGGAGCTGGCCGGCGATCCCGATCAGCAGGTTCTCGACCTGGTCAAGCTTCCCCCTGCCGATCAACCCACGCCCACCTCCCGGCTCGTCATGCCGTTCAAGGTGAAGACGGCTTGGGAACAGTACATGGATCGGCTGTTCGTTTACTATCGGCTCGACAAGCGCCGCAAGAACCCGTTTGCTGAAGTGATGAGTCAGACCTTCGAGCGCCACAAGCGCGCCTTTTGCGATGACAAGATCAAGTTTACCGCGCGGTTTCCGTGGGGATCGGTCGCCATGATCAAGACGCTCCCGGAACGCATCGCCGAATACGAAGCGAAATACAACGAGTATCAAGCGATCCTGAACAAGGAATTACCCGCGTTTGGCCGGGATGTGCGGCAGCGCGGCTTGGCCGAGGTAAAAGCGGAGCTGAATCAGCTTCGCAACGAGGTCCTGAAGCAGGTGATGGATCGGTCGGAGGCGCTGCATCACGAACTGGAGACGCTGTACCACGTTCTGCTGCACCGGCAGAGCGCGGCGGAACTCGCGCTCTGGGCCTTGGTTCCCGACGCCGGGCTGGCCCCATCCCTCTTCTGGGTGAACTTCGCCCGGTATCAATCCCCCTCCTATGAATTCCTGAAGCCGTTCTTGAAGGACGACCCGATCAAGGAATATCGGGACATCCCGCAGCCCGGGCCCATGATGCCGATGATCGACTTCACGATGCGCTGGGGCCTGACCCTGGCCGGAGCGGGGCTTCTGCTGGGGCTGTTCACGCGGCTCTGGTGCGCCGTGGGGGCGATCCTGCTGCTGCTGATCTATCTGGCGATGCCGCCCTTGCCTTGGCTGCCCGAGCAGCCGCGCAGCGCGGGCCATGCCATCCTCGTCAACCAAACGTTGATCGAAGTGCTGGCCCTGTTCATGTTGATGTGGACCCCGAGCGGCCGCTGGCTGGGGCTGGATGCGGTTTGGAGCCTGCTGTTGCGCCGCAAGCCGGCACCTTCTGAAGCGAACCATAACAACAACGAAACCGAGAAGAGCGGTCCCAACCAGGGGACCACCCCAACGCCGGCTCCGCGTCACCGGCGGCGATAAAACAAGACCTCCAGCGGCGCGCCGCATCACACGCGCGCGGCTAGAAGCAGTATCTGGGAAAGGGGCTCACATGGCCATCGAACTCACCCCCGAACAGCGCGCCCTGGGCAAGGGCAATTTCGAGCGCACCGTCGGCGCGCATCAACTCACCCGCCGCGATTTCATGAAGGGGCTCGCCGCGGCGGGCGCGGCGCTGCCCATCTCGGCGGCGGCTTTTTACGGCTACCGCAAACTCGCGGGGAATCCCGTTCGGGTCGGCTTGATCGGCACCGGCGACGAGGGCGGCGTGCTCGTCGGCGAACACAATCCCGATTATCTGCAGATCGTGGCCGTCTCCGACATCCGCCCCACGAACAAGCGGCGCATCTTCGACGGCGAAGCCGGCCCGCCCCGGCTCGGATTGAAACGCATCTACGGTTCGAACGCCGAGCGGGACATCCCGGTGTACGACGATTACAAGGAACTCCTGGCCCGGGCCGATATCGAGGCCGTCCTCATCGCCTTGCCCTTGCATCTGCACGCCGCCGCCTCCATCGACGCCATGCGGGCCGGGAAACACGTCCTCTGCGAAAAGCTCATGGCCTGGAACGTCAAGCAGTGCAAGGAGATGATCCACGTCGCCGAGGAAACGGATCGGGTGCTCGCCATCGGCCACCAGCGACACTACAGCCTGCTCTATGCCTATGCCCTCGAACTGCTCCAGGCGGGCGAACTCGGCGACGTCCACCACATCCGCGCCTTCTGGCATCGGCACAACGCCATGCCCGTCCTCGACGAGCGCGGCACGCCCAAAATGGAACCGGGCTTCGACGCCAAGACGGGCCAGTTTCTCCCCGGCGTTTCCTGGCCGCTCTATCGCGACTCCTGGCGCCCCGCCATCCATCCCGATGACCGCACCGCCCTGGCCAACAAAATCCAAACCCTGGGCTACCGCAGCATCGAGGAGCTGGTCCGCTGGCGGCTCTATCATCGCACCGGCGGCGGCTTGATGGCCGAACTGGGCAGCCACCAACTCGACGCCTGCAGCATTTTCCTCGGCAAGGAGCGGCCCCTGGCCGTCTCCGGCGTTGGCGGCAAGTATCTCTATCGAGACGACCGCGACGTCGAGGATCACGTCTACTGCACGTTCGAATTCCCCGGCAAAAATTATTGGGAGGACCCGAGCCGGACCCGCGTCAAGGATCGCAACGACGTCGTCGTCGTCACCTATTCCTCCATCAATTCCAATCGCTTCGAACCTTACGGCGAATGCGTCATGGGCACGAAGGGAACGCTGATCCTCGAACAAGAAAAAGACGTGCTGCTCTATCCCACCGCCGGACGCTCCACGACCATGAGCGTCTCTTCGGCGAGCCAGCCGGTGATGGATGCCTCCGCCACCTACCCGGCCTCTGCCGCTCCCGACCCGCGCCAGGCGGAGCAGGCGGGCAAGGCGGCGGTCAGCAGCGCTGCCGCGAGCCGGGGGTACCGCGAGGAGATGGAGCACTTCGCCTTCTGCGTGCGGATGTGGCAGGACGCCTCGCTGCGCAAGAACGAACGACCACGGCCCCGCTGCGACGGCTACGTCGCCATGGCCGACGCCATCGTCGCCCTCACCAGCAACCTCGCCATGCGCGGCACCCAGGCCAACGGCCACAAGCCGCAACGGATCGTCTTCCAGCCCGAATGGTTCAATCCCCACCACGGCGCCGTGCCGGAGGAAGGTTGAGCGAACCGGCGAAGCGGACGAGCTTGGGTGCCTTACCAAGAGCGGAATGGGGCATTTTTTCATGAGCGGGGTTGCGACAGCGCCTCGAGCCGGCGATCGGGAGGCGTCTGCCCCCTGCGAACTCCGTCGTACAATGCACTCCCGGCCATGCCGCTTGCCTCCGCCGAACACGAAGCCATTTTCAGTTATCACCTTAATTGAGAAAATGTTTCTTTTTTATTCTTGACTCCGCTCTGATCCGAAGTTACCTTACTCATCGGATGGTTGTGTCACATTGCGAATGGCACCTT
>JACTMY010000012.1 GCA_014584395.1 Planctomycetota bacterium | reverse complement strand
GGGAAAACCCACTGCCACCCCCACGTCGTGCTGGCATTCGGGTATTTCCGCTCAAGCGCCTCGGGCAAATAGACGCCCGGCACCCCCGCCCGCCGATCCGACTCGAACAGTAGCTTCACCCGCTCCAGGTGTCTGTGCAACCCCTCGATGGCCGCCCGTGGTAGCATCGTGCGGCGATCCTTTCCACCCTTGCCATGGCGAACGAGAATCTCCAGCCGGTCGAAGTCCAAATCATGCACCCGCAGGTTCAGGCACTCCATCACCCGAAGTCCCGTTCCGTAAAGCAGCAAGGCAATCAGGCGGGGTGTTCCCTTCAGACAATCAAGAATCCGCTGCACCTCCGCGCGCGAAAGCACGACGGGCAACCGCTTTGGCCGCTTCGCCCGCACCACCCCTTCCAGCCGATCCAGCGGTTTGGCCAGCACATGCTCGTATAGAAAAAGCAGCGCGGCAAGTGCCTGGTTTTGGGTTGACGCCGAAACCTGGCCGCGAACCGCGAGAGCGGTGAGAAACGCATTCACTTCCGGCTCGCGCATCTCGCGTGGATGCCGCTTGCCATGGTGCACAATGTAGCGGCGAATCCAGTGAAGATACGCCACATCGGTCCGCAGGCTGAAGTGGCGCACGCGGCAGGCCGCGCGCACCTGATCCAGGAGACGGGGCGCGGGCAGCGCGGATGCCACATGAAGGTGTATGGCCGACATGCGTACAGTAAACCAACGCACTGGGAGCGAGTCAAGAAAAACACTCCTGTTTCTACACGCGGGATGGCATCAAGCGGCTGCACTACTTGCATGAGAACCTGGTGCAAAAGCGGGTATGGCAAGCGATCCTGGCTGCGGGCATTGTCAAGAAGGCCAGTTGCCACACGCTGCGGCATCGCTTCGCCACGCATCGCCTGGAAGCGGGCGTGACATTCGGACGGTGCAGCAGTTGCTCGGCCACAGCGATGTGCGCACCGCGATGCAAAAAACGACCTCAAGCCGTGATTGCAGAAGCAATAGCTGATTCCGCCTCAGGCCAACGCGGATTTTGTGTATGCCCTAGAGGACGTGCTGGAGGTTTACAAGCGGCCGTATGATCCCGAAGGGCCGGTCGTAATTCTCGATGAAACGAACAAACAACTGATCGGCGAAACACGCACGCCGCCGCCGGCCGCGCTTGGTTAGCCGGCACAGATCGACTTCGCATACGAGCGGATGGGGACCGTGAACCTGTTCATGATTTTCGAACCGCTGTGGGGTTGGTGTTGGGTTCGGCGGCTGGGGCTACTTGCGTTTCTCGAGATCCTGCACCTTGCGTTCGAGTTCCGCCAGTCTCCGAAGGCCGGCTCTCAGCTCCTCGTACTGTGTAAGCGAAAGTGTGACCTGGCCGTCACGGCGGAACTTCACGCGGACGGTTTCGGTTTCCCTGCTCACGACTTGCTTCTGTTGCCCGTCGTTGGTCCGACCATACCCCACAAGCTGGAGCTCTTCATTGATTTCGACCGGCTTGTCAGGCGCGGCATGCGCAAAGACGCGAATCCAGCCGGTTCCCGAGCCGGGCTGGAGCGTCGCGGGCTGGTATCCCCAGGGTGATCCATCCTTCAGGTGGATCGCGACGGCCAGAAATTGCCACTCCCTGGGAGCATCACCCTTCTTAAAATCGGCCTCGTACTTGAATTGGATCCAGACGGGTGCTGTCGGAAGCAGCAGTTCGTCCGCCTTGAGCGGGATAACCTTCTCTGGCGGGCCGCCGCGCGGATCGGAACTGGCCGTGCCAGTGACTACGGCGAGTTCGCTGACACGGATGGAGACGCCCTCCAATTTCAGTTCGATCGTCTGATCTTGCGCGGACGCAGACGCTGCCGCGATTAACATGATCGTCAAGGACAAAAGCGAGCGGTACATGAGGTTCACCTTTTCTAAGTTGTGACACGAAGTCGATGGGTGCATGGGCATGAGCTAATCGCCCAAGAACACCTGAAACGGATGCCCCTTATAGGACTCCTTTAACGCTTGAATGCCTGCGGTGGTGACGGCCGTGTTTCGCAGGCCGATCTCGCCCAGCTTCGGCAGCCCGTGCAAATGCTTCAGCCCCTCGTCGGTAATTTGCGAGTTGTTGAGCCAAAGCTCTTTCAGGTTCGGGAAGTCTTTCATGTAGACCATTCCCTCATCCGTCGCCGAACGCCAGCCGAGCACGCGGAGGTTCGGGAGTGCCCGCAATTTGGCCACGCCGCGATGCGTGATCTGCGGCGGCAGGTGAATCATCCCAAGACTCTTCCAGCCCAGCAGATGATCCAGCCCCTCATCGGTGATCTGCGAATCCTTGAGCAAGATTCTCCGTATGTTGGTCAGTCCCGAGAGGAAGGCCAAACCGCGATCCGTGATGGCGGCGCCCTGGTCGATCTCAAGAACTTGCAAGGCCTTGTTCGTGGCCAGATGAGCAAGGTCGTCGTCGGTCCAGGCCATGTTGAGGGCGAGTTCCTCGAGGGCCTGGTTGGTCTTGAGATGGGGCAGCAGGTCCCGGCTCGAAGGCGGACCACCGCGCAGATAGACGGCCTTCCAGCGCGGCCAGGTCTTGAAGTTCGGGAATGTCTTTCCGGTCACCTGGCACTGATGAACCACCAGCCGTTCCAATTCGGGAAGGTCGTAGAGGTGAGCCAGGTTGTCGTCGGTAGTTTGTGTGGCGTACAGCGACAGCAGCGTGAGCTTCGTGAGCCCCTTGAGGTGAACGAAGCCCGTGCCGGTCAGCTGATTCCAGGAAAGACTGAGTTCCGTCAGGTTGGCCAAGTCTTTCAAATGAACGAGGTCGGCATCGTTGAGCCGGCAGCTATCAAGAACAAGAAACTCCAGAGTCGTCAGTCCCGCCAGGGGACGGATGCCGTTGCCGCCGATCTCCGCTCCCTCCAGCGTGAGCCGCTTCAGATACTTCAACCCGGCCAGCGGCTCGAGACTGTCGGTCGGCAGGACGCGCCGCCGGTCGTTCCGCAGGTCAATCTGCGTGATCTGGAACGGTTCCTGGGGAAGCTGGTCGAACGGTTCGTGCTGGTCCCGGCCATTGACGACAATCTCCTTGTCGCCGACCTGCACGGTCACGATGCCGCGAAGTTGCAAAACCTTGATGGCCGCGGCGCGGTCAGGGTCGGGCTTGTACGGTTGGTCCATGCTCAGCGGCGGCAGTTCGACCAGGCCCAGATCGTCAAACCAAGCCGTGCCGGTCATCGTGCCGGCGAACGCGCCGAGCCGAGCGGCCACGTCCACGCTCTGCCGTTGGCCCGAGTCGAAGATCACCGCAAAGTAGGTCCAGTCCGCATTGGCGGGAACCGATTGGGACTGGTGGCGATGGTGGCCCCAGACATATAGGTGGGCACCTTGGTGATCGCGTTCCCAGAACTTCAGGTTCTGGGTCTTGATCCATCCCGAAAGTAGATACCAGCGGTTCGGGTTAACTTTCACGGTCTGCTTGAGTTCGATGGAGTCGTTCTGGTTGGCTCGAATCCGCAGCGCCTTGCGGCCCGTGCGGACAATGTCCTCGACCACGGCGACGCTCGACTTGTTGTTCCTCCAGGAATCGAATTTCCACCCGTTAGTGTCGCCGGCTTCGAAGTCGCCATTCTTCAGGAGATTCCTGGCCTGAAGTTCCCTGGTGAGAAAGGCCGGCGAGAGACGTCGGCGAATCTCCGGATCCTCGACTTGAGGGAAGACATCCGCCGGGGTGAACGACGTTCCATCGAGAGCGCAGACCGCCAGGTCCGACAGTGTGGCGTGGCCGTCTCCAGTCAGCCGAAACGCCGCGGCACCCTCTGCGAACTCGGCGTCGCTCCATGCGGTCATCTGCTCGCCGTTCATGTATACGGTCAGATTGTTTCTGTGTACAGCGACGGCGAACTCCACCGGCAGGGTGTTGCTCACCCGTTTGAGCGAAATGGCCTTGTCCTGCCAGGCACCGCCGACCGGGATCTTGCCGATGCCGCACGTGGGCCAATCCAGCCCGCGATCCGCCCAATGAAAATAGCCGCCGTATCCGGCGTTCCCGTCCGATTGCAGGCGGACCCGGAATAAAACGTTCTGTCCCGCAAACTCGTGAATACGGGCGCGGACGACGTAGTTCTCTCCGATGAAGGATGGTCGGAAGAACGCCCCCTTGCCGCGCAGCTCCAGCTTGCCGGCGCGAAAGACAACCGACCGGGACGCCTCGTTCTTGCTGATCGTCGTTCCTTCAACCAGGTCCTCGGTGGAACGGATCAGCGGCGTCCACACGGGCCCCGGGGGAGTCGGCTGCTTCTTCGGCGTCTCCTCGCGGAGTTCGATCCGCGGACCGGCGTCGCGGCTGACGGTGAACGTGAACTTGCGGACGATCTCTTCGCCACGCTTCACGACCAGCTCATGCGTACCAACCTTCAGCTCGATCGGAGCTTGCAGCGACTCCGGCGGAACCTGCTTGCCGTCGAGGAAGAAGCTGAGCGTCTTGTCGTTCAGGTCCACGTCGATGTTGATCATTACGGTGGCGGTCGGCGTGCGGGCATAAAAGATGATGCCGCCGAGTGCAATGAGCCCGAACAGCATCGCCAACCCAATCGCCACGAACACCCAGCGTGGGGTGCGATGTTTCGCCATCGCCGCTTCCACCACCGCAGCGGTTTCAGCTCGGGTAGCCTTTCTCTCCATCGACATGACGGCGAACAGGTCGGCCATGTTCTCGCTCGATGTGGCCTCCACGCCGTCGCGGCGAGTCGTGACCGGTTGCATAGTTTCCGCTGAGCCGCTCGCGGGTTTCGGCGTCCGCAACACGGCGTCGATCGCCGCGGCGAACTCCTTCATCGACGCGAACCGCTCCTCCGGTCGTTTGGCCATCGCTTTGAGGCAGATCAACTCCAGCCGAGGGTCCACGGAGGGGCGGTGCAGGGATGGCTTTTCCGGGTCTACGTGAAGGATTTGCCCGATCACCTCCGTGGCGGTTCCCTTGAACGGCCGGGTGCCGGTCAGCAATTCGTACAGCACCACGCCGAGGCTGTAGACGTCCCCGGCCGGTCCGACGTCCTTCGACCCGCCGCTGGCCTGTTCCGGCGACATGTAGGCCGGGGTGCCCATGACCACCCCGCTCTGGGTCTCCCGGGCGTCTCCCGCACGCGGGCCGCGAGCGAGCCCGAAGTCCATCACGATGACGTCCTTCCGCTCCCGGTCGAACATGATGTTAGCCGGCTTCAGGTCGCGGTGGACGATTCCTTTGTCGTGAGCCGCCGCCAGCGCAAGGGCTGCCTTGCGAACGATCATTGCCGCTTGTATTTCCGAGATGGGCTCTTGGCGCGATTTGAGATGATCCGCGAGCGATTGCCCTTTCACGAGGGCCATCACGATGTAGGGTTGGCCGTCGTATTCGCCGACTTCGTGGATCTGGCAGACGTTCGGGTGGTTGATCTTGGCTGCGGCGCGAGCTTCCTTCAAGAATTTCTGTCGATCCTCGGGCGTGGTCACGGCCGTTTCCAATGGCACTTTGATGGCGACTTCACGCCCCAATTGTGGGTCGAAGGCCCGATACACCTGCCCGAACGCTCCGTGCCCTAGCTTCCCATGAATCTGGAACCGACCAATTGTTTGGCGGGAGAGATCGTTGGCTTCAACATAATCGATGGTGCGGCCCGGCGGCGGAGACGGTTCCTCGCGCACGCTGCTGCGCGTCACGGATGTCTCCGCTGCCCCCTGGGCTTGAAGCTCTTGCTCCAAAGCGAGAAGCTGCCGGCGTAACTCCTCACGATCGGATTCCAAGGCGGCGGCCACGTAGTCCTCGACACGCGGACGGCGGCCCGCTCGCCATTCCTGTTCAAAGCGATCGCAGGTGGCGTCTACACGCTCGGCGATGGATAAAGTGGGGTCTAAATGCGGCATGACGACACCTGCGGCGGTTTTCTCAACGATTAATGACGACTTTGGGTTGACTCCTCATCACATCCTGGGGTCTACAGGCATTGGGCTTCCCTTGGGCGGCATGGGCACCGCGGGTTGTGGGGCAGTCAAGGGGAAAATGAGGATTAGCGTTTCAGGCTTTGTCGTTTGCAGGTAAAACGGGTCGGGCGGCCCACCATACGACATCAGGATCGGAGTTTTCTTCTCCAGCCGCTTGATGGCGTCTTCGAGTTTAACCGGCTTGCCGTCGGCCGTTGTGACGGAGGCACCTTTCTTGGCCAGGTCGAATTTTTTGGCTACCGTGATGCTGACGCTTCGTGTTTTGGTGACCGGCAGCACTTCCTTGACGTCTTTCCCGTCGACCTTCTTGATCACCTCGACGTTTTCGGTGTACGTCACATATTTGGTCTCTCGCACATCGACGTGAATCTCACCTTTGTCACCGACCGCCGTGGCCAGTGCCACCGCTGGGGGCATGGACGCATAGACCGGTTCTTTGTCGGTCTTCGGCTTCGTCGGTTCCTGGGCTGGAGCAACTCCGGCTACTCCAATCAGTACCATCAG
Source organism: Planctomycetota bacterium (assembly GCA_014584395.1). Classification (GTDB taxonomy): domain Bacteria; phylum Planctomycetota; class Planctomycetia; order Gemmatales; family HRBIN36; genus BJ17. The sequence goes on along the minus strand of JACTMY010000012.1, from coordinate 9,106 downwards.
ACTTAGAAACGTTCGCATCATCAGTCTCCATTTCGGGATTGGTCACAAAATCGAGTCGGCAAGTAGCGTTCACTCACTTGCCCTCTACTCGTTGATTGCCAAAGGCGAGTGTTTCCCGACAGGTGATGCAAAAAATTTTTGTGATCGATCGTCCTGAACCGTGCAAGAAGCGATTGGTGATGCCGATCGTGGGGTCACTCAGCCTGCTCGGGCCACGCCGTTTGCCAACGCAGCCGGATCAGGTTCAGTTTTCGCTCGACCTTGCGTTCAGTGCAGTCGTGCATCGCAGCGATCTCGCGATTCCGATAACCGAGCAGCCGCAGAATGGCGAATTCACGCAGTTCCGGTTCCAGTTGGCTGAGAAGTTCCTCGCAGTGCAGATCGAAATCCGCAGCCGGGAGAACTGCCGCTGCTTCTTCTAACGGCAGTGGGCTGCCATCCTGCCGAGTAAGGGCAGTTTCGCCAACCACGTGCCCTCCTCCCCGCTTGGCGGCGGACTCCCGACGCGCTTGCATGCGGGCCTTATTGGCAGTCATCGCGCTCAGCAGATTCCAAAGATCTTCTCGATTGCCTACCTCGTATTCCCCGGCGCGAACGCGAAGACAAAACGAAGCGAACGCGCTCTGGGCGGCGTCGTCGGCGTCCGCGTCCCGCTGCGGTCGGCCAGCCAGAGTGATGCGAGCTAATGCCACGAGCCGGGGAAAAAAACGCGTCCAGAGAGCCTCAGCGGCACTGGGGCTGCCAGTGCGAAGCAGACCGAAGAATTGAGTCACGGAACCGCCGTCCGAGGGCACTTGATCGACGCCCATCGAATCTCGTCCTTCGAGAATGAACCACTCCCTCGCTTATTTTGACTTCCTTGGACCAAACGGCTACTTTAACTCTGTCAGAATATCCGATCACGAACTTTGTCTGCGGCAAGAATGCACAATGGGAGTTGTCCCGGCAAGCCCGCTCGATCGGTTGTGAGCGACCTGCTGACCGTTCTCTCTTAAAAGGGAAGCGTCGAATCAACCGAAGTGCATGACGGCAGGCTGCCTACCAGCGCATGACCAGCGTGCCCCAGGCCAGGCCGGCGCCGAAGCCGCTGAGGACGTAATACTTGCCGCGTTCGACCAACCCTTGCCGCACGGCCTCATCCAAGGCGATGGGCACCGAGGCCGCCGAGGTGTTGCCATACCATTTGACGTTGGTTTGCACCTTGTCCCGGGAGATGCCGAGCACGTCGGTGGCGGCCAGGATGATGCGGATATTGGCTTGGTGGGTGATGAAGCGATCGACGTCGTCCAGTGTGAGATGGGCATGATCGAGGACGTCGTGGATCGATTCGCTCAAGATGGTCACGGCCCAGCGAAAGACGCCCTTGCCATCCATTTGCAGATATTGCTGACCGGAGGCGAGCACCTCGGCGTCCGGCGGCAGGCGGCTGCCACACCCCGGCCGCACCAGCATGTCCTTGCCCGAACCATCGGAACCCAGCGTGTAGCTGAGCAGGCCGTATTCAGGGTCCGCTTTGCCCAGGAGGACCGCCCCGGCCCCGTCGCCAAAGAGGGGATAGGTCTTCGGGTCCTTGGGATTGGCGATGCGCGAATTGATATCGCCGCCGATGACAAGGACGTTGCGGCAAACGCCCGCCTTGATGTAGGCGGCCCCGGTGACGAAAGCGAACATGAACCCGGCACAGGCCACGTGGATGTCCATCCCGCCGCAGACCAGCCCCAAGCGATCTTGCAAGACGCAGGAAACCGAAGGGAAGGAGGTATCCGGCGTGTAGGTGGCCACGAGAATCATGTCCACTTCATCCCGGCTAATCGGAGCCGATTCCAGACATTGGCGGCCCGCTTCATAGCAGAGGTCGCTGGTGGCTTGATGGGGCAGGACGTGCCGGCGTTCGTAAATGCCCGTCCGCCGCACGATCCAGCTTGGATCGCAGCCAAAACGCTGCCCTAATTGCTCGTTGGTGACGACGGCGTCCGGCACGTAGCTGCCCGTGGACAGGACGCGCACCCCCATGATGGACTCGCACCGCGGCCGTTTTCCCGTCCCCGGGACTTTTTCGACCTGGCCATTGGGATTGGGTACATGCAGACTGTTCATGAATCATCCGTCGAGGAGATTCGCGTCCATGGACGGGGGACGCCTGGAGAAATCAAGCTATTATCATAGGCAATCTTATCCATTTTGCCAGCGGGAAGTGGAAATTAGCCTTCCTGGCGCCACACATCCCCATTTGCACAAGGAATCATGCTGTCGAGTGGACAGATTTTTTCCCATTGGCCATTAAATGAAGCCGCTGCCCTTGCGAATCACTTCTTGTAAGCCGTCCCGTTTGGCAGGGGCAGCAATCAAGGTGACAACTGGGGTTTTCCCAAAGCTCTTTAAGAAGGGGTTCGGTCCATGTTGAAAAAGCTACTCGTCCTGGGTGGTATCCTCCTGTTGGCCGGTTGGGCGTTCGGTTCGTCCGCGGGTCGGGAAGCGGTCAGCTATCTCAAAACCGGCTGGCATGAAATGACGCGTTCGGTCAAGAAGGCCGTGCCGATCGATTTCGAGATTAAGCGTGCCGAGCAGATGCTCAACAATCTCGACAAGGCCGATGATCGCCTGATCTCCGCCATGGCCGCCCAGATTCAGGCCGTCCGCAAGATGGACAACGAAATTGAAACGATGCAGGCCAATCTCGACCGCATGAAGAATGAATTGGCCTACAAGAATGAAGAACTCAAAACGATGCTGACCAGCAACGCCAAGAGCCTGGAGCAGCAAAGCAAGGCCATCCTGCTGGAAAAGGCCTTCCGCAGCTACAAGATCGCGGAAACCGCCCTCAAGACCAAGCTCGATTCCCGCGACCGCACGCAGGAACAGCTCAACACCATCAAGGAACAGCGTGAAACCCTGAAGGTGCAGCGCGTCGAACTGCAAAATCGCATCGCCGCCCTCAAGACCAACCTGGAATACCTGGCTCTGGCTCAGGCCAAGTCCAAGTCGGCCACCGGCAGCGAGCAGATCTCCGCCCTGGGCGACCTGAAACAGCTCGTCGATCAACTCGAAGAACGCATCAATACCGACCTGATCGAAACTCAGTTGCGTCAGGAACAAACCCCGGCCGCGGCTCCTCCCGCCGCCGGCGCTTCGACCAGCGTGACCATCGAGATCGACAGCTACTTCGGGAAGATCAACACGACCAAGGTGGAAGAGAAGTAACGGCAATCGCGCCGCCTCTCGCCCCCTGCCGATAACTCAACCACCCCCCCGGTGCTCCACCGGGGGGTTTTATTTTTTTGGACAGCCTTCACTACGTCCGGACCATTTCGACACAGCGCCCCCACTGCTTCAATCCAGCTTCCCCTTCTGCGGATCGTAAAACGTCAGCCCATGTTGCTTGGCCAGGGAGCGCAGGAAGGGAACCATCGACTTCTCGGCGCCTGGCTGAATTCCCATGATGACGCAGCCTTCCTTTGCAGCAAAATCACCCAGCCACTTCAGCGATGGCGCTTGGACATCATAGGGATAGGCTGCCTTAGCCTCCTTAACAAACCGCTGCAGCGCGGGCGTCACGGCGAACTTGGGCCGATCGGGGTCGCGCCGCCAAGCTCGGCTGGCATAGCTGGCGAACAGTCGGGCGGCGGCGGCGCGCGTCTCCTCCGGACGTCTCGGCCAGACTGCGACGTGGTACCCCATTAATCCCAGGTCATGACTGAGCCGCTTGGCCGGGGCGACCCGTGTCAGGCCGAAGACTTCGAGCATGAGCCGCTCGAAGCCCGCCCAATCGTTGAAGGATGCAAACTCGTTTGCGGACGGTTGGGGTTTGATGCGGCCCAACATCCGCAAACGGTCCAGAGGCATTTTCTTCGCATTCTTTTCATAGACCTGATGGAGGTAGTGCAGCCGCCAGATGGATGGGCGCTGCTTGAGCAAGCCGCGGATAACGGCCAGGGAAGGCGCCGCCAGGCCATGCCACTGGGGCACGCGGAAGGTGGCCGATGTGCCATGAACGTGGACGGCCTGGAGCTTAATGAGCGTGCGGCCTTGGAGCCGATAGGACCAGACGTCGCCGATCTGCATCGGCAGCGCGGCGGGAGTTGGCCGGCGCAATCGCTTGGGCTTGGGCGGAGGGGACCGCAGTTGGAGCGCCAGCTTCTCCAAGACCAATTGCCGTTGGTGCTGATAGTCTGGCTCCTCGCGCCAGCGCTGCAGCTCCGCGCCGGATTCGATGATTTCCAAGGCTCGATCGCGGACGTCCCCCTCGAGCCGCCCCAACTCCCATTGGGTCGCCGCCAGGGCCAGCCAGAAGACCGGCCCCTCCTCGAGATCGAGTATCGTGGACCGCCACTTCTTGAGCAAACGCCGCGTGAGGTCCTGTTCGTCCTCCCCGGCCGCGATGCCGGCGCGATAATCGTCCCGCACGTCGCAGGCGATGTCATCCTCGAACAACTTAACACCCCAGGTGCCCACGGATCGGCTAGACTCCTTGTGAAAGGGAGTTGATCGCATTGTCCCTGAAGGGGCCGTTCGGCATGTTGTCGTGACATGTCGATGAACGACCCTTGCAGCGAACCCAGGGCTGCGCCCTGGGCTGACGGAGCGAGTTTTTCAGGCTCGAAATCTCCTTTACTCCATGATCAACCCTTGCACTTTAATTGGGCATGTTGGCTGAAGCAAACGGATTCTCACCGCTTCGCAGGGGTGAGCCGTGTGAATGATATTTAACCCCCGGCGATTCACCGGGGGCCAATTTGTGCGAGAGGGTTTGTTCGTCATTAGTGGATCGGGAGACCCACGCCGAGCGCGAGACGGCGTCAGCGGCGGCACCGGGCCTTCATGCCGCTTCGTTTTGCCGCGGCGACTTAGAAAGGCGAAGACGTAATTCGAGCGCGGCTAGCCCCGCCAGCAGCAATCCCGCCACGATGCCGACATACGCTTGCCCGAAGCTCCAAATGTCTCCGCCCCCCATCAGCCATTGCTGCCAAATCCGGACGCGGGTAAAAGCCGAGCTCTCCGCCAGAGCAAGTGTAAAGCCGACGGCGATGCCAAACCCCAAGATGCCCACGATGGCAGAACGCCAGTAAGGGGCCGGCGTCAGAGGAGCGGTGCCAAACACGAGCAGGGCCATGGCGAGAAAGAGCGCCCCAGCGATGGGATGCCAAAAGTGAGCGTACCATACGGCCGCGACGTGCGGCGTGACCCCGGTGAAGTCAATGGTGATGTCCTTGTCATCGCGGCGGATGACGAAGGAGCGTTTTTCCCCCGGCTGCAGTTTCTCCAAATCCTTCTGCACGCCTTTGAACCCGCTTGGATGGTGCATTGCGTCGCCGACCCGAAACCCTGCCTGCATGGCGGGGCTGCCCGGGGTGACCCAATCGAACCGCACCGGGCCGTCCCCGATTTGGCTCAAGCCTATCTCCCAGAACGTTTCCGTGAAGGACAGGCTTGGCAAAAAACCAGCAACCATTCCCAATAAGCAGACCAGGAGTTGCCAGCGACAGAGGTTCATGGGCGATTTCATAGATCGATTGCTCAAGCCGTGGATCGACGGTATTCACCAGCAGGAAAGCAAAGACACCGTTCCGCGAAAAAACGGTCGGCCACCTCAGTTCGGTTCAGCGCATGGCTATTCATCTTGACCCGCGCATAGAGGTGGAAGTTGGTTCCATGTTTTTACGAGCATGCAGAATGGTTGTCCAGAGTAATGATTTACAGCCCCCTCATTCCCTGCCATTCTCTCCGAACCACGGAACAAAGGGTGAGGTGATGGTCGTCCGCGTCCGGCGCGGTCGGGACCTTGCGCCAATCAATCCTCAAGGCATCCGAACTCACGGAATTAACGCACATGGAACGCGCCGCTACGCAACTGCGCGACATCTCCGCTATCTTCCCTGCACGGCACGCAAGAGTCGTTAGCGGTTTCCACCACCGCCCGCACCACGTGGACCAGAGTGTCGGCGTGTTCCTGGACCTCCGGGGTCATGTCCCGCCAGGTCACGCGGTTAATGCCCAGGAACAGCACCTTCAAGAAGAGAATCGCCACCAGGGCTGATGCGACCAGAAGAATCCAGCCCATGAACGGCACCTGCCAACCGGCCAGGGCCGCCGCCACGATCCCGGCGACCACCGCGAGGAAGAAACAAGCCGTCGCTAGTTGGATGCCGAACGAATGCAGCCGGGACCAGCGGTTGATCGTGATCAAGACCAACGCTCCTGACGCCTGCCGTTCCTGAGGGATCAGGCCGACCGACAATCCGCTCGTCAACCCGCGATAGGCTCGCACAAAGCTGGCGACATTGTGGAGGCTGGAACGCACGACATACCCTTCCGCCTCCGGACAACTCACCCGGACTGCTTCTTCCACCTGATAACACAGTTCCGTCCACGATTCCGTGCGGCACTTGCCCTGATAAAGCACGCCGCTGCCGGTGCCGAAGAGCCAGTCCAGCGGCCGGCGTATCGCCTCGGGAAACTTCATGATGCATTGCCCTTTGAGTACGTGTCAACCGTCGAATGCTATCCCAAGGCTGTCACACAGGGAGAGGTCGTCCGTGGACCTTGTTGGTTCTTTCGAAAAACGCATACGGGAGCGTTTGTGACGATATGCGGTATACCTGGTGGACACCGTTTAAGTTTCGGTGGTGAACCATCACAATGTTCACTGTCATGGCAAGCGAACCGTTACCACCCGGAAACTAACCAAAGCCAGGACGACCTTCAAGCACCCCCTAGTTAGAACAATGTACCGCCCCGACCGCCGTCTGCTGCGCCACCAGGTCCATCCCGCGCTCGGAGCTCGCGCTGAATTCGTAGCGCTACAAGCCCGAAGCGCCAGCGCCGATGTTCGATGCCCGAAGCGCCGGGTACACCGGCTTCTCAATGAGCATTTCGGCCCAAAGGGCCGATTCGGTCAGCCCAGGCCGAAGGCCTGGGTCTCATGGCCAATGGAATACATCGGCCCTGAAGGGGCCGTTCGGCGTTTTGTCGTGACGCGGCGATGAACGACCCTTTCAGGGTCGATCACTTGCATAATCGGGAACCCTGAACCCAGGGCTGCGCCCTGGGCTGTCAGAACGAGCCTTTCAGGCTCGATTGCCGCGGTCATTGTCAGATGCAGCGCCGGATTCGGCCGGCTCTGTGTGGGTCCGACCTGGCATCGGTCATTTGAAGGCATCTACGAGGCGTTGGGCCTCGGCCTCCGACGAGAAGAAGCCGACATCGGGGACGAACGTCTCGGCTCGAGCCTGCTCGGGGACGAACGGCTTGTCCTTGTCGGTTTCATACCGCCGAACCCCCCAGTACTTGCCGTCCACGACGACGGTGAGCAGCCTCATTTCTTTTCCATCGACCGTCGCTGCCAACTTGGTCCGGGCATCTTTCGTGAGGTGCAACGCGACCATGTAGTGGATGCCCGAGCCGCTCGCCCGGAAGTCGTGCTTGGTCAGTCGCGCCTCGGCGACCTCGGCAGCCGTGAGTATTAGGGCCGGCTTCTTGTGCGGGTACACGGTATCCTTCGGGTCGCAACTCGACTGAATTCCCTGATCCTCGGTCACGCCCTCAATGTGTTTGGTCTCCACCCAGCGAAGTTCCACCTTGACCTGGGGTTTCGCGGGCGGATCCTGGCCCGGGCAGGCCGGAACAGCGATCGAGTAGACGACCACAAACAGTAACCCCTGCATGGACCATGCCATACTCGCTATCCTCCACCTCAGGCCAGTCGCTCACGTGACCACCCGCCATGGGTTATTCGTCAGAAGCAACTGCGGATTGCTGCGTACCGGCCTCCACATTTTCAAGTGCCCTCCGCCGCCGAACGATCAAGCTCAGCAGCGGCGGGGGCCGAGTGAGCTACACACCTGGGAAAGCCGACCTGCCCCCGCGGTCTGCTGCAGCGGATGGTTCGGCCACTACACCTGACCTACCCGGCGTCTGAACTCGGCCCACGAGCCTCTTGGATCACATAATCCTGCTTCTTCTCGTTCCACACGAACGAGAGCCAACCGTGAACTGCTGAGCGTTCGTCCCCGAAGGCCGAGAACAGATTTAGCAGTTTGCTGACCTCGAACTCGTAGGCGCAGTTTTGTCGCTTGTAATCGGAAAAGACTAGCACCGAGGTGAATCGGCCTCCCTCACGCGCGGTAGTCATCCAGTAATAGTGAATGAGTTGGTTGCACACATCACAAACCGAAAGCTTCACTTCTTTCGGGTTGCTCAGGTCAAAGTGATCGTCGGGCCAACCGGGGCCAACGAGCGTGATCGGCTTGTTCCCAATCTTCGGGTACTCGGAGGCGTGGAGCTTTACTGCTCGGAACTGATCCTTCACCTTTGGTCGCTCCAATAGCGTCCGAATCTGGAATGCTACGAGCATCAGCTTACGCTCGAACAGTACCACTCGTTTTTCCGACCACCGATTGAACTTCTGCTTGGCACGAAGCCAGCGGATCTCGGCCCGAAGTTCTTCCCGCCAGTAGCCGGATTCGATCACCGCACGTACTCCCGTGGTCTCTTCTCAGAAGTAGGACAGCCTCGAGCGGGGCAAGGTTCAGCAGGGGAAGCCCTCTTGCCGCCGAACTCTCTATTAGCATGCGCCGTCGGACCGTCCGACTTTGCGCGATATCGACCTACCTTACGCAACAAACTCAGGCCATCCTTGACGTTTTCCCGCAAACTCGCGCATCCTAACACCCTAAACGTCACTATGCGCGGCTCCCTCTGAGCGCTGAGGCAATCCCGCTCGCCTTACAAACGATCCGCCGGGCTCTTGACGCCCAACCCGCCCCGGTTCAGCACATGCGTGTAGATCATCGTGGTTGTAACATCCTTGTGCCCTAAAAGCTCTTGCACAGTTCGCACGTCCTGTCCATCCTCCAAGAGATGGGTCGCGAAGGCGTGCCGGAAGCAATGGGCGGTCGCCGGCTTCGCCACTCCAGCCGCTTTGACTCCAGCCGTGATCGACCGGTTCACCGCGCTCGGGTGCGCGTGATGCCGCCGTCGAATCCCGCGTCGTGGATCAACCCCAAGCCGAGCCGATGGGAAAACCCACTGCCACCCCCACGTCGTGCTGGCATTCGGGTATTTCCGCTCAAGCGCCTCGGGCAAATAGACGCCCGGCACCCCCGCCCGC
>JACTMY010000013.1 GCA_014584395.1 Planctomycetota bacterium | reverse complement strand
GGCGACGGCTCACCTCACGCTGAAAGTGCGTTTTGGCGGCCAACCCGGCCGGTTTCAACGGGGTTATTGGCTGTGGACCGATTCGAAGGTGCAGCCGACCGTGGTGGCCTGGTTCACGGGAATGGTGGTCAAGGAGCCTTAGGGGCTTGCATGATGTCGTGAAGTTGTTTACTCTTTTTGTTAGGAGGGTCGAGTGATGAAGCGCTGTTTGGAAAACGTGCAAGGGGTGCTGCTAGGGGCGATGATCTTTTCTTGGGGTTGAGCTTGCTGGCCATGCCGCAAAACAGCCTCCTGGCGGATGATCCAGGGGGAGGCGGCCAGGAAGTACCACCATGCGATGGAAATCAATGTAATTCCGGTACGACATGTAAGCTGAAGTCTGACAATAGTGGCTGCGTCACTCAAAATACAAATGATGGTTGCAATGCACTTCCTGCTTCATGCAGTGGATGCTTTTGTTTTTACACATCTGGAACAGATCAGCAGGGTGATCCTTGGTATAGTTGCGACTGTTCACGACCGTAAGAATGGCGCACACAACAGTTTATCACACGGGTATCATGCACAGTTGATGCTCCAGTGTTAATACAGTCTATAATGCATTTTCCTTGGAGCGATGTTATGATGATGCCAACTGTATTATCAGTATTATTCTGTTCATGGCTTTGCCAAGTGAAACAAGATCGTGATTCTTTAATTATCAATAAAATTGTTAAAGAAATGGATCAATACAGAGAGAGAGCGCAGTATTTTCAAGGCGAAATGGACGAAGTAATGACGGTGAACGGGCAATTTGTGCAAAAGATCAAATACAGAATTAAACAGAATTGCACATCAAGATACATTGAGCAGGAGCGTACCTATGTCGTGGGTAATGAATCGCGCAAAACAGCATATATTAGTGCTTATAATGCCAATTATGGATTTACATTGGCCAAAAGGATTGGAGAGATGAACAAAGGTTATTATTTAGATAGCGTCTACAAGCATAGTGATGAAAACGCAATAGCTTTTAATAAGGATATAAATAACAGAATCGATCAAATTACAAAAATTCCTGCGTATGCATTATTGAAAGCCAGTCCTGGAATTGCGCTGAAATTGGAGGAGATTGACCAAGGAAAGTATATCAAGATACATCATATTAATGAACATAAAGGATATGACGGATGGACATTATATGATATGATGGCAGGATGCTTAAAGAAAGAAAACTATTATAGATATAAACCGACAAGCGAACATCATCACTACAGGAATGTTAAACATAGTTATGAGTATGCGGTTAGTGAAGGGATAATTATCCCAAAAAGGATCGTTTTTAGTCAATGGAGCGAGGGTACTTCTGAAGGAAGTAATCAGATAGAGAAGCTCTATCATATGTTCTATGATGAAGGTGTTGATGAATTACAATTTACACTTTCCGCTTTTGGAATGGAGGAGCCCTTCGGCATCACTTGGGAGCGGCCGACGCCGTGGTGGATTTATTTCGGCCTGATTGGCGGGGGCTGCCTGGTCGGCTTCGTCCTGATCGGCGTCTTCCTCCGCCGCCGGTACGGTGCGAGTTGAAGCCGCCGCGCCTCATTTTATTTATCCCCCCTCGGTGATTCACCCGGGGGCAAATAAGCTGTCGCCCGACGCTGCCGAATCTAGGGGAGACCTGCGGTCGGGCCGAGTGGATTGGTCGAGAGACAATCCACAGCATCGCGACGGGGGGACGTTACTTGGATAGACGCCCCGCATTCGCGTTTGGGACTGGTTTTCTGAGCTTTCTCGTGGCATCACGCAATAGCATCCAGTATAGTCGCGTTCACGGAACCATTGGTGCAAGCCACTCGGCAATCGAAAGGTGATGGCGATGAAGATCAGCATGAATCTCCTGCTCTGGACCACCCATGTCACGGAAGAACACTTTCCCCTCATAGGCCAGCTCAAGGCGGCGGGGTTCGAAGGCGTGGAGATTCCCATCTTCGAAGGCGATGAGAAGCATTATGCCCGGATCGGAGCGGAGCTGAAGAACCAGGGGCTCGGGGCGACCGCGGTCACGGTCATGAGCAGCGAAACCAGCCCGATCAGCGATGACCCCAAAATTCGCCAGGCCGCCAAGGATCGGCTCAAATGGGCCATCGCCAACACCAAAGCCCTGGGCGGCGAGTTGCTGTGCGGCCCGATTCATTCCCCTTTGGGCGTCTTTAGCGGGTCAGGACCGACGGAAACCGAGAAGGCCTATTGTGCCGAGGTGCTCAGGGCCGCGGCCAACGAAGCGGACCATGCCAATCTGCGGCTCGCGGTCGAATACCTGAATCGCTTTGAATGTTATTTCCTTACTTCCGCGGCCGAGACCAAGGCCCTGATCCAGTCCGTGGACCATCCTCACTGCCTGGCGATGTACGATACCTTCCATGCCAACATCGAGGAGAAAAACCTGGCCGAGGCGATACGAGCCATGGGGGATGAATTGATTCACGTGCACGTCAGCGAGAACGATCGCAGCACGCCTGGCGCGGGCCACGTCGATTGGCCGACCACGTTCAAGTCGCTCAAGAGCATTGGTTATAATGGTTGGCTGACCATCGAGGCCTTTGGCCGCTCGATGCCCGCTCTCGCCGCCGCGACCAAAATCTGGAGGGACATGTTCCGCAGCCCCGAGGAGGTTTATACCAAGGGCCTGGCCTTTATCCGCGAGATGTGGTCCAAGGGCTAACCGGTCAGTGCTTCGACGGATCAAGACGCCATGGCATCCACGTCCCTGCTTGCCTTCGACCTCGGGGCTGAAAGCGGCCGCACCATCCTGGGCCAGTTCGATGGCCAGCGGCTGCAATTCGAGGTCATCCATCGCTTTCCCAACCTACCCTGCCGCGTTCGCCACGGGCTATACTGGGACGTGCTCCGATTATGGAATGAGATGAAGGAGGGGTTGCGGCTGGCGGCAAGTCAAGCGGGCCGAACCCTGGCGAGCGTCGGCGTCGATACCTGGGGGGTCGACTTCGCCCTGCTGGGAAAGACCGGCACGTTGCTGGGCAATCCCCGCCATTACCGCGATCCTATGACCGAAGACATCATGCCCTGGGCGTGGCAGAAAGTGTCCGCCTCTGCGATTTATGCTCAGACCGGCATTCAATTCATGCGGTTCAACTCCTTGTTCCAACTGTTGGCGCTGGCCCGGGAAGGATCGCCCCTGTTGAAACAGGCCGAGCGGCTGCTCTTCATGCCGGACCTGTTCCATTTTTGGATGGGGGCGGAGCCGGTCAATGAATATACCAATGCCAGCACGTCGCAATGCCTCGACCCGCGCACACGGCAATGGGCCTTGCCCTTGCTTCATGCGTTTCAATTGCCATCGCATCTCTTTGGCCGATTGGTGCAACCGGGCACGCCGATCGGCACGCTCAACTCGTCGGTCATCGAGGAGACGAGCTTGCCCGCGATCCCGATCATCGCTCCCGCGACGCACGACACGGCCGCCGCCGTCGTGGCTGTGCCGGCCCAGGGACGCGATTGGTGTTATCTCAGTTCAGGGACCTGGTCGCTGATGGGGGTGGAACGGTCCGAGCCGCTGTTGACCGCCGCCGCCCAAACGGCCAATTTCACCAACGAAGGCGGCATCGACGGCACGATCCGCTTCCTCAAGAACATCATGGGTTTGTGGTTGGTGCAGGAATGCCGGCGCGCCTGGCAGCGGGAAGGGAAGGAGTGGAGCTACGACGAGCTCATTCAGCAGGCGGAAGCCGCCCCGGCGCTGCGAAGCCTGGTCGATCCCGACGACGCCAGCTTTTGGCTGCCGCCGCGGATGCCGGACGCCATCGCCGCCTTTTGCCAGCGCACGGGCCAAGCCGCACCCAGCGACCCTGGCGGCTTCGTTCGCTGCGCCCTGGAAAGCCTGGCCTTGCGTTACCGCTGGGTCGTGGAGCAAATCGAAGCCCTCACCGGCGAGCCGATCCGCGTGGTGCACGTCGTCGGCGGGGGCAGCCAGAATCGCCTGCTCAATCAATGGACCGCCGATGCCACCCGCCGCCTGGTCCTCGCGGGGCCGGTGGAAGCGACTGCCCTGGGCAACCTGACGACGCAGCTCATGGGCCTGGGCCATCTCAAGTCGCTCGCCGAGGCACGACAGCTCATTCAGGATTCCTTCCCCACGGCGCAGTTCGAGCCGCGTCCCTCTTCCTCTTGGGAAGAGGCCTATGGCCGCTGGCAAGGCTATTTGCCAAAGGCATGAGTCGGCTAATGAGGCAAGAAGAAAACGCCCGTCACGAACATGCCCGCCCATAAGACGACGAACACATTGGCGAGCAGCACGTGGAAGGCTCGTTTCCGCCATCGGCCCGTCATCAGCATGAGCACCATGACAGGCAGGAGCGGAATGACAAAGGCCAGGTGGAACCGCAAGGCCGAGTAGTCATCTTCTTGAAAATGCGTCGTCACCGGAACGCCGAATTTGATCAATCCTTCAAACCCCAGCACCGTCGTCATGGTGAGGACGAAAAAGAGGTGGTTGAGCCGACCATGCAAGCGAACGTTGCCTCGTTTCAAGGCCCACAAGGAAAGCAGCAGCAGCACGGTCACCGCCACGACGGCGCTCTTGAGCATCAGGATGATGGTCGGTCCAGAGGGCATGGATTAGCCACCGTCAGGGCATGAACAGGGTAGACGAAAGGACGGCGCGGACCGGGCCGCAACCGCGCCGCCTCGGATTATCTTGGCGATTGCCGGGAGAGATTCAAGCAGCCTTGCGAGCTTTCGCCTTGGGTTGATGTTTCCAGCGGCGATGCAGCCACAAATACTGCGTCGGATCCAGTCGAATCAACCGCTCAAACGCCGACGTAAACCGTTGGGTGATGGCACGGACTGCGCCTGGCTCATCCGCGTAATCGGCGGGGTCGATGATGTCCGTGACTTCCAACTGATAGGTAAGACCAGCCTTCATGCGCCGCGCCGCCGCCACGATGATCGGCGCCTGATAACGGAGGGACAAGAGAGCGATAGCCTTGTGCGTTGAGGCGGGTCGGCCAAAGAAATCCACATACAGTCCATTTTGTCCCGCATCCTGATCGCCCAAGGTGCACACGATGCCGCCGCTCTCGAGAATGGCTTCGATTCGATCCAACTCGCCTTTCTTGGCGAGCAATTGTTGTCCCGTCTTTTGCCGAAACCGCCGCACGAGTTGGTCGAGATAAGGGTTGTCCAGTGGCCGGGCGATGGCGAACGATTTGAAGCCGAACATGGCCAATGCGTACCCCGCCATCTCCCAATTGCCATAGTGGCCCGTGACGATGAGGGTGGGCCGATGGTCGAGCAGGGTTCGGACCAGGTCGCCCTCTCGGGTCAACGTCAGCATCCGCCGCCAATTGTGGGGATGCAGTTTCCGCGGCAGATGGACCATCTCGACGATCATCGCGGCAAAATGTTCGTAAACCCGCAGGACGAAACCCTCGCGATCGGCATCGCTGGTCATCTCGGGAAAGGCGTGCCGCCAATTGTCGAGAGCGACCCGCCGATGCCGGCGGTCGACGTGATAGGCCAGCCGCGCCAACCCCCGGGCCAAGGTCAGTCCCATTTCCAGGGTGAGGGTTTGCAGGACGGCCACCAGGCCGTGCACGGCCAAATAGACGAGATAATCGAGCATGCGCGAACGCCGTTTCGCCATGAACCGGTTCCTCCCTGACCAGTCGATCCCGAGGCTGCTTCGTTATCTTAGCCAACCTCGTGAATCGACGCCAGATCGACAGGTTCATCGACAACGGGGGCTTGGCCATTTTGACGGGCTTACCCGGTTTCAAGAAGATAATAGGCCGCATGGATGTCGATTGATTATTTCTCATGTTGAGGCACCACTTCTCACGATAGAACATCCCATGGGAACTATTCTCAATATCGACATGTGACGGTCGATTGCAATTCGGGGTTGCAGGCGGGGATCAAGCCATGAAATGGGGACGATGGAGCGCGGTGGTGGGTTTGTGCGTGGCGGCGATGATCTGCTCGTCCTGTCAAACCTGGTTGGGCTGTGAAGGCAGGGAAGGCTGCGGCGACGCCTGTGAGGCCATTCCCGGCCGCCATGCCATGGTGTGCGAAGAGCCCACGATGATGGCGATGGCGCAGGATCTGGATTGGATTCAATGCCGCATCGATGAGTATGGCAGTGTGACCGCCAAGGTGCCCGACGTCTGGGGCCAGGCCCGGCTGACGAAATTCCGCGAGGAATTCGAACGGCAAATGGCGCCGTTGGTCTCCAATTTTGAATTCCAATTTCAAGCTCAGCAATCACGGGCCGATCAAGCTGCCTTTACCAGTTCACTGGCGCTTTCTGCTGCTATCCGTGGCGGCGGTACACCTCCCACAATCACAAACGAAAAGGTTGAAGAGCAGGAAGAAAGTAAACTCGTGGACAATGCCAAGTCACTAATCAAAACAAAGACAGAGGCAAAAACGGCAGCTCCTTTGGCCTTCGATAAAGGTGGGAGCATTCACCTGGAACTCACTGAGTTGATGGATCAACATGCTCGCTACATCCGCCATAACCAACAACTGCGCCGTATCAATGAAGGCGATGACACCTCAGATTCAGCGGGCTATGCACTGCATTTGGTTCGCATTCCCGTGAGCCTGCTTCCAGGCCGCAAGACAGACGTGGGTTACGGCGCTGAGATCATGTTCACCATTCGGCAGGAGTTAGGGGACGATCTGCTTCCTTCGACCTTCCGCAACCTAGTGACCAATGACATCATGGATCAATTGGCCCCTGGCCTGACGATGACACTGAACGATAAGAATGTCAGAGACTCTTTTAAAGAAGAAGAAGAGTCATTGAAACGCGCAAAAAAAGTTCAGCTTGAATTGGAGTCTAAGCAGAAACAAGTGAATCAACTGAAGGAAATGGCTAGAAAGGGAACGCCATTAACGTTTGAGTACATCGTAACTGCGCCTACTCAAATCGCATCATCGACCATTCAATACGTGGCTGCGTTTAATCAGCAGTCCATGATTGAAACAAAATTAACAGAAGCTGAAAGAGCCAAGGAACAAGCCTTGGAGCAACCAAGGAAAGAAGTCGCGAAGACCATAAACGTATCTTTGACTTCAACGACCAAGTTGCGCCGTGCGGGGCTGCCCTACCCATCCTCACAAATCAAGGACATCCTTGGCGCGGATGAAATAACCAACATCGTCAAGCACGCCTATCAAAACCTCTTCAAGGATCATGATCTCGTTCACCTGACGGACGTCCAAGCCTTTCTCCAGGAAGAAGTCAGTGGCGCTTATCGCATCCTCCAAGCCAAGCCGGATTTGTGGGATGTCATTCAGTCACCCCATTTCATCGAAATAATTCGCACCAGGAAAGTGGATGAAATTAAGAAAGAAAGGGATCGTTGCATCAGTAGTATCCGCTGCCAGGCTGAGAATCAAACCGCGGCTTACTTGGCCTGGGCGATCCTGGTCGATTCCGCCCTCCTGAACGAGGAACTACACCGCGACATGAGGGAAGTGGCCACGCTCAAGGGCGCGGGGCAACTCCTGGGCGATGTCAAACATCCACTTTACTTGCCAGGAGAGTTGCTGTCTCCAGATGCGAAGTTGACCTTCAATCATTACGTGCAAACCCGCTGGCCGGTGCACGTCTTCGCTCTGGATCCTGAAGTGCAGGAGCAGAACATTCAAGATTCCTTGAGCTTGCGGCGTGAACTGCAATTGGCCGCGTCGTTGGCTTTCGTTTCGGGCCGGATGAGCGCGCGTAACTTCACCTCCTTCGCCCGACGCATTGAGGCCGAGTTTCAAACCGTCGCCTTGAATCGCACCTGCGTCGGTTTCGCCCATGGTCCGAACACGTTCGGCTGGCGCTTCTATCCGCGCTTTCAAACACCGGATATCGAACCGAACACCACGGTGCTATTCCGCGATTTGCTTTGGGGTGGGCCGAGCAAACGCGCCCTCATGCGGCAACATCGGCTCGAACCCGGTCCCCGCGAATGCGTTGCCCTGGTCATCATGCCCTCTTTTGTCCCTTACGCCACCTTGGACGTCAGCAGCAACTGGTTTCGCTTGACCAATCCCCGCCACAAAGAGTTCACCATGCAGGATGCGATGCGCGTCAGCCGCGTCGTGAAAGCGTTGCAAACCTGTTCCACGGCCGTCACGGATGACGTGTGCTATCGGGATGGCGACAAATACCGCATGCTCGCCCGCGCCCGGCAGTTATCCGAGCGGCTGCCCTTGCAGACAATGAACTTCCAGGTGCCTTACACCAACACGCTCGGCGGCTTTGAGATGTTCAACTCCGGCACCTCCGACTTGGCGCCGGAACTGTACGGCTGGTATGGCGAACCAGGCATCAATCCCGAGGGGGATACGGTTTTATTCCTGATGGGCGACCATTTCAGTGTGCACCAGACCCGGGTCATCGCTGGAGGATTCGAAATCAGAAATCCTGATCCAAAATATGACACCAATGGCAAAATTTTGCCTGCAGATTCCGCTCCAGTGATTGAATTATTGAGCCGGCAGGTGATGAAGGTTCGCATCCCCAAGGGGGTGCACACCCTGAAAGAGCCTGGTAGCAATGAAAAGAAAAATGACGTCGTTGATTTACATATCGCCACGCCATACGGCGTATCACCCCACTTGCACATTCCTGTCTTTGTCCCCAAAAAGAGCAAGGAGGCCGAGAAGCCCGCCGGGGCCGCGAGCGCCGCTGAGGGCTACAAGTTCAAAAGCAACAAGTTCGTCTTGAACGCTCAAGTCAAGACTCAAGACGGCAAGCTTTTCTTGATTGAGAAGCTAGCCTTCGCGGATAAAACTCGCCCCGTGCTCGAGTTCAACGATGCCTTGGGGACCGCACCGAAGGAACTGGAACTGAAAATTGGCTATAAATTAACGCCCGCCATTCAGGGCCAAACCTTGACGCTTAGCTACGCTGAGGATGCCAAAGCCTATGCCATGCAGGAATCACGATGGGGACAATATTTAACCGAGCTTACATCTAGACTGAATGCTCTTGGCGCTTTTGCCGCCGATCAATTTCCATGGGGAAAAGGGCTGGCCACGGAAACGATCGTCATCTACCCCAATGACAACCAAAGAGCAACAAAAGAAGTCAAACTTGCAGAGCCATTGCAATTTGAATTCAAAATTGTGACCATACCTTAGGTGTCGTCTGCATACACCCGCGGTTAGGCCCTCACGCAAGCCGCGTGGCCGAGGATGCATTGGCCCGTTTGCGTGGCGGTTGGCGTCGGCCGCCATCCTCGGGCCAGCCATTCGGCCAACAACTCATCGGGAGAGGGGCAGTGATCCCAAACGGCGACCGCCGTCACCACGCCAAATCAAGAAGTCGAGTAGCTCAGATAATAGGAATCCCCGAAAGGCACCAATAAATCGAAGCTCAATTCATCTTGTTGCACGAGGCCGGAGGGAACGAGGGGCGGCTGCATTTGAGTGAACCACTCCAAGGCCAGCTTCATGGACGATTGGTGAGCCAAGGCTGGTGCAAGGCTCTGCCAGGTTGAGTCTGCGATGTCGCCTCGACGATAGACAGGGATCATGACTCGCCTCAAGCGGTTCAATCAACGACACAGTCCAAACCGAAGGGGGGCTGCACCGGTTCCGATTGACTCGGTTGATAAACCCTTCTATTACAGGGTGCCGATCGAGAGGAAAAGTGAAACGGATTCTCTCAGAAAATAATTGCATGAGTGAACCGTAGCCAAGTCATAACCCGAGAACGTATTTGTCCGTTCACACTTTTGCAGATGGATTCACGTTGGCTTTGAATGAAATCAATTAAAATGTTACTGTGCGTTAGCTACCTTCACTTGCTCTACGGACGCTGCTCCGCCATGACGCCGCACGGTTTCCTCAACCTGCACAAGCCGGTGGGCATGACCTCCCGGGCCGTCGTTGACTGGGTGCATGAACGGTTAGGCGGCTCGGTCAAGGTCGGCCACACGGGCACGCTCGATCCCCTGGCCGAAGGAGTCATTGTTCTGGCCGTGGGTCAGGCGGTGCGCTTCATCGAATTCATTCAAAACGTGCGCAAGACCTATCGCAGCACGTTTCATCTGGGCGAGACGAGCAGCACCGACGATGCCGAGGGCGAACGGACGCCCTTCCCAGAGGCGCGCGTCCCGGAAGTGGAGACGGTCCGACAAATGCTTCCCCGCTTTGTCGGCGACCTCGAACAAGTTCCCCCGCAGTATTCCGCCATCAAGCGCGACGGCCAGCGCGCCTATCACCAGGCTCGACAAGGCAAGACCCTCGCGATGGAGCCGCGCACCGTGCGGGTCGAACGGCTCACGTTGCTCCGCTACCACTATCCCCGCCTCGAAGTGGAGATCGTGTGCGGCAAAGGGACCTATGTCCGCTCCCTGGCCAGGGACAT
The DNA here is from genome assembly GCA_014584395.1 of Planctomycetota bacterium. Taxonomy (GTDB): domain Bacteria; phylum Planctomycetota; class Planctomycetia; order Gemmatales; family HRBIN36; genus BJ17. The sequence goes on along the minus strand of JACTMY010000013.1, from coordinate 206,092 downwards.
CGGCCAGGCTCTGGGCTGCGGCGGCTACGTCGCCTGTTTGATGCGCACCCAGATCGGCCCCTTTATGGCGCAGGATAGCCTTCCCTTGACTCCTGAGCCATCGGCAAACCTGACCGACCATCTCATCCCCATGACCTGCCTGGCCGAGATGTACCCCAGCTTTCACTGCCCTGCCGACCTGGTGCGGCGCGTTCGCTTCGGCCAGCGCATTCAGGGGCCATCCCTCCCGCCCCGCGAAACGACGGGCCTCAAAGCCATCCTTGACGAAGCGAATCAGTTCGTGGCCATGGCCACCTGGCTCGCGGACCGGCAATTCCTCATCCCCGAGCGCGTTTGGCAGCAGAATCCCGATTGACAAAGGGGGCGATCCGGGCTATCTGCCTTTCAGGAAAGTGGGGGAAGTATGACCTTGATCGCACCCGACTTGCTGTCGGACATGCTGGACTTGCCCTTCCTGGCGCTGGCCCTAGTCGGCGGGGTGGGGTTGGGCTTGTGGATCACCGGTTGGTGGCTGCACCGCTTTTGGATTACCGTGCTCACGAGTTTGACGACCGGGCTTTATGGCCTGCGGGCCGCCCCGCAGTTGGGGTTGGAGCAACCCGTGGTGGCTGGGATTCTCCTGGCCCTGGCGGGTGGCTGCCTCGCTCTGAGCCTGGCGCGTTTGGCCCTGTTCCTCATCTACGGACTGGCGGCCTGGTATCTCGTGCAGCAAATCGTTCCCGCTTATGCCTATCCGCTGATCTGCATCACGGCCGGCGGCTTGTTCAGCGTCTTCTTCTTTCGCTTTTGCATGATCACGCTCACCAGCGCCCTGGGCACGCTGCTCATGGCTTACTCGGGTCTGGTGATCATACAACTCATGGGCGAAGTCAAGGTGGTCCCTCTGGTTACGGAACAGCCCCTGCTTGTTCACATTGCCATGGGAATCGTTTGCCTATTCGGCGTCGTCGTGCAGCAGCAAATCGCCAAGGCCCTGCGCCGCCGGGAAATTCGCCGGCGCGAAGCGGAACGCTATCGGCAGAAGCTGGATGAATTGCAACAGCGCGATCCAACGTTGGCCTCCCAAGTCAGCCTTTATCGCAAAGCGGGTTAATTTCGAGGCGTCCCTGGCCGGCAATGCCTGGCACAGGGGTATAGTCACTCGCTATAATGGTCAGCAACAACGATTGAACTCCAGCACGAGGTGACACCATGCCGAGCGATCCACTCCCCTTGCGCCGCATCGACCACGTCAAGTTTTTCGTGGGCAACGCCAAACAGTCCGCCTTCTTTTATCGCAACGCTTTTGGGTTTGACGTAGCCGCTTATGGCGGCCTGGAGACGGGGCTCAAACACGAAGCCCGCTACCTGTTGCGCCAAGGGCTGATCAACTTCGTGTTGGTCTCTTCCCTCCACGACGACCATCCGGACAATTACCGCCTGGCCAAGCATGGCGACGGCGTTTGCGACATTGCTTTTGAAGTCGACGACGTCCGCAAAGCTTACGACTTCGTCACGGGCCGCGGTGCCAAGGGTATTTCCGAACCGAAAGCCATGGAAGATGAAAACGGAGTCTACGAAATCGCCACGATCGCCGCCTATGGCGACACGACGCACACCTTCATCAATCGCGATCGCTATCGCGGCACCTTCGCACCGGGCTTCAAGCCCATCGACGACGATCTCTACGGCCCCCGGCAAATGCATCCGGTGGGGTTGAAATCCATCGACCACATCGTCGCCAACGTCGAAGAAGGGCAGATGAATGAATGGGTCCACTTTTACGAACACGTGATGGGTTTTTCCCTGCTCGTCAGCTTCGACGATAAGGACATCAGCACCGAGTATTCCGCGCTCATGTCCAAGGTCGTGCAGGATGGCAAGGGGCGAATCAAGTTCCCCATCAACGAGCCGGCCAAGGGACGCCGCCGCTCGCAGATCGAGGAATACCTGAACTTTTACCATGGCCCCGGCGTGCAGCACATCGCCCTGACCACCGGCAACATCATCGAGACCGTCGGCAACATGCGGAAAAACGACGTCAACTTCCTGACCGTGCCCCGCTCCTATTACGAGGCCTTGCCCGATCGCGTGGGCAAGATCGATGAGGACATCGAAGCCCTGGCGGATCTGGGCATCCTCGTCGACCGGGACGATGAAGGCTACCTGCTGCAGATTTTCACCAAGCCCGTGGAAGATCGGCCGACGTTGTTCTACGAAGTGATTGAACGCCACGGGGCGCGCAGCTTCGGCAAGGGCAACTTCAAGGCCCTGTTCGAATCCATCGAGCGCGAACAAGCCCGCCGCGGCACATTGTGACGGCTCGTTGAGTTCACCTGCTTAACCTCGGCATCCCCTGCCGGGCCAAGCGGCCCGGCAGGTTTTTTTTATTGTCCCAACTCGGCTTACCCAGAGCGCGCTGTGCTGAACCTCATGCACTTGACGTCCGTATAAATAAAGTATAACATTATATAACCTCGTTATACTTTATTTAGGACGACGATCATGCATCCATTAACACAACGCGCCAGCCATCGGCTAACCTCGCGCCGCCGTGCTGCAGGTTTTACCCTCATCGAATTGCTGGTCTGCATCGCCATCATCACGATCTTGATCGGCCTGTTGTTGCCCGCCATTCAGCGCGTGCGCGTGGCCATGGATCGCATCTGGTGCGCCAACAACCTGAAGCAGATCGGCATCGCCATGCACATGTTCTGCAATGATCATGGAGGCCGCTTTCCCTACACGACGCACACGCATCCATACGCCCTGCAAGAAACGTGGATCTACACCCTGGCCCCGTATTTAGAAAACGTGGACCGCGTGCGCATTTGTCCGATGGACCCGCGAGCCTATGATTTGCTCCGCACCAAGTCGACCAGCTATATCCTGAATGAATATTTTTGCGTGCCGGGGCCGGATGAGTGTCTCCGCTTGCAGCATTGCACCAATACGTCCAATTCAATCATTGTTTTCACCGGATCGGATGAGCGCGGGCTGTCCACCTACAGCGATCATGCTCATTCGCGCAACTGGTTTACCACTTCGTTCCAAGTTTACCGGCGCATCCTCAATGACATCGCGCCGGATCGTTTCAGCAACGGCAGTCCCGCGATGCATTGGGAGAGCCGCATCGGCGGCGGAGCGAACTACCTTTACCTCGACGGCCATGTCGACTACCTGACGGCCACGCTCATCAAGGAATGGGCGGATACCGGCCATCATTTCGCACGCCCTCAAGATTGACCGGCACCCGATCAGCGTTCACGTACGATCTTCACTTCCCATTTTCTGAAAGGAGAGCGAATGCGATTACATCAGTGGGTTTATTTCGTGGCTGCTTGGTGGGGACTAGGTCCGGCTGCAAGCCAAGCTCAGCCGCCCGTCATCATTGAAAACGGCCACGTCGATATTTTTGCGGCCGGCTGGGAGCCCGCGAACCCGCCAGGTCCACCCGATCAACGCTGGTTCATTCACGTCCATGATCACGACGGTGATGAGGAGTACGCTCCCCACGAAGCGTGGCTTTTCGTCAGACCAGGCGCGCTGCAGAGCCGGCCGCCGGGAAGCCAATGGGATTTCCTGGGAACGGGAGCTGGACAAAACATTTGGGTCCTGCCGCAAGTGCAAGACCCCAATCTCATCTTTGGCGGCATGGCGGCGGAGGAAATTGATCCAGGCACATTCGATACCTACGCTTTGACGGATCCGCGCGTCAACAACGGCAATCCGACGAACGGCGAGTGGATTCACATTCGGTTGCGCGACGTGAGCGGCCCTGGCCATTTTTCCGTTTGGCAAACCGATACCTTCGGCTCACCGGTCGTCTGGATGTCCAGTTTTGCAAATGGCATCGATAGCACGGACTTCGCCTTGCTCATGCCAGGGGGTCACATCCATTTCAATTGGGGCTTCACCGAGGCTGGCTTTTACGACGTGACGATTGAGTTCGAGGCCTTGCTGAATGGAGATGTCACACGCAGCGGCGAATACACCTACACCTTCGTCGTGCATGCCATTCCCGAACCGGCCACGATCATCTCCATGCTCGCCGGTGGCGGCATGTTGGGTCTGGCCTGGCATCGTCGGCGAGCATCCCCTCAAGCCAAGTGCCGGATCACTGCGGCTTGAGATGGACCATGGCCGCCTTACGAACGAGGAAGCATCCTTTTCGACCCCGACCCGCACGAGCCGCCTGGTTCGCGCGGGTTGTTTATGGGAACGGCAGTAGGGAATTGGCGGTGTGCTGATCGACTAGCGCCGGCGGGTTACGCGGGACTCGCCGATTTGCCTGAGCGTGTTCATTTCGCTGTCCTTGACTTTCGCGTGGATGGTATCGCCTTCAATTTTTATGACGTCCAGGAAACTGATCACCCGCAACAATTCATCAAAGCCAACGTCGGTCACGACGACGACGTAACACGAGTCGGCATTGACATTGCCCGACAGGTTCCCCCCCGACACGGAATCCAATCGTTCCATGATCCCGTCATGGATCACTTTTTCGTAGGAACCAGAAGGCGAATCGATGAGATTGATGAGGGTGACGTTTTTCCCGGACCAAATCTTCTTCATGTTCCGGAAATCTTCCTTGGCCAACTTGGAGACAGGGTAGCTGCTGCCCGAACTGCCGCCCATGACGATCAAGAGCACGACGACCACGCCCACCACCGCCAAGACACCCAGTCCCGCGATGAGGTAAACGGCCATCGAGGAACCAGGCGAGCGGCTGGAAGAAGCGTATGGCTGTTTGCCTTTCTTCCTGGGCTTGCGAGGACGAGGCTCATCCCATTCTTCGTCCCTGGGCTGCGGGCGGGGCGGGGCCTTGGGCCGCGGCGGCGCTGGCGGCGGGCCGGACGGACGGGGCCGAGCGCCGGGCATCGCGAGGATTCTATTGCAAGCCGGGCATTGAAATTGACTGCCTGGCGGCGCGGGGGGGATTTCCAAGACGGTACGACAACCGGGGCATTGCAATCGTGCCATGACGGCCTCAAACAGCAGAGGTTTAACTCAATTCCGTATCACTTTGAATGGCGTCATCCGCGGTCACCGCCATCCAGTAGGCTTCTTGGATCGACCGTTTCATCCAGTGCTTTTCTTGACCTTCGGCCACGCGGCCGGTCGAAATGTAAGCGGCATAGATTTGGGCCGCGGCTCGAACGACGACGGCTTCGCTGGGCTGCAATGATAGTTTGCGTTTTTCCACAATGAGTGCTCCTGAAAGGCCCGGTCATGCCACTCTGGGTCGAATGCGGTTCCCCGTTCAACCCTCCATCTTTTCTATCGTGAGAGGTTTGTCAAGAGGTCCATGGCAAAATCACACGAAGCCTTTCCAGCTTCATGGCGGTCTAGGCCGGTTCCCATGACAAAATCCTACCATGCCGCAGCCGCACCGGGCGTTAGGACAGATCATTTTGTCAAGGAAAAGCTCATGGCCAAAGCAGGACGAACAGTTCCGCCAACAGCAGCCAGGTTCCCCAAACGACATAGGCCGGCCAGGCCAAAAGGATGCCCGCCAGGATCAGGCCCATGCCCAGCCAGCGGAGCAGGAAGGGGATCAGAAACCCTAGGATCACGAAGAGAAACCCGATCAACGAACCAGTCCGGGGCGGCGGAGGCAACCCCATTGACACCCGGGTCCACTCCGTCGCGGTTACGGTTTCACGAGGAGCTTTATATCCGATGATCGGCAGCCAGCGCATAGGCAGACGCCGCCATTGTTGCCCCCAACTCATGCGAATGACCCAACGGCCTGAACGCAGTCGTTGTGCCCACAGGAAGGCATCCACGATGGCGAACAGCCACAGGCAGCCGAAGAAGGTTTGTCCACACATGCGCCAAACGGGCAATTGCTCCTTGAGCGTGAAGGGTTCACCCTGGGTATGAATCACCACGGCGGCTTGGCGACGGAGTTGCCGGAGTCGATGCTGTTCCGCGGCGGGGAGATTGGGGTAAAGTCGTTGGGGCGTCCATGCAGGCGGGTCGTGGTCGCGCAGATCGGGATGAGCTTTCAGCACCCAAATGTACCCGGCCAGCAGCCCCCCTCCCACAAGATAAAAGCAGACCGCGAGGTAGAAGGCCCGGCCGAGTTGACGATTGTAAAGCTGCCCCGCTCCCACCACGAGAAGGGAACCTATTCCCGCCAACCAAGGATTTGGAATGAAGGCCATCTCCGGCTTGGAGCGCGGCGGCAAAAGACACCACTGCCCCGGCTGTCTTTCCGAGGGCGTCTCTCCTGGGGGCCAAGGAGTGGTTTCAGCCATGCGTCAAGACCATGTCATTAAGGCGACGTCGCGGGAGCCGGATAAGCTTTGAACTTCGTCACCGGCGTTGAGGCGCGATCTTGCACTTTCCACAAGGCCACCTCTCCCAGCCGCGACCCGCCGACCAGCCATTGGCCATCGGGCGAGACGGCCAAGGCATAGACGGCGTCGTTCAGTCCGGTCAGGGTGCGGGTCGCTCGACCATTCTCCGCGTTCCAAAGGCGGATCGAATGATCACCGCTTCCCGTGGCGAGCAGATTGGCTTGGGGAATCGCCTGGATTTGGTACACCGGCTTGGAATGACCAGGGAAAATGCGGGTTTGCCGATTGGACCCATCGATCGTCCAGAGCCGCAGGGGGCTATCCTCGCCAACCGTGACGACGGATTTCTGATCGGGCCGCGGCAAACAGGCATGGACCGTGGCCAGATGGTCGCGAAACGTGTGTAGCAAGGTTAGATCGGCCAGGTTCCAGCTCTTGGCGGTTTTGTCCCGGCTCGTGGAGATAAGCCGCTTGCCATCGGGAGTAAATGCCAGGCTTTGCACCCAGTCGGCGTGGACGATGTCAGAGGGGGACTCCTCCTTGGCGTCAGGCCACTTCCATAGGTGAACCTTGCGGTCGGCGCCTCCCGCGGCCAACCATTGTTCCTGAGCGTGGAAAGCCAGGCAGAGCATGACATCGTCGGTTTGCAGCAATTCCCTGACAAACAAGCCCGCATCAGGATGAACACCATCTTGGATCGTCAGAGGCTGGGTCATCCATTGGCTCAGGTCAAATTGCAGAAGGATGACGTTTCCCTCTTGCCCCGCCCTGCCCCCTGCGACGGCCAGCGTCTTGCCTTCCTCGATCCATATCATGGCATGACAGCGTTCGGGCCGAACACGGACCCGGCCGACCAACGCCGGGACCACATTTTTCTTGCCCAAGTCCGAACCCAAGTCGAAAAGCAAAATCTCGTGATAACCACCGGCAAGCAGGTGGCGTCCATCGGGCGTGAAGAGCAGGGCCAGGATCGGCTGCGGATGCGCATAATGACTCGGCGGCATGGGCGGCTGCCAGGCGCGGCGCAGCGCGGCCAAGATCGGCTCGTCCCGCGACACGCCGTCGAAGTGGGCCCCTTCCTTGATCCATTGTTCGATGAGCGCGACCTCCCCTGTGGGCAGCGGTTTGGAGACATCTTCTGGCGGCATCCTTGGGTCGTCCGCACCGCTGATCAAGGTGAAAAGCAAGCTCTCTTCCGGCTTCTTCGCCACCACGGCATCGCCCCGTTCGCCTCCCTTGGCCAGGGTAGCAAACGAGGTCATGTCGAGCTTGCCCTTCTGATCCCTGGCATTGTGGCACGAAAGGCAGTTTTCCTTGAGGATGGGAGCAATCTGTTTCATGAAACTGACCGGCGCGCTCTTGGCAGCGATAGGATCCTGCCCGGCTATGAAGCCGCTTCCACTCCCCACAACAAGGAGAATGATCCACACAATCACGCATCGCCGATCAATCATGATTCACTTCCTGTCTGGCCTTGTCTCAGCCTTGATCTTATCCGAAAAGGGTCCGTCTTGCCGAGATTTAAAACCCCGCGCGATCGAGAATGGACCTCGATTCCGGCCAGGGAATGCTGCGAGGCAGGGCATGGCCAGCGCCGGCGTTAGCGGTCAACCTGTCCATGACATGAATAAACCCGTAAAGCAAACAACAAGTCCCTTGAGTCCGAGGCCCCGCCATGAGCGTCGATCCATTTTGGTCTTCCGTCCGCGACAACATCCTCCTCGATCCCGCGCAGACCTATCTCAACACCGGCTCCTACGGCATCATCCCCAAGGCCGTCTTCGAGGAATTGACCGAGTTGCGCCGCCGCATGCAGCAGAATCCCACCGATTTTCTCTGGCGGTCGATCAACGAACCCCTTTGGACGGCGCGTTCGCGCCTGGCCGAATATCTGCGGGTCGATCCGCGACAATTGCTGCTGACCGTCAACGTTTCCATCGGCATCAACTTGGCGGCCTGGTCGCTGGCCTTGGCCTCGCCGGGCGAGATCGTGCTGACGGATCATGAATATGGCGCGATGCACTATGCCTGGGAACGGGCCGCTGTGCGCCAGCGACTGAACCTCCGTGTTATCTCCTTGCCCTATCAGCTCAATGATCCCGGCGACGTGGTGGAAGCCCTCCTGCGCGAATTGCGGCCCGAAACCCGGTTGCTCTTCCTGAGCCATGTTTATTACACCACCGGCATGGTGCTGCCTCTCAAGGAAATTTGCCGGGAGGCGCGACGCCGGGGCGTATTGACGATGATCGATGGAGCGCATGCGCCAGGGATGCTGCCGCTCCATCTCGATGAAATCGACGCGGATTTCTATTCAGCCAACTTGCATAAATGGTTCCTCGCCCCCGTCGGGACGGGGTTCCTGCACGTTCGTCCCGGGCTGGAGGATCGACTGCAACCGATGCACGTCAGTTGGGGATGGCATTATGACCGCAATGTGAGCCATGAGCGGGACATCTTTGGTGGAACTCCCTGGCTGCGGTCGCATGAATTCGAGGGCAGCCGGGATCCCTGTCCCTGGCTCGTGCTGCCGTCGGTGATTCAATTCCAAGAGCACATTGGCATCGAACGAGCGCGCTCTCGACAACTCGCGCTCGGCGACCTGGTGCGGCAACGATTGGATGGACTGGCGGGATTAAAACTGACCACACCGCATGCGACAACCCTGCGCGGCGGGTTAACGGCGTTCCGCTTCCCAATTGGCATGACCGGCCCCGACGTCCAGGCCTTTCGACAACGCCTATGGGAGCGCCATCGCATCGAGATCAACGCCGTGGAAAACCCTCATGGGCCGTTCCTGCGCGTTTCGACCCACGTCTACAACACGGAAGCGGAGATCGACCGCCTCGCCAACGTCTTGCCGGCGACGTTGCGCGCTGTCGATTGATCTGATTGATGCTCGATGAGGCAGATGGATTGCGGTCGCGGTCTCAATTCCAGTGCGGTTCGACCCTTTTGGGGGAAGCCTCATCCCTAAGTTCCGCTTGCACTTGTTCAAGGGCTAACTGATAGACTGCCTGGAGAGCCGCTACTTGATGAGCAGGCAAGCCGACCATGGGCACGTAAACGAATCCGTTGGGAGCAGGGGGCAAATGCGGTGGGGAACCATCCCAAGACATGGGCGCCTCGTTTGCTGTCAACCATCGATGTCGCGGCATGGCCTGCTTTCCCTCGCGGGACCACGCGTTCCGTGTGTCCCCCTGCCTTGAATCGCATCGTCGTCATCGATCCACTGGCCGGGGCGGCTCGTCCTGGCTTCTAACATTATCCGTTTTCACGGATGGGGAGGTTTACGTCATCCAGTCAAGCTGCGCTAGACAAGCTCATCAGGAGTTCCTATTATTGTTGCCATCGTTACGGATGGATCAGGGGTTGCCGAGCCACGGATTCGCGTTTTCAAGACACGGCTTTGAACCGACCCCGACGGCACGGACATGAAGGCAGGGACGGTTGATGTCAAACGAGCCTGCCCTCCAAACTGGAAAGGAGTTTCCATGGTCGCCAACACGATGATGATGGAACGAACTGGAATGGGCATGCCCAACGTCGGCATGTCCGGCATGATGAGTCCCACGATGAATGCTTCGCCCAACGTCCCCATGGCCGGCAACTTCCTCATGGTGCCGCGCTGCAGCTACAAAATCGAAAAATGCCCCGGAGGCATCAAAATCCACTGCATCTGCGAAGACAAAGTCGCGGCCAGCATGGTGCAAAATCTCTGCACGATGCTCACCGGCGGCATGGTGTCATGCTGCGTCATGATGAACGGCATGACCGTCTGCACCATGAACCTCATGATGGGCCTGTGCAAGTATGAAATGACGGAAACGGGCGTCTGCATCTCCTGCACCAGCGGCGACCCGCAATGCTGCGAGATGATTCAAGCCTGCGGCGACTGCTGTACGTGCTTAATGAACAATGGCTGCACCTGCTGCGTGATGATGAACAACACGCCGGTCTGCTGTGGAACCTGTGAACCCTGCCCCGTGCCGACGAAGAAGAAGTAAGGGATTTGGCCACCTTCCCACCCGCAACCTGTCATCGCCGCATGCGTCCTGCGCATGCGGCTTTTTATTGGGAATTGCCGCTATACTTCTGTAGGAAAGGCAATCATATTGACATATCGTAATGTTACGATATATTTATATATACCAAGAAGAGGTGACCATGAACGCTAAAACGACTACGGTCTCGAAGTCCAAACCATTTACAGATTTGCAAGCGTTAAACCAGGCCGCCGAGTGTTTGCGGACCTTGGCCCATCCCCACCGCTTGCGCATGATTCAGATGCTGCTTCGCGGCCGCTACACCGTCGGCGAATTGGCCGAAGCTTGCCAAATCGCCAATCACATGGCCTCGGAACATTTGCGGCTCATGCAGCGGTGCGGCTTTCTCACCAATCTCAAGGAAGGCCGCAAAAATTACTATCAAGTCGCCGAGCCGCATCTGGCACAAATAATGCATTGCATTGAAACGCGTTTTGACGCCAACAACCAGTGAGCCGAAGCGATCATTGGAACAGCACGCTCGGTTTCATTCATCTGGAATGCTGGAAAGGATGACCCATGAAACTGATCATCGTCGGCGGCGTGGCGGGTGGGGCTTCGGCGGCGACCCGCGCCCGCAGACTCTCGGAAGCGGCGGAGATTGTGCTTTTCGAGCGCGGCCCCGACGTTTCCTTTGCCAATTGCGGCTTGCCTTACTACATCGGCGGAGTCATCGAGGAACGGGATCGTCTTTTGGTGGCCAGTCCCGAGAGTTTAAGAACCACCTTTCGCATCGACGTCCGGCTGCAAAGCAACGTCGAAGCCATCGACCGCGTCAAAAAAACGGTCCTCGTCCGCGACCTGGTCACGAATCGCAGTTACGAGGAAAGTTACGACAAACTCATCCTCGCGCCGGGGGCAGCCCCGCTGCGGCCTCCCTTGCCCGGCATCGACTTGCCTGGCATCCATACGCTGCGCCACATGCAGGACATGGACCGCATTCGTGCCGCGGTCGACCAGGGCGTGAAGCAAGCGATCGTCATCGGCGCTGGTTTCATCGGCCTGGAGTTGGTGGAAAATCTGGTTCATCGCGGAGTTAAGGTCGCGCTGGTTGAACTCCAGGATCAAATCCTGCCGCCGCTCGACAAGGAAATGACCACGCCCCTTATGGACGCGCTCAAGCAGCATGGCGTCGCCGTTCATTTGGGTCAATCGGCGGAATCCTTCACCTCCAGCGGCCAGGGCATCCAGGTCCAACTGAAATCGGGGCAAACGCTTGCAGCGCCGCTGGTGATCTTGGGCGTTGGCGTGCGGCCGGAAAATCAATTGGCGGCGGCCGCGGGGCTGGAGGTCGGCCCGCGCGGCGGCATCCGCGTCAACGCCCAGCTGCAAACCAGCGATCCCGACATCTATGCGGTGGGCGACGCCATCGAGAGCCGGGATTTCATCACCGGCGATCCGGCGCAGCTTGCCCTGGCCGGTCCCGCCAATCGGCAGGGGCGGTTGGCGGCGGAACATGCCTTGCTCGGTCGGCCCGTCGCCTTTCGCGGCTTTCAAGGGACATCCATCGTCGGCTGCTTCCAGATCACGGCGGCCATGACGGGAGCTTCCGAAAAAAGCTTGCGCCGCGCTAGTCGTCCTTTCCATGCCATTTACGTTCACCCATCGCATCATGCCGGGTACTATCCCGGCGCGGAAGCGATGACGATCAAGCTGCTGTTCGAGCCGAAAACGGGCAAGATTTGGGGCGCTCAAATCGTGGGGCGCCATGGCGTCGATAAGCGCATCGACGTGCTGGCCATTGCCATCCAGGCGGGCATGACGGTGTTTGATTTAGAACAAGCGGAACTGGCCTATGCCCCGCAATATGGCTCCGCCAAGGACCCCATCAACATGGCCGGTTTCGTGGCGGCCGGCCTGCTCCGCGGTGATCATCCGCAAATCACCGCGGCGGACCTGCTGGCCTTACCCGAAGGACAGCGGCCGCTGGTGTTGGATGTTCGCACGGCTGACGAGTTTGCCGAGGATCATCTCCCCGGAGCTAAGCACATTCCCGTGGATGGGCTGCGCAGCCATCTCGGCGAACTGCCCAAGGATCGGAGCATCGTGACCTACTGCCGCGTGGGGCAGCGGGGTTACCTTGCGGCCAGAGTCTTGCTGCAACATGGCTTTCAAGTGCGGAATCTGAGCGGCGGGATCAAGGCTTATCGCATGGTGGTCCCGAATTGAACTGTCTGGATCGCTCACGTCATCAGGAGCCAATCCGCCACGGCATCGCTGAGCGTCCGGCGCAACGACTAGGGTTCGCGAACCTTAAGCGGTACTTCGGTGTGCAAGGTCCGGTTGGCTAATTCATCGACGACGGTGAATCGCATCGTGAACTCACCCGCCTTGAGCAGGTCAAAAGAGATGGCGAACCCAAGCACCGGTTCGGCCAGGGTCATCGGTTCGGATTGAATCTCGTGGATCGTCTTGCCCTGGGCGTCCAGAAGATGCATCCGAGCGAGCACTTTCGACTGCTTTGGTTGCACCAGGTGGCCCACGACGCCTATGTTGACGAACAGCTTTTGGCCAACGATGCCGCTCGGTCCGGCGGGAACCTTGGCTTCATTGTCGAAATAAAACAGCGGCCCTAGGAGCGCGAATTGCATCGGCTGCACCTCGAAGGGCATCTCGCATGTCACGTCCGTGGCGGCATATTGATCGAGCACCTTGCAAATCAGGGTGTAGGCGCCGGGAGCCTGATTCAGTTCCAGAGGCAAATGATAGGGCAAGGAAAAATGGTTTTCACGCCAGTAGGAGACCGTGCCCAAGTTGACCTGCTGCATCGGCACTTCCTGTCCGGTGGGAAGACGGAGCGACATCCGCACGCCGAAATTGACTTTGCCGTCGCGGTCCTGAGTGAGTCCGCTGCAGTGAATGCGAACGTAAAGGTGATCCCGTGGGGAATAGCGGGCCGAGTGGCGGACCGGCCCCAGTGCTCCAAACGTGGGCTGCATGGTCAACGTTAATTTGGCTGGGTTGGACGGCGCGTCCTGAAGCGGCTGGAAGAGCAACCCCGCGAGCAATATCAAGATCGGCGACATGAACGTATCCTTCCACAGCGGCCAGGGTGATGGATGAGAGGAGGATCAGGCCGCCTTGCCCGGCGAGTTAATGGGAATGCTAGGCATTGTGCGCGGCATGATCGGCTGTTCAAGCATGTCCTCCAGGCGCGTGCCAATCGCGGTGAGTATCGCGCCGATGCAGGTTTGCCGAATCTCCGCGCGGCGCAGATGACGCCAATCGAGGTAGCTGTCTTCCCAGATCAGGCGCACCAGATAGGAATCGCTGGCGAGCCGGCGGATCACAATCCCAAATTGACTGGGCGGCGGGCCGATGCGGCTGGTCCCCGCGGGCAGCGTCCACAGGCGCGACGGACTGGCTTCGGCTGGCCAGCGCAAGCGCAGCGCTGGCATGGGCGGCTCCACCTGATCGGTGAAGACGCATTGGACCACTTCCGCTTCAGGCAATGAGGCTATCGGATTCATGGCGGGGGCAGATACTCGCCCAGAGGCAGGCTGTCAAGGGAGTTTCATTTTTTTGTCGCGGCGGAGGGCTGAGCCAAACTGCCCCGGCTCGGCAAAGTCCGCAGTTCCACAGCCAACCGTTCATAGGCGGCTTTCTTCAAGGCGTCGGTGGCACGCGTCGACATGACCTGCTGACCCCAGTCGGGATTCTCCGTCAGATACCAGGCCATGCCCGAAAAGAACAGTTCGATTTGTTCAAGCACTTTTTTGCCAAGGGTTTCCGATGAGCTCTGTAAGAACTTCCTAATCAATGCCGCCGACTTGGGGTCATACATGGCGAAAACTTCGGAGCGATGGCGAATGCCGACCCGGCCATCCTCCGCCATGACTTCTTGATAGCGCAGCAACAGCACGGCCCGGATCGTGACGATGGGAGTGAACGGCGCCATGCGGCCCGAACCCTCGGCATACCAAACACGCTTGCCCGAGGCTTCATGGACCAGCCGCCAACGCAACTCGCCACCCGATTGATCCTGCCCGAGAAAACTATTGTCTTTTTGCCGTTCGACCTGAATTTGCGTGGCGCCCAAATGTCGCCAGGCGTGCACGCCCCATTCAGGGTGATCGAGCAGCCAGCGATAAATGGCGGGTTTGCAAGGAAAGGACTCGATCGGCCCGCGAACGAACAACTCGCTATTTTGTAGGACTTCTTCCACCTTCGCGCGGTCGCTCGGCTTCACCTGATCGAGCGGAATCGCGGACAGAGCCGCTTGACGCAGCATGGCGGGATTGACTTCGGAACCAAACGCACGGTATTCAATCAAGAGCAACGGAAGCCAGACGCAGCCGAGGATACAGCGCATAAATCGCATGGAGAACACCCTTCCGTTGGGGTGGTTGAGCGAAAGTGCGTCATCTTTGCGGCCTATGCGAAGTTGCTCAAGCTAGAGAAAGAGGGCCTGTTGTATTCATCGTAAAATGATGGGGCCATTGTGCAGGTTTTTGGAAAGAATCATAGGATTGGGCAAACAGGGATCCTAGGGGATGGGCAAGAAATAGGAAATCATCCCACGGACCGTTCGCCTTGGTTTCTCACTCCGTTCACAACCACTTTGCAAGAGCAAAGGAGAGGACATCGAGGGGGCCAAAAGCGGGCGTCTGGCTCAACCTGTTTGCTAAAGCGTAACCGTAGATGTCTGCGCCGCCTCGGCAGCCAAGAGTTGAAACACGCCTTCAGCCAGTGAAGATGCCTGGCAAGGGGCGGCGCGCCAGGCGGCATCCCCCGGCGGCAACGCCTGCCCATTCGCCAGCGGCGCCTGCCAATAGGAAACACCATGCTCGTTCAGCTTGACGCCCAGTTGTGCTTGATAGGGCGCAGGGAACGTCAACCATAAGGCAGGCGGCTCGCTTTGAATGCTAAAGCGAATCCGCGCCAATAGCTGGCAGAGCGCTTCGAGCTGAGCCGCATGACGTTCGATGATGGGCCACACTAACTGTAGCGGCTGCGCCAGGTCCTCGCCAGGAATCACTTCGACGGGCATGGGGCGGTAGTTGCGGTCTTGCTCCCCCAGAGCATACCAACTCCAACGAAGTCGACCGCAAACGTGCATGTGCGGCTTGGGCGTTGACCAACCGTGTGATTCGGTGTCCTTATTTTCCCACGCTTCAGCGTCGGCGGTGCCGATGCCAAAAATGCCTTCTCCCCCGCGCAGCAAGCGCACCCACTGTCGATCCCCCTCATAATCGCCGCGACTCGGATGCCGCAAACTGCCGGGGTGGGTGTGCACGACGCCAAGGATGGTGAGCCGTCGATCCGCCTGTCTGAGGATGCGACTGGCGAGTGCCTGGGCGTCGACGTCAAACCGGATGTGAGCCACCCCCGCTTCACGACCCGCTCCCGCTGGCAGGGCCGCCATCGCCACGGCCAGGGTTTCCTCGCGCAGCCCCAGGAGCACCCAGCCCGTTTCTTCTTCGCCGCGGTCGGTTTGGCAATGGGATTGATATTGATCAAACAAGGTGTGCAAAACCGCTTCGGTCAGGACGATGCGTTCAAGCCGCTCCAAGGTAGCTGCAGCAGTCCCAGGCAAGGCGGCAGGAGCCAACGACCCCCAGGGCGAGGTTGCCGAGCGCGGTGCGCCCTCCAGCCATTCGGCAAAGCAGCGGCACCAACGTGCCAGCAGCCGCTGCCCTTGCGCAAGCCATGCTTGGAAGGCGGTGTTATTCACGGGTCAACGCCAAGGTGCTCCACAAACTGGGGTCTTCCGCGTAAGGAAATTCGGCGCCAAGCCCCAGCGATTGCTCCCCATGCTCGGCATCGCGAACGACATAGTAAAATCCCAGACGCGCGTTGACCTCCGGATCGTAGCCGTTCAGCAGCTTCTTATCCAAGAAAGCTTCGAGCCGATATCCCGACTTGAACCGATGAGCGCGGAAAGGAATCAGGCCCGGTTCAACGATGGGGGCGTCCTGCTGGGCGCGATGAATGGGCAGTTGCACAGCGTAAGGTTCATCAAACTCCTCGCCGCCGCCCGTGGGAAGAAAGCAAAATTGATGGCAATAGCGGCTGGCGCGATGGATATTCCGGGTATCGCGCGTGTCGATCCAAACCGTCAGGCCGTCGCTGCTGCGCGGACGAGCCTTGTCGCCGATGGGGGGCTGCTCCTTGCCCTTGACGACGGCTTGCACACCCAGCCCTTGATCATTCCAGGCAAAGCGAACGTCGGCAAAAGGAGAAGCGCACATGAGTTGAACTCGGTCGTCGATCCGAGCAGGTCCCGGCAAGTCGAGGAGTGCGTCCCCTTTGCCCAAGGGCATTTTGGCCCAAAAAGGACAGGCAAACTCCAAACGAAACAGGAAGATCGGGGGCAACTGCATCACGTTCATCAGACCTTGCATCAGACCTGTTTATCAGCCGTGATTCGCCGGCGTTCGCGGCCGCTCATGAGGATTGTACAAGATCGATCCGTGTGATGAGCGAACTTTTTGCTGGGCCAACAGTCGATCGAGCATGCTGTGTCCAACGCATGGCAAAGAGTGGGTCACTGGGATGTGGCTAGGCTGGCTTTTTCGGCATTGAGCAACACGCGGAGCACATCGGCCGCCGAATAGCTGCTTGCGCCTTCGGGAAGGAACTGGCGCAGGTTTTTCACATCATCTCCCGCGGTGAGCAGGGGAGGTTCGCATTCACCGTTGGCTTTCCTTTGTCCATGACCGATGGTGCTGAACAATCCGTTGCACAAGCAAAGGCGGCCATGGGCTTCACTGGCCAATCCCTGTTTGCGAACATAGTCGACCATCGGTTCGGCAGGGCAGCGGTAGCCGACACGGCCATCTTCCCTTCGATACATCTGCCTCAGAAAGCCCAGATCGCAAACACGCTTTCGGCGACAATAGGTGTTCGGGTCGGCGACGGTGCCGGCCAATCTGAGAACTTTAAAGGGAAAGCCGGTGGGCGAACCCGATGGGTCGGTGAAGACGTCTGTCCTCCCGGCCAGGCTTTCTTGAAGCACTTTCTTTTTGAGTTCGGGGGTGATGCCCGATTCGTTGCAAAACGCAAAGGCCGTACCTACCTGGATGCCTGCCGCTCCTTGCTCCAAGGCCCGGGCCAGGCCATGTCGATGGGCGTACCCCCCGGCCAGCCAAAAGGGCAGCCCCAGATCGCGCATGCGCCCCATCTCGACCACGTCTCGCTCCCCATAGATCGGTTCGCCGCGGTCGCTGAGTTGCAGCGGTCCGCGCGGCGGCGCATTGTGACCACCCGCTGTGGGGCCTTCCACGACGAAACCATTGACCTGGCCGTTCGACTTACGAGCCAGATTGAGCGCCAAGACAGCGGACGACACGATCGGGATGAATTGCGGACGACGCAAAATGGGGGGGCTTGAAAGGAACCACGCGGGATCAAAATGCATGACGAATGGGTTTTCGGGCGATGCCCCAAGAACCTCGATGCGTTGCTCGGCCGCGCGACCGGCGGCGAAGGCGTCCAGGATGCCGGGGATAGATCGAGGGATCCCTGCACCCATGAGAACGTAGTCCACCCCAGCGAGCATGGCGCCATAAAGCGATGCCAGCGTCGGAAGCTGGATTTTCTCTAAATAATTGATGCCAATCGGACCCGAATGCCCTTCTTTCGCCAGGTAGACTTCAACAAAATTGGCCAGCAACGTGAGTTCGTCCACCTGGGCATGCCGTAATAAGCGCGGCATGGGAGTGTACTTATAGGGTTGCTTCGGCGGCTTGCCCCCCTCGACGAAGTAACGCTTCAATACCCGCTGTGCGATCTCCGTGCATGGGAAGCGTGCCATGGCGCGGCGGAGATGGCCGCCTTCATCGCCCGCTTGTAGGCGGCGGGCCAACACCGCTGCCAGGCCTGTTCCAGAGACGACGCCCAATTGGCCCAGCATGGAGACCGTCCGGGCGAGGCCCCAGTGGGAAACACCCACGCCCATGCCGCCTTGAATGATCTGAAAATGAGACAAAGGTGCACCCATCACGTTGAGAGGGTTAGTTGCGGGGAGATGCAGGTGAAGCTCCAAGTCAAACGCTATTTTATAGCGGATGCAGCATGTGAGCCATGCAATTGTGGATCATCATATCCGATTTATGTTTGGAGCGGATGCGGCCGTTTGAGGTATGGCGTCCCTGGCGGGCTGGCAAGTTTCGCTGAATCGAATGCGATACAGCGTTCCTTTCACCCGCATCGGCGCGGGCTGCCCCGGACTGGCCGGCTGGCCGGCGCGCAACATCTCGGTCGTGAACATGAAGCCCGCTGCCATCAAAGCGGTTCGCAGCATCCCTGCTGGTTTGCGATCCTGATCCGTCAACAGACATACTCCTTTTGGATCCAGCATCTGTTTCAGAACATCCACGACGACGGGCACATTCCGTTCTTCGTAAATCAGATCGGAAGCCAGGATCAGATCGAAGCGGCGGTTGGGGGGATGACGCCAGTCAAACGGCAGCAGTTCAAAGGAACTCGCCGCGCAGCCGTTGAGCAGGGCATTCTCCGCGGCGAAGCGCAGCGCGGTACGATCGTAATCGCTGAACGTGACGTGCAACCCCTTCGTGAGCGCGGCGATTCCGGGCAGACCCAAGCCGCACCCCAGTTCCAGGACGGTCCATCCCTGAGGCCATTCCTCGCGCATCAATACCTTGGCCAAAATGCGGGCGGCGGGCCACAAATCGCACCAATAAGGCATGTACTCATCCCGAGCAAAGGCGGCATGAGTTGCGGGATGGTCCAACACGCGATCCGGGTCCGCCGGTCGGCGAATCCAGAATAAATGCTGATCGATGCGGACCGGCTCGGTGAAGACTTCGCCTATGGCATCGTCAGGGGTGGCAGGCAAGGGCAAGTCAACCGACTCAAACATGCTCTTCCAAGGCAGGCCAAAAGGCGACCGACGTAACATGCTTCAACGTTGCATTTTAAGGCAACAGGCTCGACCATCGCAAGCTATTGCCCGCGAACCTTCTCCATGTCGTGAAGCACGCGGGGCTTCCATGTTGGGAGCACTTTCCTCAAGAACCCTTTCACCTTCAAGGTTTGTGATTTATAATACGGTGTCCGCCGAACGGCATTGACCTCATGGCGTGGAGGCATGATTCCTCATGACGGGCAGCGACTGGATCGACTTTTTCAAGGGCATTCCTGATAAAGAGCATGAATTGATCATGATCTCTTTAAAAAACGGCGCCGAAGTCGCCTTTCAGCGGATCATGAAATATCTCGATAAACTCATGATCGTTCGCGGTCGGCTGGGTGGAACCGACGACGCCGACCGCGTCTTTTGCATTCCTTACGACCACATCGACATGGTCTTTTTCACCCGCCCACAGGACGACCATGTCGTGCAGGCGATCTTTGGCGAAATCATCGGCGGGGTCCGCCGCGCCTACTTGACGGACGACGAAGAGGAAGCCGAGAAAGAACTGGCCGCCGAAGCGGTGAACAGCGTCAATCCCGATGTCTCCACGGAAGGAGCGATCCCCGTCACCGACAAACCGCCGCCGCTCAACGTCTCCGCGTTGCGGAGTCGGCTGCTGCAAAAGTCCAAACGGGTCGATCCGCGCACCCGCAAGCTTTGATGGTCCTTCGACCGCCAAGCTTCCTTCAACTCGACGAGAAATTGCTCATGTCGGACTCGCCCAGTGACGCGCCCATGCCATCCCTTCCCGAAGCTCCCATGCACGGGATTCAACCAGGCGGCGGGATGTGTGTTCATTTGGAACTGGCCTGGGGAGCATGGCGGCGCTGGTGGCTCAAACGCTTTTGTCCGGGTTACGTCGCCGCCATGCAAGCCAAACGCCAGGGGATCTGTCCGGACTGTCCCGGCAAATCCCTGGGATGCAGAGGCGAGGTCATCGATAGCCGCGATCTCAAGTTTTTCCGCAACGTCTGCGGCTATTCCTTTGCCCCGGAGGACGACGGCTTTCGACACCGCGATCGCTGGCCCTTGGCGCGGTGGGGGTTGGGGGAAGTCGTTATCGCCACCCTCATCAGTCTCCTATTGAGTGTGATCGTGAGCGGGCTCATGTGGTTTGGACTGCCGGTTTGGCTGGGGTCGATCCTGAGTTTCCTCATCCTGATCGGCTGGTTGTTCATTCTCTCCTTTTTCCGCGACCCGGAGCGGACAATCCCCTCGGACCCCTATGCGCTCGTCAGCCCCGCCGACGGCAAAGTCACCCACATCGAGGAAGTCAGCGATCCCGATTTCCCCGAAGGCAAGGCTTTGCGGATCAGCATTTTTCTGTCTGTGTTCAATGTGCACGTCAATCGAGCGCCGCGCACCGGGCGGGTCGAACGGATTCGCTATTTTCCCGGCGAATATTTCAATGCCATGAAAGCGATCTCCGCCGTCAAGAATGAACAGCTTTGGATCGATTTTTGGGATGAGGCCCTGCAGGGCCGCATGCGGCTCAAGCAAATCGCTGGAGCGATCGCGCGCCGCATCGTTTGCCCCGTGAAAGTAGGCGATCAGTGGCACATCGGCGACCGCATCGGCATGATCAAAATCGGCTCCCGCACGGAAATCTATCTCCCGATAAACCTGGGCGCGGAGCCGATCGTCAAGGTCGGCGACGTCGTCCACGGCGGGAGCAGCATCCTGCTGCGCTTCAAGAGCCGCTCTGCCAAGGACACGCCTGCCCCGCTGGCGTGATTTCGATCCCTGCCTCCGCCCAACGCGGCGGTTTTGGCCGATATCCCGCGCATACGCTCAACAACAACTCCAAGATCGAAGCGGTTGTCATAAGCCGCAGGCCAAGATACGACGTCGTCCATCGGGGATTGATTTCGATGGCCGCATCGTTTGAGCCATCTTCCGCTTCCCCCAAAATGAGATCGACGCCGACATAGCCCAGCAAACCCGGTATCCCCGCCACGGCTTTCCGAGCGAGATCGACGGCGCGATCTTGCAGCCGCGGCGACAGCGGCCAGCGACCGCCGCGATATTGGAATTTACCCTCATCGGAAAGCATCTGCTCGCCCGGCAATAGCGGCAACGTCCAACCATCGGGGCCGATCAAGAGGCTGACACTGGCTGGCCAACCCGGATGAAACGCTTGATACAGCACGTCCTTCATGGACGGAGCTTCAGAACCGTGGCCGGGGTGCAGTCCCATGCCGATTGCCAGCGAGCCAGCTCCATAACGGTGCTTGTGCAGCAGCGGTGGCAGATCAGCAGGCAGGTCTTTGGGCAACCATGTACGCGGCGTAGGAACGTGTCGCTTGACCCAATGCTGATAGAGATGCCATTTGTCACCGCACAAGACCACCGCTGACGAAGACGGGCCAAGCCATTTCCCGCCCGCCTCTTCCACCCACCGGCAGCGCGTTTCCAGCAGCCCAGAAAATTCGGGCGCGATCACGATGCAGCCATCGGCTTGACGGGCCAGGGACTGCAAAGCCAACCGCTCTTGCTCAAGGTCCAACGGCGTGGCGGCATCGATCCACATAGCCTCGCAGCCTGGCGTGCGCCGTGCATCTTCTCGCAAAGCGTTCAGCATGGCCTGGCCTTCAATCCGAATCGAATCAGGCAATGCTTCCCTGCGGGGCAAGCTGCCATATTCGTACAGAAACAACCGCATAGCATGCTCCACGTCCTGCCTTTTGAACCGCCTCCTTGATGATCGGATGATCGCTCGGAGGTTCCGTCCGCTTACAAGCATCGTTGTATGATGGATGCGACATGAGCGTTGAACAGGACCATGAAAAACACCATTCGTCACGGTGCCGCTTGACTGTATTTAGACATTTGTCTAACATTATCCTGGCGTGATCCAAGCAACGATCAAACGATTTACCACTTGCGGGGTTGAGACATGGGGTTGCATCGCGATGGGCGTCTTGCTTTTTGGATCCTCCTGCCATTATGGGTCGGTCTATGTGTCTGGACCGGGATGATGGGTCTGGATCATGGCCGGTGCGCCGCCGATGACACAAAGGCGGACGAAGTGAAAAAGGATCCACCGGAAAAGTCTAGTGCCCAATCCCCCATGGAAGGCGTTTGGGAAGGAACGCTCAAGATCTCCGCCATCGAGTTGCGCTTGGGGTTTCAGATCAAGCGCAAGAATGACGGCAGCTTTACCGGAACCATGGACAGCCTGGATCAAGGGGTGCGGGATCTTCCCCTTTCGTCCGTTACCGTCAAGGACAATCAAATCACCCTCGAGTTTAAACTCGGCGGCATCGTCTATTCAGCCCAGCTTTCGGAAGATGAGCAAACCTTGAAAGGTACGTTCGAGCAGGCCATGCAAAAGTTCCCGCTGGTGCTGCACAAAAAAGACAAGCCAACCGTGCTTAATCGACCGCAGGAGCCGAAGCCGCCGTTTCCTTACAAGAGCGAGGAAGTGACGATTGACAATCCCAAAGCGGAAAAGGTGACGTTGGCGGGCACGCTCACGCTGCCCGAAGGGCAAGGGCCATTCACCGCCGTCATCATGATCACCGGCTCGGGTCCCCAAAACCGGGATGAGGAAATTCTTGGCCACAAGCCTTTTTGGGTCATCGCCGATCATCTAACGCGGCAAGGCATTGCCGTGCTGCGCTGCGATGACAGGGGCGTCGGCAAATCCAAGGGGAATTTCGCCAAGGCCACGTCGGCCGATTTCGCCACCGACATCTTGGCCTGCGTGAACTATCTGAAAACTCGTCCGGAGATCAACCCAAAGAAGATCGGCCTTATGGGCCACAGCGAAGGAGGGCTGATCGCCCCCATGGTCGCCGTCGAGTCCCCGGACGTGGCCTTTATCGTCCTCCTGGCGGGGACAGGCATACGCGGCGATGAGATTCTCCGCAAACAGCGCGTCCTGATCGCCCAGGTGAACAAAGCGAATCAGAAAGCGTTTGACCGCAGCGAACGGATGATTAACGCGATGGTGGCCATCATCGAAAACGAGCCGGACGAAAAGAAAGCCAGCGCAGCGATGCTCAAATTCATCGAAGATGAAATCACCAAAATCACGTCCGAGGAATGGCAGGAATTCGCCCAGCAATTGGCGGGTGGAGAAGCGTCAAAAGACGAGAAGACTAACAAAAATGCTGAGGAACAATTCCGCACGCAGTACAAGGCAGTGATCGCGCAACTGAATTCCCCTTGGATGCGTTTCTTCCTGTCCTATGATCCTTACCCTACCTTGACCAAAGTCCGCTGCCCCGTCCTGGCGATTAACGGCGAGTTGGACCTGCAAGTGCCCTGCGAGGAGAATCTGAAGGCCATTGCCAAGGCCCTAGAGGAAGGCGGCAACAAGAACGTCACCATCAAGGCCTTCCCGAAGCTGAATCATCTTTTTCAACACACAGAGACGGGCCATGTCGGCGAATATGGCAAAATCGAGGAAACCTTCGCCACTCATGTGCTGGAGTTCCTCAGCGAGTGGATCAAAAAGCAGTGACCAGCGATCGTGAGCACAAGCCCGGAATCGCAATGGAGCGGACGATCGAGCCACTGCGACAGCCCCTCTCGGGCCGGGTGCGGGTGCCCGGTTCGAAAAGCTTGACGAACCGGGCCATGATCTTGGCGGCGCTCGCTGAGCCGGGGCCGCAAGGGGCCGACACGATCCTCACGCATGCCCTGGCCGCCGAGGACACCGAACTCATGGCGGCCTGCCTGGCCCAGTTAAACATTCCCATCGACTGGGATCGAACTTTAGAGATCCTCCGCGTCACCGCCGCGCCGCGCGCCGCCTGGCCGAAGGAAGCCCGCTTCTTCTGCGGCAACTCCGGCACGACGATCCGCTTTCTTGCGGCATTGCTGAGCCTTGGCCATGGCCGCTTCGAATTGGACGGCACTCCGCGCATGCGGCAGCGCCCCATCGAACCGCTACTTGATGCTCTGAGGCAGCTTGGCGTCCACGCCGAAAGCATCCACGGCTCGGGCTGCCCGCCGATTCGGATTGAATCGCAAGGCTTGTCTGGCGGTTCAGCCCGCATCTCCGGCGAAGCCAGCAGCCAATTTCTGAGTGCGCTGTTGATGGTGGCCCCGCGAGCCGCTGGCCCGATCGACATCGCGGTGGAAGGCCCGTTGGTATCTTGGCCCTATGTGCAAATGACGCAGCGAGTGGTGGACTATTTCGCCGACCGAACCAGCGATTCCGCGCTCTTCACCACCGCGCCGCCAGCGTCATTTGCCATTCGCCCCTTGCATTATTTCACCAAGCGGCTAGAGATCGAGCCGGACGCCTCCTCGGCCAGCTATTTCCTGGCCGGCGCCGCGATCACGGGAGGACGCATGGTCATCGAAGGCCTTAATCGCTCTTCCTGGCAGGGAGATGCGGCCTTCGTCGACGTGCTCGCCTCGATGGGGTGCACCGTGGAGGAAACGGCCAACCCGCCCACCTTGACTCTCGTTGGCGGTCCGCTGCGGGGGATCGACGTGGACATGAACACCATCAGCGACACGGTCATGAGCCTGGCCGTGGTGGCCCTGTTTGCTCAGGGACCGACGACGATACGCGGCGTGGCCCATATACGATGGAAGGAGTCGGATCGTTTGGCTGCCCTGGCCGCGGAATTACGCCGCCTGGGGGCACACGTCACCGAACAGCCGGATGGATTGCACATTGAGCCTGCCCCCCTTCGAGGGGCATCACTGAACCCCCATGGCGACCACCGGCTGGCCATGGCCTTCTCCCTCATTGGCCTGCGCGTCCCCGGCATTCTCATTCAAGAGCCTGACTGTGTCGCGAAAACCTACCCCACTTTCTTTCAGCATCTGGACAAGCTGCGCGGCACATGCGAAAGTAGATAGAAAGGCAGGCCGGGACCCAGCGGTCCCAGGTCGGCGTTAATTGTTTGGATGCCTTTTTGTCTTCCATTCCCTTTACCGGGTTTCCCTTGAAAGGTCAAAGAGATGCGACGATTGAGCCTGACTGCCCTGCTGCTGATCTTGTCATGGGGCCTGGTTGAAGCCCAGGATCCGTGGGACGATGCAGCGATGCAAGCCCCTTATCACCTGCGCGTCGTTTTGCAGGTGGATGAGCATCCGCTGCTGACGGCGCAATACATCCAACAAATCCGGGAGGAGATTCGCGACGCCTTGCAGCGCGACTTGGGTTCCTCCGCCCTGGTCGAGGTCATTCGGTTCGATCCAAGCGATCCCAAGCAGGACCCCTACATGAAGGAAGTAGTGGCAGGCGGCTGGGGCGCCTTGGACAATGTCCATCCGATCACTGGACAGAAAATCCATCTCATACGCCTGGAATACCAAGATGGTGAATACGAACTGCAAAGTCGTCAAGTGGATGGCGATACAGGCTACGTCAGCCGCTTGCGAAGGGCGCGTACCAGCGACCGCATGTGGGTGGCGCGGGAAGCGTCGTTAATGGTGGCCAAGGATTTTGGCCTCACCGCCAGCATTGGCCAGGTCACCGGATCGACCGTGCGCTTTCGCTTGCGGGCAGGCCAGCACGGCCAGGCCGAATCCATCCGCGTCCGCGACGGGGAAATCTTCGCCATTTGCCGCCTCTACAATGACGCCCGCCAAGGCCAAATCATGGGCAGCCGCGTCCTCGATTCCTTCCTGTTTGTCACCGGCGTCGGCTCAGACGGGCAGTGCACGGGCCGGCTCTTTTCCCGGCAAAAGGACCCGTTCCGCCGCGATCGCGGCGTCATCGGCTTCCGCGCCATCAAGCTCGGCACCCGGCGGGCACCGCTTTATGTCCGCGTGACCGATCTAAAAACCAACGAACCCATCGCCGGCTGCGAAGTCCAAATTTACCCCGGCGGTTATCCCAGCGAACAGGACGTCATCACCCGGCCGCCTATTAAGCTGGGCGCCACGGACAACACCGGCCGCATTCGTTCCACGGAGCTGTTTTCCCACGTCGCCTTCGCCCGCTTCCAATATGGCCGCTTCAGCGTCAACATCCCCGTGGCTCTGTTCGACGATCAGGCGGCGGAGATCAAGCTCGTCGGCAGCGCCGAAGCGGAAAAGTACGCCGACTTCGAATACGACCTGCGTCCCTGGATCAGCACCGTGTATGAAATGCGCAATCGGGTGCAGGACGTTTATGAGCGCGTCGTCCCCGAATTGCGGCAAAAGGGCGAAGGGGCCAAGGTGTTGGAGACCCTGGAAACCCTGGCCAAGGACATTCGCACCGAAGTGGCCGACCTGACTACGCGGCTCAAGCCGCTCGAGGAGAAGGCCAAGGACGCGGGGCCGATCGCCGCCTCGAAGATCAAGGAAGCCGAAAGCCACCTTAAGGTCCTCCTCGACGCCGCCCAGCGGATGGAGGAATACGTCAAGGACGAACGCGACCCCAGCCCGGCGCGCAAGAAATTCAACGAAGGGCGGCAAGAAGAGGACAACCTCAACTTCGACAAGGCCATCACCCTCTATGAGGAAGCGATCAAGATGGAGAAGAACCCCATGTTCGTCTCCCGGCTCGATCGCCTCAAGAAAGCCTGGTCGGTCAAGGACGCCGAGCATCGCACGGCGCGCGAGTACATCACTAAATATTGGCCCAAGCGGAAATGGGAAAATTTGCTCGATCTCATGGAAGATCTGGAAAAGCACGTCGAGGTGCTCAATAAGCATGGCGACTACCTGGGCGCTCAATTGTTGTACAAAGCCAATGTGGATCACCTCACGAACATGAACAACGTGCTCAACGCCCTGCAGACCAACAGCAGCGACGAAGATCAACAGAAGGCGGAACAGATCGAGAAGACCGCCGAGGCCCTGCGCAACCTCAACCGCGACATGCTCGATCTCATCGAGAGGAGTTTTCAATAGCGCTAGGGGTAACGGAGTTGACCGGGTTCGGGACGCGGACGCGTAGCCGGCTTGGCGGGGCATCCCGCTGCTCGTCGGCAAGGTGGTGGGGATCGCCCCTTCAAACGAAACACGAACCACCCTGCTGTTCGTCCCACTCGTTCACTCCAAGTAGCGACGATTCCCTCCAAGCCGAAAAGCTTGGCTGCGGCATGGTCTTGCATCATCGGTTGAAACATAAAGGATGCGCAGCAATGCCTCGTCGGCTTCCTGACTGAAAGGCTCCCTGCAGATCTTCCTTTTGAGAAAGAGCCTCACGATCAATATGGACAAAAGCGCTTGTCTGAGCGACACTGTCGGCGGTATGATGAGGCGAAGCCGCGGACCCGAGTGGTTCGTCGGCCAGGCCTTGCACCCGTCCGGACGAAACGACCCGGGCTTATTCCTATTCAAATAGGGCGAAGTGACGTCCATGCAACAAATGATCCTGCATTGCGAAGTGTGTCAACAGAAACTGATACTCCCTCAATCCGCCGCAGGGAAGCGGGCCCAATGCCCATCATGCGGGTATACCTTTTCGATCCCGGGAACGCTTACCGCCTCGGCCGCGGCCAGCTACACACCGCCGCCTCCCCGGACGGTCGCCAAGGCCAAGCACCAGCCCGAACATGACCTGGCGGATCGAGAATGGACGGAACCCAAGCCCAAGCGCGACAAACCGCGCCGCCCGCGCCAGCCCGTCAAGGCCAGCTCGCCCATCCTGGCGTTTAGCTTGATCCTCGTGGTCGTCTTGGCCGTGGTGGGAGCGTCGATATTTGTCGGTATGAACCAAGGTAACAACGGCAATAATTTCTTCGGCAACCTCAACGACGATGATGACAATGATGCGGCGCCCAATTTCCCGCGCCGCGGGCCGCGCGGACAGGGCCAAGGCAACAAGGGACCGCTTCCCGCTGTCCCCCTCAATCGCGACGTCCTCGAACGCGTCAAATCCGCGACGGTTTACGTTAAGGTCCAGGTCGGCATGGACTCAGCAACCGGCACGGGCTTCCTCATTCACCGCGACGGCCAGACGGCCTATTTCATCACCAATCAGCACGTCATCTCCCCCGACCTTGAGAAGCGGCGTGAACGCAATCCCTTCGAATTCGGCCCCCGTTTCCCGCCGATTGGACCCCGTCCTCAAGCTTCGATCTCTTTGGTGCTAGGCAGCGGAACGGGGCAGGAGAGAACGGTCCGGGCTTCGATTCTCGCCAGCAGCCGGGAACCGGATCTGGCCCTGCTCGCGGCGGACATCGGCGCGTTTCGGGCTGAGCCGCTCTCAATTGAAGCGCCCCGCGAGTTGGTGGAGACGCAGCGGCTTTACTTTTTCGGCTTCCCCTTTGGCGCGGAGTTGGCCGAGGGGCGCGCCAACCCGGCCGTCCAGGTCAAGCAAGGAACCCTTTCCGCCATTCAGCGCGATTTTCGCGGCGGCATCCGCAAACTGCAAGTGGAATGCGACCTGAACCCGGGCAACAGCGGCGGACCGGCCGTCGATGCCGAGGGCAGGCTGGTCGGCGTCGCGGAATCGATCCTCTTGGGAACCAACATCGGCAATCTCATCCATCCGCAACAGATTCAGGCCCTCATCCAAAACAAGGAAAAAGGCGCCGTGCAGTTCTTCGTCAAGCAAGAGGGTCAGCAGTTTCAAGTCGAGGCTGTTGCTCCCGTCATCGATTTCCGCCGCAGCATCACCGGCGCCTACTTGCTCATCAAGGCGGTTGCGCTTGATCAAGATTTTGAAATTAACGATAATCCTAATGGCTCGGGACAACTCATTCAAAAGGCCCAGCGAATCAACATGATCCGCAAGCCCGAGGGTTACGTGGCTCAAGGTCCGCTCGATTGGAAGGAAGACAAAGCCTTTAAGCTCGCCTATCAGGTGATCTACGAGCAGAACGACCGCAAGACTGACACCAGTGCCATTCACCAATTGGAATTCAAACACCTGGCCGGCCTCAACCCGGCGCAGCCGGCCATGCCGGACAACATGCCCGATCCGCGCCCTCCGATCGGCGGCCAGCGCGACCGCGGCCGACCCAACATGCCGCCATCAACGTTTGACGCTCCTCCCCGCACGATCGGCAAGATCTTTTCGCCCAAGGACATTCCCGATTTGCTCGTATATTGGTCGTTCGACAAGTCTGACGGCGACACCGTCGCGGATGAAGCCAGCCAAAGCTACGAAGCCACGATCCAAAATGGCAGCATCGTGCCTGGTGTGCGCGGCAAGGCCGTGCATTTGACTGGGAATGATAGCTATGTCTCCTTCGAAGGCGACGCTTTCAATTACAAGGCCCGCGAACCGTTCACCTATGCCTGCTGGGTGCGCACGCATTCCCCGGGTGTGATTTTCGCTCAGCGCGACATCGACAACGGCGGCCCTCTCATTAGCGTCAATGTGGACATGGGCGGCATGGTGATCGCGCAAATCCGGGACGACCGCCGCACGGACATGGATGCACCGGCAGAAATTCGCGGCAAACGGATCACCAATGGCGAATGGCATCACATCGCCCTGATCCGCAAGCGTTCCGGCGACATGGTCCTTTACATCGACGGCAAACCAGGCTTTCTCATGGCCAACATGACTACCCATAATCCCTTGAATGGTTCCAGCAGCGTGACCACCTCCGCCCGTGCCTGGGGTGCGGATTTGCACTGGGCCAAGAGCCAGCGCGGCTTTGCATTCAAGAATCGAGCCTTCCTCAAAGGCGAGTTGGACGAATGCTGCATTTTCAAACGCGATTTGACGGAAGCTGAGATCATGAAGCTGGCAGGGGCATCAGAAGAGGAAGAAGATTAAGCGGCCTCTTCTTTGGCTTCTAGAAGGAACGTCAAGGCTGCCATTCCTTTTGATGAACTTGCCAGGCCTTCACCTGTTCGGGTTGGCCCGTTAATTGGAAATAGTCGATCAATCGGCCTGCCGCGGTGAAGAGCCGCTTTTTCTGCTCCTTGGATAACTCAGTTGGCGCTCCCTTGGGAGTCTCGCTCTTCGGCTCCTTGGCGGTGAATTGCCGTTTCATCCCTTCGTAGCCTTGCACAAGCAGCGTTTCGCTTTCGGCCAGAAGCAGCTTCCGCTCCGCTCCTTCAGGCAGGCGGCGTGCTTGTTGCAGCAAGATCTCGCCCAGAAGGGATGATTCCTCGGCATGAGCGGCGGAGTCGGCGCCGGCGCGGGCCTCGACGACGGCCCGCCATTTCCGTTGCCATGATTGTGCCTTGGCGAATTGCTCAACCTTCTCGAAACCGGCTACGGCGTCGTGGAAGATGCGCTTGGCGTACTGATGCTGATATTGCAAATGCTCGATCCCCGTCAAAGCTTGCTCGAAGAGCGGCACGCTCTCCGGCAGGCGGCCCGAAGCCTGGTAGGTCTTCGCTAAATTCGCCTTCATGGTGATGGCATGGCGATGCCCCATCCCGATTCGCGCTGCACAAAGCTCTAGCCCTTTTTCCAACAACGCCATGGCCTGGGCCACCTGGCCGTCGTCGAAATAGGCCTCGGCCAAATTGTTCATCGCCAGCAAGGTGTCGGGGTGAAGCTCCCCCAGCCGTTTGGTGCGCACGGCGAGCACGTGGGAATAAAGCTTGATTGCCTCGGATAACTCCCCCGCCATGCGATAGGCCACGGCCAAGCTGGCCTGGGTATTGAGACAGTCCGGGTGCTCGGCGCCCAGCTTTTCCTGGCGCAATTCGCGGACTTGCTTGAGCAGATCGATTGCCTCTTGAAGGCGTCCCGCGTCACGATAAGCGATAGCCAGGTAATGCAAGGTGATGAGCGTGTCCGGATGGTCGGCGCCCAGGGTTTGGGTGCGCGCGGAGCGCACTTGCTCGTATTGCTGGATGGATTCGGGCAGCCTGCCGGTCGTCCAGTAGGCGTAGGCCAGGCTATTCTGCGTTGTCAAGGTATCGACGTGCATCGGCCCAAGCTGCGGATGCCTGGCCTGGGCGGTCAAGACTTGCACGAACAGGGGTATGGATTCAGGCGATTTATCGGACTGCCGCACCCCCTCGGCAATGTAATAAAGCGTTTTGAGCGTGTTGGGGTGGTCAGCCCCCAAAAGCTTGACCTGCCCCGCGTGCACTTGTTCCAGAAGCTGGATCGCTTCCTTGAGTTTGCCGGCGGTGAGATAGGTTTCGGCCAGGTTTTCCATCGCAAGCAGGGTATCGGGATGATCGACCGCTTGATGTTGCTGGCGCAGAGCGACGGCCCGTTGCAGAAAACGGATGGCCGAAGCGAACTGATCCTCCTGGCCGCCGATGCCGCGGTAGGTGTTGCCCACGGTCTGGAGGAGTTCGGCCTGCAAGCGATACTGCCCTGGAAAATGGCCATCGATTTTCTCGGGAGCCAACTCCAGGGCGGCGCGGTCGAGCAATTCGCGAATGGTCGGATTGGGAGTGATTTCCTGAGGCAGAAGCCCCGTTCGCAGGAGGGCTTCGGCCCGAGCCTTGGCGTCCGCCTGGCCGAGCAGCTTTTCTTGCAGAAACTTCCGCACGGCCGCGGAGATGCGCCGCTCCTCTTCGGCAAGCTGTTCGTTCTGCTTGGCCAGCTTCTCCGCCGCGACGGCTCGCTGCATTTGCCACACGCTGACCACCAGTCCCGTGACGATGATCGCGGTGAGCGTGGAGACGAAAATCAAGGCCGCCAGGGCTGGGTAGCGGCTGCACCACTTCATCACCAATTCCAGACGGGTGGCGGGCCGGGCCGTGATGGGGCGATGCTCGCGCCAGTTTTGCAAGTCGTCCGCCAGGGCGCCAGCCGAGGCGTAACGTTTTCTCGGCTCCTTTTGCAAGCATTTGTGAACGATGGTCACCAAATCCTTGGGCAGCTTGCCGCGCAGGGAACTGACCGAAGGCGGTTCCTCGGTCATCACCTGGGCGATGACGTCGTAAGGATGATTGGCCACGAACGGCGGCCGCCCGGCCAGGAGTTCGTAGAGCATCGCTCCGAGCGCGTAGACGTCCGTGGCCGTGGAAATCTCTCGGGACTTGCCGCGAGCCTGTTCCGGCGCCATGTAGGCGGGCGTTCCCAGGATAGCGCCGCTGGCGGTCAGATCGGT
Organism: Planctomycetota bacterium; assembly: GCA_014584395.1. Classification (GTDB taxonomy): domain Bacteria; phylum Planctomycetota; class Planctomycetia; order Gemmatales; family HRBIN36; genus BJ17. Next base: position 174,003 of record JACTMY010000013.1, on the reverse strand, counting down.
GCTGACGTCGACTTGCTTGGCCAAGCCAAAATCCGTGATCTTCGGAACAAAGGGCAACCGCAGTCCGGGAGAGAGGCCCGACGAGGAAGAAGAGCTGCTCAATTCGTTCGAAAGCAGGATGTTCGCGGGTTTCAGATCGCGATGGATCACGCCGTTGCCATGGGCATACTGCATCGCTCGGGCCAGTTGCTCGATGAGCAGAGCAGCCTCGTGGATCGTGAAGGAGTGCTTCTTCTTTAGCAAGTCGTTCAGGCTGCCGCCGTCGACGTATTCCAGGGCGAAATAGGGCTGCCCTTCGAAGGTGCCCACCTCGTAAATTTGCACGATGTTGGGATGCTGCAACCGGCCCAGGACTTCGCCTTCTAGGAGAAAGCGCATGCGAGCCTCGGGAGAGGCGAAACCGCCGCTGAGGACCATCTTGAGCGCGACCCAGCGGCTGGGTTTGTCTTGTTTCGCCTTGTAGACCACGCCCATGCCGCCTCGGCCAATCTCTGACTCGATCGTGTAACCGGGAACCTTGGGAATGTCGGCCGGTCCAATTTTGATCTCGGGCAGGGGTAGCGTTCCCGCCTCGTCGGCTGGCACCTTGTGGGTGGTCTGGCGCGGGGGAGTCGGCAGCGTTGGGGAAGCTTCTTCGTTGGTCATGTCCAGTCCATGCGAATCGGAGTCATTCCCAGGCACCGCCAAGGCGAAGAGATGTGCGCGGTTAACCGTCTCGCGCCGCCTCTTTTTTTCTATCATGCCAGGGAAGTGAAAGCGAAGGAAAACTGCCTGCCGTTGAACGAACGACTACGAGGAGCTGTTAGGGAAAGCGTTGGTTCCGTCTCAGTAGCAGACGAAGTTGGTCTACACCAAAAATTCCATGGTAATCCATAACAACATTTGATCTAATAAAGTCCTCCATTTTCAAGAGTCATACTGAAGGTTCATCATGCCTCTCGCATTTTCGTGTTCATGTGGCAAAGCCTTTCGCGTCAGTGATGAGCTTGCAGGAAAGAAAATCAAGTGCCAAAACTGTGGCAGCATCTTGCTGGTGACCGATCCCAGGGCGGCAGCGGCCCCCATGCAGGCCGTGATTATCGATGAACCTGCTCCCGCCATGCCCCTCCCTGGCCGCCCCTCAACCGGTTCGTCCGGGAGCCAAACTTATCGCAAACCCCAGGATGAGGTCGATGACGACGAGGACTGGCAAGAGCAGAAGAAGCGGAATAAACCCAGAAAAAAGAAGCGGCCTCGAAGCTCGGTCGGCCTCAGTTCGGGTTGGTTCGAAAACATCAACGCGGGCATGATCGGCGGCCTCTTGATGATGATCATAGCCGTGGTTTGGTTCGTGGGGGGATTGATGGGCGGCTGGCTGTTCTATTACCCGCCCATCCTCTTTTGTATCGGCCTGGCCGCCGTGGTGAGAGACGTGTTCAACCGCGACTAAGGATCGACCTCGATGGCGACCAAGGGACAGGCTTTCGACCTGTCCTTTTTCATGGCCCAATCGCTGATTGCCGATCGCTGATTAATGGGCTTCCATCGCGGGTTTGCCCTTGCTCGCGCGCACGCTGTGCAGGGCTTCTCCGCGCGCGGCCTCGGCGGCTTCCATAAAGGTCTCCGAGAGCGTGGGATGCACGTGGATGGTGGCGATCAAATCTTCGAGTGTGGCTGCCATCTCCACGGCCAGCGTGGCCTCGCCGATCAATTCAGAAACATGCGGGCCGACCATGCGGACGCCCAGCACCGTTTCCGACTTGGCGTCGGCGATGACAAAGACCATCCCTTCGGTCTGTCCCAGCGACATCGCTCTGCCGTTCGGGGCGAACCGGAAACGGCCGACCTTGACGTCATGGCCGGCTTGTTTCGCCTCCTCCTCCGACATCCCGCAATAGGCAATCTCCGGTTCGGAGAAGACCACGGCCGGGATCGTGCGATTGTCGAAGGCCGCTGACTTGCCCGCTGCGACGCCGGCCGCCACAATGCCCATGCGCCGGGCGCGGTGGGCCAGCATCGGTTGGCCCGAACAGTCGCCGATGGCAAAGAGATGCGGCACGGACGTCTGGCAGCGTTCGTTGATCGTGATGAAGCCCTTCTCCATGGCAACGCCGAGCTTTTCCAGCCCCATGTCCTGCGTGTTCGGCTTGCGGCCGATGGCGACCAAGACCCGGTCGAACTCGCCGGTCCACTTCGCACCGGACTTGGGTTCGACTGTCACCTTGACATTGGTTTTCGACTCTTGGACGTCGACCACCTTCGAATTCAGATGCAACTTCACGCCCCGTTTTTCCAGGGATTTCTGGACGACGCGGACGAGGTCCAGGTCGATGCCGGGGAGCAAGCGGTCGAACATTTCGACGACCGTGACCTGGCTGCCCAAGGCGGCGAGGCAACTGCCCAGTTCGATGCCGATGTAGCCGCCGCCCACGACGAGCAAGCTGGCGGGCAGCTCGTTCAGTCCGATGGCTTCATCGGAGGAGAGGACGCGCGGACCCTTGACGAACGGCGCGGGCATGATCGGCGTGCTGCCCAGGGCCAGGATAGCCTGCTTGAACTGCAAGGACAGGTTCGATCCCTCGGAAGCAATCTGCAGTTCATTGGCCGACTTCAGGTAGCCCCGGCCCGTGAAGCGGCGAATATTGCGGCCCTTGGCCAGGCCATCCAGTCCGCCGGAGAGGTCCTGGATAATTTTGTCGCGCCAGGCGCCCATCTTCTTCATGTCGAGCTTGGCGTCTTTAACGGAGATGCCCATGAAATCGGAATGCTGTACGGCATGAAAGCGCTCGGCAGCGGAAATCATCACCTTGGATGGAATGCAGCCCCGCAGCAGACAAGTGCCGCCGAGACGGCGATCCTGCTCGACCAAGGCGACGTCCAGTCCCAAATCCGCGGCATGAAAGGCGGCGGCGTACCCCCCGGGGCCGCCCCCCACGACCACCAATTCCGCCTGTTCCTTGAATTCTCCGACAACCATGGCTTCCCCTATGCGACTGGACTGATTGCCAAACGACCTGGGCCTTCAGGAACGACACGCCACTCGTCTACATCTCCGCCAAGAGCAACACCGGCCGTTCGAGGTAAGCCTTGACCGTATTCATGAACCGGGCAGCGTCCGCTCCATCAATGAGCCGATGGTCAAAACTGAGACACATGGGCAGATACAGACGTCCGGTGATCTCGTCGGGATCGTCCTCGGAGCGAACCAGCCTTTCATGGGTCCGGCCCAGCCCCAGAATGGCGACTTCGGGCCAATTAATGACCGGGGTGAAGCCCAAACCGCCGATGGCGCCGATGTTGGTGATTGTGAAGCTGCCGCCGCGCATTTGCTCGGCCGTGATTTTGCCGGTGCGGGCAGCATCGGAAAGCGCCACCAAATCCTTGGCCAGTTCCGTGATGGGGCGTCGATCCACGTCGCGCACCACCGGCACCAGCAAGCCTTGCGGGCTATCGACGGCGATGCCCAGGTGATAGTAGTGCTTGTAAATGACCTCGCCCTTCAGCTCATCATAAGTGGCATTGAGCGAGGGATGCTGTTTAAGGGCGGCGGCCACAGCCTTCATGACAATCGTCAAGATCGTCAGCTTATAGCCCTTCTCGGCGGCGGCGTCCTTGGCTTGGCGGCGCGCGTTTTCCAATTCGGTCACGTCCGCTTCGTCAATGTGAGTGACCGTGGCACAAAGGGACTGGGACAGGGCCATGCGCTGCGCGATGCGCTTGCGAATGGGCGAAGCGGGTTTTTTCTCGATCGGTCCGTATTGGGCGAAATCGGGAAGATCGGGCCGGCTGACGCCGCCGACCGCGGTCCCGCCGCCGACCGGTTCGATCAAGTCCGCCGAGAGCGCCACCGCTCCTCGGCTAGCGCCGTCGCCGCTGAATTTCATGACGTCATCAGTCGTGATCCTTCCCCCTGGCCCCGAGCCTGGGACCATCCTGAGATCCACGCCGCGTTCGCGGGCCAGCCTTCTCGTGGCCGGCGCGGCGAGGACGGGCCGGTCGGCAGGGACAACCGGCGCAGGCGTTGGCGCGGGTTTCGCCGCCGGAGAGGGTGTGACTGAGGCCGTGGCGGGGGCGGGCTTGGCCGGGGGGGCCGGCGTGGCGGCGGGGGCCGGTTTAGCTGGCACGGCGGCGGAAGCGTCCGTCTCGATGGCGACCAGCACGGCGCCGACCTTGATCACCTCGCCAGGTTGGCCGTGCAGTTTGACCACTTTCCCCGCATAGGGGCTGGGCAAAGGCGTCGTCGCTTTGTCCGTCTCCACCTCGGCGATCGCCTGATCGGCCTTCACCACGTCGCCTTCCTGAATGTTCCAACTCACCAGGGTGGCTTCCTTAAGACCTTCACCTAGGTCGGGCAGTTTAAATTCTTTGATCATGACTTGTCCGTCAAGGGCAAGGGGTTCCAAAAGAGTCGGTTATGAGCGTTGATGCCATCCCCCGCTCGCGGCTGGCAAGAAGGGGCAATGGCGTTGAGTTTTCCTTATGCTTCTAGTTTAGCGGAAAAATCGACCTTAAGCGTCCATCGTATGGCGAATGGCGTCGAGAATTCGCGGCACATTGGGTAAATAACCGCTTTCCCTGGCAAAAAACGGATAAGGCATATCCCAACCGGTGACCCGAGCCACCGGCGCTTCGAGCCGCAACAGGGCCTGCTCATTGATCCGGGCAATGATCTCCGCGCCGACGCCGCACGCCGCCGGAGCTTCATGGACGATCACGCAGCGGCCCGTCTTGCTGACCGACGCAATGATGGCGGCGGTATCCATGGGCACGATGGAGAGCAAGTCGATGACGTCGCATTCGATGTGTGATTCCTTGGCCGCCTGCTCGGCAGCTTCCAAGCTTTCCTGCAACATTGCCCCCCAACTGATCAAGGTCAGGTGCTGCCCTTCCCGCATGAGACGGGCCTTGCCGATGGGCCAGGCGTCGCCCCCTTCTTCGACCTCCTCCACCGGGGCGCGATACACCCGTTTGGGTTCGAGAAACATGACCGGATCGGGGTCGCGAATAGCGGCCAGGAGCAGCCCGTGGGCCGTTTTCGGCGTGGATGGATAAACCGCCTTCAGCCCCGGCGATTGCACGTAGACGGCTTCCTCGCTGTCATTGTGATGTTCAAGGGCGCGGATGCCGCCGCCGATGGGAGCGCGCATAACCATGGGCACGCCGAACCGGCCCCAACTGCGATAGCGAAACCGGGCGGCGTGACAATTGAGCTGATGAAAGCCATTGAACATAAACCCCGAGAACTGGATTTCGGCAATCGGTTTCAAACCGTTGAGCGCCATGCCGACGGCACATCCCAGAATCCCTGCTTCGGACACCGGGGTGTCAATGACCCGCTTTGCCCCAAACTTTTCCAGCAAACCTTCGGTCACGCGGAAGACGCCGCCCACCCGGCCGACGTCCTCGCCTAGGACCACGACGCTCTCGTCCCGAGCCATTTCCTCGTGCATTGCCAGGTTCAGCGCTTTCACCATGTTGAGCTTGGGCATCGGCGATATCTCAATTAGGTTGGGGGTTCGCACGTAGCCGACTCCGAGGCGCGGGGTCGACGGCGAACCTAGTGTCCATGTTTCAGGTGGGCATAGGTCCGGGCCTGTTCTTTCTGGGCGGCCAATTCGGGCGTCAGCGTCGCATAGACGGCGTCGAACATTTCCATCGGATCGACGGCCGCCAGTTCCGCTTCATATTCTTGCACGTCCTTTTCGATCAGCTCGGCGAATTCCGCTTCCCATTCTGTTTGCACGTTGGCGTTCCACAAGCTCTTTTTCTCCATGAACTTTCGCATGCGGACCAGAGGATCCTTGGGCAGCCAGGCCTTCACTTCCTCCTCGGATCGATAGCGGCGAGCGTCATCGGCCGTGGTATGCGGGCCAAGCCGGTAGGTCACCATTTCAATGAGGGTCGGCCCTTTCCCGGCCCTGGCTCGAGCGACGGCCTCGCGACCGGCAACGACGGCGGCCATCAGGTCGTTGCCATCGATCTGCAGTCCCGAGAAGCCGTAGCCGATCGCTTTTTGCGCGAGCGTTTTGGAACCGCTTTGAATGGCCCGTGGAACGGAAATGGCGTATTGGTTGTTCATGCAGACGTAGACGATGGGCAGCTTGTAAATGCCGGCCATGTTGAGGGCTTCGTGGAAATCACCCTCGGAAGTGCCGCCGTCGCCGAAGTAGCAGAGCGTGACGTTTTTTTCGCCGCGAATCTGATCGGCCCAGGCGACGCCCGTGGCGTGCAGCGTTTGGCTGCCGACGCAGATGGGGATGGGCCAGGTGCGTGCTTCCTCGGGAAAGACGTTGCCCTCTTCCATGCCGGCGAAGTATTGCAGCACGCGTTTGGGTTGGATGCCGCGCCAAAACAGGCACGCCGTTTCCCGGAAGGCGGGCTGCAGCCAATCCGTCGGCTCCAGGGCATAGGTCACGCCCACGCAAGCCTCCTGGCCGCGCACGCCCGGAAACGTCCCCATCCGCCCCTGGGCCTGTAATTTATACATCCGGTCATCCACCATGCGGGCCAGCAGCATGACCCGATAGAGCTTCTTCAAATCCTCGGCGGATAGTTTAGGATCGAGCGCAGGGTCCACCTGGCCATTTTCATCCAGGACTTGCAAATGCTCGACCTGAAAGGATTCAATGGTTTTTCTGGGCATGCCTCACCGTGAATAAATCCGGGGTCAAGTGGGTGCCGGCGCCGTTCGGCTTGCGGCCCGAGCCTGATGAGGCCAGGGAGCGCCATTTCGCGTCGGTTCCATTTTTCTACTGGTCCGGGGATAGGGTTGCAACGGTTGATCGGCAAAGTCCATCGACTTCTCGACCTGGCAGCGACCCTACGACCGAATCCTTCCCGGTAACGGCTGGAAACGGCGGCGGGAATCGGCTAAAGTGAAAGTGGACCAATCGCCAGACCATCGGCCTGCGACCCCGCAAGGGAAGCGCCGCCCGACTTTTTGGAAAAGACACAAGGACCACTCGGCCATGATCCGCGTTCGCTGTCCACAATGCCGCAAGGGCCTGGGACTCAAGGATGAGCTGGGGGGCAAGAAAATCAAGTGTCCCCATTGCACCAGCATCCTGACCGTTCCAGCTAGCGCGGCGACGGTCGCCGCGCAAGAGCCGCCTCCCGCTTCGCCGGGCAAGCCCGCGAGCCCGCCGGCCAAACCAACGAACGATGGCGATGATTATACGCCCTACTCCATCGAAGCCGTCCATCAGGTTGCCACGGAAGCCAAGGACGACCGCGTCGACGAACTCGTCTTGCACGCCCTGAAGCAAAAGGCGCGCAACCGGGCCTGGATGCAAGTCGGTTTTCCCTCGACGTGGCTCAAGCGCGTGGCCCTGATCAGTTGCTGGATCATCGTCTTCTTCTTCCTCTGGACCACTGTGAACTGCGTGCTCTATTCGTTCAACATGGAAAAGTTGAGCCGCCTCGGCAAGCTGACCGAAAAACGCTTCGAACTGGGCTATTATTTTCCCCTCGATGAAATCTGGGATCGGGACGATGCCCCTGGCTTTGTCTTTGTCGTCACGCTGGGGATCACCCTGTTCTTGCTCGTGTATCTCGCGATCATTATCAAAGGCGCGGAAGCGATGAAACGGCTGGAAGAGTACAATTGGGCCATGGCTTCCGCCATCTTGGGACTGTTCTATCCCTTCACCATCCCGTTCGCCGTCTTCGCCCTGGTCGGGCTGCGCGATCCGGGCGTGATTCATGAGTTCAACGTCAGCGCTCGTCGTGCCCGCGGCATCACCGATTATGAAGCCGAACTAGAGGAGGAGGAAGACGACGACGATGATGATGAAGACGATGCGGACGAAGACGAAGAGGATGAAGACGAGGAAGAGGAGCGGCCGCGCCGCCGTCGCCGATAGTCCATTGCGACAAAAGCCGGCGGCATCGAGCATCGGCATCGTTTCTTGGCAATCATGCACCAGGCCGACCATTCCCTCAAGCCCCAGGCCGTTCTCCGGAGAGCCAAGCTCGACATGGATTCATCCGCCCTTGAGGATCGACTGCGAACGCTCCGCTCCTCCATCGAGCCTTTCTTTCAGGAAATGCAGCGGGTCTTGGTCGGGCAGAAACGACTGATCGATCGGCTGCTCATGGGGTTGATGACCGGCGGCCACCTGCTCGTCGAAGGCGTTCCCGGCCTGGCCAAAACCCTCGCCGTCCGCACCCTGGCCGACACCCTGCAACTGCGCTTCAGCCGCATTCAATTCACTCCCGACCTGCTCCCGGCGGACCTCATCGGCACCCAGATTTACAACCCGCGCACCAGCGAGTTCTCGGTCAAGAAGGGGCCGGTGTTCGCCAACCTCGTCCTGGCTGATGAAGTCAATCGCGCTCCCGCCAAGGTCCAAAGCGCCTTGCTGGAAGCCATGCAGGAAAAACAAGTCACCATCGGCGAGGAAACGTTCAAGCTGCCCGAACCTTTCCTGGTGCTGGCAACGCAAAATCCCATTGAGCAGGAAGGCACGTTTCCCTTGCCCGAAGCCCAGATCGACCGCTTCCTCATGAAGCTGAAGCTCGATTATCCCGAGGGCTCCGAGGAGGTGGAAATCCTCAATCGCATGGCCCACGTCGGACCGCCGCCGCATGCCAAGGCGGTCCTTACCCCCAGCATCATCAACGAGCTGCGCGACTTCATCGACGCCATTTATCTGGATGACAAGGTCAAGCATTACATCGTCGACCTGGTGCAGACCACGCGCAGGCCCCAACGTCATCAACTGCCCCTGGATCGATACATTCAGTATGGAGCCAGCCCGCGCGGCAGCTTGGGACTGGCCTTGGCGGGCAAAGCCAACGCCTTTCTCGAGGGCCGAGCCTATGTCACGCCCCACGACGTCAAAGCCGTCGCGGCGGACGTGCTTCGGCACCGCATCCTTATCAGCTACGAAGCCGAGGCCGACGGCGTGACGCCGGAGGTGATCATCGGCCAGTTGTTGGCCAAGGTGCCGATCCCGTGACGCGGGCGAGCGGCTTCACCATGAACCCTTCAGTCAGGAGCCAACCCCATGCGATCAGCCGTGATTGTGGAGGCCATCCGCACGCCCATCGCCCGGGCCAGCGGCGACAAGGGCTATTTCCGCGACGTTCGGTCCGATGACCTGTCCGCCGACCTGGTGCTCAAGCTCATTGAACGCACCGGGATCGAACCGCATCTCATCGAGGATGTGCGCTGGGGCTGCGTGCAGCAGCAGGGAGAACAAGGCGCGGACGTCGCCCGCATCCTGGTCCTGATCGCCGACCTGCCCATCACGGTGGGCGGAGTGACCGTGAATCGCAACTGTTCCTCCAGCCTGCAAGCCATCAACGACGCCGCAGCGGCCATCATGGCCGGCGTCGCCGACGTGCAGATCGCCGGCGGCGTCGAGCACATGGACCACATCCCCATGCACAAGGACTATTCCCCCAGTGCCCGGCTCTTTCGCCGGCACAGCGAAGCCATCATGCACATGGGGTTGACCGCGGAATATCTCGCTCGCAAGTACCGCATTCCCCGCGCCGCTCAGGATGAGTTTTCCCTGCGGAGCCATCAACTGGCAGCGGCGGCCATGGACCGCCCACATTGGGGGGATGAAGTGGTCCCCATGCGGGGCCGCGATGAGCAGGGGTTCCGAATGGAAGTCCACCGCGATCAGGGCGTGCGCCGCGACAGCAGCCTGGAGGCCCTGGCCGCGCTGAAACCCGCCTTCGCCCCCTCGGGCGGCACGGTCACGGCGGGGAATAGCTCGCAAATCAGCGTCGGGGCGGCCGCCGCGCTCATGATGTCGGAGACGAAGGCCAAGGAGTTGGGGCTGCAGCCGCTGGCGCGCGTCAAGGCCATGGCCGTGGCGGGGGTCGCGCCGGAGGAGATGGGCATCGGACCGGTGCCCGCCATCCTCAAGCTGCTCGAAAAAGCCAACGTCAAGCTCGACGACGTGGGAGCCATTGAAATCAACGAAGCTTTCGCCGTCCAGGTGCTCAGTTGCCTGAAACTCTTGGGGATCGATGAAAAGCGCGTCAATACCCGCGGCGGGGCGGTGGCCATCGGCCACCCCATCGGCGCCAGCGGCGCGCGCATCACCGCCACGCTGCTCCATCGGATGAAGGACGAAGGCCATCGGCTGGGCATCGCCTCGCTCTGCGTTGGCCAGGGCCAGGGCGTGGCGACGCTCTTCGAGCGATGCGAGGCCTGAAACTCAACCGATCAAAAGCCCCGATGGCTCACGGCCTCCGGGGGCAAGGCTGAGCGGGCTACCGTCGATCCGATCGATCCACGGTCTGCGGAATCCGCTCCAGAACCCAGACGTTGCCGCGATAAGAAGTGCTGGGCTGAAACTTCAGCACGATCTCAACCGAGGGCCGTAGTTCCGCGCTCAACCTCTGCAATTCTTCCTCGATTTGCTTCCGTTTCTTGAGCCTTTCCTTCTTAGCTTCCATGGCTTCATTTGCAGGGGCAGTCCGCAGCTTCAGGTGTTCCTTCTGCAGCGGCTGCATTTTGGCATCGATCTGAGCCATTTTCTCTTGGCATTCCTGCACCTTTTTCATGTCCGCTTCGGTCATCTCCGGCTTTTTCCCCCGGATCATGCCGAAGTCGCCGACGAGCAGATCGAGCCAGCCGTCGCCATTCCAATCGACGGCGCAGATTTTGGCCCGGGTGCCTGGCTTGAAGTTCTGAATGGGGGCATCCTCATCCGCCATATCGTTCTTCGAGGCCTTCAGCAGAACGCGATGTTTTTCGAATTTGGGTTCGGTCGAGGAGCCGACGTTGCGATACCAGACGACGCTGCCATCACCGGCGCCGATTAACAAGTCAGGCAAACCGTCGCGGTCCCAATCCGCCAGGATGGGATGGGAATCGCCGTGGTTCGCGACGATGGGTTGGCCAGCGATTTGAATTTTGATCGGCGACTCGAACTGCAGCGACCCATCCCCCGTGCCGAGGCTCAGCAGGACGTGGCCTTCGATGTTGCCCATGAGCAGGTCGAGATGGCCATCGCCATTCCAATCACAGGCAAACACCGTCGAGGCGCTGCCCGGCCGGAGATGACGCTGATCTGTATCTTTGAGTTTGACAGGATGGTCGTAGCGGCCTTTCCCCAAGCCCTTGAACCAGTAGAGTTCGCCGGGCCACGAGCCAGAGACGATGTCGAGGATTCCATCTTTGTCCAAATCCACCAACTGTGGAGTAAAACCGACGCATCAGCCCGTGGGCACTTTGGCCACCTGCCCTCCGGCTTGCAGCCACTCGAAGGAATCGAACCGCGGCTCGTGCTGGGCGCCCACATTACGGTAAATTCGCAGCTTGCCTTCGCCGAACTGGCCGACGAGCAGGGCCGGCTTGCCATCGTCATTGACGTCGCCCACAAAAGGTGCGGCGTGGCCTACGTCCACATTGATCGGTTCCGAACCGGCTTTGAGAATCACCGGCGGTTTCAATTCTTGCAGCGGTCCCGCGAGCAAGGGGAAGAGTCCTGCGAGCCACAGGCCAGTCACTCCTGTCCAGCGCATGACGGTTCCTTTCCAGTTAAGGGTTTGACGTTGAAGGAACACCCGGGTTGCCCACCGACTGCTCCATATTAAGCCAAGCCCTTTGGCAAGAATAGAAGACCGGCTCGCCTTGTTACAATCGCATTACAATCGCTAGACTAGTCGCTTTTCTTTTCGGCAATGCACCACAAACTGTCGTGGGTGCGGAGGAAAATCTCGCCGTCGCTGATGACGAGCGTCGAATTGGTGTACTCGCCGACGCTGTTCCTGGCGACTTGCTCATACTTCTCGGGATTGGCCTTGAAGACGAACACGTCTCCCGCCTGGTTGACGGCGTATAAGTGCTGGCCGGCCTTGACGAAGGAGGACCAGGAATCACCCTTGCCGGTGGCTTTAGGGCGTTCGCGCCACTTGAGGGCATTGGTTTTCAGTTCGATGCAATCGATGGCGCCATTCATGTCGTTGACGTAGATGTGTCCATCATGAATGATGCCCGTGCCCAGGCGCAGGCGGCTGCGCTCTTCGTGCCAGACGCGGTGGGTGGAGGTGACGTCGCCGCTGCCCCCGGCCTTGACGGCGAGTCCCGACCCGTTGTATCCACCCAAGGCGACAACGATGCCGTCGCCAAACATCGGCGAGCAATAGACCAGGTCGGCCAGGCCGCCGCAGCGCCAGAATTCCTGGCCCGTCTTGGGGTCGAGCGCCACGACCTGTTGCGGCCAAGCGAGGATCAATTCCGCGCGGCCGTCGGCGTTCACGACCATCGGCGTGGCCCAAGAGCCCCAGAAGATCTCGGGGTCTTGATTACCAACCGGATGGGACGGCTTGGCTTGATCCTGTGCGAACCGCGGCGCGGGCACGCGCCAGATTTCCTTCCCCGACTGCTTGTCCAAAGCGATGACGAAGGCGTTAGGACCGGGGCCGAAGTGCAGAATGCACAGATTTTCATGCAGGATCGGCGAGGCCCCATGCCCCCAGACGTGCTGCTGCTTGCCCAGTTGGGCGCTCCACAACTCATGGCCTGCCAGGTCGAAGCAATACAGCCCCGCCGAGCCAAACCAGACGATGACGCGCTCCCCATCGGTCACGGGCGAGGGCGAACAGTAGGGATTGGTTGAATGGGTGGCTTCCTTCTCGGTGTACGTCACGCCTTTTTGCCAGAGCATCTGTCCCGTCGCCCGGTCGATGCACATCAAGGTGCGCCGCTGTTCTTGTTCGATGGCTTGCGGGACGAACAGAAAACGGCCCCAGGCGACGGGGGTGCCGTTGCCGCGGTCGGGCAGGGAGATGCGCCAGCGGATATTTTTCGTCGTGTCCCAATGCGTGGGCACATCCCGCTCGGTGGAGACGCCATCGCCCCGCGGGCCGCGCCAGGAGGGCCAGGGATCGGCCAGCAGCCACATCGGCGCCAGGAGGCAAACCAGCCCCACGCCAAAACGAAGATCATGACGACGCATTTGAAATCTCCTTCTTCGATAACACTTCGGCGATCATGGTCGAAGTGACCGGCTGAATCAAACCTTTTTCCGTGAGGATCGCGTGAATGAGCGAGGCAGGGGTGACGTCAAACGCGGGGTTGTAGACACGGACGCCCTCGGGCGCCGTGCGGAGACCGAAACCGTGTGTCACTTCCCGGGGGTCGCGGACCTCGATCGGAATCCTCTGGCCGTCCGGGAGTGCGCGATCGAACGAACTGCTCGGCGCCGCAATGATCAACGGGATGTCATGAGCCTGAGCCAACACGGCCAGGCTATAGGTGCCTATCTTATTAGCCGTGTCCCCGTTGGCGGCGATGCGGTCCGCCCCGACGATGACCCTTTGAATCTTACCCTGGCTCATGACGTGGCCTGCCATGCTGTCGCATAGGAGCACGGTGTCGATGCCGCGCTGCGTCAATTCCCATGCGGTCAATCTGGCCCCTTGCAGCAGCGGCCGGGTTTCATCGACATAGACCGTGAACCGCTTACCATGCTCATGAGCCAGAAATATCGGGGCCAGGGCCGTCCCCCAAGCCGCCGTTGCGAGTGCCCCGGCATTACAATGCGTCAATACCCCCATGCCGTCCTCGATGATGTGGACGCCTTGCTCCGCGATGCGGCGGCCCGTTTGGGCATCGTCTTGATGAATCTGGTTCGCTTCCCGCCAAAGACGAGCGATCATGGCTATACGATCATCGGCAGGTTCGCGCTCGGCGGCTTGCTGCATGCGATCCAAGGCCCAAAATAAATTGACGGCCGTGGGTCGGCTCTTGGCCAAGTAAGCGCACACTGAACGAACGTCGCCTGAAGTCCGAACTCCCAATACCACTCCATAGGCCGCCGCGATGCCGATGGCTGGAGCGCCGCGGACCTGCAAGGATTTAATAGCTTCCCAGACTTCTTCCACGGCATGGCAGTCGCGGAAGGCCACTTCATTGGGAAGCTTCGTCTGGTCCAGGAGGCGCAGGAAGCCTTCACCAGGCGAACCGATCCACTCCAAGGTTGACACGGTCATGGCATTCAAGGCGGCGGTCTCCGGTGTGCAAGGTCCGCCTGTGGGCGGCAGGTTGAATGGGTGGGGTTCGGTCGAGGCCGATCTGACATTGGATCCCTTGTATTTCCCGATGACTTGCATGAAAACTGCTACAATGATGCAGTCTAACGAAGTCCGCGCCTTCGGGCTATGAGATGAGGGCAAGATGACAGGATACGCACTGCGACGGGACCGCTTGACGCAGTCGGCGGCGATGCTGGGGGTGGATGGTTTTTTCATCACCAACCCGGTGAACGTCAGCTATCTGACCGGCTTCAGTGGCGAGGCCAGCTATTTGCTGCTTGGCCCCGAGCTAACGTTGCTCGTCAGCGATGGACGCTTCGTGACGCAATTAGAGGAAGAATGCCCCGGACTGCCCTGTTTCATTCGACCGCCGAGCATGACCTTGCCCATGGCAGCAGGGCAAGAACTGGGGAAGACTGGCTGGTCCAAAGTCGCAGTGGAAAGCGGCCATTTGACGATCGGCGAGTTTGACGCGTACCGAACGCTACTGCCCTCGATGGACTGGCTGCCCCGGTCGGACTCAGTGGAAAAGCTGCGGATGATCAAGGATGCCGAGGAAATCCAAGCCACGCGCGAGGCCATCCGCATGGCTCAGGATGCCCTGAAGGCATTTCTCGCTTGCCTGGGGACGGAAGACACCGAAAAGGAGCTGCACGACCGCATGGAACTGCTCCTGAGGCAGGAAGGGGCGAAAGGCAGCGCCTTTCCAACGATCGTCGGCGCGGGCAAGCGGGCCGCCCTGCCCCATGCCCCCCCCACGGCGGCACGGGTCGATCAGGAGGAAGTGCTCTTGATCGACTGGGGAGCCGACGGCGGGTTTTACAAGAGCGACTTGACGAGGACTTTTGCCCCTCATAAGATTTCCGCTAAATTTGCCGAAGTCTATATGGCTGTGCTGGATGCGCAGCAAAGAGCCATCGCGATGATCCGCCCCGGCGTCCAAGGGCAGGCGGTGTATGCCGAAGCTCGCCGCGCTCTGGAAGAAGCCGGACTCGCCTCCTTCTTCACTCACGGATTGGGCCACGGCATCGGCATGAACGTGCATGAAATGCCCTTTTTGCGGCCGGGCCAGGAAACGCCCCTGGAGGCAGGCATGATCATCACCATTGAGCCGGGCGTGTATCTCCCGGAATGGGGAGGCATCCGTATCGAGGACGACGTTTTGGTGACGCCGGAAGGCCATGAGGTCATGACCAAGGACGTCCCTAAAGAATTGGAACAAGCGCTGTTGACCTGGTGATGAAGTCGGCGCGCCCGATCCATTGCCATCATTTTTTATTGGAGTTCACTCCGTGTCGGATGCGAAACAACCCGGACCTTTTGACGTTCGGATGATCCAGGAACTGGTCCGTTTGATGGAGGAGAGGGATTTAACGGCCATCGACTTGCGGGATGGCGAGCAGCGCGTCTCGCTGCGCCGCGGCCCCAAGCTGGCGCCCGGCTTGGCCCCGCTGACCCCGGTTATGCCCATGCCCGCCGTCGCGGCAGCACCACTCGCGAATCCCGGTCCGACCGCACCGGCCGAGCCCCCCCCAGCCCCGGCCAAGAAATTGATCGAGATCAAAAGCCCCACCCCGGGCACGTTCTACTCCTCGCCGAATCCCGAATCTCCCGCCTTTGTCAAAATAGGGAGCAAAGTCAAGCCCGACACCGTGGTGTGCATCATCGAAGCCATGAAAGTCTTCAATGAGATTCCCGCGGAATGCACGGGCACGATTGTGGAAATGCTGGTCGATAATCAACAATCGGTCGAATGGGGGCAAGTGCTCTTTCGGGTCGATCCAACGGGGTAAGCGGAGCTCGCCAACGACCGGTTCGCCTCTAACCAACGACGACCTGCTGTCTCCAGGAAATATGACGGCGAACCGATTGACCCAGCGTCCTCCCGCGCGGTGGATGAGATCGAGGCGTCTCACTTAAGGTTTCCCTTTCGCCGACTTCGCCAATAGAAGCCACTATGTTCCAAAGAATATTGATCGCCAATCGAGGGGAAATCGCGCTGCGGGTCATTCGGGCTTGCCGCGACCTGGGCATTCGCACCGTGGCGGTCTTCAGCGAGGCGGACCGCGACGCCCCCTATGTCAGGATCGCGGATGAATCGATCTGCATCGGCCCGCCTCCCGCCGCGGAAAGCTACCTGAATATCTCGCGGATCATCGCCGCCGCGGAAATCGCCGACGTGCAGGCCATCCATCCGGGATACGGCTTCCTCTCGGAGAATGCCCACTTCGCCGAGATTTGCCGCTCCTGCAAGATTGAATTTATCGGTCCGCCGACCGAGGCGATGCGCAAGCTCGGCAACAAAAACGAAGCCAAGAAGATCGCCAAGGCGGCCAAAGTGCCGCTGGTGCCAGGCTCGGCGGGCTTGATCAATCGGGAGGAAGAAGCCCTCGCCGTGGCGGCGGAAATCGGCTATCCGGTTTTGATCAAAGCAGCGGCGGGCGGCGGCGGGCGCGGCATGCGGGTCGCGCGCAACGACATCAGTTTGCGGACCGGCCTGCAACAGGCGCGTCAAGAAGCCGAGGCCGCCTTCAAGGACGGCAGCGTCTTCATCGAAAAGTACGTTGAGCAACCCCGCCACGTCGAGGTGCAAATCCTGGGCGACGCCCGGGGAGACGTGGTGCACCTGTGGGAGCGCGATTGCAGTTTGCAGCGGCGGCATCAAAAACTCGTCGAGGAATCCCCCGCCCCGCACCTGCCGCAAAAGGTCCGCGAGGAAATCTGCGCCGCCGCCGTGCGCCTGGTCAAGGCCGCCGGCTACTACAACGCCGGCACCTGCGAGTTCCTGGTCGACAAGAACAACAAGTATTACTTCATCGAGGTCAACTCCCGGGTGCAGGTCGAACATCCGGTCACGGAACTGGTCACGGGCATCGACATCGTCAAGGAGCAGATTCGCATTGCCGCGGGTCAGCCGCTGTCCGTGGCGCAAAAACAGATTCAGCATCATGGGTGCGCCATCGAGTGCCGCATCAACGCCGAGGACCCGGCCCGCGACTTCGCTCCATCGCCGGGGCTGGTGACCAAGTGGTTCGCGCCAGGGGGGCCGGGCGTGCGCGTCGATACCCAGGTCATGAGCGGTTATCGCGTGCCGCCTAATTACGACTCGCTCATCGCCAAGCTGTTGGTCTTCCAGCCGACCCGCGAGCAAGCCATCGCCACGATGCGCCGAGCTTTGCGCGAATTCACCATCGAAGGGATCAAGACGACTATTCCCCTGCACCTGGAAATCTTCCAGAATTCCGCCTTCATTGAGGGGCACGTGGATACGACGTTCATCGAACGCCATCTGCAGAACATGGGCAAAAAGACGGGCCCTTGAACAGGGGATCGGGCGGATACACGGAAGTCGTTTACCAGCGTTCGTTCGGTCCGCTGGGCACGGCGATGGCTGGTTGAATCTGCCACCCTGGAGGCGGTCCCTCGCGCCGCACGCGCTCGCGCCATTCCCCTAACAGCTCGTCAAACTCCGCGACACGGTTGATCATCAGCAAACGCTGCTGCAAGACCCGGCCTGGCTTAAGCGCCTTGCAATACCAATTGGCTGCCTTGCGAAACGTCAGGCAGGCATGGCGCTCGTCCCGCAGCCGTGTCAGCCAATGGAAATGCCGCTCCATGAAGTCGAGCCGCTGTTCATAGGTCGCCGGCGGCCGGACTGTGCCCCGCGTCTCCCATTCCGCAAGCTGGGCAAATATCCAGGGATTGAGCAGCGCCCCGCGGCCGATCGCCACTCCGGCGCAGCCGGTTTCGCGCATCATGCCATCCACGTCCTCGCAAGTGCGCAGATCGCCGTTGCCAAAGACAGGAATCCGCTCCACGGCTTCCACGACCTGGCGAATGCCCTCCCGATTGACCGCTCCATGGAATCCTTGTGCCCTCGTCCGCCCATGAATCGTCACGCCCGCCACACCGATCTGTTCGAATTCCCGGGCAAAAAAAGGGGCCGACAGGTGGCGGTCATCCCAACCGAGCCGCATTTTGACGGTCACCGGCAGCCGCACGGCCTCAACGACCTTTTGCACCATCTCCAAGGTGACATCAGGTTGACACATCATCGCGGCGCCGCAGCCATTGCGGATCACTTTGTTTACCGGGCAGCCCATGTTGATGTCCACCACGCTGGCCCCGTGTTCTTGAATCCATTGGGCGGCAGCGGCCATCTCGGAGCCATTGCCTCCATAGATTTGGATCGAAAGCGGATGATCCTCGGGACAGGTTTGAATCAATTCCAGGGTTTTTTGGCTGCCGCGCAGCAAGGCCTTGGCGTTGACTAGGTCCGTCGTCGCCAAGCCCAACCCGCCAAAGGGGCGAATGGCCAGGCGAAACGGCAAATTGGTGTATCCGGCCAGGGGAGCCAAACAATAGCGGCTCGTCAAGGTCAACGCACCGAGCACCACCCGGCGCGGGCTAGGCAGGTTGTCCGCCAAGGCCTCGTGGACAGTGCGCAGGGGCATCAGGTGGCTCAAGTGCATTTCTCCTCATGACCGGTCGTATCGACTCCCTTCCATCAAGTTCATTATCGGAGAAGTTTGCTGACTTGGAAACCACCTCGGGTTATGTTACTTTGGGGTGAATGGTCCGACTCGCCTTGGCTCTCATTCCATGGATTCGATCTGGAAATGAACGGCAGCCCTTCTGCGGACAGCATGGTCGACCCCGCGATGTTGATGCAGCGCATCACGGAGTTGGAAGCCGAGCTGGCCGCGATGCGCAGACCCAGTCCAAGCGACTCGAGTGCTCAAGCGACGTGGACGGACGCCCCCCTCTTGGCGGCGATTACTGGCCAGAGTGACTTGTGGCGCACGATGGTCGAGGAATCGCCCTATGCGATTTTCACTCTGGATCGCGAAGCTCGCGTCGTGCAGTGGAACCGTGCGGCAGAGCGCATCTTCGGCTGGACGGCCTCGGAAATCGTGGGGCAACGATACCCCATCGTCCCCGACAACCGCTCCGAGGAATTTGATTATCTCTGGGCCAGAACGCTCCGCGGCTTGGCCTTTCAAGGGTTGGCCCTCGAACGCCGCAACAAGCATGGCCGCTTGATCCACATTAATCTCTCCACCGTGCCCTTGCGCGATGCCGATGGCATGGTGAACCTCGTTTTGCACTACGTCGAGGATGTCACCGAGCGCCGGCACACCGAGCAGCGGGTGCAGCAAAGCGAGGACGTGTTTCGGCAACTCCTCAAACAACTGCCCGACATGGTCTATGAGCGCGACCTGGAGGGAACGCTCTTGTCGATCAATCTGTCCGTGGAGCATCACCTGGGTTGGAAGCCGCGCGACGTGATCGGCAAGAAATTCTCCGAGTTTCTCCATCCCGATGATTTGCAACGGGCACGAGAACACATGCGCGACCTTTACCAGGGAAATGCGCCGGAACGCGCCATCTATCGCATTCGCGCGAAGGATGGACAATACCATTTCATTGAGATGCGCCCTTTCCTCAAGCGGCGCCATGGGGAAGTGGTCGGCGTCCAGGGCATCGGGCAGGACGTGACCGAGCGGATCGTGGCCGAGACCAAGCTCAAGGACAGCCAGCGTTTCATTCAACGGATGATCGATGCGACGCCGCACCTGATCTACGTGCATCACCTCGTGGACAACCGCAACGTTTACGTCAACGCGCAAGCCGAGGCGGCCCTGGGCTATTCCGCGGCGGAGTTGGCCCAACCCGGAATGCTCTGGGACGCCGTACATCCCGAGGATCGAGCGTTGATGCGAGCCAAGTCCGAACGCGTCCTGACCCTGCGCGACGGCGAGGCGCTCGAGACGAATTTACGTTTCCGGCATAAGAAAGGCGAGGATCGCTGGTTCCATCTGCGGGAAGTCGTCTTCAGTCGACAGCCAGACGGCGCGCCCCTGGAAATCCTGGGGACGGCCCTGGACATCACCGATCAAATCCAATCAGAATCTTCCGAAAAACTGGCCCGGCGTAAATACGAATCGCTGGTGCACTCGATCGACGGCATCGTCTGGGAAACCGATCCGCGGGGCGAAGTGCATACCTTCGTCAGCAGCCAGGCGGAACGCATCCTGGGTTACCCTCTGACGGACTGGTATCAACCCAACTTTCTGCGCTCTCACCTGCATCCCGAGGACGCGGATTACGTCGATGCCGCATACCGCCGCATCCTGCACACCCACGAACGCATGCGGATCGAGTACCGCATGTTCGACGCCGTGGGGCGAACCGTGTGGTTTCAGGACATGGTGGCGGCCGAAATCGACGCTGCCGGCCAGGTCACGCGCTTGACCGGCATCATGGTCGATATCTCCGATCGCAAAAAAACCGAACAAGCGCTCAAGCAAAGCGAGGAGCGACTGCGGCACCTCGTGGAAAACGCCGACGATCTCTTCCTCCTCTTCGACCTCAACGGCCGGCTGCAATACTTCAACGGCCCCAGCCACCTGGGGCTGGACCATCAAAAATGGATCGGCATGAAGCCTTCGGAGTACATGGAAGCCTCGGCGTCCCGACCCATCGAGGCGCAAAATCGCCAAGTGCTGGAAACGGAACAGCCCCTGACCGTGGTCAACGGCTTCATCGTCCAAGGCGAGGAGCTTTATTACTCGGACCATGTCTATCCGGTCAAGGACGAGGAGGGCCGCCTCCTCGGCGTGGGCCGCATATGCCGCAACATCACGACGCAAAAACGCGTTGAGGATCAACTGCGCCAGGAACAGCACAAGCTTGAACAAATCCTGGCCTCGGTCAATTCCGTCTTTTTCTCCGTTGAACCGTTCTGCTGGCAAATGCAGTACATCAGCTCAGCGGCGCGCTGGGTTCTGGGTTTGCAGTCCGACGCGCTGTTGCGGGATAGCCGCGTCTTCTTCGAGCACGTCCACCCGGAAGACATGGACTTGTTCAAGAACGAGGAGGGGCAGGTCAGCCTGCCGCTGGACGGCGAATTCCGCTATGTTCGCCCCGACGGCCAATGGCGATGGTTGAACATCCATAGCTGGGTCTTCACCGACGAGTCCGGCACCACGATCCGCCAAGACGGCGTCATCACCGACATCACCGCCCGCAAGCTCGCCGAGCAGGATCGGCTGATTTCGGAACAGCAATACCACCGTCTCTTTGATCAGGTCTCCGACCTGGTCTACGCCATCGATCGCCGGGGCTGCCTGATGACGGTGAGCCCGTCGTTCGAGCGCATCCTCGATCGGCCTATCGGCGATTGGCTGGGGAAACCCTTTGCCCAACTGATCCATCCCGACGACCAACTCGAATGGCACCGCCACCAGCGCCACGTGCTGGACGAAGGCGCCAAGGCCGTGGGCATCGAGTTGCGGCTCATGCAGGCCAACGGCTCCTACGCCATCCTGGAGTTCCACAGCACTCCCACCTTCGCGGAAGATGAAGCGGACGGCACCACTGTTGTCGGCTTGCAGGGGATCGCCCGCAATGTGACGGATCGACGGCGCGCCGAAGCCGCACAGCTCGACAAGCAGCGCCTTCTGGAACTCATCACCGACACCTCCCCATGCATGCACTACATCTACGACGTGCGCGAGGAGCGGCTCGTCTTCATGAGCAAGTCGGTGGAAAAAATCCTCGGCTACTCGCCCGAGCAAATGGTCGCCATGGGCGGCGACGTGCTGGACCGGTTGATCCATCCCGAAGACCTGGCTGCAAGTTTGTCGAGCAAGCGCCGCGCTCAGGAACTGGCCGACGGCGAGGTCTTGGAGATCGATCAGCGCCTTCGCCATGCCAATGGCTCGTATCGCTTTCTCCGCGTGCAGTCCGTCGTGCTGACTCGCACCAAGGAGGGCCAACCCAAGCAGCGCATCGGCGTGGCCATGGACATCACGGAACTGAAAGCGGTCGAGCGTTATCGCCAGGAAATGGAAACCAAGATGCAGCAAGCGCAGAAATTCGAGAGCTTGGGCATCCTGGCCGGGGGCATCGCCCATGATTTCAACAACCTCTTGACCGCCATCCTTGGCAACGCCGGCCTGGTCCGAATGCATTTGGAAGAACATTCGGTCGTGGGCGAGATCGTCCATGAAATCGAACTCGCCGCCAAGCGGGCTGCCGACCTCACGCAACAAATGTTGGCCTACGCCGGCAAGGGCCGCTTTATCGTTCAGCCGCTCAACCTGTCCCACCTGGTTCAGGAAATGGCCAAGATTCTGCGCAACGTCGTTTCCAAGAAAGCCAATTTCCAATTCAACCTCGCCGAGGATCTACCGCCCGTCGAGGCCGATGGCACCCAGATCCGCCAGGTCGTTATGAATCTGATCACGAATGCCTCGGAAGCCTTGCAAGACCAGGAAGGCGTCATCCGCATTCACACGCAAATCGTGGAACTGACCACCGAGATGCTCGCCGACTGTTTGCTGCACGATTCCGCCAAGCCGGGCCGCCACGTCATGCTCGAAGTCAGCGACACTGGAGCGGGCATGGACGCTGCCACGATGCAGCGCATTTTCGATCCGTTCTTCACCACCAAATTCACGGGCCGGGGATTGGGCTTGTCTGCCGTGCTGGGCATCATTCGCGGCCACCGCGGCACGATCAAGGTGACGAGCCACGTCGGCGAAGGAACCACGTTTCAAGTCTTCCTGCCCATCTCGACCGACCTGGCCAAGCGCATCACCCCCGTCGCCACGGGCATGCCCGCCGATTGGCTTGGCACCGTGCTGCTCATCGACCAGGATGAGAGCGTGCTCGATTTCACGCGCCGCTTGCTGGAACGCGCAGGCTTTAGCGTCGTGGCGTCCCGCATGCAGGGCGATCCCATGAACCAACTCCGGGACAACGAAGAAGACCTCGTCCTGGTCGTCTTCGACTACACCCAGCCCGACGCCATGCGCAATGCGTTTCTCAACGCCCTGATTGATGAAGTGGATCACCTGCCCGTGCTGTTGATCAGCGGCCTGGTCGATCCGACGCTGGAGATGCCCGCCTCCAAGGCCCATCGCTTCCGAACCATCCCCAAGCCCTTCACTCCCCATTCGTTCATTGCCGCGGTGCGCGATCTGCTCTCGCGGAACAAGCCGAAACCCCTGCTGCCGCCTGGCCTGCATCCGCCGCCGCGCCGCCCATGATCTCGAAGGCACCGGGTAGTCAGCCCCCCAGGCCCATCCTACATTACCTTTCTGATTCACGTCATCGGAGTGCGGATCATGAAAGTCGGGTTGGTGGGATTCGCCGGGTCGGGCAAGAGCACGGTGTTTGAGTGGCTGACGGGAGTGAAACCGGACCCTGCCGCCATCCAACGCGGCCAACATGGCATGGTGCGCGTGCCGGACGAACGGCTGGATTGGCTCGCCGCGCATTTCAAGCCCAAGAAAACGACCTATGCCACGCTCGAGGTCGTGGATACGCCGGGCTTGTTGACGGCGGAGCGCAAAGACAACCCGCGCCGCCTGGGCATCCTGCGCGAGGCGGATGGCTTGCTGATCGTGCTCACGGGGTTTGGCGGGGGCGATCTGGCCAAGGAGCTGGAGCATTTTCGCGGCGAATTATCCTTTGCCGATTTAGAGATCGTCACGGGCCGCATCGGCCGCCTGGAAGCCCAAATCAAGAAACCCCGTCCCGCCAAGGAAAGGGAAGCCGACCAGGCCGAGTTGGAGTTGTTGCAGCGCATCGCCGCCGCGCTCGAGGCAGGCCAATCGCTGCTCTCTCTGGGGCTCAGCGAAGAACAAGAAAAAACCATCCGCAGCTTTCAACTCCTCACGCTGAAGACCGAGGTGGTCCTGGTCAACGCCGGGGAAGAATGGATCGGCAAGCCGCTGCCGAACGACCTGCTCGCCCTGGCCCCGCAGGCTTTGGCGGCGCCCGTGAAGTTGGAAATGGAGTTGGCCGAGCTTCCCGCCGATGATCGGACGGCTTTCATGCAAGACCTGGGGCTGCAAGAGTTTTCCAAGGAACGGATCATCCGGTCGATCTTCAGCGGCATGGGGCTAATCGTTTTTCTCACGGTCGGCGAAGATGAGTGCCGAGCCTGGCCCATTCCCAAGGGAATGGCCGCCCAGCCCGCCGCAGGGGCGATCCACACGGATCTCTCCGCGGGTTTCGTCCGGGCCGAGGTAGTCACTTATGAGGACTTCCGCAAGGTCGGCTCGATGAAGGAAGCCAAACATCACGGCGTCTATCGTTTGGAAGGCAAGACCTACGTCGTCCACGATGGCGACATCATGCACATCCTAGCGAACAAGTGACCGATCTGTTCAAAGCCCTTCATCCGACTGCCGCGCTTGCCCCTTGCACAAGGACGACTCATCGGTTGCAATAGACCGGTGCACGGGCTGTTTCCCCTAGTACTCATTCCTCCTGATCAAGGCAGTTCCCCTGATGCGGCACCCGGCGCTCTGTCTGGCCTTGTTGCTGACCTGTTTCTTGCCACCGCTGCATGCTCAAGCGCGGATCGAAAAGCCCCTTGCCGCCGGTGCGGCCGCCGCCGTCGACGAGGCGGTGCAAGCGGAGATGGAAAAACAAGGCGTCATCGGCGTCGCCATCGGCATCCTGCGCCAGGGCAAGATTGTCTACTTGAAAGGCTACGGGTTGGCGGATCGGGAAAAACAGCTTCCCGTGACCACGGAGTCGGTATTCAATTGGGCGTCCAACTCCAAGCCCCTCGCGGCCGTGGCAGCCATGCAGTTGGTCGAACGCAAACAGCTCGAACTCGATGCCGACGTGCGTCGCTACGTGCCGGAGTTTCCCGAAAAGGGCTCTCCGATCACTCCCCGCCACTTGCTCTGCCATCAGAGCGGCATCCCCCATTACACTAATGGCAAGGTGATTCCCACGCTGCGAACCTATCCACAGCCCAAACCCTTCGACGATCCGCTCCTGGCGCTGGACCGTTTTAATCGTTCGCCGCTCTTGTTCGAACCAGGGACCAAGACCGATTATTCGTCCTACGCTTACATCTTGGTCAGTGCCATGGTCCAGCGCGCGGGGCAACAACCGTTTGATGAGCAAATCCGCGCCCGCATTGCCAAACCCTTGGGCCTGCGTTCCTTGCAAAGGGACGTGGAGACGAAGGATCAACCCCATTGGGTCACCGGCTACATCAAAAATCGCCAGAACGAGGTCCAACCGGCCCCCGAGCAAGCCAACGACTGGAAGCATGGAGCGGGAGGATATAAATCCAACGTGGCCGATTTTGCCCGTTGGGCTCAGGCGCTCTTGCAGCGCGAATTGGTCGCCCAAGAAACGGAACGACTCATGTGGACGAATCAGAAAACGGCCGATGGCAAGGCAACCCAATGGGGTTTGGGCTTCATCATCGAGAACCAAGGCGGCCTTAAGGTATCGCACAACGGCAAGCAAAACGAAACCACCACCCGCATGGTCCTCTATCCGGAGGCAAAACACGGCGTGGTCGTGATGTGCAATTGCTCGTACGCCAATATCAGCGCCTTCTCAACCGCCATCTATTCAGCACTCCATCGCAAGTAACGGGCATTGCTTTGAAGCGAGGGAGGCGTCCATGCCTCCCCTCCTGGCTCAAGCTTTCTTGCGAATCCGCTCGGCTTGCTCCTTCAGCTCGGCGAGCACGCCTTGCAGATGGCGGAGCATCTCCTCCGTAGGCAGGCTAAGCAGTTTCTCGCAGGGAATCACTGGACCGATGACGGCGGCGATGCCCGCATCCAACCCGGGCCAACCCAGGGGCGCGAAGCGCGGGTATTTTCTCCAGATGGGCAGTGCTTCATAGGCGCCCGCGATGCCCACCGGGAGAATGGGGACTTTGGCCTTGCGAAGCAACAGCGCGATGCCCGACTTCAATTCATGAACCTGGCCGTCGGGCGTGCGGCTGCCCTCGGGGAAAAGGACTACCGCTTCGCCGCGGCGGAGAAGTTGCAGCGTCGCCTTGATCCCCTCGGTGGCGGGGCCGTCTTGATCGAGGGGAATCGCCCCGAGACGATACATGATCCAACTCAGCCAGCGATGCTTGAACAGGCTCTTGCGCGCCAGGTAGCAAAGGTGCCGCTTGACGGCCAGCCCCACGATCACCGGATCAAGGAAGCTCTGATGGTTGGCCACGACCAGGAGACTTCCTTGCATGGGCACGTGGCGCTGCCCGGCAAAACGGATCGAAAAGAGCAGCCAACTCACAATGATGCTGATCAGGGAGCCGATGTTGTAGACCAGGCGATTCGCTTGCGGCGTCATGAGCGTGGATGGCTTGGAGGGGAAAAGGAGGATTGGCCAGCGCGGACATGCGCTTCCATCAAATCGACGACTTGCTCGATGTCCAAGCCCGTGCTGTCCACGTGGATGGCGTCGGGGGCTGGCTGCAGGGGCGCCAAGGCCCTGTGGGAATCGCGATGATCGCGCTCCCGCTGCACGCGGGCCAGATCTTCCTTGCTCTGATGGTGGCCGCGCTGGGCCAATTCCTTGTGGCGGCGTTCGAGCCGCGTCTCGGCCGAGGCGGTCAAGAAAAATTTGCAGTCCGCTTGGGGAAAAACGACCGTCCCCTGGTCGCGTCCCTCGGTCACCAGGTGGCGGCCCCGGGCATGGGTTCGCTGCCAATTTGAGCAAAACTCGCGGACCAAACCCCGCTCGGCCAGCCGGCTCGCCATCTCCGACACTTCCGGCTGCCTTAAGGCCAAGGTGACCTCCTCACCATTGAGGAAATAGGCCGGATCGCGGAATTCGAAGCGTATGTGGGGCAGCAGCGCCGCCAACGCTTCGTCCGGGAGCGCGGCGTCGTGCTGCCGCTGCAACAAGAACAAGGCCACGGCGCGATAGCCCGCACCGGTATCGAGAAACTCGATCCCCAGCCGGGCAGCCAAACGGCGGGCGACGGTGCTTTTGCCCGCGCCCGCCGGTCCGTCGATCGTGATAATCATGTGGCTTTGCAGAACGTTTTCACCGAGCGCGGCAAGCCCCTTTGGCCGCCCGCGCCCGCTCGGCGTTAGCGAATGCGAATCGTGAACGTTTCCCCGGCGGCGAGCGTTCGCAGCACGCTGCCTTGCACGCCGTAGACTTCGTAGCTGAACGTGCCGGCGGCCCGGGAGATCATCCGATTCGTGTACGGCGGGATGGCATAACTCACTCCATCCACGAAGACGTACATCATCGTCGGATATTCATTGAGAATCTGAATCTGACCCATCGGCAGCGGCTGCGCGGGGGCGGCCGGGGGATTGAAGGCGAAGGCGCGGCGTTGATTTTGCTGTTCGATTTGCAGCCGGGCCAGGTCCTTTTCGATTTGTTCGAGCCGATTCTTCAGCATTTTCACTTCGCTGGTGTTGACCTGAAGCTGCAAGGTCAAGTCCGTGCTCAAACGGTCTACCTGATCGCTCAGCTTTTTGAGCAGTTGACTCATTTGCTCATTCTGCCTTTGCACTTGCGTCAATTCCCGGGCCACGTCGTCGACGCGGTTTTCCAACGTGGACGGCTTCGCCACGGTCGGGGGATTTTCCGGACCCTGCTGATCCTGGGCGAGCATGGGGCCTAGGCCAACACAACTCCAGGCCAGGATCAAACCCAACCACCGGCGCCAACACAAACTGATCATGTCACAACCTCCTCGTGGCTGAGGGGGGCCACGTGAATTAAATAGAAAGCTCTCTCTGTTGAGCTTAAGACGGGCACTGCTCGACAGCAAGGAAAAAAGCTGCTTCGGGCTTGCTCCAAGCCATGGAGCAAGTTCTTGGCCCAGGCCATCGCGGTCATTGTCGAACCTTGAGACGCATCCAATTGGAGAGTTCATCGTGGCCGCGATTCTTGGCGGCCTCCATCGGCGTTAAGCCCTCGTTGTTGCGGGCATAAGGGTCGGCCCCCTGGGCCATGAGCATTTCCACGAGTTCGCGATGCCCCTGAGCCGCAGCGGCGTGCAGCGGCGTCCAACCGCCTTGCTGCTGGACGTTGGGATCGGCGCCGAATTCGAGCAGCAGCCTGGTTAGCGTCATGGCGACATCCGGTTCGGAGACGGCTGCGGCGCTGTGCAAAGGGCGCAGCTTCATGGCGTTTTCGGTGGCCTGATTGGGATCGGCCCCCGCTTCCAGCAGCAACTCCAGGATCTTGGGCTGACTGAAAAATGCGGCCAGGGTAAGCGGCGTAAACCCATCCTCCGTTCGCTGGTTGGCCAAATCCGCTTGTTCTTCGAGCAGGCTTTTCACCCGTTCGAAGTGGCCGGTGATGATGGCTTCATGAACGTTCAGCGACGGATGCCGATCGGCCAGCCAGCGAGCCAGGTCGATGTGATGGTGAAAGGCGGCCACGACGATCGG
The DNA here is from genome assembly GCA_014584395.1 of Planctomycetota bacterium. GTDB lineage: Bacteria > Planctomycetota > Planctomycetia > Gemmatales > HRBIN36 > BJ17. The sequence goes on along the minus strand of JACTMY010000013.1, from coordinate 145,828 downwards.
GGTTTGGCCTAAATCGTTTTTCGCGTTGATCCAATCCGGCTGCTCAGCCAGCGCTTCTTCGGCACGAACGCGATCCCCCACCTTCACAGCCGCAAAAAAATCGGAAACGTACATGAGTCGTGTCCTCCCCGCGTAACCTGACCCATGCCAGGGCAAACCAAAGCGGCCTGAGTCTCAGTCGCGCCTTTCATCATAACCACGAAACGGCCCAACGGCATGAACGATTCCGCGCGGATTCAGGAAAATGTGCCTGAGCAGCGGCGCGAAGAGGGGCTTTCAGAAAGCAAATGTTTGTCATGGAGCAAGCCGTCAATTTATAATGTGGCTGATTGAACAGCGGAGCCGCGATGACGCCAACCGACCAACCCCTCGATCCCGATCCTTCGCAGCCCACCGCGCGGTTGGCTGCAGAGGAAAATTCGCCCGCATCGGAAGACGCTCTGGCCCCGGCAAACACCTCGATCCTTCATTTGATCGAAGAGCCGGAAGCCACGTTGAATCAGGCCCCGGCCTCTCGAGCCTTGCCGCCGCGGCTGCCTGAACTGCCTGGCTATGAGATGCTGTCGGTTTTGGGATATGGCGGGATGGGGGCCGTCTTCAAAGCCAGGCAACAGAAACTGGACCGCGTTGTCGCCGTCAAGATGATTTCCAATTCCAATCTATTCCGCGAGGAGGTGGGGCAGCGTTTCGAGACCGAGGCGCATGCCATCGCCCAGATCAGGCACCCCAACGTTGTGCAAATCCACGATGTGGGTTGGCACAACGAAGTTCCCTATTTGGTGTTGGAATACGTGGAAGGGGGGAGCCTCGATCGTTATCTCCGATCGAAACCCCAACCTCCGAAGAGCGTGGCGGAGATGCTGCTGGCCATCGCTCGGGGTGTGGAGGCCGCGCATGCCAAGGGCATTATCCACCGCGACTTGAAGCCGGGCAACATTCTGGTCGAACGGCGCACCGATGGCGCGGAGGCCAAGCCGGTCACCAACGCTTCAGGCCCGTTGCTGCCCTTGGGGGCGGAGTTGATCCCGAAGATCACCGACTTTGGACTGGCCAAGCAGGTGGCCTCGATGCCGGGTCCCACGCTTCCCAACGAAGCCATCGGCACGCCCAATTACATGGCCCCCGAGCAGGCCCGGGGCGAGCATCAGCGCGTCTCCCCTGCCACGGACGTTTATGCCCTTGGCTCGATCATGTATGAAATGTTGACGGGTCGTCCGCCGTTTCAGGGCATTCATCCGATCGACACGCTCAAGCTGGTCATTGAATCCGAGCCGGTCCCCCCCAGGCGGTTCGTGCCGCTCATTCCCCTGGACCTGGAGACGATCTGCCTCAAATGCCTCCGCAAGGAACCGGAGCAGCGTTATCCATCCGCCCGCGCCTTGGCGGAAGATCTGGAGCGTTTTATCGACGGCCGCTCCATCCTGGCCCGGCCGCAGTCGACCTGGGAAAAAGCCTGGCGGTTGTGCTGCCGGCATCCCGTGCCCGCCGGGTTGACGGCCGCCTTGTTGCTGTCTCTGCTGGCCGGCGTGTGGCTCGTGGGCATGCAGTATCAGCGGGCGGAACGCCATTTGGCCGAGGCGCACGCCAAGTTTCAAATGGCCCGGGAGGCCGTGGACAAACTGCTGCTCACCGTCGGCGATCAGTTGCATGACTCTGCCGACATCCCCAAGGTCCGCGAAGAGGTGCTGCTCGAGGCGTTGACCTTTTATCAACGCTTCCTGGCTGAACGCAGCGACGACCCGGTCATCCGCCGGCAAGCGGCGGCGGCTTATCTGCGCGTGGCCGACATCGAACTGCTCCTCGGCCGCATGACCGCGGCGGGAACCAGCTTTCAAGAATCCTTGCGGCTCATGACGGAGTTGGTCGAGGACCAGCCCATGGACCTGGCGGTTCAATACGACCTGGCCAACGCCCACAAACGCCATGGCATCTACTTCGCTCAGCAAGGACAGTATGGCCCCTCGGAAGCTGCCTATCGTCGAGCCTTGGCCATGGTCGAATCCTTGCATGACAAGGAACCTCGGAATCCCGCCTTTTTACGCCTGCTCGGCGACTGCCTGAATAATCTGGGGAATCGGTTGGTAGCGCGTCATGCCTTCACCGACGCCGAGGCAATCTTTGAGAGAGCCGTCCAGGCGCGCGAGGCGCTGGTGGAGTTGGATCCCCGCAACGTCGAGTTTCGTATGCTCCAATCCAGCGTCAATCACAACCTGGCCGCTCTTGAGATCAAGCGCGGGAAATATGCCCAAGCCCAGGAGCGCCTGCAGCGCAACATCGGTCAGCAAGAGCAGTTCATGAACGACCTTCGGCCCACCCCGATCTACCGCCGCAACCTGGCCGAGGCCTATCGGGAGCTGGGGTTCGCCCTGCTCTTTCGGCAACAGTTCGATGAAGCTCAAGCGGCGCTGCGCAAGTGCTTGCACTGCCGCGAGGAGTTGGCGAACGATTACCCCAGCGTGCCGATTTATAGCCGCGAGGCGGCCCTGGCGAACCTCGAACTGGCGGAAGTGTGCGAAGGGCAGCGAAAGTTCGCCGAGGTGCCGGGCTGGCTGGAAGCAGCGAACCGCCATTTTCAACGCATCGTTCAGGCCGGTTCGGGAACGCCATCCGACCGCACACAAGCCCTGCTGGTCGCGGCCTACGCCCGGCTGCTCGAAAACCCCAAATCCCACGATCCGACCCTCGTTGAAACCTGCATGAAGCCGCCGCCGCCCGATGGGGAAACGTATCTCTTGGCCGCGCGGCTGCTGGTCCGAGCCTCGCGCCACCAAGCGGCTGCCGACCGCGTCCGCAGCCTGGACCTGGCCGTCGCCCTGCTCAGGGAGTCGCGATCGAAGAGCTATTTCCGCGGCGCCTGGCTGCGCCAGGACATGACCTGGCGGCCCGACTTCGCCGAACTGCACCAACGACCCGATTTCCAAAAGCTGCTCGAGGAAGTGGACGACGATTGGAACCGCGCCATCGATCCCGAAGAGGAGATCTCCACCCCGGATCCCCAGCCCCGGCGCGATCCCTCATAGAAGCGACGCCCGAATGGGCCACGTCCATGGCTTCATGGCCGAATCACGAACTCAAAGGCCCATGCCGGCCGCGGTCAGGAACATTTGTTCTTGGAGTTGTCGCGGCGCTTGATCATCATGATCTGATTGCCGGTTTCGTTGTGGCTGACCGAATCCATGAAGGTTCGGATCAAGAGCAAGCCCCGGCCCGAGGTGCTTTCGAGGTTGGCGGGGTCGGTCGGATCGGGCAAGCTCGTCGGATCGAAGCCCGGCCCTTCATCGCGGATGATGTAAGTCGCTTCGCTTTGTGTCAGCTTGGAGCGGACGTGCACCTTGCGGGTGCTGTAGGGAGGTTCGTGCCGGCGCTGTTCGATCAAGTTGCGGTAGGGCAAATCCCCTTCCTTGCGCAGTTCAGAACTGACTTCGAGATTGCCGTGATACATGGCATTCACGATGGCTTCCTCCAGGGCAATGCCGATGCGGATAGTGCTCGTCTCGTCGCACAAATTCATGCCGACGAGGTTTTCCTGGAGAAGAGCAACAATGCTCGGAATCAAGGTCGGATCATTGCTGATGGCGAATTCCAATTCACTCTGGGTCAGGCACGACATCAAGCGCTGGCGGCGGCGATCCATTTCGGCGGCGGCCAGGACGCTGTCGATGGTGTTGATCAGTTCCGTGTCGAGCAAACGCTTGGGGACGTAATTGGCCGCCCCGCACTTGAGCGCCTTGAAGGCGATGTCGTCGCTGCCCTGATGGGTCATGATGACCACGGGAATCAGTGGATGCTTCTTGCGGAAGGCGCGGACCAGGTCCAACCCATCCATGTCAGGGAGCAGCAAATCGGTCAGCACGAGGTTGGGGGTTTGCGTCAGCGTGCCTTCCAGGGCTTCCTTCCCCTGGCACACGTGGAGCAGCTTCCACTGTGGCTCTTCAGCCAAGGTTGTTTGTATGGTCTGGAACGTGTCCTGGCTGCCATCCACGACCAGGATGTTAGTGCGGTGATGTTCGTGACCGGCCGGTTCGACCATCAGCTTGGCCTCATGGTATTTTTCGTAGACATGCCCTTATCTGGGACCGGACGACAACCGATCCGATGCTGGACATTCATCTTTTATTCTATGCAAGGTAAGGGATAGGGTTAAAAAGAAAAGCGAAAAGGGGGTCAGGTTCTTCGCATGCCTCCAGGGTACGACCCTGCTAGAATGCCCATCAGTTTCATGTCCATGCCGCAACATGGTCCCTGGCCGCGAGGACGCCAATGAAAGCACCGCACTCCTGGGTAAACACGAAAATCGTCGCCACCGTGGGCCCCGCATCCTCGTCCGTGGACAAGCTGACGCAACTGGCCGAGGCGGGAGCGGACGTCTTTCGCCTCAACTTCGCTCATGGCGACTGGGATAGCCACGCTCAGGTCGTCCGCCATATTCGCTTGGTCGAACAGCAACTTGACCGTCCCCTCGCCATTCTTCAGGACCTGGCCGGCCCCAAACTCCGTCTTGGCCCCTTGCCCGAGGACGGCGTCCACTGCGGGCCGGGCGAATCTTTTCGCCTGGTCCGAACGCCGACGGGCCAGCCCGATGAACTGACCTGCCCCGATGCCGATCTTGTCCAGGACCTGGACGTGGGCAATCAACTGTTGCTGGCCGATGGCACGGTCGCCATGCGCGTCGTCGCCAAGCAGGCGGACTGGGTCGAACTGGAAGTCGTCGTGCCCGGGACCATCGCCACGAGGCAGGGCATCGCCGTCCCCCACGCCAAATTGAAGATGTCCGCCCTCACCCCCAAGGACCTCCAGGACCTGGACTTCACGGCGGAACATCGGATCGACTATGTCGGCCTCAGCTTCGTGCGCCGGCCCGAGGACGTCGACATGCTGCGGACGGAACTGGAAAAACGCGGCAGCCAGGCCGAAATCGTCGCCAAGATCGAGAAGGCCGAGGCGCTGCTGGCTCTGGACGATATCATCCGCCGCTCGGACGCCATCATGGTGGCTCGCGGCGACCTGGGGGTGGAGATCGACATCGCCCGGGTGCCGCTGATGCAAAAGCACATCATTCAGCGGTGCCAAAATCTGGGGGTCCCGGTCATCACGGCCACGCAAATGTTGGAGTCGATGCGGACCAACAATCGCCCCACCCGGGCCGAGGTCACCGACGTGGCCAATGCCATCCTCGACGGCACCGACGCGGTCATGCTCTCGGCCGAGACGGCTTCGGGACAGTATCCCGTGGATGCGGTGGCGATGATGAACCGCATCGCCCAGGAAACAGAGAAGACCTTGCCCGCCTATTTGTCCTACGTCATGAACGAAGCGGATCAGGTCAAGCTGCCGAAGGTGCTGCTCGCCACGGTCAACGCCGCGAGCCTCTTGGCCGAACAGACGCAAGCCAGCCTCATGGTGATCGCGACCCGAACAGGCCGTTCCGCCCTTGGGCTGGCCAAGCACCGCAACCGCACCCCTAGCCTGGGCCTGTGCGCCAACCTCTGCATGGCTCGCAAACTGGCCCTTTATTGGGGCGTCGTGCCCATCTGCTATCCCGAGCCGGAGCAACCCGTCGACTATCTCGAATCGGTCAGCCAATGGGCCCTCAAGCGTGATTGGGTCGACGTCGGCGATCGCATCGTCTTCCTGATCGGCACCTCTTGGGACGAAGGCGGCTTCAACAGCGTGATCGTGCACGAAGTCCGTGCCGATTGACGTGAAACGCTCACCACAATTCCCTTACACAGCAAGCACTTAAGTGTGTTTTCTAACAGCGCCGCGAATTGTGGCCATTTTGGGTCGCTTTTGTGCCATGTCCGCCATTGGTTGGCATGCCCCCGTCGGACATTTGACCAACCAGCCCCAAGCGTATCCGCGCAGCCGCGCAAATAGATCCTATCGCGCTATTTAGCCCCCTGTGAATCACGGGGGGCAAACGATCATTCACATGACACACCCGCGCACCGAGGTGCGCACACCCCGAACCCACCCCAGGCACGACATGCGCACCGCCCCGGCGCTGCCCCAACACCGCTTGATGACCATGGAAGTCGACTCGGGGCGCTGACGCACCCCCGCTCATGAAAAACTCCCCCCGCTCGCCATGTTCACGCCCGCCGCTCGCCAAGTTCGGTAGAGTGCGTTGAGCGCAGCGAAACGCACCAAATGATCAAGCAATTAGAAACTGAGAATTCGTTGGCGTTCGTTTTGGTTGTGTACTAAATTGTGGGCAAAGCTGAATAGGCGGAAGCGGTTTCTGTCTAAACAATCGTTCGGCGGTGAAGGGCAGAGGGCCGGCGCGAAGCGGCGCGAGTTGCGTTAGGGGATAGGTCGCGCGCAGGTTGCGACGGAAAATCGTTGCAAGTGCTGACACCAGGCGAATACACTCGAGGCGATCGCGGGCGTCCCGGCTCAGCGCCGGGATAGGTTGCGCGGGCGCAATCTAATTACACGTTCGGCGAAGGAGGGTGGCAGATGAGGTACTCGGTCGTCGGGTTGTTGGTGGCCCTGGCGGCACCCTATGCACCCGCACAAGACAAAAAAGAAATGCCAGCCCCTGCTCGCGTCGTCGTGACAGGAAAAGCCACGGCGTTCCTTCAGGCATCAAGCGTCAATGTCGCCATCCAACCAAGCGAGGATATCGCCAAGACGCTGAAGGAGGCCACCCGAAAGGTCGCGGGTACGGCGTTCAAGATCGACGAGACATCGGGCATGGTCGTGGTTCTTCCCGAGAACATCTTTAAACTGGAAGATGCTGTTGGTTTGATCGGCAAGCTGATTGCCGTCGAGGGAATCCTGACTTCTACGGACACCCCTCTACTCGTGGCGATCTCGGGGACCGAAAAAGCCAAGCGCGTGCCGCTGCTTGTAGCGACGAAGGCGACCGTGATCAACGAAAAGAACAAGGCAGATTTTCCCGCAGAGAATCATGCCCTGATCGAAGGAATTGTGAAAAAAGGAGAGATGAAAGTCGGGTCGAGAGTCGCCGAGTGGTCGATCCACAACGCCGACGGCGACCTTCCCTTCATCGCACCGAAGGACGCTGCGCTGGAAGCCGGGACCAAGTTTCGTATCAGCGGTGGGATTCGCGTGGTTGAAGGGCAGTGGCTGCTGGAGGCAGTGAAAGCAGAGCCGGTCAAGAGGTGAGCAAGACGCCGAAACATCCGCTGCAGCAGACGGCGGGGCATGACGGCTTTTCCTGATGTTGAGCTCACTGAGCCCCCGCCGGCCGGTGAGCTAGGCCTTTCAGCGCCTCGCGCGATTGGCCCCTTGGCAAGTGAAGCGATATCGTGAAGAGGTGGATTACGAGACAGCCATGGGCGACCATCCGGTTAAGCGAAAGCTGCGGAACGACATCTTGCCCTATTTTGCGACCGCCAAGAGGTTGCGCAGGCAGTGGTTTTACGTTTCCCATGTGGTGTTTGGCTATGCGACTGACTTACTCATCGCGCTGAGCGCGGTGGGTGTTGGTTGGCCCGCGGTGTCAACCATTCTGATGAATCAACAAGAGAAGAACTCACCTCCCGGCTCCCTCGCGGCAGCGATGGCATCGGTCCCAGAATATATGGCATACCCATTCGGCATGCTGCTCATTTTGTGGATCGTTTGGCGTGTCGTGTTCAATCGAGAGGACGGCCAGAAGAAGGCAGTGTTGGCGAAAAGCTTTACCCTCGCGATGCATCAGGCGGAAGCCAGACTTCCGAGAATCCTCGGCGACCCTAACCCCATGCCTGCCATTACCAAGCTCTATGAAGAGATCCTCTGGCCAACGGTTGACCGAGGAATTCAAGAAGGAGCGTGGCCGTGGTTCCCCATTGCGCCGGAAGTTGATAAAGAAGTTGAGCAACAGCTCGACGCAATTTGTCAGAAATACGAGTCGCAATGGGCTCAGGTTGACTCGCCTGGTCAAAGGAGTGCTCCAACCACGGGGGGGCACCATGAGTAAGCCGACGTTAGTGGCCAAGTTCCTGCTGGATGCGCAGGGCGTGCCTATTGTGGCATTCAAAGGCGACCCATCGCACTATCTCATTGAACTGGCGGTCACGAATGCACCAGCGGACACCTACGCGGTCACTTATGAATTGCATGAGTCCTACTATGAACCCGTTAGAGAATCGCGGCGACGAAGCGAACATTTCTCTGAGGAGATTACGTCGTACGGCGATTACAACGTGCGGGCAACCGTCCGTGGAAAGGCTAGAAGCCAAGTGATCCTAGCTGAGTTGTCCGAAGCCCTGCGACATGGGCATGGGAGGAATCCGCCCCCGGAAGTCGCCAAGGCCCTGAAGGACATCGAGGGTAATTGATCGACAATCTGCCATGCAAGCTCCGCGGCATTCGAGCCTGAAAGGCTCGTTCTGTCAGCCCAGGGCGCAGCCCTGGGTTTTGGGTTCCCGATCATGCAAGTGAGCGACCCTGAAAGGGGCGTTCATCGCTTCGCCACTCGTCACTCGTCACGACAAAATCTCGAACGGCCCTTACAGGGCCGATGCATTCCCTTGGCTAAGGGACCCAGGCCTTCGGCCTGGGCTGACCGAATCGGCCTTCAGGCCGAAAAGGGACTCCGGCAATCGAGCCTGAAAGGCTCGTTCTGTCAGCCCAGGGCGCAGCCCTGGGTTTTAGGTTCGCGATCATGCGGGTTTTCGACCCTGAAAGGGTCGTTCATCATCGCGTCACGCGTCACGACAAAATCTCGAACGGCCCTTACAGGGCCGATGCATTCCGTTGGCCAAGAGACCCAGGCCTTTGGCCTGGGCTGACCGAATCGGCCCTTCAGGCCGAAAAGGAACCTCGGCAATCGAGCCTGAAAGGCTCGTTCTGTCAGCCCAGGGCGCAGCCCTGGGTTCAGGGTTCCCGATTATGCAAGTGAGCGACCCTGAAAGGGTCGTTCATCGCCGCGTCACGACAAAACGCCGAACGGCCCCTTCAGGGCCGATGCATTCCCTTGGCCAGGGGACCCAGGCCTTCGGCCTGGGCTGACCGAATCGGCCCTTCAGGCCGAAAAGGGACTCCGGCAATCGAGCCTGAAAGGCTCGTTCCATCAGCCCAGGGCGCAGCCCTGGGTTTTGGGTTCCCGATCATGCGGCAATTCGACCCTGAAAGGGGCGTTCATCGCTTCGCCACTCGTCACTCGTCACGATAAAATCTCGAACGGCCCCTTCAGGGCCGATGCATTCCCTCGGCCATGGAACCCAGGCCTTCGGCCTGGGCTGACCGAATCGGCCCTTCAGGCCGAAATGCTCATTGAGAATTCAGCGCGAGCGCGGGGTAACACAGGAGGCTTACGCCCCGCGCTCGTCGACTCGAGGCGCTGACGCAACCCCGCTCATGAGAAACGCCGTCGCGGTCACGACTTGATCTTCTCGACTTCGGTGCCGGAGATGACCTCGGTCCCGGGCGGGTACTTGACTTCATCCTTCTTGATCTTGCCGCCGAGCCAGACATCGATCTTGATCGTCTCTGCCTCTTGTTTGAGGACTTCCCGTGTGATCGGTCCGTAGGTCGTGACCGACCAGTCCACGGGGATGTCGCGGTCCGCCTTGTCCCATGGGGAGCGGGCTTTCTTGGCTCCCGCATGGACGATGATGCGCAGCTTTACGCCCTTCTTCTTGGCGAGAGCGGCCGCGGCTTGGTTGAACTCGGCGGCTTCGCCGGCGAAGAAGAAGACGTCGGTGTCGTTGACGAAATAGCCATGGACGCAATTCGCTCCATGCTTGGCCAATTCCTGCTTGGTGTGGTCGCCGCCGATGGCACAAGCCATGGAAGGATGGAAGCAGAGGGAGCCAAGAAGCATGGCGAGGATCGCCGAAGCGGACATGAAGCACCTCCTTCAAGCCTTAGGGGATCGGTTGCCTGTGCCTACCTAGACGATGCCCCCTGGGCGAAGGTTTGCAGATGCGAAAATAAAACCCCCGATCGGCGCCGCGATGCCCTGGGCAAGAGCATCCCCCTTCTTCTGCTGCAGACAGCTCTCACCCCTGCCGGCGGACCATTTCGTTGATCCAGATCGGAGCGAAGGGCGACGTGCATCCCTTGGAGACGGGGTAGTCGCGGTAGAGGCCGTGTTTCTCACCGATGGCGATGGCCCGCTTGCGCAGCTTGGGAGCGTGGATGCCGATTTCCGCGAGGGTGTAGTTCATGGCCCATTGCACGATGGGATCGGCGGCTCCCATTTCCGACTCGATGCGCTCCAGCAGCGCCGGCAGGTCCAGCCCCTTCGCCTCCTTGGCGACCCGCTCGGCGGTCAGGCTCCAACCCGCGCGGGCGGCCCAGGGATGCTCGTCCGCCATCCACGACTGCCGGAGCTTCTCCTTGTCCGGGTGTCTCTTGATGATGTAATTGGTGAGCCATTCCGCCACCCAGGCATAGGAGATGGACCGCACGAGCTGATCCAGTTCCTTGGCGGAAAGGTCCGCGGGCTTGAGCAGCAGGATGGCGAGGTACTGGGCATCGACGTTCCTGGTGTCCCACAGCGCCCTGGCCAGCTTCGGGTCGGCCTTGATTTTCTTCGCCAGCCCGCGAATGTCGCCATGTTTGACGCCGAACTGCTGGCCGTTGACGCCAGGCCCCCAGGGTCCGCCCTTGGCGTTTTGCGCCCGCACCTTCGGGTCGCTGAGCGCCTTGAGCTGCGCGAGCGTTTCCTTGAGGGTCGTTGCCATGGGTGCTCCTTCATGGGGTTGCGGGAAGCGACAAGAAAATCCAAGGTTGAGCCTGGGCTGATGGAACGCGCCTCTGAGGCTCGCCAGCCGCGCTGCCTCCGCCGTCGCGTTCGGTATTTGACCGAACCCAACACTCTGTCCAATGCGTTTGCATGCATCTTAATATCAGCGATTAAGACAAGCAAACGATTCACAATGAGGACTTTCGAGGGCTCAAGGGGCGGGTGGATGAAATGAAACAGCGTGGCCAGGAGACCACGCTGAGCGAATGTGTGCATTCATTACAAGCCCAAAGAGCCAGCGCTAGGCACCCTTAGCCGCGGGCTGCGGCAAAGGGAAGGCGCTTAGCTCTGGAGGGCGACCGCGCTGGCCGTCTTCGCCCGGCTGCGCTTCTGTTTGCGGCGCTTCCAGCCGGCGCCGATGACGCCGCACAGCCCCAGGCCGCACAGGACCAGAGTCGTCGGTTCGGGCACGGCGGTGAAGGCGAATTCGCCGCCGAGGGTGTTCTGTTCCGACAAACCGCCGATGTCCACGGTCTGCAGGAGGGTGCCGGTCTTTGAGTACTCATAGAACTGGCCAAACGCGTTCTGCGTGCCCATCCACAGCGTGTCGGTCGCGTAGTCGAGGGCCAGCGACGTCAGGCGGTTGGTAGCAACTGCGTTGAAGCTAGATAGCAGTGTGCCGTCGAGCGTGTAGTTGCGCACCTGATTGTTGGTCCAGCCGCTGATCCAAAGGGAGTTGTTCGTCGGGTCGTAGGTGGAGCCGAGAAACGCGTTGCCTCCCAGGCCGCCGAACAGCACCGTCGCGCCGGTGAAGTCCAGGTTCGTGCGGACGACGTCGCCGTTTTCGTAATCGACCATGTAAAGGAACGAGCCATCGGTCGTGGCGTCCCAAACGCTGCCGACGCCGCTGAGCGTGTACGGCCCGCCGATCACATTGCCGCCGAAGTCATACTCGCGCCCTTGGCCGCCGTTGTCGAAGCCCGACGTGCGGAGGCTCCCCGTGTCGGCGAAGACCGCGATCGGATACTCAAGGATTGCTCCCGCCGTCCAGGAAAACAGCGAGGTCCCCGTCAGGCGATGGATCGACTGTTGATCGCCTGCGGTGAGGAAGTAGGGGCTGACTGGACCCTGGGCCCAAGCGGAGCCTGCCCATAACATCGCCGTCAAGCACAACACGCATTTTTTAAATTTCATGATCATCGCACTCCGAATGGACATCGAGCTGTTCACTTTGGCAAACGCCATGCCATTGTAGACGGCCCCGGCGGAAACGCAAGCACAAATCCAGACAAGCGGCAGCTCCCTGCACGAGGCAGTGGTGAATGTTTCTGTTCCCACGGCTAAAGCCGTGGGCCAATTTCTTCAGCCGCTCCGCAGCCGGCCGCCGGATCGCCTGGCAGATGTTCGGCTTGTCCTCAGGCGCGCGTCGCAAGGGCAATGACATATTCACGGCCCCAGCGCACCTTGCCGTCCACAGGCGTCACGTAACCGCGGTAGAGGTCGATCAAGTCGCCGCGAAAGGCCGCCGCCTTCTCAGGCGGCAAGGCATGGAAAACGCGGTGCGTAGGTCCGTATTGGTTGATGAACAGGTCGGCAAGCTGTTCCGGGCTGTCCGCAAATTCCGGGCAGTCGTACCGTTCGAACCGGTAATCCCGAAACGACGAACCGAACAGCCGTTTCACTTTGTCCTCGTCGCCCCATTCGAACGGGCTGGGAACGCCTGCGGGTGGAGGGACGTACGCACCCGTGACTTTGAACATCCGCCCGACGCCGCTTTCGCGCGTCCACGCCTGGATGGCGATGCGGCCGCCCGGCTTCGTCACGCGTGCCACTTCATTGGCTACCTTTTGTTGGTCAGGAGCGAACATCAGACCGCATGAGGAGACAACGACGTCGAAGGCGCCGTCCGGGAATGGCAGAGCTTCCGCATCACCGACCTTCCAGGCGATGTCGCTCCATCCTTCCTCCTCGGCACGCTGCTGCGCGATGGCGAGGAGCTCGGGCGTGAGGTCCAAGCCCGTCACCACAGCGCCCCGCGCACGCGCCATGAGCGCTGTGTTCCCGGTTCCGCAGGCCACGTCGAGCACCCGCTCGCCGGCGCGGATCCGCCCGCTGCGCACGACGTGGTCCGCCACCGCTTGGATGCCCCGGGCGATCTGGTCGTAGTCGCCCGCTGCCCAAGTGGCCCGATGCTTCTGCTTCAACTCGGTGAAATCCTGCATTCAGCACATCCTTTTCCTTGCCAGCTCCGCTTTACAGTTGCAGTCAGCCGCTTCACTCTTCGCAGTCCCGGCACGTTTGCTGGTTGGGTTTCGGGTCGCAGCCCATCACCCGGCCGCGGACATCCAACTCGAACGAGCAGCACCGCTCCAAGACGTCCTTCAGCATTCCCCGGCCGCGTTGAATGCGCGACTTCGCGCCGGCGAGCGAGAGGCCAAGCCGGTCGGCCACGTCCTGCTGGGACAGTTCCTCGATCTCGGCCATCTGCACGGCCTTTCGATAGCCGTCCGGCAGCGACTGGATCATCTCCTTCAACCAAGGGATGTTCCGGCAGCCCTTGTGCGAGTCGCTCTCGGCGCTCACCTTCTCGGCGTCGGCGAGTGCCGCGGCCGAGTTCGTTGTCTTTCGATGGTGATCGTGAACCACGTTCCGAGCGATCTGGTACACCCACGCCGCCAGTCGATCCGCTTCCTTGAGCGTTCCGATATTGCGGTGGACCCGCATGAACGTCTCCTGGAGAAGATCGTCGGCCGCGTGATCGTCGGCCACGCGGCGGCGAATGAACCGCCGCAAGTCCGAACTCAGGTGCATCCAGATCGCATCGGTCGTGGGTTGAGTTGTCATCACCGTACCTTACTCGGTCTTTGACTGCGGTACAATGCAACAGTTCGTCGGGGCGCAGCAGCCTGCCGAGGTGCAGCAGTTCGACGGGGCGCAACAGACCGTCGGCACACAGCAGGCGGCCGGGGCGCAACATGTCGTCTGGTGGCCAGTGGCGGGAGATGAGGTTTGCATGGTTCTGCTCCTGTTCATTGGAGTTCATTACGGCTGAACATCAGCCGTTTCTGTACCAACAGACGGAGCCAACCGAAAAAGGATGCAAAGAAACCGGCCATAGGCGATGTGGTCCCGGCCGCAGTTGAAATGAAATGCGTTTTCCGCTGCCGCCCCTTTGCCGCCCGCCGCCGCATGAACCCTCACACCTGCACCGGCCACACAGGAGAACGTTGACGCCCGTCGACCTACGCACGGCCGGGGTCTGCTGCACTGTCTGGTTCGGCCGGCAGCCCATGGGCTAGCCGCAACTCCCGAAGCATGGACTGTTTCTTGGCCTGGTGCGCCTGCATCCGCCGCAGAATATCGTCGAGCACTTGCACCGCACTGAGCATGTGCGGCCCTTTATTGAGCATCACACACTCGGCGCGGTGCCCCATGGCGGCGTCGGTGATCTCGGCGCGCGACGGCATCCCCTCCTTGGCGAGGGTTTCGAGAACCTGCGTGGCCCAGATGACGGGCACGTGGGCGGCTTCACAGATCCAGAGAATCTCCTCCTGAACTTCCGCCAGGCGCTCAAAGCCGCATTCAACCGCCAAGTCGCCCCGGGCGATCATCACGCCACAACAGGATGCCCGCATGGCCGTCAACAGCATGTCCGGCAAGTTTTTGAAACCGCGCCGCGTTTCGATCTTGAGCACGACGGCTGGCTGTCGGCTGCCCAGGCGAGCCAGATGTTGCTGCAACAATTCAACATCGCGAGCGCTATTCGCAAAGGACAGCTCGACGACGTCGGCATGTTGAGCCGCGAAGGCAAGGTCTTCGAGATCCTTGGCGGTAAGGGCCGCGAGCCGAAGCGTGCTCTCGGGCAGATTAATCCCCTTGTTGGCGCGAAGCCGCGCCCCCCCGAAGCGTACTTGCGTGATGCGGACGAGGATTTGGCGATCCTCAACCTTTTCGATGAGGCCGCCGATCTTGCCGTCGTCGAACCAGATGGGTTCGCCCGGCCGAACGTCGTCGAACACTTCGGGAATGGTGCACCCGATCGTGGCCGGGGTCAGCGTCCGCCCTCCGCTGTCCGTGCTGGCCGGGCGGCCGGGCCGCACGTCGCGGGTAAGGACGAGCAGGTCCCCTTGCCGAAGGTGAATGGCATTCTCTTGCGGCGGCAGGCCGCCAACGGGGGCTTGGCGGTCGTCGCCCTTGTCGTCCCCGCGCTTGCGGCGCAGCACGGTGCCGGGAACGAAGTACGTCGTTTGGGTTGCTTCGGCCCAACATCCGCGGTCGGTGACGTCAACGATGGTGAAGCTGCGCCGGGCAGCGCGCGCATCGATAAGCTTCACGCACTCTCCCACGCGGAGCTGACCAAGCCAGTACGCCGGCACGGGCAAACAGGCGTCCGCCGGCGACGGAGGCGCCTGGGGAGCCGCCTCGGCGGTCAACCAAATGCGCGCAGCTGCGACGACCCTTCCGAAGACGTCGCGACGGGGTCGAACCCGGACCACCGCCGCCCCCGGCTCGAGGGGCCCGGTGCGCAGCTTCGGCCCGGCAAGGTCCATGATGACCCGGCAGGACCGTCCTAGGGTCTGCTCGGCCCGCCGCAAATGTTCGATCATCCGCGCCCAGGTCGCGGCGTCGTCGTGGGCGCAATTGATGCGCATGCAGTCCATGCCCTGCTTCAACAGGTTGTGAACGAGGGTGTAATCGTGCCCCGCCTCTGTTGGCATGGTGACCATGATGCGGACCGTTCGGTCGGGATTCGCTGGACCAAGCAATCCTTGGGTGTGCTCGGCCAGCAACCGTTGTCCCTCGGCGAAATCGATGCACCCGCCCTCCGGTGCCGGCGGTTGCCAGTCTCGACCCGCCAGGCGATGCAAGACGGCCAGGACCGCGTCGATCGTGGCCAAAACGTGCGACTCGGCCCGCCCGAGCGAGGAAAGCCCCAGAGCGGCCAGACGAAGTTGCAGCGGGCGAAGGTCCCGGCGGCGTAGGGCTAAATAATGCAGTAAGTTCCGGGCGCTGTCGAGGTAGTTGGCATGAACAAGAGAGAGCCGATGCTGCGGCTTGGCCGGGGCAGCGACCAACACCTCCCGGATGCTCATCAGTTCCCGGAGCACGCTCTCGATGTCCGCCGCGTTGTGATAAAAACGGTTGTTCTCGGTCAATGGCCATCTCTCCGCTGCATAACCAGTGTGCTCATCGGCTCGGCTCGCTTGAGTGATCTAACGTGAAAGAAAACCTACGCGCGGCCATCGTCCGGTGCAGGACCCGGTTCGGCATTGCCACGCTTTTCATTCCGGGGGAAACAGCGCCCCCAGGATCTGGATCGCCCGACGGGCTTCAGCGGCGTCGAACCGCAGCCGCACGCCGGGCGTGCCGACCACCGTCCCGGACTCCCCCCCGCGGTTGCTTCGGCGTTGAACGTCTCCAACAGCACATGCCCATCGCCCGTCGTGCTGTAAGCATATGCGAGGCGCACACCCTCCCCGGAGAGCAGCGGAGCGTATTCCTCCAACGTCTCGCGACACTGGCGGGCTTCCTCCGCGAACTGTTCGGAAGGCTCCACCTGTCCTAGCCGATCGCACAAACCCGCCAGCAACCTAAGCGCGATGGGCGGCGGAAGAACATGCGGCGGCAACTCATTGACCGCTTGCCAAAATGCATCAATGACGGTGTCTGGCGTCAACGCCATGCGCATGCGTCCTGCGCTGAACGGTCCACGATTGAGAAGAAGCACGGAGCGAACGAATTTTATGGTGCGATTGCTGTGCCAATCATTGGCTAATGGGTCATGTAATCGATCTGAGTTGGGCTAGCACCAACCTATGCACATTAATTTGGGCGATGGGGGGCCGCAATCAGATTCACATGGCCCTACCCGCTCAACATCATTTCTTCACATCGTTTGACGGGTTCCGGCATGAGGGTGATCTTTGGCGCCCATGATGCACGGGGGGCCAATGTGTACCAGAGGGTTTAATCGTAATCGGCGATGGTCGGAAGCCTCGCGCCGGGTGCTGGCCCAGCGGCCGGGATTTTATCCAATTTATCAACCATCCCCCCCTTGCCCGATCTTAATGCCCTTGTGGCTCGCTCAAGGGGCATTCCCATACCCATGCAGGCCGACGTAGGGGTTGGATTGTTTCTCCTCGCCGAGGGTGGTGGCGGGGCCGTGGCCCGGGTAGATGACCGTGTCGTCGGGCAGAGTGAATAATTTGCGGTGGATGCCATCCCGAAGCTGGTCGTAACTCCCTCCGGGGAAATCGGTTCGGCCGATACTGCCGGCGAAGAGGACGTCCCCGCCGAAGATCAGTTCGGGTTGATCCAAATGATGAAAAAGAATATGACCAGGAGAGTGCCCTGGGATAAGCAGGATGGCGAAGCGGATGCCCGCCGTCTCCAGGGTATCGCCTTCGTCGAGAAGCTGATCGGCGGGCGGGCTGGTGATTGCGGGGCCGAACATGGCGGAGAGGTTGAGGAAGGGATCGGTGAGCATGTCGGCGTCGCCCCGGCCGATGATCAGAGGCGCGTCGGGAAAGGCCTCCTTCATGGCGGCATTCCCGGCGATGTGATCCGCATGGCCATGCGTGTTGAGGATGGCGTCCAGATGCAGTCGATGGCGTCGGAGATAGTCGAGGATCAGGTTTGGCTCGAGCCCGGGGTCGATGACCAGGGCGTCGCTCCGTCCCGGACGATGGACGACGTAGGAATTCTCGCCGAAGGGCCTCGACTCAATGGTCTCGACTTGCAAACCGGTGGCCACCTTGATACTCCTGGGAGGAGAGGAATGTTACAGCAGACCCAAGCGCATTTTATTCAGACAGAGGGCGTTAGCGCCCCCCGAGGAACGGAAACCGTGTCCAATGCCGCCTCCCCCGAACCCGGCCGCCGCGGCAAACGCTTCGGCTGGCTGGCGCTCGGTTTCACGGCCCTGCTCTTCTTCATCATCGGCTGCGTGACCACGTTCATCGTCATCCGCTTCTACCTGGAAGAGGCCACGGTGGCCACGGAATCGGAGCGCATCCTCAAGGAAGTCGAAACCAGCGACGTGGCCCGGGCGCTGGAATTGATTCGCACGGCCCAGCAGCGGTTCGAACACGTCCAAGATTATAAATGCTTGTTCCTGCGCGACGAATGGATTGATGGCGAAATGAACAAGAACATCCTGAACCTGAAGGTGCGGCACGTGCCGTTCAGCGTGCAGATGGAGTGGATCGCGCCGCCGATCAAGAAGGATCGCAAGGTGGCCTACATCGAGGGCAAGAACAACGGCAAAATGCTGGTCAAGCAGTTGATCACGCTGAAGCTCGATCCCCAAGAGAGCGTGCGGCGGAAAGAGAGCCGGCACACGATCCTGCAGGCGGGTTTGAAGAACATGATCAACCGCTACGCGACTTCGTGGGAAAAAGAGCTGCGGATGAACAGCACCCAGGTCACCCTCGAGGAGCGCGAGGAGAAGGTTTCCATTCAAAATCGGGACTTTGTGCACCATTGCATCGTGGTGACGACGACCCATGACCCGGCCATGAAAGAGCATTTTCTCTACGCCAAGGCGAAAGTCTATTTTGATCGTTCGACGGGATTGCCGGTCCGATCGGAAGGCTATGACTGGCCCGAACCAGGCCAGACGGAAAGCCGGCTGGCGGAGCGGTTCACCTATCTGGACCTGCGAACGAATCTGGGCTTGAAGGATGCCGACTTTGAATTTTAACCGGGTGCGCTAACGCCCCGTCCGGACCCATCAGGGAACGCTGGCATGACCCAGGCGCCCGTACCGCATCCCTTCCGCAAGCATCTCTGGATCGCGGTCACGTTGACGATCCTGGTCACCTTGTTGTTGGCTTGGCTGCCCAGTTGGCCGAGCCGATGGATGGCCTGGCTGCTGCTCTGGCTGGTCGCCATCAACCTGATCACGTTTCTCTATTTCGCCTATGACAAACGCCAGGCTGCGCGGCAAGGCCGCCGCGTGCCCGAGGCCGTGCTGCACGTCTTGGCGCTCTTGGGGGGCACCCCGGGCGCCTGGCTGGGCATGCGCTTCTTCCATCACAAAACCATGAAGCGCCGCTTCCAGATCGTCTATTGGGGCATCGTCGTTGTGCAGGGCGTCTTGTTCGTGGTCTGGCTGCGCTGGATGTGGGCGAGTTAATCGATCCGCCTCATGGAACGGTTATGTCGTTAGGGAATACGTCATGCGGTTCGATCCCGTTGCGCGGCGCGGCAGCCTGTTCCCCGCGACGATCGCCGTCCCCAGTCGAGGGCATGCCTGATGAGTTGGCAAATCCAGCGCGAGCAATTCCTGCCTCAATCCCTCGAGGAAGTCTTCCCGTTTTTCGCCCAGGCGGAGAATCTCAATCAGATCACTCCCCCCTGGCTTCGCTTCCGCTTGCTGACGCCGCTGCCCATCGTCATGCAGCAAGGAACGCTGATCGACTACAAGATTCGCTGGCGCTGGTGGCCGATCCGCTGGCGGACGGAGATCGTGGAATGGAACCCGCCGCACGGCTTCGTCGACGTGCAAATCAAGGGACCCTATCGCCGGTGGCACCATCGGCATACTTTCCTTTCCCAGGCGGGAGGCACTCTGGTGCGGGATGAGGTCGAATACGATCTGCCGCTCGGCTTCCTGGGACGCTGGCTCCACCAGCGGGTCATCCGCTCCGACCTCGAAGCGATCTTCGACTATCGCGCCCGCCGCGTGGCGGATTATTTCAACGCATCCAACATCTCGCCTTCCCTTATCGGCTATCTCGATGGGTTTCAGTAAGCAGGATGGCGATGCGGGACGGAAGCGGCGCTTCCCTTGACTTGGCGGCTCGGCTTACCCTGGCTGCCCTGGTTCGTTCCATGTGTCCACCTCCCAACGATTGGGGAAGGAGGATTGCGTTCCCGGCCGTGCGACCGTGAGGGCGGCGACGCGGTTGGCCCAGCGAACCGCTTCCAGGGGCGGCCTGCGTTCGCAAAAGGCAACGCCGAAAGCCGCGGTGAAGGCGTCCCCTGCCCCCGTGGTATCCACGGCGTTAACCTTGAGCGCGGGGACGCGCATGGACAAGGAATCATCCTCGATCCAGGCGCCATTGGCACCGAGCGTCACCACGACCATGGACGGCCCCATGCGCCTTAAGGCCTGGGCGATCTCCTTGACCTGCGTCTGATCGACGATGGCTTGCCCGGTGAGCTGTTCGACCTCCGGTTCGTTCACAATGCAGACGTCGGTCAAGCCCAGCAATTCATCGGGCATGGCCAAGGCGGGCGCCGCGTTCAGCATCGTGGCCGCGCCCGCTCCTCGAGCCAGGCGGAAGGCTTCGATGATGGCTTCCATCGGAATCTCGAGCTGAGCGATGATCAGCCGCGCCGAGGCGATCATGTGAGCCTGCCCCAGGACGTGTTCGGGACGCAAGGTCAGGTTGGCGCCGGGAGCCACGACGATGGCGTTGTTGCCGCGGGCGTCCACGGTGATGCAGGCCAGTCCCGTGGGGGCGGTTTCATCCTGGCCGATGTACAGGGTGGGCACCTTGTTCGCCAGATAATGGCGCAGGGCCGCCGCTCCGTAATCATCCGCGCCGACGCGCGAGATGAGGGCCGTTTCCGCGCCGAGCCGGGCCGCCACGACCGCTTGATTGCCGCCCTTGCCGCCGAACTGTTGCTCGAACGCTTGGCTCAGAACCGTCTCGCCTGGCTTGGGCAAATGTTCCACGCGGAAGATCAGGTCCACGTTCGTGGAGCCAAGGATGACGATGTCAGGTGAGCCCGTCATGGACGATCATCATAAGCCAATCCAGGGTCCATCGCCAGCGAATCGCGGAGAGAGAAAGGCAGCGCGGCGTGAAAGCTGGCTTGCTAAAACGCCTGTGATAGGCCGAACCAAAATTGCACGGGCTGGGGATCGTTCAAGGTTTTGGCGACGTCGAACCGCAGCGTGGCGCGTTCGATGAAGCTCAAGAGGGACATGTCCAACCGCAAGCCGAAGCCCGCGGCGTGGGCCACGGAGTCTTGCAGGCGGCCGTCGAGGTAAATCGCGCCGACGTCGTAAAAGGCGACCCCGTAGACATGATTGAGGTGGAAGAGCCGATAGGCTACGTCGAGCCCGGCCTCGCGCCAGAGCGGGAAGCGCCATTCCAGGGTGCCGACCCAGACCATGTCCCCTTCCCGATCATCGCGGTTGAAGCCGCGGAAGCGATTGGGACCGCCGAGCTGAAAGTGGTAGCCGTTGTCGGGCCAGCCCGCGCCGCCATAGAGCCGAGCCGCCCAGCGTGAGTGTCCCCAATAGCCCCAATCCGCGGGCAGAGCCTTGACCAGGCTCACCTCGCCTTGGAGGCGATGAAAGACGCCGTCATACGTCCCCACGATGGGCAGCCCCAGTTCATAATTGAGGTCCAATTTATAACCGCCTTCGGGATCCCAATAGGGTGTTTGGTAGTTGCGATAATAACGCAGCCCTACGCCGGCGGAATCGTCATAGCTCTCCACGCCAGGGGGAACGTAGCGGCCCCGATCCTGCTCCCGTTCGAATTGCCGTTGAATGCGGCCATAGGTTTCCACGTAATGAATCGGATCGAGGTAGAGGCTGGGGGTTTCCAGGAAGACATACCGGGCAAACAACCGTCCGCGATCCCGTTTGAGATTCGCCCAATCGTCCGAGAGACTGTGATCGTATTGCAAGCCGGCTTGCACGTTGGGATGACCGAGATGCCGAAACAAGGCGTCCGCCCCGGCCCGGAAGTCCGCGTCCTCGAAATCGTAGGCGGTGTAGATGCCGCCTTGAAACTGCTCCAAGCGGTAAGCCGCGGCGCGGAACCCCGCATAGGCCCGCTGCCCGAACTGCGGCTGATTCGTGCCCAGCCATGGACCCGCGATGAGATTCCACCGGTCGTAGGCCGTCGTCAGTCCCGTCTCCGATAGATTGGTGAAGACCGGCGGCAAGCGATAGGCCACCTCCGCCTTCCAGTGGTTGTTGGCCGGTTCCTTGTCGAGCAGGACTTGATCGGGATCGATGCTGATCTGGCGCGGCTTCCGCGGCAGGCTCATCACCACCCGGACCTCGCGGCCGTCCTCGGAGGTAACGATCCGGCACGGAGGGTCTTCAAAGACTTGCGGTTCGTTGCCGGGACGGATGGGAATCCGCATCACATAATCCTGATCCTCGCGGAACTTGACGCCCAGCCAGGTCGGCTCGGTGAACTCGGCTTGCTGCCGAAGCTGCACGGCGACCCGATAGCCCAGGGCCACCGGCGGCTGACTGTCGCGGTCCGTCTCTTCCTCCACGGTCACTTTTTGGATGGCCCAATCCGAGGCGCCCACGCCGTGGAGCCAGCGGTCAAAGTACTCCTGCCATGAATAGCCCGTGTATTCCTCCAACTCCCGCTGGAAGTCGGCCACCCGCAAGATGCGGAATTGATACCGGGTATAGAGCAGCTTCATGAAGTCGAAAAAGGCCGTCTCGCCGATGCGCTCCTCGATCATGCCCAGAATTTTCGCCCCGCGGTCGTAGCACATGCTGAACATCGTGACGATATTGCCAAACTCGGGCAGCGGTTGAACGGTCTTGGTTTCCTCGCGCCGCGCCAGCGTGCCATACAGGCCATAGAAGCGATAGTCCTCATGGTTCACGTTCGGCAAAATGCCCTGGCCAAACGGCAGCTCGAGCATCGGCGCGTTGTAGCCATATTTGTGCTGCAGCCGACGGGCGGTGTAAAAGCAGGCGACGGCCTCGTCCATGAAGGTCTCGGCATAGCCGTTGACGCCGACGACGTTCCACCACCATTGGTGGAGCGTTTCGTGGCTGATCAAATGATCCAAGTAGCGGGTTAGGATTTTCGGCAATTGAAAGACGCGATGATCGATCAGGACGATGCCGGCGTTTTGGTTGCCGTTCCAGGGGAAGTAGGATTCGACGATGTAGAAGTCGGTGAAGGGATAATGGCCAAACCAGCGGTTGTAGATGGGGATCACTTCCGCCGCGAACTCCAGGGCCTTGCGGGCCATGTCTTCATGCTCCGGAAAGGCCAGCACGTGGATCGTGCACTCCTCCACGGTCCGCGTCCATTCCACGAAGCGATGGCTGGCCACGAGCGTGAAATCTCGGGCGGCCGCGGCCACGATCTCCAGGCACTGCCAATGCTCGTCCAGCGCATGCCGCTTGACGATCGTGCCCGTGCAGGCCACTTTTTGATCGGCCGGCAAAACGAAACGAGCAGAGTAAACCCCCGCCTCGTTGAAGAAAGGCTGATGCCAGGCGACAAACGGCGTGGGCTGCCATCCTTGTTCGTCATAATAAGCGAGAATGGGATACCAATTGGCCAGCGTCGTCACGCCATGGCGGTGCCCCCAGCGGCCCTGCTTGTCGGGCAGCGACAGTTGAAAATGGATTTCCACGCTGACGCTCTCTCCTTGCCGAACCTCCCGGGGCAGATCGACCACCAGGGCCGTGTGCACATCGGGCCGCCAATGGAACGGCAGCGGCTCTTCCGAGCCGGCCAGCGTCACTCGGTCGATCTCCAGGCGATGGCCGACGAAATCGATGGCGTCGCTGGGATGAGCGCGGAGCAGCTCCAGCGTCTTGGCCAGGAGGACGACTTCATCGTCGGGAATCTTGTAGCGCGCATAGGCCGAAAAGACGAGTTCCTTCGCGGGACGGACGTGGCGATTGGTAAAGGTCACGCGCTCCCGCGCCACAACTCGGCGCAGCGGCAGGTCTAACCGGATGTCGAAATCATACCGCGGCAGCCAATCGGGGATGGCTTCGGCGCGAACCGTCGATGCATCCAGGGATAGTCCCAGGATCATCCACAGGAGGCAGCAGCATCGCATGAGTCGCTTCACGTTCGCACCATCCCGGCCATGGGACCACGACCCCGTCTTCTTGAGGATGTTGGCTCACCCGGCACGACGCAGCAATTGTGAGCGGAGCTGATCGATCTGATGCCGCCGCTGCGCCTCGGGAGCATATGGGTCGAATTCGCCCCTGGCCTCTCCCAAGCGCTGCAAGACGTGAAACGCCATGCGGCGAATTTCAAGATCGCGCCGCTCCAGCGCATCGATGAGCATCGGGATGGCCGAGGGGCCGATGACCAGCAAGTCCCTCTCGGCTTCGACGCGCTGATCGGTCTTGAGCGCGTCGATCATCAGGCTGATGCGCTCGCGCAGCAAACTTTGCTGCATGGCGTGGGATTCCGAGGCCGCCGCCGGGTGCTCCGTTCGGGGCCCATCGGCGGGGCGCGGTTCGCTGGCCCCGGCCGGCTGCGCGGGGTGGTACGCCAATGGCCGTGCCGCTGCCTCGCGGGCGAACGGCCGCTGATGATCGGCGGCGAAACTCTGTCCCAGATACTTGGCGATCACCACCGGGTTGCGGACGATCTCTTCGGGGGTGCCGTGGGCCTCGACTTGCCCGCTGGTGATGACGTAGCTGCGGTCCGTGATTTCCAGCGTCTCGCGCACATTGTGGTCCGTGATCAGGATGCCGATGCCGGAGTGGCGCAGGTCGCGGACGATTTTTTGAATCTCCTCGATCGTGATGGGATCGATGCCCGTGAACGGCTCATCCAGCAGGATCAGCCGGGGTTCCGTGACCAGGCAGCGCGCGATTTCCAGGCGGCGTTTTTCTCCGCCGGAGAGCGTGGCGGCCACGTTCTTCCGCACATGGGTCAGCTTGAACCGCTCCAACACTTGATGCGTCAATTCATGCCGCATCGAGGCCGAGGGTCGATGCCCCAGCGAGCGCAGCTTGGGAATGATTTCCAGCACCGCCAGCACGTTTTCCTCGACGGTCAATTTGCGGAAGATGCTCGATTCCTGGGACAGATAGCCCATCCCCAGTTGCGCGCGGCGGAACATCGGCCAGTGCGTGATGTCCTGGCCGTTGAAGACGACGCGGCCCGAACGCGGCGTCACCATGCCCGTGGTCATGCGAAAGCTGGTCGTCTTGCCCGCGCCGTTGGGGCCGAGCAAGCCCACCACTTCCCCCTCGTCCACTTCAAAGCTGACGTCCTTGACGACCGTGCGGCGGCCATACGCTTTCACCAGTTTGGTCACTTCCAGCAACGCCATGAAAGTTCTCTTTTCCTTGACTTGGCCTCTTGGATGGATTTCCTTCCTCGTTGGCTCAGCGAGCGGATCGCCCCGCCCTGCGCTGGCCGCTTGCCCCGCCGACCCCGTCAGGAACGCTGCGGATGAAATTGCCGGTTGAACGGAGCAGGGTCATAGGGATCATGATCGTTCGGGTTCTTCGCGGAGGGCGCCTCCTTGGCATCGTTCATTGTGGGTTTAGCATCGTGCCTTGTTGGTTTGGCATCGACGGTGATCACTTCTTCCGCCAACGGCGTCGTGAGGGTCGGCGAAGAGCTGACCACTTGTCCTTGAAACAACATGGGAGGCGTTCCCGCGGCCACCGAGGGCCCCTTGGGGGTAACGGGCGACGTCTCCTGCCGCCCCGTGAGCCGATCCAAGAGCCCGCGCGGCTGGAATTGCTGCATCTGTTGCTTCTTCTCTTCCTCCGTGATGGGCGCGCCGTCGCGCCATGGCATCGATCCTGAATCCGCCACCCGAGGCCGAGGCGAAGCACCCGCCTGCGTGGAGGCGAACCCCCCGGCTTGGCCGATGGTGGAGGAAGTCACGGGCGGCTCGGCCGTCTGTGATGGTCGCTGGGCCGCGATGCCCGAGGAGGGACTCACGCGCTGCGTCCATCCATGAATCGTTCGAAACGCCACGTGGTCCACGGACCCCAAGGGCGCCCGCTGTCCCCCGCCATGCGGCTCCAGTGCTTTCTTCAGCAACGGACTTTGCTGAAAGTCCAGCGGATCGATGAGCTTCAAGACTTGGCCGAGGTTGTGGCGCGTGATCTCCGGCGTGAAGCTGTTCCAACCGCCCGCGGGTCGGCGCAAGGCAAAGGCGAGCTGGCCCTCCTCCCGGCCATGGCATGCCCCCGTGCCGCAGCCGTTGATGACAATCGGTTGGATGTGCCGCGTGAAATGCATGATGTTTTCATCCGCGAATGCCTTTTGCCAATCCTCGAAGGACCATGCCCGTTCCGGCGTTTGGGTTGCTGGCGGTTTGCGGTCGGTCGTCGGCGTTTCCGCCGATGGATCGGGCTTGGCTCGAAGTTCGTTCTTTATTGGCACTGATGGCGGCGGCATCGACGACGGCGGCGCCGCGGCCGTCGCTTTGGCGGTTTTCTCAGTCAAGGCCAGCTTGGCCAGACGCAGCATACCTTGGGCCTCGCGGTGTTGGGGACGATAGCCCAGCGTGGCCTCCAGTTCCTCGATCGTTTCTTCGATGAGTTGTTGCGTCCAACACCAGCGCGCCAAGCGAAACCGTTCGTCCGCATCGCGGAGGTTCGCCCTGGTTTTCAAATAGTGGTAGGCATCGCGGCGCGTGGGGCAGAGTCGCAGCACGTCCTTGGCTTTGAAGACCGAACTGCCTTGTTGACTGTCCAGAATGTAATCCCCCGTCTCGCTGCGTTTAAATTGCCCCACGAGAGTGGCCTCGTTGGCAAGCACCAGGACTTGCGGTTCGCGGGACGCAGGGGCACGATCTTCCTGGGCCGCTCTGGCATGGTCCAGGAAGAAAAATCCCAAGAGTCCGATTAATGTCAAGACAGGTAAATGGTTATTCATGGCCTCGGGACTATAGGCAGGTCATGACTTGGGGTCAAGTCCAGAGCGGATGGCCTGGAGACGGGGCAATCCCCAGAAAATGCCGAGAAAGTCTGAAGCGAGCGGTTCCTTGAAACGGTTCGATCTTCGTCGAGCTTGGCGGTAAAATGGAAGAGTCGAATTCTCCTGGTTTGCGAAGCCGCCGCCGAATAAATGTTGCAAAACGTGTCAGGAAAGATTTATGATGGGGTAATCAGGGTAGAATTCGTGATCCTTGCCAAAGAAATAGAACGGCGAATCAGCATAATCGGCGCGGCCTGCCCATCACGCGGCGGGATTCAGCTTCCGTTATCCTGATCGACTTGCATTCGATTGGCTGTGTTTTACAATCGGTAGAAGTAGACTGCCGATCTCGCGCCTTAACTCCCTTCGGACAGTCGAGCCCCCTGTCCATGGGGATCAAGGAGACATGCTATGGCTCAAGATTTTATCTCGCTAGAACAAGCAGCGGAGATGTTGGGATTATCGCCGCAAGAATTGAATCAAATGGCCCAGCGTCGGGAGATTCGAGCCTTCGCGGATCGCGGCAGTTGGCGCTTTCGCGTGCAAGACATAGAGGAGATGTCGCGGCGCCGCGGCGATCCGAGCGCGGAGGAAACGCCGGTGATCGAAGCCGAGGTGGCCCCCGCCGAGGCGGGCGGCAGCGCCGTCCACGGGGATGACATGGTGCCCTTAACCTCCGCGCAAATCAAGAAAGGCGACAGCAAGCTGGACATCTTTGAATCCGAAGAGGCGAAAAAAGGCTCCTCCAAGAGCACCAAGGACAGCGACAGCGATATTATTCTCGTACCGCAAGGGAGCGATCTAGAACTGTTGCCCAGCCCGGAAGAGCTGGGGCCGGCGTCGTCCTCCTTCGTCTTCCCCACGGCGGCCTCGAGCGCCTCGCAAAAGCCCATTCATGGCGGGACCCAGGACGAAGACGATGACAGTGTGGTCCCCATCGGCCAAGAGGAACCACCCGGCACCGGCGATAGCCAGGTGCGCCTGGATGGCCTCTCCGGCCGCTTGCCGGACAGCGGCGTGCGTTTGGTTGATTTCGATTTGCCGCCGCAGTTGTCAGGGTTGATGCCGCCTCCGCCGCCTTCGTCGCGGCGCATTCCCAAGCCGGGTTCATCCACCAAAACACCGGCGCCGAATGCACCTTCGCCGCCGAAATCGGGGAAAATTCCCGCGGCCACTGAGCAATTCGACATCGAAGCGCAAATCGCCGAGGTGCAAGACATTGGCCCCACCCCGCCGACCTCCAAGACGCCTTCCTCCAAGAAAATGCCCAAGGCGGGCACAAGCGAGTTCGAGCTGACGCCCACCTCGAATTTGCCCGGCGACAGCGTCTTCGAACTGGAGAGTTCGCCCTCGATGCCCAGCTTGGAGTTGGAACTGACCAGCGACATGGAATTGGACACGGGCACGGGATCCGATTCGGGCGATGCGTTGGACCTGGGCGGCGTCTTGCAGCCGGAAGAAGGCGGCACCATGCGGCGCAAGAAGGAGCGCGTCAGCCCCGAAGTGCTGGCCGATGAATCCAGCGGCACGTTTGAACTGAGCATGGATTCGAGCGAATTCACTCCCGCCGCCAAGCTGTCTCCCTCCAGCAAATCGGAAAGCAGCGAATTTGATCTCTCCCTGGAGCCAGAGGGAGATACCTCCAGCAGCGATTTCGAGTTGACGCTGGAAGACGAGAATTTGTCCGGCGAGTCCGGGCCGAAAACGGCGCGCGTCGGCGCGGGGGCCATCGAAGCCGAGACCTCCGATTTCGAATTGGCCCTGGACGACGACAGCAGCTCCGAAGTCATCGACGACACGGACAGCGAAGTGATCGTCATCGATGACGAGGAAGACGTGGGCGAAGCCGTGACGACGGGCGACGCCGCGGCCCTCTTCGACGATGAAGGCGATGTGATCGTGGACGAAGCCGTCGAAGATGAGAGCGAAGTGGTTCCCTCGGGGGCCATGGCGGCTGCACCGGCCGAATGGGGCTGGTGGAGCATGGCCCTCCTGCCGACGGTGCTGCTGATGCCGTTCGTTGGCTTCTTGCTCTTTGAAATGATGAAGAGCATGTATAGCTACAATCAACCGAGCATGATGACCGGGCCGATTTACAGCCTCATTCGGGACATGACCAAGTGATCTGAGTCCAAGAGCGGTCGACATCAATAAAGCCAACAGCCTGGGCCTCTCCAGGCTGTTTTTTTATCCCAGATGGCCCCATCCAGGGGAGCACGGTTCAAGCAACGATGTTTGTTTGAATTATCCGACCCATGAACGGTTGGCGCTTTAGGCCTCCCATCCCTTTGCCGGGAAGATTCCCAACTTGTCATTGCACTCGATTCAGCGAATCTTATCTGAATTCACGTCCTTCACAAGATTGAACCCTTTCAATCCCTCCAAGAGGAATAATCGGCAAATTTTATCGTGATCCGTTTACAGAGTTGCCGATAGAGCATGGGAGCGCCCAGGATTCCGTCGGGATCCTTTGGGAGGCTATCCTCTGCGTTGTTGGCGGGTCTGGTGCACAGCCACACCCACCAGCCACGGACCAAGGGAAGGGAAACATGGTGCGAATGCCTCAAGGATGGTTCGCCAGCGTCATCATGTGCGGGGTCCTCGCGGCCGGCTGCCAGCAACACCATTTTCAAACTGAAGCGGACTATCGGCATTACAAGAGCCAAGCGCTGCGCGGGGTCGTCGAAGCGAACACGCAGGATCATCCGGATGGCACGGCGATCAAGGATCAACTGCCGCCCCTGCGGACCGTGCTCAACCCTGAAGCCAACCCGCGCCGCATCAGCCTGGCGGAGTGCCTGGCGATAGCCCTGGAGAATGGGCGCACCGGGGAATTCTTCGATCGTTCGGGGGGGCGCCGCTCCAGCCTGGTCGGCCCCAATCGCGGTTTATCCGTCAGCAATGCCACGGACAGCATTCGCGTGTTTGCCTATGACCCCGCCATCGCGGCCGTGGACATCGAACAGTCCTTGGCCAAGTTCGACACCTTCTGGCAAACCAGCGCCACGTGGTCCAAGACGGATCGACCCATCGGCACGGCCCTCGACTCCTTCTTCGGCTTTGGCCGCACCGCGATCAATCAAGATATCTCCCAAGTGCAGACCGCATTGGTCAAACCGCTGCCCACGGGCGGCATGGCGAACATCACGTTCACCACGGATTACGAATATTCGAACCTCAATCCGCGCGTGAATCCCGCTTACCGTCCAACGGTCCAACTGGGTTTCGAGCAGCCGCTGTTGCAAGGCTTCGGCATCGGCATCAATCAACTCACGGAAGCCCACCCCGGCAGCACGCGCTTGAACTTTCCCGTGCCGACGGGCGGCCGCGTGCCGGGCATCCTGCTCACCCGCCTTTTCGCGGATGAAGCACAGATGGAGTTCGAGCGGCGCGTCCAGGATTTGCTGTTCGCCGTGGAGGAAGCCTATTGGGGTCTCTACGCCGCTTACTGGGATTTATACAGCCGCGAGATCGGCGTGCGGCAAGGCCACGCGGCCTGGATGCGCAACAAGGCTCGACTCGACGCCGGACAGGTCGCCGTGCAGGAACTCGCTCAGATCGAAGAGCAGTTTTACAGTTTCCGCGCCCAACGCATCGCGGCCCTGGGCACGGGCACGAGCCGACTGGGCGTCCTGGAAGCGGAGCGCCGGCTGCGCTATCTGCTCGGCATGGCCCCGGAAGACGGGAGCCGGCTGATTCCGATGGATTCGCCCACCGTGGCCCCGTTTCGACCCGATTTCAACGCAGCGTTTGCCGAGGCCTTGGCCCGGCGGCCCGAATTGGTCCTCACCCGTCAGGAGATTCAAGCGGCCCAGTTGCAAGTGCTGCGGCTGCAGAACAATCTTCTGCCCGATCTGCGCGCGTTTGGCAACTATGAAGTGACCGGCTTGGGGTCGCGCTTGGATGGACCGGAAGAGATCAACGCCTTTCGCAGCCTGACCAGCAATCAGTTTCAAAACTGGAACATGGGACTGATCATGCGCGTGCCGCTGGGCTATCGCGATGCCCATGCCCAAGTCACCCGCGCCCAATTGCAGTTGGCCCAGCGCGTCACTTACCTCCGCGACCAAGAGGAAAAGCTGCGCTTCAATCTCCAGAGAAGCTACCAGGAGTTGGTGCAATTTCATGAATTGATCATGGTGCAGCGCTCCCGGCGCATGGCCGCCGCGGTCAATCTGGACAGCATTTTCAAACGCTTCCAGGCGAGTTTGACCGATGCCACGATCGTCAATTTGCTCGAAGCTCAGCGAAACTTCACCGATGCATTGCGGGATGAGCACTTCGCCATTGCGGATTACAACGTGGCCCTGGTCGATTTCGAGCGGCAAAAAGGCACCATCATGGAATTCAACAACGTGAGCATTGCGAGCGGCCCGCTGCCGATGTGCGCCATCAACCGCGCCAGCGAACATTTGCGCGAACGCGCCCGGTCGCTGAAATTGGCGGATCCGGATGGCCGCTCCTTTTTCGAACCGGAACCCCCTCATGAGATCATGGTCCCGCCGGTGCCCGCGGATCAAGCCGCAACGGTCGATCATCTGATGGATGCGACGGAAAAGCTGCCCAAGGCCCCGGAACTTTTGCCCAAGATCGGGCCGCCGATTTCGAATGGTGCAGCGCCAGGCGCGCCGTGATCAACCAGCCACGACTTGGGATTCGACACGGAGTGCTTCCCTGGCAGAGGCATCCTCCCCTACTCTACTACCCTACCCTGGTCCTGAACGGCATCATGGCGCCGCTCCCCAATTCATCGCCGTGATGCTTAGTTGCAGCAGGCCACTTTTGATGCCCAAACCAAGTGCCGTAATCGTCAGGCGTGTATTCACCATGCAGACGTCGAGGCCGATCTTATTCCGCATTAGGCCCCGCCGCGGGCTGTGCAGGACGGCCAGGAAGACGACCAGAATTTTGCCGGTCCAATGCCGATCGATCTTGCGGCGGCTGCACTTCCTTTATGGCCTCATTTTCCCACACGATAATGGGGGTACCGAATTGACGGGCGCGCTCAATCACCTTCTGAGACGCTTGCTCAAAGGCGGCATCGGCCAATTTCGCCAACGGCTGGTCAATTCTACTCTTCATGGGTATCCCTCCGCTTGTCGTTTGATTCGGTCAAACAGCCGTTTCTGTTTAACTGTCAGTTGTTTGCCTTCCTCCGAAGCAACCAGTTTGGGCGGCAAGCGAGACGCATCGTAGAGCCACCAGCCATCGAGAATCGGACGATACATTCGAAACAGATTGCGCAAGCCCCCTGCATAACGCCGTCGAATATCATTCGGTGGGACATTGTGCCCACCTTGCTTGACCCGGTTCGCCACGCGAGCGACTGCCATCGCCGCACTCGGCAACCACAGGTAGAACAGAAAAACCTGATAGCCGCAGTCCCGCATATCGGCGAGCCGCTTAATGTAGGTTCGACCCGATAAGGTGGTCTCGAAGCCAAAGGTCGCTCGCTCGATCGTTAGTTCACTAATCCTGTCCAACAGTAATCGCCCAGCACGAACGTTCTGCGACTCTGGATCAAACGGCGACAAACCCGCAGCGATCAGGTCCGCATTCAGAAACTCCTGGCACTGCACGAAGTGTGGCAAAAATTCCGAAGCGAACGTCGTTTTCCCCGCCCCATTGGGACCGGCGATGACGTACACCGTCGGCGGCTTCGCTCCCTTCTTTTTCATCTTTTTTCTACTGTTTCATCACTTCGTTGCTTACACTCTGGCCACCACCGCTTGTTTGAGCAAGGCATCCATGTTTTCCCACTTGAAGAGCCGGTCATCGTTCACTGGTTAGCGAACGGCTGCAATCTTCTCGGCGCTGTCTCTTTTGCGAAGCGGGCCGGGTGTGACGCCCAGTTGCTCGGCGGCATCGGATTTTCGATGGTCATCCGAGAGTTTTTCCACTTTGGCGCTCCCCGGTGCAAGCGACCCCGAATTGATAACGGACCCGGTACTCCTCCCTTACCAAAAATTGTTATACTTGCCACCGAGTTGAGTGGCGAATGCGAGGGGAAAGTGGATCAGGATTTACGCTTCCTCATTGTAAACAGCATTGATCGAATCTGCATCGCTCTGACATTTCCCTTTTTCGCCGGATGCCTGAACGGCATCATGGCGCCGCTCCCCAATTCATCGCCGTGATGCTTAGTTGCAGTACCGTCGCTATCAACACCCATATGAAGTACGGCACCTGAGCCACGGCGACCCAGCGGTAGTGCTTCCAGATCGCCACTGCCGCCCAGATGATCGTGCCCCACACGATCAGAATGTCCACCGACGCCAGCGGCAGGTTCCGCATCCCGAATTGAATCGGGGTGAAGATCAGATTGGCCACGAGGTTGATGGCGAAGGGCATCGCCACCAGCCACGGCACTTTCTTGCGGATCGCCTGCACGAACACGAATCCAAAGCTGATGAGGATGATCGGGTAGAGCATCTGCCAGATCATCCCGATGGTCGCCGGGGCTGGCGTCCAAGCGGGTTTGGCCAGCGAGTTGTACCATTCGATCCAGGGCATGAGTTCAACAACCTTCTGGGGTCAACTCCCTCAGTCAAAATAGCATCCAATATCGCTGTATCTCGCAATGCCATGCTCGACATGCACTTGCAGCGAAGGGCTGATCCGAATCCATACCAAAGTTTCGTTCGGATCAAATAGCCGTCAAATAAAAGCTCGAGATCTACTCCCCAGCCATGCTGTCGATCTCTCGCAACAGTGCGTTGACGATTTCGTAGGCTCGGCGCTGTTCCATTTCCAAATCGAAGTCGGTTCCGGCAGTGGCTTCCTCGGCTGTCTGTGCCGCCCACGCCGGACCGATGCTGTCCAGTCTCTCGAACTTTTCCCGCAGGATGCCAATGCCTTCGGCGATGAGTTTGTCATCCATCTTGTCCCGGAACTCCTCGGCCAACTTTTTGTAGCCGCCGTGGTAGTTCTCGATGCAAAAGCATATGTCGTAGGCGTCCTTCTCCTTCTTGCGCTCGCTGAGGGTGATGACCTTGATGCACAGGTAAGCGGCGATGATCGGCATCTTCGCCGAGACCTTGTTGTGTCCCCCGTTCGGAAGAGTCCCTTCGACGGCGACATCCTGCTGGAAGGTGAATGCCAAATCCACGCCACGGGCCTTCCACACCGCCAGTTCTTGAATGCGGTAATGCGTTCCATCGGCGGCGATTTCGGGAAACTCTCCCGTGATGAGATCGACCTTCACCTGAATCGACGTGCCGGGGATGTTGCGATAGAACCGATTCGACATCTCCGGGGACTGTTGATACCCGGCGTCCGCCAGCTTCTTTCGGATCGACTCGTAGGCTTTGGGTTCGAGTTTGCGTGCGTCGAGGGCAAGATCGACATCAAGCGATCCGATATGTCCCTTGTTGGGGAATGCCAGTTCGGGAACCCAACCGCCCACGACGGCCAGCTTGTCGAGGTCTTTGGCGAGGATGGTCAGCACTTCGATCAGGACGGCTCGGCACGCATCCACTTCGTTCATTCGTCGCCTCCTGACTTCGATTCACCGACTGTAAGCAGTGGACGCAGTTCCCTCTCAAAGACCTCTTCCGCTGCGTCCTTTCCCCGCCCCGACAGTGCCATCAGGTCCAGGTAAAGTTGAAGCGGGGAGACAACCTTTACGCCGTCGAACTCTTTAGAGTCCGTGAACACAGCGGGGTCGTCCGTGATCCAGAGAATGCAGTTTGCCCCCGTCTCGACTTCCTTGGCGTCGAGATGTTCGAGCAACGATTTCAGCTTGTTGCCCGTCTCCAGTTTTCTGTCGATGTAGGCCACGCTCTTGTCGTATCGGACCATCGGCGAATACCGCCAAGCCGCCGCAAGCTGCGTCAGGGCGTAAGTGACCTTGTTCGTCCGACACCATTCAGCGAGACGTGTTTCGACCTCGTTAGGCCGAGGGATGGCGAAGAGTTGGACCCGCTTCACATGCGGGCGATATTCCGACGACCATCCCTGAAGGAGCTTGACCCCATCCCGCACGAACAGCAGGCGGTCACGCTCCTCCAAGTAGGCATCCTCCACGAGTGCAGTCTTTGCCTTCGACACTAAACCCAGGCTCACGTCGGCCTGCTGTGCCAACTGTTGCACCTGCCATCCCTTTTGGGGATGCGTGAGAAGCGTGCGGACGACCCGGCTCGACTTCTTGGAGAAGGGATCGACGGCCTTGTTCACCGTTGGACGGTTCGGGCGACCGGCAATATGCACGAACAGCCCAGGTGCGGCGATCCAACAGTTTCCCACGCCATCGAGGTAGCTGACGTTCTGCTCTCGACACATCTCCGCTACTCGTGGCGAGATGTACGGAGCGCAGAGCAGAGGCGTACCCTCCGGGCGATTTGCGTTGAGCTTTTGGAAGATGCCTAGAGCCGTGTTCGGCAAAAGGTGCTGCCGTGTCTGCACGAGCAGATCAACCCGTCGCTGGTCGGGCTTCACCGAGAGCGTGATGACCTGATCCCACTCCACCTTCCGCTGGTCGGCACGCTTTGCCTTCTCTTCGACAGCGTTGACGATCTCAAAGGCCGTAGTCTCCTCGGCCAGTCGCCGGACCCATTCGGCGGCGGGAACAAAGGCTCGGTCCTGTGCAGTTTTCACTTTTTCCATGATTTCACCGATAAGTGAAAATAGCATATAAAGTGAACCTTGGCAACCCGATTTTCACCCAAGCGTGCTGTTTCACCGAACAGTGAAAACAACAATAAAAGTGAAAACATCGGGACCGCTGCATTCGCTGAGGAGCGTTGATCGCCAACAAAAAACTGACCGGCCTTCAGCGTCAAAAGGGCGGTCAGTTGGTGCTACGATATCGAGTTGGCGATGCACCCTAAATGCACCGCATTCCGGGAAATGCACCCTATTTCGGGCACTTTCGGGGAATTTTTGATTTCCACAAGTCATTGAACTTAAACGACTTGTGAAAACCGTAGTCATCTATCTATTTCGCCCATCACGATGTCGATCGAACCGACAATGGCCGGGACGTCGGCGATCAAACAGTTGCGGCACAGTTCATGGCAGACGCTCAGGTTGGCCATGCAGGAGGAGCGCGCCCGAACGCGCAGGGGGACTTGTTCCTTCGTATTGCGGCCGACGACGTAAAAGCCCATTTGGCCGCGGGGGCATTCCGTTTCCAGATAGGCTTCCCCTGGATGCAAATGCTTGGGCAGTTCCACGCGATGGGAGCCGCTGGCCGAACCGTAGCGGTCGATGGCCTGGCGGATGATTTTCATGGAGTTGACGACTTCGAGCATCCGCACATAGTAGCGATGCCAGCAGTCGCCAATGACCGCTTCGCGGGGAGCATGATCGAAGGGGGGAATGGGCACTTCAAAATCATACGTTTCGTAGCCGCAGTAGGGTTCGATCTTGCGCAGGTCCCACGCATGATCCTGGTTGCGGCGATCGAGGGAGCCGCGAAGCATCGGCCCGGTGCAGCCGAAGGCCAGGGCCTGGGCCTTGGAGAGGACGCCGATGTTGGCGGTGCGCTTGATGAAGATGTGGTTGTGCGTGAGCAGGGTATGGTATTCCTGGATGCGCGGCTCAAAGTAATCCAAGAACTCCTTGAGCCGCCCCAGCCAGCCTTCGGGGAGATCGTCGTGCGCGCCGCCGATGGTGATGTAGCTGTAGGTCAGCCGAGCGCCGCAAACTTCCTCGAAGAGATCGAGGATCATTTCCCGTTCGCGAAAGGCGTAAAGAAACGGGCTGAACGAGCCCAGGTCCAACCCATACGTGCCCATGGCCACGAGGTGGCTGGCGATGCGGTTCAATTCCGCGATCAGCACTCGAATGACCTGGGCTTTCTCGGGAATCTTCATGCCGCAGAGCTTCTCCACCGCCAGGGAGTAGCCCAGATTCATGTTCATCGCGGCCAGATAATCCATGCGATCGGTGTAGGGGATGTATTGGATGGTCGTGACGTTTTCGCCGATCTTTTCCGCGCAGCGATGGAGATAGCCGACGTGCGGCGCGACCTCGGACACGATCTCGCCGTCGGTCTTCAAGACCAGCCGGAGCACGCCGTGGGTGCTGGGGTGCTGCGGCCCCATGCTGACAAGCATCTCGTCCGTGCGGACGTCAAACTCCACCAGGCGCTGATCGTCTTTTTCATGAACGGCGGTCGCGGACATGCTACAACCCCTTGGGCTGGTTGGATGCGGTTGGGTCAAACGGGCGCTAAGTGCGCGAAGAGCAGGATTCCCTGGCTTTCAAGAAAGGGCCCTCTCCCTCTATCTCCCTCACGTCAACGGCCTCGAATCCCATGGTATTCCAATGGAAACACATAATCCTTGCGCAGCGGATAGCCTTCCCAATCCTCGGCCAATAGGATGCGGCGCAGGTCGGGATGGCCCGTGAAGTCGATACCCATCATGTCGAAGGTTTCGCGTTCGTGCCAATCCGCGGCCGGCCATAAGGCAACGAGGGACGGCACCTGGGGCAATTGGCCTTCTTGCTGATCGCGCCAGCGCGGCAAGCACACTTTCACGACAAACCGATGCTTCTTCACAAAGCTGGAGAAGTGATAAACGACTTCGACGTGCGGCTCGAAGCCCGCTTTGGCCAGCTTCGCTTTCTCCGTCTCCAGATAATCGGTTCCAGTGATGCAGTTGAGCATGTCGAACTGCAATCGAGGATCGTCGCGCAGAAACGTGCACACTTCGACGAGATGCTGCGGTTCCACCTCGACGAAAGGATCGATGGCCTCCGGCTTCTTCTCCTTGATCTTGGGGCCGAACTGTTCGTCGAGGAGCAGGATGATTTCTGGACCCGTCATGGTGCTTCGCTTTAAGGAAAGGGGATGGTGGATTACGCCTTGGCCGGGGCCGCCGCCTCTTTGTTTTTCTTGGCGAATTGGTTGGCCAACTCGGGCGTAGCCAATTCGGGCGGCAGCTTGACCTGGCCGGTCCGCATGGGGATCAAGTTTTCGTAAGGTTGTCCTTTGGTGAGGTACTTCATGGAGCGGACTTTGTCCTGAATCCGCATCAAGCCTTCGAGCAAGGCTTCGGGGCGCGGCGGGCAGCCCGCCACGTAAACGTCCACCGGCACGACGAGATCCACGCCCTTGACCACGTTGTAGCCATATTTGTAATATGGCCCCCCGCCGCACGTGCAGGCGCCCATGGCGATGACGAATTTGGGATCGGGCATCTGATTGTAGAGCCGGCGGACGCGGCTGGCCATTTTGTAGTTGACCGTGCCGGCGACGATCATCAAATCCGCCTGGCGCGGCGTCGCTCGAAAGGCCCCGGCTCCGAAGCGGTCGATATCGTAGCGGCTGGCGCCCGTGGCCATCATTTCGATGGCGCAGCACGCCAGGCCAAACGTCATGGGCCACATGCTGGATTCGCGCGCCCAATTGATCGCTTGCTCCAGCGACGTTGTAATCACACCCTCTTCAAAACGACCTTCAGCCCAACCCATGTTTCCTCACCTCTTCATCGAGTGGCCGTGTCTATGCGCCTGGTTTAGGCATGAGCGGGATGCGCTGGCGCCCCGGGAGCCGCGCCGGCGGCTTATGCTGCGCTGCTTGCCGACGAACTCGTCGAGATCGATTCCTTTTCCGCGGCAGTGCTGCGGACCCAGTCCAAATCGCCCCGTTTCCAAAGATAAGCAAACCCCACCATCAAGACGCCGAAGAAGATCATGATGTCGATGAACGAAAACCATGCCATGATGTTGGCCTGTTGCGGATGGATCACAGTATTCGCCGCGGCGTCGGGAATCAGCGCCTGAATGAGCGGACCTTTTTGATCATCGGGCAGCAGTGAAACGGCCGGATTGGCCAAGGCATTCAACTTGCCGAAGACGGCCGCCCAGGGAAAGAAAAAGACCATTTCCACATCGAAAATGACAAAGAGCAGGGCGACGACGTAAAAGCGCAGGTCGAACTGAATCCAGGACGAGCCCACGGTGGGTTCGCCGCATTCGTAAATCGCCGCCTTTTCTTCTTCATGCTTGGCGGGTCGGATGAACTTGCCAAGGACCAGGTGGAAGAAGATGAAAAACGCCCCAACGAATGTGAACAGCAGGGTGTATCCAAGAAGAGTGGGCATGGTTGCGTCCCGAACAAAGTCAACTCAGCAATGCATCATCGCAGCCCCGCGCCGTCCGGCCGCCCATCACGTCTTCGCCTCGGGAGCCGGGGCTTCGGGTGGCGGAGCGGCGGCCGCCGGCTTGGGCGGCGGCGGCGGATCCGGCGGCTTGACCCACACCGGCTCGGCTTGCAGTTTCGAAGCGGCGATGGCCGTGGGATTCAGCGTGGCCTGGCCCCAGGCGATGTCCAGCGGCAGCCTGGCAAAATCCACGACCAAGCTGTCGCGGCTATAGCAACTGATGTCGTAATTGGACCCCATGAAGATGCAATCGACAGGGCAGGGGTCCACGCACAACGCGCAGAAAATGCACTTGGCGTAGTCGATCTTGAACCCCTGGACGCGGAACCCCTTGCCCACGGGATTTTTGATCTTGTCGATGTAAATGCAATCCACTGGGCAAGCCCGAGCGCATTTGTCGCAGCCGATGCAGGTGGTCAAATCGAAGCGATGAAAGCCGCGATAGCGGGGCTTGATCGGAACCGGCAGTTCCGGGAACTCAAAGCGCTGGGTAAAGGTTTGGCGTTTGTACGTCTGGAAGAAATACCAAAGCGTGATGTACATGCCTTGGGCCACGGTGGCGACCGCTCGGTAAACATCGCTAAACCAGGCGCGCATAAATCCTCGCTCACTGTTAAGTCGGATAAGCGGCTGACGAGATCATTGTATTTGTCCGGCCGCGAACCGCAAGCCATGAAAGCGGGGTTAAACCGCCGGCTGCGCGGGGGCCAGATTGTTTCCTTCGAACCCGCTCTGGCGATGCGCGCCGTCGCAGAAGGGCTTATTGGCCGAGGAGCCGCAGCGGCACAAGGCGAAGACGTCCTTGCCCGCCGGCAGGGGAAACGGATTGCCTTGATGATCGAGAACACAGATCGGTCCCTGGATGACGAGGGGACCGTTCTCGCGACAACGAATCGTGGGGATCGGCGTGCTCATCTTCGTTAGCTCCTCTAGGACATGCCGTTCATGGTGCAAGACGCTGTGAAACCAAACTTCTGAACCGTTAAGGATAACCCGGCATCACCGTCCAGGTGAATGAAATTCCTGCTTCGTTCCGGCAAGATTTCCGAGCCGAGCGCGGCTTGCATTGACGCGGCGCTCGGTTGGGCCAGCGCGGATCGCGGCCCAGGCGCGCACCAGGCGATTGCCTTCACCCTGCCGATGTCGCATCATATCTTATATCAGAGTCAAGCCAAACCGCCCTGTCCTCCAGCCGCGAAAGTTTTGCCCATGGCACGCCGCTATATTCGCCAACTCTTGGATGGCGACAGCTTGGATGATGTTTTCCTGGTCGGCGACAAACAACTGCGCACGAATCGGCAAGGCAATCCTTATCTGCAAATCGAGCTGCGCGATCGCTCGGGCCAGATCACAGGGCGGCTGTGGAACGCCACCGAACATCTATCCCGGCAATTCGACTCGGGCGACTTCATCCAAGCGCGCGGCAAGGTGCAATCGTTTCAAGGGGCGCTGCAAGTCATCCTTTCCTCGGTGACGGTCGTCCCCAGCGAGAAGATGGACGTGGCCGATTTCCTGCCGCACACCGAGCAGGACTTGTCCAAGCTCCAAGAAAAGCTCAAGCAGGCGCTCAACAAGGTGCAACAACCGAACCTGAAAGCGCTCGTGCAAGTCTTCCTCATGGACGAACGCTTCATGGCCTCCCTCGCCAAGGTGCCCGCCGGCGTGCGCAATCATCACGCCTATGTCGGCGGCTTGCTCGAACACATTGTCAAGCTGTTGGAGATCGCGGATCGCGTCTTGCCGCTGTATCCCGGCCTGGACAAGGACCTCGTGCTCGTGGGACTGTTCTTGCACGATCTCGGCAAGGTGCGCGAGCTGACGTTCGATCGTTCCTTCAGCTACACCGATGAAGGCCAATTGATCGGCCACATGGTCATCGGCGTGGAAATGCTCAACGAAAAAATGCGCGAAGTCGAGCAATTGGTGGGGGAAAAGTTTCCCGATGAGCTTGCCTGGCGGCTCAAGCATGTCATTCTCGCCCATCATGGCTCCCATGAATACGGCAGCCCCAAGCTGCCCATGACCCCCGAAGCCATGGCAGTGCATTGTCTCGACAACCTTGACGCCAAACTTCACAGCCTGCTGCGCGACATCCGCGAGGATCGCGGCTCCACGTCCGCCTGGACGCCTTACAATCAAGCCTTGCAACGCAAACTCTACAAGGGAGGCGTCTCGACGAATGCGGAAGACGCGCCGCTCGAGGATTGAACCGCTCGCTTGCGCGGCTTGCTTGAACCCTGACTCCACCGTCGTTGGTATTCGTTGTTTCAGGAACGGGAGAGAAGAAACGGCATGAACGGAGGTAAAAACTGTCCTCGGTGCCATGAGGATATTGGCGTCTGGGCCATTCCGCTGGGCAGTTACATCAATCATTTGCACTGCCCGCACTGCGACCTGGGCATTTATTACGAAAACGGCTTCATCATCAGCCTGCTCAAGTTTACCTTGGTGGTCCTGGGATTGGTTCTGCTGTATTGGATCGACCATTGGTTGGATTGGCCGTTGGAAGGCATTGGCCTGGGCATGTTTCTCTTGGGCTGGGTCTTCCTCGAATGGTTTATCGCCCAGGTGTTGCGGGAAACGAGCAATCTGCGCGTGCGCCATTAACCTCTTCGAACCTTGACCCGGTGGATGAACGTCTCCACTCTATTGCAGCGTCGAAGGAATGCTCCAGTCTAAGCTGCTTTCAGCCACGGAACGACCTTGACCGATAGGCAGGCATCATGCCCGACTTGATGACCCAGTTGATGCTTCTGGTAGGTAAGCCGCAGTATCAGCCCTTAAAGGCCAAGGCCTTGGCCCGCCGGCTGGGCGTACCCCAGGTCGATTACCCCAACTTTCGCCATCTCCTTCAGCATTTGATCAAGGAAGGCCGGCTGGAAGTGGGCAAGGGCCAGACCATCCAGCCCGCCAAGCCGCACGGCACCGTCACGGGCGTATTTCGCAAGCTTGCCTCGGGGGCGGGCATCGTCCGCGTCCATGCTCCCAGCACGGTCAAGCGGGACGCCGGCGAGGTGTACATCCCCGCGCAAGGGGTCGCAGATGCCTCGACTGGTGATGAAGTGCTCGTGCGCTTGACGAAAAAACCCAAACAGCGCGACCGCTCGCCGCAAGGTGAAATCGTGCGCGTCGTTGAGCGGCAAACCCAGCAGTTTGTCGGCACCTACTTCATTCGCTCCGACGGCGGTTACGTGGCCGTCGATGGCACCACGTTTCACGAACCCATCTGGGTCGGCGACGCCGGCGCGAAGGGGGCCAAGCCCGAAGACAAGGTGGTTTTCGAAATGATCCGCTTCCCCTCGCCCCAAGCCGCGGGGGAGGGCGTCATCACCGAGGTCATTGGACCCCGAGGGCAACCGGGCGTAGACACGTTGTCCATCATTCGGGCTTTCGCTTTGCCGGACGTGTTTCCTCCCGACGTGCTCTCGGAAGCCAGGCAGATCGTGGCATCATTTGATGAAAACGACCTTGCGGGCCGCGTCGATTTCCGCGAACAACTGGTCATCACCATCGACCCCGCCGACGCCCATGATTTCGACGACGCCGTCAGCCTGAGTTATGACCCCCGCAAACATCATTGGCATTTAACGGTGCACGTCGCCGACGTCAGCCACTTCGTCCCCCCGGGGAGCCTGATGGATCGTGAAGCGAAGCAGCGCGGCACGAGCGTCTACTTGCCGCGGCGGGTGTTGCCGATGATACCGGAATTGATTTCCAACGGCGTGGCCAGCCTGCAAGAGAAGCGCCTCCGCTATACCCATAGCGTGCGCATGGAGTTCACGGCCAAGGGGGAGCGCGTCCATGCCGAGATCGTCCCTGGCGTGGTGAGCGTCCAGCATCGCTTTGCCTATGCGGAAGCCACGGCCTTGCTCGACGGCCACCCCCGCAAGCACCTGGGGAAATTGCCCTGGCGCAGCCAGGAGGCCGGATCGGATGCGCCTCCCAAGTCGGCGCCATGCCCCCCCGCGGTGCTCGACATGCTCAAGCAGATGAAGGACTTTGCCCTGATCCTGCACGAACGCCGCAAGAAGCGCGGCGCCCTGGAATTGAACATGCCCGAAGTCGAATTGGAGTACGACGATCACGGCCAGATGGCCGGCGCTCACTTCGTCGAACGCGGCATCTCCAATCAGATCATCGAAGAATTCATGCTGGCCACCAACGAAGCCGTGGCCGAGTTTTTACAGCAGCATCAGGTGCCGTTTCTGCGCCGCGTCCATGCCGCCCCGGACCCCCTCAAGCTCGAACAATTCATCCATTTCGTCAAGGGCCTGGGATACAAGGTCAACATCGATCGCCCCACGGACCGCTTTCAACTGCAGCGCTTGCTCGAGGAGTCGGCGAACCAGCCGCAGCGGCACGCCGTGCACTATGCCTTGCTGCGCAGCCTCAAGCAAGCGGAATACACGCCCGAGGAAGACGGCCATTACGCCCTGGCCAGCAAGCATTACTGCCACTTCACTTCGCCGATTCGCCGCTATCCGGACTTGTTGATCCATCGGCTGGTGCATCGGCTCCGGCGCAACAAGCGGGCCGGCAACGATGAAGGGGAATTGGTCGCGCTGGGCGAGCATTGCAGCTTCACCGAGCGCCGGGCCGACCGGGCCGAAATGGAGTTGGTTAAGCTCAAGCTCCTCACCTATTTGAGCAGCCGCCTCGGCATGGAGATGGAAATCTTGCTCACGGGCGTGGAGGAATATGGTTTCTTCGGGCAGGCGGCCGCGCTGCCCGTGGAGGGACTCGTCCACGTCAACTCCCTCACCGATGATGATTATTACTACGATGAGCGCAGCTTCAGCCTTGTGGGACGCCGCCAGCAGCGGCGCTTTCGCCTGGGCGACAGGGTCAAGGTCAAAGTGGCGCGCGTGGACATCCAGCGCCGGCAACTCGATTTTAAGCTGGCCGATCCGGAGCCGAGAGTTCAAGATGAAAGACGCCGTCGAGGCCGGCGGCAGCGATGAATAGAGAGTTGAGCCGATGAATCACAACCCGCTCGCCGTCTGGCCGTCGATCACCTGAGAGCCGCGATCAAGGGGAAAGCCATGTCCGCATTTCAGTGGCAGCCGAGCCAGGGACATTTCACGGGAGCGTTGAACGGCCTGCGCGTCGATTGCGATCCCATGACGGGGCTGATGATCAGGGAAGAGGAATTGGGCATCGCCTTTGGCCCGGTGCTGGGCTTGGAAATCGTCGATGCCAATGATCTGGGCAAGAAACCATTGGCCGAACCCGGCTTCGTTCCCGAGGTCGTGTG
Source organism: Planctomycetota bacterium (assembly GCA_014584395.1). Classification (GTDB taxonomy): domain Bacteria; phylum Planctomycetota; class Planctomycetia; order Gemmatales; family HRBIN36; genus BJ17. The sequence continues at coordinate 102,178 of JACTMY010000013.1, read as the reverse complement.
CCGCCAGGACACCTTGCTCGTGAAATATCTCCCCACGCCGAACCGGCCCGTCGAATGCCATGCCCATTGGCAAGTGCGGTCCGCTCGCCAGATCGACCTGGAAATCTCCGCTCTGACGCCGGGTCTGTGGCATGGGTTGTATCTGCAGACCTTGACGCAACTGCCGTTCGGCCAAATCGAGGTCGTGGACACCTCCTCCTTTCCCCTGGCCATGGGGCGCTTCGAGCAAAGTCCCTGGACCTATATCGAGATGCTCCATCCGCATGATGCCGCGGGTCTGGAATTCAGCCATGGCCTCTTGCGGCAGCAGCTTTTTGGCCACGATTTGGAGAAAGGGGTGATCCTGCGCGGCCGTCTGCGCGCGCTGCTCATTCCAAGGGAAAACGACCTGCAAGTCGCGCTCAAGGCCTTTGAGCAATTCGTGCAAGAAGAACCGAATCTGTCCGAGTGATGGCAGAAGCTTTCAGGCTTGCGTTCTCAAGTTTTTCGCAGCGGTGCATAGCGCTGGATGATCGCCAGCGCCGAACGCAGGCCGTCCACGGCGGCGCTGACAATCCCCCCCGCATAGCCCGCGCCTTCCCCAACGGGATACAGGCCCTCCCAATCTGGACTGGTTCGCGTCTCGTCGCGCCGGAGGATGCGCACGGGCGCGCTGCCGCGCGTTTCCGGGCCGACCAGCGTGGCCTGTTCGAGAAAGCGCCCCCGCCATTTCCGGTCCATGATGGGCAGCGCCAGGTGCATGGCCCGCGCGACTTCACTGGGCAGCACCTCGCGGAGGTCCGCCGGCACGACGCCGCGCGGATAGCTGCTCGGCAAGACGCCCTGGCTCAGCCGCTCCGCCAGAAAATCCTTGGCCCATTGAATGGGACAAAGATAGTTGCGCCGCCCCAACGCGAACGCCCGCCGTTCCAATTTCTCTTGCAGCATCATGCCGGCGAGGGGATGGTCGGAGCCGAAGCGTGCGGGTTCCAGCGTGGCCACCAGGCCGCTGTTGGCGAACGGGGAATCGTGTTTCGACAAACTCATGCCGTTGGTGCAAAATGCCTCCGGCGTGGACACGCTCGGCATGATGTATCCTCCCGCGCACATGCAAAAGCTAAAGACATCCATCCCGCCTCCCTTGGCGACGATGGCATATTGAGCCGCGCCGAGCCGATCTTCGAGCCGCTGCGCGCCATAGCAATGGCGATTAATGCTTTCCTGGGGCTGCTCGATGCGCAAACCCAATTGAAACGCCTTGGGCGCCAGCGGCACGCCGCGCTGGAGCAACATCCGATAGGTGTCGCGGGCACTGTGGCCAATGGCGAGAATGACCACCTGGGCAGGGATATAGCCCGAACTGGTGGCCAGTCCGCGCACCCGGCCATCGGCCAGATCCAGGTCCTCGACGCGGCAATGAAAACGCATTGTGCCGCCCATGGCTTCGATGCGCTGCCTTTGGGCCTTGACCACCGCGGGCAAGCGGTTGCTGCCCAAATGCGGACGATGTTCATACACGATGGATGGTTTGCCCTTGCACTCGGCGTACATTTCCAGAATGCGCCGCACCTCGGGGCCGGAACCGCGATAGGTCAGTTTGCCGTCGCTGAACGTCCCCGCGCCGCCCTCGCCGAAGAGATAATTGCTTTCGGGTTGATGCGGTCCCCCGGCGTCAAAGGCCGCCACGTCGCGGATGCGCTGCGATACGGGGGCGCCGCGTTCCAGGAGAAGCGGTTGATACCCCGCTTCCGCCAGGAAATAGGCCGCCGCCAATCCCCCCGGACCCGAACCCACGATGACCGGCTGATGCGTTAAAGACTCCTGGCCAGGTTCGGGCAGACGAAAGGGGACTTCCTCGTACCAATCCGCACGCTGCGGGCGCTGGCGGCGGTTGATGCGCTCAATGGCTTCCGCTTCCCGTTCCACGAGCCGGGCTTCCACCGAATAAACAAACGCGAGGTCAAGCGGGTCGCGGGCATCGAGGGACTTCCGCAGGATGCGCCAGGAGAGCACGTCCCCGGGTTTGACGGAAAGCAAGCCCGCCAGCCGTTGGGGCAGGGCAGCTTCACTCTCTTCGATGCCAAGGCGAATGTTGGAGACGCGGATCGGCATGACCTTTAGAATCGCTAGGGGGTTGAACTCACTTCATCGACTTGGGCGGCAAGCGGCACACGCCATGCTTGCAGGGGACCAATTGAAAACGGTGCCGGGCGATCCATAGATAGATGCGCTGACCCAGCCACGGGATGCCAGGCACGTAGAGCACCGGGGCGATCAGCCAGAGCAGCGGCAACCGCCAGGCCAACCAGCGGAACGCCCCAAACCCATGATAGACCTGCTTCTGATCCGCGGTCACCAGGTGCATTTCTTCGAGCAAGCGTTCGGGTGACAAGGGGGGCGTCAGCCGAGGGACGCGCTCCTGTTCGCGCACATTTTGGAATTGGACCTTGCCAAGCCAATCCAAACGCCGCAGCACGCCGACGCTCTTCAGACAAAAGGGACATTGCCCGTCAAAGAGCAACAGCGCCCGTTGCCGTGGAGATGCCGATGGTGGGCTTGCCTGGGTCGTCACGCCTTGAATTCCTCTTGTGGTTGCCACCTTCATCATACACATAGATCGGCCTGCCAAGCGCGGCCGGTCTCCCTTTTTTTAACCGTAATGGCTCCTGGAGAATCGCGGCGTTCGCGGCGACAGGTCGGATTTGACTGTTTGCGCCGCGGAGCGGGGCTGTTACAATGTCCGACGATTACACCTGGCCATGGGCAAAAGAGAAACGTCAACCGTCATGCCCAATCGTCCGAAGCCTGTTCAGCCACTCGATGGAGCAACGACCATGAAAACCTTGGGCCTCGTCTTAACGCTAACCGGTTTCTGCGCCGCTTCCTTGGTGGCAGCCAGCCGGGAGGATGCGCCGAATCAGCTTACGGGAGAAGAGAAAGAGCAGGGCTTCCGACTGCTCTTTGACGGCAAGACCACCGAGGGGTGGCGGGGCTATCGCAAGAAGGAATGCCCCGAGGGCTGGCAAGTCGTGGACGGGGCCTTGGCCCGCGTGAGCGCCGGCGGCGACATCATCACCGTCGATCAGTTCGACCATTTCGAATTGCGGCTGCAATGGAAAGTGGCGCCCGGCAGCAACAGCGGCATCATGTACTTCGTCACCGAGGAGCAAGACGCCCCCTACATGACCGGGCCGGAATATCAGATTCTCGACAACGCCAAGCACCCCGACGGCCGCCGCAAAATCACGAGCGCCGCCTCGGTCTACGCCCTGTATCCGCCCAGCCGGGACGTCACCCGCCCCGTGGGGGAATGGAACGACACGAAGATCATCAGCCGCGACGGCAAGGTCGAGCATTGGCTCAATGGGGAAAAGGTCGCCGAATATGACCGCAACTCCGAGGAATGGCAAGCGAAAGTCAAGGCGAGTAAATTCGCCTCCATGCCCCATTTCGCCAAGCCGCAAAAGGGTCATCTTTGTTTGCAGGACCATGGCGACCCGGTTTATTACCGCTCGATCCGCATTCGCGAACTCAAGAAAGATCAATAGTCCTTGAGCCAAGGATGATGCCGCGTGCCTGACATCGACCCAGGGGAGTTGATCCGCCATTTGGGACTAAAGCCCCACCCCGAGGAGGGGGGCTATTTTGTCGAAACTTATCGGTCGGCGGAGTCGCTTCCCGCCTCGGCCTTGCCCGCGCGGTACAGCGGCGGCCGCGCCGTCAGCACGTGCATTTATTATCTGCTCACGGCAGACACCTTCTCCGCGCTCCATCGCCTGCGCAGCGACGAGATCTTCCATTTCTACGCCGGCGACCCGGTCGTCATGCTCCAGCTTCACCCGGACGGCCATGGCGAACAGACCGTGCTTGGGTCGGACGTTTTGGTGGGTCAGAAGCCCCAACACCTGGTGCCGCGCGGCGTTTGGCAGGGTTCGCGTTTGCGGCCCGGAGGGCGATGGGCGCTCTTAGGTTGCACCGTGGCGCCCGGTTTTGACTTTGCCGATTATGAACATGGCCGCCGCGATGAACTGACCGCCCAATTCCCCGCCTGGTCGGAGCAGATCATGCACCTCACGACGGCTTGATGGCTCATGGCGATCTGGTTTATTGGGCCAGGGGCTTGATGCTGCGAACGGACATGTGCTTGCCATTCAGATCGGCACGATGAATCATCGGCGTGCCCTCCACTTCGACGGTCCGACCGAGATAGGGCTTCAAGTCGACCCCTATCTGCGGAGTCACATATGTGATGAGCATGCCGGAACTATTGGTGAGATAATAAAGCGGCTGGCCCGCGTCGCTGCGGTAACCAGGACGCAAATAGCCCGCCACGCCGCGGCGGTTGACCACCGGCACCGAGCCTGCAGCCGGCGGCGCGCCCGAGGGGGCCGTGGCCGAAGGTCGATCCTGCGTCGAGGTCGTGCTGGGAGTCGTCGTGTCCGTCGGAGATGGCGGCATGGAAGTCAAGCTGCTGGTCGTGCCCGAACGGCCGCTGGGAGCGGCGCTGGCTACCGGCGGCAGGGAACTGCGCGGCAGCGTGCCTTGGGGCTGCCAACTCCCCGGAGGCAGACCCGCCCCCGAAACGGCGAATTCCCTTCGGGGCATGGAACTCCCGGCCCCGGTCAACGGTCGCGGCGGCTGCGTTTGCTGCTGTTTGATGAATTCGAGCCGGTTCAGAGCCAGCATTTTCACCGAGTGATGGAGCGACTTTGAAAGGTTCGTGTATTTGTCCAAGGCATCATGCCAATGCCCGGTCTGCTGGCCGTGCTTGTAGGCTTCCTCGGCCTGCTGTAGGGCCTGGGACAGATCGGGCGGCAAATCCTGCATGATTTCCCGCGGAATCACGTAACCGGCCGGAGTGATGGCCGGTCCGAACGACCCCTCCACGGCTGCGATGGGAATGAACCGCGACTCGCCCTTGGGCGGCAGGATTTTGAACATGGCCTCGGAACGGCCTTGGCTGTGCACGTACGTTCGATCCAGAATCTGCACGAGGTAACCGCGAGGCAGTTTCACGCCTCGGCAGATCAAAATGGCCTCATGGTTGGTGCTGCCGATGATGGTTTCCGTGTCCGACTGGACCATGCCCGACGCGGCCGAGGTCTGCGTGACGCTTTGGGCGGGGACCAGGCTGAACGATCCGGGCGGCGGCGTGATTTCATAATAGTCGTAACGCTGGCCGATGATCTCGATGCGCTCGCCTTGTCCCAAGGTGCTTGTGGCGTAATAGGTCGTGCTCGGTCCCGCCCTCACTTCCACGCGCGGCGAACGGACGGTGCCTTCCCGAGATTCCGCCATGGCGAAACCCGGCAGAAGCGCTAGCCAGAAGACCATCAACCACGATCCTTTATTCATGCCGCGACCCCTTATCCCCCCTCAAAAAGCTTTCGCTATTCGGGGCAGGGCTGCTTATAACAGTGTTGCCTAGCTTTGCAAGCGAACTTTTGGGAGGGTCACGCCATGACCGATTTCACCTATGAACAAGTCGCCAAGATGATCGATCATTCGCTGCTGCAACCGACGCTGACGGATGCGGAGATGGAGCAGGGCTGCGCAATTGCCAAGGCTTACCAGGTTGCCTCGGTTTGCATCAAGCCCTATGGCGTGAAAGCCGCGGCTTCAATGCTCGAAGGCTCCGGGGTGGCGGTTGGAACCGTGATCGGCTTTCCGCATGGAAGCCACCTGACTTCGGTGAAAGTCTTTGAGTCGGAACAAGCCATGAATGATGGAGCAGTGGAACTCGACATGGTGGTGAACATCGGCAAGGTGTTGTCCAAGGATTGGGACTATGTTCGCAAAGATATCGCCGCCGTCGTGGAGGCCGCCCATCAACGCAGGGCGATCGTGAAAGTGATCTTCGAAAATTGCTTCCTGCAAAACGAACATAAAGAAACCCTCTGCAAAATCTGCGGAGACGTGGGCGCGGACTTTGTGAAGACGTCCACGGGCTATGGCGACAGCGGGGCGCTTCCCGAAGATTTGCAGCTTATGCGCCGCTGCAGCCCGCCTCACGTCCAGGTCAAGGCGGCAGGGGGCGTGAGAAACCTGGCTCGCTTGCTTGAGTTCCGCAACCTCGGCGTCACACGCATCGGTGCCACGGTCAGCAAAGCCATCCTCGATGAATGCCGGGACCAAATTGCAAGACATAAATAATTGCTGATCAAATACTTAAGTCTAATATTCAGTGAAATGCTTTGCGATTAACTGACATAATTGAAGCATAATCAGTCAAAAGATCGAAGTAATATGAAAGATTTTGATTGAATGTGAATGAATAATATCAGATAATGGCACTGCCTACCCATTTTTACATGCAAATGGTGGTCAGTGCTCACTGAGGAACGCCGGCAAAAAGTCCTGGAAATCATCAAGGAAAAAGGCTTTGTCTCCCTCGGAGAGCTGAGCCTGCATCTTTCCTGTTCCGAGTCCACCTTGCGGCGCGACTTGGAATATTGGGATCAACTTGGCCATATCAAACGAACTCATGGCGGGGCGATGTTTACTGGCGAACAGCTCGTCATGCCCGCTTTTGAGGAGCGTGTGACCGAGGCCCTGGAAGAGAAGCGGCTGATCGCCCGGGCCGCCCTTGACCTCATCAGCGATGGCTCGGTCATTCTGCTGGATGGCGGCACGACCACCTTTGAGTTAGCCCGTTTATTGACGGGGCGATCCTTGCAAGTTGTGACCAATAGTTTGCCGATCGCGAATGGCTTGTCGTCCCGCCGCGAGATCGATCTGATCTTGCTGGGCGGCTACATCTATCCCAAGACGGGCGTGGCCCTTGGCCCCCTGACCATCGCGCAGCTTGAACGCATCCACGTCCGGCAAGCCTTCATCGGCGTCAGCGGGATCACGCCCAAGGGTTTGTTTAACAGCAATCTCCTGCTGGTCGAAACGGAGCGGGCAATGATGCGTTCGGCCGATGAGGTCATCGTTTTGGCCGACCACGGCAAACTGGATCGCACGGCCTTGGCCCACCTGTGCCCGCTGGGCGACATCAGCACATTGATCGTGGACCCGCAGTTGTCACCCGAACAGGAAGCCTGGCTCGCCAAGGCGGGCGTCAGGCTGATCAAGACGCCGCCGCTTCAAGGCCAAGAGGGAGGAGCAGCGTGAGCAGCGCTATCGCCAACGCATTGCCGACGCGGTCGCAGATCGAGGCCTTGGTCCGCCAAGCGTTGCTCGCGCATCCGTCGGGGCGAGTGAACAAGAGCGTGGAACAGCCTTACCGGCCCAGGCTGGTCGCCAACATCTCCGCACGGCACGTGCATGTGTCGGAGTCGGACCTCGAACGCCTCTTTGGACCGGGGCACCAGCTGCGACCGTTGAAACCGCTCTATCAAGACGGCGAGTTTGCCGCCGAGGAAACGTTGACCGTCATTGGGCCGCGCCAGCGGATGATCCATGGCGTCCGCATCCTTGGCCCGTGCCGGGAGCATACGCAGGTCGAGCTAGCCTTCACCGACGGCATCTCCTTGGGGATTGACTTGCCCGTGCGGCGCAGCGGCGATCATCACGACACGCCGGGCTGTTGGCTCATGGGACCAGCCGGCTTGATCGAGCTGCGCCAAGGAGTGATCCGAGCGGAGCGGCACGTCCACATGCATCCGCGCGACGCGGCCTATTACGGCGTCCAGCCGGGCGGCCGCATGCATCTGCGGGTCGTCAATGCGGCGTGCTCGATGGTTTTGGAGAATTTGCTGTGCCGCGTCGATGCGAAGTTCAAGCTGGAAGTGCATATCGACACGGATGAGGGCAACGCCTGCGATCTGCCCAAGGCGACCCTGGTGGAGCTGTTTAAGTGATAGGACCGCCGCGTCGGCCTTGGGGGCGGACGCGCGGGGAGCAGTGCAAGTGAAACGCTTCAAGAAAGGAAAAACGCATGGCTGGTGAAAAACTCGAAGCCCTGGGGATGATTGAAACCAAGGGGCTGGTGGCGCTGGTGGAAGGCTGCGATGCGATGCTCAAGGCCGCCAACGTGAAACTGGTGGGCTGGCAGAAAATCGGCAGCGGCCTGGTCACGGCCATGGTCGTGGGCGACGTCGCGGCCGTGAAGGCGGCGGTCGATGCCGGGGCTTCGTCGGCCCAGCGGGTCGGCGAAGTCGTCAGCACCCAGGTCATTCCGCGGCCCCATGACGAATTGGGCAAGGTGTTGCCGCGCGGCGCCTCCACCACCGCGTCGGTCGGATAACGTGGTCCGCATTCCTTTATCTCGAAGGTCAACCCTTTTCAGCAAAAGAGGATGGAAGCATGTCCGCAAGTGGTTCGAATGCACATCAAGCGTTGGGATTGATTGAAACCAAGGGGCTGATTGCCACCCTTGCCGGGACCGATGCGATGCTCAAAGCGGCAAACGTCAGCCTGGCCGGGCAAGTCCAGATCGGCGGCGCCTATGTGACGACGCTGGTTCGCGGCGACGTCGGCTCAGTGCGGGCGGCGGTGGACGCGGCGGCGCAGGCCATCGCCCAGGTGGGCGAGCTGGTCAGCGCCCACGTCATTCCCCGCCCCGAAGAAGCGGTGATCGGCGTGTTCCTGGGCAAGTAAACCACCCTGCCACGGACCGCCTTAGCCTCCGTGGCTGGATCATGGCGGAGCGTTGAAGCCGCATGAAGATCCTGGTCGCCAATCTCGGCAGCACGAGTTTCAAGTATCGCTTGTTCGACATGCCCTCGCCCCAGCCATTGGCGCGGGGCGGCGTCGACAAGATCGGTTCGGGTCTCGCGCGCGTCTTTGTCGAGGCGGCCGATCAGCGTCAGGATCAAATCGCAAACGTCGCCGATCATGCCGAGGCGTTGGCGGTTTGTTTGCAACAACTCACCGATCCGGCCCTGAATATCCTGCGGGATGAGGGCGACCTGCAAGGCGTGGGCTTCAAGGCGGTTCATGCCGACGGCTTGACCGGCGTCCACCGCGTGACGCCGCAGGTGCTCGCGGCGATGGCCGCTTATGAGGACGTGTGCCCGGCCCACAATCCGCCTTACGTGGCGGCGATGCAGCAAATGGCGAGGGCGCGGCCCGATCTGCCCCTGGTGGCGGCGTTTGAAACCGGCTTTCACGCTACCATTCCCGCCGCCCGCCGTGCCTATGCCGTACCCTCGGCCTGGTCGCATCTGGGCATCCAACGCTGGGGCTTTCACGGCGCCAGCCACCGCTACATCGGGGAGCGCATGGCCGAGTTGCTGGGCCGATCAGATCTCCGCATCATTTCCTGCCACCTGGGTGGCAGCAGTTCACTATGCGCCATGGAGCGGGGAGCGTCGGCGGCCGCCAGCATGGGGTTCAGCCCCCAGTCAGGCTTGCCGCAAAACAACCGCGTCGGGGATTTCGATCCCTTCGCCTTGCCGGTGGTCATGCGGAAGACCGGGAGGTCGCTAGAACAATGCCTCTCCGACCTAGCGACGGAGGGCGGCTTGCTCGGGCTGTCCGGCAGCAATGACCTGGAAACCATTCTGCAGCGTGCCGAACAGGGGGAGCCCTCCGCCCAACAAGCCGCGGCGGTTTATGTCGAAGCCATTCGCCATTATCTGGGGGCATACCTGTATTGCCTGGGCGGCGCGGATGGGATCGTCTTCACCGGCGGCATCGGCGAAAACGCACCGCGGATCAGGGAAGCCGTCTGCGCGGGTGCCGATTGGTGCGGGATCAAGTTGGACGCCGTGAAAAATGGTCAGGCTCGCGGCGAAATGGCGATCCATGCACCCAGTAGCACTGTGCAGGTGTGGACGCTGCCCACGAACGAAGAATGGATCGTGGCTCGGCAAACCTGGGATTGTCTGCGGGGAAAAACGTCCGCAAGCGAATCCGACAAGCTAGCGTGAGACAACCTTCGGAGGTGATGCGATGCTCTTGGCCAAGGTCGTGGGTCACGTGGTGGCCACCGAGAAAAATAAAACGCTCATCGGCCAAAAATTGCTCCTGGTCGAACCCCACCGTGTGGAGCCTAAGCACAAAGCCTCGCTGATGTCCACGGAGCGGACGGTGGTGGCGGTCGATACCGTCGGCGCGGGGCCGGGGCAATGGGTGCTCATCGTGCAAGGGTCGAGCGCCCGGTACACCAAGGAAACCGAGACGCTGCCCGTGGACGCCGCCATCGTGGGCATCGTCGACCAGTTGCAAGTGGATCAGATCAACTTTCGGCCCAATGGGAACTGACGACGATGGATGCCGCTCTGATTGAACGCATTGTCCGCGACGTGGTCCGCGAGTTGACCCATGCGTCCCCCGCGGCGGCGCCCCGCTGCCCGTCGACCCAACGGCCCGGCGTCTTCACGGACGTGGCCGAGGCCGTGGCGGCGGTCAAAAAGGCTCAGCAAGCCTTCGCCGCTCGCCCCCTCCGCGACCGGGCCGCCGCCGTGGAGATCATCCGCCGCCTGTGCCGCGAACAGGCCGAGGAATGGGGGCGGATGGAATTCGAGGAAACGCGCATTGGCCGGCTCGATCACAAAATTGAAAAGTTGAAGGTGGCCGCGGATCATGTCCCCGGCGTGGAGTTTTTGCAAACCCACGCCAAAACAGGCAGCGACGGCCTGTCCCTGACGGAATATGCTCCCTTTGGCGTCATCGTTTGCATCACGCCCGTGACCCATTCCCTGCCGACGCTGGCGGGCAACGCCATCAACATGCTGGCCGGCGGCAACGCCATCCTGTGTAATCCCCATCCCGCCGGGGCCAAGATTGCCTGCGCGGGAGTGGCCCGATTCAACCGCGAGATCGAAAAAGCCATCGGCATCAGCCCCTTGATCGGGATCATGGCCGAGCCGACCCTCGCCACGGCCCAGGCGATGTTCGATCACCGCGACGTGGACCTCCTGTGCGTGACCGGCGGGCCGGCAGTGGCCCGTGCCGCCTTGCGCAGCTCCAAAAAGGCGATCGTGGCCGGGCCGGGCAATCCGCCCGTGGTCGTGGACGAAACCGCGGACCTCGATCTGGCGGCGCGCTCGATCCTGCGCGGCGCCGCCTACGACAACAATCTGCTCTGCATCGCCGAGAAGGAAGTCTTTGTCGTCGAGAGCGTCTTCCCGGCGTTCATGTCGGCCCTGCAGCGCGCGGGCGCCATGTCGCTCGATGAGCGCCAGATCGCCAAGCTGACGGCCGCGGCCTTCGTCGCTCATGAAAGCAAGCCTGGACGAGTCATCGTCAACAAGGACTGCATCGGGCAGGACCCGTTCGTCTTGGGGCAAAAGGCGGGGCTAACCGTGCCCAAGGGTACAGAGTTGCTCTTTGGCGAAACCGCGCCGGATCACCCGTTCGTCGACCACGAGCAGATGATGCCCTTTGTCCCCATCGTCCGGGCCAAGCATTTTGATCAAGCCTTGGAGTGGGCGATCCAATACGAACATGGCTTCCGCCATACGGCGATCCTGCATTCGCGCAACCTGGAACGAATGAGCCGCATGAGCCAGGCGATGCAGACGACCCTATTTGTCGTCAATGGACCCTGCACAGCGTCGCTGGGCGTCGGCGGAGAAGGGTATTTGAGCTACAGCATCGCCACGCCCACCGGCGAAGGGGTCACGAATCCCCTGACCTTCATGCGGCAGCGGCGGATCAATCTCGTCGGCGGCTTCGGAATGGTGTAAGCGACCTGCAAGGGAAGGGGAAGGACGTCATCATGCAATTAGCCAAAGTGCTCGGCCAGGCCATCGCCACCACCAAACACCCCGCCCTCCAGGGCGCGCGGTTGCTCGTGGTGCAGCCGATGAATGGCAGCCGCCAAGCCGACGGCGATCCCTTGATCGCCATCGACGCGTTGGGGGCGGCGCCGATGCAAGAAGTCATCGTGTGCCTGGAAGGACGGGCCACGCGGCAGATGTTGGGCGATGAGCATGCCCCGGTGCGCTGCTGCATCGTCGGCCTGTGCGATTCACCCAAAGGGTAGGAAAAACGCCATGCGGATGGGGCTGGTGATCGGTCACGTGACGTTGTCGAAAGGGCATCCTAGCCTGACGGGGAGCCGATGGCTGCTCGCGCGCCCCTGCCGTTTTGATGAAGGCGGCCGCCTGACCGCCGACGCCGAGGAAGTCGTCGTCCTCGATGAACTCGGGGCCAGCCTCGGCAGCCTGATCGGCTTCTGCGAGGGACCGGAAGCCAGCGCGCCCTTTCTGCCGGAGAAAAAACCGCTGGATGCCTACTGTTCCTGTTTGCTGGATCGATTGGAATTGGCGCCGGGGGAATGGCCAGCCAAATAAACCAGATTCATACACGGCCAAGCTAATGAATCCATGTCTGGGCATAGGCCAATTCATGCCGCGTGCCAGACATGATGAACCTCATGGGAAAGGAAAATGACGGTTATGGTCAACGAATGGAAGTTGCGCGAGCTGATCTGCGAGATCGGCCGCCGGGTTTACAACAAGGGTTTTGCCGCGGCCAATGACGGCAACATCAGCATTCGCCTCAACGACCGCGAAGTCCTCTGCACGCCCACGATGGTCTCGAAGGGCTTCATGAAGCCCGATGATCTCTGCGTCGTGGATTACGACGGCAAGCAGCTTCGCGGCAAGAAGAAACGCACCAGCGAAATCTTGATCCACCTGGCGATTTACAAGGCTCGGCCCGACGTCAACGGCGTCGTGCATTGCCATCCGCCCCATGCGACGGCCTTTGCCGTGGCCCATGAGCCGATCCCCAAGTGCATTCTGCCCGAAGTGGAGGTCTTTCTGGGCGAGGTCCCCATCTCCGCTTACGAGACGCCGGGCACCAACAAGTTCGCCGAGACCATCCTGCCATACGTCAAGGATTGCAACACGATCCTGCTCGCCAACCATGGCACGGTGACCTTCGGCAAGGATTTGGAAAACGCCTACTTCAACACCGAAATCATCGACGCCTACTGCCGCATCCTGATCTTGGCCAAGCAGCTTGGCCGGGTCAACTACTTCACCGAACAGCAAACCCAGGAACTGCTGGATTTGAAGAAACGCCTCGGCTACGACGACGTCCGCTTCCGCGATCGGGACTGCGACCTGTGCGGCAACAGCTCCTTCCGGGAAGGGTATTCGGAGTTCGTGCCCGAACCGGCGGCGTTCCCCGTGCCCGAGGAGGCGCCGGACACGGTGCCCCTGGCGTGCCGAGCTGACGCGGGGGCCAACCTTGAACAGATGGTGCAGACCATCACCGATCAGGTCATGGCGGTCTTGGCGCAGCGGTCGCGCGCATCGTAGCCCGGGCGGCGGCGCGGCGGTTTTGATTCGGAAAGAGGCCCATCATGCAAGTGAGCATCATCGGCGGCGGCGGACTGGTCGGCAGCATGGCGGCCTTTGCCTTGCAATGCGGCAACGTCGCCAGCCGGCTCTGCCTCATCGATGCCAACCACGAACTGGCGCAGGGCCAGGCAGCCGATCTGCTCCATGGGGCCGCCCTCGCGGGTGATCTCCGCGTCACCGCTTCGGCGATGGCAGACGTCGCCAGCAGCGACCTCGTCGTCATCACCGCGGGTTTGCGGCGCAAGCCCGATGAAAGCCGGCTCGACCTGATCGACCGCAATGTGGACCTGTTTCTCCAACTGCTGGCGCAATGCCGCGCCGTCGGGTGGAAGAAAAACGCCACGCTCCTGGTCGTGAGCAATCCCGTCGACATTCTCACGCATCTGGCCGTGCAGCGCTCCGGGCTGGAAGCCCATCGCGTCATCGGCCTGGGCACGCAGCTCGACTCGGCCCGGCTCCGCGGCCATATATCCCAGGCCTTGGAGGTCTCCGCCAGCCAGGTCCAGGCCGTCATTCTGGGCGAGCATGGCGACAGCATGGTGCCCATCTGGTCGAGTGCCACGATCCAGGGTTTGCCCCTGGAGCATTGGCCAGGCTGGACCTTGCCGATGCAGCGTTCCGTTTTCGAGGCGACGAAAACCGCAGGGGCTGCGCTCATCAAGCAAAAGGGCGGCTCCGGGTTCGCCGTCGGCCTGGCGATCCGCGAGGTGGTGGAAGCGGTCTTGCTCAATCAGCGCCGGGTGCTGCCGGTGTCGACGCTGCAGCAAGGCTGCTATGGCCTGCGCGATCTGTGCCTGTCCGTGCCCACGCTGCTCGGCTGCCGCGGCGTGGTGCGGCACGTCGAGGTTCCTTTGACGCCCAAGGAAAAGCTGGCCCTGCAGCAATCGGCCCGCCTGCTTCAACAAACGCTGGATCGCGTGCTCCAGCGCGTCGGCAAGAGTGGAACATGAAAGGCAAGGCGCTCGACCACAAGTTGGCTCGCATCCACGCCGATCCCTTCGGAGCGAAGGATTTCATCCTGGCGGATGCCAAGGATGCCGACATGGCCCTGGGGATCGCCGCCACGGGGCCGGCTTCGGACCGCTCCGCCGAGCGGCCGCGCTCTCGCAGCCTGGCCGAGTATCGCGAGCAGATGCGGCTCATCATCGAGCAGGGACTGGTCGACATCCTGCTCATGTCCGCCAGCACGGCCGAGCAGCTCGTCCTCCGGGAACGGCGGTTTGACGACAGCCCCATCACCCCCGCCGCGCGCTGCAACGACACAACGGACATCCACATCCACCGCGGCGGTTCCTTGGCCCAGCAACCCTCGCTGCCGTTTCGCACCGCCACCCTCGATCATCTCCAGCGGGGGCAGCTTGCGGAGGCGGGCAACGCGCCGCCCCTCGGCGTCGATCTGGGACTTTACAGCGTCACCTTCAACAACGACGCTCGGCTCGACCGGGAGACCCTCGAAGCCTACAAGTCCTTTCGGCTCGAAGCCGAACGCAAGGGTTTTCGCCACTTTCTCGAAGTCTTTGACCCGAACGTCCCCGGAGCCGTGCCCGCAGAGCATCTGCCCGGGTTCGTCAACGACGCCATCGTGCGCACCCTGGCCGGCGTCACCAGCGCGGGGCGGCCCATCTTCCTCAAGATTGTCTACCATGGACCGCAAGCCCTCGAGGAATTGGTCCACTATGATCCGCATCTGATCGTCGGCGTCCTAGGCGGCTCCGCGGGTACGACCTACGATGCGTTCAAGCTCTTGGCCGAGGCCAGAAAGCACGGCGCCCGGGCGGCCCTGTTCGGTCGCAAGATCAATCAAGCGGAAAATCAGCTCGCCTTCGTCCAATTCCTTCGCTACCTCGCCGACGGCGTCATCAGCCCCGAGGAAGCCGTCAAGGCTTACCATGGCGTCCTGCAGCGGCTCGGCATCAAACCCTGGCGTTCGCTGTCAGAAGACATGCAACTGCAAACGAACGTCATGGCCTACGGCGGTTCGGGCACGGTCTTCAGCTTTCCCCCAAGCCGACGCAGCGCTCCTGCCGACGCCCCCGCCCCCGGCGCCGCCCGACCGCGCAAGGTCGCTTCGGAGCCGGACTTCAGCCAAATGACCCAGGCGGAAAAGGTGCGCTACAACCTGGAACGCTGGCGGCGCATCTTGGGGTAAGGGGTTGGGTAACAAGCCGCTAGCGGAAGTGAGCGGTGTCTTTGCCCCCCAACAGTGATGGGTGGCACGCCCTGAGAGGCACCCGAAGGTCGTGGGGACACTTGCAATGCGAATCTGTTTGCCCCGGCCGACATCCCCAATTAAAGTGAACGCGATCGTGGCGGGGGAAGCGAAACATCCTTCCGGCCGCGATGAACACAGGTCGCTCGCGCACCCGATTCGCAATCTCGTGGTGCATGCAACGCCAGCGCATACAATGTAACCCGCGTAGATTGGACTGCAGCTATTAGCCGCATCGTGAGGAGCAACCATGAACCGATTTCTGTCACTCGCCATTCCCTGTGCACTCTGCGGCCTCACGCTGACCAGCGCTCAGCAGCCCAATGGCCAGGCGCCGCCCAAGTACGATGCGCGAACCTTCTATGAAACCACGACCTACTTCGGCTCCTCCTTCTCGCCCGATGCCAAACGGCTGCTCATCACCTCCGACGCTACCGGCGTCTTCAACGTTTACAGCGTCCCCGTCGACGGCGGTGCGCCCACGCAGCTCACGGACTCCAAGACCAACGCCATCATGGCCGTCGATTACTTTCCAAACGATGAACGCATCCTCTTCACCCAGGATGAAGGCGGCAACGAGCTGAACCATCTCTACGTCCGCGAGGTTGATGGCAAGGTCCGCGATCTGACCCCGGGCAAGAACCTCAAGGCGATGTTCGCCGGCTGGTCGGACGACCTGAAGCACTTCTACGTTCAGTCCAACGAACGCGATCCGAAGTTCTTCGATGTCTACCGCTACGACGCCGGCAGCTACGAACGCCAACTCCTCTTCAAGAACACCGGCGGCTTCGGCCAGGCCATGGTCAGCCGCGACGGCCGGCACATCGTCCTCTTCAAAACCCGCACCAACGCGGATAATGATCTGTACCTGTGGGACGCGACCCAACCCGATGCGGAACCCGTCAAGATCACGCCGCACGAGGGCGACGTGGCCCACGTTATCGAGTCCTTCTCTCCCGATTCCACGACGCTCTACTACGGCAGCAACCAGGACAGCGAGTTCAATCGCGTTTGGAGTTACGATCTGAAGACCGGCGAGCGCCGCATCGTCGCCGAGGAGCGTTGGGACGTGATCGGGTATGACCACTCGTGGAAGGGGCGCTACCGCACGGTCAGCGTGAACGCGGACGCCCGCACGCAGAACACGGTCCTGGATACGCAGACCGGCAAGCCCGTGCCGCTGCCGCGTTTTCCCGGCGGCGAGATCGTCGGCATCACCTTCGCCCGCGGCGAAAACCTGGCCGCCTTCTACGTCAACGGCGACACCGCTCCCTCCGAACTCTACGTTTTCGAGCCGGAGTCCGGCGCCCATCGCCGGCTGACCACCAGTCTCAGCCCCAAGGTCAAACGCGAACACCTGGTCGATTCGACCAACGTCCGCTATGCCGCCCCTGATGGCGTGCAAATTCCCGCCCTGCTTTACCGTCCTCAAGGCGCTTCGCCGGAGGCCAAGGCGCCGGCCCTCGTCTGGGTCCACGGCGGCCCCGGCGGACAAAGCCGCGTCGGCTACAACCCCGTTATTCAATACCTCGTCAACCATGGCTACGCCGTCCTCGCCGTCAACAACCGCGGCAGCACCGGCTACGGCAAGAAGTTCTTTCACATGGACGATAAGAAACACGGCGAGGCCGACCTGATGGACGTCGTCGCCGGCCGGCGCTATCTCGAAACGCTCGACTGGGTGGATGCCAAGCGCATCGGCATTATCGGCGGCAGCTACGGCGGCTACATGGTCTGCGCCGCCCTCGCCTTCGCCCCGGACGTCTTCGACGTCGGCATCAACATCTTCGGCGTCACCAATTGGCTGCGCACCCTGGAGAGCATCCCGCCCTGGTGGGCCAGCTTCCGCGACTCGCTCTACGCTGAACTGGGCGACCCCAAGACCGACCGCGAACGGCTGCACCGCATCTCGCCGCTGTTCCACGCCAAGAACATCAAGAAGCCGCTGCTGGTCATCCAAGGGGCCAACGACCCGCGCGTTCTCCAAATCGAAAGCGACGAGATCGTGAAAGCGGTGCGCGACAACAAGGTGCCCTGCGAGTACATCGTCTTCCCCGACGAAGGCCATGGCTTCCGCCGGAAGGAAAACAGCATCAAGGCGGCGGAGGCCTATCGAGCGTTCCTCGATCAATACTTGAAGGGCGCGAAGTGACGACCGTCTGAGCCGTTGACAGGCCGGGCTGGGTTGCACACCCGGCCCGGGGGAGCGACTTCCTTAGAAAAGTAAACGCCCGATCGGTGCCTCGATGTGTTCGTTGGCATAATCACCGACCAAACCTGGAAGGAGAGTCGATCGATGTCTCACTCGGAACCTTTACACTCCGAGTGATGCCGCGATCGTGTTCATCGACCACCAACCGCAAATGCTGTTTGGGGTCAGCAATATTGACCGGGCCGCCTAAATGAACAACGTTGTGTTGCTGGCCAAGGCAGCCAAGGAATTCCGAGTGCCCGCCGTGTTGACGGCCGTCGAGACCGAGGGTTTCTCGGGCTATGTGTGGCCGCAGTTATTAGACGTATTTTCCGGACAGGAAGTCATTGAGCGCACCTCCATGAACTCGTGGGATGACACCGGTTTCCGCAACGCCATCGAGGCCACGGGGCGCAAGAATCTCCTGGTGACCGGGCTATGGACGGAAGTCTGCGTGACGTGGCCGACGATCGAGATGCTGGGCGCCGGGTACACATCTATGTCGTCGAGGAAGGCTGCAGGGCCACATCGGCCGCCGCCCACGACGCTGCGCTTTCTCGGATGGTCCAAGCGGGAGCCATTCGCCTCACCACGATCGCTGCCCTGATGGAATTCCAACGCGATTGGTCGAACCGTGAACATTATGACGCGCTCATGACCATTTTGAAACAGCATCCCGGCGCTTACGGAAGCGGCATCGAGTACGCTTACACGATGGTTCACAAGGCGCAGCAGTCGGCTCAGTTTCCTCAGAAGGTCGCGAGCAAGGCCAAGCACTAAAGCACGCGCCACCGGAGTGGCCAATACGTTCAGGCGGACATCATGCCTATCCACATAGCCATCACGAGGCGCGTGCGACCGGGCTGCGAGGAACAGTTCAAGGACGCGCTGCGCGAGTTTCTGCGTTCTTCGCTCGCGGATGCAGGGGTGCTCGGCGTTCACATACTCGCGCCGCCCCCAAACGCGGCGGTGCGCGAGTATGGCATCCTGCGCACGTTCGAGAGCGAGGCCGAGCGCGAAGCTTTTTACCAGTCGCCGCTCTTCGCAGACTGGCAGGCGCGCGTCGCCCCGCTCAGCGAAAGCGAGCCGGCGTATCGCGAGCTCAGCGGCCTGGAAGCATGGTTTCGCACGGGTCGAAGCCTGCCGCCGCGCTGGAAGATGGCCATCGCCACGCTGTGCGGTGTTTATCCGACGAGCATCGCGCTGTCGCTGACGCTCAGCGAGTTCGTGCGCACGTGGCCGCTGCTTGCTCAAAGTCTTGTGTTCTCGGTGGTGATGGTTGTGCTGCTCACGTGGGTCGTGATGCCAACCGTGACTCGTATGCTGCGCGGATGGCTTCATTCGGAGACTTAAGAGGAATGAGTGATGACCGCAAACGACTTAGCCGACCTCGTGGTTGTGAACGGCCGCATAACGACGCTCGCCCCATCGCGACCCGAAGTCCAAAGCCTGGCAGTGCGCGGTGGTCGCATCATCGGCATTGATGATGCCGCGACGGCAGCACGCGGCCCGAACACCACGGTGATCGATCTCCAAGGACGCCGCGTCGTGCCTGGACTCAATGATTCCCACCTCCATGTCATCCGTGCGGGGCTCTACTACAACTTGGAGCTGCGCTGGGACGGCATGCCGTCGCTAGCCGATGCGCTGCGCGCACTCAAGGAGCAGGCGGAGCGCACGCCATCGCCGCATTGGGTACGAGTGATCGGCGGCTGGAACGAGTGGCAGTTTGCGGAACGGCGCATGCCGACTTTGGAAGAACTGAACCGCGCCGCGCCGGACACCCCCGTGCTGGTTCTCCATCTCTACGACTGCGCCTTGCTGAACCGCGCGGCCCTGCGGTCCCTAGGCTTCGACGCCTCGACGCCCAATCCTCCGGGAGGGTTGATTGCACGCGACCACAAGGGCGAGCCAACAGGGCTTTTGCTTGCTGAACCCAATGCGTTCATTCTTTATTCCACCATTGGACGCGCTCCAAAGCTCGACTTTCACGATCAAGTCAACTCGTCGCGCCATTTCATGCGCGAAATGAATCGGTTCGGCGTCACCAGCGTCAGCGACGCCGGCGGCGGCTGGCAGAACTACCCCGAAGATTATGCCGTGATTCGACACCTTGCCGAGCAAAAGCAACTCACGCTTCGCATCGCCTACAGCCTCTTCGCTCAGCAGGCGGGCACCGAGTTGCAGGACTACGCGCGCTGGATCAGCATGACCCAACCCGGGGAAGGCGACGACATGCTTCGCATGGCCGGCGCTGGCGAAAACCTCGTCTGGAGCGCAGCGGACTTCGAGAATTTCCTACAGCCGCGCCCAGACCTGCGGCCGGTGATGGAAAGCGAACTCGAAGCCGTCGTGCGTGCGCTGGTCGCGTCGCGTTGGCCGTTTCGCATTCACGCGACCTACGACGAGACCATCGAGCGCTTTCTTGCCGTTTTTGAGCGTGTGCACCGCGACATTCCTTTCGATGGGCTGCGCTGGTTCTTCGATCACGCAGAGACGATCTCGCCGAGAAACATCGAGAGAACCCGGGCGCTCGGCGGCGGGATCGCCATTCAGCACCGCATGGCCTATCAGGGCGAGTATTTCATCCGGCGTTATGGTCGGCAGGCTGCGCGGCAATGCCCGCCCGTCGGGGCGCTGCTCGCCGCTGGCATTCCCGTTGGCGCCGGCACCGATGGGACGCGCGTCGCGAGCTACCATCCGTGGACCTGCCTCTATTGGCTGACCACGGGCAAGACGGTGGGCGGCACGGAAGTCGCCGCGGCAGAAAACCGCCTCGACCGCGAGCAGGCGCTTCGTCTCTATACGCAGGGAAGCGCCTGGTTCAGCGGCGAGGCGGGTCGCAAGGGCCAGCTCGCGGCGGGACAATTGGCCGACTTCGCGGTCCTGAGCGCCGACTACTTCTCCTGCGCCGCCGAGGAGATTCGCCGCATCGAGTCGGTGCTCACCGTGTGCGACGGCAAGATTGTTTATGGCACCGGCGAATACGCCGCGCTCGCGCCGGAGCTGCCGCCAGTGAGTCCGAAATGGTCGCCGGTCGGCAGGTATGGCGGATATCAAAACGAAGCACCAGCGCCACACGCGCATCAGCCCGTTTTTGGCGCCGATGGACGGCTGTGGGAGATGGGCTGCGATTGTCTGGTGTAGGTGGTATGAGAGGTATGAATAAAGGAGCTGCGCCGGCTCGCGGCCTAGCCAGGTCCGCTTGATCATGACCATTGCCGATGACTCGGCATCTCGTGATGAACTGCTCAAGACGCATCGAAGCGGTTCACTTAAACGAGTCCTCCAGTCACTGGTGCAACCCAACTCGCCTAGTTGAGATGATCCTTGCATGCCGATCGACGCCGTCGTAGAATTTAGCGGTCTGATAAAGGATCACCTCTCATGAAAATGGCGGTTTTTTACTTCGGTGGTTACAACGCCAGTTGGGACGACATCCTTAAATGGGTGGCAAGCGCCAAACTGCAAGAGCCCAACGTCGATATCACCGGCTATGGCTGGCCAAAGGGCGTGGTGAGCGCCCCTGCCGACCGCGTCGTCAAAGGGGCCGAGCAGCTCATCAAGACGGCGGTCAAAGACATCGAAACCTCCCGAGCGGAGCTGATTTACATCGTCGGCCATTCGAGCGGCTGCGCGATTGCCAATGCCGTGGACAAGCTCCGTCAAACCCCGCGGAAGGTCGTCGCGCTGGTGGCGCTCGATGGCTATTCCCCCGACGCCGATCAACTCAAACGAGAGACCACGCAAGTCTGGGGAGCCATCTGCGACGGCGTGACCTCCAAGAACTTCCCCGGCTCGGCCGGGGGCAGGCGACACATCTATCAAGTGCCGGTGAAAAACTGCAAGGAACTGTGGCCGCTGCATTTCGTCCTGGTCAATGCCGCCGCCAGGGACAAACTGGTCACCGGCACCCGCAACGGCTACGTCAACTGTGAAGCGAACCTGATTTGGCTGCCCCACCTGGTAAGGCTTTCGAAAGGCGCCGCAGCCCCATAGCCCACCTTCGGGTGAAGCGACCACGGCGAACCTGCCGTGGCAGCGGCCACGAATCTGGTCCGTGCGGAAACTGTCCCATGAACACCTTGGCCCGACATCCGCCCTTCGTCGCCATTGACTTCGAGACGGCCGACTACCAGCCGGACAGTGCATGTGCCGTCGCGCTGGTGCGGGTTGAAGGGCTGCAGGTTGTCGAACGGCGGGTTCGCCTGATCCGGCCGCCGCGGCGCGAGTTCTACTTTAGCTACCTTCATGGCATCACCTGGGAAGATGTGGCCGATGAACCGCCGTTCGCGGAGGTCTGGCCGGCGCTGCTTGACCTGCTCAAAGGGGCGAAGTTCCTGGCGGCCCATAACGCCCATTTCGACCTCCGGGTGCTGCAGTCTTGCTGTAGCGCCGCCGGTCTGGAGATGCCAACGCTGCCGTTTGAATGCACGCTCAGGCTGGCCCGTCGCATGTGGCGTTTGAAGTCGGCCAAACTGTCGAACGTTTGCTCCTATTTGGGAGTGCCGCTGCGCCACCATGACCCGGGGTCGGATGCGGAAGCGTGCGCGCGGATCGTCATCGCGGCGCGGGAACAGGCTCGGCGGTGACGACCGCTCTGGCAATCCACCGTTTCGAGGTATACTGTGCAGACGGCAGACTGCGGTTGGTGAACGCTAGAGTTAGGCGATACAGCAGATCGGAGTAGTGTCGGTTTACCGTTTTTCCATCCCTGGACAAGCCACCCGACGCGATTTTGCAATCTATGTCGTCGTCGCCAAAAGGCTCGCTTTTCCTGACATCAAGCTTTATGGAGGGAAAACCGGCGACAATCGCGATGGCTGCAACCCCGTGGTTTCACGTGCTGGCAACCATTCTCTTTCAACGTTATTCATTCGCAGGTGCGGAACAAGTTGGGTGCACCTGCACATGACTTCGATTTTGAATATTTCTATGTTTCGTTCGACGAGTATAACGTGGAAGATTTCAACCGGAGAAGCAAGATCGACGTCATAAACGAGATGGAACGGCAAGCCAACCTGCTGCTTCAGCAACGGTTACCGCTCGACAAACGCCTCTCGCTGATGAATCCCCATAAAAACGCCCGTAGATTGTCGGTTTCAGAATAAAAAACGCGCGCCCAGATTGCCTCGACAGAGCGAATGGCCATTCTTCAAAAGTTGTTTTCCGCGGCAATAAAACATGCGTCGGAGGTGTTTCGGGATCAAGCACTGGTTGAAGTTTGCGATTGACCTGTCAATGCACCTAGACCGTCTCCGCCACTGCGACGATTCATGGTCCACTGTTCTTGCCGAGGGCAGGGGTTTGGTAAACGCTTGCCTTCAGCCTTCGATCTGTTCCGCCCAGGAGACGCCATGCTTCGCTTTCCTAGTGTTCTGGTCATACTGACCGTGCCCATGCTGCTTGCCCTTGGCAGCGACGATGTGCACAAGGAGCTTAAAACCCTCGAAGGCAAGTGGCGGGCCGTCGGCCTCGAAGCCGGCGGCAAACCACTCCCCAAAGCGTCCGTGCCTGATTTCCTCTTCATCGTCGGCGCCGATGGCCAATCGACCGGCCAAATGGGCAAGGTGGAGTATCAGTCCAAAGTGACCAACGACGTCAAGAAAGATCCCAAGACCATTGACAACGCCCATGAGACGGGCGCCCACCAGGGCAAGAAGCAGTTCGGCATCTACAAAATGAAAGGCAATCAGTGGATCGTCTGCATGACCGCTCCCGGGGCCAAGGAGAGCGATCGGCCCACGAGTTTCGACACGAAGGACACAAACCACGTTGTCTTCATCTTCGAGCGCGTCAACGACGATAAGCACTGACCCATGCGGATCCACGCCCGAGCCTGCCAGTTTCATGGCCATGGACCCTAATGGCCATTCGATCCGGATCGATCAGCACGTCTGAATGGGCGTCGTGCGGCGGCGATTGCCGAGCGGTGCCCGGGGGTTTTCGGATGAGTGCCATGGCCGGGCCATTAACGATGGCTTCGCCGTGACCCGAAAATAATAGCGATGAGAGCGATCAGGACCGCCATCGATCGGCACGGTGGATGAATCGGCGTGCGCCAGGCGGTACCGCCCCCGGCGTTGTCCTGCTCGCTATTTCCGAGCAGCGGCTTTGGTTCCAGGGTTGGCGGGCGGGCCGCGCAGTTCGGGGTCGAGGGACCGCCCCTGGATGTGTATGATCCCTTGGGCCAATTGCAAACTTTCCAGATGATACGTTGGCTCCCGCTTGTCCGCCTGCAATCGCACCACGGCCACAGGTTTGCCCTCGTGCCGATACCAATGCACCTTGATGCTTTGATCCTTGATCTTCTGCGTGATCTCTTCCTGCAACAGCTTGATCGTCAGCGGCATCGACCCGATGCGAAATTGCCGCACTTCGACCAGGATGACGTTCGGCTCCCGGGGGGCGAGCCACACTTTGAGGGTTAAACTGACGACCGCGCTCCAGGGTTCCGCTCCATAGCGAAAGCCGAGGCAAATTTCATCCTCGCGGAATTGCACCCGCGGCTCGCGGACGCCTTCGGGCAGCCAGTGGTGCAGATTGGAGCTGACGAAATCCTCGACCAGCCAACAGTTGATCTGCTCATCGGTCCATTGGGTTTGCCATTGGCGTTCGAAGCGGACATCGGCCACGAAGCGATTGAACGCTTGCTCGAAGCCGCGGGATTCCTTCCTTCTCTGAGGATGGGTCGCCGTGTCGGCTTGCAGGTAAAAGGCAGGTTCATGCTTAAGGGACCACCAGCCGCTGGCGCCCAGGCCGCCGATGAGGAGGAGAAGGAGAAACAGGCTGATCCAGAGCGATTTACGCAGCATCGACCACAATCTCGAAAGAAGGTTCCGGCCCCAACCACGCGCCGCACCTTAGCGATTCATCGGCCATCGGTCAAGTTGAGTCGAGCCGAAATTGGGCCTAATCCCTGCCGAAAACATTTGCGGTATCCATTGACCCTGCAACGAGTTACAATCGCTTTGATCCATCGAACCCTGGGGTGGTTGCCGCGATGTTGAATGCCGCGCGATCGGCTCTGTTGCAGGTTTTCGTTTGTTTCCTGATCCCTTGGCTGATTTACGTTCTCAGCCATCAGCGCGTCACGGGCTTTTTCAAATATATCGGCCTGTACCGTCCCGAGGGCAAAACGCTTGGCTGGGCGGTTTTGCTCGCACTGATCGCCACGCCCCTGCTATTGAGTGCCTTCTGGATGGGCGGGCTGCGCGAGGTGGCCACCTCCCCCCACAGCGTAGCGGGGAAAATCCGGCAAGTCGATTCGATGGGCCAAGCCGTCGCGATCCTGCTGCTCTATGCCTGGATGCAAACCTCGCTCTCCGAGGAAATTCTGTTTCGCGGCTTCCTGGCCAAGCGTTTGATGGACTGGCTTGGCTTTACCGTGGGGAACCTCCTGCAAGCCCTCATTTTTGGCGCGATCCACCTGGGACTGTTTTTCGCGCTCCTGGAATCGATGACCTGGACCATGGGCCTGCTCCTGCTGGCGCCGCCGACGCTGATCGGTTGGCTGCTGGGTTATCTAAAGGAAAAGCTGGGCAATGGATCGATCGTCCCGGGATGGATCAGCCACGCCCTGGCCAACACGATCGCCTATGCCGTGGTGGCTTTCGCCTGGTAGCCGGGACGGACGTTCGCTCCGCTCAGCCCGCCGCCGATCACGGCTTCGTTCGGCTCATCTCTTGCATTAGTTCGACCATGGATTGATCAAACGCTTCAAAGCTGATGAAGCCCAGACGCGGATATTCCATCACGATCATGACCAGAAACGTCAGCGACATGATCGCCGCCAGGCTGAGGGCATGCAGCCAGCTCAGGCGCGGCGCCTCCGACATGGCGTAGCCGGTGAGCAGCGCCGAGATCAGCATAAGGGTGACCAGCATGACCATGATTATGGTGGGCGGATGCATTTGCGTGGCCATGGTTCGGCTGATTCGGATATCGAACATTTCATTTAAAGATCCCATCACGAGGGACGTGGCCGCGGGGCTGACGGGATGATCGCGCACCGCCGCGGTCGCCAGCCGCCAAATCTCGCCTTGCACCTGGTCCGATTGGGCCAGACACGCCATAGCCTTGTCGAGATCGGGAAGCACTTGATAGGTTTCGATGCGCAGGGCGATGTACTTTTTGAACTGTTCGCGCAAGGCCGGCTGCGCCGCCGCCGGCAACAGATCGATCCGCAGATAAGCGGTCCCGATGCTATTGATTTCCTTCACGATCGTCTGCCGGCGCTGGTCGTAACGGTTGGCAGCGCCTGAAAACGTGAAAGCGATGAGCAATCCCAGCAGCCCGTAGACGGAACCCTCGACGGCTCCCAGGCCGGCACTGGCCTTCTCCGAATATTTCTTGAGTCGCCGCTTTCCCCAAGAGCGACCTAAGTTGAGTAAAACCAGAATGCCGATGAACAGGCCGATGCTGATCAGCGGCGCATACACCATCCATTGAATCGATTGGATGTTAGCCACGAACATGTTCATCCGCTGGGCGTTTCCAAGCTAGTGGATCAACCCGTCCACACGCCGCTGAACACTTCCGTGGCGGGACCGGTTTTGTAGAGGTGATTATTGCCTTCGCGCCATTCCAAGTCCAGGTCGCCTCCGGGAAGATGAGCAAGGAGTTTTCGCTCGGTGCGGCCGGTGAGCACCCCGGCCACGCAGACCGCGCAAGCACCCGTGCCGCAAGCCAGGGTGACGCCGCTGCCGCGCTCCCAGGTCCGCATGATTACCTCGCGCGGGGAGACGACCTGCACAAAATGCACGTTGGTTCGCTGGGGAAAGCGGTCCCATTTCTCAAACACCGGTCCCACTTTTTCCAGCGGCACCTTGGCCGCGTCCCGACAATAGAGCACCGCATGGGGATTGCCCATCGAAACGCAGGTCACCTTCGGCTCCAACCCGCACCGCTGGTACCAGGCATGAGCGGGATGATTCGGATCAGTTCCCAAGGGGTGGTCGATCACCCTCGGCCCCGGCAGCTTGGTGGGAATCTGGGCCGCTTCGAGGATTGGTTCGCCCATGTCCACCGTCACCCGCGTGACCTGGCCGTTATTGGTCTCCAAACCCAGGTGCAGCACCCCGCGGCCCGTTTCGATGGCCAGCTGCGGCTTGACGGCGATGCCATGCTCATAGACGTACTTGGCCACGCAGCGGATGCCGTTGCCGCACATCTCGGCCTCTGAACCATCCGCGTTGAACATCCGCATCCGCGCATCCGCCACCGCGGAGGGCGTGATCAGGATCAGGCCATCCGAGCCGATGCCCTTGTGCCGGTCGCTGACGGCGCGGCTCAAGGCGGCCGGATCGCCGGGCATCGGTTCGACAAAGCAATCGACGTAGACGTAATCATTGCCGATGCCGTGCATTTTGGTGAAGCGCATGGTGTTCTCGATCAACCGTGGATGCTCGACCGCCGCGGTTCGGCCCCGCGGTCCGGCCATGGGGAAATCTCATTCTATCCCTGCCCGCCGCTTCGGGCAGGTTCGACAAGGCCCAAGCGCCGCCGCCGCCATTGTTTCCAACCCCAGCCGCACAAGGCCACGACCAGGCCGGCCAGCAATCCGGCCACGTGGGCCGTGTTGGCGATCGAGCCCAGCCAGCCCGTCATACAGGCCACGAGCCAGATGAGCATGACGTAGATCATGGACGGCGGGATGGCCAGGGCCGCTTCGGGATCGATCCGCATCTTGAAGGCCAGGTAGCCGAACAGGGCATAACACACCCCGGACATCCCCGCGAAGACGCCGGGGAACCGCTGCCCATCGACCAGATCGAAATTGAAAACGTAAGGGAAAGCGAATTGCGCCACGTTGCTGGCGATCCCCGTGAACAGAACGAAGCCAATCAACCACCAGGCCCCCCGGCGAAACTCCAACAGCCCCGCCAGGCTGTAGAAGCACATCATGTTGAACCCCAGGTGGATGAGGCTGAAGTGCAGAAAGATGGGCGTGAGCAACCGCCAAAGTTGGCCTTCCTTGAGCCCCTTGGCATCGTAGCGAAGCTGCACGGGCGGCAAGCTTCGGGCGCGATCCTGGGGCCAATCCTCATCCATTGGATGGCGGTCCTCATGGCGGTGATCGATCGGATCGATGACCAATTGCTCGGCGAAGTAGAGGTATTGGGTCACGGCGCGGTTGCCGCCGAAGCCGCCGATAAGCGTCACGAGGACGCTGACGACCATGATCCCGACGGTGACGGGAATCTGCCGCAAGGTGTGGCGGCCCCATAGGTCGCCCGAGCGGAAAAAGTTATTCCGAAAGCGCGCCTCGGCCTCGGCTTCTTCTTTGCGAATTTGCGCCGCCGTTTGACGGGCGCTGGCGAAGGCGGGGTCGTCCGGTGCTTTTTGAAACGCCGCCAGGATTTCCTTGGCCCGGGGCAGTTGATCTTCCTCGACCACCCAAAGCTCATCGTCCAGGATTCGGTTGGGGATGCCTTGGGCGAGCAGGTAGTCGGCCAGCCGCTGCCGATGAGTGGCGTTGCTGAAGCTCGACAAATGCCTCATGAATGCTGTCCCGTGGGGAATGAAACGACCGCTGGCTTCCTCATCAGATTATCCGCCAGGCAAGCTGGCCGCAAGTGGCCCGGGATGCAAGGAGCGATTGGCCAACCCGCCTTTTCCCGACAGGCCAGGAGCGGACACTTCAGGTATAATAAAACAGCTCTGATCCATTCCGGGGAATAGCGCATGAAATTGGTCCACTATCCGCACCCGGCCCTAAGGCATCCCGCCAAGCCGGTGACGATCGTCGATAAGCAAATTCAGCACATCATCGGCCGCTTGACCGAGTTGATGTACGAGCACCGCGGCGTCGGGCTGGCGGCGCCGCAGATCGGCGTTCCCTATCAGATTTTCGTCATGAACCCGGAAGCCGACCCGCAGAACAAGGAGGCCGAGTGGGTCATGATTAATCCTGTGATCAGCAACAAGAGCGGCTCGGTCGAAGGCGAGGAAGGGTGCCTGAGCTTCCCCGGATTGTATCAGAAAGTCCGCCGGGCGCAAAAAATCCGCGTGCAAGGCTTCGACCCGCAAGGCAAATCCTTTGACCGCGAGCTGAGCGATCTCCTGGCCCGCATCGTCCAGCATGAGACCGACCATCTCCATGGCCGGCTCTTCATCGACTACTTCAATCCCGTGGGCCGGATCGCCAGCAAAACGGCCCTGGCCGCCTTCGAGCGCGACTACCGCCGGGACCAGGAGAAGAAACTGCTCCCTTCCAACAAGGAAATCCTGCGGCAGCTTCGGGCCATGGAGGAGGAACTCGCCCAGCGGACCGCACAATCCCAGACGGTGGCGAGCCAGCCCGCGCCATCGGCCGTCCCCCTTCTTTGATCTCTTCCCTGGGAGACCGCTTGCGCCATGCGTCTCTTGATGATGGGCACCGGCACCTTTGCCGAACCGACCTTCGAACGGCTGCTCCAGCAGACGAAGCACCCCGTCATCGGCCTGGCCACCAACCCGGATCGCATCGCTGGGAAAGGCAAGAAGCTGGAGCGGGAGCGATCCATCAAGCGTTTGGCTAAACAGCATGGCTGCCCCGTCCATCAGCCGCTGTCCGTCAACGCGCCTGAGAGCGTGGCCGCCCTCCGCGCGCTGCAGCCGGACCTGTTCGTCGTGGCCGCCTATGGCCAGATACTGTCGGCCGAGCTGTTAACCGTGCCGAGTTGGGGCGCGATCAACGTCCATGCCTCGCTCTTGCCCAAGTATCGCGGGGCGGCCCCCATCGCCTGGGCCATCCTGTCCGGGGAGACCGAGACCGGCGTCACCATCATTCGCCTCAATCCCCGCCTCGACGCGGGAGACATCCTCGCCCAGGCCGCCACGCCCATCGGCGCGAAGGAGACCGAGGGAGAACTGGAAGCCCGGCTCGCCCAACTCGGCGCCGACCTGGCGATGCAGGTGCTGGAGCAAATCGAGCAGGGCACGACGAAACCGCTGCCGCAAGATCCACGCCTGGTCACCAAGGCGCCCAAAATGACCAAGGAATCGGGCAACCTCGATTGGCAAAAGCCGGCGCACGTGATCGAACGCACGCTCCGCGCCTTGCAGCCTTGGCCCACGGCGTTCACCTATTGGCATCACACCGGCGCGGTTCCCGTGCGGCTCATCCTTCTCCAAGGCGAACCTCAGGCCGGTCCCGTGGATCAACCTCCGGGCGCCGTGATCGACCGCCCCGAAACGCCGCTGGCCATCGCCTGCGGGCAGGGCACCTGGCTGGCCGTGGAGCGGCTGCAGCCGGCAGGCAAGCGGGTCATGTCGGCTAGCGAGTTTGTCCGCGGCCACCGCATCGCCCCCGGCGACCGCTTCGGACCCGAAGCCCCATCGACAAATCACCCATAACATGTAATCATAAACTACTCGGCACGACGTTCCGTTTGACGCTTTCCCGCAAGACGAACCGCGAAACCCCGATGAAGCAAAAGTTGTTCATCGACACCGTTGGCTGCCAAATGAACGTGCTCGACAGCGAGCTGGTCGTGGGCAGCCTGCGCCGCCAGGGGTACGAACTGACCACCGATCCCAAGCAAGCCGACGTCATCCTGTTCAACACCTGCAGCGTCCGGCAACACGCCGAGGACAAGATTTATTCCGCCCTGGGCAAGCTGCGGCATCACAAAAAACGCCAACCGGAGACCGTCATCGGCGTGCTCGGCTGCATGGCCCAAAAGGATCAGGATTTGATCCGCCGCCGGGCGCCGCACGTCGATTTGATCTGCGGCCCCGGGCAGTTGGCACAGATTCCTTCCCTGATTGCCGAGGTGCGGCAGACCCAGCAGCCCCGGATCGCCATCAGCCTGGGCCGGGCCGAGGCGAGCCGGCCCGAAGTCACCGGCAGCTTCGAAAGCTACGATCCGCTCCGCGAGCCAAGCATGCGGCCCAATGCATTTCAAGCCTTCGTCCGCACGCAGTTCGGCTGCGACAAGTTTTGCACCTATTGCATCGTGCCCAGCGTTCGCGGCCCGGAGCAGGGCCGGCATCCCCAGGAAATTCTCGCTGAGGTCCGCCAGTTGGCCGAGCAAGGCTGCAAAGAAGCTACCCTCGTCGGGCAGACGGTCAACAGCTACCGCTTCGATCACGGCGACGGTCGGATCACCCGCCTGGCCGACCTGCTCGCCATGCTCCACGACGTCGCCGGCATCGAGCGCCTCAAGTTCGTCACCAACTTCCCCAAGGACATGACCGACGACCTGCTCCAAGCCGTGCGCGACCTGCCCAAGGTGGGGAAATACCTGCACGTGCCCGCCCAGCATGGGGACAACGAGGTCCTCAAGCGGATGAAGCGGCTTTACACCATCGAGTTTTATCTCGACATGCTGGCCCGCTGCCGCGAAACCATCCCGGGCGCGGCCGTCAGCAGCGATTTCATCGTCGGCTTCTGCGGCGAAACAGAGGAAGCCTTCCAGCGCACCTGCGACCTGGTCCGCACGGCTGGCTTCAAGAACAGCTTCATCTTCAAATACAGCCCCCGTCCCGGCACCAAGGCCGATGAACTTTACCCCGACGACGTGCCCGAAGAGGTCAAGAAACGGCGGAACAACGACCTGCTCGCGATCCAAAATCAGGTCAGTCTGTCCGACCATCGCCGCTGGATTGGCCGCACGGTGGACGTGCTCGTCGAGGGGCCAAGCAAGACGGCGCTCAAGCACGAGCAGACCGGCCCGATAGTGCAAATGACCGGCCGCACCATGACCGACCACATCGTTGTGTTCGAGGGGCCGCGCCGCCTGGCCGGGCAAACGGTGCGGATCGAGATCGACGACGCCACATCCTTCACGCTTTATGGCGATCTGAGCGAGCTGGAGTATGACCGCCTTCTGAACGACGACGATAACGAACCGGCCAACGCGCCGCCCATCGCCCCGCGCCACAGCCTGCCGCTGATCGGGTGAGGCTCTCCTGAACCCATTTAGGCGTCTTTGCACTCTCGCACCATGTCCTGCCGCAAGCGTTCCTGTTTGGCTCGTTCTTGGCTTTCCGACGAGAATCCGCTAGGCTGTCGGGGATGGCCACTTCCCCTTTTTCCCGCGACGCCGAGGCCGATCCGGCGCAGTTTGCCTTGCTCGAGCATTGGCGGGTGCAGGATCGCGTTCGCGGTTGGCACAACTGGCGGCAGCTTAGCGAACGGGTCGGGACGGATTGGCTCCCCGCCCTCATCGAAGCCCTGAACGCCTATCTCCCCGGCTGCGCCGACGCCGACATGGCCCTCAACAACCTCGAACGCTTCCTTGCCGCCGCCGGCATTGAACCGCACCGCCCCCAACTGCTCGACCCGCACCTTGGCCTGCTCGACGTGCTCATCCAGCTTTTCAGCACAAGCCAATATCTCAGCGACCTGCTTATCACCGATCCGGGTTTGGTGCCGATGCTGCTCGTGCCCTTGCGGCAAAGCCCGACTCGCGCCGAACTCCTCGCGGAGCTGTCTGCCGCCCTGGCGCAAGGCTCGGAAGACGCCGCCACCCTGCGGGCGCTGCGCTCCTTTCGCCAGCGGCATTTGCTGCGCATCGGCACCAACGACGTCGTCCGCAATCGCCCTCTCGAGGAAGTCACCCGGGACATCTCGCTGCTGGCGGAGGTGGCGGTCGAAGCGGCCTTGCAGCAAGCCCTGCAGACGGTCGCGCGCCGCTTCGGCGAACCCCGCCATGACGACGGCAGCCCGGCTCGATGCGTCGTCCTCGCCTTTGGCAAGCTCGGCGGCCAGGAGCTGAACTACAGCAGCGACATCGATCTCATGGTCATCTACGACGAGGAAGGCAACACCTCGGGCCGGCCCACGCTCAGCCTGGTCGAATTTTACAGCCGCGTGATCCACGAGATGGTCCGGCTGCTCACGGCTTATCCCCCAGCCTATCGAGTGGACCTGCGGCTCCGGCCCGAAGGCAAACAAGGCCCCCTGGCCCGGACCTTCGCCAGCACCCGCTCGTATTACGAAACCCTGGGCCGCACCTGGGAACGGCAAGCCCTGATCAAACTGCGGCCCATCGCCGGGGACTTGACGCTGGGATGGCAATTTCTCGCCGAGATGCAGCCTTGGGTCTACCGCAAATACCTGGGTTTTGCCGAGATCAACGAGATCAAGGCGCTCAAGCGGCGGATCGAGCAGCAAGCGAGCCGGGAAGGCGTGTCCGACGTCGAGGTGAAAAAAGGATTAGGCGGCATCCGCGACGTGGAGTTCACGCTGCAGTTTCTCCAGCTTCTCAACGGCAGCCTCGAAACCGTTCAGCAGCGAAGCACCCTGGCCGCCATCGAAGCCCTGGCCCAGGCGGGCTGTCTCACCGATCAGGAAAGCCGCATCCTGGAAAATGGCTATCGCTTTCTCCGCAAGCTGGAGCATCGTTTGCAATTGATGTTCGACCTGCAGACCCATCGCTTGCCCTCCTCTCCCGGCGAGCGGACCAAGCTGGCCCAGCGGATGGGCTATGGCATGGACCCGACGCTGGCCCTGGAACGGTTCAACGCCGATTATCAGGAAAAGACGACGCTCAACCGCCGCATTCTGGACCACCTGCTGCATGACACCTTCACCAGCGATGCGGGCCAAAGCGAGCCGGAAGCGGACTTGATTCTGATTCCCGATTTGGAGCCGGCGACGATCGCCGCGATCCTCCAGCCCTATGGCTTTCGCAACGTCGATCTGGCCTATCAGAATCTCATGCAATTGGCGAAGGAGTCGGTGCCGTTTCTGCACAACCGCCGCTGCCGGCAGTTCCTCGCCAACATCGCCTCCCGGTTGCTCAAGGCGCTGGCCGAAACCCCCGATCCCGACCTGGCCCTCACCCACCTGGAAAAAGTCACCGCCTCGCTGGGGGCCAAGGGCATCCTGTGGGAACTGTTCAGCTTCAATCCGCCGAGCCTCAAACTCTACGTCGACCTCTGTTCGGGCAGCCCCTTTTTTGTGCAACTGTTGATGAACAATCCGGGGATGATCGATGAGCTGCTCGACAGCCTGGTCCTCAATCGGCCCCGAACGCGCGCTGAGATGGCCGAGGAATTGACCGACCTGTGTCACAACGCCGATGATCCGGACCGCATTCTGCACAGCTTCCGGGACGTGGAACTGCTGCGCATCGGCACGTTCGACCTGCTGGGCAAAGAGCCGCTGCGCGTGACCCTGCAAGCGCTGACCGACTTGGCGGAGACGCTGCTTGTCTGGGTGGCGGATCACGAGTTTCGCCGCCTGGCGGACCGCTGGGGGGAACCTTCAAGCCATCTGCTCTCGCCGCTCGAAGGGCTTGACACGCTTACCTGGCCGTGCCGCTACGTTCTCCTGGGGCTGGGCAAGCTCGGCGGGCGGGAAATGAGCTACAGCAGCGACCTGGACTTGATCCTCGTCTACGAGGAAGACGGCCAAACCCATGGCGGCCAGGAAACCACGGACAATTATCATTTCTTCTCCGAATTGGCCCGGCAGATCATCAAACGGCTCAGTCAACACGGCCCCCATGGCCGACTCTACAACGTCGACATGCGGCTCCGCCCCACGGGCAAGTCAGGCAGCCTGGTCATTCCTTTGGCCGAGTTCATGCGTTATTACCAAAGCGGCTCGGGGCAATTGTGGGAGCGGCTCGCCCTGACGCGCGCTCGGGTCGTGCATGGCGAGCCGGAGTTCGCCAAGGCGGTCCTGCAAGCCGTTCATCAAGCGGTGCAGACGCCCGACTGGCGGCCTTGCGATGTGGATGAAATCGTGGCCATGCGGAAGCGGCTCGAGGCCAGCCGGGGGGAACGGGATTTCAAGCGCGGCTTCGGCGGCATCGTGGACATCGAATTCATCGTCCAGCTCTTCCAATTGAAATACGGCAAGTCCCATCCCGCGATCCGGCAATCGAATCTTTGGGACGCTCTGGAGCGGCTGGCGGAGGAGAGGTTGATGCCGGCGCTGCTGGCTCGGGAGCTGGCGTTTCATTACGAATTCCTGCGCCGGGTGGAGAGCAAGCTGCGCATCGTCAATCTGCTCGCCCAAGACGATCTGCCCCGCGACCCGCAGGAAATGGAAAAGCTCGCCCGGCGGTTGGGGCACGAGGCGAGCCTCGATCAATCGGCGGCGGAAGCCTTTTGGTCCGAAATGGAGCATCACACCACCTGCATCCGCCGGCATTTCAACGAACTGTGCGACCAGGAACGGCGGAGTCCGCCCGTTCCACGGGGCAGCGGCACGCCCCGATGGCAGGATTGGCCGGGAATCAACCCCCCCCGGGGGGAGACATGATGGCAACTCCCGATCGCCCGGTGACGCCCGGCGCCTGGCTGGCTCTGGCGGCGGCCTATCTCGGCTGGATGTTTGACGGCTATGAGATGGGCATCTTCGCCCTGGTGGCACGGCCGGCCCTGGGCGATCTGCTGGGACAACCCCTGCCTGGCGAAATCGAACGCTGGTACAGCCTGGCCCAGGCGGGGTTTCTCGTCGGTGCGGCGACGGGGGGCGTTCTCTTCGGCTGGCTCGGCGACTGGCTGGGCCGGGTGCGGGCGATGATC
Organism: Planctomycetota bacterium; assembly: GCA_014584395.1. Taxonomy (GTDB): domain Bacteria; phylum Planctomycetota; class Planctomycetia; order Gemmatales; family HRBIN36; genus BJ17. The sequence goes on along the minus strand of JACTMY010000013.1, from coordinate 67,125 downwards.
TTGAGCATCCTCGTCTATGCCCTGCTCACTGCCGCGGGCGGCTTCGCCCAGGCGCCTTGGCAACTGGCCCTGCTGCGCAGCCTGGCGGCCCTGGGCATGGGCGGCGAATGGGCTCTTGGCGTGGCCTTGGTCATGGAGCTTTGGCCCAACCGATCCCGCGCCTGGCTGGCCGGTCTGATCGGCTCCGCGGTCAATCTGGGCTTCGTCCTCGTGGCCTGTCTGAGCCACTTGTACCAACCATGCCTGGCCGCGATCACTCATGCCCTGCACGCATCCGGCTTCTCTGAATCATGGGTGCAATGGCTGACCGCCCATGCCGGCTGGCGCTTGTTCCTTATCTTGAGCGTGTTCCCGGCGGGGTTGGTCTTTTTCATTCGCCGATGGGTGCCCGAATCGGATCGCTGGCTAAAGCATCGGCTGACGGGGCGAGCCTGGTCGACGCAACTGGCCCAAGTGGCAGGTATGCTATTCGGGACCGCATCGGCCGTGGGGGTGATTTTGCTCTGGGCGATGGAACTTGGTTGGACATGGCGCTGGTGTGGGACGATCCTCGGCCTGGTTGCCGCGGGATGGGGGTATCTCTGGCCTCTGCGGCACTATTGGCATCAGCAGCGCGACGCTGGGCCAACCTCAGCCATCGCCGGCGCTTTAGCGCCGCGACCGTCCTTGCTGCCGCGGGCGGCCCTGGGGTGTGCGTTGAGTTGCGTCCCGCTGATCGGCACCTGGGCGGTAACGCAATGGCTGCCCCTGTGGGCGGACGTTTTGGCGGAGGGCAGGGTGGCGACGGCCCGCAGTCAGACGATGCTGTGGTCCGCACTGGGGGCGGTAATCAGCACCTTGCTGGTCACTCCCTGGGTCAACCGCCTGGGGCGCAGGACGATCTACGCTTTCCTGTGCCTTGGCGCCCTGGGGTCGTTGCTCCTGTTTCTCAACACCGCCACCCGCTTCGACGGCTGGTTCCTCTTCATGAACACCCTGGCAGGATTCTTCGTCGGCGGCTTTTACGGATGGCTGTCGTTGTATCTGCCTGAATTGTATCCCACGGCGGTGCGCGCCCTGGCTCAAGGCTTCGCCTACAACTTTGGCCGCATCATTGCCGCCATCGCCACGCTGCAGACAGGCCAGTTGCTCCAATGGTTTGGCCAGGATTATCCCTTGGCCTGTTCGACCGTCAGCCTGGTTTATCTGGCGGGGTTGGGATTGATCCTTTTCGCACCGGCCCACCGCAACGGGCAGCTTCCGGATTGAGGCTTGCTGATGGAGTGAGGTTTGTCCGGAGAACGCTCAATGGGGGGCGATTTCCTGGAAGGGCTTGCGGACCGCGGCTGCGCCAGGCTCCTCCATCAAGCCGCTGTTCGTGCGCGGCACCTCGGTTTCGATGATGAGCGAGGCGGCCGGCCGGGATTGGCGATGCCACACCGTCCATCCCCAGATCAAGGCCAGGGAAAAAGTCAGAATCATGAGCCATCGGGTTCGCGGCGGCAGGTTCATCCGATCATGGCCCCACGTCTTCGGACGGAGACAGTTGCAAGAAATAACGAAACCCGGGCCTCTGGCGAAGCCCCTGAAACATCTCCGCGTCGCGATGGCGGATCCGCAGCGTGACGACGTTGGAATTCCCAGGCTCGACGGCCATGATGGCCAAGCGGGGAATGCGTCCCTGACTGACGGAGCCGTTCGCTGCCGTTTGCCATTCATAAACCAGGTCGACCCGTTGCCCCACATGCCAAGCGGCAGCGGCTTCCTGCGTTTCGATGTTGAGCCGCAGTTGCACGTCGCCGACGCCAAGTTTGGGCACGCTGCCAGCGGGTTCGGTATCGCTTGAGCGTATCGGCTTCCCCGCGGTCAAAGGCACGGTCGTCCGCCGAGCTTGGATTTGCTTAAACTCGGTGATCAGGTCCATGCCGTTGTCCGCGGGGTTGACCTCCGCAGCACTGAGCGTGCGCGACTCAAACCAATCGGCCCGCTCGATCAGCGTCTCGGCGGGCAGATTGAACCGCGGCACGAGAACGGTCAATCTAGGGGAGGGAAGCTGAGGCTGCGAGGCAACCAGCGAGGTGGGTGTCGGAGGCAGGGGACTGGTCGGCGTTTCCGATGGATTCTGCCGCCGGGCGTCCTTGATCCAATCCAGCGACAGCCAGGTGCTCAGCCCCAAGGCCAGCACGAGGCCCATGCCCACTCCCAAGACAAGGGCTTGCCGCAGGCTCAACTGCAGGACGAATTTGCGCTTGCGATGCACCATGCGCCGGATTCCGCCGCCTTATTTCAGAATGACGACAAAAGGTGTTTTCCCTGCTTCCAACAAATCCAGTATAGCTTTCGCTTCGGCGGGTTTCACGGATAAAAGCAAGGCCTGGGGCGGCGTCTGCTCTGGCAAGTCGCCAGGCCGGCGCGGCAACAAATAGAGCACCTCAACCTGGCTGGCCAGGATGCGCGGTTCCAGATCCGTCGGCGGCTCCTGAATCTGAATGCGGTCTCCTGGCTGCACGGGGGGCATCTGCGGATGATGCGCGAGCGACAGGACGACCTTGCCCGGCGGCAAGGAAAAAGGCAAGGGCGGCGCCGTTCGAGGCGGCGAGCTGGCATGCGCAGCGCTCGCCAAGTCCTCGAAGTAAACTGGTTCGCCCGCCTTCAAGGGCTGCGCTCCCAGAGTGCGCCCCTGGATTTGATCGAACCGCAGCACCGGTTGGCCCTTGGTGATCCGGTTCTTCGGGATGAATTTCACTTCGAACTCCCTGGGCTCTTTCAAATGATGTTTGGCCGGCAAGTCCTTGACCGGCACCAGGATTTCGAGGGAATCACGCGTCATGATCGAGCGGGTGGCAAAGGCCGAAATCAACCCGAGGGCAATCGCGATCATGAAGAAGAAACCTTGTCGACTCATGCGGACTACCTTTGTCAACGAGTAAGCTGAGCGTGTGGCCGCGCGGCGTTCGCTTCCAGGCGACACGTCTCTGTTCCTTTAGATCATTCCTTTATTGATTGTGACCGGGTTGCCACAAAACATCCTGTGTGCCATGTCCATTGAGGTATCGCCCCAGGACGAACAACAGGTCCGACAAGCGATTCAGATAGATCAGCACATTCGCGTTGACCGTTTCCTGCCGCATCAGGGTCACGACCTCGCGTTCGGCCCGGCGGCAAACGGTTCGAGCCAGGTGGCACCAAGCCGCGGCGGGCTGCCCGCCGGGCAGGACGAAACTCGTCAGCGGTTGCAAACCATCGTTGATGCGGTCGATGTGCTGTTCCAGACGCTGCACCTGCGACTCGGCCACGCGCAGCTTTTCCTTGGGTTTCTCCGCCGTCGAGGTCGGCATGCACAAGTCCGCCCCGACGTCGAACAAGTCGTTTTGGATGAGGCGCACCAGCGCGAGCAGGTCCGGCTCCAGGGCGGTGGCGGCCAATAAGCCCAAGACGGCATTCAGCTCATCGACCGAACCATAGGCCGCGACTCGCTGGGCGTCCTTGGGGACGCGGCTCTGATCGCCAAGTGCGGTTGTGCCGTCGTCGCCGGTCTTGGTGTAGATGCGCGACAGATAGACCATCTCTCGTGGTTCCTTTCGTCACTGGCCCAACGCCTAACGGGGAGCCAGGCTGGTCCGCACCAACTCCGGCAGATATTTCACGGGCAGCGTGCCGTGCGCCAGGACCGCTTCATGATACCGGCCCAGGTTGAACGAATCCCACCGTTCGCGTTGAATCTCCTGCCGCAGACGATAAAAGGCCATCCGACCGACGAAATAGGTCGAAAGCTGGCACGATTGCAGCTTGGCCCGAATGACTTTGCCCGCGGCCTCGCCTTCGGACTGAAACGCCCGATTCATGAGCAAATCCATGGCCTGTTCGTCGGTCATGTGGTCACAGTGCATTTTGTAGTCGAGCAGGGCGTTGACAACGGCGCGCAGGTAGAACTTGAGCTGATGCAGCCGCAGGGCGAGGTCCCCTTGGCCATACCCCTGATCAAGCATGACCTGTTCGGTATAGACCGCCCACCCCTCGGCAAAGACGCCGGAGAAGAGCACCCGGCGAATCTTGGAGGGACAGCGATTGGAATATTCAAGCTGCACGTAATGGCCGGGATAGGCTTCATGGATGCTGAGGATCTTCAGCATGTGGCGATTATATTCCTCGAGATAGCTTTGCTTGCGCTGCTCATCCCACTCGCGCGGCGGCGGGCTGATGGCGTAATAACTCGAGACCTTGGCATCTAGGGGCGGTGCGTTGTTGAGATAGGCGACGGAATAACCCCTTTGAAACTCGGGCATCTCGATGATCTGGCACTGATCCGGTTCGGGGAGGCGCAGGATGTCCTTATCCCGGATGAATTGCTTGAGTTCCTCGACGGTGGCCTGGATGTCGCGGACCAGGTTTTCGGCCTGGCCATGCTCCTGCGAAAGCTGCCGCATCACGACGCGGATGGTGCGGCTGCGGCCCACCTCGTCGTCCGGAGGCAGCGGCTGGCCTTTGGCATGGATGTGCCAAAGCTGCCGGGCGATGACGTACATTTCCTGCTCGACCCGCTGGGCTTCGGCTTCGGCGTCGCGGAGCACCTGCTCGGCGGTCACGCCCGCTTCCAACTCCAACTCCAGCTTGCGCGCGAACTTCTCCGATCCAATCCGCCAGTCTTCCTCCCTGGCTTTTGGCAGCAACTCCTGCTTCAAAAACTCGAGGTAATCCTTGAGGGCGGCGACCACCGGCCCCGCGGCTCGGCTCAACTCGCTCACTCCGGGCGTTTCCCCAGAAAGCTGATAAATCCCTTCCTGATAGTAATGGATGGCGCCCTGCGTCTGCTTTATGGCCGTTTCAACGTACACCTTTGGGCAGACGCCCAGGGCCTTTTTCCCCTCGGCCAGAATGCCCGGCATGCGGGCCATGCGGCTGATGCAATGCCGCACGTTGGTCTCGCGCGCGGCGCTCGACTGCGAGAGCAAGACATAGGTTCCTTCCGTCACGTAGCCCAGGTAGGAGCGGGGGTCGTTTGCGAACGGCTTGGTGTTGGCCATCAGCCACAGCGACCGTTCGAGGTGATGCTTGAAGATTTCGAAGTCGATCTGGGCGTTGCGGGAAAGGTCGTCGTATTTCACCTTTTGCGGCAGCTCGCTCAGCGTGCGCTCGAACAGGGCCTTGACCTTGGCCCGCCATTCGGGAGAGACCTCTTCCAAGCGATCATCGAAGCGGCGGTCGCCGAGCCGACTGGCCGACAGGGGAGAGAGCTGATGATCGGCGTCGAGGAAGGCGTCGAAAAAAGTCTGCAGCGCTGCGTCGGCTTGTGCCTCATGCGTCGACGCGGTCGAGGCCATCGACATGTAGGTCATCCCGGCAAGAAACAGCAAGAGGGTGAAGTAGCGCACGTGGGTCTCCCTGGCTTAGCCTTCATAGGTTCGTTTGCCGTTGTTGTTTTCGCGGCGTGCTTTCAAGGCGAGTTGATAGAGCTTGGTCCCTTGAGCCGTGGGATATTCACCGCTGATGCACGCTTGGCAGAGATGCTCCCGGGGCAAGTCGATGCAGCGGGCCACGGCCTCGAGGGGCAGGTAAAGCAGACTGTCCGCGCCTAGGTCCCGGGCCATGCGCTGTTGTTCCTCGACGGTGATCCGCGGACCGGCCATGTATTTCGGCGCGAACAGCTCCGCGATGGTGGACATGTCGATGCCGTAGAAGCAGGGGGCGATGATGGGCGGGCAGGCCACGCGGACGTGGATTTCCTTGGCCTTGCCCACGGAGCGGATCAGGTGCAGCAGCGTTTGCATCGTCGTGCTGCGGACGATGGTGTCCTCGACCAGGAAGACGCGCTTCCCTTGGAGCACTTCCGGCAGCGGCGTGTATTTCATTCTGGCCCGGTCGAGCCGCTGCTCGCCCTGAATGAACGTCCGGCCCACGTAGCGATTGCGCATCAAACCTTCGACGGAAGGCAGCCCCAAAGTGAACGCCATGGCGTCGGCCGCCGCCTTGGCCGTATCCGGCACGGGCACGACGATGCAGGAATCGTCGATCGGGGCATGCCCCAGCCGCTTTTCCTGATCCGCCAACTCCTGTCCCAGGCGGCTGCGGGATACGTAAACGCTCCGGCCATCCAGCGTGCTGGCTACGTTGGCGAAATAAATCCATTCGAAGAAGCAATGCTTCGGAGCCATCGGCGGCGCCATCCGCTCGATCCGCAGCCGCTGATCCTCGATGATGATCATCTCGCCAGGCTCCAGGTCGCGGATGTTGGTGAATCCCAAATTTTGCAGCGGCACGCTTTCGCTGGCAGCGGCGAAGACCGGGCCGTCCTGGGCGTAGCAGAGCGGGCGGATGCCGCGCGGATCGCGGCTGATGACCATGTCGCCCCGGGCGTTGAGATAGACGATGTTGTAAGCGCCGTCGAAACTCTTGCACAGATGGCGAAACACCTCCGCCAGGGTCGGTCGGCCATCGCCGCGCAGCTCATGGCTCAGGTAATGCATGATCACCTCGGTGTCCGTGTCGCGGGTGAGGTGGTAATCGCGCGCCGAGAGCAGTTCCTGTTTGAGTTCCTGGTAGTTGGCCAGTTGGCCGTTGAAGGCGAAGCTGAACCACTTCCAGCGATTGCCATGATAGCGGTTAAAGGGCTGGGCATAGTTGCGGGCGTCGGTGCCGCAGGTGGCGTAGCGAACGTGGCCGATGGCCGCCTGCCCGCGGAACGCCTTGAGGATGTTTTCGAATTTGCCGCGATGGCTCATGCGAAACGCCTCGATGACGGTGCCGATTTCCTTGTGGGTGTCGAGGAGTTTTTCGCGGTCGGGATGAAAGGTGGTCATGCCGGCGGCGAGTTGGCCGCGATTTTGCAAATCGAGGAGCATCCGGGGCAGGATGCGCGTGATGGCGAAGCGGTCGGTTTCGGGGAAAAGCTGGGAGGGCCCCTGGCCATCGAGGTAATAGACGGCCGCCACGCCGCACTCATGTTGCAATTCCGCCATGGATGCTCGCCGAGAGAGGAAAGGGAAGAGCCCGCGCTGCCCGTCGCAGGTTATTTTAGCCTTTGGCCGCGGGTCTACAAGGAAGCAGTCGCTCAGGAACGAAAAAACCACGGCCGGGGGAGGCCGTGGTGGAAAGGGGTGGATTCACGCGGATCGAACGGCTGGTCGGGCCGGCATCACGACCAGAACCAGAACAGGTTCGACCGATGGTGCAGGTTGACCAAGGCCACATTGACCGTCGCCCAGATGGTGGCCCGCTGATTGCCGGAATCGATTAAGGCGTTGATGACGTCGCCGTCAGCAGGGTCTTGCCTGCGGGTTTGCAGGTTGAAGAAATTGCTGCCGTTATGATCGACCATCGTGATGTTCACTTGGCCGGGAAAGATGGCGTCGATGGGATCGTCATTAAGGGTGAAGACGGCGCCGATAGCGTCGTTGCCGTGGCCGCCGTCGGCATAGAAGTTGACGGTGCCGTCGAGAATGCCCGCATAACCCATCCAGAGATGGTCGTTGCCGCTATTGCCAAAGAGGGTGAAGCTCAGGGTCGCTCCCAGGCCGACGTTGAGGCTGCCCGAATTGGCGTACATGCCCATGCGGTCGTTGCCCGCGCCGCCATCGAGGGCAAAGTCATAGTGGGCGCCGCTCAGCAAACTGCCGCGCACCAGATAGGCGGCAAAGTAATCATCGCCTCGGCCAAGGTCGCCGCGAAGTTTCATCGAGCTGAACGTGTCATCCGTGAGGACGTAATTGATGTAATCGTTGCCGGCGAGCATGTTGAGGTACACCTGATCGATGGCGGCGTTGGCGGTCCAGTTGGAGAGGTTCCAACCGTTGACCCAACCCGTGAGGTTGCCGGGACCGCCTGTGCCATCGTCGTAAAGGATGGCCCAGTCGTGGCCGTTGGTTCCGGTGATGGTCAGAACGGAGCCAATGACGCTGATGGAACTGGCCAGCAATTCCCGATCCTCGAGACACTCCAAGCGCGGAACGTAGCGGTTCATGGGGTTTCTCCTGGGGCGAATCCAGCGATGTGTCCAAAACCAGCGAACGCGTATTGTAATCGCGCGTTCCTGGAATGCCAGCATGGAATCTTGGAGATTCGATGAACGCGCCGCGCACCGGCTAGGAAGAGACTTGACGCTTGGCCGCTTGCTCAACGCGCTGCTGCAAAAAGGCTTCGATGAAGGGATCGATTTCGCCGTCCAGCACCTTGTGCACCTGGGGCGTCTCGATGCCGGTGCGGGTGTCCTTGGCCTGGGTGTACGGCTGGAGGACGTAATTGCGAATCTGATGGCCCCAGGAAACTTCGCCCTTTTCGTCGTACTTTTTCTCGACTTCCGCCCGGCGTTTCTGCTCCTCCAGGCGAAAGAGTTTGGCCTTCAACATGCGCCAGCAGTTTTCCTCGTTCTTGTGCTGGCTGCGTTCGGAGCGGGATTCCGCGACGACGCCGGAGGGTTTGTGGATCAGCCGGACGCCGCTTTCGGTCTTGTTTTGATGCTGGCCGCCGGGGCCGCCGGAACGGAAGGTTTGCCGTTCGACGTCTTCGCGCTTGACGTCGATTTGGATCGTGTCATCGATTTCGGGCATGACGTCGACGGCGGCGAAGGAGGTCTGCCTTTTGGCGTTGGCATCGAAGGGACTGATGCGGACGAGGCGATGGACGCCGGTTTCTCCCGAGAGGCGGCCAAAGGCGTAGTCGCCCTGGATGCGCAGCGTGGCGTTGCGGATGCCGGCCGAGTCGTTGGGCAGCAGGTCCACGACTTCCACGCCATAGCCATGCTGCTCCGCCCAGCGCGAATACATGCGCATGAGCATCTCGGCCCAATCGCAGGCATCGGTCCCGCCCGTTCCCGCCTGGATGCGCAGAAAAGCGTTGGCGTCATCCTGGGGGCCGTTGAGGACGGCTTGCATTTCGAAGTCGTGCAGGGTGGATTCGGTTTGAGCCAATTCCTTTTCCAACTCCGCCTCGAGACTCTCATCCTCATCGCACAGTTCGGCCAGGGCGTTCAAATCATCGATGCGGCCGCGCAGCTCCTGATAAGGCTTGAGCGTGGCATTGATGACTTTGACCTGCTTGATGATCAGTTGAGCCTTTTCGGGATGATCCCAAAAGCCGGGGGCGCCCATCTCGCCTTCCAGCCGAGCGCGCTCGCTTTCCAGCCGCGCCAGGTCAAAGACTGTCCCGCAGCTGCGTCAAGCGAGACGTCACCGTTTCCACGCGGCGGCGAAGGTCGGGATTCATGGCGGACTCCAGCGAAGGAAATGGGAAAAGCGATGCTTCTCTATTCTAAGCGCCCGCCGGGCGGAAGGGTAGCCCGGCCGCGGCGGCAGGCGTGCGCTGACCGCGAGCTGCCATGACCAAGCGGACAGAACCTGCCATCAATGCCAGCCAAAAGCCGCACGGTCAATCCGACGGATGTACTCATCGGTCATGTTGGTGAATGCCGTCCTGAGGGTCGGGATCAACTCGACCATGGCCCCGTAATATCCCCCCATCACGGGGACAAAGGCCACCGCGGTGCGCAGGAAACCAATGGCTGCTGCCTGTCCGGCTGGGAAATGGCTGTCTCGCGCCGTGCGATAACTCATCACCCCGGAGACGATGCGCGTCAAGGCGCCGGCAAAACTCACGGTGGCACTTCTTTCCGAGGCCAGATGGGGAGGAGCGTAGGCTCCGCCAGGCGGGCGCGGCCGCGCCCACAGGAACGGCCCCACCCCAACGGCAAAGTCCTTGATTTCACAAAGCGCGTGATAGATTTGATTCCAGTCTGGGTGGCCGGTGTGCAATTGTGTGTCGATGAGGCTGGCCGCGTTGTGATAATGGCTCAGCGCATTGCGAACAATGGTCATTTTGCTGTCCACTGCGTTGGCAAAGGCGACAAAAGGAATCGGCATGTGGCGAACGTCCACGGTGCAGAATTTATTGGTCCCCCCAGCATAGTGGCCTTCCTGCGTCTCGTTGGTCCAGATGCCGCCCGTGGCGTGCAAATGATTAAAAGCTTCTTCCAGATCGTCGATGCCCACTCCCCAACCTGTTCGACCCGCATCTTCCAGTTCCCGGGTCATGGCTTCGCGTTCGGTCAAGTCAGTACAAGCGGCGATGCCTTGCCGGGCCAGCCACCAAAAGTGAAAAATCTGATTGGCGAAGTCGATGCGGCGAGAGCTGTAATCACCCTGCGCCCATCGGGCGGTTATGTGCTCCCGATCCAAATGGGCTTCGCGCGTGCCGCTCCAATATTCGTTGGGCATGATCTTCTCCCCTCTCGCTAGCCATTTTGACTGCAATCGAGTTTCTGAAAACTACATGATGACGACTCGAACTCAACAGCATGAACAGAAAGCAAGTTTGATGCCGACTCATCAAGAAGCGCTTGAGGTTGCCAACCATGGGCTCCATGGTCCGAAACAGAGAATACTAATGATTGCATGTATATTGTTGAATCAATGCTGTCTTCCAAAGGTCATGGATATGTCAACTGGACGGACCTTTTTTGGCCGGGTCTGAACCGCCAGACGAAAAAAAAACACCGCCCCGAAACGGAGCGGCGTAGATTCGTTCGTTTCCCCCACCCTGGCGTTCGGGGGAGAGATGGCTGCTTGGCCAGATCGTTTAACCGCTCAAGCGACCGTCAGGGCGACGCGCCGACGCGGCATGCGGCCGCGCCGGGGAGCCGCCGGCGTTTCCAACTTCTCCTTGAGCCGACGACGGGCCACGTGCAAGCGCCGCTTGATCGTGCCTTCCGGGGTGGCGAACTCGGCCGCCATCTCCCGGATCGTCTGGCCGCGGACGTAGAAGGCCACCAGCGTGTCGCGGTCAAGCCGGTTCAACCGCTCCAAACCCTGATGAACCGTCAAGCGGACTTCCTGCCGCAAGACGGCGTCCAGCGGATTCGGCTCGGCCGTGACTTGGGTCTCCAAGGCCACGTCCTCGGCCTGATTCAACCGGCGCCGCGTCAGCCGATTCAAGGCCAAGCGGACGGCGATGCGGCGGACCCAGCCCACGAAGGCGGCCGGCTCGCGCAACTGGTGCAGCTTCGTGAAGGCGCGGACGAAGGCTTCATGGGCCAATTCCTGCGCCTCGCCGACGTCGCGCATCTTCTCCAGGGCGGCCGCATAAACGGCCGCTTCATGCCGCTGGACCAGCTCGCCGTAGGCGGCGTGGTTTCCCGCCTGGGCCAAACGCACCAATTCCACCGTGTTCTTGTGAATCATGATCATTCCACCTGTCATCACGGGCGGATGGCCTGGTTCCCTGGCGGAAGGGAGGAGCCGAAGCCGCGCTCCACGCCGCCGATTCGCGGACAAGTCAAGGATGAACGGCACACCGTTTCATCGCATGGGGCTTGCGCCGCGTGGGAGGATGCCAGGTCGGCATCGCCTCGAATATCTTGGGATCAAGGGCCACGTTGTTTCGACCGGTCGCCGTGCTCCCCGCAAGGATCGGGCTCGGGTCAAGCCGCGGAACGGGCATCGTTCCGCCGCCGCGTCAGACGCGAGGGTCCATCGTCTCGACCAGAGGCTCAGCAGAGCATGGCCATGGGGATCGATGCCCTCTGACGGAAGCAGCGCTTCCAAGGTCCGCAGGCCGACCGGCCTGATTTCGACGGGTTTTATTACCCTGTCGAAAACTCGTATCTTGTTCCAGCATGAGGAACGGATACGACCAGCCTTGGAATGGCAGGCGCTCCAGGCGTCCGCGCTGTCCCGCCAACGTGGCGTATGACAGGTGTGTCGGCGTCTGGCATGCGCTGCGATCGACGGTCCGGGCCATACCCGAACGGCGACCCATCTTGGGGGAACGCGCGACGAGCATCGAGCTTTGAACCGTGAACATGACAGACCTCCGACGTTGAGATAGGGGCTGATCCCTCGATCAGCCGACAACAAAACTTCCGAACGAATCCATACCATCAAGCATCAAGGGACCTTCCAACTTGACGTTGAATGGTCGAATACAACGTCCAGCAAAGGCAACCTCCGAGGATTGACTCCGCCGACGTTGGCACAACGGTAGATGCTTATGCGACGCACACTCTATCCTTTAGGTTCGCATCCAGCAAGCATTTCGTTCAAAAAAATTTGATCGCCAGGGATAAAGAACACCATAAATCGAATGACGACGGCATGAAAATGGACCGTGAAAGAAGCCAAGGCTATTGACATAACATAATATACATAAACGACATAGGTTGATAAACTTGCTTCAATCTGCCTTCAATCTGCAAGCGATTACACTTTATTGGTCGGCTGCTTTACCGAACATGAAATTTTGTTCAATGCCAGAGAGTACTGCTGTATCGGCTCCAAACGGCAAAATAGACCGGTTCTAGCGAACCTGCCTGACTTTCCGAAGAACGGCTCTTCAGATTACACCGCATCCGCCACATCCTGCATGACAAGCCCTCTCAGGTTGGAGAAAATAGGCAGAGTTTGACTGTCTTGCCCAACCTAAGGTGGCATCCTCATGAACACACAACGAATATTACTGGCCATGGGCTTATTGATCGTTTTGACTTCGCTTTCAGTCCTGGCGTATACCCCCCAGGATTGCACCGGACCGGACTGTCGACCGAGCCAGCCGATCCTGCCCCGTGAGGTCGAACCGCCGCTGGTCTTTCTGCATGTCCTGGCGCCCGCCGTGGCTGATGCCAGTCAGCCGGTGACGTATCAGATCTGCGTCGAGAACCGGTCCTCGGCGGACGCCCACTTCGTCGTGGTGAAAAACGCCATCCCCAAGAATGCGCGCATGGAGAAGACGGACCCGCCAGCAACGGTGGTGGGCAATGAAATCCAATGGTCGCTCGGAACCTTGGCCGCGGGGCAGCGCCAGTGTCTCCTGATGGTGCTGCGACCTACCAGTGCGGACCGCCTGGAGAATTGCCTGCGCGTGCACTATGAACATGGACTGTGCACCACGACCCGGCTCACGGGCAAGCCCGCCATCGAAGAACCGCCGTCGGAGACCGCACCGCAGCCGCCGCAGTTGCAGATGAGCATTACGGGGCCGGCCAAGGTTTTCATTCAGTCGCAGATGCGCTATCAGCTTCAGCTCAGCAACCTGGGCGAAGGCGAGGCGAAAAACCTGCAGGTGGTGATGACCGTGCCGCCGGAGGCCGCGTTCGAGCAAGCCAGCGAGGGCGGCGTCTACCTGGCGGAAAGCCGGCAGGTGCGCTGGTCGCTGGACAACCTGGCGTCGCGAAAAAATCGGCCCCTCGAGGTGACCTTGAAAGCATCGCAAGTCGGCCAGGCCCTCGTGAAGGCGGAAGCTCAGGCCACAGGCAGCCAAACGCAAGCCGAGTTCCGCACCGAGATTGTTGGCGGGTCGGGGCTGCACATGAACATCCGGGAAGACCGCGATCCGCTGTTCGTCGGGGAATCCTCCCGCTTCGTGATCACGGTCCGCAACACGGGCCTGACCGCCGTCACGCAGTTGCGCTTGTCGGCCCTGGTGCCCGATGAGTTCAAGCCGACCCGCGCCCGCAGCGAGACCGGCGACGTGGCCCTTGAACCGCCTCGTCCCAATCCCCAATTATTCGAATTCAAACCCTTCACCCTCGAACCCGGGACGGAGAAGCGACTGCTCATCGACGTGGAAGCCGTGAAGGCGGGGTTCGCTCGATTTCGGGTGGAGATGCAGGCCGATCAACTCACGGCCGGCCGCGTCCTGTGGGAGCAGGCGACCAACGTGGTTTTCGACCTGACGGAATAGGCCCGTCGCCGCCATGAAGAGACAAAAAGACCAGGGGAATCCCTTCCTCCCAAGAATGCGGAGAAGGAAGTAGGGATTCCCCTCATCATTTGCATGGGATGTTATAGAATAGGGTAAGGTGTCATTGAGGGCAGTGATCAAGCTGGCACGGAGCGGCCAGCGTGTTTCATTCACTCTCTTCGCGGTTGCGTCATGGCTGGTCATCCTTTACGCCCATGACACCCAAGGCTTTTCCGGCATCAACGCTCAACCTCGAATGCAAGGCGGCCGGCATGGACCTGGCAAAGAACCTCAAGATCGAAAGCGTGGAGCGGCTTGCGCCCTCGAAGCCCGCCGTCTTGAAACCGCAAGACACGGTGGCGGAAGCCGTCCGCCGCATGCAAGAACGCCGCATCGGGTGCGTCGTCATCGCGGTCGATGGCCCGGTGCTCGGCATCTTCACCGAACGCGACCTGATCAACCGCGTGCTGACCCCCGGCCGGTCCCTGGACTTGCCCGTCTCGGCGGTCATGACCCCGGAACCCATGACCGTGCAGCGCAAGGAACCCATCGCCCAAGCCATGAAGCGCATGCAAAAAGGCGGCTATCGCCATTTGCCCGTGGTGGATGAACATGGCCGGCCCGTCGGCATGCTCTCCATCAAGCGCATCGTTCATTACATCGTGGAACACTTTCCCTTCATCGCCAATGTCCCTCCCACCCCGGATCCCGTCTTTCCAGTCCGCGAAGGGGCTTAAACGGATCACGGCGGCGGAGATTTCTTTTCGGAGTAAGTTGCGAAGATGAGTACGACGGCTCCAGTCCCGATCAGTAACAGCACCAACGGCCACAACGGACGCGCCGTGCAAGAGCGGCAATCCGTGGTCATCCGCTTCGCCGGTGATTCCGGCGACGGCATGCAGCTCGCGGGCACGCAGTTCACCAATGCCTCCGCCATTTTCGGCAACGACATCAGCACGCTGCCCGATTTCCCGGCCGAGATCCGCGCCCCCGCCGGCACCTTGGCCGGCGTCTCCGGGTATCAGATCAATTTCAGCAGCCAGGACATCCACACGCCCGGCGATCAGGTCAACACCCTCGTCGTCATGAACCCCGCCGCTCTGAAGACCAACCTCAAGGACCTGGAGTCGGGCGGCATCCTCATCGTCAACTCGGATTCCTTCGGCACGAGCGACCTGCACAAAGCCGGCTACGAAAAAAGCCCCCTCGACGACGGCAGCCTCAAGGGCTACCGCATGATCAAGGTGCCCATCACGTCGCTCAATCGCAAGGCCGTGGCCGATCTCAAGCTCAGCACCCGCGAGGCGGACCGCTGCAAGAACTTCTTCGCCCTGGGCCTGGTCTACTGGCTCTACGAACGGCCCACCGAGCCGACCCTGCGCTGGATCAAGGACAAGTTCAAGAAAAACCCCGCCGTCCAGGAAGCCAACGTGCGGGCCCTCAAGGCGGGATACAACTTCGGCGACACGATCGAAGCCTTGCCCGTGCAATACCGCGTGCCCAAGGCCAAGATCAAGCCCGGCAAGTACCGCAAGGTCACGGGTAACGAGGCTCTGTCGCTGGGGCTCGTCGCCGCGTCGCTGCTGGCCAATAAACCCCTCGTCTATTGCAGTTATCCGATCACGCCCGCCAGCGACATTTTGCACCAATTGGCGGACATGAAGCGCTTCGGCGTCCGCACCTTCCAGGCCGAGGATGAGATCGCGGCCATGGGCGCGGCCATCGGGGCCTCCTTCGGCGGCACTTTGGGCGTCACCGGCACGAGCGGCCCCGGCGTGTGCCTCAAGTCCGAAGCCATCGGGCTGGCCGTCATGACCGAGATTCCCGTGGTCATCGTCGACGTGCAGCGCGGCGGTCCCAGTACGGGCCTGCCCACCAAGACCGAACAGGCCGACTTATTGCAAGCCATGTTCGGCCGCAACGGCGAATGCCCCGTGGCCATCATCGCTGCTTCCACCCCCGCCGATTGCTATCGCATGGCCATCGAAGCCGTGCGCCTGGCCGTGCGCTTCATGACCCCTGTGTTCCTGCTCACCGACGGCTACCTCGCCAACGGCTCCGAACCGTGGGACATCTCCGGGCTGGACCAGCAAGAAGCCATCCCGATCACTCATCCCTCGAAGCCGAACCAGGACGGCCAATTCATGCCTTATCTGCGGGATGAGCGCCTGGTCCGTCCGTGGGCCATCCCCGGCACGCCGGGCTTGGAGCATCGCGTGGGCGGCATCGAAAAGCAAGACGTGACCGGCAACGTCAACTACGAGCCGGAAAACCACCAGCACATGGTCAACATCCGTGCTCAGAAAATCGCCAACATCGCCAACGAGATTCCCGAACTCGAAGTCGCCGGTCCCAGCGAGGGCGACGTCCTGGTCTGCGGCTGGGGCGGCACCTACGGCAGTCTCGCCACGGCCGTCGAAGAGGCGCGCGCCCAGGGGCACAAGGTAGCCCATGCCCATTTCCGCTACCTCAACCCTTTCCCGCGCAACACTGCCGACGTGCTCAAACGCTACAAGAAAATCCTGGTCCCCGAACTCAACGGCGGCCAGCTTTGCTGGCTCCTCCGAGCCAAGTTCCTGGTCAACGCCCATTCCTTGAGCAAGGTCCAGGGCAAGCCGTTCCTCGTCAGCGAAATCGTCTCCGAGATCAACGACTTGCTCAGCCAATAAAGTACAAGGTCTTGACGACCGCTTGCTTTACTTCATTCAACACAAGGGTTTCCTATGTCCACGACTTCGCTTCCGACTCTCACCGCCAAGGACCTGGCCAGCGATCAAGAAGTGCGCTGGTGCCCCGGCTGCGGCGACTATTCGATTCTGGCGCAGATGAAAAAGGCCCTGGCCGGCTTGGGCATTCCCCGCGAACAGTTCGTCTTCATCTCCGGCATCGGCTGCTCGAGCCGCTTTCCCTATTACATGAACACCTACGGATTTCATAGCATCCACGGGCGCGCGCCGACCCTGGCCACGGGTCTCAAGATCGCCCGGCCGGATCTGCACGTTTGGGTGATCACCGGCGACGGCGACGGCCTGTCCATCGGCGGCAACCATTTCATTCACGCCATCCGCCGCAACCTGGACATCAAGATCATCCTCTTCAACAACGAAATCTACGGGCTGACCAAGGGGCAATATTCGCCCACTTCCCGGCTGGGGACGCGGACCAAGTCCAGCCCGATGGGCTCCTTCGAACTGCCGCTGCGGCCCATTTCCATCGCCATCGGCGCCGAGGCCACTTTCGTCGCCCGCACCGTCGACACCGACATCGCCCACCTGTGCGACACACTGCAGCGCGCCGCGCGGCACAAGGGGGCGGCCGTGGTCGAAGTCTACCAGAACTGCAACATCTTCAACGACGGCGTCTGGGACTACATGAAGGACAAATCCGTCAAAGCGGACAACGTGCTCTACCTTGAGCACGGCAAGCCGATGATCTTTGGCAAGGACAAGAACAAGGGCATTCGGCTCAACGGCAAATTGGAGCCGGAAGTCGTGACGCTCGGCCCCGGCGTGGCTCAAGACGACCTGCTCACCCACGACGAGAAGGCCGAGGAGCCCACGCTGGCCTATTTGCTCAGCCGCTTTGTCCACGACCCCAACGCCGAGACGCCCTTCCCCGAACCGGTGGGCGTCTTCCGCGCCGTTCAACGGCCGACGTATGACCAGCAGTTGAACGACCAGGTGGAACAGGTCATCAAGACCAAGGGAGCGGGCAAGATGGAAGAATTATTCCAAAGCGACGACATCTGGATCGTCCCCGAGGAAACCGCTCAAAGCTAAACCCTCGGCCGCACATGCGAGTGGAGGATGTAGAGACCGTGTCTCGTTCCAGGCGAACCGCGCGAGCGGTTCACCCACACCAGGTGCCAATGCCATGATCTGCCCCAATTGCGGCTTCGACAACGTTCCCGGCGAAGAGTCCTGCGACCAATGCCAACAGGACCTGACCCATCTCGATCAGGTCGCTCCCATCGAACCGATCGGCAGTCGCCTGGTGAATGACAAGGTCAAGGACTTGCAGCCTCCCGCGCCGTATCTGCTCGATCGCAAGGCCACCATTCAAGACGCCCTCGCGCAGTTTTCCACCCACCGCATTGGCGCGGTGCTCATCGTCGATGAACAGAAGCAACTGCTGGGCATTCTCTCCGAACGCGACATCACCTTGCGCGTGGCCGGGCTGCACGACGCGATTCAGAATTTGTGCGTCGAAGATTTCATGACGCCCAAGCCGGAAACCGTGCAACTGACCGATCCGTTGGTGTTCGCCTTGCACAAAATGGACGTCGGGGACTATCGCCATTTGCCCGTCGTGGACAAGGGCGTTCCCGTGGGCATGATTTCCGTGCGCGGGCTGTTGGCGCACATGACCCGCCACCTGAGCGACGCTTCATGACGGACCCCAGCCGACTTGCAATCTACGGCAAATAAACTTCGATCTTGGCCGTCTTGCGCTGATCCTGGATGACCTGGATGCGCAGTTCATCGCCATACACCGCGCGCACAGTGTCCTTGATCGCCTCATAGTCGCTGGGCGAGCCTTCCTTGCGGTCGGTGACCTTGATCAAATGCATGCCGAAATCCGTGCGGACAACGTCGCTCACCTGGCCCACCTTGAGATGGGAGGCGGAGCGAATGAAGGGATCGCTCTCGGACCGCCGGGGCGGGAAGTAACCCAGGTCGCCGCCGCGGACGGCCGTGCCGTCCTGGGAGTATTTCTTGGCGGCCTCGGCAAAGTCCAGTCCCTGGCTGATTTCCTTTTGAATCGCAAGCAGCTTGGCACGGGCCGCCTCTTCGTCCTTGGAGCTGGCCCTGGGCGGCAAGGGCACGACGACGTGGCTCACGCGAATGACCACGCCATCGAACATCTCCTTGTTTTTCTCGTAATAGTCCTTCAAATCCACCTGGGCTAGCCGCTGCGTCAGATAGTTTTGCCACTGTAGTTCCAGGCCGATGCCCGATCGCAATTGATCCAGGGTTTGCTTCGAATCCACCAGGAACTCTTGGAGCGTCATCTGCCTGGCCTTGAGGCTTTTCTCCAACTCGGCCAGGCGCTGATCGATTTGCGAGGCGGCGGGCGCGGCGCTGTGCTGCTGCAGAAATTGGCGCAAGAGCAGTTCATCGACCATGAGCCCAAGCAGTTCGGTATGCAGCGACTTGCGCTGCGCCTCCGAGAAGTGAACGGGGATGGGGGGCAATCGCTGCAGCGCTTGCTCCCATGCTTCGCGAGTGATCTCCTGGCCGTTGACCTTGGCTACCGGTCCGCGCGGCGGGGGCGTCTGGTTTGCCCAGACCCCGGTTGCCGCCAACGCCACGATGCACAGGGCCATGCTGGTCACGAACCCAAAGCGTGTCATGATGAGTTGCTCCTCGAATACCTGTCAACCGCGGGGTCGACCACTTCCTCTCGGGGCGGGACCATAGCGAACCCGCGGCCTTGGGGCAAGAGCAACTTCCATGGAGTCATGCATCCGCGGGGGGCGCGGGAGACTGGACAGCATGGGGCGAACAGCACAAGCGATGGACGTTTATAAACAGCGATTAAGGGAGGCGAAACAGCCGGCAGGCGTTGGCTGTCGTTTGCTCCGCCACGGCTTCCGGAGTCATGTGCCAAAGGCTGGCCAGGCAGGCCGCGGTGTGGATCAGGTGGGCGGGTTCATTGCGCTTGACCGCGCCTCGGAGCGGCACGGGCACCAGATAAGGACAATCGGTCTCCAACAGAACGCGATCGCGCGGCAGCCGAGCCGCCACTTCCCGCAGATCGGCGGCGTTTTTGTAGGTCAGCATACCGGCGAAGGAAACATACAACCCCAACCGCAAAGCGGCTTCCGCCAGGGACAGGCCGCCCGTGAAGGAATGCATCACCCCCAGGATCGGTCCATGGGTTTGATGGTCTGCCATGAGCATGCGGAGGATATCCGCCTCGGCTTCGCGGCAATGAATGACGATCGGCTTATGGACCTTGCGCGCCAACCACAGATGGCGGGCAAAATAATCTTCCTGCACCGGGAACGGCGTGAAATCCCAATGGCGATCCAGCCCCGTCTCCCCTATGGCCGCGGCCTTGGGATGATCGGCCAAGGCCACGATGTGTGCCCAATCATCGGTTTGCGCCTCGGCGGCATGGTTGGGGTGGATGCCCACGCTGGCCCAGACCCCCGGCGTTCGCTCCGCCAGTTCGAGACAGGCCCGGCTGGAACCGAGCGTGGTGCCGATGCTGAGCAAACGGCTCACGCCCGCCGCCTGGGCCCGCGCGAGCACACCGGCGACGTCGTCGGCAAACGCTTCATCCGTCAAATGACCATGTGTGTCGACCCAGGATGCGATGCCCATCGGCGCTCCGCGAGGTCGGGGCTATTTCAAGGTGGAGAGCGAACGGCTGCCCGAGTGGGCTTCGGCAAGGGAGGCAAGCTGCTCCACGTGCTGGCGTTTCATCGCCAGGAATGGCTCCACCTCGGCGCGGGTGGCTTCGTCCAGATGGGCCGCGTCCTGCTCCAGTAGCGCCAACAAGGCCCGCTGTTCGGCCACCACCTTGGGCAGCAAATGATCGACGGCCAGGAAGTGCAGCGTGGTGAAGTTCATGGGGAACCGGGCCGACGGCGGGATGGCGCGGCGCTTGCGGATCAAGGCAGCGAGGGAGCGCTGCCCTTCCAGTTCCTGCTCCACGAGGGCTTGCAACTGCCGGGCACAATCCCGTTCGCGGGAGCTGGTCCAAGGCCACGCTCCGTGCAGATAGCTGAGTAGCGAGGAAGACTCGCGGGCCAGGATCGCGGTTAACAGGGACAGTGAGTTGGCTTGCATGGTTGAATGACCGCTCGGGGGCTTATTTCGATGCTTCGATGGAGGGCAGCGCGCCGCGGAACGGCATGACGCTGCGCTGGGTTCCGAATTGCGACAAAGGATCCCAAATCAAAACGCCCGCCACCACGATGATCGCCAGCAACAGGGAAAAGACGTTCTGCAATCGGGGCAGGGATAGCGGTTGGCTTTCGGCCCCCGGCGCTGGCGAATCGATGATCATGATCTTGAGCACGCGAACGTAGTAAAATAGGCTGAACACGGTATTGAGCAGCGCGATGGCTAGCAAGACCAGCAGCCCCTTGTTGCTCTGCGCTTGAGCGGCGTTGTAAATCGCGGCGAACACCTCGAACTTGGCCACGTAGCCGATGAACGGCGGCAAGCCCACCAGGCTGAGGAAAAAGACGGCCAGGCAAATCGTTTGCAGCGGCGCGCGGCGAATCATGCCTGGATAAGCCGCCACGTCCTCGGAGCCGATCTGATTGCGGAGAAACGCCACTACGGCAAAGGCCCCAACGTTCATAAACAGATAGAAGGTCATGTAAAGCAAGCCGGCCGACAGTCCCTCCGCGGTCAAGGTGGCCAGGCCCGCCAGGACGATGCCCGCATGAGCGATGGTCGAGTAGGCCAGCAGCCGCTTGAGGTTGGTTTGGGTGTAGGCGGCCAAGTTGCCAAAGGTCACGGTGACCGCGGCCAGCAGCACCAGCACCGGGCCGAAATAAATCGAAGCCTGCTTCCACTGTTCGAAGCTGCCGAGCGCGTCCAGGGAGCTTCCGGTCAGATTGAGGACAAGTCGGCCGGTGAGAGCCACCGCCGCCGCCTTGGACGACACGGAGAGGAACGCGCCCACTTCGGCCGAAGCGCCCTCGAAAACGTCCGGACACCAGAAATGGAAGGGCACGGCGGAGAGCTTGAACGCCAGCCCCACGAAGATCAGCAAGGTGCCGATCATGAGGAGCGGGTCGAAGCCTCCTTTCTGCGCCAGGGCCAGATAACTGGCCGCCACTTCGGGAAGGTAGCCGGTGCCGAAGCGTCCCACGAGCAGACTGATGCCAAAGAGCATGACGCCGGCCGCCGCACCGCCATAGACTACGTATTTCAGGGCGGCTTCGCTGCTTTGCCGCCGGCCCTTGAGGAAGCCAGCCAGCCCGTAGCTGGGGAGACTGGCCATTTCAACAGCGATGAACACCATGAGCAGATGGTTGGAAGATCCCATCAGGATCATGCCCAGCGTTCCGCCCAGGAAGAGGGTGTAGAAGTCGGCGGAGTCTTCCTTGTCCGGGATCCCGGTGAGCAAGGTTAGCCAGATCAGCAGCGCCGCCGCCAGCAGCAGGAAAAGCCGCAAAAATGCGCTCAACCCATCATACACGAGCATTCCGGCAAACAAGTTTTCCCGCGCTTTGATCGGCGTGGAGGATAAGAAGGGTTGCCAGGCCGTCCAGGAAACCCACAAACTCACCAGCGTGACGACGAGGGCCACGTAACCCAAATTGACACGATTGAATGCGTTGAACAGGCGGATCAGCAACATCAGGATGATGCCGACGCAAAGGATCAACTCCGGAGCAAACAGCCCCAAACTCTGGCTGTAGCTCTGCGTCAGTTCCTGAACGGCGCTGGGGGTGAGAAAGTGTTGATTCATGGTCGACTATGGCCACCCGTTGCTGTTGCAAAAATCTCCGGTTCGTCCATGCCCATCCGCAGGCGGTTACTCATCCTCGAAGTTACGGGAAGATGCTCGCCAGGCCGCGCACCAGGGTCGAGATCGTCGGCTCATACCAACTGAGGAGCAGCATCGGCGCCACGCCAAAGAGCACGGTCATCACGACCAGCACCCCGGCGATGAAGCCCTCGCGGAGCGTGATGTCAGGTAAGTCCTTGTACTTCTCGCTGCTGCCGAAATAAACGCGCTGAATCGTCCAAAGGATGTAGGCCGCGGTGATGACCACGGTGGCTGCCGCCAGTATGGCGTAGACGCGCCCCATGTAGGGATGACCCGATGGGCCGAAATTCCAGGTCCCCAGAATGCACATGAACTCGCCGACGAAACCGCACAGGCCGGGCAGGCCCATGCCGCCGAAAAAGATGATGGCGCTAAGGCCGCTGTACACCGGCATGGCGTTGGCGATGCCGCCGAAGTTGTTCAGGTCGCGATGGTGCGCTCGGTCGTAAATCACGCCGACCATGAAGAACATGCCCGCCGAGGTGATGCCGTGGGCCAACATTTGGAAGACCGCTCCGTTCATGCCCCAGGACCAATATTCCGAGCGGTCGGGAGACGTCCACACGGCCAATCCGACCAGCACGTAACCCATGTGGCTGACGGAACTGTAGGCCACGAGCTTTTTGAAATCGGTTTGCGCCATGGCCGCGAAGGCGCCATAAACGATGCTGATGACGCCGAACAGCCCGATGAGCCAGGCCAGATCGTAGGCGCCCCAAGGACATATCGGATAAGCGATGCGTAGAATGCCGTAACCGCCCATTTTCAGCAGCACGCCGGCCAGGATCATGGAGATCGGCGTCGGCGCCTCGACGTGGGCGTCGGGCAACCAGGTATGGAAGGGGAACATGGGCAGTTTGATCGCAAAACCGATGAACAGCAACACGAAGCAGATCACCTGAAACTGCGGTCCAAAGAGTTGATATTTTGCCTTGTTCTCAGACGCTTGATCCACCGCTTTCTTGCTTTCCTCGGTCGGCTTGGCGGCATGGTCGGCCGACGCCTTGCGATACTCCGCTTCCAGCCGGGCCGATTCGTGGCCGATCTTGGCCAGCATGAGCAGATCAAAGGTATTGATGGCTTCCTTCTTGTTCAGCTTGGCCCCAGCGTAAGCCTTGAAGTTTTCCAATTCCCGCACTTCCGCGCTGTTCGGGTCCTTGCCCTGGGCGCGCGCCTGCAGATAGCCGTAGTAGGGCGTCAAGTCCGTGAAGTAGAACGCCAGCAGAGCGATCAGGATCAGCACCGAGCCGAACAAAGTGTAGAGGAAAAACTTGATGGCGGCATACTCGCGCCGCGGTCCGCCCCAGATGCCGATGAGGAAGTACATCGGCAGCAGCATGAGTTCCCAGAAGATGTAGAAGAGGAAGAAATCCAGGGACAAAAAGGTCCCCATCATGCCGGTTTCCAGCAGCAGGAAGAGGATGCAGTAGCCGCGCACGGATTTCTCGATGCCCCAGCCGGTGAGGAAGGCCAACGTGGAGATGACCGCGGTGAGCAGAACCAGCGACATGCTCAGGCCATCGACGCCGAGGAAATACTCGATGCCGAACCGGCCAATCCAGGGAACGCGCGAGACCAGGTCGCCGCTGCGATCCGGCCCATGCGTGGCGGTGGCGCGGGTGGCCGCGTCGGCCCGGGCCGTTAGCGTGTTGGCTTCGGCGTTGCCGCTCAGTTCATACTTCTGGTGCAGCGTCAAGTAATCGACGAACAGGAACAGGGACAGCACGAGGGTGACCAGCGTCCCCAGAAGCGACAGCCGCCGAATCACCTCGTCTCGCCCTTTGGGGATAAAGAGCAGGAGCAGGGAGAACAACGCCGGCGCAAAGATGATGCCGGACATGATCCATCCGTCCTTCTCGAACGTTTCCCAAGCGGTGGTGGCAAACAGATGCGAACCTAGCATGTTAGCTTACCCTGCCAGTGCGACGACATAGGACAACAACGCAAACAAGCCAACGGCGGCCACGGCCATGAACAGGATGTAGTTGCGGATGGAGCCGGTTTGAAACCCCTTGAGCCAAGCCCCGATCCCGAAGATGACATTTCCGGTCAAGTTGACCATCCCATCGATAATGCCCAAGTCGAACTTACCGTTCAGTTTCGTGAACAGCACCGTGCTTCGGGCCGCCGAATGGATAAAGCCATCAATGACGGTCAAATCGAAATACTTGCACCAATGGCCGACGACCACGGCCGGCCGAACCAGCAAGGCGCTGTAGAGATGGTCGAAGTACCAGAGATTCGTGAAGAGTTGATACAGTCCCTTGAAGCGCTGCTTGTTCTCCGCCGCGTCCAGGAATTTCCAGAAATAAATGCAGAAGGCCATGATCACGCCGATGAAGGCGGACAACAAGGCCAGCATCCCGGCCACGTCGTGGGGACCCGCCTCCATGCGGCTCGTCAGCGGATGCAGCCAGCTATCCTTGGCGAAGGAATTGGCCAGATGATTGTGCCCCCGTGCGGCATTGCCCTCGGCTTGCAAGGCAGCAATGTTGAGATTCAACCCCGTGTCCAGGGTCACACTCGCCGGCTGCCCATGGTGCAGATAATGTTCCATGGCGCTGCCTTGCACTTCCCAGGGCTTGCTGCCCCAGGCCACGACCACGCTGCAGATCGCCAGCAAGATCAACGGCACGGTCATCACCCACGGCGACTCATGAGCATGCTCATACACGTGCTCATCCCGCGGCTTACCGGCGAAGGTCATGAACCACAGGCGAAACATGTAAAAAGCCGTGATGCCCGCCGTGATGAGGGGCAGCAGGAACAAGAGGAAGTGCTTGGGATTGAGCGACACGAAGCTGAGGGCGCTGACGAGGATCGCGTCCTTGGAATACCAGCCGGTGAACAGCGGCGTGCCGCAGATGGCCAGCACGCCGACGAGCATCGTCAGCGAGGTGATCTTCATCTTGTGGTGCAGGCCGCCCATCTTGGTCATGTCTTGCTCGTGATGGCAGCCGTGGATCACGCTGCCGGAACAGAGGAAGAGCAAAGCCTTGAAGAAGGCGTGGGTCAGCAGGTGGAACAAGCCCGCCACCCAACCGCCGACGCCCAGGGCCAGCATCATGAAGCCAAGCTGACTGACGGTGGAATAGGCCAGGACTTTTTTAATGTCGGTCTGCACGATGGCGATGGTGGCCGCCACGAAGAGCGTGATGCCGCCGCAGTAAGCGATGATCAGCAGCACTTCCGGCACGAAGACGGGAAACACCCTGCCCACGAGGTAAACACCCGCGGCGACCATCGTCGCCGAATGGACCAGCGCGGAGACCGGCGTCGGACCTTCCATGGCGTCCGGCAGCCAGACCTGCAGCGGGAATTGCGCCGACTTGCCCACGCAGCCCAGAAAGATGCCCGCCCCGGCCACGACCAACATCCAATAAGGCATCGTCTTGACGCCAGGGTCGCCATGGTCATCCCCGCGGACATTCGCGGGATCATATGGCTTGAGCTGCTGATTCGCATTCGGACCATGGAAGTGGCTGTTTTGCAGCTCCTTGTCCCAGAGCACGACGTGGGAGCCATTCTCGGCAATTTGCCACATCCGCCTGCCCCGCGGCGATTTGGCTTCGTTCACGCGCACGACCTGCCCCGCCTGGGGGATCGGATCATGGGCGTCCGCCTTCGGAGCGCGGAGCACGTCGAAGAAGCTGAGCTGCTGGAAGACGATTTGCGTTTCGCCGGCTTCATCCTTGACCATCTCCGACGTGCTGCTGAAGTTGAGCGTGCCCGTGTAGGTCCACAGGATCAGGATGCCGATGATGAAACCGGCGTCGCCGACGCGGTTGGTAATGAAGGCCTTGTTGGCGGCGTCGCTGGCCGATTGCCTTTCGTAATAGAAACCGATTAACCCAAAAGAGCAAATGCCGACCAACTCCCAACTGATGAAAATCTGAAACAGATTGTCGGCAATGATGAGGTTCAGCATCGAAAAACTGAACAAGGAAAACCACATGAAGAACCGGGGAAACCGCCCCTTGCGCGTGACATGGGCTTGATGGTCGTCCACGGTTTCTTGGAGTTCTTCGCTCATGTAACCCATGGCAAAGATGTGGATCAACATGGCGATGAAGGTAACCATCAAGAACATCAAGGCGGCCAGGCGGTCGATCATGTAGCCTAGCCGCAAATCCATGGCGTCGGTCTTGGGGTTGTAGCCGGTCAGGTACAGCCAAGAGAAGGAATCCTTCCAGACCAGTTGTTCGTGATGGCCGTGGCTGTCGCCGTGCCCCTGGCCATGTCCGAGATCGTCATGGCCGGCGGCGGGCTTGGGGGCTTCCTTGTGATCGTGTCGATGATCGTGATCGGCATGCGTCTCGGGCTTCGTCGCCGCCGTCGAATTCGGCTGGGTGGCCTTGGGAGCGGCAGGCTCGTGATCGTGATCATCGTGAGGCTTGGTCGCATGGACGGCCCGCTGAGCTGAATCCGCGGCGTGCCGGTGGGCGGACTCGGTCAGGTAAGTGACGAAGCCGAAGGCTGCACAGAGAAACGCCCCGCCGATGGCGCCGATGGCGATCCAGGCGCCCGTCTTGGCCGGCCAGCGCTTGCCGCCCAGGAACAGGAGGACAAAGGACAGCAGCGGCAACAAGGTCGCTATGACGTATAGCATCCCGGGCGACATGCTCATCCTTTCAGCTCCTCAGCCGCATCCACGTCCACGCTGACGTGGTTGTTGTAGAAATTCAGGACGATGGCCAGGGCGATGGCCGCCTCCGCCGCCGCGAGCACGATCGTGAACAGAGCGAAGATCTGTCCTTCCAGAGCCAGGTTGCGGTTGTAGCGGGCAAAGGCCACGAAATTCACGTTCGCCCCGTTGAGCACCATTTCCACGCCGATCAACACGCCGATGGCGTTGCGCTTCCCGGCCATGCAGGCAATGCCGGCGATGAAGAGCACCGCCCCCACGATCAAATAATGTTCCAAGCCGATCATGCCGCTGTTCTCCGACGGCGCTTGGCTCGGGCCAAATAAGCTGCCCCCACCAGCACCACAACCAGGTGAACCGACACTATTTCGAACGGGAAGAGATACGCCACGGGCGTTTTCTTTTGTTGCGGGAGAACGTTGAGCTTCGGCGCCTGGGCATCCGGCACCACCGTCGGCTGAGCGACGCCCAGCAGCGCCAGGCCGAGATCGTTGGCCGAGCGGGAGGTGGCCGCGTCATCCACGACCAGGGTCTCTTGCAGTTCCGTCCAGTTGGCGGCAAAGATGCACCCCAGGAGCAATCCCAGCATGAGCAGCCCCACGACCAGTGAAATGGCCCACTCTCCGGCCGAGGTTTTCATGTTCACGAACGGTCCCTGGTTGGTGAGCATGACGCCAAAGACGACCAGGATTAGGATGCCGCCGACGTAGACGATCAACTGCACGGCGCCGACGAAGTCCGCTCCCAGAAGCAGGTAAAGGCACGACACCCCCGCCAGGGTAAAGAGCAGCCACACGGCAGCCCGGACGATGTTCTGCGACGCCGCCACCGCGATGGCGGAGATGCAGGTGATCAGGGCCAGGCTCCAGAACAGAAACTCTTCAAACGTCATGGAGACTTCACTCGACTAGGGTTTCACGGCCGCGACGGACGCGGGTTCGTTCACGGGGCCGCTGACCGACGCGGGCTTGAGCGGCGCCGGGCCGGCGGGGATGGCTGGCGGATCGCGAAACTGCCAGGCCGTGGGAATGAACGTGTTCCACAGCAACGGATACAAGCTGGCCCCCAGCAACAACGCCGCGCTCATCGGCAACAGATATTTCAATCCGGTCGTCATGACCTGATCGATGCGCAGCCGGGGCAGCGTCCACCGGACCCACATCATCACGAAGACGAGCAGCCAGCCTTTGGTCAAGAAGACGATCACGTTGATCACGTTGCCCAGCGGTCCCAGATAATGGGTCAAATCCTTGGGGAAAAGTCCGGTATGCCAGCCGCCCAGGAAGAGCACCACCGCCAGGGCGCTTGTCGTGAACATCGAGCCATATTCGGCCATGAATAAGAGCAGCCAGCGAAAGCCGCTGTATTCCGTGTGGAACCCCGCCACCAATTCCGACTCGGCCTCGGCCAAATCAAACGGTGCGCGTTTGCAGCTCGCCACCACGATGACGAAGAAGACCCAAAAGGCCAGGAACGTGAAGGGATCGTGGAAAAGATACCACTCCCAGATGAATCCTTCCTGCTGCCGGCCGATGAGCATGAGGTTCAAAGTCCCTGCGATCATGACCGGGATGATAACGCACATCGCCCGGGGCACCTCATAACTGACCATCTGGGCAGCTTCGCGCATACCGCCAAACAGCGACCATTTGCTGCCCGAGCCGTAGCCCGCCATGATCACGCCGAAAACTTCGGTGGAGAGCACGGCCAAGAAGAAAAAGGCCGCGATGTTGCTCTCCAAGGCGATGATGCCCAAGCCGAAAGGCAGCAGCATGAAGGTCAGGAAAGAGCCGACGACGGTTAGATAGGGAGCCAGGCGGAAGAGGAATTGGTCGGCAGCGTCGGGGATGAAGTCTTCCTTGGTCAGCAGTTTGATGCCGTCCGCCAAGGTTTGCAGCCAGCCGAATTTGCCGCCGACGCGGGTCGGTCCGAGCCGATCCTGAATGCGTCCCGCGACCTTGCGCTCCAGCCAAACAAAGATGATGGCCTGCACCAACATCAAGCCCATGAGCAGGGCTGCCGCGATAATCGCGATAATGGGCGTCCAATAGGCGACAATCCACTCGTACATCTGGGGGCAAGCCTTTGCGAAGCAGCGATGGATCGACCTTCCCAACGAGTCGGGTACGGGGCATACTCTACGATTGCTGGAAGGCATCGGCTAGGGGATTCTTGCCCGGTTTGGCCGGGTTGTGCCCGCGTTCCCATGAGCCCTTGTCCTCTCGAATCTGCTTTCCTCGGGCCGGCTTCATTGATACAAGGATGTCACAAACCCATGATGCGCTCGTTTTCCACTTTTCCCGGCCATCATCCCCTCCGCGAACCTTCACCGGTGCTTCCGCGCCCCGGGGCGCAGCCAAGAGCGTGGCGCAGGCAGGGTCTGCCGCTAGCACTGCGCGTCGCCGAGGAAGACTCAACGGACTTGAACCATGCCGCGGGGCCCTTCGCCAGGGATCGGTTGATGGCCCTGGTCGAAGCGGCCCTGTTTGCCGCGGATGAGCCGTTGACGCTCAAACGGCTGGTTCAGGTGACGCAGGCCAGCGGCGGCGACGACGTGCGCCGCGCATTGAAACGTCTCGCTGCGCTGTATGAGCAAGAAGAAACGGCCTTTCGCCTGGCCGAGATCGCGGGCGGCTATCAGTTGCTGACGCAGCCGCCGTATCAACCTTGGCTGCTGCGCCTGGGGCTGTCTGCCTCGGAGCCGAAACTCTCCGGCGCCGCTCGGGAAACCTTGACCATCATCGCCTATCGCCAACCGATCACCCGGGCCGACGTCGAAGCCATCCGCGGCGTTCAATGCGGCGATCTACTCCGGCAATTGATGGAGCGCCATTTAATCCGCATCGCGGGCAGAGACAATACGCTGGGCCGTCCCGTGCTCTACGGAACGACCCGCAAATTTTTGCAAATGATGGGTTTGAAATCGATCAGCGATTTGCCCCCGCAAGGCTCAACCTCGCCCTGAACTTGCCCGCGCATTGACCCTGCCGAGGCCTGACGCATCTCGGGCTGGCCTTCCCATCCGCGGGCACGTTCAATCCTTCCGCGGCGATTGAAACAGGTCCAGCACCGCCAGCGTCATGGCCGACACGCCTGTTTGGATCGATGGCTGCGGCACGGGAGCATAGAAAGGAGAATGCAGCGAGGGCAAGGGCCGGCCCGACTTGGCTGCTTCCGCCACGGTTTCCGGCGCGATGGTGCCCAGCCAGAAGATGAAAATGGGCACGCCGTCCCTGGAAAAGCGGCTGAAATCTTCACCGCCCATCGCCGGCTTCTTCTCCCGCAAGGCGTCCGGCCCCAGATGCTCCTTCAGATGATCCACCACGCGGCGGGTCAGCTTCGGGTGGTTGTACGTGGCGGGGGTGAATTCCGACGTGTCCACCTTGACCAAGGGATCCGGGGCCCGGGCCGCCGCCGCCGCGGCTTTGGCGATCCTCTCGATCCCCTCCAACAAATGCTTGCGCACCGAATCTTTGAAGCTGCGGACGGTGATCTGCAGTTTCACTTCGCCGGGAATGATGTTGTGCTTGCTGCCGCCATGAATCGAACCGACGGTGACGACGCCGGATTCCAAAGGATCCAGCTCGCGGCTGACCAGGGTTTGCAAATCGAGCACGATGCGGGAAGCGATGACGATGGGATCGATGGTCGTGTGCGGCGCGGAGCCATGGCCGCCCTTGCCGTAAACGGTAATGTCCACGCTATCCACGTTGGCCAGGGCCAATCCCTCGGTGTAGCCGATGTAGCCATGCGCCATCGAGCCGTCGCAGTGCAGGGCCAGGGCGTAGTCGGGCTTGGGGAATTTCTCATAGAGGCCGTCCTCGAGCATCATCCGCGCGCCCGCCCCGCGCTCCTCCGCGGGCTGGCCGATCATGAGCAGCGTGCCTTTCCACTGGTCCTTGCAGCGCATGAGCATGCGCGCCGTGCCCACCCAGCAGGTCATGTGGATATCGTGGCCGCAGGCGTGCATGACGCCCACTTCCTTGCCCTCGCCATCGCGAATGCGGACCTTGCTGGCGTAATCCAGCCCGGTCTGCTCAGCGATGGGCAGCGCATCCATGTCCGCACGGACCATGATCGTCGGCCCCGAACCGTTCTTGAACACGCCGACAATGCCATGCCCGCCGATCTTTTCCGTGACTTCAAAGCCGAGTTTGCGCAGCTCCTCCGCCAAAGTCGCCGCGGTTTTTTGTTCGTGATAAGACAACTCCGGATGAGCATGCAGATGCTTATACAGCTCGATCAGGCTGTTCATTTCCTTGTCGAGTTCTTCCTGGAGCTGCCGGAGCCGGGCCGAGCCGCCCCCGCCGTCCGGTGCTCGAGGTTCAACCGCTGCGGGTCTTGGTTCCTCAGGCTCGCTCCGCGCCTGGCTCCAGGCAACCGTACCGAACACAAGGACGGGCAGAACGAAAAAGGGCCACGACAAACGACGCATGGTGCTGACTTCCTTTGCAAGAGGGGCCACCTGGATGAACCCATTGAATCGCAGTGAGGGGACGATGCATCGATCATACACCATATCGAAGATGCAGGCACGTTTCATTTTGGCTCGTTGCCCGCGGCCTGGGAACCATGATGATCAACCATCGGCCGGTTCGCTGACCGCGGAGCGAGTCAAGGGGTCAAGCTCGTTCACGATAAACCCGGCAATTGGGCCACGCATTCCTTGAGGAGCTGCAAACCCTGGCCAATGTCGCGGAAACGTTCGTCTTGAGTGCCGACCTCGCGCTCCACGCACAAGGGGCCTCGATAACCGATGCGATGCAGCGCGTTCACGAAGGCGGGGATATTCACTTCCCCTTGCCCCAGGGGCACTTCCTGGCCCCAGGCTCCCTTCACCTGGGTGCGTCTCGCATCCTTGACGTGGACGCTGCGAATGTCCTTGCCGAGCCGTTCGACCGCCGCCAAGGGTTCGTCCATGTCGTACAGCAGCATGTTGGCGGGATCGAAATTCACCTTGACGTTGGCACAGGCCAGGTCGTCGAGGAAGCGCCGCAATCGGGTGGAGGTTTCTTGGCCCGTCTCCAGCGCCAGGGTGATGCCGAAGGGTTCCGCCAATTTCGAAGCCCGCTGCAGCGTTTGCAGGAAGGGGGTGTAGTCCGGGCTGCCTGGTTCGGGGATAAAACCGCCATGAAACATCAGGTCCGTCAGACCGAGGGCTTGCGTTCGTTCCAAGGCCCATTGCAACCGTTGGAGCCGCTCTTCCCGAAGTGCCGGATCGCCAAACCCGCCGGTGCGGGCGATGGTCTGCGGCGTGGTATAGTCCTCGCCGGGGAAGCCGAGCATGGCTCCGGTCATGTCGAAACCGGCCGACCGGGCGGCCTCGGGCATGCGGTCGCCTTCGATCCAATCCGCATGGTGGGGGTCGCCGCATGCGATCTGCACGCGCTGGATGCCGAGCCGATCCAAAAAGCCCTTGAGTTCCGGGATCGAGCGCACCTGAAGCGACCAGCTACAAACGCCAAGGGCCAGGGGTTCACGCGGTGTCATGGCGGCCTCGCGGTGGGGGTGATGAACGTTGGGAACGAAAGTCAATGAAGTCCATGACATCGTATGGCGAAGGGGAGTTCAATGCTAGTCAAACGACCCAAAGCCCCGGTCATCGAGTTGCCCCATGGAGGCGGCCAGGCCGCCACTCGCCTCTTTTGTTTCGAACGGCAATCCATTTCCTTTGGCAACGAAGCGGGTTTGGTTTAACATCAATTCCAAGCCAAGACGCCTCATGCCCGATCTGTCATTTGGCGAATCGAAAACGCACCGTCTTGGTGTACACCTGATCCCATGGCTTGCTGAACCAGCATGAAAGGACATCGCCCATGACGCACATTCAACCCTACTTGTACTTCGCGGGCCGTTGCGAGGAAGCCATCGCCTTTTATGGCCAAGCCATCGGCGCCAAAGTGGAATTCATGATGCGGCACAGCGACAGTCCCGACCCGCATCCACCTGGACTCTTGCAGCCGGGCTTCGAGAACAAGATCATGCACGCCACGATCCGCGTCGGCGAAGCGATTCTCATGGCGTCGGATGGTTGCGATGATCAGTCAACTGGATTCAAGGGGTTTAGCCTGTCGCTGTCCTTCTCTGCCGAGGCGGACGCACAAAAAGCTTTCGCTGGATTATCCGATGGCGGCCAGGTCATGATGCCCCTTGGCAAGACGTTTTGGTCCCCCTGTTTCGGCATGGTCACGGACCGCTTCGGCGTCGGCTGGATGGTGACAGTCACTCCCGCTGACAAGTAGCTGAGGGTCGAGTTCTAAGGCGATCTCGCTCAGCCGCCTGGCGGCCAGTCGATCTTGAACGGCAGGGGGCAATGATGGCGAAAGGCTGGACGGGATGGTCGATGTTTGCCTTGGCCATGGTTTTGGTCTGCGCGGGTCTCGTGTTATGGTTGACCCTTGGATTCGAAAAACAGGACCACGCCCATCCTCCCTTGCAGGTGAACCGCTTGCCTGAACCGGCTAAAAGCGCTGGCATGAGCCTGGCGGAGGCTTTGGCCCGCCGTCGATCGCATCGCGAGTTCAGCGGCCAACCTTTGACGCAGGACCAGATCGCCGCCCTGTGCTGGGCGGCTCAGGGCATCAGCGACCTCGTGCAAGGCTTTCGCACCACGCCCTCGGCCGGCGCCTTGTATCCGCTGACGGTCTTCATCATCGACCCAGACGGCCTGCATGAATACGAACCCAAGGGCCACGTGCTGAAAAAGCTCCAAGCCGGCGACCTCCGACGTCCGCTTCAGGCCGCGGCGCTGGATCAGCCTGCCGTGGGGGCTGCCCCGGTCTGCATGGTTTTGACCATGGACGTGTCGCGTTTGGCGAGCCGATATGGAGCCAGGGCGGAACGCTACAGCTTACTGGAAGTAGGCCATGCCGCTCAGAACGTCCTCCTACAAGCCACCGCCTTGGGACTGGTTGGGGTGCCCATCGCGGCCCTGGACGAATCCCAAGCTGCGAAGGTGCTCCACTTACCCAGCCGTTTGCAAGTGGTCTACCTAATCCCCCTGGGACATCCCGCGAAATGAAGAAGCTCCCCTCATTCGAATCTCATCTCCTGAACAGGCTGCGGGATGTCTGATTCTCTCTTTTCTTTTTCCCAGCGAGTGCGCACAATTGAAAGGGAGAACCTTCCTCACGCGCTTGTCCTGATCTCCCGCCCATGCCGTTATTAGGTTGAGTCGATGAAATCCAGGCAATCCATCCTTCGCGGCCTGATGCTTCTGTTGGGAGTGGGACTGGTATCCACATCCCTGGCCTGGACCGAGCCGCCGGATCCCGCTCCGCCCCAGGCGCCAGCGCCGGACGCCAGCGCCACCTTTGAGCAGAAGATTCGCCCCATCCTCGAAGCGAACTGTTGCAAGTGCCACAACGCCGAAAAGCACAAGGGCAAGCTGGATATGACCTCCCTCGAACGGCTGGCCAAGGGCGGCGGCACGGGGCCGGTCATCGAGCCAGGCGAGCCGGATGGCAGTTTGTTGTTTCAATTGATTCAAAAAGACAACGAACCGCACATGCCCCCGGAGGGGCAGCTTAGTGAAACCGAGATGAAAACGATCCGCGATTGGATCGCGGGGCTGCCCAAGGACCGGCCCCTTTTCGAGGCCTCTTCCCTGTCCGGCTCGGGTTCGGAAGGCAGCGCGCTGCATTGGTCGTTCCAACCCATCCGCGACCCCGCTCTTCCGGAATTGAAGCGTCCGCAAGGGGTGATCAACGAGGTCGACCGTTTTGTCCTGGCCAAGCTGCAAGCCAAGGGGCTGACGTTCAACCCTCCCGCCAGCCCGCGGGAGCTGATCCGCCGGGCGACCTTCGACCTGACGGGCTTGCCTCCCACGCCGGAGGAAGTGCAGGCGTTTCTTAGCGACACCTCCCCGGACGCCTACGAAAAACTGCTCGATCGGCTGCTCGCCTCGCCGGCCTATGGCGAACGCTGGGGCCGGCATTGGCTCGACGTCGCCCGCTATGCCGACTCCGATGGCTTCGAGTTTGACGTGGATCGGCCCCATGCCTTTCGCTACCGGGATTACGTCATCCGCTCCTTCAACGCCGACAAGCCCTATGACCGCTTTATCCTCGAGCAACTGGCGGGCGATGAACTATACCCCTACAAGGCAGAAGCCTTGACCGCCACCGGCTTTTGCCGCCATGGCCCCACCATTGATAATCAGGTCAACGAAAAAAATCGACTCGATGAGTTGGACGACGTCCTCAGCACCACCTCCTCCGTCTTTCTCGGGCTGACCATCGGCTGCGCCCGCTGCCACGACCACAAGTACGATCCGATCAGTCAAAAGAATTACTACGAAATGCTGGCCATCTTCAACTCCCGCGAAAAGATCGACTACAACGTGGGCACGCCCGAGGAGCGGGAACGCTTGCGGCAGCACAACGGCCAACTGCATCGCCGCATTCAAGAACACAAGCAACGCTTGCGCGACGTCGAAACCTCCGTCCTGATGCAAACGGGCCCATGGCGCA
This sequence comes from Planctomycetota bacterium, assembly GCA_014584395.1. Taxonomy (GTDB): domain Bacteria; phylum Planctomycetota; class Planctomycetia; order Gemmatales; family HRBIN36; genus BJ17. The sequence continues at coordinate 31,848 of JACTMY010000013.1, read as the reverse complement.
TGGACGGTCAAACCCTGATCCACGAAGCGCCTCTCGAAAAGCAGGACGCCGACCCGCCTGCCCTGCTCCTGTTCGGCGACCCGAACTGGACGGACTACATCCTCGAAGGCGAGGTGCAGGCCCGGGGTGAAGGGGCCCGGCTCGGGCTGGCTGTTCGGGCTAACTCCGGAGCGGATGTGCTTTGGGTCGAGTTGACTCAGCAGGCCAAGGCCAGGAGCAAGTTGGTGCGGATCAGCGGCGGCCAAAGGCAAACGCTGCAAGAAGCCGACTCGCCGCACTTCAAGGCCGACGGTTGGACCCGGGTGCGCATCGCTCTGCTCGGCGACCAAGTCAAGGTGTTTATCGAGGAGGAATTGCTGTTCGATGCGCCCGTGGCGGGGTTGTCCCGAGGATGCATCGGCCTGGGCGGCATGCAAGGCGCCGCGCGCTTTCGGCGTCTCCAGGTCAAACGGAGCGATGGTCATTTGTTGTGGACAGGATTGCCCAAACTAGCGGCCGCCGACGTGGCTTGGGAGCCTGAAGAATTCCCCCGCCGCCAACAGCAGAAGCAAGAACTGGAGCGAACGACGCAGCGGCTCGAGCAGGAAAAAATCCAACCCCCATTGGCGATGGGCATCCGGGACGCGGGACGCCAGCCCCGGCCGACTTTCCTGCTGCTCCGCGGCGATCATCGCATGCAAGGGCCTGAGGTGAAGCCGGGCGTGCCGGGTTGTTTGAACCGTCAAACACTGGAATTTCCCGAACCGGTTGAGACCGCGCGCAGCACGGGGCGGCGCACCGTCCTGGCGCGGTGGATCGCCAGCCCGGACCATCCGCTCACCGCCCGGGTCATCGTCAACCGCATCTGGCAATGGCACTTTGAACGGGGACTGGTCGAGACGAGCAGCAACTTCGGCTTGAATGGCGCCCGGCCCAGCCATCCCGAATTGCTCGATTGGTTGGCGCGCCGCTTCATTCAGGACGGCTGGCAATGGAAGCCCATGCATAAGCGTATCATGCTGTCCGCCGCCTATCGGCAAAGTTCGTGTATCAACGAGTCCGCCGTCCTGATCGATCCCAACAACGTGCTCCTATGGCGCTACCCCCGGAAGCGAATCGAAGCGGAAGCGCTGCGGGACGGCATCCTCCATGTTTCGGGGAAACTGAACCGGGACATGTTCGGACCGGGGGTTAAGGCGCGGATCCAGCCCAGCTTGATCGCCACGGGATCGACGGCCAAATGGCCCATGATCACCCAGGAAGGACCGGAGCATTGGCGGCGGAGCGTTTATCTGTTCGTCAAGCGGTCCGTGCTGCATCCGCTGATGGAAGGTTTTGACGCCCCCGACGCCACGCAAAGTTGCGAGCGCCGGCTGCCGACGAACGTGCCGACGCAGGCGCTCATGCTCATGAACAGCGATTTCATGCACGACCAGGCGGGGTACTTGGCCGAGCGGCTGCAGGCGGAGGGCGGCGCGGAACCGCAAGCTCGCGTGGAGCGCGGTTATTGGCTTGTCCTGGGCCGACCGCCCACGGAGACGGAGTCCAAGCTCGCTTTGCGGTTCATCGAGGAGCAGCGCCAATTTCATGCCCAGCGGCCCCAGCCCGAGCGTTCGGCCTGGACGGATTTCGCTCACGTGCTCTTAAACCTCAATGAATTTGTCTATCTGCCTTGAGGACGCTGCTTCATCGATCCTGAGCCGATGCGCTTTTTGCTGACGCTTCCCTGGCCAACGTGATATAACGACTCACAGGTCTGTCGCCGCCGCGGACTCCCGTTCCCTCTAGCGGCGGCGCGCATCACATCATTCAGCCGAGGGAGGAGCATCATGATTAGGGGATCGTTTCGTGGATGGGCGGTCGCCGCCGCCTGGGGAATCATCATGGGGGCAACGCTGCAAGTGCATAGCGATGAAGGCATGTGGTTGTTCAACCAACCCCCCGTCAAAGTGTTGAAGGAGCGCTATGGGTTCGAACCCACGAGCGAATGGCTCAACCATCTGCAGCGAGCGTCCGTGCGCTTCAACAGCGGCGGGTCCGGCTCGTTTGTCTCGCCCAATGGACTGGTGATGACCAATCATCACGTCGCCGCCGACATGCTGCAAAAGATCAGCACCGAGCAAAACAACTACCTGAACAACGGCTTCCACGCCAAGCACCCCTCGGAGGAGATCAAGGCCAAGGACCTGGAGCTGAACGTGCTCATGAGCATCGAGGACGTCACCGCCCGCGTGAATGCCGCGGTGACTGCATCGATGTCCCCCGCCGAGGCATTTGCCGCCCGCCGCAAGATCATGGACGAGATCGAAAAGGAGTCGCTGGAAAAAACGGGGCTCCGCAGCGACGTCGTCACCCTCTATCAGGGCGGCGTCTATCACCTCTATCGCTTCAAGAAGTACACCGACGTGCGGCTGGTCTTCGCCCCGGAAAAGGACATCGCCTTTTTTGGCGGCGATCCGGATAACTTCGAATATCCCCGTTTCTGCCTGGATATCTGCTTCTTCCGCGTTTACGAAAACGATCAACCCGCCAAGGTCGAACATTATCTGTCCTGGAGCAAGGAAGGCTGCGCGGACGGCGATCTGATCTTCGTCTCCGGCCACCCGGGGCGCACGAGCCGCATGTACACGGTCGCTCATCTGGAATATCTCCGCGACCATTCCATGCCCTTCATTCTCAACTACCTGCGGCGCATGGAGGTGCTGTTGAAAACCTACGGCGAGCGCAGCGAGGAGAACATGCGCCGCGCCCAGGACGATCTATTCGGCATTCAAAACAGCCGCAAGGCTCGACTGGGCGGACTGGCCGGGCTGCAAGATCCCGTTCTTTTCAAGAACAAGCGAACAGCCGAAGACTTTCTCCGCAAACAGATCGACAGCGACCCGAAGATGCGCGAACAGTATGGCTCCGCCTGGGACGACGTCGCCAAGACGCTGGAAGCCGCCAAGGGGATCATCCGCGATTACCATCTGCTCGAACGCGGCCTGGCGTTTCAAGGGGATCATTTCAGCATCGCCCGCCATCTCGTGCGCTACGCCGAGGAAAGCAACAAACCCAGCCCCGATCGGCTGCGGGAATACCGCCTTTCCAATTTGGAGTCGTTGAAGCTGGGCCTCTTCTCCGACGCTCCCGTCTACGACGACCTGGAAATCGTCAAGCTGGGGGATTCGTTGAGCATGCTCATGGAAATGATGCCCCAGGCTGAGCTGACCCACAAAGTGCTCGACGGCAAATCGCCGAAAGCCCGGGCCGCCGAACTGATTCGGCATTCGAAGCTCAAGGATGTGGCCGAGCGCAAGCGCCTCTTCGACGGTGGTTCCGCCGCCATCGACGCCAGCAATGATCCCATGATCAAGCTGGCCAAGCTGGTGGACGATGAAGCCCGCCGCATCCGCAAACAGTTTGAGGAGCAAGTCGAGGAGCCGCAGCGGCAGGCCTACGCCAAGCTCGCCAAGGCCCATTTTGCCGTCTTTGGCGACAAGGTCTATCCCGACGCCACCTTCACGCTGCGCTTGGCGTTTGGCCAGGTGAAGGGCTATGAGGAGGAAGGCCGCTTCATCTCGGCCATGACCCAACTGGGCGGCACCTATGAACATAGCGCCAAGCACGGCGGCAAAGATCCCTTCAAGCTGCCCCAGCGCTGGATCGACCGCAAACACGCCATCAATCCGCGGACGCCCTTCAACTTCGTCAGCACGGCCGACATCATCGGCGGCAACTCCGGCAGCCCGGTGGTGAATACCAAGGGCGAGGTCGTCGGGATCATCTTCGACGGCAACATCCACTCCCTGGTCCTGGATTATGCCTTCACCGACGTGCAAGCCCGCGCCGTTTCGGTTCATTCCGCCGCCATCATCGAAGCCTTGCGCAAGGTTTACGATGCCAACGATTTGGCGGATGAATTGACTCGCGGCCAAGCCGCAAGCCGGTAACTGCTGCTGGCTTGAGTGCGTTCTCACTGCCTGTTCCCCTCGCTCGGTCAGCCGCTATAGCGCGGCGGTCAAGCGAGGGGATTTCTTTTCTTCGCATGACTTTACTCAAGTAGATCGATCTGGATGTTCGTGCGATCGGTTGATGCCACCCTTTGCATGAGACCATGTCCCAATGTGATCAGGTCATGAGCAGGTTCATCAAGTTAGCTCAAGGGATTGACCTTGGCAGGCCATCGCGGCAAGCTATAGTCCTTCCATGGGTATGTGCCTCACGGGCATCGCCTGCCGGGTTGGTACCATGATGGCTTCACGAGGAAATGGTATGTCCGCGACTGTGCTCAAATGTATTGGTCTACTCATACTTTCCAACGTCTTCATGACCTTTGCTTGGTACTCCCATCTCAAGGAGTTGCAGCATAAACCCTGGTATCTCGCGGCGGCCCTGAGCTGGGGCATCGCCTTGTTCGAATACATGATGCAGGTGCCCGCCAACCGGATCGGCTACCGGGAGCTGACGTTGCCGCAACTCAAGATCATCCAAGAGGTGATCACGCTGTCCGTCTTCATACCGTTCATGTTGTACTACATGAAGCAGCCCTTGCGGTGGGATTTTCTCTGGGCCGGGCTGTGTCTATGCGGCGCGGTCTACTTCATTTTTCGCCGTTAAGTCCAACGAGTGCAAACGAAAAGCAACATGCCTTCTCCCCCGATGCGAGGAAGAAGGCATGATGTGTGTATGGCTTGGTGGAAGATACTAGTTGTTGCGGGCATCGGCCAGCATCTGCTGGATTTTTTGCCGGCGGCGATAGAGGAGATAGCAGCCCACTCCGCCCAGGCACAGGCCGATCGTGGTTGGCTCGGGGACCGCGGAGTAGACAAGGAGGACGTCGCCCAAATTCGACCCGGTGCCCACGACCAAGGAGAAAGAGCCGAGGGTATAGCCGGTGCCGTTGGTCAGCGAGCCGAAGTTCTGGTTGGGATTGCCGCCGCCTTGCCAATCGAGGATGACCCAGGTGCGATCCACATGCCAGAAGGCATTGGGGCTTACGGCATCGGGTCGATCCGACAGCGGCAAGAGGCTAAAGTCGAGCGTGACCGAGGAGGAACCGCCCAGCGTGAGCGTGCCCCCGGTGACCACGATCTGGTCAAAGCCGGTCAGCGTGGAGAGCGTGGACATTTCCCAGCGATAGTTGCCGCCGGCGTTCATGTTGAGGCCGTCGTGGAAGGTCAACGTGCCGGGGCTGTTGCCGGGGGCCAGCGTGGAACCGCTTTGGAACGTCGCCAGTCCGCCGACGCTGCCGTTGCCGCCGAGGGTCGCTCCGCCCGCCACGACGACGTTGCCCGTGCCGGTGCCCGATTGGGCGACGTTGGGATTATTGACCAGGAGCGTGCCTGCTGAGACGGTCGTAACTCCTTGATAGGTGTTATTGTTATTGATCACCAGGGTGAAGCTGCCTTGCTTGGTCAGGCCGCCGTTGCCGCTGATGACGCCGCCCAGGCTAACCTGGCCCGTGCCGCTGGGCGTACCGGTGACCGTGAGCCCATTGGGGATTTGCATGTTGCTGTTGATGTCGAACGCGCCCGAATTTTGCTGCACGATGCGCGGCGCGATGACGCTGCTGGAACCATCGCTGTTTTGGCCCCAGAGCAGGGTGCCGCCAGTGATTGTATTCGTGGCGGTGGAGGTGCTGTTGAGGTTGATGCGCGCCAGACGGATGGTGCCCAGATCATTCGTGGACGTATAGGAGCCGGAACCGCTGCCGGCGAAGTTGAGGATGATGTTGGAAGTCACTTGACCGTAAGGAGCTAGGATGGGCGCCTCGGCGGGATTGGCGAAGGTGTTGTACTGCGTGCCGCCGCTAGCCGAGAGGGTGATGCCCAAATGGGTTCGCCAGCGCGAGTTGGCCAAATTGGCGACTGTCGTGGCTTCGCTCCAATTGCCCGTGGTGCTGTTCCAGTTGTATTGATTGAAGCCGATATCGAGCAACATACCGATTTCGTAGGGCAAAAGCGTCCGCCGTGCCACGCCCGCACTAACGGAAGGATGCATGACGCCGTTGGGCGAAGTGTTCGTGTGGCTGGTGCTTGAACCGGGTTGATAAGTCGAAGGGGCAAATAACGGCACTGGCGCCCCAAATACCTCCACGGCATATTGACCGCCGAAGAAGAGTCCCGTCGTCGTGTTGTTGCCATTGGTGAGGGTCGAGGAAAGTGAAGAGTCAAATGTGCCGAAGTTGGAGAGCGATTTATCCGACCGAAGCAAGCGCGTTCCACCGATGGCGTTGCCCCGCTGCATGAAGATGTCGAAGGCGGCATAGATGTCTGGATTGCCAGACGGGTTGCCAAGCAAACCTGAGCCGCTGCTATTGGTGGTGTTGCTCAAAAAGGCGTGGCCATGGAGCATTTCATGCAGACCGACAGTATAGAGGTCGAACTGAGAGCCAGGCAGGCCGCCGACCGGGCCGGTGTACCAAGGTTGGCCAAAATTGATCACGCCATCCCCGTCAATGCTGCCGAAAGGACGTGTATTGGATTTGATGCGCTGATAGACGGCGCCATTTTGAAAACTGCCAGGCTGATTGGCAAAGCCATTGGGGCCAAAGGCGCCCAATAAGCCAGAGGAGGGCAAATTCAAGGAAGCATCCCAATGCAAATTGACCGTCGCCCGGCCATCGAGAATCGTGGCGATGTAAGCCGCGGCGTCTTCGATCGTTTGGCGGCGAGCGGCCCCTTGCGTCGCGCTGTCGAAGCCAAAACCCGAGCCGTCGATGACGTCTTGGTAGGTGATGTTATACGTGATTTGAGCGAACGCCGTCGTTGGAGATAATAAAGCCAACAACGCAACGAAGAAGAGCCAGCGGCGCATATGAAAGCTCCCTCAGAAATGATTCTGACACTGGGAAACATTCTAATAGGTGCAAAGCAGAACGCAATCACCTTTTTTTGGTTCATCGAAAATTCACCTTGATTCGTCTTTTACCTATTTTTACAGCTCGATTTTTCAATTCGTCATTTTCGATTCATGCTAGATTGAAACCTCCGCATTCAATCCATTTCCATTGATGCTCAACTTGCGTCGAGGTCGAAAAGGAGAGAAATCCCTCTTGTGCCATTCATGAAAATCAGGTATTGGCTATGAGAGCCTATTCCGACAAGTCGTCGGATTTCGGATTGGAAGGAGCCAACCCCATGTCGCGCTCAATGCCCGCCTGGTATCGCTTTGGACTGGCCAGTGTCGTTGTCATGACCGCCCTGGCAGGCGTAAAGGCTGATGTGATGCCGACACCGATTCACCATGTGCAGGGCACCTTCGTGGGAGGCTATCATGTTCCCACGTCAAGCTCCATCACCTTCGAAAACGGGGTTGTCATTCAGTTGGACTCGCCCATCCATGGCACGCGGGTCCAGTCCTTCACTGTCGACGTCGCCAATATGATGACGAACCCCGGCGCGGTCGGTTTTCATGACCCCACGGCGTCTCATCCGTTAAATGTGGTCCTGCATGGCAATGATGGCCAACGAGCGGAATTCGCCTTTCTCAGCCGGCCTCAATTGAATGCGGGCTCGGAATGGAATCACTTCCTGGGCCAAATCCGACTGGTGAGCAGCACGTTCACCGGCGCCGATTTCAGCCCCTTCGAAAACGGCGGCACCTTCGAATTGTTCTTTAGTGCTCATGACATTACGGTTACGCCCGGCGATCTCCATCACCCCGGCGGCATTGCCCTGATTGGCGCCCCCGTCGGCATTCCCGAAATCGGCGGCAGCTCGATCGGCAGCGGCTATTGGTTTGTGTTCCGGGCGAACCCCAGCGGCGATGGCGATTCGGGCACGGAAACGCCCGAGCCTGCTTCGCTGGCCCTCTTCGGCGCGTTGCTGCCCGCGGGCTATTGGCTTGTGCGCCGGCGCCGCAGTTAAGTGCCTGGACCTAGCCCAGTCGTGACTTTGACCCCTTCGATGGATTCAGCCACAGGCGGATCCAAGAATCGCGGGGGTTGTTTTTTTTAAGGGCTGGAAGGCTTCCTCGTCTGTGCAAACGAACCAATGACCCAATGCACCTCCTTCTGCCCAGACGGCCCAACTTCGATGGACCCCCCGGTCGAGCCGGAGATTCGGCTGCTGATCATCAAATTTCAGATCCATCTCCTTTTTCCTCCAGGGTGCACGATTCCTTCATGTGAAAAACGAGTCCTGGACGATCATGAGAAGGAAATCCCTCTTGTTTGAATCATGCATTTAAGTTATTGGGCTACTCTGACAACAACTCCGGCGAAACGACGAAGCCGGCAGGGAGAAATTGGCTGTGCAGGGAGGATGCAAAATCATGGCGGGCAAAGTGTCTTCATGGATACCATTGGGCTGGGCGTGGTTGTGGCTCCTTGGCTCCGCAGCGGGTCTGCAAGCCGAGGTCATCTCGCCGCCCGTGAGTTATATCCCCGGGAGTTTTGTCGGGGGTTATCATGTCCCCAGCTCTTCGACCGTGACCTTCGAGCAAGGCATGGCGAATCAAGCGGGGTCGCCCGTCTTTGGCATGATGTTCAAGGAACTCACGATCAGCGTTGAGAACATGATGGCGAATCCAGGCGCGATCGGCTTCAGCGACCCGACGGCCTCCCACCCACTCAACATCGTGCTGCACGGCAACGACGGTCAACGCGCGGAATTCAGATTCCTCGCTCGTCCAACATTATCCTCGGGTCCGTTGATGAATCAAATGTCCGGCATCATCACCCTCGCCAGCAACACCTTGGCGGGCGTCGATCTCAGTCCGTTTGAAAACGGCGGCACCTTCGATCTCTATTTCAGCGGCCATGATCTGCAATTCACTCCCGGCAATCTCACAACGCCGGGCGGCGTGACCTGGGTCAATGGACCGATCGGCGATCCTAATGCCGAGACTTATCCCATCAACAGCTTCAATTGGTTCGTGCTCCAAGCGAATTATGCCGGCGACGACGGCAATCCCGGCGGCGACAATGGCGGCGGACCTCCAGGAGGCGGCGATGGTCCAGGCGGTCCGGGTGGTCCTCCCGGAGGAGACAACACTGGGGCCGAGGTGCCCGAGCCGGCGTCCCTGGCCATCTTCGGGTTGCTTGTGCCCGCGGGGTATTGGGCCTATCGCCGACGCCAACGCTAAGCGATCCTACAAAAAGAATGACACCCATCCAGGCCGCCGATCGTCATGATGATCGGCGGCCTGTTGCATGCGCTGCGCGAAGCGCTTCGTCATGATCGAGCTGGAGTCGGAAGAGAAAACCGCCTCTTCACATCGACGAAAAAAATGCTCATTCCAGATGATTGTTGCTTGAGATGCCATGGGGTCTGTGTTATTCTCCCTGCTTGTTGTTTCTGTTGGACCTTTTGTGAGGAGACATCATGAGCATTACGCGAGTCGGAATGACCCAAACCATCCGCTATGGCACAGGCTGGGACGCCATCTTCGGCGGAACCTCCTCGATCCATGCGGCAAAGAAGGCTGCCACCAAGGCCAAGCCCAAGAGCAGCCCGGCGAAGAAAGCCGCCTCCAAAGCCAAACCCAAGAAGAAGAAATAATCCTTCTGTCGTCGATGCGCCAGGTACGCCTTGATCCACCCGGCTCAACTTGAGATTCGCATCGCCCAACCGGGGGAATTACCGAGCGCGTTGCACCTACTGCTTGGCCACGCGGCCAGCGCGGCTCCCTTTCCTGGGGCCACCGCGGATCCCTTGGTAGACGCCTGGCGTTTGGGCAAGTGGCCTGATCATGCGATCTTCGTCGCCCTTCATCAACAAAGGCTGGTGGGGGCGATGATGTCACAGGCCATGCCAGGGGCCGTTGGCTTGATCTGGCCCCCGCGCACCCTCGACTTCGATCATCCCGCTCCGATTCAAGACGCCCTGATGACCGCCAGCTTGGCGTATCTCCACGGCTTGGACCTGGTCTGGGCGCAAGCCATCCTAATGCCGGAAGAAGAGAACGCGGCCCGTGTGCTCTTGCGCCACGATTTTCATTTCCTTACAACGCTCACCTATCTGCTGCATCCGCTGACCGATCTGCCCTCGTCGGCGGCGCGCGGCGTCGCCCTCGCACCGTACCATCCGGATGAACACAGCGTCTTCACGCAAACCTTGATGGCTTCCTATGAAGAGACCCTCGATTGCCCGGAGTTGAACGGCCTGCGCGACGTCGACCAAATACTTGAGGGATACCGCGAGATCGACGGTTGGCAGCCTTCCTGGTGGCGGCTCATACACGTCCAAGGCCAGCCCATCGGCGTGTTGCTGCACGCCGTCAATCGCGACCTGCCTCGTCCCGTTTGGGAGTTGCTCTATTTCGGACTCATCCCTGAAGCCCGCAGCCAAGGCTGGGGTCAAGCCGCGCTGTGCCAACTGCTGAACGAAGCCTCCCGGCAAGGAGCAGCGCACCTGCTTTTGGGGGTGGATGATCGCAATCTGCCAGCGCTGCAGCTCTATGGCCGCATGGGGTTCGAGCCGTGGGAACAGCGGGCCATTTATCTGAAAATGTTCAAGAAAGAGCGAAGCTGACGGCCAGGCCGACTGGCCGATCACACCGCTTGTAGCGACCCTGCCGAGCTTAGCGAAGCCCGGGGCGGGCATTTCCTTGAAAGCCCGGAACGCGCCCTGGTATGGGACTAATCCAGTGCCATGATCAACGATAGAGTGGCATAACGCCTGCCGGAGGCGCTCGCTGACCTGGCCGTTGAGTGCATTGATGCTGACGAATCAAGAGTTTCTGACGGCATTTGCCCCCGCGCTCATGCAACGGATCGGCAAGCCGCGCTTCAGCCTCTATTTCGAGCGGAACAGCCGCTTGCAATGGGAGGACGGCGCACTGACCATCAGCGTGCCGAATCGGTTTTTCCAAGAGTGGATCGTCAACCGCTTCCTCTCCGACGTGCGCCACGTGGCCGAACAGATCACGGGCGGTTCCGTCAACATCCGCTTCGCGATCGATCCTGAATTGTTTCAAGACTTGCGGCAAGAGCAGGCCGAGGCGGAGACGCGGGCCTTGGAGCAAACCCTGCATGAACTGACGCCGCCCGCGCCGCCCAGCGCCGCCAAGCCCGCGGGACGCTGGCACACGCTGGATGACTTCGTCGTGGGGGATTGCAACCGCTTGGCCTATACGGCGGCCAAGAATCTGATCGACCGCGTGCAAGAAACGCCTAATCTTATCACGCTGCACGGCGGCACCGGCGTTGGCAAAACGCATTTACTCGAGGGGCTGTACACCGAGATGCGCCGCACGTTGGGCGAGGGCGCCACCCTGTGCATCTCGGCCGAGGAGTTCACCAACCGCTTTCAAGCGGCACTGGTCTCCAAGCAAATGCCGCAGTTCCGCCGGCAGTTTCGGGATACCTACGCCCTGTTCGTGGACAACATCCAGTTCCTCTCGGGCAAGCAGGGCACACAGGAAGAATTCCTGCATACATATGAAGCCTTGCATCGCCTGGGGCGGCCGGTGATCGTGACCTGCGACGTTCCCCCCCGGCAACTGAAGGACTTTTCGCCCCAGCTTCTGGATCGGCTGCTCGGCGGCGGCGTCTGGGCCATTGAGCCTCCCGACCATGACACCCGGCTGCGCATCCTCCGCGCCAAGGCCGAACAAATCGGCTTGGCCCTCCCCAAGGAAGCGGTCAACTACCTGGCCGACCGGCTCCGCGGCAATGTGCGCGAGCTGGACGCCGCTTTGTACGCCGTGCGGCTTTATCAGCAAGTTCACGACAAGCCCATCACGATCGACCTCATCCGGGCCGCCATTGCCAACCTGGTGCGCCCCGAAGGGAAACTGGTCACGATGGAGGAAGTCGAACAGGTCGTCTGCAAGCAGCTCAACATGGACGTCAAGACGCTGCACACGCCCAGCCGGGCCCGGCTGGTCAGTCACGCCCGGATGCTGACGATGTATCTTATGCGGCTGCACACGAAAGCCTCGGCCCAGGCCATTGCCCAACATTTTGGGTATCGCAGCCACAGCATTGTCATGGCGGCGATGAAGAAAGTGGAGAAATGGCTGGAAGAGGATGAACCGCTTTTCGCCGGCGTCGGCCGCAGCCCCGTTCGCGAACTGGTGGAAAACATCGAGAAGGAACTCAACCGGCTCTGAGCCGGCTCGCGGCGCCGTTAATTCCCCAGGCGATAAGCCCGCAGATGCTGCCGATCTTTGACGAACAGCCTCCGGCCATCGAGGGCGGGGGTGGCCCAGGTGGGGCTGTCGGCCACCGTGTATTCGCGGAGCAACTCATACTTGGCGCCGGTGGCGCGCACGATGAAAAGCTGCCCTTCCGTGTTCTGAATCAGAAGGACGTCGCCCAGCAGGATGATGGCGGCATTGTCTCCGAAGCGCCCCTTGGTTTGCCACTGGGTGCTGCCCGTGCTGGCGTCGACGCAAAAGAGATGGCCGGACAAGCGATGCGACATGCCGAAGAGCAGATTGCCGCGGACAACGGGCGTGCTCATGTAGAGCGAATGGTTTTTGTTGTTCCACTCATCGCGGAAATGAAAACCCTGATCCGTCAGTTCGATGCGTCCCGCCATCAAAGGTTGACCATACCCCGAGAAGATGACGCGGTCCTGGTGGATGACGGGCGTGATGATGTTCTGATCGTATTCTGTCTTGAAGGGGCGTTTCCACAAAGTTTCCCCCGATTCCAAGCGCAGTCCCACAAGATGCGTTTGGGTTTGCGTGATGATCTGGTGCTCGCCGGTCATATTCACCGCGACGCAAGACGCATAGCCTGGGCCGTCGATCGGACAACGCCATTTCTCTTCCCCGGTTTTCGCATGAATGGCGACGATGGCGCCTTCGTCGTGTCCGCCTACCTGGACGATGCAGAGCTCGCGCGCGACCAGGGGTGAACTGGCCGCGCCGTAGAGAGGGGCGGTTTCCTTGAACTCTTCTCCGTAAGTTTTGCGCCACTGCAGTTGCCCATCGCTGGCGCGCACACACGTCAAGGTGCCGTTGATGCCCATGAGATAGACGCGACCGTCCGCCACGGTCGGCGTGGCCTTGGGTCCTTTGCCGTGCTGGTGTGCGGCGGGGTTGACTTCATAGGGAGCTTCATAGTGGTAATGCCATAGTTCCTTGCCGTCCTGGACGTCCAGGCAATAGAGCACCTCTTCACCGTCCGCTCGGGCAAATTGATAGACGCGCGCGCCCTCCAGCACCGGAGAGCTGTGCCCCTCGCCGACCTTGACCTTCCACAATTCGGTCAATTCGTCCGGCCAGTTTTCGGGCGCGGACTTACCCACCGCCAGGCCGCTTCTCTCAGGGCCGCGCCATTGCGACCAATCTTCGGCCCGAATGAGGAAACCGATGAGCAGCAGGTTGACTCCTGCCAGCGCCATCAAGGGAAATCGTTCCATGACCGGCATCCTTGTCTGCGGCGCGACCCTCCAGATGTGTTCGCGGGGTCGGCATGAATGGGACCGCAAAAGACCCTGAGTCCAAGACTCAAGACGGCAAAGGAACCGAGGGTTCCCTCCCGACATCCCGTAACGTGCCATGCCGCCGACTCAAGGTCAAGCGAAATCGCCGCGGGCTTTGTCGGCGTCGTGCTCCGGAGTGAGAGGAATCGCACGTTGATCGGTTCTGCCACTATTGGAATCTCAAGGTGCTGCCCTTGGGGGAGGGGACGACCTTGGCCTCGGGAATGCGATGCGGCGAATCGCGAAAGGGATTGTAGAGTGGATCGCCAATGAGGGTCATCATCCAACTGTTGACCAGCGAGGTTTGGTAATAGCACTCGACCATGGTGTATTGGCCGGTAAGCAGCAGCCCGAAAAACTCCGCCGGCCTTGGAAAGGCGAACAAATAAGGCTCAGCCACGGGGCCCATGGTGACGGCCGCGCCGGCTTCGAGCAGATTTTTGCACCAATATTTGGCCTTGGGATCGCGCAGGGAGATGGCTTCATAGCTGGCGATGTGCACGGCGATCGAACCTTGAACCAGGTTGCCGATGGGATAGTACTCCCCGGGGGAATACCAACCGCAATAGAGGGCGGCATCGACGCAAGCGCCTGCCGGGAAGACGTTGGGATGGTTATGCAAAGTCATTGGCAGCTTGGTTTCGTTTTTGATCAGCGTGGACAGTTCGCGGATTGATTCGTCGTAGGCGTTGTAACCGGTGCCCGCGGGGTCCTGCTTGGCTTCGTAGTACAAGAAGCGCGAATCGAGGTAGACGTTGCCCTGGGGTCCGCCGGCTTTCTCCGCCGCGATGGCATCCTCGATGAGACGGATGCACAGTTCCGGCGTGGGGCCATCCAAGCGCGAAACCATCACCACGGGGGGCATCCCTGCTTTCCTGGCCTGGGGAAACTGGCGGTGCAGGGGATTGATCAACCATTTGGACGTCGGATAGTTGCCCCACCATAGGAGACTCAATTCGCTGTCCACCGAGGCCGTGCTTTGCTCGTGTTTCCGCGCTGGGATTTGTTCCATCAGGTAATGTTTTCGAGCGATCTGGCGTCGCAGGGCCTGCTCTGCCGCGGCGAGGTCCGCGCCCCCTTCTTGCTTGATTTTGTTGACTTGCGCCTGGGCTTGGCGAATCTGATCATCGATCGTCTTGAGTTCTTCCTCCATCGGTTTCACCGCTTCCAATTCCGCGGGCGTGGGCTGCTGCGGCCCCACGCGGAGGGGCACGCCGTAGACCGTGAGCAACACTTTAACCTGGCTGCGATGCGGCGCCAAACGCTCCAGGAGAGGTTGCCGAAGGAGTTTGTCATAGTCGGCGCGGCTGATGTCTTCGCCCTTGGGCAGAGGCAGGGCGATGAGGTGCTCGCGCGGCACCGACCGCCGTTGGCAATATTGCTCCGCCACGCGGAGGGATTCGGGCATGGTTTGATTGGCGAGGATGAATACGTCGTTGGGACCGATGGCCAGGCCGGCGCCGAGCCAGCTTTGGATCGACAGGAGCGCCAACCAACCCATGCACATGCGGATGACCTCTGGCTCAAGGCTTCCTCGACGCGGAGGAAGCGATTATTCATACCGCAAGGCTTCGATGGGATCGAGTTGGGACGCCTTGGCGGCGGGATAAAAGCCGAAAAAGATGCCGATCAGCGCCGAGACGCCAAAGGCCAGACCGATGTAGAACGGCGAGATAAAAATGGGCCATTCCAGGAAGCGTGTAATGGCATAGGCCGAGCCAATCCCCAGGAGGACGCCGATCAGCCCGCCCACGAGCGCGAGCATCATGGACTCCATCAAGAATTGATTGCGGATGTCCCCCGGGGTGGCGCCGACGGCCATGCGGATGCCGATCTCGCGGGTGCGTTCGGTGACGGACACAAGCATGATGTTCATGATGCCGATGCCGCCCACGACCAGGGAGATCGAGGCGATGACGATGACCAGGATGTTGAGCGTGTCCGTGAGCAGGACGGCCAGAGACGCCATTTCCTCGATGCTTTTGACGTTGTAATCTTTTTGACCGTCATTTTTGATGCGGTGCCGCTCCATCATGATGCGGTCGATGCGTTTGACCGCCGGCTCCAGATATTCGGTCCGCTTGACGCCGATGACGATGATGGCGATGGTTTTGCTGTAGGCGAGCTTGTCTTGCAGCGTATTGATGGGCACAAAGATTTGATCGTCTTGATCGGCTCCCGTGGGCGCCTGCCCCTTGGGTTTTAAAACCCCCACGACCTCCAGGGAGACGTTCTCGACTTTGACGCGATCGCCCAGGGGCAGCTTCTTGTTCGGAAACAGCTTCTTCCGGACGGTGTCGCCGATGAGGCAGACGTTGGCGGATTTCTTGTTGTCGGCCTCGTTAAGAAAGCGGCCGCCTTGTAATTCCCAGCGGCGGATTTTGAAGACGTCGGGGGGATTGCCCACAAGGGTCGTCCGTGCGGTAATGTTCGCGGCGGAGACGATGGTCGGCATCGGTTGGGATTCCGCCACGCCGACGATCATGGGCCGCAAGATCGGGTCTTCCCGGATGGCTTTGGCGTCGTCGCTGGTCAGTGGCGTCATCTGCACGTTGAGGCCGGTGGCTGTTTGGCCGCCCGGCCGGAGCAGGATCAGATTTTTGCCGACGCTGTCGAGGCGTTCATCCAGTTTTTCCTTGGCGCCGCCGCCCGCCGCCACCATGGCGATGACCGACATAATGCCAATGACGATGCCCAGACTCGTCAGCGTGGACCGTCCCTTGTTGACGAACAAGGCTTCCAGGGCAACTCGCAAGGCGGCGAAATAACTCATGGGACTTCAGCGTTCACCCATCGTTGAGGTTCATTTAGTTTTGGTTCACGGGCGTCGGTGACAAGGTTTTGGCCGGAGCGGGGGATGGATAGCTTTCGTGCTTGCCATTTCTCAACTCCTCCTCGGCCCGCTCGATGGCATTCCGAGCCTGGGTCGGGGCGGAGACTTCGTGATCGGTGGCGATCAAGCCGTCGCGAACCTGAATGATGCGCTTGGCATGGGCGGCAATGTCCGGTTCATGGGTGACCATGATGATGGTTTGTCCCAGTTCGCGGTTGAGCCGCTGCAGCTCCGCCAGGATCTCCTCGGAGGTGGTCGAATCGAGGTTGCCCGTGGGTTCGTCGGCCAGGATCACTTGCGGCTCATTGACGAGGGCGCGGGCGATGGCGACGCGCTGTTGCTGCCCGCCGGAGAGTTGGTTGGGCAAATGGTGATAGCGGTCGCCCAACCCCACGAGCGCCAGCATCTTCTTGGCGCGGCGGCGGCGTTCGCGGCCGCTCACCCCGGCGTAGATCAACGGCAAGGCCACGTTCTCCAGGGCATCCTGGCGCTTGAGCAGGTTGAAGCTTTGAAAGACGAAGCCGATCTTCTGATTGCGGATCCGCGCCAGTTGCGCTTTGCTGAGCCGGCCCACGTCTTGACCGCCAAAGCGATAGGCGCCGCTCGTCGGCCGATCCAGGCAGCCCAGGATGTTCATGAGCGTCGTCTTGCCCGAACCGCTGGAGCCCATGATGGCGACAAACTCTCCGGCCGAGATCGACAGCGTCACGCCGCGGAGCGCATGGACTTCCACCGCTCCCGTGTCATACACCTTGCAGACTTTATCCAAATCGATGATGGCCGACACGCCTGATCTCCGAATCGGTCCCGATAACTAACGAATCCCCTCTTCCCTGATCGTCTGCTCTAGCCCCATGGCCGAATCGACCGCTGCCGCCCATGCCGCCCCTGGCGATGCGGTTACGGCAGCGAAAGCACCTTGCCGCCAAAGAGTCCCTTGTCTTCCGGGGGAGGCCCTTCCACCACGACTTCCGTCCCCACGTCCAGCTTCAAGCCCTCGGTCATGGAAAGGAAATTGACGCACACCGTCCTGGAGCCATCCGTCGGTCCGACTTGCACAAAGCATAAATGCTGCTGGCCTCCATACCAAACCCAAATCGGTTTCCAGGCCTCCAGGCTCCGGCGTTCGATTTCATCATTGTGCTCTTGGGGAACCTTGTCCGGGCGATACAGGAAGGCGTCGTTGGGAATCCGCAGCGCGTTCTTCACTTCCTTGTACACCAAATCGACGTTGGCGGACATCCCACTTTTCAAGGGATGAAGCTGATCACGGCTGCCGTTCTCCGACAGCAGCACGTCGATGATCACGGGATAATAGGTGGGTCCGGTGATGCCCATGGAGGCCATTTCGCCGCTCTTTTGCAATTGCACCGGGAAGTTGCCGACGCGCTTGACCCGAGCTTTGTAGACCATGTGATCGGTCATATAAGCATCGACGGTGAAGCTGCCAGTCATGCCTTCCGTCACCTTGGCGATGTCCGATTCGCCGACCAGGGCGCGAACTTCCCAGTTGGCGGAGTCGGGATAGAGGACGAAGAGCGGGGCATTTTGCGGCGCGACCAGGCCGCCCACGAGCACCTTATCGCTCTTGTCCAAAATCATCGCGGTCTCCGGAGCGCGAATGGTCATCATCTCCAGCCCCTTCTTGGCCAGATCGATTCCCGCCTGGGCCTTGAAGACCGTGGATTCAGCGGCCTGAATGGCGGCGTCCGCCACGGAGACCTCGGCTTCCGCCAGGCGAACCCCTTCCCGGGATGCCTTGATCATGGCTTCGAAGGCGTCCAATTTGCCGGGAGCGATGTTGTCGCCCAAGAGGCTCTTTTGCCGATCCAATTCCTTCTCCGAGGCGTTGGCCTTGTCGCGGGCAAAGGTCACGCCGATGATGGCGCTTTCCTTTTTGGCGATGGCCACGAGCACGCTCGCCTTGGCGGCGTTCAGGGCCGATTCGGCCTCTTTGAGTCGGGCCTGGGCGAGGGCATCATCCAATTTAATCAGCCAATCGTTCTTGTTGACGCGCTTGTTGATCTCGGCGTTGGGATTGATTTCGACGATGACTCCCAGGGGCACATCGGAACTGACGATCACAATCCCCGTCGGCGTCACCTTGCCCTGGGCGCTGACCTTCTCCAAGACGTCCCCGCGATCGACGCGTTCGCGTCTCGGCTCCAGCGGCTTGATCTGCTTCCGCTGTTCATGCCAATAGTAATAACCACCCGCTCCCGCGCCGAGCAGGAGCAGGAAGAAGAAGAGCTTCTTCACGGAGTCAATCCTCTGAGTGAAACGTCCCGGCTCTCCCCCTGTGGGAGCCTTGGTCCGTGGGCGGCGGAAACCACCGGTGCCGGTGTTAACGCCAATCGGTTGGCGACTTTTCTTCGCCTCCTACGAAATTATGATCGGATCTGGATGGGTTTCCAGACCTAACTGCCTATCTTAGTCGATCTTGTGATGACCGCCAGAGGGATTTCCCCTTGCCACGAGAATTGAGACCGCGATCAGAATAGTTGCGTTAATAGGGAAAGTCTGCCAATCCTAGCTGGTCATCCAGAGGGACAATCGACCAAAACTCATCTTGGGACGAGTGTTAGGCTAAATCCCGATCTTCAAACAGGATCAAGCCGAACAAAAGGCAGATCGTGGCATAGAGCACGCCTTGAAGCCAGGTTTGACCTATGTAGCTCCAAGCCACGGTGTTGAGTCCTTGAGCGATCTGCTGGCCAACGTCATAAGTGCTCAGGTCCGGCAGAATAATGCCGATCACGTTCGCGATGAATTTGATCAGGGGATTTTCCCCCGCTTGTTTCTTGAGGGCGGGCGTCAATCGGCCGATAAAGAAAAACCCAAAGCAAACCGTGAGGTTAAGCACTAAGGGAAAGCGCGTGGCCAAAGCCACCGCCAGGGCGGTCATGATGAAGATTTGCCCCAAAATCATGATGGGACCCGGAGCGAGCATTTTGACTGTGGTGTGCACCATCAAGGCGTTTTCCGCCACGGCCCCAAACCCGCCGGGCATGGTCGCCGTGAATTCCTTCACGGCCGCTACCTCATCCCGATGGCCTGGCAGCTTGTCGTCGATGTCATCGTAGGCAATCTTCCCGATGACCGTGCCGCTCATAACCAGGGTCAAAATCAGGGTCAGAAACATCACGGCCAGGAAAATCCCGAAAAACTTGCCCAGCAAGAAGTTCCATCGAGCCACCGGTTTGCTCAGCAGCGTGATCGCGGTGCGGCCTTCGATCTCTTCCGAGATAGTCAACGCAGCCGTGAAGACGCTGAGGATCAACGCCGGCAACAGAATGGCATCCAGTTGCAAGTCGATCATCATCGTGAGGTCTTCGCCGAAGGTGAAATAGGGCACGAAGACCGAGATCACCATCAAGACGATGAAGAAAATGAGCAGGAACCAGAACAAGGGCTGACGTACGGTCTCGCGATAGGCGGCCTGGGCCACGGCCATGGTTTTCCCCGGGAAGCGGCCGTAGGGGAAATACATGAGCAAGCCTACAAGCGTCCAGGTGATGGCCAGCGTGATGAAGACCGGATAAATGGCGGGATTGATGGCTTCGTTCATGAAAAACCCTAACGGCGCGGTCATACCCGTCCCCTCAATGTCTCATCCGAGCAACGATCCGCTCTCTCGGGATCGGGCAGCCGGTTACGAATAACGAATGACAAAACCTTCCAGCCCCTGGGGAGCTTCCAGGTCGACCTGGACGTTTTGGATATACTCCCGCATTCTCTGGGCCACGCGAAGCTGCAGATCATCCAGGGTGGCCGCTTCTCCTTCTACGATCAGTTCAACGGAACCGTTCGGTAAATTGCGGACCCAACCGGCCACGGGATACGGCTGCGCCAACCGCAGCACGGTCGCTCGGAAGCCGACGCCCTGGACCAGGCCAGTGTAAATGATACGTCGCCGCTCCTTCATCACCAAGCCCCTCACGGCTCACGATAGGACGGCGGCGCTCCCCAGCGCAGCTTGTCCTGCAGGGTGCGGTAATAGCTGCTTACCGGCCGGCGCACCCGCTCGAAGGCCACAGGCGCCTGAACGATGGTGACGCGATCCTCATGCGTGATGGAAATGCGATCCTGCCCATCCACGATCACTGTCCCGCGGGCCGTCGGTTGCGGCAAACGGATGCCGAATTGGCGATCCGCGCGGTCGATCAACGGTCGATAGGTCAGCGTGTGCGCGCAGATCGGCGTCATGACGATGGCTTGCAAGTCCTGATGCAGGATCGGTCCGCCCGCCGAAAGATTGTGGCCCGTCGAACCGATCGGCGTGCTCAGGATCAAGCCATCCCCGGCAAACGTGGTGACAGAGGCACCATCGATCTCCAGGGCAATCTCCACCAATTCCATTGGCGGGTCGGCAAAGACGATGACCTCGTTGAGGGACAGCCGCCGGAGCGGTTCCGACTCGGCGGCTCCCTTCCTCTCCACCAGGCATTCCAGCATCAGGTGCCGCGTCACAGTGCATTGGCCTTGAAGGATGCCCGGCAAGACGGTTTGGATTTCCTCGAGGTTGACTTCCGTGAGGAAGCCCAATTTGCCGAGGTTGATCCCCAAGGTGGGCCTTTGGTGGTAACCCATTTGCCGGACGGCGCGGAGGATCGCACCATCGCCGCCAAGCACCAGGGCCAGGTCCGCGAAATGCTGGGACAGGTCGACCTGCTGATGCAAATCAACGACGCTGACCTGCGCCAGGCTGCGCAGCCAGGGAAGCAGGTGCCGGGCGACGTCGCTGACGCCGGGTTTATGGCCGTTGCCAAGCAGGAACAATTGCATCAGGGCATTATAAAGGATAATTCCAGGGGCAACAGAGTTTGGACAGGTGTTGAAGCTAACCTACCCTGTTGAAAGTGATCGCTTGGCCAAGACTCCGGGCTTCGAGCACTTGTCCGGGTTCGTGGAATCCCCGCCGCACATAAGCCAAGGCGAGCAGCGTTTGCTCGCGCGGTGAATAACAGCAAGACGTGATCTGGCCCACGGCTTGCTCGCCCGCCCAGAGCTGCGTGCCCGCCGCCAACGGTTCCATCATGGTGTGCGGCTCCTGGGCGGCCAGTTGCACGAGCATGCGATTGACATGGCCATAGGCGCGGATCCGCGCCACCGTTTCCTGACCCAGGTAACAACCCTTGGTGAACGAAATGGCTTGCTCGGTGCGTTGAACTTCTTGAGGCAAATGCGTCTCATCCAGGTCCTTGCCGTAGACGGGCACCCTGGCTTCGATGCGCAGGCTTTCATAAGTCTCAGGCCACCCCATCGGGATGTCTTGCCGAGCCAACGCTTCCACGACCGTCGCCGCATGCTCTCGAGGGAACCCCAGGTGAAACCCCGGCTGGCCAAGCCAATCGCGCCGCTGCACCGTGCACGGGAACCCTTGGAACGCATGGGACCGCCATTGCCAATCGCTCCAGGCCGACAGATCGAGCTGCAATCGTCGGCCAAGCCGGTCCATGGCCGCCGGCCCCGTGACGTGGATCAGCCCCTCGACCTCCGTCGCATCCTCGATCTCCACCTCTTCTGTCACAATGAAGCGGCTCAGATAGGGAATGATCTTCGCCGCCAAGCCTGGCTCGGCCGTGACGAAGAGGGCCTCCGCGCCGATGTGGATTTGCAGCCAGGCGACGATCTTCGCCTGGTTGGTCAAGAGAAAGGCTTCGCAGCCATGCCCGACGGGGCAGCGGACCACGTCGTTGGTGCAAAAGTTATTCAAGAAGCTGGCCCGATCCTTCCCGGTGAAGCGCAGCTTGGCACGATCGGACAGGTCGAACGCCGCCGCCGCTTCGCGGGCCAATTGATACGCCTTGAGAGCGGGCAGATCGAAGTTGCTCATGAGATTGATCTTATCAACTGTCCTGGCGCAGGGCGGCCCGGAACCGCGATTTGAATTTGCTTGCGTCGGACATGCAAATGGCTATCTTGAAAATACTCTCTTGCCCGCCGACACGGCCTGGAAATGGAACCGTGAACCGACTCGATCTGGGGCAAGACACCGTCCTCCTTTTACCCCGAAGGATGTGAACATGCTTCACCACAGCAAGATGGCCTGCCTCGCGGTAGTAATTTTCGTTTGTGCTGGATTGACTTGGAGTTGGGCCATCGAATCGGACCCGGAGGAAAAAGCGTTCCAGGGCGATTGGAGCGTGCTCAAGTTGGAATCGCCCGGTCCGATCCCACCAGGGGAGGAAATCAAAAAATTCAAGGTCACGTTCAAGAAAAACGAAATGATCCTCGACATGGGCCTGGGTGATGAAAAGGTCAATATGACCTTCACGCTTGATTCGAAGAAATCCCCGAAATGGATGGACGTCTACGCCGATGCGGATCGCTTCGATGAGGAGAAAGATGAGAAGAAAGGCGACAAGAATAAAAAGTACAAAGTGCAAGGCATTTATACATTGGAAGGCGACCGCCTGACGATCTGCCTGGCCGGTCCTCCCTCGGACAAAGTCGCGGATCGGCCCAGCGAGTTCGTCGCCAAGAAACTGGAGGGGGACAAGGAACAGGTCATCATGGTGCTGGAGCGGAAGAAATAAATAGGATGATTTCGCCATGACGGGCGTCATGGCTGTGACCTTCATGAAGGAGTCCACCCTTGCCCTTGTCCAAGCTGAACCTGGCCGAACTCGCGGAACGAGCCAAACTGCTCCGCCGCCACATCATCCGCTCCACCACGCAGTGCGCTTCGGGCCACCCGACCAGTTCGCTGTCCGCGGTGGAAATCGTCAACGCCCTCTATTTCGGCGGCATGCTGCATTATGATCCGAAGAATCCACGTTGGCCTGATCGTGATTATTTCATCATGAGCAAGGGCCACGCCGCGCCATTGCTCTATGCCGCTTTGGCCGAGGCGGGCTATTTTCCCGTGGACGATCTGATGACGCTCCGGCACATCGGCAGCCCGCTCGAAGGACACCCGAACTATCGCCGCCTGCCCGGCGTGGAAGCCTCGACCGGTTCGCTCGGCCAGGGGCTGTCCATCGGCCTGGGAGCGGCTCTCGCGGCTCGGATGGACCAGCGCGACAGCCGTGTCTTCGTCCTCCTGGGCGATGGCGAGATCAACGAAGGCCAGGTATGGGAAGCCGTCATGGCGGCGGTGAAATTCAAGGCCAACAACCTGATCGCCATCGTGGATCGGAATGGCTATCAGCAAACGGGCGCCGCCAAGGAGGTGCTGGACCTGGACCCGATTCCGGCCAAATTCGCCGCCTTTGGCTGGCATGCCGATGAGATCGATGGGCATGATCAGGTGGCGGTCCTGGAAGCGCTGCACCGGGCGCGAAACAATCCCTCGCAGCCGAGCGTCATCGTGGCTCGCACGGTGAAGGGCTTCCCGATCATCGACCTCTTGAGCGAAAAGAATCATCATGGCAAGCCGCTGTCGCCCGCGGAGATGGAGAAAGCCTTGGCGATGCTGGCCTGATCCAGGTTTGTGACGAAGCGAGATCCTCATGTCCTTCCACATTCGCTGCCCGCAAGGGCATGTCCTGGCCGTGGACCCCGCCCACGTCGGCAAGAAGGTGCAATGTCCGGCTTGCCAGGTGATCATGGTGGTGCCGCCGCCGCCCGACCCCGCGCCGCCGGTGGCCCGGGCGGAAGTGGTGTCTTCCCCTCGCTCCGCGCGCTCGCGCCGCCAAGAGGAAGACGATTGGGAACCGCCAGGGGAGGATGACTATGAGGAGGATGCGCCGCGCCGCTCGAGCAAGCGGGTGATGATGAGCCGCGTCCGCACGGGGCTGGGCTTTCACAAGGCCAAGATCATCACGATCGTGGTGGGGATCATTCTCATTTTCTTGTTGATCTTCTTTGGCGGGATGATTGCAGGAAATCAAGGAGCGGGGGGCAGAGGGGCGGGCGCAGCGAACACCCTTGGCATGCTGGCGGTTGGGATCGGTCTTTTGGTTCGCATTGTGAGTTTGGCCCTCGGCATTACCGGCTCTTATTATTGCCTATCCATTCCTTCCGAATCAGGCGCCAAGGAATTGATCATGGTGTCCTTTGGACTCGACATCATTTGCTTGCCGCTCGCCTTGATCAATGACCTTGCCTTCAAGGATAACTCGGTGTTCTCCATCGTTGTGATGGTTTTAATCTTTGTTTCCTTCATCCTCTTCTTTGTGTTCCTCAAGCGCGTGGCGCGCTATCTCCGGCGCCGCTCCCTGGAAAGCCGGGCGACCAATTTGCTCATCCAGGCCATCGTGGTTCCGATCGCAGCCGTGTTGGTCTTCATCATCTTTACAGCGATGGGCTTGGCCGCGGGAGGCATGAATCCCAATGCGGGCTTGGGCATAGTATGCATCGGCGGACTCGCCATTCTCGCCTTGGCGGTATGGGCCATCTTTTGGCTGATCCTGTACATTAGACTGCTGGACGCCATGCAAAACGAAATCCGCGCCTAGGGATGAGACCCTTTCATGCCGATTGAGTTTCTTTGTCCGAATGCGCATCCGCTCATCGTGCCGGATGCGTATGCGGGTCGTCAGGTCCTTTGCCCCACGTGCGGCGTCCTGATGATCGCCCCGGCCAGGACAGCGGCGGCCGCGCCTTTGGAACCGATCTATCTGCCCACGCCCATCGCGCCAGACGAACAAGCCTCCGCGCTGCCCCCCCAGGCCATCCCCGCGCGCATTTTGGATGAACCCAATTGGCTGCCGCAAATCCATGGCGTGGAATTGCGGAAGGTGCGCATGGGCATCATTCTGCATTGGTCGGCGGTGATCTTTAGCCTGGCGGGGGGCATCCTGGTCGCGCTCATGGCGGCCGTCATCGTCGGCAACATCGTCATCGAGGAGATGGAAAAACACATCCTCCCCAATCAGCCGCCGCCCGGCCGCGTCCCGCGCCGCCAGCCGCCTCCCAACGTCATGCAGCAGCAAGCCTTTGCCCAAGGGGTGGAGAACCGGATGAAGGATGCCTCCATGACGATCATGCTCATCTACCTGATCTACAGCGGCATCAAGACGTTCCTGGGGCTGCTGGGGTCCATCTTTTGTTTGTCGGTCCCCTCGGAATCGCGTGCCAGCGGCTTCATGTTTATCGCCCTGATCATGGACCTCTTGTATCAAGGGCTGATGTGGTCCAACCGATTCGTCTTCGGCGGCCAGGACAACATCCTCGAATTGATCGGCTTGTGCGCCCATGCCCTGTGCTTCGTCTTCTTCATGCTCTTCTTGACCCGGCTGGCCAATTTCCTCAACGACCGCGACCTGGCCCAGCATGCCATGCATCACATGCGCTCCTGGAGCCGCCTGACGGGAGGCACCTTCGCCGTGCTCATCGGCTGCATCTTGATGATGCTGCTGGTGCCGGTGTTTGGCGTGCTCCTCTTTTTCCTGGGACTCCTGGGCATGGGGATTTTATGGCTGATTTGGTCCACGCGATACATTACGCTGCTAAAGGACATGTGGCGCCTGATCGACTTCCATTTGCAGATTTTCATCCATTGATCGACCCCTCTTTAAGGCGAAGGAAGCAATGAAACTGGGCAAATCGACCCGCGAAGCTTTTGGACTCGCCCTCGCGGAACTGGGCGGCAGCCATCCCGACCTGGTCGTCCTGGACGGCGACGTGCACAACTCCACCCGCACCGAACATTTTGCCAAGCGCTTCCCGGAGCGCTTCTTCAACGTCGGCATCGCCGAGTCCAACCTCGTCGGCATGGCGGGCGGGTTCGCGGCGGCCGGCAAGCGGCCCTGGATCGCCAGCTTTGCCGCCTTCGTCATGTGCAACGCATTCGACCAACTCCGCATGGCGGTCGCCTTCCCCAATCTCGACGTCAAAGTCGTCGGCACCCATGCGGGCATCTCGATCGGCGAGGACGGTCCCTCCCAGATGGGCATTGAGGACGTGGCCCTTGCCGCGGTCTTGCCCAACTTCGTCGTGGTCGTGCCGGCCGATGAGCCATCGACCGCGGCCGCCGTCCATGCCCTGGTGAACCATCGTGGTCCCGCCTATCTGCGCTGCGGCCGTCCCAATGTGCCGCTGATCTACGAGGGCCAGGCGCCCTTCACTCTGGGCCGCGCCAATCCGCTGCGCGACGGCAAGGACGCCGCCATCGTCGCCAATGGCCTGATGGTGGCCCCGGCGTTGGCGGCGGCCGAGCAACTGCAGCAGAAAGGCATCACCGCGCGGGTGCTTGATATGCACACGGTCAAGCCGCTGGACGCAGC
Source organism: Planctomycetota bacterium (assembly GCA_014584395.1). Taxonomy (GTDB): domain Bacteria; phylum Planctomycetota; class Planctomycetia; order Gemmatales; family HRBIN36; genus BJ17. The sequence goes on along the minus strand of JACTMY010000013.1, from coordinate 5,503 downwards.
CGCCCTGATCAAGGCCGCTCAGGAAACGAAGCGGGTCGTCGTGGCCGAGGAGCATCTGAAGATCGGCGGCCTGGCCACCGCGTGTGCCCTGGCCTTGGCCGAGCATTACCCCGTGCCCATGCAGTTTGTCACGATTCCCGACACTTACGCCGAGTCGGGCAAGCCGGAAGAACTGCTGTCCAAGTACGGCTTGACCGCCGACGCCATCGTTCAAGCCGTGCGCCGGTTGCTGTGAGCAACGGCAACTTTTACCGGTAATCTGATCCAGTAAAAAACCCACGGAGGTCATCCGTGGGTTTCATCGCTTCGCGAAACGCCTACTCTGGCGGCATTAGCTCTGGCGTTTCCACGCTTAGAAGCGCCGGCAATCGATCATGAAGAAATCGCGGGGGCTGCGAATCCACGGGGAGCCGCCGCTGCCATAGCCATAACCATTGCCATAGCCGCCGCCCTGGCCGCCGTTGTTCCGCCAACCCGGATAGTAGCAGGGCGCCGGTAAATGCTGCGCGGGCATGCCGGGCATGTCCGTGGGGCCGGCAATGCCATACACGCGGCCCACGCCGCAGCAGCATTGGTAAATCGGGATCGGCGCGTGCGGCGGCGGATAGTTCGCCGCTTGATTCTTCGGCTGGCAGGAACGAATCGGCCAGGTTTGGGCATTGGCCGACGAAATCAGGCCGCCCAGTCCCAAGACGACGGCGAGCACGGCCAGGTAACGCCCCAAAGCTCGATGCATGGGGATTTCCTCCAAGGGGTTTATCATTGTCACTCTTCGCGCAAACCAAACGTGGTTCGCCATCGACAGGTCTAGCATCGGCCAGACGCCATCGTGTCCCGAAGGGCGGCGCGCGGTAAATGGGGGGGATTCGGCCAGACGGGTTCCTATTGGGACAAGAAATCCGTTCGTAGGGGGGCGGGCGGTGGTTCAAGGTTTGATGCCCCGCCGCGGGATCAGCGCCAGAACGCGGACGGCTCCAGGAAATGACATGGCTTGCGGCGCAAATAAACGACCCCGAACACATCCTTGCGTTCGGGGTCGAATCTCCGGGGCCGGAGTGGAATGGATCGACTTAGCGAGGCATGACGCCGCCCGCGGGAGTGCACCCGGCTTGACCGCAGACCGGGTTGCCCCAGTGCATCGTCGGGTTCACGAAGACGGGAGCGTAATTCGGCCGCTGCGCCTGGCAGTTCTGCGGCATGACTGGACCGCAGCCGCCCGTCTGATAACCGTGGAATTTGTAGTAGATCACCCAATCCAGGCGGTCGAGCTTCTTGTAATAAGAGCCGAGCGCTCGGTAGTAATCGTGCCAGAACTTCTGCCAGCGGGCTTCATCAGCCGAGCAGCAATTTTGGCAATTGGTTCGATTCCAGAAGCTGCCCTTGGGGGCGCTGTTGCCGCAACCCCAACCCCAGTCCGCTTTGGCCACGTTGGCGCTGCAGAAGAGAGCCGCGCCGGCCACCAGTACCATCATCAAACGCTTCATGGAGACTCCTTTCGCTGGTTGGCCTGGAAGACGTCGGCCTGATCCTGCGGGCCGAACCTGACCCTATCTTCCGGGTTCGCCGCTCCCCAAGCTCCAACCCCTATGTGAACTTCGTGTTCGTTGCCCTTGCTCATGCCTCCCAGGCACCCGTGGCGGATGCCCTGGCTCTTATATCATCGGCTCTCACGACCCAAAAGTACGATGATTCCGGCAAAGTCGGAACATTTCCTGCAAACCGGAGGGAAACGCTTTTCTGGTAGACTGTGGAAAATCGGCAAAGTTTTCCTGGAAGGTCAACCCGCTACCTCAAGGCTGAAGCGGAGCCGGCTTCTTCAGGCCTCGCTGCAGCTTCTCCCGCAACAGGTTGGCGTCCAACCGGCGATGGCCCGCCGGGTCGAACCACTGCCGCCAAAGGGGAAATTCCGTGCGCGGGTGGTCATCGGTTACCCTCGGCTCACTCCCCAGCCATTCCCGCAGCGCTTCCCGATCCATCAGCAACATCTGCTTGAACCGCTCGGGTTCGAGGTAATGGCGATCCCACTCCCGCAGATCGTCTTGATGCTGCATGAGAGTCTGGGCCAAGCGGTCCAGTGCCTCGGGCCGCAGGTCAAAGGGTTGGTGCTTGCCCATGAGATAAAAGCCGGGCGTGTGATGGGCGCCCCAAAGCGTCACATGGGGAAAGGCCGTGAAGAACGAGCGAAAGATCATCAAAATCTCCGACTCGGCCGCCGGGGGAACCCACAGGCAGAAGACGCCCCCCGTGGTCAACCGCGAACGGCACAATTGGAAAAACTCCTCCGTGTACAGGTTCACGGTCCCCGCTGAATGCAGGGGCGGAGCCGGATCGATGGTGATGACGTCGTACAAGTCCGGACGGACCAGCAGGTAATTGCGGCCATCGTCCACGTGAAAGCGCACGTTCGGCATGGCCGCGATCCGCTCGGCATCGGCGTGGAAAAAGCGGAAGCAGTCGAAGACTTCGGGGACAATGTCCACGGCGTCGATCTGCAAATCCCCATACCGGGCCGCGGAGCGGACGGTCGTCCCCATGCCAAAGCAAATAACGCACATCCGCTTGGGGTTCTCCGCCAGGGCATGAGGCAGATGGGCCATCAACTTGGTCTCGGTGCACAGATGGGTCATGCCCACGCCGTTGACCAGCAAGGTGCGGGCCGTCGGCTCGGCGCGATCGCCCGCCGCGATGGTGGTGGCCGTCGCCCGTTCGAACGCGGCGAAGGTCTCCCAGCCCGGGCCATGGTGCTTCTTCAATCGGGTTGTGATCATGGCCGGATAGGGATCGCCCAGGCTGAATGCCGTGCCCACGATCCCCAGCGCCGCCAAACCCAGAAGCATCGTCCATCCCGAACGCTGCTCCCGCGGCGCCGCCAGGGCCAGCACGAAGCCGAGCAGGAGGTTCAGCGCCGAGATGGCCACGAGCGTCAGCGCGGTGCCCAGCAGCGGGATCAGGAGGAAACCCGTGAGCAGCGAACCGGCCACCGTCCCCAGCGTATTGACCAGATAGGCACGCCCCGTCGACTGCCCCGGCGCGTCGGGCCGAGCCACGCAGCAGCGCACCGCCACCGGAAACTGCATCCCAAATAGAAACGCTATCGGCAACACCATGGCCAAACAGGCGAGCGAGCCGATCACCAGGGGCACCGTCAACATCGGCTCCATCCCGCCGCCCGCATGGAGCCAAAGCCCATTGAACCAGGGCAACAGGACCAGCCCCATCGCCGCCCAGGCGCCGATCCCCATTTCCAACCGAGCAAACGCCGTCACCGGCCGTTGAATCATTCTCCGGGAACGGGTCGAATCCCAACTCCCCCAGGCGATTCCCAGCAGAAACACCGCCAGCATCAGGCTAAAGGCGTAAATGCTGGTTTCCAAAACGAGCACCAGCAACCGCGACCATAGAATCTCATAGGCCAAGGCGCTGAAGCCGCTCACGAAAAAGGTCAGCAGTGCCAGCCCGCGGAGGGCGGGGTGGAAGGGCGTCAGCTCCTCCTGGTCCTGGCCAGGCCGGGGCCGTTGCGGCACGATGCCGATCTCCTGGCCGAACAGCATGCAGGCCAGCACCGCCGCCGCCAGGTTCAGCGTCGCCGCCGAGTAAAGCGACACGCTCTCGCCCAACTCGCCAAGCAAAACTAACCCCGTCGCCAACACCCCCGCCACGGCTCCAAAGGTGTTGACCGCGTACATCCGCCCCAACCCCTGCTGAAACTGCTGACTCAGCCGCGTCACAAACGCCACCAGCACCGGCAGCGTCGCCCCCATCAGGATCGTCGGCGGCAACAGACAGATCGCCACGAACAACACCCGCACGCCCAACAGCCCTGCCGCGTCATGGCTCAGCGCCTGGGCCCAGGACAGATACAGCGGGCCCAAGCCATCGATCAGGGCCAGCGACGCGAACGGCGACAGGGCCGCGATGAGTATCTCCAGCAGGCAATACAGCCCGATGAGCCGATGCGTGCGGTCGGCCAGCTTGCCGCCCAGGAAACTGCCGATGGCCAGTCCCAGCATGAATACGCCCAGGACCGTGGCCGTCGCATACGTCGTCGCCCCGAGATAGCGGGTGAGCATCCGGACCCACACGGTCTGGTAAATCAAGCCACTGCTGCCGGATAGGAAAAAGGCCAGGAAGAGGAGAATGCGGACGCTGTTGGGATTCACCGGTCATCCTTTGCACGCGGAGCGGGAGCAGACAATGGGACAAGCATACCGCATGACCGCGGCACTGGACACGACGTTTTTAGAAGAAATCCTTTGTGGAAAGGTGTAAGCTAGGCAAACAGTGCTGCGCCGGCCCTGCGTGGAGGGCATCGGTCATTACTTTGAAGTGGATGGGACCAGAGAGAATGCTATCTCAAACTCACCGTTACAAATCAAGTCGGCAACGACTTTTGCGATATTCTCCCGGCTCAATCTTCTAATCAAGATCATGTTTGTCGCCCAAAAATAAAATCCCTTCATGCACTCACCTGATTGCTGATAGTTCTCCAAAATTGATTGAATGTTCTCCAGCGTAAAAAAGGTCCCCACATAACGAGAACCATCGTCAAATATAACTTCAACATCCACGTTGTCAGAAATTGGGTCTAGCCCTTCTAACCCGGCGTGGACTGTTATCTTAAAGTGCTGGCCTTTTAGCATCTTATCCTCCATACAGGTACTTAAGGATTTTTATAACAGCGTCCTGATTCGCCTTCGAGGATTTCGCTAGAATTTCGGCGTCTCCGTTCGACAATGTTCGGAAAAACACCCTGGCACCATCCCTTGCTCGTGCTTCGAGGACATTCCCAAATATATTCTTCGTTCCGATGCCAGGATTGAAGTTGCCCTTACCAAGTTGAGCTGTCAACCTGTCAATAGACGCTTGGTGTGTTCGGCCAGCGGCCTTTGCATGTCTTACAAAGCCCGGATGGTCGTGGATACGGCTTACGCATACATTATGTGCCCAGAGGAAGGCCGATGAGCCTGGGCCGCGGACGAAGTACGTATGATAGTCGGCGATCCGAGCGTTGTAAACGGTCTGCCATTCGCCGGTGTCGAAGACCTCTTCGACGAGCAGTTCGCTCTCATCGAGCGTCCGCAAGCGATAGCCCGGCTGCAAATCCTTGGCCGAGGTCCAGCCTTTGCCGTCAACATAGAACGGATGTTCGAGCGTCGTGCCGACCGGGCGGCCCGCTACTCGGAGGTCCGGCCGTACCTGGCGCGGACGTTACGCCCCTGGCGATCGCGTGGCACGTGGTTGGTTTGACGCTTGAAATCGTGTCAAGCAAGACTTGGGCTACAGCCGGACGTACTCTTCGCGGGCCTCGATATCGACGTACTCGCCAAAACGCTTAAGGACTTGATACCGGCCCTTCCATGGCAGTTTCTTCAAATAAGGCCGCAGATGCTCCACCAGCCGATGGCAGTCCGGCGCCGACATGAAGATGCGAATCTCGTGATCGACGACGTCGTGGCCTTCGATGTTGCCGAAGTAGTCCTGGTCTTTCGCTTGGCCGGCGTCG
>JACTMY010000019.1 GCA_014584395.1 Planctomycetota bacterium | reverse complement strand
CTGTTTGGAAAACGTGCAAGGGGTGCTGTTGGGGGCGATGTTCTTCTTTTTGGGGTTGAGCTTGTTGGCCATGCCGCAGAACAGCCTCCTGGCGGATGAAGGCGGTCCGGGCCAGGTGCCGCAAAAAATCTGCACAAGTGATACTGTGTGCGATCCAACAATGCCTGACAAATGCTTCTATATGAGTGGTGCGAACAGATGCTCCCAAAATGGCGATTTAGGGTCTGATCTTGAACCCATAACTGATATATGCAGCAAAAATGGAAACCAAGCACAGTGCAAAGACTGTGATTGTAGAAAATATCGTCCAAGAGATTTTGAATGGGCATGTCGATGTGAATAGCGATAACATGTTAGAAGTATTGCATGTCTTACATAAGATATGCAATACTATGTAATTAGGAGAAATAAATGCTGATCATTATAAATCTGTATGTAATATGCTCGATTATACAAAATGCGTCTTCAGACGATAATGATAAGATTATGGATATTATATATAAGAAATATAATCAATATAAAACGATGTCGCACATGATTCAAGGATCAGTTAAACATCGCCTCTTCTTGGGTTCTGGTCATAATGCCGAGGAGAAGGAATGCTGGCAGTGGAAATACTTGGCAAATAGTCAATCAATGTTAATTCTTAAGCAGGAAAGCGATCCATCTGTTAAGCCAGCTGAGGTAGTTGGATATAATAATAAATATGCATTCAGCATATTCAAGAATACAGCCGATGGAAGAGGGTGGATATTGAAAGAAGTATACTATAATAATAAGTATTACGACTGGCTTCGTCAAACAATTACAAGTCAGAGAGATATAGGTGTGATGCGATTATTTTTCCCGTACGGTCATGACGTGATAAAATTGCTTGTAGAAAAAACAGTGAATGATGTGTCTATTATTAATGAGAGAGGTAATTATATAATATCGTATACACATAATGTTGACATTAAAAAAGAAAGGTCATCATACATATCATGTCGCAGTCAAGTTATCTTTAATGCTGATCATTGTATTATTGATAGATATGAGGCAAGCATTGACAACCGAGACAGGACGAGATTTAATGTCGTTTTAAGCAATAAATATAAATTCGTAAACAATGTGCCGATCCCAGTAACTATTGAAACCACTACAAAAAGAGGTAATGTAACTGAGTATATGCTGTCTGAATGCAATATGTATATAGATAACAATGTTCCTGATCACGAATTCACCCTTTCCGCATTCGGTTTAGAAGAGCCGCATGGCATCACCTGGGAGCGGCCGACGCCGTGGTGGATCTATTTCGGCCTGATTGGCGGGGGCTGCCTGGTGGGCTTCGTCCTGGATTGCGCGGATGCTCCAATACGCTTGGGGTTAGCTATTCAATTTTCACCGGAGCGTGTGCAACCCGGTGCTGGGGGTATCCGAGGCGTGCTGCGCCCCCGCGCTTGGGGCTTGAAATGCGTTTTTCACGTAAACGCGTTTGGGTGGATTGGTCGGGAGACCCATCTACAACAGAGGTCGTCCCAAGGAGGGGCTTGGTCTATCCTGCACCGATGCACCCAGGCTCTATCAGGCAAGCGGGTTCGCTCCTCTTTCCTGCTTGACCCCCCCGTGTCCCTCGTCAACAATGAATTGAACCAGGCTCCGAGCCTCCAGCCAGCACGACCACGGGCAGGGAAGGAAAGTGCATGTCCACCAACTTGAGGCCGCGGCTGCGGTCCACGATCCAGGCCACCTTCGACCCGGAAGATCAGGACTTCATTTTGCTTTACGATGCCTCGCGGATGACGCGGAACATCTTTCGCGTTCGCAAGGAGGCCATCGTTCTTTTGGAGCTGTTTGACGGCACGCGCACGCTGGAGGAAATGACCACCTGGGTGGCGGAGCAGGGGGATGATTCACCAGACGCGGTCACCTATCTGGCCGAGTTGACGGCCAAGCTGGAGCAGGCGCTGTTCCTCGAAAGCCCCAAGCTGCAATCCATCTTTTCCAAGTTCCTTGCTTCGCCGGTGCGGGAGCCAAGCTGCATTGGGTCGTATCCGGGCGATCCGGAGGAATTGGAAAAGGTCCTCGATCGTCTCTTTGACGCGCCGACGGGCAGCGGCAGAATCAATCCTTTCTCGACGCCGGATGGGCGTTTGCGGGCCGCCTTGATCCCGCACATCGACTATGGCCGGGGGGGAACGACCTACACGTGGGGCTTCAAGGAAGTTGTCGAACGGAGCGATGCCGATCTCTTCGTGATCCTGGCCACGAGCCACTACAGCCGGCAGCGCTTCATCCTCACGGCCAAGGATTTCAAGACGCCGTTGGGGGTGGCTCATACCGACCAGGCCTTTGTGAAGCAGGTCGCGGACGTTTATGGACCGGCCGTTTTCGATGATGAATTGGCTCATATTCCGGAACATTCGATCGAGCTGCACGTCGTGTTCCTGCAGCACGTCTTGCGCCACCGGCCGTTCCGCATCGTGCCGCTCCTGGTCGGTTCGTTCCACGACAGCATTGCCCATCAGCATCTGCCGGAGGAGAAGGCGGACGTTTACTTGATGATCCAAGCCCTGAAGAAAGCGGAAGCGGCGGCCACCGCGAGCGGGGCGAAGATTTGCTATCTCATTTCAGGCGATCTGGCGCACATTGGCCCGAAGTTTGACGATCCGCGGCCCGTGGATGAACCCTGGCTCGTCTACAGCAAGGAGCGGGACCAAAAACTGCTCGAACGCCTCGCGGCGGTGGATCGGGCGGGCTTCTTCAAACTGCTGGCCGAGGAAAAGGACGAACGGCGCATCTGCGGTTTTCCACCCGCCTATTTGGCTATGGCCGTGTCGGAGCCGCGCTCGGCCAAGGTGCTGGCCTATGACCAGTATGCCGAGCGGATCAACGGATTTGAAAGCGTCAGCTTCGCCAGCGTGGCCTTTTATCGTTGAGGGTGACTCCTTCCTTTCAGGCGATGGTCAACCATGCAGAGCGGCCTTCGAGGTTGGCGATGGGGCTTGGGACTGATGGCCGCGGGTTTGTTCGCGGGGGTAGGCCAACTGATCTCGGCTCCGCCCCGAACCGTCACGGGCATCGTGACGCACGATCTTGGTCCCGCAAGTCACGCCCGCGTGCGGTTCAAGGCCACCAAGGTCAGCGGCGTTGCAGATGCGCAGGGCCGCTTCAGCCTGGTCGGCGACGGCCAACGGATCACTGCTTGGCTGGATGGGTATTTCATCGCGGGACAAACCGTGCCTCCTGGAGAAGCTCACGTCCGACTGGCATTGCATCCGTTGCCCTCCGAGGATCATCCAGATTATGCCTGGGTGGACCCGCGTCCCGATGCCGCCCGAGAACATGCCTGCGCCAACTGTCACGCCGAGATATTCAAGGAGTGGAGCGCGAGTGCCCATGCCCGCGGACCTTTACAGAAACATTTCCAGAGTTTTTATGCGGGGATCGATTACGCTGGCCAGCCGGATCGGGGCTGGAGTTTGCTCAAGGAGCATCCCGAAGGCGCGGGGGTATGTGCTGCCTGTCATGCCCCGACGGTAGATTTCCTCGACGAAGCCTTCACGGACTTGAGGCGCGTCCAGGGCGTGTCGGTCTTGGGCATTCATTGCGACTATTGTCACAAGATTGCCGATACATCGCTGGAGAAGCTGGGCCTTGAACATGGCCGACTGGCTCACCGCTTGCTTCGACCCAAGGACGGTCAGCTTTTCTTCGGACCCCTGGACGACGTGGATCGAGGCGAGGATACCTATTCGCCAATCTATCGGGAGAGCCGATACTGCGCTTCATGTCATGAGGGGACGGTCTTGGGCACCAAGGTCTATACGACCTACTCGGAATGGCTCGCCAGCCCCGCGAGCCGCAAGGGGCAGAGTTGTCAGTCCTGCCACATGGCCCCGTCGGGACGGATGACGAACTTTGCCCCCGGCCATGGCGGCGTGGAGCGCGATCCGCTGACCCTGGCGACGCATGGCACACCGGGGAGCGACGTCGCGACCCTCAAGAGTTGTCTGTCGCTGGAAGTGCAGATCGAGCGCAAAGAGGGACAGGTGACTCTGACGACCACGACCCTGGCGAAGAACGTCGGCCATCGCGTGCCCACCGGGTTTGTCGATCGGCATCTGTTGTTGATCGTGGACGCCGTGGATGATCAGGGGCATGCCGTGGCAGCGCTTACCGGTCCGACCCTCCCGGCAGCAGCAGGCACTGAGAATCACCAAAAGGGTGCCTATGCAGGCATGTCCGGTTGGTACATGGGCAGACGCCTGGCCGGCCCGGAGGGCTTTTGGCCGGTCCCATTTTGGCGGATGGATTGCGAACTGGAGGACACGCGGCTGCATCCTGAACGGCCCGACCGCCGCGTATGGACTTTCCCCTTGAGCGCGAGAGAATGCAAGGTACTTTTGCTTTACCGTCGCTTTTATCATCAGCAAGCGGAACACAAACATTTGCCTGATAACGATTTATTGCTGCATGAACATTGCGTGACCGTTCCAATCCGATGATCGTGCATGGCTGGATCATTCGTTACGGTTGCTAGGATCGCTGCCCTGGCAGGGGGGGAGTGAGTTAATAATTCGATGGAATTTCTAGAACTCCCCCCAAGCGTGACCTAAAATAACAGTTGCAAGGGGCAGGAAGCCGTCCTGCGCGCTGCGCGGGGTTCTGTAGGATGGCGACTTTCAGAAGATCGGATCCAATCGGCATGGCTGCTCCCGTCACGAGTGATGAATTGATCGATCTGTTGCACCGCAGCGACTTGATCGAAAGTTCGCGCATCGACGACTACGTTCGCCACCTGCAATCCACGGAGCAATGGCCCAGCGAGGCGAACAAGCTCGGCACCAAACTGGTCAACGACGGCCTCGTCACCTTTTTTCAAGCGGCGCAACTGCTCAAGGGTCGCTATCGGGGTTTCACGCTCGGCCATTACAAGGTGCTGGAGGCCATCGGCTCGGGGGGCATGGCCAACGTTTATTTGTGCGAACATGTGACCATGAAGAATCGGGTGGCGGTCAAGGTCGTTCCCAAGGAACGCACCCGCCAAGGTTCCTTCCTGGCCCGCTTTCAGCGTGAAGCCAGGGCCATCGCCAGTCTCAATCACCCCAACATCGTTCGCGCCTACGACCTTGATCAAGACGGCCAGTTTTACTACCTGGTCATGGAGTTCATCGACGGGATCAATCTGCAGCGGCTCGTGAAGCGGCGCGGCCCCTTGAGCGTCATCCGCGCGGCCCATTACATCTCCCAGGCCGCGCAAGGTTTACAGTATTTATTCGAATGCCATTTGGTCCACCGCGACGTCAAACCCAGCAACATCATGGTGGATCGGGCGGGCCAGATCAAATTGTTGGACTTTGGCCTGACGCGCTTCACCGATGACGAGACCGAGCAGCTCACGCAAATGTTCGATCCGAACAAGGTCATGGGCACGGCGGATTATCTCTCGCCCGAACAGGCCCTGCGGATGCACCAGGCGGATATCCGCAGCGACATCTACAGCTTGGGCGTCTCCGCCTACTTTTTCCTGACGGGCACCTCGCCCTTTGAAAATGCCACGGATGAGGAAAAGGTGCACATGCACCAGTTCGAGGAACCTGTCCCCTTGAATCAATTGCGCAAGGATTTGCCCGCCGGCATGGTGGCGGTCATCAAGAAGATGATGGCCAAGGATCCCGAACAGCGGTATCAAACGCCGGCCCAAGTCGTCCAGGCCCTGTCCCCCTGGACCAAGAATCCCATTCCGCCGCCGTCGGAGGCCGATATCCCGCCGATGAGCCTGGCGGCGCGAATGCCCGCGGCGTCCACCACCGGGAGCAGCGCCAACATTCGCCTGCCGAGCATGCCCACGTTTCGCGGGAGCCAGGCTTCCATTCAATTACCGCCAAAGCCTCCTCCGCCGGCCATCCCGCCGCGGCCGCAGCCGCTCCGTCCGAATGCCGTGCCGCCGCAGCGGCGTGCTCCAGTCTCGCCGCCGCCGCCGATCCATCGCCATGATTTTGAAACCAAGGATTCGAACCTGTCCTCGGATGTCACGGTGATCACGCCACGATCCGGGGAATCAATCAACTGGCTCAACCGTTATCTCTTTTGGATTATTGGCGTCAGCATCCTGCTGGGCATGGGTTTTACCTTTCTCATGGTCTGGCTTTTTCTCCTCTAAACCGCCTCCTACTGCCAAAAACAAACCAGACTTTTTGCGTGCTTTCATGCCATCGACCCGGCCGCTCGTTTTTCTGAGGAGCTGCAATCCAAGCCAGCGGCAAATGCATCCCCCCACGAGATAATAGCCGCCCACGACGCCGAGCATGGTCAGGATCGTCGAATCGGAGTGCCGGCGGAAATAACGGAGGCATTGCTTGGCCAGTTCCGAGTCGGTCCATGCTGCATACTGTTGGAACAAAGGCGAGATCATGGATAACATCTCGGACAGGTTCATCGAGGTTTCCAACATCAGGAACGTCAGAAAAATCAACATGAACAAGGGGACCGTGATGAGCATGCCAATGCCCGCATACCCCACGGTAAGCCAAACGACTTTGACCATGCGCGGGGAAAACAGCTTGACGTAAATCAGGACGAGCACGAGCAACAGGGCTGGAACCCAAATCCATTCCAAGGCGTCAGCCAGGACGATTAGGGCCAAGATCGGCGTCGTTCCCACGTTGAAGAAATGGAAAGTGGACATGATCAGCAGCGGCGCCGCCGCCAAGACGCCGACGATGATCGTGGTGGACAAATAAGCGCGCATGCTGCTCCCGGTGAGCAAACCCATGAAGAGTCCCAGCATGGTGGCAAAGAAAAAATGACAGGCCACGCATAACGTGTTGACGATGAAGGAAGTAATGCTGATGAGCTGAAACAGCAAGCCGAGAAGGAAAAGGGGAACGAAAAACCACAAATAGGTCAGAAAGAGTTGTGCTCCGCCCATAGCCTTGGCGTTGTGGATTTCCTGGAGCTTCCAGGGCGCGGCGAGCAGGGAAACCCACGTATCTTGTTCTTTTTCTTGTGGAAACGCGCCGGCCGCGCGCAATGCGACGCGAAGATAGAAAAGCCCAAAGAGGACGGCGCTAGCGATGCGAAATTCATGGATAAGGTCATTCATTTCCTTCGCCCGCAAGCTGGGAAAGGGGACGTCGGCCAGGAGGAGGGACCCATTGAGGATTTCTTGCAAGTAGTCGAAGTGCATCACGCTCCAACCCGTCGCCAGCACGATGGCCAAGACGGCCAAGAGGCGGTTGACCCCCGGCCTTTTTTGCGTGGCCCACTCCTTCCAAAAGAGCGCTTTATCCCAGACCCGGCCGCGCCGGCGCTGCGGCGCCGCCTCCCGACGCGGCGCGGCGCGCGGCCGCAGGAATTGCTCCCGAAGCCGGCGCGTGGCGATCATGAGCAGCGACAGGGAAACCAAGGACAGACTGGCGACGTTCCACATGATGATCGACGCGATGTCCATGCCGGTAGTGGGTTGATACTCAAAAGCCTCGGCGATTAAATAAAAGGCTCCGAGGGGATTGCAGATGGAGACCATTCTCATCCAGCTATCCAGCTGGATCACATCCAACCAAGATGGCCTGAGGCTCGCGAGCCAGCCCCATCGCCCCATGCCAAAGGGGATAAACCAGAGCGCCATGAAGCAGATCAAGCAGACGTAAGTGCGCACGATGGCGTCTCGCGGCCGGGTGGCATTCACGGAAAAATAAAGGCTGAGGGAGCCGACGGCGAGCAAGCCGACCAAATGGATGGGCAGCATGCAGAGCAGCAACAAGGGATCGATGCCACCCACCCATTGCATCATGGCGATGACCGGCACCGTGCCCAGCATCAACAGAATCAGGTAGGTGAATCGGGCCAACAACTTGCCCATGATGATTTCGCGATTCGCGAGTTGCGTTGTGAGCAAGTCGTCCAGCGTCTTGCGGTTCTTTTCCTCGGCGATGCTGCCCGCGATCAGGGCGGGGGTGACGACGATGACGAGCAGAGCCTGCAGGATCAAGTAAGAGTTGAGAAAATAGAACCCGAAGCGATGGAGGTTGCGTTGAATATAGGCGTTCTGTAAATAGGCGGCTTCGCCGACGAAATAAACCCGTCCTTGCACGGCCAGAACATTGCTCGCTTCCAAGGTGAGCTTTTCAAGAAAGCTGTGATAGCTCCAAAAGAGGATGATGAGGAGGGCCACAACGAACAGCCAGCGCAGAAAAAAAAGGCGGCTACGCCGACCTAAACGCAGAAGATCATAGCGAAAGACGGGACCAAACCAGTGCATAGGCAAACCTTGAGTCAATTCATTGATGTGAACATCATGGCAAGAGCGTAACGGCTAGACAATAATCAGACTAGTAAAAATCGCATCGGGCAAGCTTGGCACATTTGCCGCAACAGTGGCCAAAACGCGAAGTGAAAAGGTATAGGGGTGAGTTGCAAGAGAAGGATCGTGCGGATTTTGCAAGCCCATTTGGCCGCAGCCACGGCACTATAATCACGCAGGACGTCTTACTCAATTAACCCAGCATATCCGGACTGCGGAAATTCTACAATCATTTTCCATCGCCTATTTTATCGTTGACACACCATCGTCAAATTCTTAGGATTTAACGCATCCACGCGAGGTTCGCCAGTTTAACTGGTTTTACTTTCGCCATCAAGCGTTGCGCGGGGCACGCTGATTTACTTTGATGAGGGTTGGTGAAATTCGAACGAGGAGGAGAGCTCAAGAATGTTCAGCATGTTGTTGGTCATGACCCTGAGCACGGGCGCCGTTGCCCCTGCTTACAACTGCAATGGTTGTGCGGCTGCTTGCACCGCGAAGTGCAGCGGCTGGAGCTGCCGTGGCTGCAGTTCGAGCTGCCATGGTGGTTTCCGTTTGTTCAATCGTCGATGCAGCAGTTGCAATGGCTGCAGCGTTGCCTGCAATGGCTGCAGCAAGGGTTGCAGCACGGCTTGCAATGGCTGCGCTTCGAGCTGCCACGGCCGTTTTCGTCTGTTCAGCCGCCGCTGCAATGGCTGCACCTGGGCTTGCCATGGCTGCACGGCCGTGACGCATTGCTGCGGCACCGTCACGACGGAACAGAAGACCGAAGAGAAGAAGGAAGAAAAGAAGTCCGGCGAAGCTCCTCCGGAAGCTTCCATGAGCCAGGCGACCTTGATCGTCAGCCTGCCGGCCGACGCCAAGCTCTACATCGAAGATCAGCCGACCAGCTCGGTTTCTTCGGTTCGCACCTTCGTGTCGCCGACGCTCGAAGCAGGCAAGAACTACTTCTACAACCTGCGGGCGGAAGTGGTTCGCGATGGCAAGACCATCAGCATGACCCGTCAAGTGACGGTGCACGCCGGTGAAACCATCAACACCAGCTTTGATTTCGCCGAAACCACGGTGGCGGCCAAGTAACGCTGGCTCAGGCCGCGACTTGAAAACGTTGAGGGACGTTGACGAGTCGACCACAAGATGCATCGTGAAGGGAGAGCTTAAACGCTCTCCCTTTCTTCATGGATGGGCCGAATGGTTTGCAGGGAAGCGGCGGAAAGATTCTGCCCATTAGCGCGTGCTGGCGCGCCGCCCGAAAAAGTAGAGCAACACCTTGTCCAGGCGAGCCGCCCAATAGGATTCATTGTGCTCGCCGCCAGTGATCTCGGTGTAGTAATAATGATGCCCAGGCAAAAGGCCGGCCACGTCGAAGTGCTCGATCAGTTTGCGCGTTCGGGTGATGGCGGACGGGATTTCCCCCTTTGCGGCGCCGCCTTCCTTGTTCCCCATGTCCACCCAAAAACGCATCTTTCTCATCCACCGCGGCCCGCCTTGCAGCTCCTTGAGCAAGGCTCCTTTGGCCCACCATAGCGAGGGCGACAGAACCCCGCAGAATTTGAAGCGGTCATGGTGATCCTTGGCCATGGCCAGGGTGATGAGACCGCCGAGCGACGAGCCAAGCACCCCCGTGTGTTGGCGATCCGTTTTCGTGCGATACTCGGCGTCGATGAAGGGCTTGACCTCTTCCCAAAGGAAGCGCGCATACAGTTGACCCTTGCCCCCCTGCATTTTCGGATCCATGTGAGTCGTGTATTCGGCGATCCGTTCCGGTGTGTTGTAAATCCCGACCATGATGATGGGCTTCATGCGCCGCTTGAGGATCAATCGATCCGATGTTTCATGAGCTTGCCAGGAGACGCCATGATAGGCCGTGGTTGGATCAAAGAGGTTTTGGCCGTCGTGCATGTAGAGGACGGAAAAACGGGTGGTCGAGTTGGCGGAGTAGCCAGGGGGTAAATAGACGGCTAACGTGCGTTCATTGTTCAAGACTTTCGAGGCAAAAGCATGATGGTAGCGAATCTCGCCCGCTTGCCGGGGACTGCCGGCGTTAAAGGCGAGGTTGGTTCCATCGTCCAAGGATGGCTGTCCGGGCACATTGCCACGCAAGTGCAATGGACTATTATCCGTTCGATGACGAATCATGCGCAAGCCTCGGTCCCACTCTATTCGAAGTGGTCAATCTGTTCCTACGAGATGCCATCGACTTAGGGGGATCGCCATCCTAACAAAAAGGTGTAAGCGGACTAGCCCAGTCGGGCGGGTCATCTGCCCTGCCTTTCGCCCGCCCTTCATGGAAGTTTTCCTAGTTACCCCATTTTAGCGGATTCTTTAAGCGATTGGGTCAGAAATCTAGCTTTGCCGATTCGAGTACAGTGAGTAGAGCCATCGCGAACAGACAAGATAAGTCAGCTGAAGCACAATGATTCCACAGAGGAGCGGTGAAGTGGCGGTTCACTTCTCTTCAAAGCCCAGCCAAGGATTTTGTCCCAATTCAGTGTCATCGTCCAGATGTTTAAACTGTTGCAACCAGTATTCAGTTTCCCTGGGCGGGGAGGGAGGAACCGCCGGTGGATGGACCGATTCAGATCGTGCGAGCCGGGTCTTCGTTTTCTCGAGCCAATCCAACACCTCTTCCGAGCGCACGGCGGTCGCGCCCTGTCGCCGTGCGGCTTGTCGAAGACGGGCATCCGTTGAAATGACGACTAAGCGCTCGGGAGCACGGCAATCCTTGATCTGCCTTTCGATCAAATCATCCGCCTCTTCCCGACGTACAGCGAATTGGACGTGAAGCCCATGATGGGCGAATTCGCGTGGCTGCATGGTCAAGGAATGTGCGGCGTCAAAGACCACCAGCGTTTCATTGGCCAAGGGGCCAAGATAGCTGAACAACAAGTCCAAAAAGGCTGATCGAGCCGCTTGCAATGTGCCCGGCTTCATCTGCTTGGGGATCATCCCCAAGGCGAACATGACGTTATAGCCATCGATGATGATCTGCATGGATCGCCATTCCTTCCATCCCTATTGTAACATCAGAGAAGCGCCATGGAGCGAATGCATTCAAGGGGGAACAACAGGTGCAATGGAGAATGGGATTGCTCACGGCCGTTAGCCTCCTCGTGCTTTTGGTGAGCCAAATAGGGGTGGCGGTTGAAATCGCACCGCTCTATTCGGAAGGTGTTTGGCCAGGATTTCGCGGCCCCAATGGCTCGGGACATGCCCAGGCTCAAGATCTTCCCGTCGAATGGAACGAAAAAAAGAACGTCCGCTGGAAGACCGCCATTCACGATCTGGGTTGGTCATCGCCCGTGGTTTGGGGGCAGCAGGTATGGTTGACAACGGCCACGGCAAATGGCAAGTCGCTGTACGCTATTTGCGTCGATCGGTCGACCGGCCAAATCGTTCATGACCGCAAACTCTTCGACGTCGCCAACCCCGCGTTTCGCCATGCCGCCAACAGCTATGCGTCCTGCACGCCCGCAATTGAAGAGGGCCGGGTTTACCTTCACTTTGGCAGTGAAGGCACGGCGTGTCTGGAAACCCTGACCGGCCAGGTAATCTGGTCGCGCCGGGATTTGCCATGCGATCATTTCCGCGGCCCCGGTTCATCGCCGCTCCTTTGGGGAAAGTATCTGTTTCTGTGTTTTGATGGTTTCGACCAGCAATACACCGTGGCACTGGATAAAACCACGGGGAAGACCCTGTGGCGCGCCGATCGCGACTTGGACTTTGGCACCGACGATGGCGATTTCAAGAAAGCCTACGGCACGCCGAGCATTGTGATGGTCAACGGTCAGTCCCTGCTGATCAGTCCCGGGGCGGCGGCCACCATGGCTTATGAGCCGGAGACGGGCAAGGAAATCTGGCGCGTGCGCCATGGCGGGTTCAATGTGGCAGCGCCGCCGCAAGCAGCCTTGGGACTGGTGTTTCTCTGCACGGGCGACGGCGGCGACAAATTGCTGGCCATCCGTCCCGATGGCCAGGGCGAACTGCGGGAAGCGCATCGCGTCTGGCAAACCAATAAAGGGGTCCCCGCTCGATCCGCACCGCTGATCGTGGGCGATCTGCTGTTCATGACCAGCGATAAAGCGGTCCTCTCATGCCTGGATGCCCGAACCGGCCAAATGATCTGGCAGCAGCGCATGGAAGGGAACACGTGGGCCTCGCCGATCTTGGCGGATGGGAAACTTTATTTTTGCAACCAGGAAGGCGCGACGTTCGTCATCGCGCCTACACGGCAGTTTCAAAAACTGGCCACGAATCATCTCAATGACGGCTGCAACGCCACGCCCGCCGCCGCGGGGAAATCCCTTTTCCTTCGCACGAAAACGCATCTCTACTGCTTGGAAAAACCATGAAGTGTCTGGTTCTCGGGTCGCTCAGCCAGGGGAGAGCGGCCCCGGGCGTCATGGGGAAGTCTCCTCGGCATACGTCACCCGCATGAGAAACAGCCCATGCGCCGGGGCGGTGGGTCCCGCCACGCGGCGATCTTGCTGCCGGAGGATCTCTGCCACCTGCTCCTTGGGCCAATAGGCGCGCCCCACGTTGACCAGCGTGCCCACGATGCTGCGGACCATGTTGTAAAGAAAGCCATCTGCTTCCACGTCGATCCACAGCCAGTCGCCGCAGCGGCTGATGCCCAGGTGCGTGATGGTGCGAATGCTGGTTTGCCGATTGGGCCATTCCGTCTCGAAGCTGTGAAAATCATGCGTGCCTACGAGGCACCGGGAGGCTAAACGCATGGCGGAATCATCCAACCTGCCGGCGTAGGGAATGTGCCAGGCGTAACGGCGGAGAAACAGGTCCGGCACCGGACCGTCGTGAAGAACGTAGCGGTACAGTTTCTTCAAGGCTCCTCGACAGGCGTCGAAGTCCAGCGGTCGATCACAGGCCGATCGCACCACCACGTCTTCGGGAAGATGGGCGTTGATGGCTCGGACCAATGTGGCGGCGGGCAACTTGGAGTTGGTTTTGAAATTGACGACCTGGCCGCGGGCATGCACGCCGGCGTCGGTGCGTCCACTGGCATTGGCGAAGACCTTCTCGCCCGTGATTCGCTGAATGGCCGACTCCAGCGTTTCCTGAACGCTGCGCTGGTTCTTCTGCGTTTGCCAGCCAGCGAAGTCAGTGCCATCGTAGCTGAGGAGCAGTTGGATATTGCGCCGCTTGGGGACGGCTGCCGGCTCGGTCATGAGGGCGCATCCTGTTCGAGCCAAGCGGCTTCCAGCTTGTCGATTTCATCGAGGAGCTGGGAAAAACGCTTGCCGATGGGGGTGAGCTTATACTCAACTCGCGGAGGGATTTCAGGATAAGAATGGCGCTCCACTAAGCCAAAACGAGTCAGTTTAGTTAGCCGTTCATTAAGGACCTTGGTGGATAATCCCTTTGCCGTTTTAACGAGCTGTCCGGGTCGATGCACCCCGCTTTGAATCATGCGCAAGACATGAATGGTCCACTTACAGCCCAGGACATTTTCCAGGATGAAGCTGAATGAAACGGTTCGATCCGAAGGAAGACCACGGGGCAGGTTTTTTTTCGGCATGGCATTTTCCTGATAGCAACCACAAAGTAGCTAACGCACTCAAAAGTACCCGCTTTTCTTAGACTCGACCGCAGCCATACATTGACATCGTCTATGCCTAGTGAACGCCCGGGTGCGCCCCAGGGCGAACCTGGCATCGGCCAATGCGGGCGTTTCCATTCATATCCATAACCAAGGAGTTCGAGCATGAAAACCACAGCCACATTTTATCACGCGGGCTGTCCGGTGTGCGTCGCGGCGGAGCAAAAATTGGCCACGGCCCTGGACCCGCAACGCTTTGAGCTGAAGAGCATTCACTTGGGGCAGGAAAAGCAGCGGGTCAAAGAAGCAGAGCAGGCTGGTGTGAAATCGGTGCCTGCTCTGGTCATCAACGGCGAAGTTTTCCATATCAACTTCGGCGCGGATCTGGCGATGCTCAAATAGCATCCCTACACGCTGCGGGGCGCCCCCTCGACATGGTTCCCACAAAGTCGGCAAAGACGGTTTCGAAACTTCTCGTGGCGGGCGTCCCGACTTTTTTCTAGAGCCTTTCCCCCTCTTCCCTTACAATTCGTGGCAAGGATCGCATGAAGGAGGAGTGGTCGATGAAATATGCGGTGTGTGTGTTTAGCACGATGGGTCTGGTTCGCCTCTTGTTGTGCTGCTGGGCAGCGGCGGGGCATGCACCCTCTTCGGTAGGCAACTCGTCCATGGCGCCTCAAGGAAAAGATGGCAGCGGAACCATCCGCATCCAACCCTTCGGCCAGCTCGATGGGCGCACCATCGAAGTTTACACCCTGACCAACAACAACGGCATGCAGGCCAAAGTCATCACCTATGGGGCGCTGCTCACGCATCTATTCGTTCCGCAAAAGCAAGGTCAGCAGGGCGACGTCGTCTTGGGTTTCGATGACTTCGACAGTTACCTCAAGGGCCATCCCTACTTCGGCGCCACGGTGGGCCGCGTGGCCAATCGCATTGCCAAGGGCCGCTTCACGCTGAACGGCAAGGAATACAAGTTGGCCACCAACAATGGTCCCAACGCCTTGCATGGCGGCATCAAGGGCTTCGATAAGGTCATCTGGACAGCAAAGGTGGTCAGCCGGCCAGAAGGACCTGCGGTTCAATTCCACTACACCAGTCCAGACGGCGAGGAAGGTTATCCCGGCACGCTCAAGGTCAACGTGATATACATTCTCACGGGCAACAACGAGCTGCGTTTGGAATACGCCGCCACCTGTGATCAACCGACGCCCGTGAATCTCACCCACCACAGCTATTTCAACTTGGCAGGCGAAGGGGACGTGTTGGGTCATGAGTTGTACATTGCCGCCGATGAGTACACGCCGGTCGATGAGACGCTCATTCCCACGGGTCAGTTGGCCTCGGTCAAGAGCACGCCGCTTGACTTCACCCAGCCGACCACGATCGGCGCCCGCATCGCCCAGCTCAAGGGCGAACCCGGCGGTTATGACCACAATTTTGTATTGCGTGCTCCGCCCAAGGAGGACGTGGTGACCGTGCCCCTTGCGGTCGGTCCGCATGAAGTGCATTTGCCGCGGATCCCCAACATGAGGCTGGCCGCCACCGTGTATGAACCGCGAACGGGCCGCGTCATGGACGTTTTGACGACCGAACCCGGCTTGCAGTTCTACTCGGGCAACTTCCTGGACGGCAGCAACGTGGGCAAGGGGAAGGTGAAATACTTGAAGCATCACGGATTTTGCCTGGAAACACAGCATTTCCCCGACGCGGTCAATCATCCGAATTTTCCAAGCACGATCCTAAAGCCGGGCCAGAACTATTCGCAAACGACCCTCTACCGCTTCAGCGTTCGCTGAGTTGGCTGCTTCCTCGTTGAATGGGCGTCTGATTTCAATGCAGCCCTTGCTCGGTCATCGCATCCCGAGCGAGGGTTTTGGCGTAAAGCCAGGATGATGACCAATCGCCGCCTGTCTCCATGGATTTCACTTCTCCTGGCCATCCTGATCGTCGGGTTGGCCGTCATGGTGCGCTGGCCGATGCTCTCCATGCCGTTGCAATTCGATGAACAGTGGTCTTGGTGGATGGCGCAGCAGGCGAACACGCCCCTGGAACTGGTGACGGAAAAGTCGTTTCGTCATGACAATAACCATCTGCTCAATACTTGGTATTTGCAGCTTTGGGATGGCTCCGCCTCGTTGGCGGTGTATCGGTTGCATTCCTTGGCGGCGGGCTGCTTGATGGTGGCGGCGGCGATGTGGTTAGCTTGGCCGCATGGAGCATGGTCCATGGTGTTCACGGGACTCCTCCTGGCCGCCAATCCCTGGTGGGTGATCTACTCCACGCAGGCTCGGGGCTACAGCCTGGCTGGTCTGATGGCCTTGTTGGCGTGGTGGCTATGGGATCGTTACCGGCAACGCCCAGGGTGGCTTCACGGGCTGGCTTTCGGGTGCGCCGTCATTCTTGGCTTTCTCGGACAGCTCCATTTTCTGTCCATCTATTTGGCTCTATCGGCAGCGACGGTGATGCACTGGGCTAAACATCGGGAATCGACATGGGATGAATGGAAACATCTGCTGCGCTGTCATGCTCTGCCGATCCTGTTTTTGGTGCTCTTTTACGTTGTCTTCGTGCATGACATGGAACTGGGAGGCGGCCCCAGGCCAAGCATCTTCGAAGTCCTGACCAGTCTATTCGGCCAAGGGTGCGGCTTTTACCCCACCGATGCCTGGCATGGTTGGGCTGCCTTGGGATTCCTGCTGTTGCTTGTCGCGTTGCTTGGACTGAGCATGCGCCTTTTGGAACCCCCTGTATCCCGGCTGTTTTGGTTAACGTGTCTTCTGGTCCCGGCCATTCTCTTTCTCGCCATGCGTCCGCCCTTTCTTTTCGAGCGCTATTTTCTCCTCCCGTATCTGTTTTGCCTTGTGCTCATGGGCATGGGTCTGGGGCGATGCGCGGCATGGCGCTGGGGGTGGGTGTTGCCCCTCGGTTTGTGCACCGCCTTGGTTTGGAACAGCATCGCGTATCTGGAAATGTATCGCCATGAGGGGCGCGGCCGATTCGCTGACGCGATCCATTACATCCTGATCCAATCTCCCCAGGGCGGCGCAGGATCCATCTCCGTGGCCGCCGACTATGATTTTCGCGTCGAAAAGCTCTGGTCGTTCGAGGTGCCGCGACTCGATCTGGAGAAGCGGCTGAACTACGTCAAGCAGAATGACCTTCCCCCCGAGGGAGTGGCTTGGTTCATCGAGCACCGCGTGCCCTTGGAAGAGCGGGTCGCTCCTTGGGCCGTCCGCACCGATCGCTGGGGGCATTCCTATCGACAGGCCGCATGGTTTCGGCCCGGCCTGCCTGTGGATTGGGATTGGATCGTCTATCGGCGCATCCAACAGGATGAGTGAGATGGACCAAATCTTTCACCCGGGGGCAAGCCCGGTCATAGGATGCTTGACGATTATGCCGCGACCAGCGTCCATTGATTTTTCTCAACGAAATCGACTCGGTAAAGCGGGATGGACAACTTGGTCGATATCGCCCAAGAAGGACTGGACATTGCCAGGGATGGCCCCGACGAGATAAGCATGCGCCCCATCGAGGCGCGTGCCGATGATAAGGGGAATGCCTGCGATGCCCAACGACGCGAAGCTTGGCTTGGTGGTGGGGGTGGGACTGACGATCGCCATCGCGGTGGTCTTTTTCAGCAAGGATTCAGCCTCTTCCGATCCAAGCCGGACCGCACACTTGCACCATTCAGCCCAAGCACTCGCTTCCGATCGCAGCGGCTCACTGGCCGTTCCTGGACAAACCGGCGGCCGATCCAACCTCTCCGGGAATGCATCAACGATTACACATCGAACCCACGTCATCGCCGCTGGCGATACTCTATTCACCATCGCCCAACGTTATTACGGCCGCGGCGATCGCTTTGCTGAAATCTATCAGGCCAATCAGCGACTCCTGACCAATCCCGACCGCTTGCCCATCGGCCAATCGATCATCATTCCCTAAAGGTTGATGTGACATTCCGAGTATTCCGTGCCAGGTCAAGCAAACGGCCCGTCCATTCATGGCTGCAAATGTTTGAATCGTTTTCACAATACAACTCCAAATACTTGCAGAGACCATCCCTTCTAAACAAAATAAGGTACATGAGCCAGTCGGCCGCGGTCGTCTGATAAACCTTCCCTACTCCATGGGCGGATGGTCATTATCCATCGAATGACGAAGGAGATGATGCGATGTGTCGATCATCCATGGCGATGCTCACCCTATTTTCCTTGAGCCTTGGTTTGGGTGCAGTTCTTTCTGGACAAGAGGGTCCTCGTCCCAGCAGAGCGCCGATGTTTGATGGCTTGGGTCAGCATACCCGCTCGATTCAATCGCCCCATCCCGACGCGCAAAAATACTTCGATCAGGGTTTGGCCTTTCTCTTTGCGTTCAATCACGATGAAGCCATGCGCTCGTTCCGTGAAGCCATCCGGATCGATCCGGACTGTGCCATGGCTTATTGGGGCATTGCCTACGCAAGTGGTCCGCACATCAATCGGACCGCCGTGCCGCCCGAACGAGAAACCCAAGCCCAGGAAGCCTTGAAACAGGCGCTGGCGAAAATGGCTCATGTCTCCGAGGCGAATCAAGGGTTGATTCTGGCCCTTCAAAGCCGCCATGCCGACCCTGCCCCCATGGATCGCACGCCGCTCAACCAAGAATATGCCAAGGCCATGAATGAATTGTGGAAGCGTTTTCCCAAGGACGCCGACATTGGCGCTCTATTCGCGGAGTCGCTGATGAACCTGCAACCCTGGGATCTCTGGACGCTGGATGGCCAGCCCAAGGGGCAAACGACGACGATCACAGCGACGCTGGAATCCGTGATGAAGCTGAATCCGGACCATCCCCTTGCCCTGCACCTTTACATTCACGCCCAAGAGGCATCGCCCGAACCAGGCAAGGCGGATGAAGCCGCGGATCGGCTCCGCCATTTACAACCCGGCTTGGGCCACATGGTGCACATGCCGTCCCACATCGACATCCGCCGCGGCCGCTGGCAAGCCGCCATCGAAGCCAATGAGCGCGCCATTCGCGCCGATGCCCGTTATCGCCAAACCTCGCCGCGGCAAGAGTTCTATCGCGTTTACATGCTGCACAATCATCACATGCTCGCTTTCGCCGCGATGATGCAAGGGGAATCGAAACGCTCCCTGGCCGCCATCCGCGCAATGCTGGGCAGCATTCCCAAGGAATGGCTCGAAGTGGCGGAGAATGCCGCCATGGTGGATGGTTACATGGCGGCGCCCGTTGAGGTCATGGTTCGCTTTGGTCAATGGGATGCGATTTTGCGTCAGCCCGAACTGCCCGAGGTCTTTCTCATCGCCAGGGCCATGCGTCATCATGCCCGGGCCGTGGCCTTCGCGGCGAAAAAGCAAGCGACCGCGGCCCGAGAGGAACAGGAAAAGTTTCGGGAACTAGCGAAATTGGTTGCCAAGGACGCTCCCTTCGGGAACAACACCGGACCCATCATTCTGGCCGTGGCCGATGATATGCTGGAGGGAGAAATTCTGATGAGCGAGGGCAAGAAAGCCGAGGGCTTTCAAGCCCTGCGCCGTGCCATCGACAAGGAAGACCAATTGCGCTACGATGAACCGCCGGATTGGATCGTCCCGGTGCGGCATGCCCTGGGCGCCTTCCTCCTCGCCGATGGACAGGCGGCGGAAGCGGAGTTGGTGTATCGAGAAGATTTGCGCCGATGGCCGGACAATGGGTGGTCGCTGTTTGGCCTGGCGGAGTGTCTCGAACGCCAGGACAAGCTCGATGAAGCCGCAAAAGTGCGTGCGCGCTTCAAGGACATCTGGAAACATGCCGACGTGGAGATCACTTCATCCTGCTTCTGCGTGACGAAGTGAGGTCCTCATAGATCAAATGAATTGAGCTTACTTGTTCAACTTGCGGTAGGTATGCTTGAAGTGACCTTGGTCCGGGAAAAGGCTTTCGACAATGGCCTTCTCTTTGAAAGCTCGTTGGAGCTGTTCCGGAGTCGCTTGCAGATTGGGACGGCGCGCATAGTTTTCCCCCAACCATTCATGGGGTAGCCTGGCCGGGTCGGCGAGTTGCTTGAAGCCTTCGGCATCGCAAAAGTAAACGTGGAGTTCATCCTCTTTCAGCGTGTAGCGAAATAGCACCATCTTGAACGGTGAATGGTGCTGTTTCGCACGGGCCAAAACGTCTTTGGCCTCGTCGAGATAAAAGTTGACGAAGTGATAGTTGCCGGCGCTGCCGAGGAAACAGAGCAGATGGTTTTCCCGGCTCCAAGCCCCATCTTCCGATTGTTTTTCTGTCCACACATGCATCAAGCCTGGGCATTGCAGGAGCTTCTTTTCTTCGTCGCTTGCCGCAGTCAGCTCGAACCGATGCCAGGCCACGGGATTGGTCCTTGCCGTCAAATCCCAACGGCCGAGCAGGGCTTTGTTTAATTGAGAGTCTTTGGGGGCAGTGACAGGGTGATCTGAAAGAACACACCCGCTTACGGTCAAGCAAATCATCATCAAACCGCAGGATCGAGAGGTCAGTCGGTTTCGCATGGGTCCAGTCTCCAGGATTGTCTTGCATTACTTTTGTGGGCGTAGATAAGTTCCAGCGACCGAAAAAAAAACAACACGATACCGCAAACCCTGCTCGCTGCTATTCAGCCGATATGATACCTCTGATCTGTTGACCATGGTTCACGAGGTAGCCTGACCATGCCCGTTCAGGATGAATTAATCGTCAGTGTGTCGGGAATTCGCGGCATCGTGGGGGAGAGTTTAACGCCGGCGGTGGCAGGCCGCTTCGCCCAGGCCTTGGGCAGCGAAGCCGCCGGGGGAACGATCCTCATCAGCCGGGATGGCCGCCCCAGCGGGTGGATGTTCGGTCACGCGGTGGCCGCGGGGTTGATGAGCGTGGGCTGTCGAGTGATCGATTTGGGGATTCAACCTACGCCCACCGTCGGCGTGGCGGTCACGCATTTTCAAGCCGCCGGGGCCATCCAGCTCAGTGCCAGCCACAATCCTGCCCCCTACAACGGGCTGAAGTTGTTTGGCGCGGATGGGGCCGTCTTGTCCCCTCAGGTAGGGCAAAGGGTCGTGCAGCGCTTCCGCGAAGGCGGCTTCCACTTGAAAGATGCTCTTCAAACTGGCACCTATATTTCCCCGGTTGAGTCGGGATTTGATGGCCAACCCCATCTCGACCGCATTCTGCAAGCGGTCCCAGTCAAGCCTCCATTCAGGGGCAAACCCCTCAAGGTGTTGGTCGATGTGAATCACGGCGCGGGCGGCGCGATGAGCAGGAAACTGTTAGAGTCGTTCAACACGGATAAAGTGATGCTCGGCGCGGAGCCAAGCGGTCAGTTTGCTCATACCCCCGAACCCACTGCCGAGAATTTGCAGTCCATCGCACCCCGCGTGACGGAAGTGCAGGCGGACGTCGGCTTCGCCTTGGACCCCGACGCGGACCGCCTGGCGATCATCGACGAAACAGGCCGCTATATCGGCGAAGAATTGACCTTGGCCCTGGCTTTGGACTATCGGCTCCGTCAGACGCCAGGGCCGGTGGTCGTTAACATGTCCACGTCCCGGGTCAATGAACAGATCACTGTTGGAATGGGATGCCCCTTCCACCGCAGCCCCGTGGGCGAGGCCAACGTCGTGGCCATGATGAGGCAATGCAGCGCGGTCATCGGCGGCGAAGGCAATGGCGGCGTCATCGATCCACGAATTGGCTGGGTGCGCGATCCCTTTATCGGCATGGCCTTTATCCTGGATCACTTGCTGGCCACCGGCATGAAAATCAGCGAATGGGTAGCCTCCCTGCCACATTGGATCATCGTCAAGGAAAAATACACCCTCGACCGCTCTTGGCTTCCCGGACTGTATGATCGATTGCTCGCAACCTATCCGGATTGGCAGGTGAATCGCCAAGATGGGCTGCGATTGGATGGGCCTAAATCATGGCTGCACTTGCGACCCAGCAATACGGAACCAATCGTTCGGGTGATCGCAGAAGCCTCCACCGAAGCGGAAGCGCATCGGCTCTGCCAACAGGTGGGCGAGATGCTTCGCGGCTGGCCTGCCGCTAACCACTGACCCTCACTTCGGCCCTTGTGGACGATGGTCGGCGCAGGTATAGAACCGCCGTTTCGTGACGGGGATGAGCCGCCACAGTTTGTGCCAACCCAGATAACTATGGACGGCGGCCCGCATGCATTGACCGCAACAGGCGGCCATGCCGATTTCATCCTTGAGGACATGGGGTTTCATTTGCCGTTCATGCATGGCGATGTCGTCCGGGCCGATGCCGCGTCGCGCCAATTCCGCCAGATAAACATCCACGGCGGACTCCTCCATCCATGGCCGCAGCACGGTGACGCGGTCCAACAGCTCCAAGTCGGTAGCCGATTGAGCATGGAGCTTCAGTTTGCGCTCGTGTCGGGAGGCGTTCATGAATGACATACCTGGAGCGGTCCATTGATGAGAATTCGGGGTTTATCCTATCTGTTCGGCTAAAGCTGGGAAACCGGGACGATGTCAGGTTGTTGCTTTGACAACCAGCCCTGAAGTGGGTTAGAATTGATTCAGTTATGGGCATAAATTAGGACGCATGTCCCTTCCATGTTTTCTTCAAGGAAGCCTGGCACATGTTGCGGTTATCTATTGATCGTTGTCGCTTGGTCCCTGTTGGCTTAATCGCTGGCCTGGGTCTGATCGGTTGCATGATTTGCCACGCTCCCGGGTTGGCGGGCGCGGATGAAAAAGGCAAAGGGGACCCCGTTAGCTCCACGGAAGTCAAAAAGTCCGACGGGTCCAAGAAAAACGATGACGACAAGATTGGCCCGCAAGCCGGCGGCAAGACCGATGCGAAAAGCGACAAGCCCGTGCCGCCTCCCGAACCGCAGCCGCCCTCGCTGGGGGATACCTCACAATTAAACGACGCCAAGATCATTGAGTACATCAACCAACAAATTGAAACGGCTTGGCGCGAAAACAACATCAAGCCTTCCTCGATCGCCAGCGAATCTGAACTCCTGCGGCGGATGTACCTGGACATCATTGGCCGCATTCCCACGATCGAGGAAATCCAGGCTCACAACAAGGGGGCGGCCGCGCCAGCGCAGCGCCGGGCCAAGACGCTGCAAAAGCTTCTGTTGGATCAGGATTATGCCCTGCATTGGGCCAACGTTTGGACCGTTTGGCTGCTGACGCGCACCAGCCCGGCTGGGATCGATCGCGATAATCTGCACACCTGGCTGGCGGACGGGTTTGCCAACAACAAACGCTACGATGAAATGGTCATGGATTTGCTCACCGCCACGGGCAAGGCGGACGACCGTGAAAGCAAGAACGCCGCCGCGGTGAACTTTATCCTGTCGCATGTCGGCGAAGCGGTCCCGCGCGATCCCCAAGGCCGCGATTTCGGCCAATTCGAAATGGTGCCCATCACCTCGCGGGTCACCAAACTCTTCCTCGGTATGCAAACGCAGTGCGTGCAGTGCCATGACCATCCTTCGCTGGACGACCGCAAGCAAGGCATGTATTGGGGCATCAATGTCTTCTTCCGGCAAGTGGAACGCGTGCCGCCCGTGATTCAGGTGCGGCAACGGGATCAGCCCCTGCGTTTCTATGAACTCAAGGAAAACCCGCGCCGCAATCCCGACGGCGCCGTCTTCTATGAACGGCGCAACGGCGTCATCTTGAAAAGCGGCGGCGTGTACCTCGACGGCACCCGCGTCGATCTGAAAAAGACGAAGAGCCGGCGCGAGGAATTGGCCAAGCTGCTGATCGAGGACGAATATTTCTCCAAGGCGATTGTCAATCGCATGTGGGCCTATTTCATGGGGCGCGGTTTCACGAATCCCGTGGATGACTTCAGCGAGAACAATCCCATCTCGCATCCCGAATTGCTCGACCGCCTGGCCAAGGATTTTGTCACCAGCGGCTATGATTACCGCCGGCTCATCACCTGGATCGTCGGCAGCAAGCCCTATCAATTGAGCAGCGTGTCCAACGCCAGCAACGCCAAGCCGGACACGGAAGCCTATTTCGCGCGCATGCAGCTCAAGGCGATGTCGCCGGAACAGTTGGTCGACTCCATCATGCTGGCCACGCGCGTGGAAGCGACGCGCAGCTCCAACGAAGCGCGCCGGCGGCTGCAGGAGGATTGGCTGCGCGACTTCACGCTCAATTTTGGCGATGATGAGGGCAACGAAGCCACATTTAACGGCACGGTGGTTCAGGCGCTGCTACTGATGAACGGCAATCGGCTGAATGAAGCCTTGAGCAACCGCCCCGGGTCGATGATTCAGCGCTTGATGACGCTGCCCGTGGAAAAGCGGATCGACCACATCTACTTGGCCACGCTGTCGCGTTTGCCGACCAGCGCGGAGCGCTCCTTCATTGCCAAGCGCTGGATCATCCCCGGAAACGACCAGGCCGCTATGGCGGCGCCCTTGCAGGATTTGATGTGGGCGCTGATCAACAGCAACGAATTCATTCTCAATCACTAAGGGGGACGGCGTCGCGACCGGCCTGCCTGGCGCAAGGCGTTGCACGAGGATCGTGAGATGAGGGTGAAAGTAAAAAACCCTGCCTGATGCTCAGGCAGGGTTTGCTTATGGATAATGCTTGCACGATCAGCTTAGTAGCGTCGAGGACCGTTCATCTGATCCGACCGGCCGCCGTAACCGCCGCGACCGCCAGAGCGCGGACCGCGCGGGCCTTCCGTTTTCGGGCGCGCCTCGTTCACCGTCAAAGGTCGACCATTAATTTCCTGACCATTCAGAGCATTCATGGCGGATTGGGCCGCGTCATCCGAGCCCATTTCCACGAAACCAAACCCCTTGGAGCGGCCGGTATCGCGATCCATGATGATTTGAACCGATTCGACAGCGCCGTACGGTTCAAAAATCTTGAGAAGGTCCGAGTCGGATAAACCATAGGCCAGGTTACCGACATACAACTTCTTCCCCATCCAACAAACTCCTTCAAACAGACTGACTTACGAGTGCCAAGCTCACGATGTGTGAGCCAACTGACCAAGTGCTAGGAAGCAAAACATACCCACCCTGTGTGGACATGGCACTCAACCGGACATTGGGTTGCAACCCCGGTCGCACTTGGGCGCCCTCGATACATTCGGAATTATACCACGTTTATCCATTCTGTCTGCATGGAATCGGGTATTTTCACCGGAAGTACATGCTTGGTCAGTCACTTGGTTTTCCAATCGCGCTCCCTTAGCCGACTGGATTGAATCGAACCAAGCCAAGCCAAGGGATGAACAAGAACCCCACTCGAGGTGGGATTTAATGAATAAACACAAGGGAAAGGGCAGCCATGGCGGATGGGTTCCGGAGCACCGCGGCATCAATCGCCAAGCATTTGAGAGGCTTGTGCCATGATCTTATCGCGGATGGATTCATTCGGCGCCACGACGGTGAGATGGCCGACTTTTCGACCGGGATAGGGTAGTTTGCCATACTGATGGTAGTACAGATAGGGAAGCGCGAGCAATGAGGCTGGGTCAGGCAAGTGGCCGATCAGGTTGAGCATGCCGATGCAGCCCAGGGGAGCGGTCGAACCCAGGGGCCAACCCAACAAAGCCCGCCAATGGTTGGCGAACTGGCTGGCGGCCGCCCCTTCGATGGTCCAGTGGCCTGAGTTGTGCACGCGCGGGGCCATCTCGTTGGCGAGCAATTGCTCACCGACTTGAAAAAACTCGATCGCCAGCACGCCGACGTAGTTGAGCGCATCAAAGACGCGCTGCGCTAGACCTTCCGCTTGACGCTGCAGCGCGGAGGTCCATCCCGCCATGGGGGCCAGGCTTCGTCGCAAGATGCCGGCGCGATGATGGTTTTCGACCAGCGGATAAAAGGCTGCAGCGCCCGTTCGGCTCTTGACGGCCACTAGGGAGACCTCGCGGTCGAATGGCACCCAGGCTTCCAGGATCAAGGGCACTTGTCCCAGCCGCTCCCAGGCTCCGTGGGCATCCGCGGCTTGGTGGAGCTGCAACTGGCCCTTGCCATCGTAGCCAAGGCGTCGCGTTTTCAGCATGCATGGGAAGCCCATCGCCTGCAGGGCAGGTTCGAGTTCCGCCGCGGCATTGATCGGCAAATAGCGCGGCGTTGGAATCCCCAGTCGGGTAAAAAATTGTTTCTCCTCCAGACGCTCCTGAGCGACAGCCAAGGCTTCAGGAGGCGGGTAGACCGGAAGATGCTCGGCGAGCCAGCGTGCCGCGGCCACGGGGACATTTTCGAACTCATACGTCACCAGATCCAGCCCATCGATAAAGTGGGCCAAGGCGGCCTGGTCTGAATAGGAGCCGACGTGGAGTTCGCTCAAGGGGCCGGTGGGAGCATCGAGCGAGGCATCGAAGCAGCGAAAACGCAATCCCAAAGGGTAGCCAGCCAAGGCCAGCATGCGACCCAGTTGTCCACCACCGAGAATACCCACCCGCATCGGTTCAACCGCATCCTTTTAAAATGTCATGGCGTCACGACGATTTTGCCGAACATCTGCCTTTGCTCCATGCAGGTCTGGGCGGCAGCCGTTTCCTGAAGCGGGAACACTCGATCCACTACGGGTCGCAGTTGTCGACGATCGATCAGCTTGAGACATTCCAATAGATCGTGCCTGCTCCCCATGTAAGCGCCGGAGACCACGATCTGGCGCGTGAAAAAGAAGCGGAGGTCGATCTCCACCTTGGGGCCAGTCGTGGCGCCGCAGGTCACGAGTCGGCCATTGCGAGCCAGGCACTTCATCGCCATCGGCCACAGGGCCAAACCGACGTGCTCGAACACGATGTCCACGCCGCGGCGATCGGTCTGATGCATAACTTCCTTGGCAAGGTCCTGCTCGTTGTAATTGATCAGGACGTCGGCCCCAAGCTGTTCGGCTTTGAGCAGCTTCTCGGCGGAACCGGCCACGGCGAACACCCGCGCCCCGGCCAGCTTGGCGATTTGAATGCCCGCCACGCCCACGCCGCTCGAAGCGCCCATGATCAGCACGTCGTCGCCCGAGCGAATGTTCGCCCGCTGATGCAGCATGTTCCAGGCGGTCATGAAGGTGAGCGGGACGGCGGCCCAATCCGTGAAGGACCAGGCGTCGCTCATGGCGATCAAGTCCGCGGCCCGGGCCTTGCTGAACTGAGCCAGGCCTCCTTGCGTATGATAGCCATGGATGCGGTAGTCGGGATCGACGTGATCCAAGCCTCGACTGGTCCACTCCGTCGGCTGCCTGGGCATGAGTCCCGGGGCGATCATCACGCGCTGGCCCGTTGACCATCCGGAAACGGATCGGCCGGCCTCAGCCACCACGCCGACGACCTCGCAGCCGCCGATATGCGGCATGGGGATGGCCGCGGGCAAACCCTTGCGGACCCAGAGATCGAGATGATTCAAGGCGCAGGCTTTGACCTCGACCAGGACTTCGTCATCTTCCAAGAGAGGCATGGGCATCTCGGCCCATTCCAGGACGTTCACGTCTCCAGGTTGGCGAAAAATCACCGCTCGCATGGTTTCCGACATGATTGGCCGATCTTGGAGTAGGGAGTTAGGGCATCAGGTTTCTATGGGTGGGTCGTTGAAATCTGTCACTCGTATTGGCGGTCCCATGGCCGCTGCGTCATGATTTCGGCCTGATCCTGCGCCAATAATTCCGCGCGCTCACGGGCGGTGTTTTTCATCATGGCTCGCCCCCAGAGCAGATAATGGGTCAGGCCGAAGAGCACAACGCCCAGCATGCAACCGAGCATGACGGAAAAGGTGCGGTCGCCCATGAGGTACAAAATGACGACCGCCGCGAACCCCATGAGCAGTCCAAGCGTCACCGCTAAGGCCGTGGTGAGTTCTTGAATGCGGGAATCCGGGGCGGGCGCCTCGGACAGCGAAGCATCTTCCCTGTGGATCATGTTGAGTCTCCTGAATCCGACGGCGGAATCGATGTTGCGATCCGGTCGATGGCGACAAGGTGAGAGGCCGTGGATCACCGATCTTCGCGGAGAGCAAGTTGACTTACTCCCAAGGGATGCCTATATTTCCCATCACAGGCACCTGTAGCTCAACTGGATAGAGCATCGGTCTACGGAACCGAAGGTTGCTGGTTCGAATCCAGCCAGGTGTACTTCCTTTCTGATCTTTATATGACCCATGGCCGCCCGGCCGTGGGTTTTGCCATTCTAACTCTGGCAATGGTTCGCTGGGTTGAAGCGTAAGCGCTTTCTCTTGCAGCCATCCCCCTGGCAATGATCAGACATCAGGACGCTATTCCCATTCGATGGTCGCCGGGGGCTTGCTGCTGATATCATAGACGACCCGGTTGACGCCCTTGACTTCATTGATGATCCGCGTGGCGACGCGTCCCAGCAGTTCATGGGGAAGGGGGGCCCAGTCGGCGGTCATGTAATCCTCGGTTTGAACGGCCCGCAGCGCGATGACTTGATCATAGGTTCGCCCATCTCCCATGACGCCCACGCTGCGGATCGGCAGCAACACGGCAAAGGCCTGGGCGGTCTTGCGGTACCAGTCGGCCTTGTGCAATTCGTCCAAGAAGATCGCGTCAGCTTGCCGGAGCACGTCGAGCCGTTCCTTGGAGATGCGACCCAGGCAGCGCACCGCCAGGCCAGGCCCCGGAAACGGATGCCGCCAGACCATCGTTTCGGGAAGGCCCAGTTCTAATCCAAGCTTGCGGACTTCGTCCTTGAACAGGTTCCGCAACGGTTCGATCAGTTCGAAGCCCAGTTCCTCGGGCAACCCGCCGACGTTGTGATGGGTCTTGATCGTGGCGGCGGGGCCGTCGGCCGCGGCGCCGCTTTCGATGACGTCCGGGTACAGCGTGCCCTGAGCGAGAAAATGGGCATCGCTGATGCGCTTCGCCTCGGCTTTGAAGACGTCGATAAAAAGATGGCCGATGCGTTTGCGTTTTTCTTGCGGATCGACGATTCCAGCCAGGGCGTCAAGAAACAGCTTTTCTGCCTGGACGACGTGCAGGTCAGCTTTGAAATGGTGCAGGAAAGTTTGCCGCACGGCATCCGCCTCTCCCAGGCGCAAGAGGCCGTTGTCGACAAAGATGCACGCCACCTGGCGGCCGATGGCCTTGATGAGCAAGGCCGCAGTCACCGCGGAATCAACGCCTCCGGAAAGACCGCAAATCACCCGCCGGCTGCCGACGCGCTCCCGAATCTGCGACACGGTGCTGTCAATGAGCGAAGTCATGCGCCAGGCGCCCTGGCAGCCGCAGATGGTAAACAGGAAATTGCGGAGGATTTGACTGCCCAGGAGCGTATGGCTGACTTCGGGGTGAAACTGCAGCCCATACACGGGCCGTTGCCGATGTTTCACCGCGGCCAAGGGGCACGTCGGCGTCCGAGCCAGGGGAACGAAATCGCCGCCCAACGCGGCGACTTGATCGCCATGGCTCATCCAAACGACGGATTCGTGAGGCAAACCCTCGAGCAAGGCATCCTCTTGGAGCACTTCCAGGGTGGTTCGGCCATATTCCCGGCTGGGAGCGGGCTTCACGGCGCCGCCCAGCGAGTGGCAAGCCAACTGCATCCCGTAACAAATGCCCAGAATCGGGATCGGCAGTTCGAACAAGGCGGGATCGCAGCGCGGTGCGTTCGGCTCATAGACGCTTGCCGGCCCGCCCGAAAAGATGATGCCCTTCGGGTTTAAATCCCGCACCCGCTGGACTGGCAAATCCGCCCGAACGATCTGAGCAAACACATGGAGTTCGCGAACGCGGCGCGCGATGAGCTGGACGTACTGCGACCCGAAATCAAAAATGAGGACGCGCTCTTGAGCGAGAGGCATAGGCGTGTTCATGGGTCCATTATACGAAAAGCCCGCTGGGTGTGCGATGCCCCTAACCTTAACCGCCAAAGGCACTGTAACGGCGCAGCCCCAGGGTATAGAGCCAGCGAGCGAGCAGGAAAAAGCCCAACGCCCAGGCGGCTTGCTGCAGCAAGCCCCACCACAGCTCTTGTCCTTGGACCTTGCCGAGAAAGATGACGGCGGGGAAATAGGCCAGATATTGAAAGGGCAAGGCCTTAAGCACGACCGCCAAGCCCGAGGGGAGCAGATCGAGAGGAAACATCTGCCCCGAGACAAAATAGTTGATCGTGTTGACCACGTAGAGCAGCGACGTCACCTCGAGCATCCAGAAGCCGAGCATGCCCATGCAGACTTCAAAGAAGAAGCCGCAGAGAAAACTGAGGATCAAGGATGCGGCATAGGCCGCCAGAATCAGCGGATCGGGCCAGCCATCGAAGTAGCCTCGACACACGATGTACAGCCCCGCATAGGGCAGGCTTGACGTGGTGATGTAGGCCAATTTGTGGGCGATGCGATAGGCCAAAAGATAACCGATCATGTCGATGGGCTGCAGCAGATACTTCTTGATCTCGCCTTGGCGGATGTCGCGAGCGATGCCCGTCGACAGGCCCGGCATGCTGGAAAACATGCGGCTGATGTGCACCAGCAATAAATAGGCAATCATGTTCCGGAACGTAAACCCGGATAGCTCCGATTGCCCCGAACCCGCATAGATCGCTTGCCAAAGCAGGATGGTCGTCAGCAGCGGCAGAAACCGCAAGACCGTCGCCAGCATGAAATCGCCACGGTAGGTGAACCGTTCGATCAACGATACGCGGCAGATATTAACGTATTTCGTGATGGCCAGCGCCAGACCCTTTCGTCTTGGTTGAAACGTTAGGTCGCCGTGCGTGCCTCCGCGGTCGCCTCCGCTTCGGTGGCGGTCCCGCCCTCGAAGACCTGGGCGATCATTTTTTCGAGGGGAGGGTCCTGCACGCTCACGTCGGCAATTTGAAATCGATTGACCAATTGATTAAGCACGTCGGGGACGCGCTGCCGTTCGACTTTCAGTTCAGCCACGGGGCCGAGGCGCTGCGTGATCGTGCCAAAGGAGTCGATCTCCATGGGAACCTGTTCGGTGGCAAACTGCACGCGCATGATCTTCTCGCGTCCAAACTGTTCGACGATGCCGCTCAGTTGGCCGTTGTAAATCAGCCGGCCGTGATTGATCACCATCACCCTCGAGCAAAGCGCTTCCACGTCCCGCATGTAGTGGCTGGTAAGCAGCATCGTGACGCCGCGCTGCGCATTGTATTCCCGGAGGCATTTTTGAATCGCCACCTGGGCGATGACGTCCAAGCCGATCGTGGGTTCATCCAAGAGCAGCACCCGGGGTTGATGCAACAGGGCCGCGATCAGCTCCATCTTCATGCGTTCGCCCAAGGAAAGCTCTCTGACCGGTTGACGAGTCAGTTCCTTGACGCCAAAGAGGTCCGTCAATTCGCCGAGCGTCGTTTGAAATTGATCCAGTGGGATGGAGTAAATCTCGCGGTGCAGTTGAAAGCTATCGGAAGCGGGCAAGTCCCACCATAGTTGGTTTTTCTGCCCCATGATCAGGGAGAATTGGCGGCGGAAAGCGTCGTGTCGCTCCCACGGGACGAAATCGAGCATGCGCGCCGTCCCGGAAGAGGGATAGATCAATCCCGACAGCATTTTCAGGGTGGTCGTCTTGCCCGCCCCGTTGGGACCAAGGAAGGCAACGATCTCGCCAGCTTCAATCTCGAAACTGACGTTATCCACCGCGCGGATTTCCTTGTAGCGGCGATGTACGAGGCTCCGCAAGGCATTCCACAGTCCGGATTTCTTTTGATGAACCCGATAGGTTTTGCTCAACCCTTGGGCCGAGATGATCGGCATGAAGTCCGCCTGATGAGGGTGGAAAAGTCATTCCCATCGACCACGATATTATAGAAACTGCTATCGAAGACGCGGCGCCACCCCGAGAGGGACGGCATTTAAACAAACCTTCAAGCCGCCATGAAGTCTTCAAGCAAATTCCCAAGATTCGCAGGATTGGCTCACTTCACGCCGTCACCATCGATTTCCTTTGTTTTTCCGGAAGTTGATGCAAGTTGGCGCATGAAGGTAGCCGAGAAAGAGATTAACGTTGGGGAGAGTTATCACAATCCTCAAGGCGTCAGGGGTGGTGTTGCCGTTCAGAACGTTGCCAATCCTTGGTTTCTGGGGGGAAGCCAGGAAAAACGACCTCGGAAGGAGTCGGGGCGGTCTGCGCAAATGGGGGAAGCTAGGAGTTCCATGAGCGCGGGCAACAAATGAACGGGAAACAGTGGACGACAAGTCCAAGGTGAGCTTGACGCATGGCATCCGGGATGTTATTGAGGCTCTCCGTGATACAACGGCGCGAGCCACATGACCACCCCATGCCGCGCCACTAATGTGGGTTTTCGAGTCAACGATGTCTTGTCAGAGATGAGGAGGTTCGTGGTCCATGCGTAATCTGATGCTCAAGCTGTGGAACGATGATCGTGGCGCGCTGCTGGCGACGGAATGGGTTTTCGTTTCGACGATCCTGGTCGTCGGCCTGGTGGCCGGTTTGAAATCCGTCCAACAGTCGGTCAATGCCGAACTGGCGGACATCGCTGATGCGGTGGGCGCGTTGAGCCAAGCCTACTCTTACGGTGGCGTGAGCGGCTGTGCGGCCATGAGCAATGGCGGTCAATTCATCGACGTGATCCACGCTCCGCGCGTGATCACCAATGCGGCCATGTTCAACGGTCAAGATGGCGGCGGCTGCCCGGAATAAGCTCCGAGCCGCTTCCTTCGTCTGGTCTAGGGTGGAACAATACCGTTGAGCGGACCGGGTTTCAGGGCGACCTGAAACCCGGTGATTTTTTTTATACCTTGGTATATCTCGGCTGATAAAGCTGAATGGTAAAGCCGCCGGGCGCCTTGAAGTGCGTGACCAGGCCATAGCCATGATCCGCCACGGGCTCCGTGAATTCAACGCCCTTGCCTTGCAAGGTGGCCATGGTTTGCTCAATGTCGTCGCAATAGAAGGAAATGCTTGGCGTTCCCGTGGGGGCGCCATCGTCCGCACTCGCCGGATGGCAGCCTAGATCAGCCTCGGGCAGATCAAAGAGGAGCCAGCCGTCGCCAACGTCGTGGGCCTTGAAGCCGAGCTTGTCGCGAAAAAACGCTCGCAGCGCCTCGGGCTCGGATGTGTAAAACATGGCATGTAGGCCGCGAATCATTGGGATTCTCCTGCCGGTAAAAACCAAGCCACGACGTTGCCCATCACGCGCTGCATGCCGCTCTTCTTGTCGTCCTTGACGAAAAAGCCATGATCCCCGCCTTCGATGCGCTCAGCGGTAACATCCCGGCCATGGGCGATGAGTTCCGCGCGCATGACGTCAAAACCCTGAATTGCGTCCGCCTCGTCCGCCGTGCCATGAGCCAGATAGATTCGAGCTTGACTGCGCTTGAGTTCCTCCAGCACGGAATGCTTCATGAAGGTGGTCCAGCGGCGATAGGGATGGCCCAGCCAGAAATCCTCGATGCTGTCGGGCTTGGCCTGCATCTTGGCCCATTGATCGAACACTTGTTGCATGGCGGCCTGGCCTTGGCCATCCGGCGCGCGGCGGCGAAACAGCTCCGCCATGCTGTAAAGCTGCGTCACGCCGCTGCAACCCAGCGGGGCCACGTGCGACACGGCGGGCACTTCGGCCGCGACCCGCGCCGCCACGATGCCTCCCTCCGAATGGCCCACCACCAAGACGCGGCTTAAGTCGATTTCTGGCAGGGCTAGGGCTGCCTTCAAGGCCGCGGCATTTGCTTCTGCCCAGCGGACCAGCGTGTGCTCTTCGAGAAACTGCTTCGATCCCTCTTCGGCGGAACCGAATCGCTTAGGCGCATCCAAGAATCGGACGCCCACTTTCTCGACCACAAGAATGCGGGCACGCCCCTTGGCCAGTTGATAGAGCAACCCTTGGATGCTGCTGTTGATCTTGTCGCCATGAGGGGTAAACACCGATTGGCTGCCCGAACCCGTGATGAATAGGATCAAAGGCAGCTTCTGACTCCCGGCATCCTTGGGTGGTTTGGACAGGTAGCCCGTGATCGTTCGCTGATAGGCATCTTGCGTTGTGAAGCGCGTGAAGGGTACTGCCAAGTCAGCGTCGTCGGGAGTAAACACCGGCGGCGCCGCCATCATCAGCCAACAACCCAGCCAAGCCATGCTCATGTGAATCCCTCTTCGATGTTAATAAAACAAGAACGGCCACCAGTTTTTCATCGGTCGTCCCTGGTCATCCTTTTGCCGATTGTTCAATCCAGGCATGTTCTGCCGCCAGAAAATTAGCCAGGCGCCCATGCAGTCCGGAGCCAGATCGCGGTACTGGCGAAAGCTCTGATTCGTGAACGGCTTGGCCGCGTCCTTGCCGTCCGGCCCGCTGCCGATGCGCCAATCCTCGATGGTGGACATGACCGGGGCAGTGTTGTCAAGGTCATAATGGCCTCGAGCATTGGGCGGGAAATGAGCGCTGCCCCCCGCGGGGACATAGTTGTCCACCCGATATTCCTTGCCCCGATGCTTCAGGACCATGGTCGTCGGATTCGGATACTCGATCTGTTTCCCTCCATAGTCCACGCCATAGAGATTGTCGAACGGCAGCTTGTACCGCTCCCGCAGGTTGAAGTCGGCATACTCTCTGAAGTACTTCGTGAAATAGGGAATGGCATTGCTATTGGACGTGCCTTCCATCCCATGAGCGAGACTTTCGAGGAAACAGCCGATGCCGCGCGAGGCATTGACGCACCCGATGCGGCAACTGCGTCCCACCCAGGGCTGCTCGTGGTCGCCGCCGTTGCCCGACTGGACCCAATCCTTGCCGATCTTCTTGAAGTTGGCATCGTAGCGGGGCTTCTCTTCGACGACCTCGAAGGAGCCGACGTGCGGCTTGGCGTGGACATTGCCCGATTCGAAGAACCAGACTTCATGGACGTAGCCGCCGTCGAGCAGTTCATCCAGCCGCAAGAAGCGCTTCGGATCGCGCGGATCGGGCACGCCGTAATACTCCGCGAATTCGGGTGAGAAATATTGGCGATATTTCATGTTGAAGCCGCGGGTGGCCTGCGGATCCTTGACCGGAATCTTGCGGCTGTTGCCCGTCTTGGAATCGGCGTCGCGGAGATCAATGAATTTGAAAACCTGATACTGCAAAAAGGCCGGGGCCAGGGCGTCCTGGTAGCCGTGATAGCGCGTGCTCTCGGCCAAGGCCTCGATCAATCGCCGCGTCAGCCGATCCAGGTGATCCCGGGAATGTTCGTTGGAGAAATTGATCAACAGCAACCGGGGCTTCATGACCTTGATCTGATCGTGATGCTCGGCGATCCAGGGATCGCTGTTGGCTCGGCTCGTGCGGTTGGGCCAAAGAGTGGGATCGTCGGGATCGCTCCAGGGGCCGGGCGCATCCTTGAGGTCGTCGGGCGGTGTGATCTGTTTTGGCCAGGGTTTGCGGTTGGCTGGGTCGAAGAGGACGCGGTCCTCGATGGCTTCGCGGTAATCCTCGCTGAGATTCTTGACGGCCAGCGCCTGCTTGAAATGGGCCTGGGCCTTAGTGCGATCGCTTTCCAGGTCGCCCGCCCAAATCCAGCAGCATGCCGCCAGATGCGGCAAATCGGCATGTTGCCGGGCCAGGCCGGTGAGTTTGGCAATGGCCTGGGTTTTATTCTCACTGGCGCCGCCGAGGATTTGCTTCATGTAGCCATCGAAGCGTTGGTGCTTGAGGATGATGTCCACGTGCCGCATCGCTTTCTTCTGGTCGATGCTGCCATACAGGTGCCGCAGCTCGTTGTGCAAGCCGAAGTCGAATTGACCCGGGGGCAGCTCCGCCAGCTTGCGTTCCAGCTCGGCGATCTTGGCCCGGGTATCTTGCAATTGTGCTGGAGTGAGAAGGGGAAAGAGAAACGCGATCGCAATCAGGATCAGGCCACCACGCACGGCTGCACCTCCGAGTTGAAGGATGGCATTGGGGGAGAACGAATCCGCCATCGACTCATTCTGCCCGAACGCGGCGGTGAAGACAAGCCTGCGACAGGTCACAATAGCGCCAGTGAATGGCACGCTCGGCGGTGCCTGGCTCCCAAGAAACGCTCACCTCATTTCCTTATGCAGCAACATTGAAGTGTGTTTTCTACAGCGCCGCGAACTCCCTGGCGCGATGAATCGACAAGCCCCGAGCACGAGCGAGGGGCGCACGCTCCGAAACCACTCTGAACCGCGACCATGAGGGAGCGTTTGAAGAACCACATGCCAGCGCGGGGTGCAGCACGCCCACGACCCACCCGCGCGCCGAGTTGCACACACCCCGGACACGGCCTGTACACCCTGCCGGCATGGGTTCAACACGCAATTTGCCCGCCACCTTGACGAGGTGCATCTTGTCATTACGGATGATCTCGCGGTAACGCCGCTGGACATCATCGACAGAAGTGATCTCGCCCCTCGTGCCCAAACAGAGTTTGGGTACGAGAGGGGAACGAATGAAAGAGTGGATTCCTGCGGACGGGAAAAATGGTGTGGACAGGAGACCACGCTATAACAGAGTTTGGGCACGAGAGGAGATGTAGATGACGTCCAGAGGCGATGGCGCTGGCCGTGCTGCCGCCGTGGGTCGGGGAGATTGCGAAAGAACGGGCAAAGGCCGGAAAACGGGGCGACCGGGCAAGCATGGTCGAGGCGAAACGTTTGCGCGTTGGCATCATACTCCTCCCTGAGTGGCTATTGGCGAAGCATCGTGGTAAGCTCAAAGTGTTGAGAAAAACAATGCCAGCCGGGGCAGCCAGGGCAAACGGTAATGCGCAGGCTTTGACGTACTGAACGAGATCATTATGAATTATAGCTACGTGCACACCAAGACCGACTTTATTCATGTGGCCTTCAAGTTGTCTGTCGAAAAAATTCGACATTTTCTATTCAAGCGTGTCTCTGTCATTTTAACCGGCCAGATCGACGTTCGCCAACTTGGCAAGGAGGCCACATGATGCGCGTCGAGGTGAATCCCAAATTGCTGCATTGGGCAATTAAGCGGGTTGGGGAGCGCGGTTCGCATCTCTACGAGAAGTTTCCCAGACTCAAGGAATGGGAACGAGGCGAAGCACTCCCTACACACAAGCAGTTAGAAGGCTTCGCTAAAGCGGCGCATGTGCCATTCGGGTACTTGTTCCTTCCTGAACCGCCTGATGAAAAGCTTCCAGTCCCTGATCTCCGCACGCTTGAAGGCAAGGGTGTTAAACGGCCCAGTCCCGATTTGCTGGACACAATCTATTCGATGCAGCAACGCCAAGCATGGCTCCGCGAGGATCGGATCGAGTGCGACGGCGACCAACTTGACTTCGTGGGGAGTGCCCGGCGAAGCGATGATCCCGCAGGAATCGGCCTGGAAATGCGTCGAACAGTCGGACTGATGGACGGCTGGGCCGCGAACGTGCGTACTTGGCAAGAAGCCGTCGGTGAGTTGCGGCGAAGCATCGAGAGCATCGGCGTAACGGTGGTGGTCAACGGTATCGTTGGGAACAACACACATCGCAAACTGGACGTGGAAGA
Source organism: Planctomycetota bacterium (assembly GCA_014584395.1). GTDB lineage: Bacteria > Planctomycetota > Planctomycetia > Gemmatales > HRBIN36 > BJ17. The sequence goes on along the minus strand of JACTMY010000019.1, from coordinate 88,999 downwards.
GTTCCGAGGTTTTGCGCTCGCCGACAATTACGCGCCGTTGATATTTGTAAATGGCAGTGATGCGAAATCGGCCCAGATGTTCACGCTCGCTCATGAATTGGCTCATATCTGGCTTGGCGAGAGCGCGTTGACAAACGCCGGCCTGGCCGAGAAATCGACGCACGACATCGAAGTATGGTGTGATCGTGCAGCGGCGGAGTTCCTGGTTCCGGCGAATGAACTCAAGGCCCTCTGGAAGGAAATCGGCCGTGCCGATCAGCCGTTCCACACAGCAGCTAAGAAATTCAAGGTCAGCCCCATAGTAGCCGGACGCCGGGCGATGGATTTGGGCCTCGTGTCGCGGAGGACCTTTTTCGAGTTTTACAACGCCTACATGGAAGAAGAGCACCGTCCCGCATCGGCTGCCGGGGGCGGCGACTTTTACAACACGCAGAACACCCGAATCGGACAGGTATTCGCGCTTCGCGTCATCCGCGCGGCGAAAGAAGGACGGCTGTCGTTCAAGGAAGCTTACACCCTTACCGGGTTGCATGGGGGCGCGTTCCAGGAATATGCCCGGCGACTGGGGGTACCCCTTCCATGAGTGAACATCGCCGCTACCTCCTGGATTCAGATGTGTTCATCGCGGCCAAAAACGCTTACTACGCCTTCCCCATATGCCCCGGCTTTTGGGAAAGCCTAATCCACCACCACAACTCTGGATCCGTATTCAGCATTGACAAAGTTCAGAGCGAGCTGCTGGCCGGCAGACCGGAAGAAGACCTTGTGCAGTGGGTTCAAAGCGAACTGCCGGCCGGGTTCTTTCTCCGCACGGGCGGCGGTGACGTAACGTCTGCGTATTCGAAAATCATGCTGTGGGCGCAACGGAACACCCAATACTCCGCACCAGCGAAGGCGAAGTTTGCAACCGAGGCGGACGGCTGGCTCGTAGCGTTTGCGTATACCCATGGCCATATCGTCGTCACCAACGAACAGCCCCGTCCCGACTCGAAGAGCCGCATCCTGCTTCCAGACGTTTGCGACGAGTTCAAAGTTCCTTACCTCAACACGTTTGAGATGCTCAAGGAATTGACCGTACGCTTAATTTACAACCCCTCTCATCCTCAACCCGCAAGTCGATGATGCCCTTGCAGTTGCCTGGAACACGGGGTTTGCGCGGCCTTGCCGTCTCGCTGACCAACCGAGCTACCGGCTGATGGTTTTCCGTCAGGATAATCTCATCGCCCGGCGCTAGAGTATGGATCAAATCCTTCAGTTTGGTCTGGGCTTCCTCGACAGGAATCGTTGATGACATTTAAATCTCCCGTGCAGGTCCGTGGACGCCAAATCTTTAAATGCATATGCCGCCATCTACGTACAAGCCGTAGTTTCCATTTTAATGCTCATGGCGATGATGGGGGCAAACAATTCTGCGAATAGGATCATCATGAACGCACGGTGATGCGCCGGTCATAGAGCGCTGCGTATAGTTGTTCCGCCAGCGCCGGGTGCCCTGACCAGGCGTTACTCCGACTGGACAAGCACGGGTGGCTGGGGCCGCGACGTGTGTCCGTCGCGGAATCACCACTTCCTTCGGATCCCGGGGCGTTGATCGTCTTCCCGTTATCGTCGGGCGGCTCGGCGGCGCGCCAGTTCATCGGCCACGGGCACGTCCGGCGCCGGTCTGGGGTGGCTGCCCACGCGCGTTGGCCGGCCCAGGCGGTTATAAAAAGCGCGCACCGCGTCTTCGGTTTCCATGTGCACGACCACGCCGTCAGGATAATAGGCCGAGGCGCCCTTGCGAAAGCCCTTGTAGTGATCCTGCGGGCCGTGCAAGACGCGCGGAATATCCAATCGAGAATTGACGGCGGCGGACGCACGCTGCACCGTGGGATTGGAGATGTCCGTCAGCAATTTGCCTTCCTTGGCCACCAAGCCGAGCACGCGCCCAGGGGCTTTGGGGTCAATCACGCCCATCAAATCGTAATCCCCCACAATGGGCTTATGCAGCTTGGGATCGATGACTTGCCCCTTTTCCAACTGCCAGAAGGGGGCGCGCAGCGGCAACTCTTCGGTCACTTCCTTGGAGCCTTGGCGAACGAGGCGCCGCGCCTTGCTGCCATCCTGCACGACAAAGTAACCCAGCCGTTGGGCCCGGGCCACTTCCTCGGCCGTGTTGGCCATGACGATGCCCGTTTGCGGGCTGGTGTTGATGAACTCCAAGTCTTTCGGTTTGCCGGGGCAGCCGCGTTCGATCAAGGGAATGGATTTGGGGTTGGTGTGCCGCACGACGATGATGGTTTGGGATTCGTGAGCGGCGGCCACAAAGGCGCGATGGTGCGCTTGGGTCATTCCCGTGACGGGGTTGTAATGGCTGTTCGCCAAGCGCGCCAGCCGGCGTTCGCTGCGCTTCGCCAACACGCGCCGGATCAACAGGGTGGACGTTTCCGCCATGCGCTGGGCGGCCTGCGTCTGCATCAGTTTGCGGCCGATGGCCCGGACGGCCATGCCGAGCGCCTTGCCCGTGAGTTTGGCCAACAGGGCCGCGCCGGTGATGTATTCCAAAGGTCCAGCGACGGCGATGGCCCCCGGGGAAGAGCGCGCATACTCGCCAGAGATCACCTCGCCATCCTCATTCGTGAGGACGTGGTACCACGCCGTCGGCGCCTTGTTGTCCAGGTAGCTCCACCCATCGATGCGTTTTCGCCGGACGATGATCGGCTCATCCAACGCCAGATAATCTTCAATGATGTCGAGGCTGAAACGATTGACCTCGTCGGAACCTTCGCCGATCACCAGCATGCGGAAGCCTTCCACGATGCCCATGTGGCCGATGACCAGATAATTTTCGTCCACGACGGGCAAAAGGCGTTCAGGCCCATCGTGAACCAAAATGCTGAAGCTCGCTTCAAACGGCGTGGCGTAATCGACGAAGCGTTGATCGACCTTCGCGACGATCTGAATGGGAAGCAGTTTCTGTCCCTGATACATCAGCGCTTCGTAGCGCTTCTGCCCGGAATAGTAGGGGCGATCCTTCAAGCGCATGTCGGCCGTTTGGAAGGCCTGGCCGGGGGAATTTTCAAAGGGTTGCGGACGCCGGATCAGCGACTCTTGATTGTCGAAGCGGTTGCCAGGCTGTCTGGGTTGATGGCAATCCTGTTTGCATTCCTTGGCGTAAGGCCCGTTCGGCAAAAAAGTGCGGTGGTAAACGGCTTCATCGCGCATCTCATTCTCCATCATGCGTTGAAAAAAAAGCACTCAAACAAGCCCCGTGAGATGTGCTCGAAGGGGGCCGTTTAAGAGGTGCTGCCTTGGCTATTGAAATCGATAGGCCAGTTGAGCTGCATCTTCTAATGCTGCAAGCGTCGACGAACGTAACAGCAAATGTAAAAATTTGAGGTTGTAAAGCAAAAGTCTGGGACAAACGGTATTTGAGGCGTCAAAAGCACTCGGGGCGCTGACGCGCAAGAAATACTCGGGGTGCTGAAGCAACCCCGCTCTCCATTGATCACGCCATTCCCCCTCGACGCTTCCATTGGCCGTCGGCATGATTTATCATGTACTGCATCATCCCGCCTGCCTTCCCGCCATTGGAGACTTGCCTCATGCGTTCCTTGACCGTTTTTGCCTTCCTTTGCTTGCCAAGCTTCGTCGGGCTTCATGGTCTTGGCCTCCCCGCCAAACCGTTGGCCGCCTTGCCAGCAGAACCGCCGCCGGCGACCTGGCAGGTGGGCGTGGCCAAGGTGGACATCACCCCCGATTACCCGATTCGCCTGAGCGGGTTCGGCTCCCGCAGGGCCGAGTCGGAGGGCGTGGAGCAGAAGATTTGGGTCAAGGCATTGGTGATCGGGGCCGAGGAGCCGACCGTGCTGCTCACGGTGGACAGCATCGGCATTCCTCTGCATCTGCGGCAAACCCTGGCCGCGCGGCTGGCCCAGAAGATCGGCCTCAAACCCGAACGCTTCGCCATCTGTGCCACGCACACCCACACCGCCCCCATGATCGCGGGGAACCTGTTCACGCTGTTCGGCGTTCCTATTCCCGCTGACCATCAAGCCCGCATCGACCGCTACACGGCCGAGCTGACCGACAAGATGGAGCAGGCCGTCCTCGCCGCTCATAAGGACGTGCAGCCGAGCCAACTGTACTTTGCCCTGGGGCAGGCTCGCTTTGCTGCGAATCGCAGGACCAAGGGCGGCCCGGTGGATCATGATCTGCCGCTCATGGTCGTGAAAACGCCCGCAGGAAAAATCCGGGCGCTCTTCGTGAACTATGCCTGCCATTGCACGACGCTCTCCTTCAACCGCATCACCGGCGACTGGGCGGGTTACGCGGCGGAGTTGATCGAAGCCCATCAGCCGGGGGTGGTGGCCCTGGTCGCCATCGGCTGCGGGGCGGATGCGAACCCGGAGCGCGGCGTCACCGGGGACCGCGTCGACCTGGCCCGGGGGCATGGGGGCGAGATCGCGGATGAGGTCAAGCGGCTGCTCGGCGGCTTTCTCAAGCCGATCACCGGTCCCTTGCAAGCCAAGTTGGAACCGATGATGCTCGCTCTGGACGCCTTGCCCAGCCAAGAAGAGTGGGAGACGCGGGCCCAACGCAAGGATGCCATCGGCTACCATGCCCAGGTCCAATTGGAGCGGCTGGCACGCGGCGAGAAGCTCAAAACGCAGATCGACTACAGCGTCCAAACCTGGGCCTTCGGGGATTCCCTGGCCATGGTCTTTCTGCCCGGGGAAGTGGTCGTCGATTATGCCCTCAGGCTGAAGAAGGAGCTGGACCCGCACCGTCTCTGGGTCAATGCCTATGCCAACGACGTCCCCTGCTACATCGCCTCCGAACGCATCCTGAAAGAGGGCGGTTACGAAGGCGGCGGAGCAATGACCTATTACGACCTTCCTGCCCGCCTGAAGCCCGGCTTGGAGCAGCCGATCATCGACGCGGTTCATCGCCAGCTTGGTCAGCCCTTCAAGCCGCCGTTTGCTCCCGACAAGGTCGGCGGGTCCAAGCCGTCCTCGCCGCAGCAATCGCTGGCCCAGATACGCAGTCATTTCCACGTGGAACTGGTGGCCGCCGAGCCGTTCGTCGGCTCGCCCGTGGCCATCGATTGGGGTCCTGATGGGCGGATGTTTGTGGCGGAGATGGCGGACTATCCGCAAGGGACGGATGGCCGCTATCAACCCGGCGGGCGCGTTCGCCTGCTCACCGCCAGCCGGGGCGATTTCCAATATGATCGAGCCACCGTTTTCCTCGACCAGATCCCCTTTCCGACGGGAGTGACGGCCTATCGCCGGGGCGTGCTTGTGTGTGCGGCGCCGGATATTTTGTATGCCGAGGATACAGATGGCGATGGCCGGGCCGACGTCGTCCGCAAGCTCTACACCGGCTTCGGCACCGAAAATTACCAGGCGCGGGTGAACAGCATCGCGTATGGGTTGGATCATTGGTGGCATGGCTCCTGCGGGTTGTATGGAGGGGCCATCACGAATGAAAAAGGGCAATCCTTCCGCCTGGGCCACCGCGACTTCCGCATCCGTCCGGATGAGGGGAACCTCGAACCCGCCACTGGCCGCACGCAGCAAGGGCGGTGCCGCGATGATTGGGGAAGCTGGTTTGGCTGCGACAACTCGACCATCGGCTGGCATTATCCGCTGCCGGACCATTATCTGCGCCGCAACCCGCACGTCGCCGCCCCTCCCGCGGCGGTCCCCATGGCGCCCTGGACGGCTCGGGAACGGCTTTATCCCATCGCGCCGAACATGCAGCTCTTCGCGCGCTCCGGTCCCTCGGGCCGGCCCACCGCCGCGTGCGGCTACGAAATCTACCGGGATGACCTGCTCGGCGATGACTTCCGCGGCAATGCGTTCATCTGCGAAGCGGTCAATTTATTAGTGCATCGTCGCATCCTGCAACCTTCGGGAAGCAGCTTCAAGGCCGTGCGCGCGCCGGAAGAGCAGGATCGGGAATTCCTGGCGTCGCTGGACCCCTGGTTTCGACCCGTGCAGGTCCGCACCGGCCCCGATGGCGCCCTCTGGATCGTGGACATGTATCGCTTCGTCATCGAGCATCCCATCTGGATTCCGCCGGGCGATTTGGCCAAGCTCGATCTGCGGGCCGGGAGCACGATGGGCCGCATCTATCGGGTCTATCCCAAGGACAAGGCCCCGCGGCAGCGTGTGCCGTTGGAGCAGCTCGACGCGGCGGGCCTGGCGGCGGCGCTCGACAGTCCCAACGGCTGGCAGCGCGACATGGCCAGTCAAATGCTGCTCTGGCGCTCCGATGCCTCGGCCATCCCTTGGCTGGCAAAGCTGGCGAGCCATCCGCGGGCGGAGACTCGGCTGCACGCGCTGGCCCTTTTACAGGGCATGGGGCAGCTCACGGCGGCTCAAGTGGAATCCGCTCTAACCGATTCACACCCTGGAGTGCGCCGCAATGCCCTGCGCTGGGCCGAGCCGTTCTTGAGCCATGACGGCGTGCGCGCCAAGGTTTGCTCCTTGACCAAAGACGAGGATCCGCAGGTCAGACTGCAAACGGCCCTCACGCTCGGCTTCAGCGATTCCCCCGATGCCGCTCAAGCTCTGGCACGCTTGCTCCTGGACCATGCACACGATCCCTACCTTGTGGCCGCGGCGCTGAGCAGCGTTCGCCCTCCCCACCTGGCGATCGTCATGGACTTGTGCCTGGCGTCGCAGGGCACGAACCGGCCGCCGGACGCGCTGCTGCGCAAGTTGATGAGCCTGGCCGTGGGCTGGGAGGATCGGCGCGCCTTGGCCGCCATGGTGCAAGCGCTGCTGCCCCATGGCGAAGAGAAACCCCAACAATGGCAATGGGACCTCCTGGGCAGCCTGTTGGATCACTTGCAACGCAAGGGCCAGACCGTGGAGAAAATCTTCGACGCACAGCTCATGGCTGCCTGGCAGCGCACCCTCGGCCAGGTTCGCCAGATGGTGCTCGCCGATACCACGGCGGAAGAGGATCGGAAAGCAGCCCTGCGGCTCATGGGCAGGGTCCGTTCGCAGGAGCGCCTGGAGGTGGACCTCTTGGGGCAAGTGCTCACGCCCCAATCTTCCGACCAAGTGCAAACCGAAGCGTTGCTCGCCCTCGGCAGGATGGAGGATGCGGCGGCAGCGGCCCTGATCGCTTCGCGCTGGAAGCAGCTTTCCCCGGCGCTGAAAAACCAGGCCCTGGACCTGCTTCTCAGCCGACCCGCCTGGCAAAAACAGTTGCTGGCCAGTCTCGACCAGCAGGAAATCATTCCCGGCATGATCGATGCTGCTCGGCGCCAGCGGCTGCTCAACCTTTCCGACGCCGCCTTGCGTTCCCAAGCGGAACGGCATTTCATGAACGACACGCCTCGGGCCGATCTGCTCCGCGACTATCAAGAGGCCCTGGCGCTCAAGGGCGATGCGGCTCGCGGCCAACTCCTCTTTCAAAAACAGTGCGCCAATTGCCATAAGTGGCAGGACGCGGGGCATGCCGTGGGGCCTGACCTGGCCTCCATCGGCAACCGCACCCCGGCCTATCTCCTCGCCGAGATTCTCGACCCGAACCGCACGATCGACAATCGCTTCGTCGAGTATTTGGCCCTGTCCAAGGCGGGTCTGTTGCACAGCGGCGTGCTGGTCAGTGAGAGTTCGACCAGCATCACCCTCCGCGGCCAGGAAAGCAAGGAACACGTTTTGCTGCGCCGCGACATCGAGGAGTTGCGGGCCACGGGCAAATCACTCATGCCCGAGGGGATGGAAAAGGACCTGACGAAGCAGGACATGGCCGACCTGTTGGCGCTGCTGACCGGCCCGGCGGGAGCGAGTGCGGCCGTGGACGACCCCAAGACCGTGGCCATGCAGCTTCTGGACGACAAGGTGCCGGGCGAACAGAAAACCGCCCTGCTCAACAAGCACCTGGGGCAAGCCGCCGCGATCGTGGCCGCCCTGGCCGCCGATCTCAAGGACGACCCGAAGGAGGAATATCGGCGGATCCCCTGGATTTGGCGGGTGTCGATCACCGCGGCCCGCAAGAATGAAACCGACGTGCTGCATCAACTGCTGCTCGCGGCCTTGCCGCACATGCAAGAGCCGCTGCGCGATTGGCAAGCCGTCGTAATCGGCGGCGGCATCATCAATGGCATCAGCCTGAATGGCCAATGGCCGCACCTGCGGATCCAAGAGTTGTTTCACACCAGCCCGCCGGCCTTGGCTCGCTATCACCGGGCCTTGGAGCTTTCCTATGCCATGGCGGAGGATGAAAAAGTCCCCGCGGGGACGCGCTACGATGCCCTGCGGATGATCGCCGTGGACCGCTGGACCAAGAGCCGGCCGGTGTTGATTAAATATCTGGCCAAGGGCGTTCATGATGAATTGCAGATGGGGGCGATCAGCGGCCTCTCGGACGTGGATGAGCCGGAGGCGGCGGCGTTGTTGCTATCGGGCATGGGTCATTACAGCGCGGGCAACCGCAAGCTGGCCCTGGAAGCCCTCCTGCGGACGGAAGGCCGCGTCGATGGCTTGCTCGAAGCGTTGGACAAGGGGACGGTCAAGAAGGAGTGGCTGGACGAGGGCTTGAAAAAAAGGCTGCACGACTGGCCGAACCCAAAACAGCGCGACCGCGCCAGGGATCTGCTGAAGGATTAGCAAGTTTACAGGGCGTTTCTCAATCCCGCACGATCAAGCGATAAGGAAGCTGTTCGGGCAGCACCCGGCCCACGACGGCGGCGGCCAGGCAACCCTCGGCCAGCGCCTGCTGAATGAAGGCATCCACGCGCTCCTCGGGCAGGCTTACCAATAATCCCCCGGAGGTCTGCGCATCGAGGAAGATCTCAAACCGCACGGGGTTCGGCTCGCCTTCGATCTTCAAGCCCGGGTCGACGAACTGCCGATTGCTTTTCCGCGCTCGGGTGAAGAAGCCGGCTTCGACCAGCGGCTCCACCCCGGGCAGCAGGGGCAGCTGCGCGAGATGCAGTTCGATCGTGACGCGGCTCCCCTGGGCCATCTCGAAGGCATGGCCCGCCAGGCCGAAGCCCGTCACGTCCGTGACCGCGTGCACGCCCACTCGGCGAAACGCCCGCATGCCCGGTTCGTTGAGCTGAATCATGCTCTGGACGGCGGCGGCCAGCACCTCGGCCGGACAGGACCCCTTCTTGTTCGCCGTGGTGACAAAGCCCGTGCCGAGCGGCTTGGTCAAGACGAGCAGGTCGCCCGGCTGGGCGCCGGCATTGGTCAGCACCTGTTGCGGATGAATCAGCCCGGTCACCGCCAAGCCGAATTTGATCTCGGCGTCGCGCACAGAATGGCCGCCCAAGATCACGGCGCCCGCTAGGGCCAAGCGTTCGGCGCTGCCTTCGATGATGCGGCCGAGGAGGGAGAGCGGCAATTCCTGATCCGGGAAGCCGACCAGGTTGAGCGCGGTCTTGGGCGTCCCGCCCATGGCGTAGACGTCGGAGAGAGCGTTGGCGGCGGCGATCTGCCCATAGACGAACGGATCGTCCACGACGGGGGGAAAGAAATCGACCGTCTGGACGATGGCGAGATCCTCCGTGAGACGGTAGACCCCCGCGTCGTCGGACGTTTCCGGTCCGACGATGACATTGGCATCCGTCAGCTTGGGTAGATCACGCAGCACCTGCGCTAGCCCCAAGGGGGCGAGCTTGCCGGCTCAGCCGGCGCAGGAGGCGTAATCGGTCAGGCGCTTTTGCTTGCCTGATTCGACGCCCATGGACGCTCCTTTCCCCAAATGGCCCATCGCCAACGTCACCTACTTGATCCGCTGCCGGGCCTGAGCCAGAATGTCCTCTTCCTTCGGAAAGACTTTCGTCTTCAGCTTGGAGTAGACCAACTCGTCATCAAACTGCACTTCGAAGCAGCCGCCCCCCGAAGGGATCAGCGTCAAGGAGCGGATGTCCTGCTTGAACGTGGTCAGCAGCTTGGCCGTCAAACTGACGGCTTGAGGTTCGTAATTTCACATCGAGCAGTAAGTGATCTGAACGCGCATGTCGAACTCTCCATGGCGAAGGGTGGAAGGTCTCCGCGGCTTCATCGCCGACGACGGCCGCACGGCCCTGTTGGCAATTATATCGAAAGGGTGGCCGCTGCCTTGAAGATCGGCATTTCAGGGTTTGTGGTTCAGTCCGATCCACGCCGGCGGCGTTGGGTGAAGGCGGGGACTATTTGAGCATGTCCAATTCGATTTTCGGGAACAACTCAATCACCGCGCCATCCGGGCCGATGGTGCGGCGGCAGGAATCCATGACGCGGATGCTTTGCGACCATTTGAGCGACGCCTGGGTCTGGAGCAGGAGGCTTTGCGAACGCGGGTCCTGTTCGTCCATGGGGATTTGTTGGCGGAGGTCGAGGAGTTTGCGTTCGAGGCCGGCCAGCAATTCCTCCAGGGTAACCTGAGCCAGCCCCTCGGGACCGATGCGCTCGCGCTGCCCGGCGAAGAGCACTTCCAGGGAGCCGACCTGGCCTTCGCCGCGCGCCCGGACCATGACGGTGACCAGCGGCCGCAGAGCCGGCTCGCCCGGCGCCGCGGGCTGATCGGGGCGCTTGATTTCGGCGGCGCCGCCGGCGGCCCCCGCCGCCATGACCATCGGCAGTTGCCGTTCCGTCGGCATGGGGTGATACGTGAAGACGAAAAAGGCGAGGATTTGAAAGGACATATCCAGCATCGGCGTGATGAAGATCGACGTCGAGGAAAACTCCGTCGCCGGGTCGGTCGCGCTGATTTGTCGTCGTCGCATCCGATCATTCCCCGTGGCCATCGTTTAGCTGTCCGCGGCGCTGCGCGGCAGGACGCGCAGCCGGGTTTCGGAAAACCCTTCCGCCTTGCATTGGGCGAGAATTTGCAGGATCAGTCCCGTGGCGATGTCGCCGTCCGCCCGCACCACGACGGGGATGGGCAGCCGCACCTCTTTCAGGGGTAGGGCCTCCGGCAAATGGTCGCGCCGCTTGAGGAGCACTTTCAGATCGTTGGCCAAATTGTGGATCATCCGCTGCGATTCGAAGAGGCCGCGGCCCTGTTCGTCGTCGGTGAAGCGGATCTCGGATAGATTGGCGATGACCACCCGCGTGATGCGCGGCTCCACGGCCCGTTTCTCTCCGGAAAGAGCCTCGATGCGGACCCGTTCGATGTTGATGATCAAGCGCTCTTCATCAGCGGAGGCTTCCACTTCCAGCGCGGACTTGGAGTAGGGCAGGAACACGTTGAGGCTCACCGCTTCAGAGACGAAATTGACGCAGGCCATGAAAAACATGATGAGCTGCAGGACCAGGTCCAGCAGCGGCGTCAAATTGATCTCCAGCGTCTCATCGCTGACGTGGACCGACATGGGGTTATCCGTTCAAAGGCTTCGTGCTGGAAGAACTGGACACGGCGATCCCGGGCTTGGCTTCCGGTTCGCCCTTTTTCGAGGCATGGAACGTTTGCGTGAGCAGGTCGTCGGCCAGCAGGTCGGCATCGAGCACGATGCGGAGCAGCCGATTCTTGAAGAAGGAATAAGCGGGGATCGCCAGGACCGAGAGAAAAATGCCGACAAGGGTGGCGTTGAGGGCGTGGGAAATCCCCTTGGCCAGGCGGCTGGCGTTGGGCGTGCCTCCTTGGCCCAACTCGGCGAAGGTGGCAATCATGCCCGCCACGGTGCCGACCAGGCCGATCAACGGCCCCAGCGTGCCCAAGATGGCGACGTAGGCCATCAAATGATCTTTCCGCGCTTTCAGATTTTCCAGCATGGCCGTGGAGGCGTCCCGCGCCTCGTTGAGTCCGTTTTGCAGCCGGGCCATCCCCGCCGCCATGACCCTGCCAAACAGCGAGGGGTCTTGGTTGGCGACGTCGAAGGCTTCCTTGTATTTCTTTTTGTTCAATGCCTCCTCGATGGCATCGATCAGGTCGGGCGGCATCAAGTGGCTGCTGCGCAGATCGAGGATGAGCAAGACCAGCAGCGCCACGAAGGAGACATAGCAAAAGATCAAAATCCAACCCGTCACCGACATGAAGAGGAAGGTGAGCATGGGATTGGCGTCGGCCTTGGCGGTTTCGCCGCCGGTCGCTGGACTGGGGGCGGGCGCGGGCCGGGGCTGGGTCGGGGCGGGAGTGGTGGTGTCGGGCGGTCTGACGGGTTCGGTGGCTTGCGGGGCCGTGGCCGCCGCGTCGTCAGGCTTGGCATTTGCCGGTGCAGTAGGTTTGGCGTCCTGAGTGGCTTCCACGAGGGTCCAACCGAGCATCATGCAGAGGAAAATCAGCAACCATCGACCCGGCTGAAGTCGATGGCAGTCGGCCAAGTTCGACATCAAAGTCCTTTCCAAATGAACCGCTCGACGTGCCTTTCCAGGCGTGAACATGCACAGGGTTCAGAATGAAGGGCCGCTGCCCTTCTGTCAAGCTGGATTTCCAACCTGGGACGTCCCTCGGCGGCATGGCCGCGGGGCACGACGAACCCTGAAGGTAAGAAAAATCCCCTCTTCACGCAAGTAAAGAGGGGAATGGATAGAAATCTTGGACAGGTGGCAAGGAAAGACCATTGACTCGCCTCGGGCTCATGTCAGCGATGGTTCTTTCTTCGGTGAACGCACCAAAGGCCCAACAAACCCATGCCGGTCAGGGCCAGCGTCGTCGGCTCGGGGATGACGGCGACCTCGGCGAAGAGGATGTAGCTCGGATTGTTGAGACCGTTGCCCGAGGCGAAAACGTCGATGAAGGCTCCCGTCGTGCCGTTATAGCGCAGGATGCGGCTCGTGGCCTCGCTGCCGCCATAGCTGGAGACGTACAGGTTGCCGTCCGGCCCGAAGGCCAGCCCATAGGGTCGATCCAAACCGCCGCTGCCCGTGCCGACGAACGTGTCGATGAACACACCGGTCGAGCCATTGAAGCGTTGGATATTGTCCCCCGCCGAGTTGGCGACGTAGATGTGATTGTCCGGCCCGATGGTCAGGCCGGCGGGAATGTTCAGGGAGCCGCCCGAGGTTTGATTGATAAAGGCGCCGGTGGTGCCGTTGTGTTGTCGAGCCGCATTATAGGCTGGGAAGAGCACGAAGTTGGTGATGTAGAGGTTGTTGCTGGGGCCGCCGAAGGCCACACCCGCCACGCCAGGGAAAAAGCCGCCGGATTGGCCCGAAGCGAAGTTATTGATGAAAGCACCCGTTGCACTGTCAAACCGTTGAACGTTATTGGCAGTGCCGCCGCTGACGTACATGTGGCCGTCGGGTCCAAAGGCCATGCCATCCGGGACATTCAGCGTGCCTCCCGAGGTGAACACGTTAATGAAAGCGCCGGTCGCGCCGCTGTATTGCAGCACGGCGTTGTTCTGAGCGCCCACGACCATGAGGTTCCCCGTGACGGGATGGATGGCCAATCCCGCGGGGGAACTCAATCCGCCACCACTGGCGAAGATGCCCAGAGGTGCTCCCGTCAGCCCGTCAAAACGGGAAACGTTATTCCCGCTGATGTTGCTGACCAACAAACTTATTTGCGCTGCGGCGGGACATCCGCAGCCAAACCAGGCCGCCAGGGCGATGAAAGAAGAACAAAGCCATCGGGTCATGAAAAGGGTCCTCCAATTGCCAGAACGATGTGAAATGAAGAAGGACCTTCCTAAAAAGGAAGCAATAAAGCAGTCTAACAAAGGTGATACCGCTTTGCACCAAAAAATGTATAATCGAAGCCACATCCGCATTGAAGAATGGATGACCTGGTCGAAGTCATGCAAACGTCGTTCGCCAAGGTCGCGCTGCTTCGCGGCGGACCAAAGGCATGGAAGAGGATGGAACCGGTGCACATTCCCAAACGTTGGCGTTTGCTCCCCGCGGACACGGAAGCCGCCCGCGCGCTGGCCGAGGAGGCCCGAATTCCCCTCGTCATCGCCCAATTGCTGTGCCATCGTGGCGTGACCGATGCCGTCCAAGCCCGCCATTTCCTGACCTTGCCCCTGGCGGCGCTTCATGATCCGCATCTGTTGCCTGGCGTCACGGCCGCGGCGGAGCGCTTGCATCGAGCCGTTAAGCAACAAGAACGCATTTGCATCTACGGCGACTACGACGTCGATGGCATCGCCGGGACGACGATGCTGTGGCGCTGTCTGCGTTTGGCGGGCGGGACCGTCGATTACTACGTGCCGGATCGGCTAGAGGAAGGGTACGGGCTGAACGAGGAGGCCCTGCGCCGCCTGCATGAACAGGGCATTCGCCTGGTCGTGACCGTCGATTGCGGCATCACGAGCGTTCATGAAGCCCAGGTTGCCCGGGAGTTGGGCCTGGAGCTGATCATCACCGATCACCATGAAATCAAGGACCGTTTGCCCGAGGCCGACATCTTGGTGCATCCCCGGTTGCCGGCGAGCCAATATCCGTTTCCGCATTTGTGCGGCGCGGGCGTCGCTTTCAAATTGGCATGGGCTTTTTGCCAGCAATTGAGTCAGGCCCGCAAGGTCAGCGAAGCCTTTCGCGCCTTCCTCCTGGAAAGCGTGGCCCTGGTCGCCCTGGGCACCGTGGCCGACGTCGTGCCCCTGATCGATGAAAATCGGCTGTTTGTCTGGCATGGACTGCGGTCCTTGCAGGAAGGCCCGTCCATCGGGCTGAAAGCGCTCCTCGATGTGACGCAGCTCAACTCCGGCAAACGCCTCAACGCCGAGCACATCGGCTACACGCTGGCCCCCCGGCTCAACGCGGCGGGGCGGCTCGGCCACGCCCGCCTGGCCATCGAACTGCTCGGCACCCCTTCGGCGCCGCGCGCTGTGGACCTCGCCCGCTATTTGAATGAACAGAATGAACGCCGGCAAACGGTGGAGCGGCGCATCTTGGCCTCGGCCCGCGAACAGGTGGAAGCGATGGGCGATTGGCAAGACGCGCCCGCCCTCGTCCTGGCGGACCCGGAATGGCACCCCGGCGTCATCGGCATCGTTGCCAGCCGCCTGGTGGATCGCTTCGCCCGGCCCGTCTTGCTGGCGGGGGGCAAAGAGGACGTGATGTCCGGCTCGGGGCGATCCGTGGAAGGCTTTCCTCTCCACGAAGCCCTGCAAGCCTGCTCGGAGGTGTTGGTCTCTCACGGGGGGCATGCCATGGCGGCGGGTTTCAAGGTCCGTGCGGATCGGCTGGACGACTTGCGCGCGGCATTCACGGCTTTCGCCGCCCAACCCTCGAAAACGCTTCCCAAGCAGCATACGCTGAGCATCGACGCGGAAATTCCCCTGACTGCTTTGACCATGGGTTTGATGAAGGGATTGGAGTCTCTGCAGCCCCATGGCTGCGGGAATCGCCGGCCGCTGTTTCTTACGGGCGGCTTGCGGCTGGCGCAGGAACCTAAAAAAGTCGGCGGCGGCGAGCGCCATTTGAGCTTCCGCGTCAAGCACGACACGGGGCCGGCCTTCAAGGCCATCGCCTTCGGCATGGCGGATCGTTTGGAGGAACTGATCTCCGCCGGCGGCGCCTGTTGCCTGGTCTATACCCCCAAGGTCAACGAATGGAATGGCTATACCAGCATCGACCTGGAGATCGCCGACTTTCAACCTGGCTCCTCGGCCAGGCTCGATTGAGCCGCATGCCTATCCCTCTGGCCGTTCGTCCCAGCGCTGGATTTAAGGCGGGAATTCGCCACAATTTTGCGGGAACATGGCAATATCATTGCCACGCGAGCGTGGCACGTCTTATAATCGCATCTTCATGACGGTTTCATGTTTCCCAGGACAACGGTTCATCATTCAACCGCTGGTGCATTGCGTCGCAGAGGCGGGATGGCTTTCTTTGAAAACCAGGTCCAGGGTTGTCGTTGAGAGGTGGGCATGTCGGAAGCTAGTCGCGCTTCGCTGAAGCAGTTAAGCGAAAATATCGGATCGGTCTTTCTTGGAAAACCAGAGAGCATTCAATTCACGTTAGTCACGCTGCTCGCCGAAGGGCATCTCCTGATCGAGGACGTCCCGGGCATCGGCAAGACGCTGCTGGCGAAGGCCTTGGCCAAGAGCCTGGATTGTGCCTTTCATCGCATTCAATTCACGCCGGACCTGTTGCCGAGCGATTTGACCGGGACCAGCGTCTATCACCAGCAATCGAGCGAATTCGTGTTTCGGCCCGGCCCCATTTTCACCAACATTGTCTTGGCGGATGAAATCAACCGGGCCACGCCGCGAACCCAAAGCGCTCTGCTCGAGGCCATGAGCGACCAGCAAGTCTCCGTCGATGGCAAAACGCTGCCCCTGGCGGCGCCCTTCATGGTCGTGGCCACGCAAAATCCCTTCGAGTTCGAAGGCACCTATCCGCTGCCCGAAAACCAGATGGACCGCTTCGCCATGCGCTTGCGGATCGGGTATCCCGCGCGCGCCGATGAAAAGGCGATCTTGACGCAGCATCGCGCGGGCGAACCGGTGGACAAACTCGTGCCCATCATGCGGAAGGAAGATCTGATCGATCATCAAATGAAGGTTCGCCAGGTCGCCTTCGAGGAGAGCCTGGCCGACTACCTTTTGCAAATCGTCGAAGCCACGCGGTCGCGCGACGACGTTTACTTGGGAGTGGGCACCCGCGGCGCTCTGAGCTTTTACCGCTGCACCCAGGCGTATGCCTATTTGCAAGGTCGTTCCTACGTCATTCCGGACGACATCAAGAAGCTGGCGATCCCCGTGCTGGGGCATCGCGTCGTGACCAAGACGCTCAGCAAGGGTGGTTTCCGCGAGGACGCCGGCGACACCGTCGTTCGCGAGATCGTGGAACAGACCCCCGTGCCCGTGTGATTTCAGCCTGGAAGGCTCGGAAAGGAAAGCCGCGTGCGCAGTCCCACGTCGCGTCGCAAAATGATCAGTCAAGCGGCCGCGCCGGTCCGCATCCGCCGCGATTCGCACCTGCGCCAGCGCCCCCCGCGCCGCGGCAACGGCTGGCGGATGATGGTGCCGACGATGGAAGGCTTCTTTTGGATCGGCCTGACCATCTTCTTGATGTTTCTCCGCGCTTTCAACCTGGTGACGCTGATCGCCAGCTTCATGCTGGGCATCTTTCTCCTCAACTTCTTCAGCATCGTCTTCCGCCGCGGGTTCCATGAGATTCAGGTAAGGCGGCGCTGGTCGGGGCCTTTGATCGCCGGCAAGAAGTGCACGATCCGGCTGGAGGTGGTCAACGCGGGCTGGCGGACGCAATCGGGATTGGCCATCGCTGATGTGGGCGTCTGGCATGAGCATCGCTTCGGCATTCCCTCGCTAAAGCCGGGGCAAGCGGTCATCCTCAGCTACCACATCACCCTGCCGCGGCGGGGAGCGTATCGGCTGCAGGGCGTGCTGATCAGCAGCGGCTATCCCTTCGCCCTCTTTCGCCGATCGCTGCGGATCGATTTGGTGGACGATCTGATCGTGCTGCCCAAGCTGGGCCAGGTGCATCGCAGCCGCCTCCGCCATCTGCTCCACTCCCGAGCCCAGGCCACGCCCTTGCCGCGGCGCCAGATCAGCCGCCGCACGGCCGTCCCCGCGGACTTTTACGGCGTCCGGGATTTTCGGCCCGGCGACAGCCCGCGCTGGATTCATTGGCGGACCACGGCGCGGATGAATGAATTGATGGTGCGCGAATTTGAAGAGACGCCCCTGGACCATCTCATCGTCGTGCTCGAAGCCTGGCTGCCCGAACCGGCCGCGAAGCTCTACGCCAAATGGGAGCAGGCCCGGGCGGATCGGCTCCACGAGGAAGCGGCCATGCAGAAGATGGATGCCCGCCGCAAGGCCCTCATGAGCCGCCACCTGCAGTCGCAAGCAAGCCTGGAGCTGCCCTTGCGGACGGATCTGGACCGCTTGGAGCAAGCCGTGAGCTGCGCCGCCACGCTGTGTTGGTCCTGGCATCAGCAGGCCAACACCCAGCTCTTGCTCGCCATCGCCGATCGCAAGGCGAGCGTTCCGGGAATGGCCACCGGGCATCGCGGCGTTTTGCCTTTGCTCGAGCACTTGGCCGTGGTCGAAGGCGGGCCTGAACCGGATGCGGCGTCCTTGGTGGATCAATTGGCGCAAGCCGAGTTGCCCATCGGGCCGATCCTCGTCGTCAGCCCCCGGGCAACGACGCTGGCGCATGACCTCCATCAAGCGCTGCGGCGGCCCGTGGCCTTGCTCAACATGGCGGAGAAAGCCACCGTCGACTATTTCGAATCCTCGGCCGAGGCCGTCTTACCGTGAACGAGGGACCCATGTTCAACGTTCAAAAACTTTTCCAAGCCAGCTTTTATATCTGCCTGACGCTGTCCACCATAGCCCTGGCCTATGCCGAGCAAGTGCAGATTCCGGGCACGATCGTGTTTTATCTGGTCGTCGGCGTTTTCCTTTATTTGGCCTATCGCATGGACGGCCGCTGGGCCATGAGCATCGCCCAATCGAACCAGTTGGCCGTAGTCATCTTCCTGGTTTGGCCCGCCTGGCTCTTTCTGTCCCTGCGGGGCAGCCGGCCCAATGTCGACGAGGTGGACATCGAATTGGTGCGGTTGGCGCTCCCTTATGGCGGCCCTTTGATGACCGTGCTGCTGCTGGCGAAGCTCTTTCGCCCCAAGGGACTCAGCGACTACTGGGCGATTCACCTGATGGGGTTGGTGCAGGTGGTGCTGGCGTGCGTGCTGGCGATGACCAACAAACTCGACCGGGACGCGCCGCTGTTTCCCCTGGTGGTGGTGGCTTACCTGCTTTGCCTGGTGTGGACGCTGCGCAATTTCAATCTGTACAGCCAGGTGATGCCGACCGCGAAAAAGCGGTTTCATCGCCTGACGCCCACGAGCCGCCTGGAAACCCTGGGCCAGCGGTCCAACCTGGGCATCCTGAGCGCCGTCTTGTGGTTCGGCTTGATCACCCTGGTTGGCTTGGCGTTCTTCTTCATCGTGCCGCGCAGCCAAAGCCCCCTGGGGTCGGGCTTGAATCCCACGGTCAAGCCCGCCGTCACCGGTTTCAAGCCGAGCATGGACCTGAATGGCGTCGGCCGCCTGGAGACGAGCGAGGAACTGGTGTTTCGGGCCAGCATCTTCGACCGCTACATGAACCCCGCCAAGGTCGCCACGACGCCGCGGTGGCGCGGCGTGACCTGCTCCATTTACGATGAATTTGGCCGCTGGGGGAATTCGCGCACGGACCTCACAGGCTTTCAAGCGTTCCGCGTCCCCGAGCCGGACCGGGAGCATTATCTGGTCTCCTTCTCCCTGGATCCGCGCAAAATTACCGTGGCCGGGGCGGTCTCCACCCCCGAAGTCCCCAACCGCGTCCTCGGCGAGATGCCGATCTTCGCCCTCGAGGCCCTGGGCATGACCAACGTGCAGCCGCGCGTCAGCCTGGACCCCTATTCGCCGCCGGGCGACTTCAGCATGGTCTTCTTTTACCAGAGCAAGACCGAGGGGTGCGTCTCTATCACGATGAGCGAACACCGCCCGCAGCGCAACATTCTCTATCAACAACTGATCGCCATTCCGATGATCGGCCGCACTGAGTGGGACCAGCGTATCGGCCGGACTCGGATCGATCAGAACGTCCTGTACGACCTGAGCGAGATCATCACGATGGAGCGTTATTTGCAAAAGTTGCGCACGCTGCCGCAAAAGCTCATCGATTCGGGCCGCATCGCCAAAGTCGCCGAGGAGGCGCTCAAGGAAGCCAATCTGACAGCCGACGCCAGCCCCAGGGAAAAAGCCCTGGCCATGGAAAAATATCTCCTTAATGAAAAGCGGTTTGCCTACTCGCTGGAGCGGATGCGCATGGACGAGCGCTTGGAACCCAACGAGGATTTCCTCGAAAACGTGCGTGCGGGCACCTGCGAGCGCTTCGCCTCGGCCCTGGCCCTGATGCTGCGCACGCAGGGCATCCCGGCGCGGATCGTGCTGGGCTTTCGCGGCGCCGATTGGAACCATCTCTCGAATCTCTATGAGGTCAAGGAATACCATGCCCATGCCTGGGTGGAAGCCGTCGTCGAGCAGGAAACGACGGAGGAGCGGGTGCGGGTTCCGGGGCGCGAAGAGCCCGAGCAGACCGTTCGCCCCGTGCTCACCAGCATCCGCTGGATGACCTTGGACGCCACGCCGCAGAATGAAGCCTCGCTGCGCGACACGGGAACCTGGGCCGCCAACGTGTCCTTTGCCCGCTATCTCTGGGAATTCTTTATCCTGGACTTCTCGGGGGATTTGCAGCGGCAGCGGTTCCTGGCCCGCTTCAAGGCGGCATGGATGGAGGATCTGTTTTCGTGGTTCCGGGAGATGGGCACCTTGGGGTTGTTGCTGTTGATTGCCGCGCTGCTGTTTTCGATCTTGATGGCCTTGATGAGCCTGCGCTTGCTGCGCTTGTTCCTCCACCGCCGCCGCCAGCGCCTGGCCCTTTTGAACTCCCTGCCGAAAATTCCCTTTTATCGCCGCTTCTTGCTCCTGGTCGAAAAACATTTTCGCTTGTTGCCCGAGCCGCCGCAGACCGCCCTCGAGTTCAGCGGGCAGGCCAAGCAGATGATCGCTCAACAAGCGGCGGCTTCGGCCATGGCCGGCTTGCCCGAACGCCTGGCCGAAGCCTACCATGCCGTCCGCTTCGGCGGCCTGGCCGCGGAGGAAACGGCCAGGAAGTTCGATGTGGAGTTGGACAAGCTGCAAGCACTGCTAAAATAACGCTGCTTCGTCCTGAAACGCCAGGGTAGCGGTCCGCCTCCGGGGCGGCCGTTTCTCTTCATCGTCTCGCCGAAAGGGCGCTGCCATGATCCACCCCGCGTTGATGAGCGCGGCCGACACGGGCCTGCTCGTCATCGACCTGCAGGAAAAACTGCTGCCCTTGATCCCCCGGCGGCAGGCGATCGTTCGCAACGTCGATTTTCTCATCGACGCGGCCCAGCTTATGAAAATGACGATTCAAGCCACCGAGCAGTATCCGAAGGGGCTGGGGGGAACCGTCGAACCGCTCGCCAGCAAGCTGCCGCCTCGGCCCGACAAGGTGGCCTTCAGTTGCTGCGCCGTGCGCTCCGTCGTGGAGACGTTTCACCGCGAAGCCCGGCCCAAGCTGCTGCTCGCCGGGATTGAAACCCACGTGTGCGTGCAGCAGACCGCGCTCGACCTGCTGGCCGAGGGCTTTCGGGTTTACGTCGCCGTCGACGCCGTCGGCTCGCGCTTCGAGCTGGATCACGACACGGCCCTGCGGCGGATGCAGCAGGCGGGCGTGATCCTGACCACGGCGGAGTCGGCCGCGTTTGAATGGGTCGGTCAAGCCGGCACGCCAGCGTTCAAGCAACTCAGTAAGATGATCCAGGATCGAGCCAAGCTCGCCTGATTCAGGGCGGCCCCCGCCCGGCCGCCGTTCGCGCCAGACCAACAGGAGAAGCCATGTCCACCGCCAATCTTCCGGGTGAATTGAATCCCTCGCCGCGTTTGCTGCTCGGCCCTGGCCCCAGCGAGGCCCATCCGCGCGTGCTCAAGGCGATGACCACGCCGCTCCTGGGCCACCTCGACCCGGAATTCGTGGTCATGATGTCCGAAACGCAGCAAATGCTGCGTCAAGTTTTCAAGACGCAGAATCCGCTGACTTTCGCCGTGAGCGGCACGGGCATGGCCGGCATGGAGTGCATGGTCGTCAATTTGATCGAACCGGGCGACCCAATGGTCGTGGCCGTCAAGGGATATTTTGGCGGACGGATGGCGGAAATCGCCCGGCGGGCCGGGGCCAAGACCACGGTCATCGAAGCTCCCTGGGGCGACGTCTTCGACCTCAATGTCCTCAGGGACACGCTCAAGAAAGTGAAGCCCAAGGTCCTGGGCATCGTCCATGCCGAAACGTCCACGGGCGCCTTGCAGCCGATGGAGGAGCTTGGCAAACTGTGCCATGAGCAGGGCGTGCTGCTCGCCGTGGACACGGTCACCTCGCTGGCCTGCGTGCCCTTGGAGGTGGACGCCTGGGAACTGGATGCCGTCTTCAGCGGCACCCAAAAGGGACTGGGCTGCCCCCCCGGCTTGGCACCGATCACCTTCAGCCCGCGCGCCATGGAGATCATTCGCAACCGGAAGACCAAGGTGCAAAGCTGGTATCTGGACATGAGCGAAGTGATGAAGTATTGGGGCGAAGAACGCTTTTATCACCACACCGCCCCAATCAGCTCGGTCTACGCCCTGCGCGAGGGGCTGCGGGTGGTCCTGGAGGAGGGGCTGCCGGCCCGCTTCGCCCGGCACCGCCTCCATCACCTGGCCCTCAAGGCGGGCATTCACGCCATGGGGCTTTCCTATTTGACCAAGGAACAATGCCAGTTGCCCCAACTCAACGCCATTCGCATTCCCGATGGCATCGAGGACATGAAAGTGCGCAAGCGGCTGGTCAGCGACTTCGGCATCGAGGTGGGCGGAGGGCTTGGCGATTTCAAAGGCAAAGCCTGGCGCATCGGCCTCATGGGGTACGGCGCGCGTGCCTCCAGTGTCTTTGCCGTGCTCTCGGCGCTGGAACGCTGCCTGCAGCAAGAGGGTTATTCACTCAAGCCGGGGGCCAGTGCCGCGGCGGCCCAAAGCGTTTACGCCAACAGCTAGGAGAACCCCATGCCCGTGTTGCTGGGGCTCAAAGCCGCCATCCGCCGCTTTCTGCCGGCATCTTGGGTGCAGCGGATCAATCGGTGGCGCGGCTTGTCCGATCCCAATGAGATGCCCTACGCGCCCGAGGGTTGGCCCAAGAACGACCCCAGTGAGGCGACCTGGGGTTCCGATGTCGCGGTGGATCATTACCTCAAAAGCTGGCATGCCTTTATGCAATCAATCACGCTGCCTGGCCCGCTGGGCATGATAAACCCAAGGCAAATGGCTAACGGCGGCAACGTCTTTGCAAGTCAGATCTATACCGCTTTTGGATACGTCCTGGCCCGCACAGCCCACCTTCAATCGGAATTGAGCATTCTGGATTGGGGCGGGTGCCTCGGTCAATACGCCGCTTTGACCCAGCGGCTCATCCCCGGCATCAAGGTCAAATTTTACAACAAGGATTTGCCAGGCTTGCGCGCCGCGGCCGAGCAGGTCATGCCCGAAGCGACCTATTTCGATCAGGACGATCAGTTTGCCGATCTGAAAGTCGACCTGGTCATGGCCAGCGGGGCTTTACAATACACCCGCTCATGGCAAAGCGTGATTGAACGGCTCACTCGCTCAGCCCAAAAAGCGCTGTATCTGAGCCGCGTGCCGACCTGCTTTGCCGAGCGATCCTTTGTCACCCTGCCGCGGGTGGCCTATTATGCCGAACCCAGACGCATCCCGATGTGGATTTTCAGCCATGATGAACTGGCGGCCGAAGTCGCGCGGCACGGCTTCCGCCTGGAGATGGAGTTTGTCACCAGCGAAGGCTTGAAGGTGATCAACGGGCCTGCCCCCGCCGAGATGCGCGGTTACTATTTCCAGCGGACGTAGCGGCCAGGCAAAAAAGAAACCCGCGGAGGCGGTCCGCGGGTGGGTGGTTGATGGTCTTGCGATCTCGCCGGGCTTATTCGATCGTCAGTTCGATCTTCACCTTGTCGCCGTTGCGCAGGACGATGATCTCGAGTTTGTCGCCCTTCTTGAAGCCGCGCATGACGTTCATGTAGCCGGTGACGTTCTTGACGGGCTTGCCCGAGATTTCGATGACGCGGTCGCCTTTCTTCAGACCCGCCTTGGCCGCCAGGCCATTCTCCGTGACGCTTTCGATCATCATGCCGTCTTTTTCATCCTCGTAGCTGGGCATGATTCCCAGGCGCGGCCCCGTGGACTGTATGCGGGGAGTGGTTTGCACCTTCACGAATGCGGGCTTTTGCTCCAACGTGGTCAGCTTGAGCAGGATGCCCTCGACCAGGTCGGCACACTGGCGGATGCCTTGGATGTTGATCGTCGGCACCTGATCGGCGGGAGTATGATACTCCGGATGCATGCCGGTGAAGAGAAAGATGACCGGGATGTCCTTCATGTAGAAGGAATAATGGTCGCTGGCGCCAAAGAACTGGCCGCCGCCTGAAAGTTCGAGCTTCATGCCGACGGCAGCATTGGCTTCGTTGATGATCTTGTCGAAGTATTGATCCTTGGCGGTCGTGACGCCCATGACCTGGAGCTTGACCTCTTCCCGATAGCGGCCGACCATGTCGAGGTTGACCATGGCGACGGTTTTATCGAGAGGGAACGTGGGCTGGCGGCAATAATGGGCGGAGCCGAGCAGCCCGCTTTCCTCGGCGGAGAAGAGGATGAAGACCATGCGGCGGCCTTCGCGGCCCTTCATCTGGCCAAAGCGGCGTGCCAATTCGAGGACGCAGACCGTGCCCGAGCAGTTGTCATCCGCGCCGTAATGGATCGAATGCTGCCCCCGGGACAGGCTGCCGAAGGTGCCATAGCCCAAATGGTCATAATGAGCGCCGATGACGATCGTCTCGTCGGCGAGCGGGCCGCTGCCTTCCAAGACGCCAATGACGTTCTTGCATTTCGTGGTGGAGCGGGTGATGTTGGTCTGCAGTTCGACGTTCGAGTTTTTGATTGCCTGGCTGAGCGGCTTGAATTCCTTGTCGATTTGCTCTTCCAACTCCTTGAGGGTCTTGCCCAGCGGCGCCAGCATTTGATCGGCGACGGCGCGCTTGACGTGCATGACGGGGACGGCCAGGACCTGGCCCGTCGGGGCCACGGGCTGATTGAAGCGCATCAGGGCGTCGCGCTCGCCGGCGGTGGCGGCGTCGTTGACGAGCAGGACGGCGGCGGCCTTCTTGGCGATGGCGCTGCCGACCTTGCCCACCAGGGCGATGTCCGGATGTTTCACGTCATGGAAGTTGGGCTGCAAGTCTTCGGTCTTGTAGCGCGGCGCGTTCCGCAGCAAGAGGACGACCTTGCCGGCCACGTCGATGCCTTCGTAGTCATTGTAAGCCGGTTCGGAGGATTCGATGCCGTACCCGGCGAAGACGATTTCGCCGCTGACGCCGCCGCTGGCACCGCCCGACAGGGTCACAAAGTCCACGCCCATGGTGAGCGCGGTCGACTTGTTATCCGCCCCCTTGAGACTCAGTTGATTACCGGAGCCCAGGCCGACCGAACCGCGGGTGCCGACGTCGAACGGTTGGAAGTAGCCGTCGGTGCCGCCGGGCTTCAGTCCATAGGCCTTGAAATTGGCAGCGATGAAATCGGCGGCGATATGAATGCCATGGGTATGAATGCCGCGGCCTTCGCACATGTCCCCGGCCAGAAAGCCGATGTCCTTCATGATGTGGGCTTCAGCGGCGGCGTGGCGCGTCGCGGCGTCCCCGGTCGGGGCGTCCCCGGCATGGAGCGACCAGCCGAGCAAGGCGGCGCACAGCAATGCGCTGAGCATGACCCGCCAGCGGCGAGTGAGGGGGGTACCTGGCATCGAACGTTCTCCTGAATGGTTGTCGTGAAAAGCGGTGGGAGTGATCTACCATTTACGATATCATGACCAGGCCCGAAAGTCATCCATCTCCCGCGGCCGGGCGGGGGTTTCGTCCCAGTTTGCGGCTGTCAAATGCGATCCAGTGTTTCGATCCAAAAGACCAATCGCCGAAGCAAATCCGCGTCGGGGAGATAGCCGGTCCCGAGGTCCGGGATGTCCACGGTCCAGATCGGATACTGTCGCTCGCTCACTCGCTCCTTGACGACGCGGATGGCTTCGATGTTGGGGTCCTTGCCGCCGCTGGCGAGGAAGAAGAAGAGGCGCTGTCCCGGGCGGGGTTCCTTGGCCGATTGAACCCAGACGCCGCCCACGGAAGCCACGCCGCTGAACACCTCGGGGGCATCCATCCCCAGGAAAAGGGCGAGTGTGCCGCCTTGACCCAGGCCATGGGCGACGATCCGCTGCCGGTCGATGGTGTACGTTTGCAGCAGTCCGCGGACGTCCTGCAGGATCAGGTCGGCTTCGCTGGTCAGCCAACCCGATGGGTTGTCGGCCAGGGGGGCGTGCAAGATGAGATGGTGCTGCTGGCAGAGCGGCTCCCAGATCGAGCGCATGGCGGCTTGCATCGGGTCCCCCGCGGGATGCAGCCAGACCAAGAGGCCGTGGGAAACGTTCGGATCGTAATTCTCGGGGACATAGGTCCACGTCTTGCGGCCGAGGACGGGGTCTTCGGTCTCGATGAAGCCCTTTGTGACGGGCTTGGCTGTTTCCGGTTTGGTGGCTTCGGGGCGCGTGGGCCGGGGCGGCGCCATCATGCCCGGCGGCGGCTGGCGCGGGGCCAGGGCTTTCTTGGCCGATCCGGGAGGCAAGTCGGCCAGCAGCGCCGCGCCGCTTATGGCCGCGAGCTTGACCGTGATCGTTTCCATTTTGCCATTCTTGCGGCGGACGCCGAGCTTGATTTCGCTGCCGGGCATGGCGCCGCCGATCCGCGCGGCCAATCCCTCGCGCCCCGGCACGGGCCGGCCTTCGACGTTCACGATTTTATCGCCGGCCTCCAGTTTGGCCTGGTCGGCGGGACTCTCGGGAAACACATAGCGAATCGTGATTTCCCAGGACGGATCGTCGCGCACCGGAGCGATGCCCAGCCAGGCCATCTGTTGATACTTGGGCGGTGCGATCAAGGGCAATTGCGGAATCGCGATCTCCTCCTTGTCGCGCTTCACCTTCAAGCTGATCGTGTCTCCCGCGTATTTCGGTCCGAGGCGATGACGAAGCTGGGAGGTGCGGGCAATGGGCTGCCCGTCCACTTCGATGATCGTGTCCCCGGCCTGCAGCCCCGCTTTCTCCGCGGGAGAATGGGGGTAGACGAGGCTGATCGTTGGCGTGGCGTCGAGGGCTTCCGTGGGCTGAAATTGGACGCCAAGCAGGCCGCGTTCGAGGTTCTTACCGGCCTTAAGCTGGTCGAGCACGCGCAAGATGTCTTCCATGGGGATGGCGAAGCCGATGCCCGAATCGTACCACTCCGCGCCGGCCACATCGTCCTCGCCGCGCTGCGACAGGGGGCAGAGCAGACCGACGACTTTGCCGTCGAGGTCGATCAACGGCCCGCCGTAATTGACGGGGGATACCTTGGCGTCCGTCTGGATGGCCTTGCCCCAGATGCGGTCGAGGGCGGAGACGATGCCGATGCTGATGGAGGGCGGCGCCTGGGGGCTGTCCGACCAGGTCCGGCCCAGGGCCAGCACCCATTGGCCGAGCTTCAGTTCCGACTTGGCCGCCCACCGGGGAACGGGCAGTCCCTGGGCTTCCACCTTGAGCAGCGTGATCATGCGCGTCTGATCCTGGGCGATGATCTTGGCCGGGAGCGGGTCGTTGCGGCCCGTGATGAAGACCGTGATGCTGGAGGGTTGATGGGCCAGGTTGAAACTGCTGGTGATAATGTAGCCATCGTCCGAGACGATCAAGCCCGTCGTCGGCCCGCGGCCGCGCTGCATGGTCATCTGGCCCGAGCCAACAAATTCCTTGCCGCCCACGGTTTGCAACTGCACGACGCTGGGACCCGCCGCTTGCGCGGCGGACTTGGTCCCCCGCTCCAGGGCCGCCTCCAAATCATCGGCGCCGGGCCACGCCCAACCCCAGGCCAGGCTCGTCGTCAGCAAGCTCCAGACAAGGGTTAACCCGATCCACGTGCGGCAGGGAGAGATGGTCATGTTCGCAGGTCCGTCCAATGAGACTTCGTCATTCAGCTTGAAACGTTGGTTGCACGTTGACTGCACAGGTTTAGCGGCGCTCGAACCGCTCGGCCTTGCCGCCGGGAACTTGGCACGCGAGCCGTTTGGGTTCCAGTTCAATCGTCATGACCACGCTGAGCGGCGCCGCGTCGCCCTCCTGATCCAGCGTGACGCGCAACAGCGAAGGCGACATCCATTCGTAGGCCGCCTTCACGACCTGGTCGGCCCGGCATACGCGCAGCCGGCCTTCGGAATAAAAATCCACGATCGTTCCGCTGCCGCCTAGGCTCCACCACCGCCCCAACAGCATCTGCCGCCGCTGCGGATCGACCTCTGAGGAAGGGGTTTGCGCTGGCGCCATGCCACACAGGCACAGCAAGGCCAAAGTGCAAATCGGCGAGCAGCGAAACGGGATCATGGTCTCTTGGCGACTCCATGGCCTTGGCCAAACCCATTCAGCGAGCGGGTTCGAGCTTGAATTCCAACGTCAAAAGTTGGGAACCCCGGCGCACCACGCAGCGAACGGCCGTCCCTGGCGGCAGCGCATTCATCGCCTCCCGGAACGTTTTCACGCTGGTGACGACCTGCTCCTCCTCCTCCTCGACGGCGTCGGGCCGCTTGGCGCGGAGGAAGAGGATCAGATCATCGGGTTGAAAACCGGCTTGCGCTGCTGGCGATCCGGTTTCCACGGATTCGACAAAGGGCGGCGTCCGGTCCACGACGTCGGGGACGAGGATCAGGCCATGCCGGCCGGGATTGGGCAAGGGTTTGTCCTCTTCCCGAACGATGGGCTTGTACTCGCCTTTCATGGCCTTGGCGGCGAAGGAGGCGAGCGCGGGCAGCGGCATGGCGTAGTTGACCCAGGTTTCGGTGAGGGTGTTCTTGAGTTCCTTGCCGATCAAAGCCAGCGGCTCCCCGCGCCGATTGGTGATCAGGCCGCCTTGCGCCCCCGGGTTGTTCGTGACGGCGTCGAGGATGTAGGCCGTGCCCTGATAGGCGGCGCGGTGGATGCCCCGGCGGCCGGCGAAGGGCGTGATCGCGGCGATCACGCCGCGCTGGACCGACACCGGCTCGTCCCCGGTGGCGATTTCGAAGGAGTTGCTGAACGCCAAAATCCAATCGCCCACCTGCGGCGGGGGCGGCAACTGGCCGAGGTCCACGTGCGGCAGCGGCTGCAGCTTGAACGGTTCGCGGTCCTTGATCCGAATCAGGGCCACGTCCAACTGCGGCTCGGCGGCGACGAGCACGGCCGAGTGGCGCGTGCCATCGTAGAGATGCACCCGGAGGTCCACGCTGTCGAGCGTGGGGCTATAGACCGTGAGAATGTCGCCCTCGGGGGAGATGAGCACGCCCGTGCAATAAGCGGTGATGCCGCGATATCCCCCCGCGCCAAAGATTTTGACCATCTTCTGGTTGACTTGCCTGCTGACCGCGGCAAAGGTGCTTTCCTGAGCGGCGGCCGCGCCGCAAGCCAGCCAGCATCCGATCAACCCCCAGAACCATCGGCGAATCATGCTCGTGCCTCGATTCCCGTTTATTGTTCAGCCAAGGAAACGCAGATCAATTCCTGATCGTTGCGGGTGAAGATGCAGCGGTCGGCGAACGCCGGATGCGACCAGACGACGTCGCGGCCCCAAGCGGTCGACGTGGGCTGCATGAGCTTGGCGCGGCTGATTTCCTCGTAACCTTGCGGCGACAGCTTGGCGATGATCAACTCGCCGAATTCATTCTGCAGGAAAAAGCGATCCCCGTTCTTGACGATGAACAGGTCCGCCGAGGGCAGCCGTTTGTCGTGATTCGGTTTTAAGGATTCCCATAGTTTCTCGCCCGTATCCGCCTTGATGCAGACGAGTCGGCCCTCCGCGGAGTTGCCGTAGATGTGGCCGTTCTCGACGAAGGGCGTGCTGAAGACGCTGTACAGCCCCTTCTTGCGGTCGCCTTTCCAGACCACTTCCATTTGCGGCTGATCCTTCGCTAGCTGCACGACCAGCGCCGTTTGCGGATAGGCGGTGAAGAACAGCTTATCCTCGAAGAAGCGCGGCATGGAAATGGACATGGCTTGATACGTGGGCAGGGGATGCGACCAATGGACCTGGCCGTTGTCGGGGTTCAGGCTCGCGGCAGCCTCGCCATGCCAGACGATGACTTGCGGTTGGCCGCCGGCCTGGATCAGGATGGGCGGGCAATAGCCGACGTTCTTGGCGCTGAGCGCCTTCCACAGTTCCTCGCCGGTGTCCTTGTGAAAAGCGACGACGGTGGCTTGCGGGCCGCCCACCATGCAGATGATCTTTTGGCCGATGATCAGGGGATGCGCGGAATGGCCCCAGATCGGCGTGGTGGCTTGATAATCCTTCTTGAAATCCTTGGACCAAAGCAGCTTGCCCGACGCGGCGTCCAGGCAGCGCAAGTCGCCTTCCGTTCCCAGGGTGTAGACCTTGCCGTCCTCGACGATCGGCGTGCACCGTGGGCCCACGGGGTAGGAGACGGTATACGGGCAGTCGTATTCATGTTTCCATAGTTCCTTGCCCGTTTTTTGATCGAAGCACAGGACGCGCTCCTTGCCCGCGATGCTGTTCTTGGGACGTTGCGGGATGACCTTTTCGTCGTGATTCTTGGCCCCTTCGGCGAGCAGGCGATCCATGAGGAAGACGCGCCCCATGGCCACGGCAGGCCCCGTGTACCCGCCGCCCACGGGGGTCCGCCAAAGCACCTTGGGCCCGTCGGCGGGAAACGTCTTGAGGATGCCGCTTTCACGCCAAATCGCATCGCGCTGCGGACCCAGCCATTGCGGCCAATCATCGGCCCCGACGGCTCCCAGGAACAGGCCGCTGACCAGCAAGACGACGAACCCTCTTCGCGCCACAAACCACCTCGTTTCCCGACGGTTTTCTTCGCTTGTTACCGAACGCCCTTGATGCCTTATTCTATGACTTCGGCCAGGTCAGCGATTGCACCACGATCACGCCGAACTCCCGATCCCCATGGCGGATTTCCCACCGATGCGGCACGCGGCGGTCGTCCTTGAGCCGATAATCGCCGAAGACGATCTCACAAGGATCGACGCTCTCCTCGAGCCAGACTTCCACGCCCAGGAGGATTTGATCCTGGGGTTGGAAGTACCACTTGCACTTGACCCCGGCATGCTCGGTGAGCAGGACGTCGCAGAGCAGGGCCGAGCCGGCGGCCCCCTGCGGATAAAACGGCTCCGTGCCGCCGTAGTGAAATTCCGCCTCGAAGCCCTTTTCACCCAGGGAGAGGAGCCGCTGCCAATGATACAGCGCCGCGAGCAAGCCGCCGCTGCCGGTGGGCGTGCTCAGATTCTCCAGGGATTCGCCCGGCTTGAGCGGCTCCAGGCGATGCTCCGCTTCCGCCCATTTGGCCTCGATCAATGCGGATTGCAGTTGGAAGGAAGCCGGTCCCTTGATCGGTCGAACGATTTCCCCTTCCAACTTCCATGGTCCCGCGGGCATCGGGCCGCCGAGTTGCTTGAGGAATCCTGTCCAAACCCGATCACGCTCGAATTGGTTGAAGTAAAAGTTAGCGAAGCCAGGCTTGGCGGCGAACCATTGGCGAATCGGATGATCCTTGGGCGGTTCGACGGCGGGCAGCGGCTGGCCGGGCTGCGGCTGAGGTTGCGGTCCAGGCGGCTGCGGGCTAGGCGGCTGGCCCGGTCGCGGCGCGGGCTGCGGACGGCCGGGGGGAGGGCGGCCAGGCCCTTCGAGCTGATCGCGGCGGTGCACCCCCGCGAGCCGAACCAGCGTTTCCACGCGCTGCGTCGTTTTCTTTTCCTCGTCGTAATGACGGAACACCAAGGGCAAGCGCCAACCCTTGGGGAAGATGCCCAGGATGTTCTTGTATTGATTGACGCTGGACAGCGGCCGCCCGGCAAAGGAGATCAGCTCATCGCCGTCGCGCAGGCCGCGGCGATAGGCATCGACGGTGCCGAGAATCTGTTGGACGGAAAGCTTGCCCTCTTCATCGGTCTTGACAACGGCCCCCAGGGTGGCGTGATCGACGATCATGCCGCCGCGCAGATGGCCCATGAAGTTTTTGATTTGGTTGATCGAGATGGCGTAGCCGACGCCGACGTTGACCCGGCCGCGCTTTTCGAAGGAGCCGCGGCCGTTGATGCCGATGATTTGACCGTCGAGGTTGAAGAGCGGGCCGCCCGAGTTGCCTGGATTGATCGAGGCTTCCGTCTGAATGCAATCGGTGTATTCCAGGATGGTGCCCGCGGGATACTGGTAGCGATGCGTGCCGCTGACGATGCCGAAGGTCACGGTCGGCGTGAAGTCCGTGGCCAGGAGGAAGGGGTTGCCCATGGCGATCGACCAATCGCCGACCTTGACTTGATCGCTGTCCCCCAGCGGAGCGAAGGGAAACGGCGCGCCGGGCTGATGGGGCATCAGTTTGATGAGGGCCACGTCGCCGACAGGGTCCAGACCCACGAGGACGGCTTCATACAGTTCGCCGTTGGGCAGCCCGCAATGCATGAAGTTGCCGCAGGGTTGGACGACGTGAAAATTCGTCAGGGCGTACCCTTCCGGGTCGATGATCACGCCCGACCCGCCGCCGCCGCCGCCCCGGGCGAAAATGGCCACCACCGCCGGGCGCACGCGCTCAATGGCCGCCAAACGCTGCGCCTCGGCCTCGCGGATGCGCGGGTCCACGTCCTGCCCGGTCAACCACGCCGGCGCCAAGGATAGCATCCAAAGCAAGGAAAAGGCCAAACCCGCCAGCACGGCGCGCCGCAGCGCAGGGGGCAAGAAGGGGCTTTGATAGAGGTTGAAAAGCGGAAAACGCCGCGGCATCATTTTAATATCCTCGCGTCAGCGAAATTGACGTGATCGCCCAGGTCGTGATCCTCGCCATAATCGACGATCAACCGCAAACGTTTCACGCCGGTGATTTTCAGCTCCACTTCCACGGGCTTGGCGTCCTGGGCCGAGACGACGGTGCGGAACAGCTCCTTATTATCCCCCTCGATGCGGACCAGAGCGTGCCCCATGGGTTGCGGCATGCTGGTCATGCTGCCATCAATGCCGATGACGCTGCGGAAGATTTGATAATCCGCGACGTCGTATTCGAGCATGGCGCGAGAATGGAGGCCCAAGCCTTTGGCATAAACCTTGCGCCCCAGGGTCAGCGGCCCGCCCATGCGGTTCTTGTCGCGGCCATAGTCGAAATCGCGCGGCAAATGATCGGCATGGATCGGCGTGAACTCCTTGCGGAGCGGTTCAAGGTCCGACAGATAGACCAATTTCCCGAGGCTGAAGTCGAGGCGATGAATCTGTTTCGGCTCCACCTTGATGTGCAGGCCGCTCGCCGTTTCACCGGTCAGGGCTTCCGCCGACCATTCGAAGCGGGTCAGCATGAATTGATGATGTTGCACGACCGCGAGTCGGGCGTGGATCGGCGGCAGGGAGGATTTGGAGTGCGTGTAAGAAAGGCTGCGAACGCGGCTCAAGGCGATCGGACGGGGATCGCCCCCGTCCAGTTGGAATTGGATATTTTGGCCTTCTTCGTCCACCTTCCCCAGGACGCCCTCGAAGAGATTGATGCTTTTGCCGTCCCTGCTGACCAGACGAAGGAGGTCCGTCTTGGCGGCGCGGGCGGCGCTGGCCGACCATTCGCGAACATTGTCGGCGTCCTGGGCTTCCCACAAGACATGGGCCACCTGGGTCAGCGGAACCAAATGGATTTGATCATCCATGCCCTTGACCTGGGCTACCTTGCCTTGCAGTTTGATCTCCCGGCCGATCAATTGGCTGCCATCAACGAGCGTCAGTCGATGAAACGTCGTCGCGGGGCTGATGGGTTTGGGGGCCGCCTGTAGATCCACCCAGAGAACCTGGGCCAAAGGGTAGGTTTGCTCGCCTTCGTCCGTTTTGAACGTGAGGGATTGCTGGTTCAGGCGCAGCAGGCTGCCCGAGCGTTCCTCGCTGGAGAGCAATTTCAACTCATCTGCCTTGGCGATGCCGGGGATCGTCCAGCCGATGACCAGGCACAGGAAGGACAGCCAGCCAAATCGAAACCGACCTTGATGAGGCATCATGGTGCTCCAACTCCCCCCAAAGGTTCCATACCAAAGTATAAACGGCCGCGGATGGGAGGGAAGGTGTTTGATCCCCTCGGGAGGAAAAAAAAAGGGGCACGGATCACCGTGCCCCTGGGCATTATGTCGTGGATAAACCCGCTCGTCTCACTTGCGATCTTCTTCCTTGCCGCCCGCGATCTTCTTGGTGTAGCCCTCGATGGCTTCACGGAAGTGCGGCGGATATTGCCGGGACAGCGTTTCCAGGGCCTTGATCTTTTCCTTTTCCGGCATCTGCCCCCAGACCTTGTTGTCCTTGACCAGCTTCTTGTTTTCGACCTTGCCTTCTCCCGCGCCGCCCATGATCTTGCTGTCTTGCAAGGGCATGTTCGATTTAGGTTGATTGTTTGAGCCGCCGCCTTGGCATTGCTGGCATTGACTTTCCAGGTCCTCGATCATTTTGTCGAGGAGGTCGATGACTTCCTTCTGCCTGGCCTGGGTTTTGGGACCGGCGCGGCCCACGTCCAGCCGGCCTTCGATTTCTTGCATGCGGCGGGCGATGTCGTTCAGGTCCTTGTCGGCCCATTGATTCATCTCTTCCTGCATCAAGCTGCCGATCACGCGATAGCGCTCGGGCACGTCGCTGACGGACGTGAGCAGGCGGTGCAGGGAAGCCAACCCTTCGTCCTTGCGCCGCAGCTTGTTCTCACAGACGGAGCGGTAGAAATAGTAGCTGGCCGGGTCGACGACCTGCTCGGGCTGAATCATTTGCAGCGATTCCAAGGCTTCCTCATAAAGCCGGCGGTCGACCAGGGTCTTGGCAAAATAGAGAGCCAGATTGGCGCGGACGAACATCGGCTGCCGCACGTCCTTCAGAATGTCCGGGGCGGCGGTCGGGCTGATCGTGCGCGGATCCTTGAGATCGATGAGCCACTTTTTCGCTTCGGGGAGCACCAAGCCGATGGTGAACGCCGTTCGATCCAGCAGCGTGGCCGACGTGGCGTTGGTCCACAAGGCTTCGGCCGTCTGCATGACTTGCGGGTCGGCCTTGACGGCATTGAGCCAGGCGAACGTGAGTTGCTTGGCCTTCTCGACGTTCATCGGGGCCATCGTGCCCAGCGTCGGAGGTGTGGCGGGGCCATCCGCGGGATCCCAGGGACCCGCCGAGACCGCGAAGGGAAAGAGTCCCAGGGTCGCCAGGGTGGTCATCAGCAGCCGACGCGGGTGCCTCATCGATTTCTCTCCTTCGCCAGATTGTCAGTGATCTGATAAATCTTTAACTGTCGTTGCGCCAGGTCCTGCAGCTCCCGAAGGATGTCCAAGTCGCTGGCTTGCTCTCCCTGATACCGTTTGCCCCAAAGCGTCGTGCGATGGTTGACGCGCAATTGCAGAGCCTTGATCATCCGCAGTTCCGCCAGTTTGTCAATCAAAGACTGCGGCGGCGGCTGCCCATCTTGCTGCTGTTGGTTATTCTTCCGATCCCGCTGTTCCTTTTGCGCTTTCTTGAGGGCTTCGATCATGTCCTTCAGCGTGGCGACGATGTCGTCCTCGATCATTTGCGTTTCCGGCCCGACGTTAACGCGCGCCAACCGCTTGGACACATGGGCCATGTCCGAGCGCACTTGGCGGAACGTCTCGGCAAAAGCCACCGCGGAACCCTCCGCTTCTATGATCGAAATCGCCTTGTCGGCTTCCTCAACAATTTTATCCTCTTCCTCCGATTGGCGTCGAGAAGTAATTTCCTCTTCGCGGGAAGGGATTTTTTCGGGGTTGGCCTGGATCTTTTTGTCGAGGCGGCGGGTGTTGTCGTTGACGATTTCCTGCATTTGCAGCATTTTTTCGCAGCGGCGCTGCAAATCCGCCAGGACGCGCTCGATTTCTTCCTCGCGCATCTGCTTGAGGATTTCTTCCAGTTTCTTGCGGGCTTCCTCCAGCTTGCGGGTGGCTTCCTCTTGATCCTGTTCCGCTGGTTTCCGCTCTTTTTTGTCGATTTTCTCGCTGGCGCGCTTCTGCGACTCGTTGGCGTCCTCCACCTTTTTCCGCGGCAGCACGCCATCTTGCTGTTCGGAGGAATCTTGCTGATTTTGACGATCCTGAGGCTCTTGATCCTTGGGGGAACCTTCGCCGGACTTGCCCTGGCTGTCCTTGGAATCTTTGGAGTCTTTACTGTCCTTCGAATCCTTCGAATCCTTCGAATCCTTCGAGTCTTTCGAGTCCTTACTGTCTTTCGAGTCCTTGCTGTCTTTTGAATCTTTGCTGTCTTTCGAATCCTTTGAATCCTTGGAATCTTGACTATCCTTGCTGTCCTTCGGATCCTTGCTGTCCTTGGGGCTGGACTCGGATTTCGCGTCCTTTCCTTCCATCTTCTTGATCTTGTCGAGAATCTTCTCGGATTGATTCTTGGCGATGTCCTGGGCCTTCTTGGCGTCATCCTTCTCGACTTGAGGGCTTTGATTCTTGGCGTTGGCCACCTTTTGCGCCCGGATGGCGGCATCCAATTCCTTGATCAACTCCGTCAACTGCTTGATCTTGTCCTGATTGTTTTCATCCTCCGCCAACAAGGCGAGCAGCAGGGCTTCCATGTCGGTGCGCAGCGTGCCCCCTTGTTCCACCGCCTTTTTCAGGTCGGAGAGGCTGGGCTGCTTCAAGGAATCCGCCAAATGGTTCAGATTGACGGCGATTTCCTTCTCGCGTGCTTCCCGCAAGGCGCGCTGGATGACCCGGGCCTTTTTGACGTTTTCATGGTTGCCGCTGCGCTCGAGCTTTTGTGCGATGCGCAGGAGCATTTCCTCGAGCTGACGGTAGCGGTTGGCGATGATCTGTTGATCCACGGTGGGGTCCACGCTGGGCTTCGTGGCCGCGGGCGGCGGAGCATCCGAGGACATAGGCATGGGCGGGGCGAAGGACCAACCCAACGACGTGAGCAGAAAAAGCCCCAAGCAGATACAGCCAAATCGGATCATAAGCCCACCCCTTGGAGGGAATGCCGGGCGTCAACAACCAGCCATTCTATCATGGCTTATTTTACCGCCAACGCCAACTGAGAAATGTAACAACCAGCCCAGATTCCTCATTTTCTCCTCATAATGGCTTGGGGTGTTGAAGAGTGATCCTTCTTCAACACCCCTCTATGAGTACCGACGAGACAGTTGGACTTAAGACGTGAAAAAAAAGCAGCAGCAAGGACAAAACAGGAACGAATTCATTTAGCTGTAGACCCAGCCCTTGACGCCGTTGTACCCCGCCAGGCCGTCGTAATGCTCATCGGAATATTTGAACTGATCTTGATAATGCTCGTGGGCCATCAAGGCCTTCATGAGTGCAAGGACGTCTTCCGACCAGGTCGCGGTGAAGTTGCTCGCTTGCTTGAGCTGTTTATTGCGAATGCGCTTCGCCAACCGCCACGCGGGTCTGAAGATGTCATTGACCAAGGGGTCCGGGTCGAGGGGGGCCTCGGCTTTCGGATCGCGAACCATGATGAAGAGCATTTGCGCGATGTAGGCCACGGTTTCGGACACGCTGTCGGCCACGTGCTCCGCGCGCGCGTCAAAGGCGGCATGGGTCGTTTCATGAATGAGCAGCGCCGATCGGTGCGTATCGCCGCCGCCGGTCCTGCCCACGTAAAGGCTGTCCGTGGCTGCGTCGTAGCAGGCGAAGTCACCCAGGTCGCGATTATGGGCGACGTGGATATCACCTTCGTTGATAAGCCTTTTCACGCGCTCGTAATCCCGGGGCGTGATCATGAAGCCGTTGACGTCGAAGTCGAGCGCCGCGATCGTGTTGCTCAATCCCAGGACCCAGAGGACGGTTCGTTTGGCCGATTCGTCATTGGATGCTGATCCAGTGCTCCCGGATCCGCTTCCTGAACCACCGCCGCCGATGCCGCCCTTGAAGTTGCGGCGCGGCAGGTAAATCAGTCCCGGCTTGGCGGCGTCGCTGAAACAATAATTCTTGCCGTCGCTGGTGGTCTTGGTGCAGCCGACGTATTCCCTTAGATACCAGTTCACCTCGGCGGGGTCGCGCGTCGCAAAGTTATAGCGAATCAGGTCCCACGGATCGCGCAGATTGAATTGCCGCTGCAGCGACCACCAATTATCCCCCTGGCGAACACGATAGGCCCGCAAATGATCGGCGGGGGGAAAAGCAACCGGCTGCGAGGGCTTCTTGACGATCGGTTTCGAGGCCATGTGGAAGCACTCCTTTTGCGTGAAAGCCAACCGGTTTTTGTTTTAGGTTATCAGCCCATGGACGCTGGTCTACATTATACCGGATGGAAATCTGTCGTTGCCGAGCGGCGGCGTCGCCAGCGCCGCAGGCCGAGGCCGCCGGCGCCCAGCAAGCACAACGTCCACGTCGCCGGCTCCGGCACGGCGGAGGCCACCAGGGCAACCTGATCGAAGTCGACTTCGATGTTGGGGATTTCCGGCGTCCCCGCGTGGTCGAGATTGATCAAGCGAATGCCCAAGAATTGTCCAAGCTGGGGATGCGATTCCCCCGTCGTGAATGCCACCGTGGAAAGCCGCCATTCCCCCTCCGGGATGAAGCCATCCAAACGGTTGTCGTCGGCGGCGAGGACGATGCCTCCCGCGAGGAGTTCGACGCGATAGCCGGGGAAGCCATCGAGGTTGTAAAACTGGCCGCCGCCGTCGGAGGAGCCCGGCAGGGAAGTCCCCGAGGCAATGTTGCCGATCTGCACGGTCAGGACATAGGTCGTCCAAGGTTGCAGGGTGTCGGCCAGCGTCTGCTGCAGGCCGGCCGCGCCGTTTTGCGCGCCAGCGAGATAGACCAACGCGGCCTGATTCCCCTCGGGGGTTCCGCCCGGAAAGAACTCCACCCCCGGCAGGGGCCGGATCAAGCCCACGGCATTGTCCGTTTGGTTGATGATGCCGGAGGGATCATAAATCGACCACCCGGTGGGTACTTGCACCGTGAACGCGCCGGCGGGAATCACATCATCCTCGAACCCGGGATTGATGATCGTGAGGGATTGCGCCCATGCCGGCGACGTCGATAACAAGCCGATCATCAACCCCGCCATCAGATGCACTTTCATGCGGATCGCTCCTGCTGCAAAGGAAAGACTTTCCCACGGACAACCCGACGGAGCCGTCAGGGATTAGAGGATAGTTCCCATGAAGTGGCGAAACCTAACAGCCATTGAATGTGAAAAATCGACTTCTTTCTTGCATGAATTTCTTCTGTTGAATTAGACTTTTCTGTTAGGTTCAGGCGCGAATGGGGGAACTTTGAATGAGCTATGATGCGGACATGGAGACCAGCCCCACCTTATTGGGTCGTCTTCGCCAGTCGCCCGCCGACCAAGACGCCTGGCAGGCCTTCATGGATCGCTATGGCGGCATGATCGACCGCTGGTGCCGTTCCTGGGGATTGCAGCCGGCCGACATCGACGATATCCGGCAAAACGTGCTGCTCGATCTGGCCAAGCAAATGGCGAACTTTCAGTATGACGCCACCCGGAGTTTCCGGGCGTATCTCAAGACGATTTGCCGGCGCACCTGGTGCGATTATTGCAAGAACCGCCGCGAGATGGGCTCGGGAAGCTCCTCGTTTTTCGTGATCTTGAAATCGGTGCAGGCGGAGGAACAATTCGTCACGGAATTCGAGGAAGAATGGAACCGGGAACTGCTGGAAATGGCGATGCGCGAAGTTCGCGGCCGCGTTCAGGAACACACATGGCGCGCCTTTGAGGGGATGACCCGGGAGGGACTTTCGGGAGCGGAAGTCGCCGAGCGCTTGGGGATGAAGGTGGGAGCGGTCTGGGTGGCGAAAAGCAAGGTGCAGAAAATGTTGCAAGACACGGTGCAGCGTTTGGAGGCGGAACCCGTCAGCATGTCGCAGGAAGCGGACGATACGCAAACGGTCAATCCTTGACACGGGGCAGGAGTGCGTCGGCGTGGAAGTCAGCCAATGTCCCAGTATGGACCAGTGGAGGGAAATGCTCGACGAAGGAGGCGGCGATACGGATCGATCGCCACTGTTCGATCATTTGGAAGGCTGTGCGGCCTGCCGGGAAGCGCTCGATCGGATGACGGAGCAGACTTCCGAATGGACCTCCTGGCGCGCTTTGCTGCGCGATCCGCGAGTCTCCTGGCCCGATCCGCTGGATGAGGCCCCCGCGCAAACGGCCCAGGAGGGCCTGCCCGAAATTCCAGGCTATGAGATTCTGGAAAAAATCGGCCAGGGGGGCATGGGGGTGGTGTACAAGGCCCGCCACAAGACCCTGGGGCGGATCGTGGCCTTGAAATTCCTCCGGGATCATCGCTTGGATGACCCGCATCTCCGCCGCCGCTTTCGCCAGGAAGCCGCCCTGGCGGCTCGGCTGCAGCATCCCAATATCGTCCAGGTCTTCGATTATAACACCTTCGACGAGGAAGCGTACATCTCCTGCGAGTTCGTGGAAGGCGGCACGCTCGCCGAGCGCTTGCGCGAGCAACTGCTCACAGCCCAGGAAGCGGCGCGGCTGACGGAAGTCTTGGCACGCGGCATCCAAGCCGCCCACGAAGCCAATGTCCTGCACCGCGATCTCAAGCCGGCCAACATCCTCCTGGCCAAGCCGAATCCCCGCGTGCAATTGGTCGGCGAAGCGGAAACGATCGTGCTCAATGGGGAAACCCTTATTCCAAAGCTGGCGGATTTTGGCCTGGCCCGCGCCCAAGAACAGTCCCAACTGACCCACGGCAGCGTGGTCATGGGCACTCCCTCCTACATGCCGCCCGAGCAAGCGCGATCCGAGCCGTTTTGGAGCAGCGTGGCCGTGGACATTTATGGCTTGGGCGCCATCCTCTATGAATCCGTCACGGGGCGGCCCCCGTTTCGCGCTTCGACGGCCTTGGAAACGCTGCGTCTCGTGACCGAGACCGAACCGGTCCGGCCGCGCGTGCTGCAACCGCAGCTCCCCATGGACCTGGAAACGATTTGCCTCAAGTGCCTGCGCAAGAACCCCATCGACCGTTATGCCTCCGCGGACGAGTTGGCGGAGGATTTGCGTTGCTTCCTGAACCATCAGCCGATTCATGCCAAACCCGTTACGCGGCTGCGCCGCGCCATTCTTTGGACGCGCCGCCATCCGATCATGGCCCTGCTGATTTTGGCTTGCAGCGTGCTCGGCTTGGGTCTAGTCGCGACGATGGCGGCGTTCCTTGTGAGCATGCAATCGAAAAACAAGGAACTGGCGAAGCTGAATTTCGATCTCATGACCCAGGCGGAACTGGTCCGCAAGCAGGAACAAACCAACAAGGAACAACAGCAGCAATTGCAACGGCAAAAGCAAGCGCTCGACCATTCCTTGAAGAGCATGGCCGCCACCCTGAGCGCCTATTCCGAAGTCATTCGCACCGACCGCCGCTTCTTCATCGACGAGGATCAGGAATTTCGCAAGCGGATCATGTACAAGACGCTGGAAGCGCAGACGCAACTGGTCGCCTTGATGAAGGACAACGACGACCTCCTCCTGGAGCAGGCCAGGGCCTTGCATTCCATGTCCGGACTCAGCCAGTCGCTGGGCCAATCCGATCAGGCCGCGCGCTACGCCAAGCAAGCCATCGCTTCCTGGGAGCGTTGGGAATTTCTGGCCGCGCGCGTGGATCCATCATCGAAACATCTCTTAGAGGCCGGCGTGTGCCGCATGGATTTGGGCAATGCCTTGATGAGCCTGCAGTCGCACCAGGAAGCCATCCGTTGGTATCAAGAGGCCATCGAGTATTTGATCCGCTATCAGCCCTCGGAACCCCGTCAACGGGCCGAAACGCTCATCATCCTGGCCGAAGCCAATAATCACGTAGCGACCCTGTTGATTCACCATGACCCGCAGGGGCTGTCACAAGTCGCCAAGTATTTGTCGGCTGCGCGGCAAGCCATTCGTCAATCCCAAGACCTTGAGCCATTGCCGCGGGCCGTCTTTTCCCTGGCGCAAACCGAACTGCAC
The DNA here is from genome assembly GCA_014584395.1 of Planctomycetota bacterium. GTDB lineage: Bacteria > Planctomycetota > Planctomycetia > Gemmatales > HRBIN36 > BJ17. The sequence continues at coordinate 47,540 of JACTMY010000019.1, read as the reverse complement.
GAAGGCACCGTCGCGGCCAACACGGGAGCCGCGGATAAAGCTCGCCGCCACTACCTGAACGCCGTGCACATCCTTGAAGACGCCTCGGCCGAACCGGTCAGACAATTTACCAAGGTCAAATTACAGGCCTGGGCCTATCGCGACTTGGGCTTGTGGCACCGCAGGCACGGCCCGCCGGAGGAGACGTTCCAGTGGATGAGCAAGAGTATTAACCAATGGTCCTTGCTCTTGGCCGGGAATCCACAGCATGCCCCTTATCGGTTTGAATTGGCGGGTCAGCGCGGCGTACTCGGCGAGTGTTTTTTTAAGAAGCAACAATTCAAAGAAGCAGCGCAAAACTACCACATGGCCCTGAGTGATGCGCTGATCATTTCCAGAGCCTTCCCGCATCAATGGAGTTATGTCCAATTGTTGGCGCAATTATGCCTAGTCGTTCGCCGCGATCGTGAAGCTCTGGGCATTTCCCTCGCCGATATTCCCCTCGTCGATGCAGCGTCATTTCTAGAACCCTTTGCCGCGCCTGGCCCTTATGCGGAAGCCGCGGGCAAGCTGCTGAAAGAGCTGCAGAAAAAATAGCTGCCAAGAATCGCCATTTAAAGCCGTTCACCCTCAGGTCGGCACCTCCCCTTAGTCATGCGAAAATGAGGAAGTTTTGGCTTCCCATTTGCTGCATTGGTCCATGGGAGGAGATCGACGTCGATCTCTCTCAGTAAATCCAAGTCGAATCGATGGTTCATGGACTGCAATCCGATGCGATAACGGATTCTCTTTAAACACAAAAACAACAGAGTGGATTCAATGATCTTTTGGAGTACCAACCATGGCAAGCTCGGACTGGACGGAAATCGACAGCCGGGATGGTCGATTTATGGTCAATTGGGATGGCGGCGTGTGGAGCATTTGCCGCTCACATGCCCGCTCCGAGGCCATGCTTCGCCTATCCAAGGTCGTGGACGTCCCTGCGTGGAGTCGCACTGATTTTCCCATGAACGCTCCCCGCGTCCGCCGGGTGGAGGTGGATTGGCACGGCGTCGAAGCCGAATCCTTGGCGGATACCTTGACCGATTGGCTGGAGTTAAAACAAGAAGCGCAATGGTCGATGTGCGGTGTGATCGAAAAACTCAAAATGATGCGGTACAAGACCATCCGCAACAATGAGCGCTTCGGTGATCTGCTCAAATCCTCCCACAAGGTGACGATGGGCAACATCGACCAGACCGTGAAAAAAGGAGAAATGGACCTAAAAATTTTGACGACCATTCGGGATTTATGTGCGGATGCAGTGATGGTCGGGGCCACCTTGCTCACGGGGGGAGCCGCGGCGGCCTTTGTGGGCATTGGGGCTGGGATGAAAGGAAGTTTTAAATATCAAGACACCCACAACTGGAAATCGGCGGTCGCGACCATGGCCGTGGAAGGGATTTTAGGATACGTCGGCATCAAAGTATCCGCTGCCCGCGCCTTGAACAAAGAACGCATGGAAATCGCGTCGACCCTGGAATTGAAAGGACTGTTGGGGGACACCAAGGCCCTGGAAAAGAAATTGGCGATCTTGGCTTTTGTGATCCCGGCCTTCAAAGCCTCCGCCGAGGTGCCCTTGGCCTTCCTGGATAGCAAGACTTTTCTCCATGGCGCCGCTGCAGGTTACGTCAAATATGGGGGAGGGCTCACGGCGGATGCGGCCAAGAAAGTCCTGGAAAAAGCACTGGGACCCTACGGAGCCCTCGTGGGTACGGCAGCGCTCACCTATGCCCGCAACGTCTTGGCGAAAAAAGCCTCGGCGGCTCAAGATCAACAAAAGGTGCCTGCCCCCAAGTCGACGCCCAAGCAGGCTCCTGTGGGTTATCCCTGGGAGATGGCCGCCGCGGCGCCGATTCAACAATTCATTGAGCTAACGGCTGTTCGTCAGACAGGCTCCGTTTTCATCCCTTGACCATTGCGGAAAGCTGCAACCAGGACGTTCGCAGAGATCCCCTCAACAGGGGATTTTTTTGTCCACGAACGGGTGTCTGGCGCGGTTGTGGTTTTGAGTGCCCTTCGTGTGGCACCGATTCGATTTCCTCTTTCAGCAATAATCGGAGAAGCTCGTCATGGGACAGTTATTGGACATTAACAAGGAGACGATCGATCGTGTTCTTGGGTCTGCATCCTATGAAAAATACCAATTGATCATGGATGCCTACCTCACGGAGCAAGATCGAGCCTGGCAAAATCTCGAGTATTATTCCGGCTTTTTTTCAACCGCTCTGGCCCGTCAACTCGAGGCGGATTTAGAACTCGTTGAGATCATGGGGGAGGATTTATACGTTTTCCTCATCCAAGCCCAGTCGGGCAAACTCGTCACGCGGACGCAATATAAAAACATCCTTGCCGCCATGAGTTTGGCCGTCGAAATCCTTCATACCGTGAACAATGTCCTGGAGGAGATGCATAAAGCTGGCATCACAGTGCTGTTCGTGGCGGTGCATCAGGCCAAACTGGAAGTGGAGGCCAAGGAAGCCATGAAGGCCATGGAGAAATTCAAGAAGGAATTGGATAAAGCGAAAAGCGAATTCTATTCGGCCGGGTATCAGGTGGCGTTCAACGTTGTTGCGACCGTCATTTCCAACACCATCGCACCCACCGGCTTAATGAGCATCCTGGCACGCGGCGGCATCGCCTTGGTGCAGATGAGCGCGGATAACAACCTGGGTACGAACACGTCCACCGAGGTCACGTGGGGCAGCCGCGGCGCAACCAGCGCGGGCGCCGTCGTCTCATCGGCCGAGGACTTTATGACCGAAGCCAATAAAGTTCGGCAAGCCACCGGTCCAGCCGGCAAAATGCTGACGATCATGGGATTTGGCTTTGATTTATACGAGGTGCACCTGGCCTACTCGCGCAAGGAAGAGCTGCAAAAGGTCAGCGAGGAGGCGGCAACGAAAGTCACCGATCTGGAAGCCAAGATCGTCAAATATAAGGAAACCATTGACACTCTAAAGAAGCGGCTCGCGGAATTAAAAAGCAACATGAAGACGAAAGGGCAAACGGAACTGCATGTGCTTCGTAGCGCGCTTGCCCAGGAATTGCAACGATCTGGATACAAGCCGAAGGGTTATGTGAAGAAGCCTTAGAGTTGGTTCGACTGGGCCCGATGCCCTTATGGTTCGGTGGAAGGTTCAGCCACGGCTTTGGCCGCGATCTCGGACAGAAAGGCGCGGTCCGAGGCGGCGATCGGCTGATATGGATACCCCGAAAGCGGCAGCGGACTGTCGCCGGTGATGCGACTGAACAGGACGCAGGCCGTCAGAAAGGCGCCGGTGGCCGATTGATGGTTGCCATCGGCTTCGTAAAGCGGCAGATCGGGGCGCTTGGCCAAGGCCAGGTCCCATGCCCTGCCCACGGCGGCGACCTCCACCTCTGCTTCCCGTGCCATTTCCCGATACACCTTTTCATGGCGCAGGCCATCTCCAGGGACGCCTTTGATCCCCCATTCGGCATAATAAAACACCTTCACCCCTCGCCCCTTGGCCAACTTGGCGATCGCAATGCCTTCTTGGCGGGAATCGTCATGCTTACCGCTCAGGCTGATTTTCTGAGCTTGAAAGACAGCGTATTTCCATGGCCGCGTTGCCAATTCCTCGCGGCAGATCGGATCAAGGGCCGCGGCGTCCAGAAACATCACGGGAATGAAATGGGCATAAGCGGTTTTATCCGGGTGCCGAAAGCGGATGAGATCGCACACCAACCCAGGAAGATGATGGTGGCCGGTGTGGCTGTTGCCGACAAAGAGGATGCTGTAATCTGCGGCAGCGACCATTTTTGCATCCGATTGCCCGCCCGCCATGATGCCCGATGGCGGAGGCGAGGCATGGGAAGAACCTTGACCGCCGGTCGAAGTTGAGGTCTTCGGATCGTTGCACCCCAAGGAAGTCAGCAGCCAAACCGCTATCCCCAGGCGAAGGCCAACGTTGCAGCCCATGATGAACATCTCCCGCAAGGTGTGAAAAAAATCATAACGCATGGCCATCATGGCGGCTCCACAATCTTCTCGATGGGGACGGATTGGATCCATCAGGAATAGCTAGGATCGGCGAACGGCAAGAAACAGAAAAAATGGGCAAACTCAAGCAGCCTTCGCCGTCTTGTCCAGCTTGGCCTGCTTTCGACGCCCATGAAGTCTCTCCCACTTTGCATTGACAGCTCCACCCATTCAGGGTATGGCCCTGTTTCCCTGGCAACAGCATATGGAACAGGGTGGTCAGGGACTGACTTTTATGTGGGGGGCCGGCACAATGACGAACCCTTCGTCGTTGTCGCGACATTTTATTCATCAAGGCCGCAAGGCTCGACCGTCGACGCACCTTCGCGAACACGAGGACGAAGACGGTAGCTGGCCGACGACGCTGCCCTTTCCCCATCGCGATCCAGCCATGGCGCTAGCCTTGTCGGAAAGTCTGGCCCCGCGGCTGGAGGACTTGGCGGAACCCTATTCGCTGCAATGGTTTCTCGCCATCGAGGAGCGCCGCTACGGCCGCCGCGGCCGCTGGCTGGCGGATCTGCTGGAATTCAGCCGGCATACGGGCGAAACCGTCTTGGGTCTGGGTGACGGCATGGGCACCGACTGGCTGCAATACGCCCGGCACGGAGCCAACGTCATCGTGTGCCAGGCGCGGGCCGCCGACCTGAATCTCGTGCGGCGCAACTTTGAGTTGCGGCAACTCGAGGGGCGTTTTCTGCAATCCCTGCCCGCGCACATTCCGCTGCCCGACGAGAGCGTCGACGTCGTTTGCGTGGAAGGATTGCTGCATCGGCTCGAGGACAGCGCGGCTGTCGTGGCGGAGCTGCACCGGTTGCTCAAGCCGGGAGGCAAAGTGCTGGCCCTGGTCCCGGCGCGAGTGGCGCCGTTGACGCAATGGCTGCGGCGCATTCCAGGCCCGCCCCGCGGGCAGTGCTTCTCGCGCCGGCAACTGCGGCAGTTGTTCCAACCCTTCATCGAGCCAATCGTCTACAAACGACATATCACCCGCCGTCATTACTGGTGGCTGTGCCGCTGGATTCCGCGCCCGCTCCTGGAGCGGCTGTGCGGCGAACAGTTGCTGATCAAGGCGTTCAAGTCGATTCAGACCCAGGCGATTCGCTTGGCCGCGTAACGCGACAAGCAACTTCGTACAATCCACTGAAACGGCACCGGCTGTTGTAATCCGCACCCTTATTGGAATGCCCCCATGGCCCTCGCTGCCCGCTATGGACACACCAATCTCATCGCTCGGGATTGGCGGCGCCTGGTGGCGTTTTACGAGAGCGTTTTTGGCTGCACTTTGGTTCCGCCGGTTCGCGACTTGAAGGGCGCCGCCCTGGAGCGGGGCAGCGGCGTTCCCGGAGCGGCCTTGCAGGGGGCCCATTTGCGTTTGCCGGGGTATGGCCAAGATGGCCCCACGTTGGAGATATTCACCTACCACCAACTGGCGGAGAGTTTGTCCCCGGCCGCGAATCGTCCGGGCTTTGGCCACATCGCCTTCATGGTGGACGACGTGGCCGCGGCCCTAGCGGCCGTGATCGCCGCTGGAGGGCAGCCGCATGGTGACATCGTTACCACTCAGGCGGGCCGCCGTTCCGTGACCTGGGCTTATGTCCGCGACCCGGAGGGGAACCTGGTCGAATTGCAGAAATGGTCCGAACCGGAGGAATCTGGTTAGCCACCGTCCATGAAGAAACCACCCAAGCGTCCCAGGGTGGTTTCACAACGGCCGTCGTCAGGTCGGATGAGATGCTACTTTTTAATCTTGCCCCGCAGCTCCTTGGCTTCCGCGGCGGCCTTGGTGTCCGGAAATTTTTCGAGGATTTCGTCCAGGGTTTCCACGGCATTGGCGGCCTGGCCGGCGGTTTGAAAGAGCTTGGCTTGCTTGAGCTTAGCGGCGGCGAGCCGTTCCGCCTTGGCTTTCGGGTCTTCGGGCGGCGTCGCTTCGCCGGCTCCCTTGCTCGCGGTTTTCTTTTCGGCGCTGCCCTCTTCGGTGGCGGAGGTGGCGGTGGATGTTTCATCTTCATCCAAACCGCCGCCCTTGATGCCGCGCGCCAACGCGGCGGCATGATTGCGCGTGATCTGCTGCGCGATGGTTCGAAGCTTGGCCTTGTCCAGCAAGGCCCAGATTTCCTCGACGGCAATGAACGTCGAGACCGATTGGGCTTCGAGGTTGATGCTCTGAGCTACCCCCACCTGTTCGAAGCGATCGTTGACCAGGGGGCCGCCGGAATCCCCCCGATTGATGGGATTGGAGGTGTCGATCACCCGGGCGTTGACCCGCAGCGTTTCCCCGTCGAGGGCGAAGCTGCTGCTCTTGTCGAACACGGTCCGCACTTCGCCCTTGGTGTAGCTCCACATGCCCGAGGCCGCGGGGTTGCCCATGGTGTGGACCACGGCGGCTTGCCGGGGCGACTTCTCCGCGAGCGGCAAGGGGCGGAGATGATTCGGCAAACGGATGGGGCCCAAATCGATCAAGGCCAAGTCCTTCTCCGGCCAGGTGATGATCACCTTGCCCGGAAAGGATACGGCGGGGTCCTTGAGGCTGCGGAGATAGCTTTCCGGCTCGGCGATCAGGTCGCCGTTCGGTTTGCGCACCGGAAACATGACGTACGCTTCGGAGGATTTCAGGACGACGTGGTAGTTGGTAAGGACGATGTTGCGCCGGGCATCCTTGATGATGAGGGAACCGCTGCCTCGGCGAGCCATCATGCGGCCCTGGCGTTCGACCATGGTCACGATGAAGGCCGTGGAACGCTTCATCCGATCGATGACGTCCTCGCCTTTGCCGCTTTGAGCAGATGCCACGGCGGGGGCCAGGCTGCTCCAGGTGATCAGGAGCGCCAGGAAGAGGCCGATCAGTCGGAGCGGTGGACGCATCAAATCAAACCTCGCATGGGCCGAGATGAAACGCGGACGGGTTATTTCCACTTCTTGAGCAGTTCCTTGGCCTCCTCGGCCGCCTTGCTGTTGGGAAACTTTTTGACGATCTCCTCCAAGTATTCCCGCGCCTCGGGGATCTGGCCGTCTTGGTGGAGCCTTTTGGCGAGTTTGAGCTTGTTCTGGGCCGTCTTTTCCGCATCGTCGCCGCCGCTGCCGCCTTCCGACTTGGGCGGCGGTTTCGGCGCCGGTTTGGTGGCGCTGGCGGAGGACTTGCCCGCCTCTTTCTTGTCCCCATCGCCTTTGGCGATCGGATCGCCCCGCTCATTGCCTTGAACGATTTGGATTTGCCCTTCGTACCGGTCATTGGCATTTTGCTTGCGATGGATGACGTAGCCGAGACCCGAGTCCTTGAACATCTCGTCCAGCACTTCCTTGAGCGGCTTATCCTTGGCCACGATGGTGAAGCCCTTGTGCCGCGGCACGGCCACGTCGAAATAGAACACCACTTCGGCTTGCTTGGACAATTCGGCCAGCAGGTCCTTCAGCGGTTGATCCTTGGCGTCGATACTGACTTCGGATGCCAGTTTTTTGCGGGTCTTGGCGACAATGGGAGAATCGTCGCTCTTGCCCTTGTCGCTAGGCGGTTCCTTCTGCGCGGGCCAAGCCGCCAAGACGCCCACGGCGCAGAACGCCAAACCCAACGCCCATCCCGCGCGAACGATCGACATGATCGGCCCCCTCCTGACGAAATGCCGAAACGACCTCATTCCATCGTAAGTCGAGCAGCCGCGAAACGCAAGTCCATCGCCGACAGGCCATGTGTTAGACGGTGCAGGCTGGGCGGGCGTTCCCTCGATCAGCACCAGACGTCCGAGGTGGAATCCCCCATGGGGAAGCGGACTTCATGGGCCCGGGCCGGGCCGTGCGGTTCCTCGCCGAAGTCGACCTGGAAGCGCTCGTTCAATCGCAACCCGCCCTTGTCCGTGTCGGCGTCCAGTTGGAGCATGAGCGAGCCTTGCTTGGCAATATTGGGGTAGAACTGATTATCCCAACTGCTGAAGAGGGAATCGGTGACGTAAAGGCGCTTGCCGTCGAGGCTCAATTGGAGCATTTGCGGGCCGCCGCGGGCGGGTTTGCCGCGCAGCTTGGGCGACTTGCCGATGACGCCGCCGACCCAGACCTGCCCGGTCAATTTGGGCTGGGAGGGGTTGCTGATGTCGTATTGGCGCACGTCGCCCTGAAGCCAATTGGAAAAGTAAAGCCAACGGTCGTCCATGGAGACGACGAGGTCGCTGATGAGTCCAGGCACGGGGAAGTCCCATCCTTTCGTCTCCCGGCCTTCGACCTCGATCACCTTTTCCGCTTGCCATGCATCGCCATCCTTGAAGAAGTGCCACATGACGCTGGACAGCGCCGCGCCGACGTAGCCATGCGTGCTGTCCGGGTTGTGGTGGAAGCGGACTTCGAGAGGCACAATGCCCTTTTCGCCCAGATCGATGCTTTTGGCGATGGTCCGGCGCTGCCAATCCCAGAAATGGAGATGATGGCCGTAAAGGCCCGCCTTGACGTCCTCGAGCTTGAAGCCGGGGCGGGTGGTCCGCGGCGCCGCCCATTCGCTGCTGACCATGACGTTGTGGCGGGGTTGATACCAGAAATCATAATTGTAGTGCATGCCCTCGAGGCTCGCCTCCCATCGGCCGGCGATCTTGAACTCCTCATCCAGCAGCAAGAAGCCGCCCGGGCCGTTGAGGTTTTCATCGCCCAGCATGGAGATCATGACCCGGCCATCGGCCAGGCAATGGACGGTATGCGGCGCGGTCAACTTCGCGGCGCGAACGACTTCCTCCGGCTCGATCACCTTGTGCAGCCGAGGCGCTTTCGGGTCGGCCGTGTCCACCACGTGGATGCGTCCGGAAACCAGCCCGGGGATGATCAAAAAGCGGCGGGCTTTTTGACCATGGCAACTGGCGCAGGCGTTCCAGCCGAAATGGTGCAGCTCATCGCCGACGTTGGGCATGGGCAAACGGTGAATGACTTGGGAATACGTTTTCGATGACGGGTCGACGTCGATGGCCGCCAGATAGTCGGGCTTGGCGATGCCAGTCCCGGTGTACACGCAGGTGACATAGGCGATTTTCTCCGGCGGCGACTTTCGCGCCTCTTCGGGCGTGGCAAACGTGCGATCCTGATCGTGGTCCAGGGAGCGAGGCGCGCCGGCGAGCATGCCGCCGGTGAGAGCGATTGAACCCGAAGCGGCCACGGTGGAAAGGAAATGGCGTCGATCCATCGGAAGCTCCCCCAAAGGTTGGATGTGAGAAAGGCGACAGGAGACCACTTCGACGCAGACCGGACTGGAACGGACGCTATTATAGGGTGTCGCCCAGAAAGTTCGGTGTTAAATCGTGCCTGGTTCAGGAATGTTTCCATAAGGGCTTATCTTCACATTTATTGTTTTCCTTGACGCCGCGGCTTTTCCGTTGCAACGAGCAGCATCATTATGCCCAGGTCATAGATTTTGCCTAGAGGTCAAAATTTTACATATTTTCATTGGACCTTTTCCCGTCAGACTGTTAAATTCAGCCCTGACTTGCAATCCCACCTGATGGCTTTTGCTCTGGCTTTGATCGTCGGTTTCGGGTATGGACCGGACGAGGATGTTATTCACGCGATCAAGGATGCATGGAATCTTGGTCATGCCCTATTTGATAAACCTGATCTATCTCACCGGGCTGCTTCTAATAAGCCCCTGGCTGATCTGGAAGATGCTGGCCGCGTGCAAATATCGCCAGGGCTTGTTCACCAAGTTGATGGGCTGGACGCCGAAGCTCAATCCCCATCCGCATCGCGTCTGGTTTCACGCCGTCAGCGTGGGGGAAGTGTTGCTCCTCAAACCCATCCTCACGCGCATTAAAATGTACCGTCCCGATTGGGAATGCGTCCTCTCGGTGACGACGGCCTCCGGCATGGAGGTGGCCAAGAAAACCTACCCCGACGTGACGGTCTTCTATTTCCCCTTGGACTTCACCTGGGCGATTCGACGGGCCTTGAAGCGGATTCACCCAAGAATGGTCGTGCTGGCCGAGTTGGAGTTGTGGCCCAACTTTATCAGCCTGGCGCACCGCCGCGGCGTGAAGCTGGCCCTGATCAATGGCCGGCTCAGCGAGCGGAGCTTTCGCGGCTACCGGCGGATCCGCTGGTTGATGAAGCATTGGCTGGCGAAACTGAATCTCGCGGCCATGCAGAATGAAGAATATGCGGAACGCATCCTGGCCCTGGGAGCGCCTCAGCAGAAAGTGCACGTGACCGGCTCCGTGAAATTCGATGGCGTCTACGGGGATCGGCAAAACTTCAAGACCATGCAATTGGCCCGGCAACTGGGACTCGAGGAAATCGAAGGCGAACCCAAACCCCTCATCTGGGTCGCGGGCAGCACCCAGGAGCCCGAAGAACAGATCGTTCTCAACATCTACAAGAGGGCCAAGGCCATCCTGCCGGAATTGCGTTTGATTCTGGTGCCGCGGCATCCCGAGCGCTTCGATCACGTGGCCCGGCTCATTCACCAGGCGGGGCTGCCGCTGCAGCGCCGCAGCCAGGTAACTCCGGGCTTGAGCTTCGATGAGGCAGTCATCCTCGTCGACACCCTGGGCGAACTCAGCGCCATCTGGGGGCTGGCCGACGTGGGGTTTGTCGGCGGCAGTTTGTGTCAACGCGGCGGCCAGAACATGATCGAACCCGCCGCTTATGGGGCCGCGGTTCTCTTCGGTCCCAACGTCTGGAACTTTCAGGACGTGGTGGATCGACTGCTGGCGCACGAGGCCGCCATCCAGGTGCAAAATGCCCTGGAACTCGAAACGCAGGTCCTGCGCTTGCTTGGCGATGAAGCCACGCGGCGCGAATTGGGGATTCGGGCTTGCCAATTCGTCATGACTCAACAGGGCGCCGCCGATCGCACGGTCTACCTGCTGCAAAGCCTCTTCACGCCGCAAAGCTGGTTTTACAAGGCCGCTTGATTTTTCACTTCGCATCGGCCAGGATGGGGAAAATCCCTGGCCGAGGTTGCACGCATGGCCGAGCCGCTGGCCTATCACCATGGCCAATTTGTTCCACTGCATCACGTTGGCATCGGGCTGAACGATCTGGGCTTTCTCTGGGGAGCGACGGTCGTTGATCTGGTCCGAACCTATCGAGGCCGATGGGATCATTTATCCCAGCACGTTGAGCGGTTCTTGCGAAGCAGCCATGAGGCCAAGGTGCCGATCTTGAAGTCGGCCGCCGAGCTGGAGCACATCGCATGGGCGTTAGCGGGCCACAATCTCCCGCTGCTTCCGCCAGGGGGAGAGCTTTGCCTGGTGATGTTGGCCACGCCGGGGGAAGTCTCGCGCCACGGAACGGCCTCTCTCGCGCAGCCAGCCGCGGAACCCACGCTCATCCTCCACACTTTTCCACTCTCCTTTGACCGTTATGCGGAATGCATCACGAAGGGAGCAACGCTGCGCATCGCCAAGCAGCCCCATCTGCCTCGCGTCCATGGACTGAGGATGGTGAAGCATCGCAGCCGGCTTTTCTGGTGGCTTGCGGAGCAAGAGGTCAAAGCGATCGACCCGAACGCCCAAGCGATCCTGCTCGATGAAGAGGGGCATCTAACCGAAACCGCCTCGGCCAACCTGGTCCTGGTCATCGATGGCCAGCTCTGCACGCCGCCTCCAGGGCACGTCCTCCCCGGCGTCAGTTTGCAGCATCTGAAAGAAATAGCGGGCCAGGCGGGCTTGCCATGGATGGAACGGTCGCTTTGGCCCGATGATCTGCCTCATGTCACGGAAGCGATGGCGACCAGCACGCCCTATGGCCTGGCCCCGGTTCGGTCCATCGATGAATGGACGTTTGCCGTCCCGGGGGAGATGTTTCGCAAGCTGCATAGCGCCTGGACGGAACAGGCCGGGTTCGATCCCCACGAAGGTTTTAAGAAATAACCCACGACTCATTTTTAAGGTCGGCTCATGCCCACGAAGCTGCCCTGATGCTCGCGGCTCAAGGCCCATAGAAACGCACCAAGATTGGGGCTTTCATAGAAGTAGCCGATGCTGTTGATTTTTACCCTTGGCTCATCCTTGTTCCAGCGCTGGCGCAGCGTGTCGCGGAGATGCTTGCCCAGGATGGCGGACTGGCTGGCCTCATCGGGCGGCGGCCGGTCGGGCAAACCGGGGCCAACGTTGGGCAGCCCATCGGAAAAGAGGAAAATCGTATCCATGCCTTGCGACTTGAAGCGAAAGGCCGCCTCGAAAGCGGCGTAAAGATTGGTGTTGCCCTTGGGCAAGGTCCGCAGCAGCGCCTCTTCCACCTGTTTCGCCGCGTTCGGTTCATTTTTAAGCCACTGCCCCGCCTGGCCGAGGGGAAACTCCACCTGGTCGGAAAAGGCGACCAATTGAAATTGTTCCACTTCGGGCATGCTGCGGAGCACCTGGGCGACCGTGCGGCACAGTTCGGGCCATTTTTCCGGCGCGGCCGTCTTGTCATCCACGGCCCCCATGCTCCCCGAGCGGTCGACCAGCAGCACCACCCGCTTGCCGGATAGATCGACGCCGGCGAAGCGGTTGGCCAGCCGCTGCGTTTCCTGCCGCAGTTTGCCGCTGGTGATTTGCTGATCGGTCAACAGTTGCCGGAGCGTTTCATTGTCGAGGTGGATTTCCTTGACCCGCGCTTCGGCCTGGCCGAGCTTGACCCCCGCGGCTTCCGCTTGCTTGCGCAGCTTGACCAGGTCGCTTTCCAGCGCTTCGATGCGCTGCTGGGAGGCTTTCAAATCCTGCTGCGCCGCGGCCAGCTCCTGAGCCAGGGTAGCGGCCTCGGTTTTTTCCTTTTCCGTCATCTCCAGCTTGCGGTTCAGCGATTCAAGCTGCTCGGTCTGTTGGCTCATCTTCTTTTGCAATTGCTTGGCTTGGGCAAGACTGTCGGCATATTCCTTGATCTGTTGCGCCAACAGTTGGTCCGATTCATCCCGTTCGCGGCGCGCCTGTTCGAGCAAGGCTCGGGAGGTCTTCAATTCCTGCTCCAATTGGTCCAACCGCGTTTGCAGTTGACTTTGCCGCCGTGCCTCCTGTTTCGTCTTCGCGTCCATTTGATTGAGCTGCTGTTGCAGCGAGCGTTTGTCCTGCTCATGGGCGGCGAAGAGCTTATCCTTTTCCGATAACTCCGTCCGGGCGGAGGCCAAGGCCATTTGAACCAAGGCCAACTCTTCCTGCGACGTGTTCAGGGCGGACTCGCTCAGCTTGAGCCGATCTTCCGTTTGCTCCCGGGCCACATAAGCTCGGCGGGCATCGAGATGATTGAGCAGCATCAGCAACAGCATGGCCCCCAAGGCGCAGCACAGGACGTCGAGCATGGACAGGCTGAAGATCGAAGGGATGCGATGTCGGCGACGCATATCGCAAAGCTCACGGAGTGGAAAAGGTTAGTCCTCACGAGCAGGCCGATGCCGCTTGAGCGCAGGGCGAACGCGATCTTCCTCGGGGATCGGCTCGGCCATCGGTTTCTTGATGAGCCAGGGTTCTTCCGGAAACGGCAGCGTCGAGGGGGCGTCAAAGACAAACTCCGCTTCGGACGTCCCCGTGGAGCGGCGGCTGGCGTCAAAGGTGAACTCCGCGTCGCCCAGGCGAATGCACTTGGAGGCGAAGGAGATGCGCTGGCGCTCCTTCTCCTCGATGCTGCCCGCGAGCCGCAAGGCCGCGGCCGGGTAGGCCTCGTCCACCACACAAACGGGAAGCTTGGTTTTTACCAGAGACTGCATGATGTCGAGCAGGCCGGGCAGTTCCCCTGCGGCCGCACTGCAAAAGAGCGTGCTGGCTTGCAGCGTCGGGTCCACCTGGCGAAGCAGCAACAGCCATTCCTCCGCTGCGGCCCGGTTCAAGTTCTTGCAGGCCTGCTCGGCGGAGGCGCGTCGCAGTTGCAGTTCATAGGGCAAAGTCCGGTGCGTGGGGGTGAAGCGGGCCGTCAGGTCGCTGCCTTGCCGCAACAACCGCAGCCAGTCGCGCGATTGATTGAACAGTTCTTGATCGGAGTGAGCGCTGCCCCGTGGATCGCGGCGATGGAGATGGATGGAAGCCGTGGCCACGGCTTCGATGAGCCGATCCAGCCAGCGCTGCCGCCCCAACAGCGGCAGATGCCGCTCCTGCACCAGGTGGAGGTCGTTTTTGGTCGGTCGGATGACGTGCAGGGTGAACCCGGCGCTATCCACGTCGGCCAAGACGCCCAAGCTCTTCCAGGGCTGTTCTTCTTCGTGGATGGATTGGGCCAGGAGCAGCCCGCGCGGCACCATGCCCAAGAGATCCACGCCCAGGTCCCGCATCATGCCCTGCAGGCAGTCGATCTGATCGTCCTTGAGGTAGGCGGGAATGGCGATCAACCAGCGGCGGCATGAACCGAGCCGCTCCTTGGCCAGTTGCAGAAGCGTTCGCAAAACGTCTTCCGGGGTGAGTCGATGCCGGCCCAGCGGCACGGGGCGCGTTTCGCCCAATTGCGGGAGAAAGCCCGTCCAAACGTCATGGGGCATTTCCCGGCAATGTTGCAGGGCCGCATGGCCGACTTGGAGTTTGCGCTGGTCGCCGCGCACGGCCAAGGGGAGCGCTTCCCGATCGTGGTCGAGCGGCACGGACCGGGGCAGGGCGGAAGGGCCGCGTTGCCAGGCCTTCAGGCGATCCGTCGTCAGGTCCAAAAAGGCAAAGCTCATGGAGCCACTCCGAGAGCGGTCAATCCGGGTCGACTTCATAGGCGGGTAATTCGGGCCGGCCCGCCAGCGAGTCGCCATGGGTCGGAGCATCCAGAACGCACAAACGCGATTCGAGTTGCTCCACGCAGTATTGTTGGCAATCCAGAACGAGCAACTCCTCTTCGCGGCTTTGCCCGTGGATCAGATACATGAGGAAAAGGCTGAGGACCAGGGCCACCAGGGTCGTGTCGAACGTCACCGCCAGGCTGCGCGTGGTCTGGTCGAGGAACTGGTGCAAAGTGGCATCGGTCAAGGCTGGGGCCACGCTGAGCGTCATGCCAATGCCGCGGGCCGTGCCGATGAAGCCCAAAGCGGGAATGGCCCAGGCGAGGTAATTCACCCGGGCCATCGAAGCCGACAGCCGTTGCGACTCCAGGTCGGCTTGGGCCGAGATGATGGCGCGGACGTCGCTGGCCTGTTGGCTGATGGAAAACTTCCCCAGGGCCAGTTCAAGCCAGTGACCCAGCAAGAACGGACCGCCTCGCTGGCTGAGTTGGTGGACGCGCCGCTGCCACAACCGGGCGTCCTCTGGCAACAGCCGCAAATCGGCTCCCATGGGCAACAGGTCCATGTCCAAGGCGCGCCGCTGCCGGCGCACTTCCCGAACGCGGCTCAGCAGGATCAAAAGCGCCCAGGTGAAGCAAGCGTAGCACAGGAGTTGTTCGGGGCCGAGCAACAGTCGAGCCAGCCGCTCTCCCGAATAGGGCAGGGAGAGATGCTCTCCCCCCGTCCAAATCTGGATCAACGGCAGGCAGATCGCCGCCACGACGACCAGGGCCAGGACCAGAAGCGGTCCCTCGGCCAGGGTTTGAAAGGGTCGCCGAAGATTCATGGCCGATCCTCAAGGTGTCTATCCATGCCCGACCACGGAGGCCGACGCCGTCGCTTCCTTTATTTCGCTGTCTCCACCCTGCGGATTTCGACTTTCTGATCCTGTTCGATTTCGATCGTGGCTTCCTGGCCGCTCGTCCGCACGTCGAACTTCCCCTTGAGGGTCAGTTTCATTTCCGATTTGACCAGTCGGCCGTTGATGCGATCGAACCAGATCATGCCGCTGGCGGGTTCGACCTGAACCGACCCGCGGAGCACCTGCATGGGCATGCCCACGGGGTCGGCCTTGGGAGCCTGATATTGGAAGCGCGGCTGCACCTTGATGACGGCGAGCAGGTCATTTTGCACGTTTTCGTCCTTTTCATACGTGTACTGATTCGTCACCTGCATCGTGCCGAGGGAGCCCAGGGCCATGCTGAAGCTGCGTTCCCATTGGTGTCCCAGGTTCACGGACTTGGAAGGCAGAAAACTGATCGACTCTTGCACGGAGGTTCGCAGGGTCTCTTCAGGAAGAATGGATTGGACGACCCGGCGGAGGTTGGGATCGTCGCCGGTGATTTTTTTCATCATCTCCTCGTAGCCATCCAATTTCGTAAGCTGCTTGTCCTTGTTGAGCGTCAAGGTGAAGGAAACTCCTTGGAGTTGCTGGTACAGCTTGCTGGGGGCCAGTCCGCTCGGGGCTTGAATTTGGATCGAATCGATGGTTTGCTTAAGTTCGTAAACTTCCTCGGAGGCTTTGGTCACCTGAAAAGTGGAGGTGATGACGTAAATCGTATCGAGCTTTTGCTCTTCCTGCCGGGTGGCGCGGATGATCTGTTTGAGTTCCGAAGTGGTGACGAGTTGGAATTTATCGCCGAGCTTGAACTTCCACTCCAACACGCGATCCTGGGCCGCAAGGGGAGTTCCGAGGGCCCATGCCAGGAGGCACGTCAACAGCCAATGGAAAGCGGAGAGGTGCAGGGGCCGAGACGCTCTATGCATGATGGTTCCTCCGTGGTGGTTCATCTTCATGTTCGCCCAGGGCGTTGGAATCCTTGTTGTATCCTGAGAAGCCTTGACACGCAAGCGGAAGGTGCTGAGTCGATGGACTGGCGCGCAAGCCAATCATTGAGGTGGCTTTAACTGGCCGCGAATCACGGTTAGGGATCGATCAACAACGACTGAACGGAGGACTGCTTCATGACAGGGTGGAAGGTTGAATGATCCGGGAGTCCCGCACTCTTCATTTTCATAACCACACACATCGATAAAGCTGGCATGACCAGTCGGCCATTGTGGCGGCGGGAGGAGATCGTTGGCATCGATGAGACGGGTTGGGGTTTGGCCGTGACGAAAAGCGGCGAGCCTCTCCGCTACCCCGCGGCCAAGCTTCACCGCGTGCCTGGCGGCAACCTCAAATTGGCGGGCAGACGCCATCCGCTGCGCGTGGATTATCTGGCCGGCGCGGAACTTATCCGCGATTTTCATTCGATCCATAAGCCGGTGGTTTGGAGATGGCTCAACCGCAAGGCTGTCTTCAAACGATCCATCGGGACAGGATGATCTCGCCGATCGGCCGATCAGCGGGCTGAACTGCGGTCGCGGACGGTGATCTTGATCGTTTGCAGTTGGCTGTAGGCCATTTCGGTCTGGGTGCCAGGCAGAGAGACGTTGGGAATATCGACCCGGCCGTGAAACTTGATGGTCAAATCGGAAGAGAGCAATCGGCCATTCTGGGCATCGAAAACCATGGTGCCGCTCCGGGTGTCGAGCGTGAAATCGGATTTGGGGATCATGCCGGCGCCTTGCGAGGTGAAATCGCTGCCCTTGTGGCTGACCGTGATCGTGACCCGGTTGTCCTTGATGCTCTTGACGGTGTACTGGAGCGTGGTTTCCAGCTTGCCGAAGGGCGCGAAGGACATCTTGATCTTTCGCGACCATTCATCGCCCACCTTGAGCGGCTCTTCGGGCAGGAAGGCGAACCCTTCCTCGCAAGCGGCCTTCAGGTCGGCTTCTTGCACCTGGGTTTTGAAGCGGTCGACCACGTCGGGCGGATTGGTCTGGGCGATCTTTTTGAGATGCTCGTCATAGCCCTCGATTTTTTTCACGGTCCGGTCGGGACCGAGCGTGATGCGGAAGACGGCCCCTTGTAATTTGCCGATCAGGTCGGCGGTCGCAGCGGCGCTGATCTTTTCCGTCCCATCGTAGCGATAACGGATGCTGTCAATCTTCTGTTCGAAGAGGACCGTGCCGTCTTCCTCGACCTTGATCACTTGAAACGAGGAAGTGGAGGCCACGCTGACGACGTCCCGCTGTTCCAAGCCGCCCAGGGGTTTGCGGATCTGGGTCAGGTTCATTTGCGTGTCCACGACGAAGCGGTCCTTGTCCTTGAATTTCCATTCCAGCTTGCGCGGCTGTTTGGGGTCGAGCAAGGAGGGGGATTGTGCGGACGCCGCCGGGATGAAACACGCTAACAGAGGCGTCCAAACGAGCCAAAACCAAGGCCAACGCATGGTGGACTCCTGAAAACAACAGCGGCGGCTGACTTGAAAGAGGGACCGCCACCCTCAGACGCCAAGAGGCCCGTTTCTTGCGCTCTTTCATCATGACGCAAAAGGGTTCCCTGGACAAGGGCAATAGGGACCAAGCTCGGGGCAAACATCCGATCCTTGGCATGTCCGGCGAACTTCGACGGTCGATTTTCATACGATGATGGCCATCGGCATTCCAACAGGCGCATGTTCAAATTGTGGACAAGACCTCCAATAGGGGAGTCATTGTGATGTGGCCATGGGTTTTGCTTTATATTGGGTTGGGACTCTTGGGACTGGTCGCGCTGCTGGCCGTGATCGGCAGCTTTTTATCCAAGAGCCACGAGGTTTCGCTCAGCCTGGACTGTCCCCTCGCTCCAGCCGCGTTATGGGACATCATTGCCGATATTCCTGGGCAAACCCGTTGGCGCAAACAGCTCAAGGAGGTCACGTTCATCAGCGACGCTGGCGGCAAGCCGATCTGGCGCGAAGTTATGGAGCGGGGGCGCGGCTTGCCTTTACAAACCATCCTCAGCGATCCCCCCAAGCGGATGGTGCGGCGCATCTGCGACCCCAGGCTGCCCTTTGGCGGTGAATGGGTTTATGAAATCGAGCCGACTTCTTCTGGCAGCCGCCTGACGGTGACCGAACATGGCGAAATCTATCAGCCTGTGTTTCGCTTGCTGAGCAAATGTTTCGACCTGTCGGCGACCCTGCGCGCTTATCTCCGGGATCTTGAGGAGTGTCTTAAACAGGGACCGTTTAGTTAAGGGTCATTCAGACCCGCCTGGCGGCTTGCACTAATAGTGGTGTTTAGCGCTTGAACGAAACTGGGAAATAAGGTATACATTTCGATATGTGTACAAATGTACCTATTTCGAGAACGTAGCCAGCCATGCCCCTAAGATACCTCTTCATCGACATGAACGCTTACTTTGCTTCGGTCGAGCAGCAGTTTCGACCCGAACTGCGCGGCCAGCCCGTGGGCGTCGTCCCCACCCGGGCGGAGACTACCTGCTGCATCGCCGCCAGTTATGAGGCCAAGCGGCACGGCGTCAAGACGGGGACATCGGTGCGGGACGCGCGCAG
Source organism: Planctomycetota bacterium (assembly GCA_014584395.1). Lineage (GTDB taxonomy): Bacteria > Planctomycetota > Planctomycetia > Gemmatales > HRBIN36 > BJ17. Next base: position 28,468 of record JACTMY010000019.1, on the reverse strand, counting down.
GCTGTGTCCGGGCATGCGCTTCGTCGAGGCCAGGCATCGCCTCTACGTGGTCATTCATGAGCAAATCGTGGAAGCGGTGCAATCGTGCGTCCCGGTCCAGCACGTCCTCTCCATCGATGAAATGGCCTGCAAGCTCATTGGCCAGGAAAGGGAGCTGCCCCGGGCTAAGCAATTGGCTCTGGAAATCAAAGAAAGCATTCGCAAACGGGTGGGCGAGATGCTGCGTTGTTCCATTGGGATCGCTCCCAACATCATGCTGTCCAAGCTGGCCGCGGACATGCAAAAGCCTGATGGACTGGTCTTGCTGCCGTCGGAGTCCCTGCCTCAGTCGCTCTACGCCTGCAAGCTGGATGATTTTTCGGGCATCGGTCCGCGGATGCTCAAGCGGCTGCAGCGCGTCGGCATTCGCAGCGTGCAGCAACTGTGCGCTTTGTCCCCCCGCCAATTAGGGGAGGTTTGGGGTAGTCCCTTGCTGGGCATGGAATGGTGGTCTCGCCTGCATGGCGAGGATGCGCCGCTGAAGGCCACCGCGCGGCGAACGGTCAGTCATTCCCATGTTTTGCCGCCGGCGCTGCGGCATGAGGAAGGGGCTTGCGCGGTCACGGTGAGGCTTTTGCACAAGGCCGCCGCCCGCCTCAGGCATCTGGGCTACCACGCGCGCAAGCTGACTCTCAGCATCAAATATCTGGGGGGAGGGCCGACCTGGCATTCGGCTCAGCGGATGCTGCCATGTCAGGATACCTTGACCCTGTTAGCGACGCTGAGGCCGTTGTGGCTGGGCAAGCCTCATGGGCGCATCCTGCGGGTCGGGGTGTGGTTAAGCGATCTGGTGGCCCAACGGAATCAAGCCCGATCGCTCTTCCCCGACGATCGTCATCATCTGGAACTGTCCCAGGTCATGGATCGGATCAATCAACGTTTTGGAGCGCACACCGTTTACTTCGGCGGCATGTTCGGCACGCAGCATCACGCTCCCACGCGGATCGCCTTTACACAAATTCCCAATTTGGACCTGGCCGATCCCTAAGCGCTTGGTGTCTTCGTTATCATTTGCCAGGCATTTGCATCACCCACGACGACGTTAGCGGTTCGGTTAGGTAGGTGAACATTCTGCGCAACGTGCCGTTCTTGCCGCAGGCACGGAATATCCTTTTCCTGGGTTTGCCCAATCCCCCCGAGTGTGACAAAACTCGATCCATCCACACCGCGATTCAGTCGATCAAGATGGACGGAAGAATGGCGGAAAGCCCGCTTTCCGTATGACCCTATGGCATGATGCTGCACAGGAGTATGACCATGTTCGCCACGACGGCAACCCTTCTGATGTTGACCAACGTGATGTTGTCCGAACCTCACCTGATCTATCCCGCTACGGGGGATTCGGTGATGATGCACCAACCGACGCACTCCATGATCGTCGAGGATGGTTGCGATTGCGTTCGGCCATTCGAAAGTGATCGTTGCTTCCCCCGCTTTGTTGGCCCGATCAGCAATCCGGTGCTGGCCAAGGATCCCCGCTCCTTGACGGAACTGCGCGGCCTGTTCATCAACAACTGGTCGCCGAGCGATCACCCCGTCCTGGGCAGCGGCACCTTCCAGGTCTTGGCGATGCAAGCCCGGGTGGCCCTGTCCGAAAGGTTGACGTTCATCGCCGATAAGGATGGCTACACTTTCATTCAGCCGCGCGGCGCCGCTCATCGCGATGGCTGGATGAACATGGCGGCCGGTTTCAAGTATGCCTTGGTCCGCGACGTGGAGAATCAGTTCCTCGTGTCCGCGGGCATGATGTATGAATTCCAAACGGGCGAAGCCGACGTGTTCCAAAGCCACGGCGACGGCATTTTCACCTTCTTCGGCACCATCGGCAAGGAATTGGGCGAACTCAATCACGTCATCGTGAACATGGGCTACCAATTGCCCGTAGACAACACCGACAACAGCCAAATGGTCTACACCAGCTTGCACTTTGACCGCCAAATGTTCGGCTGGCTTTATCCGCTCGTCGAAGTGAATTGGTACCATTACACCTCCGGCGGCAATCGGGGCATTCCGAACATCGTGGGCGAGGGCGACGGTCTGATCAACCTGGGCACGACGGGCGTCGCGGGCAACAACGTTGTCACCGCTGCCGTCGGCGTGAAGGCCATGTTCAGCCAGCATCTGGAAAGCGGCATCGCCTACGAATTTCCCCTGTCGGATCGCAAGGATCTGATTCAGGGTCGCATCATTGTGGAAATGATCCTCCGCTTCTAAAAATCGGCCTTTGACCCCTCAGGATCACGCCGCGCCATGGAGTTCCCCAACTCCATGGCGTTTTTTTATGGATCAGACAAAACCTCTTGACGGATCCATGATCTTGGCCTATATTGTTAGTGATTGCTTACAGTATTGAGGATTGCCATCGATGCCGCGTCCAAGCCAGCTTTCCGAGAAACGGCGTTTGTTGGTGCCGGCCGTGGCGAAGGCGTTTGCGGACCTTGGCTATCGCCGCACGACGACGGCCGAGTTGGCCAGCCGGTGCCGCGTGCAGGAGAACATCCTCTATCGATTGTGGCGCGACAAGAAGGCGATGTTCATCGCGGCGATCGACTACATTTATGAAAGCTCCGCTCAGACCTGGGCCGAATTGCTCAAGGGCAAACCGTCGGAGGCCGCGGCGGAAATCTTGCTGGCCTATGAAGCGACCCATTTTGCCGAGAATGGCTATGCTCGCATCATCTTCGCCGGTCTGAGCGAGACGGACGATCCGGAAATCCGCAAGGCCCTCGCCCAGATGTATCAGCGGTATCAGGCGTTTGTGCTCGAACAACTGCAAAAGCATCGAGGGAGCCGCAATGGCAAACTCAAGGGGGACATCGGGTTGGCTGCTTGGGGTTTTGTGGGTTTGGGCACCGTTGCGGCTATCGTTCGGGAATTGAAGTTGCTCAGCGACAAGGAGCGCGGCCGCCTGATGACGCAGGTAGGTCGATTGCTATTGGAAGGAGCATAAGCGCGGCCTGGCTTGAGGGCTGCCTCTTTTTTTCGCACATAGTGTAAGTGAATGCCTACACTAAAAACGAAAGGAACCAGATCATGACCATGTTGGTGCGTTGGGCCGCGATGGGCTGCGCGGCGATGCTGCTTGGGGTTGGGGTGATGGCCGCCGCGGGCGTTTTCAGCAAGAGGAGCGACGACCCGCCGCCCCCGGTGAAGCCAGCGGAGAAGCGCTTCCGTGCTGCGGGCCAGAAGGCGGATATTACGGTATATCCCACGCTGCTGCTCAAGGAAGGGAATGTGCGGGTGGGGGAGGTCGTGGCCATGCTGCTCGAGCGGGGCGGCATGATCAATATGGACACGGCGGAAGACGTCTTCATGCCAAGCGAAGGGGCGGACTTATGCAAGACGGCGCAAGAATTCGCTGAGTACATTCGCAACCATCCGCCCAAAACGGAATACGCTCTCTTTACGCATTTCATGGGGACGCGTGAAACGGGCTTCACCGAGGTCAGGTGCGTGGTGGTCGCGAAGAATGGCGACATCGTGTGGCAAGATCGACAGGCCAAAGGCGACAAGGCCTTTGATAAACTCAAGCCGAACGAACCCTTGAAATGCTGCGTGCTGGTCGTGGAGCGATTGAAGCCGGTGTTGTCGATCAAGGATCTGCTGCTGTCGCCGCCGCCGGAGGGGAAGCTGGCCCAGCGGTGGAGGATACGGAGCGGCATTCCCGATCAAGCGGAAATCGCGGTCATCGAGAAACGCAGCCAGGCTTTTCGGAAAGACGCCGTGAAATCCACGATGCTGATTTATCCCTCGCATGCAGGCAATGCCTTCAGTCCGGATAGCGCCAAAGCCATCGCGGCCAAGATCAATGAGAAGAAATTGGCCTTGGCGGTCACGGAGGAGAAAGGCCCGGCAATCGAATTCAATCGCGACATCAACCAGCAACAAGTGCTGTGGACCGTGGCCCGCCGCTTCAGTGAATTCGTCAAGAAAAACCCGCCGAGCACGGATTACGCGCTCCTGGCAGACTATCTCATGGGCCCCGACGCGGTGGGGGGCGTGCATGTGATCGTTTGCAACAAGCAAGGCGATATCGTGCTGGTGGATTATCAGAATAGCCACCATGCCGATTTCCAGGCGATCCGACCCAAAACGCGGGATGATTGCGATCAATTGGTGGTGAAACGCTTGCAAGCCTTGAGCAAGTAAAGAACCCAGCCTGACCTGCCTTTTCATAACCTCTCGACGCCATGGAATGCCTTGCCGGTTCCATGGCGTCTCGTTTTGGCTTGTCTGAGTCGCGCACGCAAAAGCCCATGCATGCCGCTCTTTTCGGTTGGCAAGGGCGGTTGATTTCCCACAATAATCCAAACCACGACTGTGCAAACTGACGGTTCGAGTGGATGTGGTTATCGCGTCCGGTTCGGGTCCGAATTCCACGGGGAGTTTTTTTTCATGCCATGGAGGGCCAGTCTCATCGAGGATCAACCGTGTGTGGCATTGCCGGCTTGATTGATCTTACGTCTCGGCAGAGACCGGTTCCGCCCGGCGTGTTGGCGGCCATGGCCAAGGCCTTGACGCACCGCGGACCGGATGAAGATGGCTTTCTGGAAGCGCCGGGCATCGGCCTAGCTTCCCGACGGCTCAGCATCGTGGGATTGAAGAATGGCCGGCAACCCGTGGGCAATGAAGACGGCCGCGTCCAAGTGGTCATGAACGGGGAAATCTTCGAATATCCCCAATTGCGGAGCGACCTCTCCCAGAAGGGGCACCAACTCGTCCGCGACTGCGACACGGAAGTCATTCCGCACCTCTGGGAAGACCTCGGCGTGAAGATGTTCGACCGCCTTCAAGGGCAATTTGCCTTCGCCCTCTGGGACGCCAATCAGCGGCGGCTTCTTTTGGCTCGGGATCGCGCTGGCATCGCGCCGCTGTTTTGGACCCGGCAGCGGGACGCCGAGGGGGAATGGCTGCTCTTTGCCTCCGAGATCAAGGCGCTGCTGGCCAGCGGCATGGTGCCCGCCCGGCCAGACCGAAGGGGCATCGACCACGTCTTCACCATGCTGGCCGTCCCAGGGCCGATCACCTGCTTTGAAAATATCCAAGCCTTGATGCTCGGCCATTATCTGGACATCCAACTTGGCCGATCAGGTGAAATGGCCGGCGTCCAGGATCGGGCCTATTGGTCGCTCACGTTTCCCGATCAAGGCCGCGAAGAGAATCCCAGCGACCCGAAACCGCTGGTCGACCGCTTTGAACAATTAATGCTCCAGGCCATCGAAAGGCGCCTTCGCGCCGACGTCCCCGTCGTGGCCTATCTCAGCGGCGGCATCGATTCCAGCCTGGTCGTCAAAATGGCCAGCCATTTACGGCAGCAGCCGATCCCGACGTTCACGGTGGCCATTCGGGCTGAGGGCTACGATGAAAGCGGCCAGGCAGAGGCGTTCGCCAACATGCTCGGGACCGAGCATCTGACCCTCACCTGCGGGGCAAAGGAAATTGGCGGCGCCTACCCGCGGCTCATCCAGGCGGCGGAATGCCCCGTCAGCGACACCTGCCGCGGGGCCATTCTCCTCTTGGCGCAGGAAGTCCACCAGCGCGGCTACAAGGTCGTTCTCACCGGCGAAGGTTCGGACGAAGCCCTGGGCGGCTATTCCTGGTTCAAATGGAATAAAATCTTCAGTCAACTCGACCGCATTCCAGGCTTGCCCTTGAGTCAACTGGCCCGGCGGCTCGTGATGCGTTTCACCAGCCGGGGCAATCGCGTTCCCTGGAGGCTCATGGGAAGGCTCTACCGGATCATCGGTCGGCACAATGCCTGGCTCGACATGTACGGCCACACCAACCGCTACAAGCGCCGCGTTTACAGCGAATCGATGTTGGATGCGCTGCGCAATTACATCCCTTATCAAGACCTGGGCATCGACGTGGCCGAGCATGCTCGATGGCATCCCTTTCATGACTCCGTCTGGTGGGGCTATCGGGTCAATCTGCCTGGGCTGCTGCTCAGCTCGGCGGGGGATCGCGTGACGATGCATTCCTCGGTCGAGGGACGTTATCCCTTCCTCGATGAGGATCTCGTCGCGTTCCTCTCCAAGATTCATCCGGACTGGAAATTGCGCGGCCTGCGGGAAAAATATCTCCTGCGCCTCCTAGGCGAGCGTTGGCTGCCCAAGGAAATGGCCTGGCGGAAAAAGGGCATCTTCCAAGCGCCGTTCGACATTTTCTTCGAGCGGGAATCCCCCGCCTATTTGCAACAGTTGATCAGTCCGGAATCCTTGCGGAAAACCGGCTACTTCGACCCGGCTGCCGTGGATTGGATTCGCCGCAACTATCGCCAGGCCCGGCCGCGGTCGATGCGGCGCGTGCCCTTCGAGGTGACCCTGTCGGCCGTGGTCAGCACGCAATTATGGCATCACCTTTTCATCGACGGCACGCTCGCCGATCTGCCCAGTTTGGCGGTCTCGGCTCGGCCGCCGGTCCCCTTGGCCGCATCACATTCCTTGTGACGAGCACGGAACCTTCGCTTATAATTCGGTCATGAATCCACCGAGTTTACCCTCCCATCGACAAGCCCTGGATGAAACGTGCCAATACGTCAAGGGCGTCGGGCCGGCGCGGCATGAGCTGCTGCAGAAACTCGGGATTCAAACCATCCGCGATTTGCTTTACTTCTTTCCCCGGGCTTATGAAGACCTCAGCGACCAACGAGCCGTGCGCGATTTGACCGAGGATGGCACCATCCAGACGGTGGTCGGCGAGATTGTCGAGATGGACGGGAGAACCACGCGCTCCGGCAAGTCCGTTCTGAGCGTGGTCATCCACGATGGGCAGGACATTCTCGAAGGCGTGTGGTTCAACCAAACCTTCATCCTCCGGCAGTTGGAGTATGGCATGAAGGTCGCCTTCAGCGGCAAGCCGGCCTGGCGGAGCGAACATTGGCAAATGAACAAGCCGCGCGTTCGGCCGGTGAATGAGGAGATGATCCGGGAACAGCGGCAACTGCTGCCGGTCTATCCCCTGACGGCGGGCTTGCACGCCGAGGCGATGCGGAAGATCCAAAAAAACGTGGTCACGGAACACGCCGCCCAATGCGAGGAGGTCTTGCCGCAAGCCTTGCGGGAGCGGTTTGACTTGATCGGCCTGGAGCAGGCGCTGGTGCAAATGCATTTGCCCAAGCTGCAGCGCGACGTGGATCAAGCCCGGCGCCGCCTGGTGTTCGAGGAATTCCTGATCTTGCAGTTGGCCTTGGCCATCAAGGGGCGGGATCAACAAATCACCTTGACCGCGCCAGCGCTGGTCGTGACCGAGGCGATCGATGAACGCATTCGCCGACTCTTTCCCTTTGCATTGACGCGGGATCAGAATCGAGCCATCCGCGATATTTGCCGCGACCTGGCCCGAGATCGGCCCATGAAGCGGCTCTTGCAGGCCGACGTCGGCGCCGGCAAAACCGCCGTCGCGGTTTACGCCATGCTGCTTAGCGTGGCCTGCAAGCATCAGGCGGTTCTCATGGCGCCGACCGAGGTCCTGGCCCGGCAGCATTGGCGCACCATGAATCAATACCTGGCCCAGAGCCGCGTGCGGCGCAGCCTGCTCACGGGCAGTCTTTCACCCAAGGAACGCAGGATCACGCTGGGGGAGATTCGCTCGGGCAACGTGGACCTGGTCGTGGGAACACAAGCTTTGATCCAAAATGACGTGGAATTTTCGCGGCTGGGGTTGGTGGTCATCGACGAGCAGCACCGCTTTGGCGTGCTGCAGCGCGCCCAGGTCAAGCAACTCGGCGCCTCTCCGCATTATCTGGTCATGACGGCAACGCCGATCCCGCGGACGATAGCCCTGACCGTCTTCAGCGACCTGGACATCAGCGTCATCAAGGAACTGCCGCCGGGCCGTCAGCCCGTGGTCACCCGCTGGCTCAATCCGGACCGGCGCCCCAAGCTGCTGAGCCATTTGGCCAAGGAATTGCGCCAGGGGAGGCAGCTTTATCACGTCTGTCCCTTGATCGAGGGGGCCGAGGAGCAGGATCAGCGGGCGGCCGAGAAGGTCTTCGAGGAGCTGAAACAGGGGCCGCTGGCCGAGTTTCGCATCGGGCTTCTTCATGGCCGGCTCGATGATGCCGTCAAGGACGATGTGATGAAGCGCTTCCACCAGCATGAATTGGACGTGCTGGTGACGACGACCGTGGTCGAAGTGGGCGTGGACGTGCCCAACGCGACGCTGATGGTCATCGAACAAGCGGAACGTTTTGGGCTCTCGCAATTGCACCAACTGCGCGGCCGGATCAGCCGGGGCGCCATCGCCGGCGAATGTTATCTCTTTTCCATGAGCGACAGCGATGAGACGAAACAGCGGCTCAAGCTGTTTGTGAAAACGACGGATGGTTTCGAGTTGGCCGAGATGGACCTCAAGCTCCGCGGCATGGGCGAGTTCTTCGGCACTCGGCAGCATGGCTTGTCGGAATTGCGGATCGGGAATCCGCTTCGAGATGCTGAATTATTGAGCCTGACGCAGCAAGTCGCCCGGCAAATCGTGCAGGACGACCCTGCCTTGCGTTTGCCCGAACACCAAGCCTTGCGGCGGGAACTGCTGCGCAAATATGGCAGGACGCTGGATTTGGTGGAGATCGCCTAGGCGGCGACCGAGCCGACCGCCCATCCCTTGCCCTGAACCCCTGTCCTTGGATGCGTATCCAATCCCCCAGATGGGTCATAGGTTAACTGAGAGTAGTCCCTGCGAGAGGCGAATCATCGTCAGAAAATAACGTGGAAGGAGTTGGATCGTGTCGATTCGAGTCGCTGTCGTCGGTGCCACCGGGGCCGTCGGCGAAGTCATGCGTCATTTGCTGGCGGAGCGTTCGTTCCCCTTAACCGACATCCAATTCCTGGCCTCGCCGCGGAGTGCGGGCAAGACGGTGACTTTTAAAGGTCAAACCCACCCCGTGCAGCCGCTGCGGCCGGAGGCGTTTGCGGGCGTTCACATCGTGCTTTCAAGCACGCCCTCCGGGGTGAGCCTGGAGTGGTCCCCCGCGGCGGCCAAGGCGGGGGCGATCGTCATCGACAACTCCTCCGCCTGGCGCATGGACCCCGACGTGCCCCTGGTTGTACCCGAGGTCAACCCGCATCAACTCGACCGCATTCCCAAGGGGATCATCGCCAATCCCAACTGCTCGACCATTCAAATGGTGGTGGCCTTGAAGCCGCTGCACGATCGGGCGCGCATCAAGCGGGTCGTGGTCAGCACGTACCAGGCCTCATCCGGGAAGGGGGCCAAGGGCGTGTTTGATCTGGAGCAACAACTGGCGGCGGCGGCCAAGGGCGCACCGCTGCCCGCGCCAACCGCTCATGCCGGCCCCCTCGCGGGCAATGTTCTGCCCCATGATTGGAAGCTGGGCGAAGAAGGCTTCTCCGAGGAAGAATGGAAAATGGTGCGGGAGACGAAAAAGATCATGGGCGATGCGAGCATCGAAGTGGCGGCCACGACGGTCCGCGTTCCCGTGCGGACGGGGCACGCCGAGTCGATCAACGTGGAATTCCACGAACCGATCAGCCCCGATGAAGCCCGGGCGGCTTTGGCCCGAGCGCCTGGCGTCGTGGTGATGGATGAATATGCCCAGGGCCAGGTTCCCATGCCGCTCATGGCCGAGGGAAAGGACGATGTGTTTGTGGGCCGCATTCGCCGCGATCCGACGGTGCCTCACGGGCTGCATCTCTGGGTGGTCGCAGATAACCTGCGGAAAGGGGCGGCCACGAACGCGGTCCAGATCGCCGAGACGCTGCTGCAGCGCGGGATAATCCGTCGCTGAGAGGCATGAGCCATGCTATCAGTTCATGGGCAGCGCCTGGGTCAGGGAAACCAGGTTAAACAAGGCATGCAAAGCGATAGGCGCCAGCAGCGACTGCGTGCGATAACCCGCATATCCTAGGACCAAACTCAGGAAGAAAAGGGGGATCGGCGTCGGCCAGGCCGAGGCGTGCATGGAGGCGAAAAAAAGCGACGTGGCGAATATGCCCCGTGCCGCTCCGGGATGGGGCAGCCACCTTCTCGTCAAGCGATCAAATAACAAATATCCCGGTCCCACGCTCACGAGAAACAAGATCGGGCCGAGCGTGCTTCCCTCCTGAAAGGCGATGGCCACGGCGATCACCATCCCCAGCACGATCAGGGAATCAGCCCAAAGCGGGTCCTTGATCAATACGGGCTGAAGGATGCCCCGCAGCAGCAATTCCTCCCACAAGGGGGCCGCCACCACCGCCGTGAAGAACAGCAGCGTCCAACTCATCCAGCCTGGACTAAAGAAGAACAACTGATCCGCCACGTGGGGCGTTTGTTTGCCAATCACGCTTTCAAAGGCATGTGCGAGGATCAGCAAAAGAAACACCACGGGTGTGACCCAGAGCCAATGGAGATAGGCCAACTGGCATTGGGCCAACCCCCGGCGGGCATGGAGCCCCAACTGATACATCATGGCATCGGCACGCCATTTCAAATATAGGACGGCAAACCCCACCAGCACCAGATTGGCCAGGGCATTGCCCATGATTTGATAGCGTAAATAGATCGCCCTTTGATGCCGATGCTGAACGAGCACGCCTGTCCAATTCAGCTCGGAGCCGAGCACAGCCAGCCCAGGAATCGGTTGCACGTAATGCGCGGCTTGCGTGGTCACTTTTTCAGCGACCATGAGGACCGATTCGTCCGGCGAGGGCGTCGCGAACGGTTCGCTCCAGCGCGTGCCCAACTTCTTGGTCAGGCCGATGACGCCAAAGGCCAGGATTTGATAAAGGAGCAAGATGATGATGACGTCCAGCAGCGACCAGGGCACCTCATAATGCCGCTGGGGCCCCAGACGCAGCCATCGACCTCCGCCGTGGAAGTAGGTGTAGATCAGGAGGGCCGTCCCCGCGATCACGGCCAGGATCATCCAGGCCAGCAGCGGGTCTTGCAAGACTGACCAGGGGATGTGCGGCCAGGCCATGGCGAAGCAGGGGATCACGTGGGGGCTTTCCTCGCGGAGAGTGGACGATAGTCGATCCGTTGCCATTCGGCTCGAACGCGGCAGCCGCCGTGGATTTGCAAGGCCCAGGCACCGGCTCGCTGAAAGTGATTCTCGGAACCGCGGTCTTCGAAGTCAATCGTCGTCTGGCCGTTGACCCGAACGTGCAGTCGCGGCCCCTCGGCATGAAGGACGACGTCAAACCAATCGATGCCATCGATGAGCTTGGCATTCTGTTCGGCCGGCGTCTTTTTCACCCAGCCTCGGCCATGATGTTCGAAGATGCCGCCCAGGCCGGAGCGGGGCTGCACGTTGAGCTGCACTTGCGGTCCCATGAATTCTTCCGCGTGCAGCGGATGGCGCTGGCCGCGAAAGAACAGGCCGCTGTCCCCTTCGCTGATCCGGCAGCGCAGCCGCAGTTCGAAATCCCTGATGGGGGGATGAGTACAAATGAGGTAGCCGGGCTTCCTGGCGTCATCGTGCTCCAGGATGAGGATGCCCTTATCCACTCGGACCTGGCCGCCGCCGATTTTTTCCCAGCCGGTCAGGTCCTTGCCGTTGAACAGGGGTTGAAACGCCGGGGCGTCGTCTGGCCGCGCCATGGCCGGTGTTGTCGCAAGCGGTGCGAATGCCATCACCGTGCAAAGCGCCAAGCAGCATGCCGATAGAAGGCTCAAGTCGCCGCGTCGTTCGATCCCCGTTCTCATCCGACAAACCCCCTTGTCATCGCCCCTAAAGCGGGTATCTTGCAAAAAGGGAACGCCTGGGCCGAAACTTGACGCACCAAACCCCGGCCCGGGTGGTCATCGAGACGCATCAGCATAGCTTCACGAGGCGATCTGGAAAAGATCGAAACACGATGATCCGCACAACGCTCCTCCGCTGCGCCGGTTGTATCCTGCTCGCCTTGGCCACCCTGGGCATCGTCGATGATCGCGCCTGGGCCGCGCGGCAAGAGCCGATTCGCATCGCCTTCATCAGCAACAATGCCTTCGACTTTTGGACCATCGCCGAGAAAGGGTGCCAGAAGGCGGAGAAGGAATTCGGCGTCACCGTCATCACGCGGCGCCCCGCCCGAGGCACGCCAGTCGAACAGCGCCGGATCATCGAGGATTTGCTTACCAAGGGCGTCCATGGCATCGCCATCAGCCCCAATGACGCCCTCAATCAAAAAGAATTTCTCGACGAAGTCGCCAGCAAGGTTCCACTGATCACGCAGGACAGCGATCTGCCTCCAGGCAGCAAACGGCTCTGTTACATCGGCACGAATAATTTCGAAGCGGGCCGGTCGGCCGGCGAATTGGTCAAGAAGGCCCTGCCCCAGGGCGGCCAGGTCATGATCTTCGTCGGCAAGCTGGACGTGCAAAACGCCATCGAGCGCCGCAATGGCGTGATCGCGGCCTTGGCGGGAGTGGCCACGTTCGACGAAGCCAGCAAGCTTGCGGCCGGTTCCTATCCGCTCAAGATCGGCGCGTTTGAAGTGCTGGGCACGCGGACCGACAATGCCGACCGGGCCAAATGCAAGAGCAACGCCGAGGACACCCTGGTCAAGTATCCGCGGATTCGCTGTCTCGTGGGCTTGTGGGAGTACAATCCCCCGGCTCTGCTGGCGGCGGTCAAGGACGCCGGGAAGGAAGGGCAGGTGCTGGTGGTCGGCTTCGATGAAAATGAGGAAACCCTGCAAGGCATCAAGGATGGGTTTGTGCAAGGCACCATCGTGCAGCAGCCCTTTGAATTCGGCTATCAAAGCGTGCGCATCCTGGCCGCCATCGCCAAGGGCGACCGCAGCGTGCTCCCCGAAAGCGGCATCCAATATGTTCCTCATCGTGAAATCCATCGCGGCAACGTCGATGCCTTCCGCCAGGAATTGAAGGAACTGAAGGGCAAATAATCCTCGCCATCCTTGGCTTCACTTTTGGCTTTAATCTGGCCGATGGCCAGTTTGAGCCGATCCGCCTGGCGTGTCGCGCTGCCGGGGGATAGCATGGTCCCTTGGAGCCATCCCCCAACGTCGCACTCCTGAGCAAGGGTAATCGGCATGAGCTTGCTCCTTGAAGCCAAGCAAATCTCCAAAGCCTATCCCGGCGTGCAAGCGCTAAGGCAAGTGGACCTGGCAGTGGCGGCGGGCGAGGTGCTGGCCTTGGTGGGCGAGAACGGCGCCGGTAAATCCACCCTCATGAAAATCCTCGCCGGGATCGAGACGCCGGATCGCGGGCAGCTTTTCTGGCGGGGACAGCCCTTGCGCCTGGGGTCGGTCCACGCCGCCGAACAGCGCGGCATCGTTTTGATTCACCAGGAGCTGAACCTCGCCGAGAATCTCGACGTGGCCAGTAATTTGTTTCTGGGTCGTGAACCGACCTGGGCATGGCCGCTGCAACTCATCCGCCGCGGCGTCTACCGCGATGCCGCCGCGATCACCCAAAAGCTCGGCCTCAACGTGTCCCCGCGCCGGCTCGTCGGCGACTTGCCCATGGGTCAGCAACAACTCGTCGAGATCGGCCGCGCTTTGTCGCTGCACTCCAAGCTGCTGATCATGGACGAACCGACCTCCAGTCTCACGCAGCGCGAAACCGATCGGCTTTTCGAGGTCATCCGCAACCTGCGGCAGCAGGGCGTGGCCGTGATTTACATTTCCCATCGGCTCAAGGAAGTCGAGCGCTTGGCCGACCGGGTCGTGGTGCTGCGGGATGGCCAAAACGTGGGTGGGCTGAGCCGGGAGGAAATTCGCTCCGAGGCGATGGTCCGTCTCATGGTCGGTCGGGATTTGCAGCAGCTTCATCAGCGGCAGCATCGACCCGCCGCGGCTTCAGCGCCGAACCGGCCCCTGCTCAACGTGCAGAATCTCTCCTGGTCGTCCAGTCAGCCGCGCGGAGTGTCTTTTCGTGTGCGCCATGGGGAAATCGTCGGCCTGGCGGGGTTGATCGGCGCGGGTCGGTCGGAGTTGGCGGAGACCCTCTTCGGCATCCGCAAAGCGCGAACCGGCCTGGTCGAGATGGAAGGCAGCGTCCTGCGCATTCGTCAACCGAGCGACGCCCTCCGCGAGGGCATTTTCCTCGTTCCGGAAGACCGCCGGCAGCAGGGGCTATGGCTGGACGAATCCGTGAAATTCAACGTCAGTCTGTCCTCGCTAAAGAAGCTGCGGCAGTGGGGCTTGATCTCCTTGAAAAAGGAAGCGGCCAGCGTGCAGGCCATGGTGGATCGGCTGCGAATTCGCACCCCCAGTTTGACCAAGCGCGTCGGTCTATTGAGCGGCGGTAATCAGCAGAAGGTCGTCCTTTCCAAGGGGCTGATGCGCCAGCCCAAGCTGTTCCTCCTCGACGAACCAACTCGCGGCGTCGACGTCGGGGCCAAGGCCGAGATTTACTCCTTGATGGATGAGTGGGTCGGACAAGGCGTCGGCATCCTCATGATCTCCAGCGATCTCGAGGAAATCCTAGGCATGTCGGATCGGGTGCTGGTCATGCACGAAGGACGTTTGGTGGGCGAACTCGGTCCGGACCGCATGACCGAAGAAGCCATCATGCGCCTGGCCACGGGCGGACTATGATGGTGTTTTCCAAGGCGAACTTTCCCAAGTCGAGTGAAGCATGAAAAAACTCATTGGCATCACGGTTTTTCTGATCCTGCTCTACGTCGCCTTGCTCAATGCCGATCCCAGCGCCAGTTCGCCCCAAAACCACTTCAACCTGGGCAAGCGGATTGGCTTCTTCGGTTTGCTGAGCCTGGGGGCGGGCTTGCTCATCATCGCCGGCGGGATCGACCTGTCCATCGGTTCGGTCGTCGGCCTCTCGGCCACCTGCGGGGCCATGCTGCTCACGGGGGAGTTTCCCTTTTACAAACACCCTGTCTCGCCCTGGTTGACGATCCCGCTGCTCCTGGCCGGCGGCGCGGTCATCGGCTGGATCCACGGCATCCTCGTTACCAAGATGCGGTTGCAAGCCTTCGTCGTCACCCTGTGCGGCTTGTTCATCTATCGCGGCTTGTCCCGCTGGCTGGCCGGGGACGTGCAACAGGGGCTGCAAGGGCAATTCCGCGAGTGGAAGCAGGCGCTCTACTCCAAACCCTTGATCTTCGACGTTGCCGACTACACGATCCGTCTGCCCAAGTTCTTCCTCATCTTTCTCGGATTGCTCCTGATCGCCTCGGTCATTCTGCACTTCAGCGTGTACGGCCGCTACTGGTTCGCCATCGGGGGCAATGAGAAGGCCGCGCGCTATTCGGGTATCGCCACGGATCGGTACAAAATCGCCGCCTACATGCTCTGCTCGATGCTCGCGGTCTGGGCGGGCTTTCTGTATCTGATGGAACAGGACTCGTCCCAGCCCTCCGACACGGGCAATTTTTACGAGCTGTACGCCATCGCCGGGGCCGTCCTGGGGGGCTGCTCGCTCCGCGGCGGCGAAGGCTCCGCGCCGGGGATTTTCATTGGCACGGCGATCCTCGTGCTCTTGCCCAACTTCAGCAACATGCTGGGATTGAAGTCGGAGTTGGAGTACGTCGTCATCGGCGCGGCGCTGCTGTTCGCGTCGATGATGGATGAATTCCTCCGCCGCCGCGTCTCCTCGGGCTGACGGCGGTTGAAGTCAGCCTGGCATGCGAACTGAAGGCAGCTTGCAAGATCCTGCTTCAAACACTTGCTTGAATTGGATCACAGCCCTGGAACGGCCGTCTTCAAGGTGCCGTCGGGGCGAAGGCGCAGCCAATAGTCGCGGAATTGCTTTTCGAATTCGGGCAGGGGTTGGTCGATCATCCGCTCGAAGAGAGCGGCTTGATCCTTGGCGGAACCGGCCATGAGCACAAACTGATGCATGGGTTCCTTGCCCAACAACTTGCGGTCGAAGGTCAGGTAAAAGGCCAAGGCCCAGGAGGCAAGGTAGGTGCGGTCGGCCGCCAAGGTTTCCGCCGTATGGCTGACGTTGAAGCTGGCGGCATTGGCCTGGAGCAGATCGCGGAGGGAGAGCAGCGATTGCTCCTTCAGGGCGGCTTGCACGGCGGCGAGCCGCAGCGGATCGACGTGGCCGACGCGCAGTTCGCCGGTTTCGACGACGGCGGACTCGAAGATTTGCGCCAGCCCTTCGTTCAGCCAGCGCGGTGTGCTCATTTCCCGGTGGGGATAGACATAGTGGTCGAGATAGGCGTGGAAGGCTTCGTGATAGAGCATGGCGAAAAATTGCTCGCGAAGCTTGTCCAGCGTGGCTTCGTTTTCCTGGCTGGTGAGCCTGATCTGCAGTTGCAGCTCCTTGACTTGTTGCAGGAGGTGGGCGGGCGGCCGGCCTGAATAATGGTTCATGAGCCGCTGGTGATATTCCTGGATGTGCTTGAGTTTTTCTTGATGCTTGGCATCGACAACTTTCAGCTCCTGCTGCAGCCGGTCCAGATCGCTGCCGGCGACCATCAGGTTCTTGCGCGAATCGTAGAAAGCGGGGTTGAGGAAGTTCAGTCTTTGCTTGCGCATCCAGGCTTGATAGTCGTCCATTTGACTGAACAGCAGGACCTTGACCGGCGTCTTGGGTTGGAGCCGGGCGCCGAGGTTGTCGACATAGGCCTGGAAAATGTCTTCGAGGCGAACGACGATTTGCCGGAAAAAGGCGGCGTCGACGTTGGACGTGATTTCGAAGTATTTGCCGCGGTAGGTGCGTCCTTCATCCTTAGGACTAAACTCCCAGGGATGGAGAATGACGGTCACGGAAGCCATGCGCTCTTTTTCTCTTTCGCCGTTGCGATCAAGCTGCGCAAGCCGCCTGGCCAGTTCGCGGCGCTCCTCGGCGGACAGCGCGATGAGCTGTTCGACTTCATCCTTGTCAAAAGAGGTTTCGATGACGAGCGTTTTCATGCCGGGGTTGCGGATCACGTATTTGAACTGAATTTGCTGTTGATTTTCCGCGACCAGGAGCCCATCGAAGCGGTGGCCGTTTTTCAGCTTGATCTGGTCGAATTTCCATTCCGAGGCCCAGGACGAGAAGCTGCCGCCGGGCACCGCGCCGAGCATCAGAAAGAGATGAAGCAGAATGGGGAAAGCGCGCATGATGACCTCGTTGGGGCAACGCATCGACGGGATTCGCCAAATTTCCCAAATCCCTTCCATTGGAACAGAGGAAAGGAAACGAGGCCAGCGTTCGCCGTGAAAAAGGAAAAAAAAGCGTCATCTCCCCTTGACCTGCCCTTCAACTATGCTAATGTCCCGCGCTCGCAATGGAATCACTAGCCATCGTGCGGACATACAGGCCAAGCGGCTTGTCGCGGATGGAAACGAACCACGGAAATGTCCACTGGCGCCCGATATTGCATGGGGGAACAGGCAAGTTCGGGACGGCGGACCAGGGATGGCCGGACGCTGAAAGGAGGCAGGGGTGAGAAGGGTAATTTGGGTCGCCTGGTTAGGCGGCTGGGCACTGACTGGAGTCAATCCCTCGGTGGCCCTCGCGCAAAATCGAACGGTTGAAACCAGCCCGGTGGATTCGAAAGTGATGAAGCCGCGGACGCTGCTGGACACGGCCGTTCAGCTCTTCTTCAAGTCGGAATACGAGGAAGCCGACGCGTATTTGCAGCAAGCCGTTCAGGCGCGTGACCAGCTCACGCCCTCGGAACAGGCTCGGCTCGACGATACCCTGCGCCGCAACAACGAAGCGCTCAAGGGTCGCCGCGCGGCACTCGAGAACATGCAGAAGGCCAGCGAAGCCATCAATGGCGGCCGCGCCAAGGAAGCCGAGACGCTGCTCAAGGGATTGCAGAGCAGCCGCTATCTCAAGGCCGAGGAGCGCCAAATCGTCTCGACCATGATGACGCAGGTGCGGGGCAAGGCCGTGCCGACGCGCGGCTCCACGCCGACCGCGCCGAAGCAGGATCCCGACAGCTTAATGACCGAAGCCCGCCGGGCGTTTGACCGCCGAGACTACGATCAAGCCGAAAGCCTGGCGCAAGCGGCCAAGGCCGCGGGTTACAAGGCCTACATGCCTTGGACCGACACGCCCGAAAAACTGATGAAGGAAGTGGCCACGGCCCGGAGCAAAGCCGCTGCCTCCGGCATGAATTCCACGGCCAGCACCACCCCTTCGACCGACGCGAAAACCCAATTGGCCAAGGAAAAGCTCGCCCAGGCCAAGCAGGCCATCGACGCCGGCGACCTCATGACCGCGCGCGCTTTGGTGCAGCAGGTTGAGGAGATGAAGGTCTCGCTGCCTTATTGGGCGCCGCTGAACGTCGACAAGCTGAAGAACGAAATCACCAAGGCCGAATTCCGCTCAGGGAATAGCTCGACGGCGCCGGTGCAAACGAACCATGCCCCCCTGCCCGCGGGCGATCCCAAGACGCTGGTCAAGGAAGCCCGCAAGGCCCTCGACGCCGGTGAATTGGAACGCGCCGAGGAATTGGCCAAGGCGGCGCGCTTGCAGCATTACAAGCCGGGCCTGTTCGATGACACCCCTGAGAGCGTCCTCGCCGACGTCGTCAAGGCGCGCGAGAACCAGAACCACAAGAAGGCCTCGCAGCTCCTGGCCGATGCACGCCGCTTGCTGCAGGAAGGCCAATACGATGAAGCTGAAAAATTGACCTATCAATCCGAGTCGCTGCGCAAGAGCTACCCGTATTGGTACATGGGCGAACGCCCCGACCGCCTGCGTTCGGAGATCGTGCAGAAGCGCCGCGTGGCCACCAAGCCGCAGTTGCCCTCGCTGCTCAATCCTGGACAAACGCAGCGTCCGCAAGTCGCCTCGGGTTCGGCCAACAGCGTGAATCCGAGCGTCCAGGCCGTCGTCAACCTCGACCCGCGGCAGCAACAGGCCCAGCAGATGCTGGTGCAAGCGCGCTTGCACATCAATCGCGGCGAGTACAAGACCGCCGTCGATCTGGCCATGCAAGTCAAGCAAATGAACGTGGCCATGCCCGAGGGGTCGGACTCCGCCGACGCCATCATTAAGGCCGTCGAGACTGTCATGGCCGCCGGCGATTTGAAGAGCCAGCCTGCCGAAGCTGAGATGCTGCGCCGCAAGGCTTTGCAGCATTTGGCCGACGCCCGTTTGGCCCAGAAGCAGAACAAACTGGTGGAAGCCTTGCAATGCGTCCAGCAGGCGCAGCGGCTCAACGCCTTCTATCAGCCACAGGACGAAACGCCCGAGGCCATCCTGGTTGAGTTGAAGGCCGCGGCCATGAATTCGGTCAGGGTCTACACGGAAGCTGCCTTCACGCTGGAATCCCAGGGCAAGGACAAGGAAGCGGTGGACTACCTCAAGTACGTCCAACAGCTTTGTCTGGCCTATAGCCTTGATGCCAGCCCGGCGACGACCGCCATGGCCAAACTGCAAGACAAGATCAATCAGGGCACGGTCGTCGTGCAGTCGACCGTCGATCAGGCGAATGTGCAAGTAAACGCCACGATGGATCAGGGTCAAAAGATGCTGATCGAAGCCCAGCAGGCCCTCAAGGCCGGCCAGGTGACGGTGGCGCGTCAATTGGCTCAAGCCTTGCACAACGGCCCCTTCCAGTTGAAGGCCGAGGCGAGTCTGCTCATCAGCCAATGCGATCAGTCGGAATATGCCGCTCAGATCGCCCAGACGAAGAAGCTCTTCGAACAGTTCAAGCAGCATCATGCCCGCGCGGAATTCGACGTGGCCATGAATCTCTCCGCCAACATCCATCCGGATAAGTTGGAAGCGGCGGATCGCGTGATCTTCCAAGAGATCATGTCGAGCAAGGAAATGCAGCCCAAGATCGTGCAAACCGGCAACGTGACCGAACCGACGCCCGTCGCGGCCGCGCCCGCGGCTCCGACGACCGCGCCGACGGTTCCGACCGAGCCGGTGGTCAGCAGCACGGTTCAGCCGATGGCGCCGGCGGCGCCGATGCCGCCCGTGATGCCTCCGGTCATGCCGCCGGTGATGGAGGCCCCGAAGACGGAAGTGGCGACGACGGAAACCAAGTCGGAAACCACGACGCCGACAACGGAAAGCAAGCCGCAAGTGATCGCTCAGGCTTCGCCGCCGGTGGTGCCGACGGCGGAGGCTCCGAAGACCGGCGAAACGCCGACGGAAGCTCCGAAGTCGCAAGGCCAGGGCAACTTGATCCAGGACGTTCGTGCTCGCCAGGAAGCCGAGATGCAGCGGATCCGCGAGCTGAAGCGTCAAAGCGAATTGAAGGCCAGCCAACTGGCCGGCAAGGGCGAGATCGATGCCGCGATCGCCGAGTTGGAGGACGCCGTCGTTCAGGTGCAGCGTTCGAGCCTGGACCGCGACATGGCGAGCAAGCTCGAGAAGCAGCTCCAAGACCGCGTTCAGCGTTTCAAGACGTTGGCTGAACAGGTGGCCTTCGCCAAGATGCAGAAGGAGAAGCTGAACGAAGCCAACGAGAAGAAGACGCGGATCATCATGGCTAAGCAGCACCAGGCCGACATGGTGGCGGACCTGATGAAGCAGTACGCCAACTTCATGAAGGAAGGCAAGTACACGGAAGCCGCCGCCGTGGCCATGAAGGCCCGCGAACTCGATCCGGACAACGTCCAGGCCGACGCCGCGGTGTTCAAGGCCAATATGATGCGCAACCTCTCCGAGGAAGAGCGCGTTCGCGACAACCAGATCAAGGGCTTCAGCACGTCGCTCCGCGACCTGGCCGAATCCTCGACGGCGGAAGTGAATAACGCCAACCCCCTGTCCATCAACCGGGAAATCCTGGAACGCGCGAACAAGCGGGGCGCCCGCCAGCCCGCGTTCCCCTTGCACCCGTTGGACAAGGCGGTCTACAACAAGCTGGATTCGATGGTCTCCGTCGACTTCCGCAACAAGAAACTCCATGAAGTGCTCGATGAACTCCGCGTCATGAGCGGGGCCAACATCGTGCCTCAGGACGAGTATTTGAAGCAGGAAGGCATCAGTCTCGATTCGACCATCGACCTGAAGTTGACCAATGTGTCCTTGAAGACCGCTCTCAACTTCGCCCTCAGCAAGGCGCGGTTGACCTACATGGTGCGGGAGGGCGTCATCCTCGTGACGACGAACGCCGGCAAGCGGGAAAACAAGGTCACGCGCACCTATCAAATCAATGATCTCATCGTGCCGCGCGACGACATGGCGGCCTTGCAAGATCCCTACAACCAGTCCAGGTTTAACGCGGATGGCAGCCCGACGCGTTTGAACTGGTCGACGGGGTCGAGGACCTTAACGGGTCACGATGACTCCATGCTCCATGGATCGATCAAGCCGATCGAAAACGTCATTCCCAACGATGGCCGCCGCGCCGGCCAGACGATGGAAAAACGCTTGATCCAACTGATCACCGATACGATCGATCCAGGCTCCTGGGACATGCGCGGTGGCTCCGGCCACATCAGCTTCTATCCCGTCGGGATGCAGCTGATCGTCAGCCAGACCCCCGACATCCAGGAACAGATCCAAAGCTTGCTGGATCGCTTGCGCGAACTGCAAGAACTGCAAGTCACGGTCGAGGTCCGCTTCATCACCCTGACGGAAGATTTCTTCGAACGGGTGGGCGTGGACATGGATCTGCAGATCAAGACCGCCAGCACGCGGGCCAACCAGCAATTTGCCTCGGGGAACTTTGCTCCTCCGGGACAACTCAACACGATTGGCAATTTGAACACGATCGTCGGCTTGACCCCCAGCGGCACGTTCACCAACAGTTTGAAGGTGCCCGTGAACAACACCAGCTTCCAGGCCTCGGCTGTGGACGCGGGCTTCGCTGGCTTCCCGGGGATAACGGGACAAAATGGCGGTTTGGACGTGGGTTTGGCGTTCCTGAGCAACATTCAGGTCTTCCTTTTCATGGAAGCCGTGCAAGGGGACATCCGCTCCAATATCCTGACGGCGCCGAAGATCACGCTTTTCAATGGCCAAACGGCCTCGCTGAGTTCGTTTGTCCAAGAGCCATTCGTGACGAGTTTTGACGCTCAGCGCGATCTGTTCACGGGGGCGATTGTGTTTGTCCCTGTCACGCAGATCATTCAAACCGGCTTGTTCCTGACGGTTCAAGCGGTCGTGTCGGCGGATCGACGCTATGTCCAACTGTCGTTGGCACCGTCCATTAGCCGACTTCGCGACGCGGGCCGAACCTTCTCGCCGGTCGCAGGCTTGACCGTGCAACAGCCGGTCACGGAAACCTTGAGCGTGTCCACGACAGTCATGGTGCCCGACGGCGGCACGATCCTCATGGGCGGCCTCAAGGAGATGGAAGAGCAGCGGCGCGAGTTTGGCCCGCCGGTGCTCAGCAAGGTGCCCTATATCAACCGCCTCTTCCGCAACAGCATGTATGGCCGTGAAGCCTCGAGCTTGCTGCTCATGGTCACGCCGCGCATCATCATCCCGGAAGAGGAAGAGGAACGCCTGGCCAGCACCTTCGCCTTCTAAACGGCGAGGGAACCAGCGATTCCAACAACACCATTCAAACCAGGCCCGCTTCGGTGGCCTGGTTTTTTCTTTATCCATGCATCAGCCTCTGCGAGTTGGCCTTTCCGCAAATGAGCCAAGCAGGGTAAAATCCTCATCTGCATAGAATCCCATGGGTTTGGCTGCTCGTTCAAGGATGAACCTCATGCTGCGGAATAAACTCAGCCTGCGAACCGGTTGGTGGTTGGCCCTGTTGCTCGTCGCGGGGTGCAGCCAGGCGGAAGCGAAACCAGCCTGGGATGATCCCTATCCCGACCCGGACACGCCGCTCGAGTTCACCATGAACGCCAAGGGCCAAGTCCACCTGCGCGGCCGATGGGTGGATGTATTCGGCGAATATGCCACGGTGAAGGACTATCTGCGGGAACGGCGCGATGCTTATCACCAAGTCTATCAGCAGCGGGAAATCGCCCTGCCGGTCGTGCAGCAAGGCCGCCGCCAGCAAGAGTACATACCCATCACGGTCAAGATCGAGGTGGACCCGCAAACCAAGTCAGGCATGCTGGGCAGCCTCAAACGCATGTGCCGGGAGGTGGGCTTCATTCAATTCGAAGTCCGGGTGCAAGGCGAAGAAGCCCCGCTGCCCGATTTGCCTTGAACGCAGCCAAAGAAGCCACAAGCAACAGCCCTTGCCGCGACCGGCAAGGGCTGTGTGGTTTGCGTCGACCAATCATTCTTGCCATCAGGCGATCAGCTCGCGCACGACGTGCCCTTCGCTGACCAATTGCACCGGTCGGCCATCGGGTGATTGGAACCCAGTATCCAGAGGCACGCCCAGCAGCGTGTAAATGGTCGCGGCCAAGTCTGCCGGGCGGACCGGCGTATCGATGACCCGTTCGCCCAGGCCGTCCGTTTGACCGATGACCTTGCCCAGGGGAGCGCCGCCGCCGCCGATGGCGATGGTGTGGGCCGTGGCCCAGTGATCGCGGCCCGCCGAGGAGTTGACCTTCGGGGTACGGCCAAAATCGCCCATCCAGATCACCAGCGTCGAATCCAGCAGGCCGCGGGCGTGCAAATCCTTGAGCAAGGTCGCATAGCCCTGGTCCAGCTTGGGGGCGAGCCTCGTTTTAATGGCCGCGAAGTTGTTTTGATGGGTATCCCAGCCGCCGTCGGTGACGGTGACGAAATGGACGCCCGCCTCGATGAGCCTCCGGGCCATGAGGCAGGATTGGCCAAAGGCGTTGCGGCCATATTCGTCCCGCAGCTTGTCCGGCTCGCGGTTGAGGTCGAAGGCGATCTTGGCCCGGGGCGAGGTGATCAAGTTGAAGGCTTTTTCGTAAAAAGCATCCCGCGCCGCGACCGGGGAGGCGGCGGATCGCTCCACTCCTTGCTGAAACTTTTCCAGTTCGATAAGCATGCGGCGGCGGCGTTCAAGCCGCAAGGCGGCGTCCTGGTTCGCCACGCTCAGGTCTCGAACGCGAAAGCCAGGATTGTTCGGGTCGCCGATGACTTCAAAGGGATTGAACTGATCGCCCAGGAACCCCGCGACGCCGCCATTGAAGGTGCGGTCGATGCTGCCGCCGATTTGCACGAAGGGGAGCATGTCGTTTTTGTAGCCGCGCTGTTGGGCGATGACGGAACCGTAGCAAGGATAGGTCAGGGCGGGATTGCGGCGCTGGCCGCTCATGAGCATGTAGTCCGCCAGGCCATGGGAGCCGTTTTGCGGGTCGCCGCCGCGGACGAGGCTGAATTTATCGAAGTGCCGGGCCAGGCGCGGCAAATGCTCGCAGATGCGGACGGCGGGGTCGCAGGTGGGGATGGTGCCAAATTCGCCGCGGATTTCAACCGGCGCGTCGGGCTTGGGGTCGAAGAGGTCGAGATGGCTAGGCCCCCCTTGGGCCCAAATGAGGATGCAGTTGACGTCCTTGCGGTTTCTTTCGGGGGTTAAAGCTCGAGCCCGCAGCCAATCGGGCAGGCCGAACGCCAGGGCCGCCAGGCCGCCGACTTGAATAAATTGTCTGCGGTTCACACCATCACAGGGCCGGTTGGCACCAGTCGTCCAACGGAACATAGGAGGGTCTCCAACGGCGGGAGCTTAAACGGGGAGGGCAAACGGCAGTGTAGTTATCGTCCGAAATCCGCCCGAACTTGTCAATGGAATTTGGGTAGGAAACAAGGGAGTAGCCCGCGGGCCGCGGCGAATTTAGTCGGGGATTTCGACGACCTCGCCGCCTGCTGAAGTGCACATGGCACGGAAGAGTTGATCGGAGATGGTGTATTTCAAGAAGTGGGTGGAGCCATCCACCATCAGGAAGTTTGCCCCTTTAGGGTGTAAACTCCAGTAGTGGTAGCGATCACAAGGATTCGAGGTTCGCCCTGGGCTAAGGCACGGCGCGGGTGTTTTTAGACATGGATCTCCCCAGTTCGCATGGGTCAAGAGCGGCGTGCAGGACAACACGCCTGAAGGGGTTAACCATTTCCCATTCAAGTTGAAGCCATCATGTTGATAGGTGTACCACGTTCCCGCGGTGCCATGGTCCGGGGGCGGTCGCTCACCGACCATGATGGTGGTTGACGCCCCATCCGGAATTTGGCCCAATTTTAAATAGGCCTTGGCGTAGAGCACGCCATCGCCAGGCATCGAACCGCTATTGCCAATATAGGACGTGAAGGCGGCCCATTGGCCGCGATAGTCCAGCATGGGCTGGTGTAAACGTTCATCCAAGGGGCAAATAAATATTTTGACGACGGTGGCGTAGCCCACATGCGGCGGATTGTGAAAGGGTGGCATGCCCGTGGCCACGGCGCGAACGCTTTCTTCCCAAAGAGCACTTTGCTCAAGGTAGGGCAGAAGCCAGGTTTGCCAATTGAGCGAAAACGACAGGTTCTGATTGGAATGGGTGACTTGCTCATGGCGCGTTGCAGGAAGATAGCCATACTCATTGTGGTACATATGGATCGCCATGCCCATTTGCCGGAGGTTGGATTGGCATTGAATCAGGGCCGCGGAGCCGCGAATCCGCTGAATGGCAGGCATGAGCATGCCGATCAAAAGCGAGATGATACCCAGGCATACCATCAGTTCGACAATGCTGAAGCCAGGTTGACGTTGAACGTTGATTTTCATTGAGTTTTCCCAGTGGGAACCACGCCCACTTCTATCTCCAAATCCGAGGTAAAGGACTGGCATGTGGCTCTCAACTTAATTTTCAACATGGTCCTTGCCAAGGGCCATTGATCAGATGCTTCAGGTTTTAGTCGAATGCGTAAAATGCGATCCTGGCCTTTCATCTGGTTCGCCATATTCAACAAGTCTACTTCCAGAAGGTCTGGAACCTCCACGATCTCTAACTGGCAGGAGGCGTCCATGTTGTAGCGAATCTTACACTGAACTTCATTTTGCCAGCCTGAACTGGTATGCCGCGGCAACCGCACGGAGCTTGGCATAATCTCCAGGATGTTTAAAACTTCACCGTATACCGGAATGGATTCTTGGGATTCGAGGCCGCTCACTTCGTCTACATACGCCACGATGATTTCATGGTTGATCACGCCTGGCTGCTTGGCGACGTGTTCATACGCGATGGTCCCGAGCCATACCGACCTGGCTGGTGCTAAAGGATGGGTGTCGCCTGGATTGGCTGCCAACCAGGTCGCGCGCGTCTCTTCTCGACTGGTTGTCGTTACCCGGACCACTTTCCGTTGGGCAAGGGAAGAGTCAAATAGAGCAAGCTCTTGTCTGATGGATTGCCCCAACTGGATTTGCCCCACCTGAAGGGGGTTCGGGATGACATCCAACCCTCCCTTGACCTTGTTGATCACCACTTCGAAGCGTTTGACCGTTTGATGCGGATCATTGGAATATAAATCAAAATAATACGCCTCGGAACCCCCCACGCGGCCGCGCACGGGAACGCGCGCCACGGCCTGAAGAATCTCGCCAGGTGCAATTTCAATTCGGTGGAGCGGGAAATACGCGCCCCGCTCTTCACGCTCCAGGCCGATGCAGCCGCAACAGGAAACCACTTTGTCAATGATCAAAGGCGCCCGGCCTGAATTATGCAACGCGACATGCGCGATCGCTATTTTGAAGCGCTCTTGCTCGCCCAACGCAATGGACTCAGCAACTTCCAGACGGGGCTCTTTGACCATCCATGTCTGCCAAAGGGCAGCCAGGGTGCCATTGCCTAGAAGGAATAGAAAGAGCAGCAAGGCCGTTAACCCAATGACCCATTTGGCACGCTGCAGAAAGGGCATGATCGTCATGGCCGGTTCTCGATTAAGACGATTCATCAGCCTGTCGTCGTCGTTGCCATAACCAATAGGCCAGGGCAGCCAGGATCAGCAACACGCCGCCGGCTATAAACCAGAGGCCGCCATCATCGGGTTCGGTTCTCGTGGGGCCTTGCAAACTTTGTTGGTAGATCGGCGACTCAACAGGAATCTCCTCTTTCGCCAAACTTTGTTCAGCGCCGTCAATGATCAGCGGACCCAATGAGCCATCGTCCTGGACAAGGAACATTTTGCCCTTGATCAAATCCATCACGTGGGCCCCTTTGGGAAATGGGATTTCGAAGAAGCGATCATCCAGCCGTGGATGCAAAACCACTCGGCTCAATTCTCGCATTGATTGCGATATATATTTAATCTGGTGTGTGTTGGTTTTTTTAACTTCAAAAGTTGATGAAATTACTATGGGTACAAAAACTCCTGGTTCGACTTCTTCATATTTGAGCACCTTGTTTTGTGTCGTTTCGACTTGCTGATAGGTAGTGCTTTCACCAATAATTTCAGCAAGGCTGAGAGCGCCATTATGCAGAATACTAAAATAGTATGTGCAGTGGATTTGCCCCAGTTTGAGTTTGGCTTTCACATTCTCAGCATTAAATGAATAACTGAGCTTGTAAAACGGGTTGCCCTCCATCTCCTGTTTGGTGACCGTCATGTTATATTGCTTGATCAATGGCAAGTCGATCGCTGCATGGCAGCCATCATTTGCAATAATCATGATCCCAGCATCCACTCGGAAGTCCAACATGCCGTACGCTCGGTTCGGCTTGAAATGGTCGATCAAGATGCGGGATGGCTGATTCTCATGGTCGGACAGAGTCACCACCTGATTGGGAGTCACAATCTGAATGGATTTGCCTTCGCCGTGCGATATGAGCTTGAAGAATGCACCACGTTGATGATACTCGGCCACGGATGTTTTATTGTTAGTTGTAGTTGAGAAGGTACAAGAAATATTATTAATGCTGTCACGATACTGCTTCATCAATTGGACAAAATCTTGAACATCATTCGCAACTGCTGAACCAGGAAATATCGCCAGGATGGCCAATGACACTAGCCGCATGGTGATCCACCTTCAATGATATAGAGCACAATGCACCAATACGCAAATATTGAATAAGACGTATGACGCAAATATGGTCATACATTGCATTACACTGATGCGCTAAGCGAAGCCTTATTGCTAGGGTACTCGACAATCATGGACATTCACATAGCAGCGAGTTCTGGGGTTTGTCTGAACAAAACCCCAGCAATGACTATAGCTTGCGTGTTCATCGCAGTTTGTACCATCGAATGGCTCACAAACTTTATACCAGTGTTGCGAATTGTTCAATTCACACCAGGAGATGGGTGTGCCATCGTCGAGAAATCCTGGCAGGGTGCCTAGGTCTTTGCAATTGGCAGTTTTCGAACATCGATGATTTGCTTTGATAGTGCTTGGCGGCTGACCGGAAACCCTCCCTATGCCAAAAACGAGCAGCGCGCATCCAAGGCACAATAGCCAATATGACGTGCTTTTCATCGCTTTTCTCCTACTCCTCGCGAATTACTTGAATTGAACCCACGATGCGCGTCAATATTACACACACAGCATGTCAAGGACCAAAGCGAGAAAAATCAGGATTATTCTATCAGGTTGCTAATGCGGAAGATAGAGGCAAATACCCGCGGGCCGCGGCGAATTTAGTCGGGGATTTCGACGACCTCGCCGCCGTTGCGGGTGCCGAGGGCCGCCATGATGGGCATGGCGGAGTAGCGCAGGAAACGGACGGAGCCGTCGCCGAAGCAAAAGTTCGCCCCGCCGGGGTGGAGACTCCAAAAATGGTGGCGGTCGCAGGGTTCATCCGTTCGGCCTGGCCCAAAG
>JACTMY010000016.1 GCA_014584395.1 Planctomycetota bacterium | reverse complement strand
AAACGCCGACAGTTCCGCCAGGGCCACGGCTTCCTCCGTGAGCGAACAGACCTGGGGAACTTCCCGATTATCCACTTCCCCCAAAAAGATGAGGGTGACGTGCAAATTGTCGGGTTCCACCCATTTCACGTCTTGCGCTTGCCGACCCCATTGGACGCGCCAGCTCAGCAGGCGGTCGCGAATACCCTGGCTCAAGGGGACGGCGATGAAGGTGCGGGTGCGGGGCATTAGAAGGCCAACATTTTGCGGTATTCTTCGAGCCGATGATCGATCTCCTGCCGCGTCGCCAGCTTGAGACGGTCCAGCCCAAAGTCCTCGACGGTCAAACTGGCGACCACAGAGCCATAGGCAATGGCCCGACGGAGCGACCCAGGGGCATGGGAGCCATCCGCGGCGAGGTAGCCCATCAGGCCGCCGGCGAAGCTGTCGCCCGCGCCGGTGGGATCGATGACCTTGGGCGTCGGGAAGCCCGGCAGCAGGAAGGGGCCATCCTTGGTGAGCAGATAGGAGCCATGTTCTCCTTTCTTGACGATAACGAACTTCGGCCCCAGTTCGCGGACTTTCTGCCCGGCGCGGATCAGGTTCGGCTCATCGGTCAGCAGTTTGGCTTCCCCATCGTTCAACACCAGGCCATCCAGCCGGGGCAGGAGCCGCAGCAAGGCATCTTTTTGCGTGTTGATCCAGAAGTCCATGGTGTCGGCCACGACCAGTTCCGGCTGCGTCATTTGATCCAGCACCTTGGCCTGCACGTTGGGGTCGCTATTGGCCAGGAAGACATAAGGCACCCCCCGCGCCGGCGCGGGCACGACCGGTTCGAAGCCGACGATGGCGTTGGCCTGGAACTCCAGCGTTTCCCGTTGATTCATGTCGTCAAAATAGCGGCCGCGCCAGAACATCGTCTTCATGTCCGGGCGCGTGACCAGGCCCGTGGTGTCGATGCCGCGCTGCTTTAGGAGCGCGTGATGCTCAGCGGGGAAATCGTGGCCGACCGCCCCCACCAGGTGGACGTGAGTGAAAAAGCTGGCCGACCAGGAAAAAAACGTGGCCGATCCGCCGAGCACGTTCGGGGCCTGACCAAACGGCGTGTCAATGGTATCGATTGCCACCGTGCCCACGACCAGAACGGACGCCATGCCAAGTTTCTCCCGACGATCGTTGAAAGAAGAACCTCAGTTGAGGATATAAGCTGCCTGGCGGATGTGTAGGTGAGCGGCGGTGCAAACGTGCCGCTTGGACGTCGAAGCACATACCCGCCATGGACCATGCTGCCTGAGCGTTGCCCCGCGGCTGAACGATCAGCCAGGGAAGGTCCGCATGGCCAATTGGATGCGGCGGATCGTTTCCTCCCGGCCGAGGATGACCAGGCAGTCGAACAACCCCGGCCCGACGGGAACCCCCGTGACGCTGACCCGCAGGGCATGATTCACGTCAGCGGGTTTGAGGTTCCGCGCTTGGCAAAAGGCATGCAGTTCCTGTTCCAAGGTCGCCTTGTCAAAGGGCTGCCAGACTTTTAGAAGTTCGATCAGTTCGGCCAGCATCGCGGGGACGCCTTCCTTGTGGACCCGCTTCTTGAGCGCGGCAAGGTCATAGGCGGGATCTTGGGTGAAGAAAAAGGCTCCATAGGTCAGGATGTCGGAGAAGAGCTTGATCCGATCTCCGCAAGCCTGGACCACTTGCTTGAGCCGATCCAGGGCGGCTGGTTCGGGCGGATCGGCGATGAGCTTCGCTTTCTGCATGAAGGGGAGCACCCCGGCACATTTCTCCTCCAGCGTAAGCAGCCGCATGTACTCCCCCGCAAGCCAGAAAAGCTTGTCGGCGTCGAAGTTGCCCGGCGAACTGATCACGCGTTCCAGGCTAAAGTGGGCGATCATGTCGGGGAGGGGAATAAACTCCGTTTTCTCATCAAGCGACCAGCCGAGGCGGCCCAGGTAGTTGACCAAGGCTGCGGGGAGATAACCCAGCTCGCGATAAAAGGCCACCGTGGCGATGTTCAGGTCATCCCGCGCTTGGATTTGCTCATCGCTCCAGCCGAGCATTTTCAGCTTGGTTCGCTCCTCGGCGGTCAAGGGCGGCAAGGCGCGCTTGCTCATCTTCTTGCCCTTGTAATTCACGACCGGAACGTGGGCAAAAGCGGGCCTTTCGACCCCCAGGGCCTTGTAAACGAGCAGTTGGACGTTGGTATTGGTCAAATGCTCTTCGGCGCGAATGACGTGGCTGATCCGCAGGTCCACGTCGTCGATGACCGTGGCGAAGTTGTACAAGGCTCGTCCGTCGGGCCGCAGGATGACCGGATCGCTGATGATATCCGTTTGCCAGGCGACTTCGCCGCGGATGAGGTCGTGGAGCAGCAAGGTCTCCCCGATGGGCACCTTGAGCCGAATGGGCACCGCTTTCGTTTGGATGATGTCCAGCGCTTGCTCGGCGGGCATGTCCCGTTCGGCGCCGCGGTGAATGTAGGGCCGCTTGGCGGCCTCGGCGGCTTTGCGGGCCGCGTCCAGTTCCTCCTTGGTCGCCAGGCAGGGATAAGCGCGGCCTTGCGCCACGAGCTGATGGGCCATTTCCTTGTAGCGGTCCAACTTTTGCGATTGGAAATACGGCCCATGCGGCCCGCCGACGTCGGGGCCTTCATCCCAGTTCATGCCCAGCCAGCGGAAGCCATCGAGGATGGGCTGCAAGGCTTCAGGGCGATTGCGCTCCAGGTCGGTGTCATCGATGCGGAGGATGAATTGGCCGCCATGCCGCCGGGCGAAGAGCCAGTTGAAAAGCGCCGTGCGGACGCCGCCGATGTGGAGGTAGCCCGTGGGGCTGGGGGCAAACCGGGTTCGAACCGACATGAGCCATCCTTTCCTAGGCGGGATTGAGCGGCGCAGCGGGAGGCGTCTTGGGGGTTGCGGGCACCGATTCCCTGAGCACGCCGCGTCCCTCCACGAGGGTGAGCGTGATCCCTTCCTGAACCACCTTGCCTTCCTGATTGACCAATTGCCGTTTCCAGGTGATGACGCCGCGGCGCCCCCGGGAACGCTGCTCTTTTTCCAGCACGGTGCTCTCGCCGCTGAGCGTGTCGCCGATGAAGATCGGATGGAGGAATTGCCAATCCTTGATGCCCAGGAAGGCCAACGTTCGCATGGGGGGGCTGTAGAGACTGATGCCGCTGGAGATGGCCAGCCCCAACAGGCCATGGGCGATGGGTCGGCGAAACGGCGTGGCTTTCGCATACTCGTGGTTGACGTGCATGGGGTTGTAGTCGCCGCTCAAGCCCGCGAAGTTGACGATGTCGGCCTCGGTCAGGGTGCGGCCCGGCGATGCCCAGCTTTGGCCGACTTCCACGTCATCGAAATAGAGGTGGTATTCGGTAAAGGACATGACCCACTCATCCCCTGTCGAGCGTTGCCACGAGAAAACCAAAAAGTCGAATATAATCCTCCCAGGTCAAACCGTCCACGCGCAATCGGCACTCGCGGGAGCCGGCGTCGACCAGCCGGTGGGATTGTAGCACGTCTGCCCAGAGATCACGATGCTGCTCGGCGTCGAAATACCGAGCCAAGCCGTTCAGGCCGCGCAGCCAGGCGATCCCCGCGGCCAGGGCATAGCCGCCCCAATTGCTCACCCCGGCGACGATCGTCCAGTCGGCGGCCACGCGGCAGGCCAGGCGGCCGCCCCCGGGAATGTTCCGCTCAATCAGCTCCCAGGGCACGCGGCCCATGCCGATTTCGTTGCCGCCGTCGCCGATGCCAATCGTGGCGCAGGTTCGCTCCGGTTCATCGAACCAGCGATGCAGCGGCGCGTGATACGCGGTCACGTCCAGCCCCTTGGCATTGTGATAGCGATCCCACTCCTCGCGAGGCACCGTCTGCACGTACCGCTCGATCTGCTCCGCCGTCGTCCCGGCTTGCTGTCTTAAGGAATCCGGCGTATGGCTGGGGCCAGGACGTTCGATGGCGATCAAGTGAGTCAGTCCGGGTGGGCAAGGCGGCAGTTCGCCCTCGCCCGGACGACGGACCACGTGCACGGGGATCATGGCATCCAGTCCAAGGCGGCGCAAGGCATGCGCCATCGCCCCGGCACAGGCCGATTCGCTGAACAGTTGCACGTTCGCGCCGATGGCGTGCAAGATTTCCGCGAGCTTGACCGCGCCGAAGGGGCCATCCGTTTCCGGCGCATCCGCCGCCAGGATGTGAAATCCAGTCACGATCGCCACTTCGGGCTTCGGCGTCCGGGACAGATGCAGACAGGCTTCGGTGAAGTCCTCCGGACCATGCGTGAACAGATTCGCCCCGGGGATGCGCCCCAGGCCGCGCTGCCCCGGGTCGATCTGAATCGCTTGCCGCAGCCGATCCAAGGTCTGCCTGGCTGCCTGCTCATTGGGGACCATCCGCCGCCTCCTCCTTCGGAAGATCGAACCCCGCTTTTCTGCCTGCTTCCCAACTCTCCGGAAGCGGCGCCGTCAGCGTAATCGGCTCATAGCGGATGGGATGGAGAAACGTCAGCGATCGGGCGTGCAGGGCGATCCCCAGGGGAAAAGGCCGCTCCGATCCATATTTTTGATCGCCCCAAACGGGATGGCCGCGATGGCTGAACTGAACGCGAATTTGATGCGTCCGTCCGGTATGCAACTGCACCGCCAGCCAGGCCCCCTGCTCCACCTGGCCGAGCCGCTCATAGTCCAGCTTGGCGTATTTCGCTTCCGGGGCGGCACGGGAGAGCACCTGCACATAACCGGTCATGTGGTCTTTCCAAAGCCAATCCTCGAAGCTTCCCCGCCGCGGTTCCACCTGGCCCGCCACGAGCACCCAGTACAGCTTCGTCGTTTGGCCTTTGCGAAATTGCTCCGCCAGCCGCCCCGCTGACTTGCTATTGCGGGCAAACAGCAGCACCCCCGTGGCCGGCCGATCCAAACGATGAACCACCCCCAGAAACACGTTCCCCGGTTTCTGATGCTTCGCTTTGAGGTACTGCTTGACTTGCCGATCGAGCGTTTCTTCCCCGCCGGTGTATCCCGTGGTGAGGACACCCGCCGGCTTGTTCACGGCCAGACAGTGATTATCCTCATACAGGATGGACAGCGGCGGCAGTTCCACGTCGAGCCTCGGCCCTTTCTAGAACGACGGTTAACAGTAATCCCCCGAGGAGGAGAATCCAACCCCCGATAGACCATAGTTCTCCCCAGGCGACGAAGACACTGGCTCGATCATCGATGGGCACTTCGGCGGCGAACGCCGCCTTCCGGGCCTTGGCCTCGGAGAGCGTGCCGACCCCATCGGGCAAGGCCACGGTCCGGCCAACGCTGTCGATCACGCCCGAAACGCCCATGTTGACCGACCGCACCATGGCGCGGCGGCATTCGATGGCCCGAAACTTGGCCGTCACCCAATGCTGTTCATGCTCCTCGCTGCCCTTGAACCAGCCGTCGTTGCTGATGTTGATGAAAAAGGCGGGGGGACGACTTAAACGCATGAACTGCGGCGCCAGATGCGGCACCGTGTCCTCATAGCAAATCAGCACGGCAAAGGGATGCCCTTTGAGTTCGAAGATCGTCCGCTCCATGCCGGGCGTCGTGCTGTAATCGTAGTCGTAAGGCGAAAGCCATTTCAAGAAGGGAAGCGTCTCCTCCAGCGGAATGTATTCACCGAAGGGCAGGCAGTACATTTTGGAATACAGATTCAGTTCCCGCCCCTGGGCATCCAGATGGACGGCGGCGTTGCAGCGGCGTTCGCCCCCGGCTTCCAACAGGACCGCCACCATGCCGAACAGCGTTTCCGTCCCGGCATCCTCGGCCAGGCGCCGGGCCACGGCCATGGTCTGCCGATCTTCTTCGCGCCACTTGGGAGTGATCTGTTCGGTTCCGGCTTCGGG
The DNA here is from genome assembly GCA_014584395.1 of Planctomycetota bacterium. GTDB lineage: Bacteria > Planctomycetota > Planctomycetia > Gemmatales > HRBIN36 > BJ17. The sequence goes on along the minus strand of JACTMY010000016.1, from coordinate 88,771 downwards.
CCGAATCCGCATCCACCAAAACGCCAACGACGTTTCCGGGCTGACGATCAGATCGGCCCGCAGTCGAGCCGCCTCTTGGAGCAAATGGTAAAGATGCCGATTGGTCGTGTCCGCTTCATTCGGATCGTTGCGGATATCTTGTTCGAGATTGCACTGGATGATGGCGATGCGCGGGCCGGGTTTGAGTTGCGTTTGCTCCAAAACCCGGTGACCATGCCACAGACTGCCCGCCACGGCCAGGGCCGCCACGCCGGGACCGATGACCAACCGCGACAGCCGCCATCGCCGCAGCAGAATCGCTTCCAGAGCTTCGAAGAGCACGATGTTGACCAGGACGACCAGGAAGCTCACGCCATAGACGCCAAAATGATCGGCGATTTGGATCAAGGCCAACTGTTCGTGCTGCGTCTGCCCCATGAAGTACCAGGCGAAGCCGATGTGGAGGTTGGCCCGGTACCATTCGAGACTCGTCCAGGCCAGGGGGGCGGTCAACCAGAGAGGCAGCCGCAGCCACCGCTCGCAGCGCCGCACCATCCAGACAAAGATGGGGTATTGCAAGGCCATGGCCAGAGCCAGGCCGATCCAGATGGCGATCATGGGTGTGCTGGCCAGGCGAATCCATTGAAAGGCGGCCAGGCAGAAGATCAAACCGCCCGCGTAGGCGGCGCCGATCGGCCCATACCGCCAGGGTTTCAGGACGCCCCAGCGGCCGCTCGTGCCGGCGACACGCTCCACACGGATGAGGGTCAGCAGCGGAACCAGGGCAAACCAGCCGACCCAACCCCAATTCACCGGGTAGAAACTCAGCCACAGCAGCCCCGCCGCGAGCACGGCCGCCGCCAGGGGCGGCGGTGGATACCATGACGGAAAATGCCAGGAACGTGTTTGAACCATGGAGGGAGAATGCATCCCTGATTCTCCTGACTAGGAAAGTTCGAACAAGGGAATCACATCGACTTGGGAACCGACGGGCCAGTCATGCTCCCCGGCGGGCAAGCTGATCAGCGCGTTCGCCCCCGCCGCGGCCCGCAAGTCGGACGACCCTGACCAGGGCAAGACCCGCACCCGCCAGCCGGAGTCGGCCCAGGCCAGCAGCGCGGGGTAGTAGGCGGGACGATCCGAGCGCAGCGCATAGGCCTGCTCAAGCACCGCCGGCACGGCCGCCGGCCAGGCAGCGGTCAATCCCATCATGCCGCGCAGCGCCGGCCGCACGAATAACTCAAACCCCACCATGCAACTCAGCGGATTGCCCGGCAGGCCAAAGATCAGCGATGCCCCCCGCCGGCCGAACCAGACCGGCTTGCCCGGTTTCATGGCCACCTTGTGAAACAGACTTTGCACATCGAGGCTTTCCAGCGTCTTGGGCACCAAGTCGGCCTGGCCGACCGACACGCCGCCGGAGAGAAGGAGCATGTCATGCTGCAATCCCTGCTCGATCTGCCGCCGCAGCGCTTCCGGGTCGTCCTTCACCTGCCCTAACGGTATAGGCTCGGCCTCCGCCCGATGGATCAAGGCGCAGAGCAGAGTGGAATTGGAATTGCGAATCTGGCCCGGGCCTGGCTTGGCTTCCGGAGGGACCAGTTCATCGCCCGTGGAGAGCACGGCCACCTTGGGACGGCGAATGACGGAAAACCGCGCTGCCCCCGCGCTGGCCAGCAGTCCCAACTCCTGCGGTCGCAGTCGCATGCCGGCTTCGAGAATGACCTGTCCGGCGCGCATCTCATGGCCCCGAGGCATGACGTTCAGTCCCGGCCGCGCTCCCGCCGGGACTTCGATGCGATTGGCGGCAAGGGAGCGGGTTTTCTCCTGCATGACGACGGCATCTGCTCCCGCCGGCATTCCCGCCCCGGTCATGATGCGTGCGGCTTGCCCCTGGCCCACGGTCCGGCTGGCGACGTAACCGGCGTGGATTTCCTCCACCACCTGCAAGGCGATCCACGATGCCGGCGCCTCCTCAGCCAGGTCCGCGCTCCGCACCGCATAGCCATCCACGCAGGCCTTATCGAAAGGCGGCATGTCCATGTCGCTTGCGATCGACTCCGCCAGGATCAATCCCAAGGCCGATGGACCCAACGACATGACGACCGGCTCGCGCGGCGCTGCATGCTGTCGAACCAACGTCTGGGCCTGGGGCACGCTCAGCATGGACAACCTCACGCCGTGGCCAGGGAGGGAGGAACCGTGGGAGACGCCGCCGGGTCGATTGACATCCGCAAGAAATTGCCCAGCAACCGCGGCCCTTCGAGCGTCAAGAAACTCTCCGGATGGAACTGCACGCCATGAAGCGGCCACCGCACGTGGCGCACGCCCATGATCTCGCCCTCGGCCGTCCAAGCGTTGACCACGAAATCGGGATGCTTCCAGGTCGAGCGGTCGATGACCAGGCTGTGATAGCGCGTGGCCTCGAAGGGATTCGACAGGCCGGCGAAGACGCCGGTGCCGTCGTGGTGAATGGGCGACGTTTTCCCGTGCATGATGCGGACGTTGCGGACGACGTCGCCGCCGAAGACGTGGCCGATGCACTGATGCCCCAGGCAGACGCCCAGAAGGGGAATGGTCCCAGCGCAGACGCGGATAATGTCGTTGGAGGCTCCAGCCTCGCGGGGCGAACAGGGGCCGGGCGAGATGATGACGTGCGTGGGCCGCCGCTCCAGAACTTCCTTGGCCGAGATGCGGTCGTTGCGGATGACCTGCAGGTCCAGCGCTGGGTCAAGCTCCCCCAAACGCTGGACGAGGTTGTAAGTGAAGCTGTCGTAATTATCGATCAGCAGGATCATGGACATGCACCCAGCCGCCAGGTTCACGAGGTCTCCCTGCCTCTATTGTAAGCAACCGGGGCCGCCGGGGGCCATGCGAGCTTGACCGGGTCCATGCCGGGGTCAACGATCCGCCGATCTCTGCTTGGGGATCAGCACGACCGGCCAATCCTTGCGCTTGGCCTGGCGGTTGAGCGCCTGCAGATCATTTTCCGTCAAGCGTTTCCACTCCGCCATGCAAGACTTCAGTTCCTTGGTCAGTTCCGCGTGCACTTCCTTGGCGCCTTGCGTGGGCGCGCCATCGCCATCGACGAGGAAGCTATAGAGGAACCCGAAGCGGGAATAGAGCTTGGCTCCGCCCTTGAAGGCCAGGATGTCATAGGCGATCTTGGCCTTGGGGTTGTGCAGTCTTTCTTCCAAACGGTCCAGCTTGTCGATCAGATTTTGCGATTGCTCCCGGAAGCGGTCCGCCTCGCCGTCGTGCTTCAACAGTTCGTTGCGGCGCTCAAGCTGCTCCTTCACCGAGCGCAGCAGATGGACGGTCTCGCTGAGCTGATTGATTTGCTTGCGCATCTGCAGGGCCAGGGCGCGCTGGGCGTCCAGGTCCGAAGGCTTGATCGGCCGCCGCGGGTCCGGCTTGACCTCGACCGGCGCGACGATGGTTTCCTCGCCGACGATCAAATGGACGTGATAGACGCCGGGGTTCACTTTGGGTCCGGCCTGCACGTTGCCCATGTCGATCACCGCATTCTGAATCGGCTTGGCGCCGTCGTAAGATAAATCCCAAACGACCCGGTGCAGCCCCGCTTTCCGCGACACTTCCGGCTCATCTTCGGCGTCGTCTGTTCCCTCTTCGTCCTCCTCATCGCCCATGGGCGGCTTCGGATCGCCCCCGCGGAGTTTGGCCACCAGGTTGTCCTCTTCGTCCCGCACCTCGATGCGAACCGGCCCCGCGGCATCCTCCTTGAGGTGATAGTGGAGCACGGCTCCATAGGGCGGGTTGGGAAAATTCGCCATCTCATGCCAGCCAAAGCTGGAAGCGATGTTCCAACGGATCGCGGGTTGACAGGGAAATAGATGCACGGGTTTGGCTGCGATCGCGCTCGACCATTGGCGGATGGGGGTCAGATCATCGAGAATCCACATCGACCGGCCATTGGTGCCCACCACCAAATCGTTGTTCTTGACGATGAGATCATGCACCGGCACGGTCGGCAGGTTGAGCTTCAGAGGCTGCCACTGTTTGCCGCCGTTGAGGCTCATCATCAGTCCCCGCTCGGTGCCCAGGTACAAGATGTTTGGATTGGCCGGGTCCTCGCGGACGACATGAAGGTAAACGTCTTGGGGTATTTCCTTGGAAAGGGTCGTCCAGGTTTCCCCGAAGTCGGTCGTCTTGAACAGATAGGGCCGATCGATGTCCAGCAAGTGAGCTTCAATGACAACGTAAGCCGTGCCCGCGTCGGAGGGCGAGGCTTCGATGCTGGTGACGGTCGCCCACTCGGGGAATTCAGGCAGACGCTCGGTGAGGTTCTTCCAGGTTTTGCCGCCGTCGCGGGTCAGATGCAACAGGCCGTCGTCGCTGCCGACCCAGATGACGCCCTTGGCCTTGGGCGACTCAACCACCGCGGAGATCGTGCAGTAAAACTCGGCGCTGGTGTTGTCGCCGGTGATGGGTCCGCCCGACCATTGCTGTTTGCTCTTGTCGTTGCGGGTGAGGTCCGGGCTGATGGCTTTCCAGGATTGTCCGCCATCGGCCGTGCGGAACAGGATGTTGCCGCCGTGGTAGATCACCTTGGGATCATGGGGCGAGCCGGCGATGGGCGCGGGCCAGCGGAAGCGATATTTCATGGCTTCCGCGCCATGGCCGGAGGCGTTGTCGGGCAAGATGCCGACGTGGCGGGCGGTTCGGGTGCGGCCGTCAAAGCGCGTGATGATGCCCATGTATTCGCCGGCATAGACGATGTTGGGATCGCTGGGATCGTGCACGACGTAGCCGGTTTCGCCGCCGCCCACGCTGTACCAATCAGCGAGGCGGATCCCGCCGGAGCTGAGACTGTTGCTGGGGGCGGCCGCGCAGCCAATGTCTTGCATCGTCCCGGAGACGTGGTACGGCAGCCGATGGTCCGCGGCGATGCGGTAAAACTGGCTGATGGGCAGGCACGGGGCGAACCATTGTTTGCCCCCGTTCGTGGTGACGTTGACGCCGCCGTCATTGCCGACGATCATCCGCTTGGCATTGTGCGGATCGACCCACAGGTCGTGGTTGTCGCCATGATAGAAACCCCGGCCGCCGAATGATTCGAAGGATTTGCCGCCGTCGATGCTCTTGAGGAGGGAGACTTGGGGGCAGTACAGCACATCGGCATTCTTGGGATCGATCGTCAGGGTGGAGTAATACCAGGCCCGCTGCCGCAGCCGGCGATCATCGTTGATGCGCTGCCAGGTTTTGCCGCCATCATCGGAGCGAAACAGACCGCCCTCTTCCGCTTCGATCAGGGCATAGACCCGATCGCCATCGGATGGGGCGACCGCCACGCCGACCCGGCCCCAAATGCCGTCCGGCAGGCCGTTGCCCGTGAGTTTTTCCCAGGTGTCGCCGCCATCGCGGGAAACGTGCAAACTGCTGCCCGGGCCGCCGCTGGTGAGCTGCCAGGGCATGCGGCGCGTTTGCCACATCCCGGCAAATAGAATCGTGGGATTGGAAGGATCGAAGCAGACGTCGCTGGCGCCGGTGTTGGCGTCGACGAAGAGCACTCGCTTCCACGTTTTCCCGCCATCCTTGGTTCGAAAGACGCCGCGCTCGCCGTTCGGCCCGGAGATATGCCCCAGGACCGCAGCGAAGGCCACGTCGGGATTCTGTGGGTGGACGATGAGGGTGCCGATTTGGCCTTTCTGTTTCCACACGTGTTTCCACGTCCGCCCGGCATCGGTGGACTTGTAGATGCCGTTCCCGGGCATGACGTTGCCGCGGATGTTGGCCTCGCCGCTGCCCACATAGAGCACATGTGGAGCCGAGGGCGCCACGGCAATGGAGCCGCATGTGGACGTGGGTTGATCATCGAAGATCGGGTCCCAATGAATGCCGCCATCCACCGATTTCCAGACGCCCCCCGACGCCGTCGCCGCATAGTAGATCAGAGGCTGGCCTGGCACGCCGGTCACCCGGCAGACGCGTCCGCCCACGGCTGGCCCAAGGTTGCGAAAGGTTAAATTCCCGAGCGGCACGTCCTGATCCTTGCTCATCGCGCCGGCATGCATCGCCAGCACCTGAGCAGGGCCAGTCTTCATGGGATTGGCTTGGAGAGAAGATGTGAAGCTGCACGCAATAGCCACGCCCCAGCCTGCCATCAGGAACATCAGGACGTAAGTCAATCCACGGCCGCGATTTAAAGTCGTCATGTCGATGGTTCCGCTCATTTGGAAAGACGATGGAATAGCTAAGCTGAGTTATCCAGCGAGTTTGACACAGTGGCGTCAATCTTTATAACCAAGTAAACCAGACAATTCACGCAGATTGTGACGGAAAGTCATGCGCCAGTCAGGCACTTTGTCGAGAAATGCGGGCTGTGCTGAATGGGCGGCATCTTCTCCACGAAAGGGACATTGAAACAAGGCATCATTCATGGCCAGGCCAGGCTGAACGAAACACGTCATAAACGACGAGCAAACTCTTGTCATCACTCGAGGTTCTGGGCGATAATGCATGTTCCCCTTGGCTTCGAGAGGTGGCCCATGTCTCCATCGCCGATGGATAAGCATTCAAGCAAACCGCCGACCGCCGTATCGCCAGAACCAGCTACGGTAATAGAGAATCCTTCACTGACCTCTCGGTCCGCGGATTGGCTGCAACTGTTCGAGGGCGACGACGTTCAGCGAGCAGCGCAGCTTAGCGTCATGGAGGATGGGCCGCCACCCGTGATCGCAGGTTACGACCTTCTCGCCGAATTGGGACGCGGCGGCATGGGCGTGGTGTACAAAGCTCGACAGCAGTCCTTGAACCGATTGGTCGCACTCAAAGTGATCTTGCTCGGCGCTCATGCCAACGCCAACGACCTGGCCCGCTTTGAAGCCGAAGCCCGCACCTTGGCCAAACTCCAACACCCCAACATTGTGCAAATCTTTGAAGTTGGCCGGCATGAAGGACGTCCGTATCTGACACTAGAATATGTTTCTGGCGGCAGCTTGCATGAACTCGTGTCGCAGCATCCCCTGAAGCCGGACGCCGCCGCGAAACTCTTGGCCACCTTGGCGGACGCCGTGCATTACGCCCATCAACATGGCATCGTGCATCGCGATCTCAAGCCCGCCAATGTGTTATTGTCATTGATCAGCCAACAAGGATCAGCCGCTGACACCTTGTTCCAGGGTGACACGGCCACGGAACAGCCACCGCAACCCAGCGACGGCGCGCCGCCTCCCGGTACGGCGAGTCCTTTCGTTTCACCCAAGATCACCGACTTTGGCCTGGCCAAGCATCTCGAAGTGGAGGAAGCCTCCCCCACGCACACCAAAACAGGCATGGTCGTTGGCACACCCTGCTATATGGCGCCGGAACAGGCCGCGTCCGGCGCGGCGGTCGGCCCGCTGGCGGACGTATATTCCCTCGGTGCGATCCTCTATGAGTGCCTCACCGGAAGGCCTCCCTTTCAAGCCCCCTCGCCGATGGAAACGCTGCTGCAAGTCAGCACGCTCGATGTGATCCCGCCTTCGCGGCTGCAGCCGATGGTACCGCGCGACCTGGAAACGATCACTCTGAAATGCTTGGCTAAAGAACCTGAACGGCGTTATGCCAGTGCGGCGGCGTTGGCCGAAGACCTCCGCCGCTTCGTCAACCACCAGCCGATCCTGGCCCGGCCCGCCAGCACCTGGGAGCGCCTGGCCAAATGGACGCGGCGGCGTCCGGCCGTGGCGGCCCTGTTGTCGCTGCTGATGGTCGTGATCCTTGGAGCTTTGAGCAGCCTGACCGGGTTATGGCGGGTAGCGGAAGGACACCGCCTGGCGGCCGAGCTTCAGCGCGACGAAGCGCTTCGGCAACAACGCCGCGCCGACCAGCGCTTGGAACAGGCGTTTCAGGCCGTGGAGAGGTACCTGACTCAGGTCGCTGGCAACTTGAGACTTCGACAATCCAACTTCCTCACGCTCAGGCGGGATTTACTCTTATCGGCGGTGCCGTTCTATGAGAGCTTCGTGACCGAGAAGCCGGGCGATGCGCGTCTGGAACTTTCCCAGGCCAAGGCCTATTTGAAACTGGGCCACCTCTACGGCGACCTCGGCGAGGTCACCAAGGCATTGGCCAACTATCAGCAAGCGGAAGCCATTGGTCGCCGCCTCGCGGCGCAAGATCCCGACGATATGGACAACCAGCACGTTCTCGCGCGAACCCTAGGCAACCAGGGCAACTTGCACAAAGCCATCGGCCAACTCGACGAAGCTGAGCAGCGGTTGCGCGAAGCACGGAGCCTCTTTGAGACCATGGCGACGCGTCCCGGCGCGGATTGGAAACATCGCCAGGATTGGGCCGTGACCCACATCAATCTGGCCGACGTGTTGGCCCGCGCCAAAAAAACCAGCGAGGCGGAGGACTTGCTGCGTAAGGCCCAGCCCATCTTGCAGACCTTGGCGAAGCTCGAGCCAAACGAGCCTGAACCGCGCCGCTTTCTCGCCGGCACGCACATCAATCTGGGCGCGCTCTTGGCGGATTCGGAACGCAAGGTCGAGGCCAAGGCTCATTACGAAACGGCACGCAGCTTGTTTCAGGAATTGTTCAGCCTGGGCAACGTGCCCCCCGAGTATCGTCATGAGTGTTCCGCTTGTTTAATCAACCTGGGCAACGTCTGCACGGACCTGGAGGAATTCAAGGAGGGGGAGGCGGCTTACCGAGCGGCTTACGACCTCCTCGACGCCCTGGTCAAGGAGTTTCCTGATCTGATGCAAATGCACTTGTTTCGCGGCGGCTGCTGCCTGAATTTGTCGAATGCGCGGCGGCGCTCCGGCCTCCTCTTGGAAGCGCTGCCCTGGCTGGAAGAAGCTGAAAAGTCGCTGCGCACCGTGCTGAGCCGGGAACCGCGCCACAGGGCGGCTCGTCGCTACTTTCGCAACGTTCAACAAGAAAAAGGGGAAATGCTGGACGCCTTGAAGCGCTACCCCGAAGCCGTGTCTGCCTGGGAGGTCGCGGCGGAGTATAATGACGAGCCGGAATATCGCCATTACTACCGTCTCATGAAGGCCGTGGCTTTAACGCAAATGGGCGAGCATGCCCAGGCCACGCGCCAAACGGAAGAGTTGCTCCGCAATGACGGACCGGTGGATGCGGACAATCTGGTCAATGCGGCCCAAGTCTTTGCCTTGGCCGCTTGTTTTGTGAAAGAGGCCGACGCGCCGCTCGCCAATCGCTACGTCCTCCGGGCCTTGGAGCTGTTGCGTCAAGCCCAGGCCGAGGGTCATTTCCGACATCCGGAGCACGTTCGGCTCCTCAAAGAAAATGAATCTCTACAATCCTTGAACAAGCATGCCGACTTTCAAAAGCTCATGGCGGAGATCGATAAACCTTAGACACATTTGCCGGCGCTATTTTTTTTAGCTGTCCTCGCAATGGTGCTGCGTTCCCTGTCATCACACCGCCAAACCCTTTCAATGGCACGCCATCAAGCTCGCGTTCGGCGGCCGCGTTGATGCGGATGTTCGGCACATCGTGCGATCCATGCGGGAATAAAAGCCATTCGCGCGCATCGTACAGGAAAAGGGACGTTGGGTCCGTGGCTTCATCTCGCCATTTTTCTAAAAAGGGGTTCGCCATGTCGCGCGTGGTCATGCTCAGCTTGGTCGCCTTCACCTTGATTCTGGGGTCGCTCGGTTGCGACAAGAAGGTCGTCTATCCTTCCGTCACATTGACGGACACGAAGCCTGATCAAGTGACTGGCGTTACCGTGCAAACCCCGCCGTCCAGCACGCGCCCGAACTAATCGTCTGGCGGGTCGGCCCATCCGTGCATCGACGTGCGGCGCCTTGCCCTGTGCGGCCTAGTCCCCTTGGGCACCATGGGACAAGAAACCTTCGTGAGTAAACCCCAGGACGTTCGTCCATGGCCCAGCGATGGCACGCTAGGTCGGACTTGAATCCCGTTGCTTTGTCGTGCCGAAATTCCGACAATGACCGATAGTCACAACACGTCACACGACCAGGCTATCGAGCCGATGCGCACGGGAATATGCCATGGATTCCGCGGGGGCAGCCGCTGCAGAGGCTTCAGGAAAAACATGGGGGGGACGTTTCTCCGCCCCCACCGATGCGCTCGTCGAACAGTTCACCGAATCGATCCGCTTCGACCATCGGCTCTACCGGCATGATCTCCGCGGCAGCCTGGCCCATGCCCGGATGCTGGCCCAGGCGGGCCTGCTCACCGGCGCGGAAGCTGATCAGATCACGGCTGCCTTGCAAGCCATCGAACACGATTTCGAAGCGGGCCGCATCCCGCTCCAGACCCAGCTTGAAGACATCCACACTCATATCGAGCAAGCCCTGATCCAGCGTCTGGGCGATCTGGGCCGCAAGCTGCACACGGCGCGGAGCCGCAACGATCAAGTCGCCACGGCCATGAAGTTGTGGACGCGGGACGCCGTCGATGCCTTGTCGGAAGAGCTGCGCCGCTTGCAGTTGGCCTTTCTCGGCCTGGGCCGCCGCGAGGGCGACGTCATCCTGCCCGGCTACACTCACTTACAACGGGCACAACCGATCCTGGCCGGCCATTATGCCCTGGCCTACGTGGAAAAATTTGACCGCGACCGCGGCCGGCTGGCCGATGCGCGGAAACGGCTCAACGAACTGCCCCTGGGCAGCGCGGCTTTGGCCGGGACCTCGCTCCCCATCGACCGCGATTTCGTCCGGCGCGAGCTTGGCTTCGATCGCTTGGCCGCCAACAGCCTCGATGCCGTGAACGACCGCGATTTCCTGCTGGAAACCACCTTCGCCTTGAGCCTGATCGCCCTGCATTTGTCAGGGTGGGCGGAAGAGTGGATTCTCTGGGCCAGCGTGGAATTTGGCTTTCTCGACCTGCCCGACGCCTTCTGCACCGGGTCGAGCATGATGCCGCACAAAAAGAATCCGGACGTGCTCGAACTGATCCGGGGCAAGTCGGCCCGAGTGACGGCCAGCCTGCAACGGCTCATGACGTTGGTCAAGGGGCTGCCCCTGGCCTACAACCGCGACCTGCAAGAGGACAAGGAAGCCGTCTTCGACGCCTTCGACACGGTCCGCGCTTGCGTGGGCGTGGCGATCCCGCTGATCGAGCAAACCCGGTTGCGCCGGGAGGTGATCGCCAGCCGGCTCGAAGAGGGTTTTCTCGACGCCACAACGGTGATGGAAGCCCTGGTCAAAGAGGGACTGCCGCTGCGCACCGCCCATGAAACGGTGGGGCAATGGATTCGCCTGTGCATCGAACAGGGGAAGACGCTGTCCATGCTGCCTGATGCCGTGTTTGATGCGGTGCGTCCCGGTTTGGCCGCACAGTTGAGGCCTTGTATGGGGGCCGCGGCCGCGCTCCGGTCGTTGCAAAGCGAGGGTTCCTCCTCCCCTCAGCTCGTGGCAAACCGTTTGCGGGATTGGCAACAACGACTTGAATCATCCGACCGCCAGGATACGGAAACTGCAACGTAGTGGGTCTCCGCCTGCTGGCATGGACCCGACCTTGAATGACGATTGAGAGAATTGACGATGGACTACTTCCGATATCGTGAAGGCGTTCTCCACTGCGAAGACATTGCCATTCCGTCGCTGGCGGAGCGTTTCGGCACGCCGCTGTTCGTCTATAGCCAAAAGACGCTGCTGCGGCATTTGCACGAACTGCAAGCCGCCTTCGCCGAGGTGGAGCCGTTGATTTGCTACAGCATCAAGACCAACGCCAATCTGCACATCTGCAAGCTGATGCAGACCTTCGGTTCGGGCTTCGACGTCACCAGCGGCGGCGAATTGTTCCGCGCCCTGCAAGCCGGGGGGACCGGAGACAAGATCGTCTTTGCCGGCGCGGGGAAAACCGACGACGAAATCCGCCAGGGAATGGAGGCGAAGGTCTTGATGTTCAACGTGGAGAGCGACGCCGAGTTGACCGCGCTGGCGCGCCTGGCCTCGGAGCGGCAGCAGATCGTCCGCATTGCCCTGCGCGTTAATCCCGACGTCGACCCCCAGACCCACGCCAAGACCACGACCGGCAAGCGCGGCACCAAGTTCGGCATGGATTGGGACCGCATCGCGGCCATTGCCGGCCGCTTGTTGGGCAACCGCTGGATCAAACTCAGCGGGCTGCACATGCATCTCGGCTCGCCCATTCTCACAACCGAACCATATGCCCGCGCCCTGGAGCGGGCCGTTCCCCTCATCCGGGAACTGCGCGCCCAGGGGCACGACATGGAGTATCTCAACACCGGCGGCGGCTTCGGCATCCATTATCGCAAACAGGAAGCCCTGCCCGCCGAGGCCTTTGCCAAAGTGATCATGCCCGCCGCCAAGGAAGCGCGGTGCAAGCTGATCCTCGAACCGGGCCGTTTCATCGCCGGCAACGCGGGCCTGCTGGTCACCCGGGTCATCTTCCCCAAGGAATCGGGCGGCCGCCATTTCATCATTCAGGACGGCGGCATGAACGACCTCATCCGGCCGACTCTGTACGATGCGTTTCATCGCATCTGGCCCGTGCAGCCCGCTCCGGGACTGCCCTGCCCGCCCGAGGACTTCGAAGCGGCGATGCCGGGCACGCAATTGTGCGACGTCGTCGGCCCCATCTGCGAGACCGGCGACTACCTGGCCCGCGACCGCTGGCTGCCGCCCATGCAGACCGGCGACCTCCTGGCCGTCTTCAGCGCCGGCGCTTACGGCATGGCCATGAGCTCCAATTACAACGGCCGCTGCAGGGCCGCGGAAGTGCTGATTGACGGCGGCTCGGCTCGGCTGATCCGCCGCCGCGAAACGTATGCCGATCTGATCCGGGCCGAGGTGGAAGTTTGATCCGTCATCGATTCCCCAGGGGATGGCCATGGCCACGGCAGACGTCTTGATCCCTTTGGCGAACAGCATCCGTGGCGACACGCGCCGCTATCTGAGCAGTTGTCCGACCGGCCATCTGACCTGGTCCCCGCCCGGCACCAGCAACCATCTCCTCTGGCACGCGGGGCACGCCCTGTGGCTGCAAGACGTCCTGGGTCTGGAGCCGATGACGGGGAAAAGCTATCTCCCCTCGGGTTGGCGGGAACTGTTTGGCCAACATAGCCGACCGCTGGCGGCCGCCGTCGACTGGCCCACGCCCGCGGAGGTGGACGCTCTTCTGGCCAGGCAATTGGAACTATGGGTAGAGGCTGTCCGGCAAACGCCGGAAGCTCGCTGGACGGATCGACAGCGCAACCCGCGCAACGGTTGGCCCCTGTTGCCAGGCGTGCTCCATGGGTTGCACGACGAGGCCAAGCATCAAGGTGAAATGTATCTGCTGCTCAAAATGCAGCGGCAAAAGGAATGACGCATGGTGTGCCTTGGCCGCTCGGCGTCACGCCAACGCCACCCGCTGCCCCGTACGCGCTGATTCATAGATCGCCACAATTAAAGCCACGGCCTTGCGGCCTTCCGCGCCATCCACGGCCAGCGGCTTCCCGGTCCGCAGAGATTGCACGAAATCCTCTAACTGCCGGCGATGATATTCATGGGAAATCGCCGCCGGGTGGCTTGCTCCGCCCGAAGCCTCCGCCTTGTGAGCGAACCGCGCTCGCAGCGCTTCATCCTCGGGCCGAGGCTCGGCAAAATCCCAGCGGAGCACGTCCTCCTGCTCGACCAGGGCGGAGCCGCGGTCGCCGTGAAGGGCGATCGTCTTGGGCCAGCCCGGATAGGCGCTGGTGGCGGCCTGAATGATCCCCAAGGCTCCACTTTGAAACTGCACGCACGCGGCCGCCGTGTCCTCCACTTCGATCCGCTCATGGGCCAAGGTGGCCGTCATGGCCATGACGCTCGCGGCGTCCCCCATGAGCCAGAGCAACAGGTCGACATTATGGATGGCCTGGTTCATCAGCGCGCCGCCGCCGTCCAGGGCCAAGGTGCCCTTCCAGCCGCCCTCGTCGTAATAGGCTTGCGTCCGCCACCAGGGACACGCCGTCACGCCCATGGTCAAGCGCCCGAAGCGGCCAAGCGAAACCGCTTCCTTGAGAGCACGGTTGGCATCGGCGAAGCGAGAGGGAAAGATCGCTCCGAGCCGGACCCCCGCTTGTCGGCATGTTTCGATCAGGGCGTCGCAGCGTTCGAGCGTGACTTCGAGCGGCTTCTCGACGATGACGTGCTTGCCCGCCCGCGCCGCCGCCATGGCCGGCTCCAGATGGGCGCCGCTGGCCGTGCAGATGCAAACAACGTCCAAGCCGGGGAGCCGCAGCATCGCTTCCACGTCGGTATAGACCGCGGGTGGTTGGGGTAGCGACTGGGCCAACGCCTCGGCCCGCTCGCGCCGCCGGCTCTGCAAGGCCACGACGTCCACGCCTTCGATTTCCATGAGCGCCTTGGCATGAAACGAGGCGATCATGCCGCAGCCAATGATGCCGAATCCGATGCGCTTCATGAACGATCTCCTGGCCAGGAACAGCGCCGCCGCCTTCGTGAGATTGTATGACCCGCAGTCCCATCATGAGCGGGGTTGCGGTTTTTATAAGAGCGGGGTTGCGTCAGCGCCCCGAGTCGGCGAGCGGGGTGGCGTAAGCCCCCCCTGCGTTACCCCGCGCTCGCACTCGGGGCTTGTCTATTCATCGCGTTCGGGGCTTGTGCTCCTGCCTGGATTCCCTAAACCTCCTGGCTGAACATCGACCGATGGCATTCCCATTTCCCCATGCACCTCGCCCGGAGCGCCGATCAATCATCATGTCCCAGCGAGCGGTAGCTCGCCTTGACCCCCGGGGCGAGCGTCGGTATATCCGCGTCTCGAGCGTGAAACCACGTCGGGGTCTGGAAGGGACTCCGATCCGACGGGGCCGCCAAAGAGAAGAGCGCGCCGACTTCGGGACAGGGAGCGGCAGCTCGGTGTTTTTTACCGAGGAGAACCAAAGTGAAAATCAAGACAGGGATGTTGTTGGCCTTGGGCTTTAGTGCCGTTCTCGCTGGGGCCTACGTGGGGAATGAAGTGTTCGCTCAGGGCACGCCTGGGGCTTCGAATCCCGCCGTGGTCAGCCGGACGCGGGTGGCGGTCATGAATTTGCAGGAAGTGATCAAGGCCTACCCCAAATACGTTTCTTTCCAGGAAGCGTTCAAGCAGCGCGACAAGGTCTATGCCGACAAGTTGAAGGCGCTGGACAATCGTCTCAAGGAATTGCAGACCAAATATCAGGCCCAAGGCACGAGCGAACAGGACCGCACGAAGATCGAAAACGAAGCCCGCATCATTCGGGTGGACATGGAAAACGTCAGCCAGGAAGCCAAGAAGGAACTGATCAAGTACCACGACGAAAACATGACCCAGATTTTCAAGGAAGTGCAGCAGGTCGTTGTGGAATACGCCAAGGCCAATGGCATTGACATGGTGATCCGATTTACGGAAGATTGGGCGTCGCCGGACACCTATTGGAAGCCGGAGAACGTGGTGCGGCGGATGTCGATGCCGGTTTGGCCGATGTATTATGACGAAAGTCTGAACATCACCGGCCAGGTTTCGAATATCCTCAAGAGCAAGTTCGCCAACGCGGGCGTGGCCCCGGCTCCCAACGGCGTGATCCAGACGAGCGGCAACAAGTAACGTTGATCGCGGCGTGATCGGGAAGCGGACGTTCCCCAGGCCGCGATGTTGACCATAACCTAGAAGAGGCGGACACGGCCCGCGCTGTGTCCGCCTTGGTTCGAGCCAGGGAAGGCCGCATGATGCGAAGGATCGGCAGTCGACCACAAAGGACCATCGCCCGTCCGATCAGCGTGACCGGCATCGGTTTCATCACCGGCGCCGCGGTTCATTTGTGCTTCAAACCCGCCCCGCCCCACACCGGCCGGCTGTTTCATCGCCTGGATCGGCCGCACGCAGGCTACCTCGCCGCCTGCGTGGATCGAGTGACCGGCGCCAATCGGCGCACGATTCTGGGCCAGGCCCCGGATCAGGTCGAATTGGTGGAGCACGTCCTGGCCGCCCTCTCGGGCATGCGGATCGACAATTGCCTTATCGAGTTGAACGCTCCCGAGCCGCCCGGACTGGATGGCTCAGCGGACGCCTTCGTCCATGCTCTTGAACTGGCGGGCATCGAAACCCAGGCCGCGGAATGTCCCATTTTCGCGCCGGACCGGCCCATCGTGATCGCGGATCGCCAAGCCACGCTGTCCATTTTCCCCAGTGATGAAGCCCAGCTCAAAGTCAGTTACGGCCTGGATTACGGCCACCAGACCGCCCTGGGCCGGCAACGCCACACGCATTGCATCACGCCGATGGACTTCATCAACGGCCTGTGCGACACGCGGACCTTTTTGCTGGAACAGGAAGCCCTGGCCCTCAGGGCGCAAGGCATCGGCAGCCGCACCGATTGGTCGGACCTGCTCATCTTTGGCCCGCGCGGCCCCATCGGCAATGAACTCCGTTATGCGGATGAACCCGCCCGGCACAAGGTGCTCGACATCGTGGGCGACTTGGCCCTGCTCGGCTGCGACCTGGCGGGACACGTGATTGGTTATCGCTCGGGCCACGCCATGAACGTGATGCTGGTCCGCAGCCTGCTGGAGGAAATGAGGGGTTGCCAGCCCCTTTCCTTTCGCCTGGCGGCCTGAGCCGCCGGCCATGGAACGCGCGGGGTAGCGCTCGCCAAGGCAATCCTCTCCACGAAGCGAAGGAACCACCACATGATGAAGCTGCGAATGGCGGTCGTGGGCGTCGGGCATCTGGGCAAGGAACATGCCCGCATCCTGTCTTCTTTGCCCGAGGTCGAACTCATCGGCGTCGTGGACGCCAATCCCGCCCAAGCCGAAACCATCGCCCAGCGCTGCCGCACCGAGGCCTTCACGGATCATCGCCACTTGCTGCGCCAGGTGGATGCCGTTTCGGTGGTCGTGCCCACGTCGCATCATCGCAGCGTCGCCAGCGACTTCATTCGCGCGGGCGTCCCGTGCCTCATCGAAAAACCCTTGGCCGCCTCCCTGCCGGAAGCTGAGGAACTGGTCGACCTGGCCAGCCGCCATGGCGTCATGCTTCAAGTGGGGCATATCGAACGATTCAATCCGGTCGTGCAGGATTTGGAAAAACGCCCCTTGCGCCCCAAGTACATCGAGGCCGAACGGCTCGGCGTCTTCAGCGGCCGAGCCTTGGACGTCGGCGTCGTCTTCGATTTGATGATTCACGATCTGGACCTGATCCTGGCCATGGTCCGCAGCGAGGTGACGCACATCCAGGCCGTCGGCGCGAGCCTGTTCGGCCGCCATGAGGACCTGGCCAATGCCCGCCTCACCTTCGCCAACGGCTGCATCGCCACGGTCACGGCCAGCCGCGTCAGCATGAAGCCCAGCCGCACCATGCGGCTCATCGGCGCGGAGGGCATGGCTTGTTTGGACTTCGCCCAGCGCCAGGCGCTGCTGCTGCAGCCCTCGGCCAAGATGCGCCGCCAGGGAGTGGACCCGCGCCAGCTTGACGCGGCGGGTTTGGCCCAATTGAAGGAACGGCTTTTTGGCCAGGTGATCGAACGGCGCGAGTTGAATCTGAAGGACGGGGATCAACTGACGATGGAATTGCAACATTTCATCGACTGCGTGCGAACGGGATCGCAGCCCAAAGTCACCGGCATCGACGGCTTAAGGGCGGTTCGACTGGCCACGCAAATCGTGGATCACATGCAGCGACATGCCTGGGAACCTGACCAGGCTCACAGCCCGATCGGCCCCACCCAACTGCCTGAACCGGTCGGTATGCTTCTTCGAGCGGAAGATAGGACGGACTGGCATCTACCGGGTGAGAAAGCCGCTTAGTGGTCATTTCTCATTTTCGTGTCAAAATAAATCCCAGACCCAATTCATGAAATCTTCGCAAACCCTGTTCTAGGGTATTGCAGCCATTTGTCCCAAGCCCTATACTTTACCCCAATGCTATGATCTCACATTTTACTCATGGGTTAGGAGGGACGTGTATGCGATTGCGAGTTTTCGGCTTGGCGGTTGCCGCACTGATTGGTTGGGCAACACTCGCCAATGCACAAACCACTTACACCTTCACGGGTGGCCCGGTCGGCATTCCTGACAATACACCGGGTGGCGTCGACATGGACATCGTCGTCACGGATACCGACATCATCACGTCGTTCATTTCCGTGAACATCGAATGGTCGGACCATACCTGGGCGGGTGATACCATCGCTCGGTTGATCTTGCGTGATCCGAGCGACAGCTTTGATATCGCCTCAATTCCCATTTATGTGCGGCCCGGCGTGAGTTCCGGAAGCACCTTTGGCGATTCCAGCGATTTGATTGGCAACTATACCTTTTCCAATGTCCTGACGCTCACCGATGTGAATTTCCCCAGGTTGATCGACGCGGCGGCCAGCGTTGCCGCCGGTGCAGCGATCCCCAATGGCATCTACCGCCCCACGGACAACTCCTTGACCGGTTCAGTTGGACCGGCCTTCGATGGCGAAACCATCGTTAACCTGAATGGCCTCTTTGACGGATTGTCGGTGGAAGGGATTTGGCGCCTCAACGTTTCCGACAATGCGGGTGGCGATACCGGCACCGTGGCCTCCTGGAGTTTCACGGTCGACCTGGCCGCCATTCCCGAACCTACCACCATGGTCTTGACTGGCGTCGGCCTGGCCGGCACGGTCTTGTTCGCCAGGAAGAAACGTCTGGGTAAGGCCAAGAGTCGCAAGTAAGCGACTGGCTTTCGTCCATTACAAACTTCAAGCGGAATCCCAAGGATTCCGCTTTTTTCATTGATGGACTCATCCTTGAGACTGGTCATGGATACTTCCAGCCGCGCAGGGCATAGTATTTTTCCTTCGGCTCAGCCGTCCAGCCGTTGATGCCATGGCGCGGCAGCCACCAGGCGTGAATCCAAAAGACTGCCAGCAAAAGGCTGCCAAAAAGAGCGAACGTCCAAACCCGCCCCAAGGTGGCGGATAGCAGCACCGCCAAGCCGATGGCGATGAAGAGTTTGGCGATCTTGCGCCACGTGGGCGTCTTTACCTCGAAATGCCCCAGCAGAATATGGCCCAACGCCACCAGGGTGGAAACCAACGCGACTTCAAACCACAAAGTATCCAGTGTCAAGGTCACGCGCGGCCTCCCCTTGCCAAGGTGCACATCTCAATCAACAGGGAAAATGAACCAGCCCTTCGTGCAGCCATTGTAATAGCGGAAGGGTTTTTCTTGCACCCCGCCGGCGGGTGCGAGATTGACTTCCACCGTGTCCGATTCGGGATTTGCGACCGTCAACGTTTCGTAGCGCAATCCCGTCGAAGTCAGCTCGATGGTCTTGCTTTCCCGCATGAAGGAATAGGCACAGCGCGGCGCCCGGGCCACCACCAATCGATAATGAAACTGTTTCGTTCCCGCTTTCTGGATCTCCGCCACCATGGCCACGCCAAAATCACTGACCCGATGGCTCACCACGCGGGTGATCTGATCCTCGCTGGCCAGCGGCACCAACGTGACGTTAAGATAGGCTCCCTCGTCCGCAATCTGCAAGACGCGTCCATGATTCGTGATTTTCACTTGCAGGTTGTCCTTATCCTGTGCGGCCAAGGGATTCCATCCCGTGAAACCAACCACAACGCCCACCAACAAAAAACCAGTAAAAACGGTTCGCTTCATGGCTCACCTCCAAACATGGATCTTGCTTCAAAAAACACAAAGATCCCACTATAGCCGATCTAGGGCATGTCCTCTGTAACAGCCTTGTAACAAGCCTTTGGGGTGAATGCCATCTTGGTGCCATGAGAATGCAAAAAGACGGAGAGCCGCGCGGCCTCTCCGTTTTGGATTGTCAATCCTGCTGAACGCATCAGGCCTTCTCGAACGTGGGGGCTTCACCAGCGAACAACTTACCCCCGATGCCGGGAATGAAACTGGCCGCGGCGAGAGCCGCCAGGCACAGCAGCGGACCATCCATCGGCAAGCGCGGGCCATGCAGCGCCTCGGCGTGCGTGATCAGATAGGGCAGCGGAATCCAAAAGATGGCCAGGGCCAGGGGTTGCGAGCGATACTTCCAACCATAGGACCAACGCCACCCTAAAATGGCCAGGATGAACAACCCCGCCAAGACGCCGCCGAGCACATTGGTCACCCACACGTCCGGCATCGCCCCGGCCCGGCTGGCGTCGAGCAGGCTGGTTCGCTGGGGATCGGTGCTGCCCAGGAAAAAGTAGAGACAGGCCTTGGCCCGGCATTCGATTTTCTTGAAAGGCTCCTCGGTGGCGAAGCGATAAACGTCGCCGGACAGCTTCTGATAGCGCTTGGCCTGCGGTAAAGCTGCAAGTTCTTTTTTCCGCTCCTCTGAGAGCTGTGCGAGCATTTCCTCATTCGCGGCGCCGCCCGTGGCGCGGGGGTTGTTGCCCACCCAAAGGTGATACCAGGCCGTGGTCACGATGGGTACGGGTTCGCCCAAATCCTGATAACAGCGCACCGCCCAGGAGGACAAACCGCACAAGAAGCCAAAAAAGGCCACCAGAGCGCACAGCCAACCTTGCTGCAAGCGGCGGCTGCGCATCATGAACCACATCAACATGACCAGGGCGAAGGGCAGCAGCGCGGCGCGCGTCAGGGCCATGAGCGCCAGGGCCAGCCCCAATAAGAGACTTGTGAGCGCTCCTCCCTTCAACCCCGCCCGCACCCCCAGGAGCAGCACAAGCGCCACGAAGAAAGTGGCCAGGGTGCCGTCGCGGAGTTCGGCACAGTTAACGACCCAATAGGGATGGCACGCCGCCGCCAGTCCCGCCAGCAAACCCACGACGACGCTGGCGAAGGCCCGCTTGGCGATGACGAAATAAAACAGCGCGGTCAGGGCGCCTAGTCCGACCTGCACCCAGCGCGTTAAGGAGATCGGTTGTTCGCTGAAGCCCACCCATCCCGCCAAATGATGTTCAACCAGGTAGCGAAAGAGCGGATATCCCGGAGCGATGTGGCCGGTGGCTTCGAGTTCGCCAAGCGGGCCATGCCCCTTGTAACCGTGAATCGGGCCGTTGGCCTTTAAGGAATCGACCAGGGCATCGACTTCCGTTTGCTTGCCATCGGGCGTCATGGACGCGGTTTGAACGTGCCAAACATCGCCCGCTGTTGCATCGGTCCCGTGAAGGACGTACCAGCCCCGGGCTCCACCAGCCAGCCCCAGGATGATCAAGCCAAGCAATAAACCGACCCATTTCGAACGTCGACCATCGCCCATGTTTTTGGTCCAATCTAAAAAGTTTGACCGGGGCATATTCCGCGGTTTTCCTTGCAATATCCCTATTTAATCAATAAATTAGGAGAACGTCAAAAGGTGAATGTCCGGAACGGGAGAAATCCGCGGCCCGCAGGTCCGATTTCCCTGGCCCCGCAATTAGGAATGGAGCATGCCATGGCGCGTCGCACGTTAAATCGTCGGGCACTTCGAGATGCAGCCGAGGCCGCTGAGCGTCGGAAAGAGGATGAGGAATTGGACGATGAGGATGAGGAGGAAGCCGATGAGGACGCCGATTCCGAGGACGAGGAAAACGGCGATGAAGAAGAGGTAGCGGAAGAAGAAACCCCGAAAAAGAAGAAGAAAAAGGTCGTCAAGGAGAAGCCTGCCAAGCGCACGCGCACGGTGAAGCTGACGCGGATGCGGGCCGTCTGGACGGTCTTCAATAATTCGCATCAACCCGTGGCCCGCTTCGACTATCCCAAGAAGGCGGACGCGGTCGCCCTGGCCGCCAAGCTCACGGCCGACAAGAAGAGCACGCATTTCGTGCAGATGATCAAGGAACCGATCGAGGAGAAGGAAAAGGCCGACTCCAAGTAATCCGAGCGCCGATTCAAGACCAAGGCCCGGTGTGGATGCACCGGGCCTTGGCTTTTTTGTCGGGTCATGGCTCGGCCATGCCGCTTATTTATCAATGCGCGTGGCGATCAATTTTTGCGCGCGCGTCAGCTTGGAACCGACGAAGAGCACATTATGCATCGTCAACTCTTCCCGCGTGGCCGTGCCAGCTTGCAAGGGATAGAGGATCAAGTCGCCCGAGCCGATGCCCAGAATCCAGTGGCGAAACATGTCGTCGCGCAGCTTCTTGAAGGCGATGCCTTCGGTCTCGAACGAGATTTGTCCGCCGCCGAAGACGTATTCATGGGTGATTTGCCCCGGCGTGACGCGCCAGTAGTTCATGCGGTCATAGACGTAGGTCGTCATGACCCAGGCAATGAACAGCACCCCGGAGAAGAAGCCATAGAACCCGGCGTTCATGTGGATCGCCAGGCGGCCGAACCAGGATAGGATGTCATCCCACCAGCCCATGAGGGCAAAACTGAGGATGACGACCATGATCACCGCCACGGCCACGGCCGAGGCGACGCCGCGCAGAGGCACGTTGGTAATCAGGATCACCATGATGACCAGGAAGATGTAGCTGACGCCCAATCCCTTCGTGGGGTGCATGCGTTCGAAGAAGGTGGTCTTCCCGCCCTCCTTTTGGGTAAGGGTGTCGTTCAAGACCAACTTCCGGCCTTGCCTCTCCTCGGGCAGCCGAATCACTTGCTTTTCCTCATCGTATTCGGCATAGGAATCCACGATGGCCACGCGGCCGCTGCTCATGAGGCTGATGCCCATGTAGATGAAGCCGATGAGCCAAACAGGCCACCAGTAGAACAGCGACGAATGGCCGTAAATGATCATCTCGCGCGGCAATTCGGGCGGCTTCGGAGGCGGGGGCGCCTTCGGCGGTTGCTCAGGTTTTTGTGTGTTTGGATCCATGGACCACTCTCACTCCTCTCGACAAAGGGGGCTGATCCATCCATGAACTGGACGATGCCGATTACTCTATGAGTTTTTCGCCGCATCGTGGCCGATCTTAATGTTCGCGGCGGGACTTTGCCAGTTTTTTACCTGGCCAGATGAGCGCGGTTCGGTCCATGGCCGGTGGATCGGAGTGCGGCAAGCTCCGGCCGATTAAGCAGCCGGTTGCAGCCAGGCCGAAAGCAGCCGCCGCATCCGATCGGCTGCGCGGCGCGATTCGATGAGCACTTCCTCGTGATGGGGGGGCGTGTCGCTCAGCCCCGCGGCCTGATTCGTGATGCAGGAGATCGCCGCGCAGCGAAGCTGCAGCCGATAAGCCGTCTCCGCCTCGATGGCCGTGGACATGCCCACGGCATCCACGCCGATGGCTTGCAAGGCGCGAATTTCCGCGGGGGTTTCATAGCAGGGGCCGGTCAGCATCGCATAGATGCCTTCCGCAAGCGGGACCTGCGCGGCCGCCGCCGCCCGGCGCAAGTCATCGTTCAGGCGGTCATCGTAAAACATCGTGTCGGTTTTATTCACGCCATAGCGCCAAAAATGCGGCTGCGTCCATTTCACATGATGCCGAAGCAGCATCAAAGCGCCCGGCTTCAGGTCCGAGCGAATGCCGCCCGCCGCGTTCGTGAGCAGCAGGGTCTTGACGCCCAAGCTGGCCGCCAGGCGCACCGGTCCCTGGGTCGCTTCCCAGCCGTTGCCTTCGTAGTAGTGAATCCTGCCCTCAAAAACCAAAACGGGCCGGCCGGCCCAGCGGCCGTACACCAGCCGGCCCTTATGCCCCGCCACGCTCGTGTCGACCAGCATCGGCAGTTCGGCGAACGGCCAGGCATCAAGCACGTCCATGCCCTCGGCAAGCACGCTCAAACCGGACCCCAGGACCAGCGCCGCGTCGGGCGGGGCCTGGGCGAGTCGCGATAGCAAGGCGGCAAGGTCGGGCATGGTCGAACCGTCAGAGGGAAGGAACGGCTCTGCAATGAGCCTGATCTACAGCAAGTCCGGTTCCATATCATCAGGGGTTTGAGCGGACGACAGCCAGGCCGCCTGCTTCCGCTGGGCCGCCTCGGCCACGACGGCAGAGCAGATCTCCTCGCCCAATTGACTCGAATTCAGCAGCAGATCGAACTGATACAGGTCCACGTGCTGCCGGCGGAAATGGGCGTAGACGAATTGGCTGCGGCGCTCATCCCGCAAGCGAACTTGCTCCGCGGCTTGCTCCGGCGTCAACCGTTCGAGCTGGCTGAGAAAGGCGATCCGATCCGCCAGGGGAGCGATGACGCGGACATAGAGCGTGGAGGGCGAAGGCAGCAGGCAGCCCGCGCCGCGCCCCAGAATGACCGCCTCTCCCCGCACGCCGATCGCCAGCACCACCCGCGCCAGTTGATGGATGGCCTGGTTGTCGCTAATCCCCTTCGAGGCGATCAATTGCTCGAGCCGCTGCTCGACCCAGTCCATTTGCGATTCCGACAGTTGATTGAAGATCTGCTGCGTCAGGTGGCCTTCCTGGGCCGTGTATTCCAGGGTTTCCTGGTCGTAAAACGGCCACTTCAACTGCTTGGCCACGCGCTTGGCAATGAGGATGCCGCGCGAGCCGGATTCGCGGCTGACGGCCACCGTCAAGGCTTGCGGCAACAGGGGGCGATCGCTCGGCGCTTCGCGTTCGCCCCGAAAGCCATGTTGCGGAGCTTCGGTGGAGCTGAGGTCCATGGGGAGGGGAGTATGGCTCATGTCGGGGGCCTCGTTCAAGCTTCGTCGTCTACATTCAGATTAACACACGCACCCGGGTTTGGCTCTAGCCTTTAGGTTAAATCCTGATACTCCCGGCGCGAAAAGGCCCAGATGCCGAGCAACAACAGCCCGACCGTCACACCCGCGAGCACCCAGCGGGCCGTCGCGCCGTCCACGGGAAGGAAAAAGCCGATGCGGTCCGGCGTGATGCCGTAGCCGTCCCGGTGCGTGTCCCAGCCGCGTTCCTTGGCGATGTCGTAAAGCAAACAGCGGTTGTAAAACGAGATGCAGATGCGCTTCACCAGCCCGGGCATGTTGCTCAGAATGGCCTCGATGACGAAGGTGTAGGTCACGGCGATGACCGTGGATCGGCGAAACCAACTCCCCAGGAAAAGAAACAGGGCAAGGTACGCCAGGCATCCCCAGACGACCACCGGCCAGAAGGCCAGGGCCGCCGTCATGCCCGCCGTCCCCCCGGCGAGCCCCAACAAAAATAACCCCCCCAGCGACAACCCCAAAGTCAATGGCAGCGCCGCCGCGTATTTGGCCAGGTAGATCCAGGGACGGGGCACCGGTCGAGTGAGCAGCCAAACCAGGCTTTTTTCCTCCCAATCGCCGCCCAGGCTCTGCGTGCCGTAACACAGGCACAGCATCGGCAGTAAGAAGCGCAGGTAGATGAAATCGAGGACGCGCTGGCCAAAGAAGACGACGTGAAACTCCATCTCCTGCCGCTGTTCGAACATCAGCCGCACGATCAAGACGAGGACGGCCATTCCCGCCACCATGGCCATGGCCGCCAGGCTTTGCATGGACCAAATCATGCGGCTGGCCCCCAGCCGGACGATCATCCACCAGGCGCGCCACAGGGGCCAAAAGCCCGTCATCCCCATCAACGCCCCCCTTTCACGAAGTAATCGAGGATCGCCTTGGCCGAGTAGTCCAGGGCTTCGATGCGGTCGATGGTTAATCCTTCCTCGACGACCAGGGCGGTCAGGGCCGGGAAAAAGAGACGCGGATGCTTGGCGCGGGTGAGCACGCCGTGCGGCTCGGCCAATTCCACGCCCAGGACCGAGGGCATCTGCAGCAGGGCCGCCGCCAGCCGCCGCGGTTGATCGCAATCGATCCGCACGGCCATGGGCTGGTTTTCCAACAAATCGCGAATCTCCGCCACCGTTCCCTGGGCCACGAGCAACCCCCGGGCCATGACGATGATGCGGTCGGTGATCTTTTCCAGCTCCTCGAGTTGATGGCTGGAGAGCAGGATCGACTTGCCCTGGTCCGCCAATCTCTGGAAGAGATCGTGCCACTCGCGCCGGCCCACCGGGTCGATGCCGTTCATCGGCTCGTCCAGGATCAAGAGGTCCGGATCGTGGACCAGCGCCTGGGCCAGCTTGATCCGCTGCCGCATGCCCTTGGAATACCCCCGGATCGCCCGCTCCGAGCGCTCCTCCATGCCGACGAGGGCGAGCGTGCTTTCCGTGCGCTGCCGCGCCTCGCGCCGGGAAAAACCGAACAGGCGCGCCATGCAGCGAACGAAGGCCCGCCCCGACATCTCCTCGTAGAAGCGGTCCGATTCGGGACAGAAACCGAGGAAACGCTTGGCCTGGCTGGACCAGGCGGCATGGCCCTTGATGCGCACGGTCCCCAGGTCGGGCCGGAGCTGCCCCGTAGCCAGCTTCATCAGGGTGCTCTTGCCTGCGCCGTTCGGCCCGACCAGCCCCGTGATGCCCGGCCCCAAATCCAACGACACCTCGTTCAGCCCGATCACCGGACCGTACCATTTACTGACCTGGTCGAATCGCAGCAAGGAGGAGGTCGAGGAGGTCATGGTTGCCGGCATCGGAGCATGGGAGCACGAGGAACGATGGAGGTCACGAGGAACGACGGATATTTAGAGGAACGACGGATTCAATGGACCACTTCCACGGCCCGAATGCGGCGGTGGAGAAAGAACAGGCTGACGAGGACAACCAGCCCCAGCACCAGGAGAGCATACGTCAAATCGGGTTGCAGCCGCGGCGGCGAAGGCATGCCGCTGGCGCGGGATTCGGGCCGGCTCAGCTCGGCGGTCACGCCCAGGCAGCGCGAGCCGACGACGTACATGACGTTCCACAGGTCCAGCAAACGCCATTGCCGGGAGAAGCCCATGCCGTCGACGAGGAAGTTGCCCATGAGGCGGGCGAAAAAGAGCAGCCCCACCCAGACCATCGCCAGGGCCGCCGTTTTCCGCAGCCAACTGGCCAGGGCCACGATGAGCAGGGAAAGGGGGATCGTCAGCGTCAGCCCGTAGCCGAGGATGCCGACGAACACCCGCCCCTGCCCGGTGGCGTATTCCACTTCCAAAAGGGCGCATTCCAGAAAGAGCAAGAGGGCCGGCAGCGTGGTGAACAGGTTGATGACCAGGGCCACGACCAGACACTTGCCCGCCAGGTAGTGCCAGCGGTGCAGCGGTTTGGAGAGATAGAACGGCAAGCTGCCTTGTTGGAAATCGTTGCCGATGACGATGCTCCCGGCCAGGACCAGGCACGCCATCACGAAGTAACCTTGAAACCAGAAGTAATTGCGGAAGGTCTCGGCGTCTCCCGTCAGTTTAAGATTCTTTTGCAGGCTCAGTTTGATATCGGTCCACATGCGGACTTGCGCCTGCGTGGCGCGCCCCTGGGTCAGCGACTCGAGGTCGATCTGTGCGAAAAGGTAGATGCCGCCGAAGTAGACGAAGAAGGTGAGCAAGCTCACCGCGTAGATCACCCAGAGCAGCTTTTGCCGCAGCATGATCCGCAGGGCGACCCGCGCCACGGGCCAAGGCGAGGTCCAGCGCGGCCGCAAGCGCCCCTGCCAGGGGCGATAGCCGCTGCCGTCTAGGAGCTGGATCGGCTGCTTCCGCTCCGCCGGCGGCGCGGCCGGCGTCAGCGAGTCGACGCCGGCACCGTCAAGGTGCCCATCCATATTCGTTTTCGTTGCCTCTTCCTTCATGATGCTCGACTTTCGCTCCGATTCCCCATTCATGGCGCGGCCACACCGTTGGCGGCCAGGGCGGGCCGGGCGGCTCCGGCCGCGGGGCTGCGCAGCAACCGTTGGAACAGTTGATCCAGGTCTTCATCGTCTCGCTCCAGCCCCCGGATCGCCATCCCCAAATTATCCGCCAGGGCAAAGAAGCTCCGCGAACTCCATCCCGAAGGCACGCGGACAGACAGCGTCTGCTGCCGATCGACGTCGAGCACGTCGACGCCCTCCGACTTCAACTCCTCGATGTACACCGGCACCTTGTGCACAGGCTCCAATTGCAAGCGGTAGTGGTCTTGCCGAATCGTCTTCAGGTCTGCCGTTCGGCCTTGCCGCAGGACCTGGCCCCGGTCAATGATGACCACCGTTGAACAGACGCGTTCGACGTCGCCCAGGACGTGGGTCGACAGAATGACCGACTTGCGATATTGCTGGCAGAACGTCTCCAGCAGGCTGAGCATCGACTCCCGGCCGGCCGGATCGAGTCCGCTTGTCGGTTCATCCAGCAGCAGCAAGGGCGGATCATGGACCAACGCCTGGGCCAGTTTGATCCGCTGCTTCATGCCCGTGGAGTATTCCTCCAGCTTGCGGTAGCGGGCATCCTCCATCCCCAGGAAGGTGAGCAACTCATGAGCGCGGCGCTGGGCATCGCGCCGGCTCATGCCGATCAGCTCCCCTGCCAGGGTGACGTATTCCACGCCCTCCAACCCCTGAATCAGGGCATCCGCTTCGGACATGTAGCCCATCTTTTGCCGCAGGGTGAGATGGTTGCCCGCCAGGGGCAGCCCCAGGACGACGCCGCTCCCCTGGCTCGGTTGGATCAACCCCATGATGATTTTGAGCAGCGTCGATTTGCCCGCGCCGTTCGGTCCCAGGAGGCCGATGGCGCCCGTGGGCAGGGACAGCGACACCTCCTTCAAGGCGACGTGCGGGCCGTAGCGGTGCGTGATGTTCTTGAGTTCGAGCAAATGAGACATGAAGCCATTATACCGGCCTCCCCCACCCAGCGGTCGATCAGAAAATAGCCTCCCCCGACCGACTTGACTCTTCACCGTCACGCACGATGCGAATAAACGGATTGCTTTCATGCCGACCGGGCAACCCATCGGCGGCATCTGAGACTGGCTTCTTACTTCTGGGTCGAAGTGCGTAACCCCTTGTTTTGTTTAACTTTACAGCACAAGCCACACCTCGCCGGTCATCGTCCGCCCCTGAATTCACACGAATCTGTGGGCACAAATCGGCGGACAGCGTGCCTATGGAGCTAGACCCGTCCATGAAGGAGATTCCCATGTCCAAGCTGCTTGCCCTTGGATCTCAGGGGCCTGCCGTGTTCGATCTGCAAGCCAAGCTCAATTGCCATCCGACGATGTTGCCCCGTTTGACCGTCGATGGACTGTTCGGCAAGAAGACTCAGGGCCGCGTGCTGGAATTTCAGAAGGACAAGAAGCTGGCCGCCGACGGCATCGTCGGCCCCAAGACGCAGGGTATGCTGAACGAATCGTTGCAATTCCCCCCGGAAAGCTTCCTGCAGTGTGCCAACTGCCTGCCGGAAAATAAAGGCAACGTGATGCTGATTCGTTCCCTCTTCTCGCCCATCATCGATCAATCCCGCAAGGGCTTGCGGAACCTGTTCGGCTTCAGCCACCGATCCAACGCCGCGACGCCGGCGGCAAGCATCGCGGGCGTGCAGGTGCAGCCGCTGGACCCGATGCAAGAAGCCATGGCGATCAATCGCTTTGGAACCAGCCTGGACCTTACTAACATTTTCATTACCGACAAATCGGGACTGCAAAATCGCCCCTTCACCGTGGCCATCCCCAGCAAAAGCAACGGCCCGACGACCATCTTGCTCAACATGGGCTCGCTCACGCCCCCCGGCGACGACCTGGTGCACGAATTGGCCCATGCCTGGCAAGCACAGCACCACCTCATCTCCGTCCAATTCATGGATAATTCCATTAAGAGCCAGGCGGCGGCCCTGGCGCTCAACACGCCGATCGGCCTGTTCGACGCCGCCGTGCGCGGCCACAAGGGTTACCCGGCGTTTTACCCCTATTCGCCCTATGCCTACGAACCCGGGAAAAAGTTCAGCGAATACGCCGGGGAGCAGATCGCCCAGCAGGTGCAGCGGAATGAGGCCGCCATCACGGCGCACATCAAATCCGTGGCGGCGGGGAAGCATGATCCCGACAATGCCCTGAGCTTGTCCACGCCGCGGATCGAAGATCGCCGCAAGGCGACCGTGAAGATTTAGTCGCGCTCGTCAGGCACGGGCGGACAAACTGCCTGCGGCCCGTGGCACCATCCGACAGTGGCACCGCGCTACAGATTGACAACATCACCCAATTTTGAAAATTGCTCCTGCGATGCCTAAGTATTTTGCCGTTGCTCCCGTAAATCCAGAGACGCTCACCCAATTGAAAAGGATCAAATTGGTCCGCTCAAAAGCAACTGGCACCCAGCCGTCTTGACCAATCTTCTGACGCATTTCAGCTTCCGTAGGATTGAGGAATGCAAGAACAGCCGCAACAATGAGGGCAATCAAGAAGCAACCGATTTTTGATTTACCGCGGTCTGTTGACTGCAAAATCGTTTCGCCTGAATTCTCTATAAGCCGGAAAGCGATTGGATGACCGCAATGAGGACAAGAAGGGGCTTGACTAGAGATCTGTTTACCACAAGCTGGACATGCGATCAAAGGCATTGAATCATTCCTCGCCATCGAAAGTAAACCTGCATGCCATTCCGAGAGTAGCTCATCTAAGAACAGCCCTTCAACGTCGAAGTGGCATGAATAGAACACAATTCTGTCCATCGCATTGGGGAAATACAACTCATTATCCGTCGATGGTTGAAAAAATTGGCGGGACCGCTCGCTCGTGAACCTTTGGCATCACTTCTGCAATTTTTCGGTCACACCGACCAACCTGCGGAGTATGGGAGGGAAACCACCCAGGCGGCGCTCGTGCCGCGCCCATTTGGCCTATGAGGTTGATCCATGCGCCGAGCCATTTTCGTCTTTTGGATTTGCCTGTTCATCCTGCCCCGGCTCTCCGCACAAACGCTCAACGATCCCAATCTCTTCACGAATTTCAGCGCGACCGGATCGCTGCCCACGGGGATGTCTTTCCTCAATCACTACAACACGGACTTTTTCGTCATCGAGAAAAACACCGGCTTCGTTCGCGCCCGCATCGGCGGCGTCAATTCGATCGTCCTGGATTTGCCCGTCAACACCCTGAGCGAACGCGGCGGCCTGGGCATCGCCGTCGATCCCAACTTCATGACCAATGGCCACGTCTATATCTATTACAGCCGGGACAGCAGCGGCTCGGACAGCAACCTCGACGCCAACTGGACCGACAACCGCCTGTCGCGCTTCACCTTCAACGGCACCACGCTAAGCAATGAAACCGTCCTGCAAACCTTCCCGCGCGACGCCGCCCAGAACAACGGCCCCAACCACAACGGCGGCCCCGTTCGCATCGGGCCGGACGGCAAAATCTGGGGAGCGACCGGCGACCTCAATCGCAATCGGGCCGAGCAAAACAACCCCGCCCAGGCCGCGAACTCGGCCTTGACGGGCGGCACCTATCGCTTCAATCTCGACGGCTCCATCCCGGTGGACAATCCCTTCGCCGGCCACGCCAATGCCGCGTTCCACAAATGGGCGAGCTATGGCAACCGCAACACCTTCGGCATGGCCTTCGACCCGGTCACCAACGATCTTTGGATTACCGAGAACGGCCCTTCCTCCTATGACGAAATCAACCGCGTCGAGCTGGGCTTCAACTCCGGCTGGAACCGCGTCATGGGCCCGATTTCGCGGACTGCCTTCACGCCCGGCGACCTGGTCAATCTGGGGGCCGCCTCCACCTACAGCGATCCCGAATTTTCCTTCTTCAATCCCGTCGGCATCACGGCTATCGGCTTCTTGTACGGCTCCAACTGGGGACCCAGCTACGACAACGCCGTCCTCGTCGGCGACAACAACACGGGCCGGCTCTACCTGTTCCGCCTCAATGAAACGCGCACGGGCTTTGCCTTGCCCGGCGGCGTGGGGCTGGACGACCTGGTGGCGGACAACGCCAGCGAGGTCAATCAAGTCGTTTTCGGCACCGGCTTCGGCGTCGTCACCGACATCCGCGTCGGCCCCTATGGCGACGTTTACGTCACCTCGCTGTCGCAGGGGGGCATCTTCCGCATCAGCGCCGTCCCCGAGCCGGGCACGCTGCTGCTCGCCGGAGCGGCGGGGTCCGCCGGCGCCGCCTGGCTGTGGCGCCAGCGGCAGGTCCGACCGCGCCGCGCCGCCGACCTTTGCTCTTGATGGAAGGCCGTCCACCTTCCTCACCCGCGCCTCTCTCTTCGTTACCCCGGAGGGAGAGGTGCTTTTTTTGTTGATGCAGGCAGCCTTCTGAAGGGATGCCCTTCTGACCGTAACTTCGAGGATGATCTGATCGAACTCGACCTTTTCATTGCCCGACGAGGTGGCGGGGTTACAATGGAGCCGATGTTCACGCCACGAGGCGGGGGACGGCTCATGACGCGACGATTTCGAAAACGCCCATCTGCCCTTTCATGAACGCCTGCGCAAGTAATCGGCGACGCTCCCGAGGGATGGCTCAATAGCGTTCGGGAATCAGGCGGCGGCCTTGCATGCTGGCTTGATCGTCGTATTCCCCCTTGGAAGAACGCTTCGGCAGCTTGATCTTTTCCTTGGGCACTTTCTCATAGGGAATGAGGCTCAAGAGGTGGGCCAGGCAGTTGAGCCTGGCGCGGCGCTTGTCATCGGAGCGGACGATGTGCCAAGGGGATTCCTCCGTGTCGGTGGCCTGGAGCATCAAGTCCCGCGCGCGGGAAAAGGCGTACCAGCGTTTGAAGGATTCCAGGTCCATGGGGCTGAGTTTCCATTGCCGCATCGGGTCTTCGATGCGCGCCGCGAAGCGCTTTTCTTGTTCTTCCTGCCCCACCTCCAGCCAAAACTTAATCAAGATGACGCCCGCGCCGATCAGATGGCTCTCGAACCGGGGGCACAGATCGATGAACCGCTGATATTGGGCTTCCGTGCAAAAGTCCATCACGTATTCCACGCCCGCGCGATTGTACCAACTGCGGTCGAACACCACGACTTCCCCCGCGGCGGGGAAGTGCTGAAAATAGCGTTGGATATAGATCTGAGTCTTTTCACGATCGGAGGGCGCCGGCAAGGCCACCAGGCGAAAGACGCGCGGGCTGACCCGCTCCATGAGGGCCTTGATCGTCCCGCCCTTGCCGGCTGCGTCGCGCCCCTCGAACACGATGATGACGCGCAGCCCCTTATGAACGACCCAATCCTGCAGGCGGCACAATTCCGTTTGCAGCTTCCGCAATTCTTTCTCGTATTCCTTGCGCTTCATGGTTTTCGGTTCGTCTTCTTGATGCTTGGACACGGCGGGTTTCTCCTTGACTCACTCCACAAGATAAATGACCTGGGTTCGCAGGCAGTCCGCGGCGGCGCCTGAGCACGACGTTCATCGGCCCTCGTGCCGCGGCGGGGAGTCGCTGGGCGCAACCTTTTGCAAGCGCGGCAGGGTCGATGGCTTCGTGCCGCCCACGCCTTGGGCGTCGCTCTCCTCGGCCATGACGCGATCTTCCGGTTCAAGAAAGCTGCGCTCCGACGCTTTCTTCAGCAGCCGCAACTTTTGCTGCAACGGCTCGTGGCGCTGATCCGGCAAATGACGCAGCAGATCCTCCAACATGGCCTTGAGGCGGCGGACGACCTGGATGCTGCCGCCGCCAAACTGCAGGATTTCCGTGACGGCCAATTGCACGAAATCCTCCCAATCCGGGGTGCGATAGCGTACGCGGACCCGGCCCGAAGCATCCCGCATTTTTTCGATGTCCAACCGGCGCCCCCCAACGTGGCGCAGCAAGTGATGCAATTGGTCGATGGCCAGCACGGCCGTGGTGGGGTCGTTGATGGCGGGAGACAACGCCCGGGAGGCGATGTCGACGATGATGCGAAAAGCAAAAGCCGGGTCTTGCTCCTGGGTTCGCTCCGCCCCCAGTTCGATGGCTTGCCGCAGCGGCTCATCCAATGCGGCCTGGCCGCCAAAGACATGGAACAAGGGGTCCCGCGGCGCCACGAAATCGCCGACTTGCGGCACCAGTTCGATCACGCAGTCATGCGCCATGGCCAGCTTGATCAGCCCCTCCCGATCGAACGCCAAGACCACGCCGCCCTGTTTGCTGTAGAGGGTATGGCTCGGCTCATGGTCCAGGAACTCATCGACGGAGGTCGCCGCCGCCCCGCGGTCCGCTTCCCTTTGCGGGTAAACCTGGTCGATCACGCGATGCGCCTCGGCCGTGACGACTTTGAACACGCCGCTGGGCCGAAGCAAGAGCCCGATGTGATTGATGAGGTAAAGAAACATCGCGATGCAAGCCGCGCACCCATAAGCGGCCAGCAGCGTGGTGAGGAGGGGGACGGATTGCTCAATGCGGATCATGGCGGACAGGACGAACGTGAAAGTAAACACAAAGATGGAGAGGGCGACCTTCGTGACCCGGTCGCGAAACATCGTGCCGATGACCCGCGGCGTCAATTGCGCACTGGCCAATTGCACGACCAGAAGCAGCGAGGAGCACACAAACACGATGAAGGTAAACATGGCGCCGGCCAGGGCGCCTAAAATGGAGCGCGCGCTCTCGGGCTGGGCGTCCATTTGCCAGCCCCAGGCGGAATCGACGGCGTGCAAGACTTGGACTGAAAGAATGGCCAAAACCACGGCCAAGGTCGGCTCGATCCAAATGGAATTTCTCAGATAGCGGCGCAGTCGATAGCGTTGTAGCCAATTCATAAAGTCATGTTCCTAGTGCTCCTCGGCGCCGACCCCCGCATCAACCTATTCACTCTAGCAAATGAAGTGCCGCTTATCTGCATCTTGTCCGTTTGAGCGGATTGCCACTCACGACCAAACGTCATTTATCTTCCTTGGCCAGCTCGGGATTCTCCCAAATCACTTCATAAATGTTGAGTTGATCCTTGCCCTCGCGGTAGGAAAAACGCACCATGATCTCATTGCCCTTCCAGGTGCGCGGCAGCGAGCTGAGTTGCAGCAGATGCCAATCTTCCTTCTTGGCCGCAATCTGCA
Organism: Planctomycetota bacterium; assembly: GCA_014584395.1. GTDB lineage: Bacteria > Planctomycetota > Planctomycetia > Gemmatales > HRBIN36 > BJ17. Next base: position 54,224 of record JACTMY010000016.1, on the reverse strand, counting down.
TGCTGTATTTGGTCCAGTTTCCCGCCCGCCGCCACGTCACACCGTCCATGCTGACCATGATTTCCCCCGCCGTGTCGGTGCTCTTGTCGCCGCGTGCCTTGAAGCGCAGCCTCGTCCGAAACACCGTCTGTTCTTCCTTGGCCTTGAGGTGATAGACGTTGTTCTTCGAGGTCAGCCCCGTGTGCCCCACGTGCTCGTCCCGAGCCAGGACGATCTTGGCCAACTTCTGCTGTTCCTTTTGATCCTGCCCCTCGGCAGAAAGCGTGCCAGCCAGGAGGACGAACAAGCTCCCCATGACCCCGCCGAGCCGCCAGACCTGTCGATGAACGATGACCATGGTCGATCTCCCCCGTTATTGGCTCATATGAAAAGCCCGTTCATTATGGTGGGGCCCAGGAAAAGGGGTCAAGGACATTTATTGCCGGGTTGTCCGCCGCGCTCAGGGCCGGTCGTTCGACTCGCTTCCCTCTGCTTTCTTACTTGGCTTTCCCTGCCGCACTTGGGATAATGAGCCATGCCTCGGACCCGGGAGCGGGTCCTTCGTCCCGCCTTTGTCTTACTCCATGGGAGGTTTCCATGTCGCAACCCAATCGCCGCCGCTTCCTCGGCGCTTCCGCCCTGTCCGCCGCCGCCATCGCCTTGCCCGCCTCTGCGTATGGCCGCATCCTCGGGGCCAACGAACGCATCGGCATCGCCTACCTCGGCACCGGCGGCCGGATGCTTGATCGCAATAGCCACATCCCCATCATCACCCGCATGAAGGAAGCGGGCAAACCGGTGGACCACGTCGGCGTTTGCGACGTCTGGAATGGCAACGACGACGTCAAACGCGGCCTCTACCCCGCCGCCCAGGCCTGCGGCTTGAATCCCGACGACGCCAAGCACGTCACCAAGGACTACCGCAAGCTGCTCGAACTGAAGGAAGTGGACGTCGTCTGTATCGCCACGCCGGACCATTGGCACGCCAAGATGTCCATCGACGCCGCCGCCGCGGGCAAGGACGTCTTCTGCGAAAAGCCGATGACGCGCACCATCGAGGAAGCCCAGGCCGTCGTCCAGGCGATGAAAAAATACAACCGCGTCATGACCGTGGGCGTGCAGTCCATGGCCGACCCCACCTGGATGACCGCTTACGACTACATCAAGAAAGGCAAGATCGGCCACGTCGCCCAGGCGCAGACCAGCTATTACCGCAACTCCGCCGTCGGCCAGTGGCGCTATTACAAGCTCACCAAGGACATGAACCCCAAAACGATCGATTGGGACATGTTCCTGGGCCATGCCTTCGAAGTGGTCAAAGGCGTTCCCATCGGACCGAAGATGGACTTCGACCGCGCCCTCTACGGCCAATGGCGCTGCTATTGGCCCTTCGGCGGCGGCATGTTCACCGACCTCTTCGTCCATCAGACGACCCACCTGATCGCGGCCATGGGCGTCCGCTATCCGGCCCGGGTCGTCGGCGCGGGCGGCATCTTCCTCGAATATGACGGGCGGGACGTGCCCGACGTCGCCACCGTCGTCGCCGATTATGAGGAAGGCTGCCAGCTCATCATCACCGCCACCATGATCAACCGCTATCCCATCGAGGAGGTCATTCGCGGCCGGCTCGGCACGATCAAGTTCGTCAAGGGCGGGTTCGAAATCATCCCGGACAACCCGGCCGGCGGCGCGGGCATCCCCGCTCGCCTCGAAGACCGCATCAAGGGCGAAATGGTCAAGTGCGAAGCGCCGCAAGGCTGGGACGGCGACACGAAGGCCCTGTGGGAAAACTTCTTCGAATGCGTGCGGTCGCGCAACCGGGAAACGCTCTCCACCCCCGAACTGGGCGCCGCCGCCTTCACCACCGTCGCCCTGGGCGTGCAAAGCTACCGCGAAGGCCAGGTCATGGGCTGGGACAAGGAGCAAAACAAAGTCGTGCCCGGCAACGGCCACTGGGCCGCCGGCTGGGAAAACCGCAGCCGCAGCGGCGGCAAACCCAACCACATCATGGGCTGGGAAGCAGGCGATGCCGGCTGCACGCTGTCGCCGCCAGCCTATCAAAAACTGGCCGGCCCCTGGGTCGATGGCAAGGACCCCGCCGGGGCGTAAGCCGCGGCGCTGCCGCACTTTGGCCGCTGATCGTGGTTTCCATCATGAAGCCCTCGAAGAGCCCCTCTTCGCGGGCTTTGTGTTTGCAGCCGCTCGCGCCGCGGAACCGCCCTGCGACCCTCGCGGCCAAGGCCGATGTATTCCCCTTGCGTTGAGCTTGAATCCACTGGCATGCACCCAGGCAACTGATTAAGTTATTTTCATGGGTTATTACATTCGGGTGCTCTCGCCATCGCTGCGAATTCCTTCACTGGCCAAGCTTCAGGAAGCCCTGGTCCGGAGCAACTGGCCCGCCAAGCTGACCTTGGAAGCCGGCCCCGAGGAGGCCTGGGAGCGTTTGCTGCTTTCCCACGCCGATGACATCGAGATCACCGACATTGAACGCAGCACCACCGATGCCAGCGACGTGGCCGCCAACGAACTGGATGAGTTCCTGATCGAGGCGGAGGAGGGAGAGCCGCGCAGCGCTGCCGCCTGGCTGGTCGACTACCTGCCAACGGTCAAGACGATCTATGCGTTTCAGCTCCTCAGCGGCGTCGACGTCGAGGGCGGCTGGGACATCCTGGGCCAGGTCAAGGAGGCGATCCGCGAACAAGTCGGCGGCATCATCCAGGCTGATGGCGAAGGCTTTTCGAACGAAGAGGGTTTCCACATCCTCTGGCAATTCGGGGACGATGCGGCCGGGCCATGGTGGATGGCGGTCCTCAAGGACGGCCAATGGATTCCTTTCCAGATCGAACTGAGCAACCCGCAGCATCGGGAGGCCTTTTGCCGCGGCGAAGTACCCCCGGGCGTCGTCATGATGAGCTGACCTCTCTGCCTGGGGAAGATGGTTTCGGTGGCTGCAAATCCTGTTCAAAAAAGCAGTCACGACCCAGGGAAATGCTGTTGCTGACTTCTTCGCGTGCCTAAATCGAGTTTGGGCATAAAGGTCAAGGGCGTCCAGCGGCGTTGTCGCGAGATCATCAGCAACAACAAGACTCACCTCATCAAAGAGACCAGCAAAGAGGGAGTTGGGACCGTGCCGGGGTGCGGCTTTCGGTGCAGTCGTAGGTCGCGGTCCAGCCTTTGCCGTGCAGCCAGAAGCAGTATCCGGGGACTTACGTCCCTCGGCTCGCCGCTTTGGTCGCTGACACAATCGCGCTGGCGCTTAGGGTTTGAAATGCAGTTTTCACGAGCTCGCACTAGGGAGTTTGCGGCTTTGTAGAAAGCACACTTAAGTGCTTGCTGCGTAAGGAAAATGATTGATCGTTTCACGGCCAGTTCAAACCGATGAGCACGTTGGTTCGAGGACCAGATTGCCAAATCATGTCCGTTCAGATGACAAAAAAGCACAGGATGGTCATCCTGTGCTTTAGGCAAAACAATTAGATGGATAGGACCGATCTAGCGCCGACGCCGCCGCTGGGCCATGATCCCGCCGGCCACGACGATGCCGCCCCAGAGGAGCATCGTGGCGGGTTCGGGCACTTCGGGGATGGTCGTGGTCGTGCCACCGCCATCTCCTGGGGGCAGGTCGCCCCCTGGCCCGCTGCCGGGCAGGCCGCCGCCGGGTTGACCGCCATCGTCGTCCCCACCCGAACCGCCGCGGCCAGAGCCATCGTCACCGTTGGCAACATCTGGGTCGGTATCGTTCGTGGGATCGCTGTCGGGGTTGGGATTTGAATCGGGATTAGGATTGGGGTTGTCATCATCATTGGGCGCCATGATCAGTTCCCAATTGCCAATCAGATTGAAGGCCGCGGTGACTTCCATGCTGCCGCCAACGTCGGAGAGAAGCAGCGCCTGAAAATCCTGGCCGGGCAAAGCCATCAGGGAGACCGAGAGCGTGCCGGTCGTGCTGCCGCTGATGATCGGATCGGAACTGCCATCGAGCTTCATCAGCCCCAAGAGGTCAAGCTGCCTCGGGGGAAGCTGGTCGTAAGTGAGCAGGCCCGTGCCAATGGCGTTGAGCTGGTCGGGCGTGAGTTGCCCCGCGGCAAAACCCGCCGCATTCATGGTCAGGTTGAAGACGCCATTGCCGTTGCTGAAACCGACGGTCAAGCCTTGAGGGAAACTGCCATTCGGGACAAAGTTGTGATAGCCCAGGCCGCCGAGTTGGCCGACGTTGGGATAGCGATTGAGGGTCATGACGGGCAAGGAGAACGAGGGCAGCGGACCGGCCACGTTGGCGTTGTTGATTTGCAGGACGGAGCCGATGGACTCGTTGAAGTGCAGCGTGAGCTGCGAGCCATTGGAGGAGAGCGTCATCGGCCCAAATGTGCCGCTCATCTGGGTGATGTTCATGGTGTCCGCGACCAAGCCCCAGGTCAGGGCCAGCGACAACCCACAAACGCCTATCAGCCGAACCAAGGATCTCGTAGCCATCTCGTCATCCCTCATGCAATCGTGAATCATCCACCCCAGTCCAGGATGATTTAAATCCGATTCGCTAGCGCTGCGAACCAACCGCGGCGCCGGCCATACCAACCGCCCAGGGCCATGGCGCCGCCCCAGGCCAGGAGCGTCGTCGGCTCGGGAATTTCGGAACCGCCGCCGCCATTGTTGTCGTCGATGTAGCCGCCGATCAAAAGGAAGGCACCCTGCCCCTCGACAGTGCCGCCGTAGTCGAAGACGTTCAGCATTTGCGTCCAGAGATCGCTGCTCGCCAATTGAATGGCAAACAAGCCGCCGCCCGCCGCGGAGGTAAAGAGCGAAAGATCCTCGGCGGATTGATTGTTCGTCAGCAGGGCGCTGCCGAGCAAGGTGACGCCGTACGGCCCGGGAGCGATGGCGGGATAGGGCGACATGTTGACCGAACCCATGCCGGTCGAGGGCGATTCATTGATGGCGTGTTGCACGGAGGCAACGGTGAGATGCCCCATGAAGTCCGCTTGGCCCGAGCCGAAGTTCATCGAAAAGGGCGTCATGACGTTGATCGGAAAATTGACCGGGTTTGGCAGCGGTTCTCCCACCGGGTAGGCCACCGAAGCGACGGAAAATTGGAACGTTTGGAAGCCGGTCGGCACCGCCGCGACGGGACCATTGTTGACGTAGGTCATGTTGGACGGACCAAAGGTGATGGTCACGATGCCGTTGCCATCGTTGAGCAGGCTGCCGGTCGAATGCAGGGTAAAGTGGGTCATGTTGCCCGCCATCAAATTGATGGGGTCCGCCTGCAGTGAGCAGAAGGGCAGCATGGTTCCCCAAAGAATCAGCAAGTTCGATAAACCATGAATACGCATGCCACTTCTCCATAAGAATGGCGTGTTCGAAGGACGCGGTCCGGCCCCGGGTCCTTCCCGTTGGATTTAACACTCAGGGGGAATCGTCTAAGGGTGTGCATCAAGAGGTTTCACGAGCCGCGAGCGGAATACTTGCTCCAACGTCCTTGTAATCAAACCGCCCAAAAATGCAAGCTCAAGTCGAAGGCTGGCTTCGCCTTGACGAGCAGGATGGATGATTCGCTCACATCTCACCCCTTTTGGGCCATTTACCTAACTCACTTGGCTTCACTCATCATCGGTCCAGCCTGCATTTGCGTGATCATGCGCTCCCCCTTGCCGAAGAGTGGATATCGTCACATTCGACCAATGACATGGCCCAACTTGGAGGATTTGCTTTCCATCAAGTCGCTAAGCCTTTGGCCTGCCCTCGCCAGGTCATCTTGCTCAAATTGGGCAAAAGCGGTAAAGAAAGGGCAGCATGGATGCAACTTGAGGAACGCCACATGAAGGCGATCGGTCTACTTCATCTGGGCTGGATCATCACGGGACTGGGACTAATCGGACTTTACCTGCCCACCATGACGCTGCTCATGGAGTCATGGCAGACGGATCCGAATTACTCACACGGCTGGCTGGTTCCCGTCATCGCGGGTTGGCTGGCTTGGCGCGTGTCGCGCCGCATCAAGCTCGCCGACGCTCAACCTTGGCTGGGCAGTGCGGAGATGCTGGCCGGTCTTATCCTTCATCTCACCGCTCAGGTGACCCCCTGGCCCTTGCTCGACTTCGCGGGATTGGTTCTTCTGCTCCGCGGCCTGGCCATCTATCTCGGCGGTTCCGCCACGGCCCGGCATTACATGGTGCCCATCTTCTTTCTATTCTTCATGTTCCCCTTGCCCGTCACCTGGACCAGCTCTATCGCCGTCTGGCTGCAAGACGCGGTGAGTCAAATCAGTGCCGGGCTGCTGAGTCTCTTTTGGGTCATCTATCAACGCGGCCACACGCTGTACCTGGCCGGTATTGAACAGCCTTTGCTCGTCGCTGAAGAATGCAGCGGCCTGCGGCAGATCGTGGCCTTTCTGGCCTTAGCCTTTTTGCTGGCCCATTTATCTCAGTTAAATCGCTTCAAGGGCACGCTGCTTGTGCTCTCCGCGCTGCCTTGTGCCCTGTTGGCCAACGTCGCCCGCGTCGTGCTGATGGCGATGGGGATACGCTGGTTTGGCCCCTCGATTTTCACAGGCTGGATGCATGACCTGCCAGCTTTGTTTACGCTACCCGTCGGGTTGTTGCTCTTTCTGTTCGTCAGCCGATGGCTGATAGGCTCCAAGTCGAACGACACCGCTGTCGACCAAGTCACTGCGGAGAGAGAATCGGTCCTTCCCGCTCCAGCTAGACATCTTAGCTGGACGCCGATCTGTGCTTTCTTTTTGCTGGCGCACGGCGTGCAATGGGCCTTGATCGAGCACGTACGGCAAGCCGATGAGCTGGTGTATTCCAACTTGGAAAAACCGCTGAGCGAGTTCCCCTTTCAATTCACGAAGGATAACGTCAGTTTGAGCGGCAAGGATAATGTCCTTTCAAACCAATACGCCGCGAAACTGAGCTTTGCCGATGCTTACTTGCATCGGACTTACCGTTCATCGAATCAAGGGCTGACCTTCGGTCTGTATGCTTCTTATTCCAAACAGGGGCTCGATCGCGAACATCACCCGGAAGTCTGCGTTCGTGATGCGGGAGGCGGCACGGAGGATCGTTCCTATCATCGCCTCATCCCGCTGGGGCCAGAGGGAGCCGCGGCGGAGCGCTTTCGATATCGCATCGGCGGCGGCCGAACGCTCACGATTTATTATTGGCATTACACGTTTCCCTGGACGGCAGAGCCAGGGGCTTTCACCTGGATCCAACTCCTGCATCAACGGCAGCGCCAGCGGCCGCCCAGCCTCACCGTGCAAGTCACGACGGAGATGATGGGGCCAGCCACGGATCTGCTGGAGGAGCATTGGCTGCCCCTGCTGCATCAGGCCTGGCTGGCTCATTTACCCATGGGCGCTCGCATGGGAACGGATCGGCTTCCCATCCGCTGGCTAGGGCCATAGTGAACCGTGCTTCGGAACCGGCCAGGCGACTCCATCGGCCACCTCGCCTTCCCAAGTTTTCACAGCCGATGTAGAATTCGCGAACTTCGTGTTTGGCATGGAAGTTAAGAGCAAGGATGTCACCCCGGATGAGAGGGATCTCCCCATGAAGAAGAACTGGCGTTGGATCGGCATCGGCACGTCGGCCCTTATCCTCGGCCTGGTAATCGGCGGCAGCATCCAAATCTATTACAGCTACCAGCGCAGCGCGAATTTTTACATCAAGGCCGCCGAAGGCGCCTATGGCGAGGGCATCAAGCATTGGCCGCAAAGCGACACGCAAGCGATGACTTGCTTCCATGAAGCCATCCTGCACGCGGAAAATGGCTTCAAGGTTTTGGAAAAGGAACGCTCTTCCGGATCGATGTCCCCCGATCAACAAACGCTCCTCGTCAAACAGGAAGGGCTGCTGTATTGGATCAAGATGAAAGCCCTGCGGGCCCGCTGTCTGGCCAAGTGGCAAAGCGAAGGCAAGACGATCCCCGCCGCCGAAGCTCAAGGCAACCGTCATCCCTCCCTTTGGATCGGCCAATACACACCCAATCGTCTTCCCGACGAAACCATGCGCCAGGAGGCCGTCTATTGCCTTCGCCAGGCAGCCCTGCGGCTCGCCGACGTCTTGGAAGTGCAACAAGAAGCGGTGGCGCTCGAGATGCAAATCGAACCGAAACAGTGGCCCATGGCCCAGATCGTCGCGCAGCAACTCCTGGCCCTGGAACCCAAGGACGAGCGCGTCCATTACATCCTTGCCCGTTATGAATTCGAACAACCCGTCTCGGCCAACACACAACAAACCAGCCAACCCCTGCCCCTGGGCAAGCGGAGCCGGGAACGCATGCAAAAGGCCCTAGAGCACTTAGTGCAGTTGAAGCGACTGGAAACGCCGCCGCGTTGGCGAACGCTGCACCTTGAAGCCGAAATCCATCAATGGCTGCTCGTCACCGCCAGGAATCCCAATCAACGCAAGGGCCAGGATGAACAGAAAGCGCTTCAAGCCCTTAATCGTTTGCTCTTCGCCGACACCACGGGGGTGCTGAACCGGGTTCGACAACTGGATGCGTTCGGCCCGATGAGCCGTCTGGATACCGAAGGCTTGCTGCAACTGCATCAGATGGCGCTGGATCGCCGGTTGGATGAGCTGCGCCGCGGCCCCCAGTCAGGCGTTAGCCCAGGTTTGGCACCCGGTTCAGCTTCTTTGGAACCGCTGGTGCATACCGTGGTTGCCATCATCGACGTCCAGAAAAAAATTCTGCAGGGCAGCCCCACGACTTGGCAAGTCGGCGCCTGCGCGGAGTCGGCGGCCTGGACGGCCAATCGGGTGCAAGCTCAATTCACCAAGGAACAGCCCGAGACGTGGCAACGACTCTATGAGCACATGCATGATTGTGCTGAAACGGCCCTGGCACAGCGATCCCTGAATGCGGCCACAGTCCAAAGGTTGGCGGAGATCGCTTACCGGGACGCCCAGTGGTTCGCCAAGGCGGGTCAAATGGAGATGCAACGGCAGCGATCGGCCCAGGCCGTGCATTGGATCGATGCGGGTTTGCAATTGGGCCAGGATCAGTCATGGTCCGCCGCCGCCATGCTTCAGCTTCACGAAGTCGCGGGCCGCATCAAGGCGTCGCAAGGTTTGCAGCGCGATGCCCTGCAGCCGCATCTGTTGGCCCTCAAGGAAGCGAAATCTCCCGCGATCCAAGCCAGCGCGTTTCTTCTCGAAGGCGCGCTCGCGGAACGCGAAGGCCGCCTGGAAAAGGCTCGTGATGCTCTGGAAAAGGCCGTGCAACTGGCTCCCGGGACGGACCTGGCCCGCCGCGCCCATTCAGTCCTGGGCACGCTTTATCTCGCCTTGAATCAGCCGGACAAGGCCCTGGCGAGCCTCAAAGAAGTTGAGACCCTCTATCGCCGTTGGGATCAGCTCACGGAGGAAGAACGGGCTTGGCTTTATGAATTCATTCGCGGTCCAGAAGACGTGGTGCTTCTGCAAATCGAAGGGCATCTGGCCATGGCGCTCAAGACCGTGCCGTTGCTCAAGAATGGTTCGGTCGATCCCGATGCCGTTCGGGAAACGGTGCAGCGTCATGAGCAGGCGGCCCTCAAGCTGGCCCAATCGTTCGCACCGCGCAGCCCGCGGTCTCGCATCGCTCGAGAGCGCATGGTGCTCTATTTGATTAATGGCAATCGGGTGGAAGAAGCCGAGAAAGCGCTCGCGCAGTTGCGCGGCGATTTTCCCGATAGCCTGAGCGTGCTGCGCATGCAGCATCAATGGCAAGTGCGCCGCCGGCTAAACGAGAAGTCAGCGGCGGCGACGCCGCCGGATTGGCGGGACATCGACCAGCACATTCAACAATTCATCAGCCATTATCCGCAACAAACCGCGGCGCGGGTTTACTGGGTGGAATGGTTGTTGACCACCGATCGGCTGGCCGAAGCCAAGGCTTATCTTGCGGACCCGACGCACTTCCCCGCGGGCAGCGATGACCGCGGATTGCAGCGCGTGCGCACCCTCGTGCAGTTGATGAGCGGCGAGCGCTCTGCCGACCAGGCCGTCGTGCAAACCGCGGTGCGAGATCCCCTGGTCGACGCGGTTTTGATCCAAACGGCCGCCAACGTGGATGCCAAGCAGCAACAGATCGACTCGGCCTTGCAGCGATATGAAAGCAAAGGTTTGTTCCAGTGCCTCAACGCCAATCTGGCCTTGGCTCGGCAAGATTATGTCGAATCAGCCAAGGGTTTTCTCAGTGCCTTGGAATGCACCGCGGTGCGCTCCATGGCCCGGCGGGGGCTGCAGTCCTCCTTGATGAGCCTGGCCCAACAGGACCCGGTCAAGGCCCGTGAATACATCACGCAGTTCTTGCAGGAATATCCTTCGGAGCCTGCCTTGTTAATCAGCTATGCCCAAGCCTGCCTGGCCATGGGCGACTTCGGCCAACCGCAACAGCGCGACAACAAAATCAAGGACATGGCGAGTGCCCTCAATGCTCTGGAGTCCGCGCTGATGCTGAATGGCTCCTCCGCCATCGAAGGCGCCTGGATCAAAGCGCAATACTGGCAACAGATCGGTCGGTTGGACGTGGCTCGCGCGGAAATCAATCGGATCTTGATGCAGCAACCGAAACATGAAGGCGCCTTGCTGCTCAGTGTGACCCTGGCGATGGATAGTTATGACCCGGTTCAATGGCAAACGGCCCGGCAACAGATCGCCATCCTGCAAGAGTTGCAAGCCAAATCGCCCGTCCCCAGGATGTTCCTGGCCCAAATCATGGACCGCGAGGGTCAGACGGAGAAGGCCCTGCAGCTTTACGATCAGATCATCAGTGAATTCCCGTCCTATGGGCCCGCTTACGCCTTGGCCGTGGACGCGCGGCTGCGCTCGGCGGATGCCGCTTCTGCTTATCCCCTGATCCGTCGCTGGCGTGAAGCCGTCCCCATGGATTGGTTGGCGGCACGATCGGAGATTCGTTACCTGGCCAGCACGGGACAAGTCGATGCCTGCAGGACGATCCTCGACCAATTCCAAAAGCAAATGATGGAGAAAGTTCCAGACTCCAGCCAAGCGATCGTTCAACAAGCCATCCATGCACAAGTCGTCGCGACCCTGGCGCAAGGTTTGATCCAGAGCAAAGCTTATGGCGAAGCCCAAGCCTGGCTGGAACGTTGTCTCGATCAACGACCCGATGACGAAGCGTGCCTGCTCCTCGCGGGGGAAATCTGCTTGAACCAGATGAAGGAGGCGCCCCAAGGACCCACTCGGCAGGCCATGGCTCAGAAGGCCATGCACATGTACGCCAAGGTCTATCAACATCGCAAGGGGCACCTCATCGCGGGGAACAATCTGGCATGGTTGCTGGCCAAGGAATTGAATGATCCCGCGGAGGCATACCGGCTTCTGCAAGAAGTGCGACAAAACCGGTTTACCTCCCAGCCCATGCCCGTGGAGATGATGCCCGCGGACTTGCTTGACACGTATGGTGTGGTGCTGGAAGCCATGAATGAATCGACTCGGATCGCCGAGCAGCGCGACCTCTTCGAAGCCGCGCGGCGACGCTATCCGATGGATGCGCGCTTCTGCTTCTATCTAGGCAGAGCCTATCAGAAGCTAGGGGATCGAGCCAAGGCTCAGCAGTCCTTTGACGCCGCCGTCGCGTTGGCTAATAAACCCCATCTGTCCCTTAGCACGGAGAAGCGGCAGACCCTGTTAAGCGAGATCGAACGGCTGCGTTAAGCGGCTGGCATATCTCCAGGAAGCCATTCTCGATTCAGGAGCCGATGCAAGGTTCGCCATGAATCCAGTGACTGCGTTTGACACGGAGAAAGTCTTTCAACCTCTGGAATCGGGTCAGACGGTGCCCCCCCGATGGCGGTGGCACTACGGCCACGTGCTTGTGGCGATGGTGCTGATGGGCGTCTTTTGGCTGGCCAATCATGCGCCACTTTGGCACACAGACGTCTGGGGACATCTCAAATACGGCCAATGGATCGATCAACACCACCAACTTCCCGAACATGAACTGTTTCTTCAAGACCTGACTCCCGGGGAAGCGTATGCCCCGTTTGCCTGGCTGGCGCAGTGGACGTTTTACAAGGTCTATCAATTCGGCGGCTGGCTAGCAGGGTCCGACCCTGAGATGCACATGGCAGGCGGCGTTGCGGCGTTGCGCTTTTTCCATGCCGTGCTGGTCGTTGCCCGGTTTGCCATCATGTTCTTGGCGTTTCGTAGAGTCAGCCAATCTTTCGGATGGGCCTTGGCAGGCTTGGTGGTCATGGCCCTATTCAGTTTTTCCAACCTGGGCATCCTGCGTCCGCAAGTCTTCGGTGAATTGTGCTTCGCTCTCTTGCTGCTTTCCCTGAGCGATCCCGTGCCGACCAAGCTTGCGATCTACGGCATGCCCGTGGTGTTTGCCTTCTGGGTGAATTGGCATGGTTCCTTCATTGTGGGACTGGTCTTTATCCTCGGCATCATCGGGGGGCAAATGCTGCGCATCGTCCGCACGGCTGGAGTGAAAGTGCGCGCGTATTGGCGCGATGAAGCTTTTCGCATGCTCATGCGTTTGCTGTGGCTGGCGATCTTGGCCGTCGGGTTGTGCAATCCGCGCTTCTTCGCGATTTACACAGAAATCTGGTCCTTCGGAGATCATCCGAATCTGGCCTTCATGGATGAATGGAAGCCCCTCGAATGGCATACGCCTTTCGGTTATGTCTTTCTGGCTTCGCTCGTGCTTGTGCTCTGCACGCACGCAACGGGCCTCCTCCGTCCCGCTGAACCGCAACCCGACCGCACTTTTGGCCCCATTCCGCTGGGGCAGATGATCCTCCTGGTCCTGCTAGGGTGGCAAGTCTACCAGCACCAGCGCATGATGTTGTGGTGGATCATGGTGATGCCCTGGATTTGTCTGCCGCCCTGGGCACGGCTGACGGCCCCGTCTCAAGCACATACAGCCTTTTCTATTTGGTCGCCCAAAACCGTTGGTCAAGCTCTGCGGCCCCTGTTGATCATCGGCGTCATGGTTTGGATTGGGTTTCTTTGGTCAAGCCTTGGCTTTGTCTGGTCGCAGGGCGGTCCGAGTTTGCTCCATCAATCCTTGCACCCCGGAACGCCTTATCTCCTGGCGAAACAACTGCAACATCCCGAGGAAAACTTCTTCCCGGAGTTGGCGGCATGGTTGCGCAAAGAGGTGGGGCATGGCCCCTTTCCGGGACGGATTTTCGCCTCGGAAACTCAAGGCGAATTTTTGCTCTGGGCTTTGCCTAGCGCCATGCATCCGCCGATCTACACCCACGTCCATCTGGTGCCTAAGGAACACTGGCAAGCGATTTATACGGTCAAAGCGGGGATGGCGGGTTGGCGTTCCATCCTGGATCGTTGGCAGGTCAACCTGATGGTGTTTGAAGCGGAATTGCACCCGCAACTGCGCTTGGAAGTTTATTTGGACAACGTTCATTGGATGGTGGTCTTGGATGAGACCGGGGACGCCCGCAAGCGGGACCCTCGCAGTCGTCTTTTGATCGCCGTTCGCACCCCTCCCCTTCGCGCCACCCCCCAGCCAAAGCCTTGACTGTTCCTTATCATAGTCGTTGGCTCCATTCCCTACCCCTGATGCCACGACGATGAGGTATCGACCTGCCATGGCCGCAGCACAAACCGGTCCCGATCCTTGGTTTCAATCTCTTTTCGCCGATCGCATCGGCGGAGCGCACTACGGCAAGAGCACGGCCATCTACAAATTCGAAAAGATCAAGCGGGCCAAGCGGGCCGCTCTCAAGGAATATCCAGATCGGCTTTTGTTGGACTTTGGCGTGGGTGAAAACGACGACATGGCCGATGAACGGGTGCGCGCCACGCTCAAGGCGGAGGTGGATCGGTTAGAAAATCGGGGCTATGCCGACAATGGCATCCTGGAGTTCAAGGAAGCCGCGGCCCGGTTCATGAAGCGCGTGTTCAACGTGGGATTGGATCCGGTCACGGAAATCAATCATGCCATCGGCACCAAACCCATCTACGCCATGTTGCCCTCCGTGTTCATCAACCCCGGCGACATCACGCTGATGACCGTGCCCGGCTATCCGGTGGCAGGCACTCATACGCGCTACTGCGGCGGCGAAGTCCATAAGCTACCCCTGCTGCCCGAAAACGGCTTTCTTCCCGATCTCAACGCCATTCCCGCCGACGTGCTCAAACGGGCCAAGTTGCTGGTCCTCAATTACCCCAACAGTCCGACGGGAGCCGTGGCCAACCGGGACTTCTATCGCCGCGTGATTGAGTTCGCCCACCAACATAAGATCGTCATTGTTCAAGACGCCGCCCATGTCTTGCTCACCTTTCAGGGCGAACCGCTCAGCTTTCTCCAAATCGATGGGGCCAAGGAAGTGGGGGTGGAAGTCCACTCGATGTCCAAGGGATTCAACATGATCGGCTGGCGGATGGGATTTATTGCCGGTCATGCCAAGATTGTCCAGGCCTTTGCCGACGTGAAGGACAATTGCGATAATGGACAGTTTATCCCGATTCAAAAAGCAGCCATCACGGCCCTCGACCACGATGATATCTGGCAAGGCACCCGGTCCAAGTATCGCCGCCGGCTGGATAAGCTCGTGCACGCTTTGCGCCAGGTTGGCTTCGACGCCAAGCGATCGGATGGCTCCTATTTTCTCTATGTCCGCGCACCGAAAGCCTGCACCCATCGCGGTTTTGCCGATGCCGAGGACGTGTGCCAGTTTCTCATCAAGGAGTACTCCATTTGCTGCGTTCCCTGGGATGACGCAGGTCCCTATCTCCGCTTTTCCACGACTTACGAGGCTCGAGATGAAGGCGAGGAGGACCGTTTGATGGTGGAATTGGTCAACCGCTTGCAACCCTTGGGACTGGAGTTTTAGCGTCAGCGAGGCGAAAAAGTCGCCCAGTTTTTCCAACATGAGGCCCGAAGATGAGGTAAGATGGAGTTTTCCAGACTGGCTTGCCATTGCACAGGGGGATTGGCATTTGCCACGATTCCCTGCTGTTGACCGAGGGATATTCGGTAGTCCGAAATGATTCATCAAAAGGTATATTTGGACCGTTACCGTGTGATTCGCCAGCTCGGTGAAGGCGGCATGGGACGCGTCTATCTCGCTCGCCAGGTCGATTTGAATCGCGAGGTCGTGGTCAAGGTCATGCATGAACACGTAGCCAGCGACCCGCGTTTTCAACAGTGCTTCCTGCAGGAAATGCAGGCCATGGCCCAATTTCAACACCCCTATGCCGTGGCCCTGTACGATGCCAAGCTCGACTCCGTGGATGGCCCCTGCATCATCATGGAGTACGTTAAGGGGAAAACCCTGGACATGGTGTTGCGCGACAACAAACGCTTCACGCCGCAGCGGGCCAGCCGGCTGCTCGGACAGTTGTGCGAAGTGCTCCACGATGCCCACAACAAAGGCATCGTCCACCGCGATCTGAAGCCTTCGAACCTGATGATCCTCGATGCCGATACGCAATACGAAAAGCTGAAAGTCATGGATTTCGGCTTGGCCAAATTCACCGCCGGGCCGACGATCAAATCCGTTTCGGAAAACAACGAATACATGCTGGGCACGCCAGCCTACGTTTCACCCGAACAAGCCCGCGGCGAGGAGACCGACCACCACACCGATATCTACAGCATGGGGGTCATCGTCTACGAAATGCTCACGGGCCGCATCCCCTTCGATGGCCTGTCCACGATGGACACCCTTTTGGCTCACGCCATCGAGCAGCCCCCCCCCATGGCCTCGGAGGAATTTTTTATCCCGCCAGCGATTGAGCGCGTTGTGATGAAATGCCTGGCCAAACGTCCCGAAGATCGGTTCCATACAGCCCGAGAATTCTATTCCCGATACATGGAAGCCCTCACTTCGGGGGAAGATCCCTATTCAAGCCAAATCCCCGCCGCGCCGATACAACCAGCCCAACCGCAACAACGCAACTCCGGAGTCATGAGGGCTCAGGATGCTGCTCCTCCCCCCTTGCCGGATATCCTCGATCCGGCCACCATGGCCTATCAAATGCAGGCCTGGATGCCCCAAGCCGTGGCTTCCTTCAAACTGACCGGCTTTATCCATGACGTGCGCGGCGAATTAATCGAAAGCTTGCCAGGCAAGATTCGGGTCCTTCTTGGCGCCAAGGGAACGCATTATGCGCCCCCCTCCTCCGGATGGTTTTCCTGGTCCTCCCCCAAGCCGGACATCGAAATGGAATTGCAGCTCTTCGAAAGCAACGATCCGAAACATAAGAATTACGTTTGGATCACTGTCGTCCTGCGTTTCGTCGGGAAAAAGCTCACGGCGGAATGGCGCGAGCGCGGCGAGCAAATCTACCGCGATCTGCGCGGCTACCTCATCGGCGCCTCGGCTGATCAGAATTAATTTCAACTCACTTCGAGCGAACGTCAAGTACGCTGCGAGATCAACCGCTGGCCAACTCCAATGGCTTGACGGGATCCCCTGTGAAACCGTATGCGTTGCATTGCCGACGGTTGCGCCTTCATCCTACCTTTACGGCTTCTTCGTTTGCCCCCAGATCTAACATTATTGATAATGTTTGCGTACCGTCCACCGTTTGACCGCAGATTTTGACGAAGCAAATGGTCGAAGGACCCATTGTCATGAGCACGGCTACTAGTCTTACAAAAAGTCAATTTTTAGAGTTATTACAGAAGTGCCAACTGCTTACCCCAGACGCCTTGGCGTCGTACTTGGCTCAATTCGAAAGCGAACCTGCAGAAGATACGACCAACCCGGTCAAACTGGCGCATTTGATGATCCGTGACGGTTTGCTGACGCGGTATCAGGCCAAATGTTTACTTTCAGGAAAGCCGCGGCGTTTCTTCTTGGCAGGCAAGTTTAAAATACTGGAACCATTGGGACAGGGGGGCATGGGAGCCGTCTTTCTGTGCGAACACCTCCTGATGAAGCGGTTGGTCGCCATCAAGATTGTCAATGCCAAGCAAGTGAGCGATCCTAGCCTTCTCGAGCGGTTTCTTCGGGAAAGCCGAGCCGTCGCGGCTTTGGACCATCCCAACTTGGTCCGGGCTTACGACGCGGATCGCGATCATGACCTCTATTATCTGGTCATGGAATTCATCGACGGCGTCAGCCTGCACGATTGGGTGCAGCGGCAAGGCCCATTGCAAGTGGACCAAGCTTGTCTGGTCATCGCCCAGGCCGCCGTTGGCTTGCAACATGCTTTCGAAGCCGGGTGGGTGCATCGCGACATCAAGCCCGGCAATATTCTTGTCGATTGCAACGGTTTAGTCAAACTGCTGGACATGGGCCTGGCTCGATTATTTGACGACTCCAAAGATCTTCTCACCAAGAAATACGATGACAAGGCCACTCTGGGCACCGCCGATTATCTGTCTCCCGAGCAAGCCATGGACATTAGCCAGGTGGATATTCGGGGAGATTTGTACAGCCTAGGGGCTACTTTCTACTACTTGCTGGTCGGACAAGCCCCCTTCGCCGATCGGGTAAACACCGCACAAAAGCTGGTGGCCCATCAGATGCTGCATCCCTTGCCGTTGCCCACTTGGCGCAATGATCTACCCGCGCCGTTGGTGTCCGTCATTGAGAAACTAATGGCCAAGAATCCAGAGGAGCGTTTCCAAACGCCCATAGAACTGAAGGAAGCGTTGCAGCCCTGGCTCACTTCACCCTTGCGACCACCGCCGGTGGATATCATGCCGCGTTGGTGCAAGGCAATCACCGATTTGGCCGGTCGATCCGACCCGCGCATCACCCAGCGCGTTCAAGCACATCTCTCCACCATCACTAATCAGAGCCAGTTGACACGCACCCTGGCCCTGACCCCTCGACCTTCCTCGACTTCTGATTCAATCAAAGCTCCGCAAGCAGCCGCCCTTTCGTCGGGTAAAATGGTCCGAGCCAAAGCAAAACTCGCGAAGGAACGACCACATGCCCAGCAACTGTCCAAGCCTAAGCGGCGGACATACGCTTCCGTTTGGATCGCGGCGGGGATGGGAGGTGGCATGCTTTCGCTAGCAATCCTGTTGATCGTCCTCTTTTGGCCTAACGCCGACCGAGCAGACAAGAGGGACCGCTGGGTAAGCCCCGCGAAATCATCCACATCTCCCTTCCAATCGCCATCGACCCCTTCAGGTCTCCAATCCTCTGCCCCGGGATCGAAAATGGATCCAGGCTTGTCGAAGCAAGCTCCTCAATACAATCTGGCCAGCACTGTCTTCGTGGCCGATCCACCCACACTTGCCCCCAGCGGAGCGACGCGGGTGCAGGCCACAGTGCGTGAGGCGCTGACCCTGGCCAAGCCAGGGGAAACGGTGGTAGTGCTCAGCGATCGCATCGTCGAACCGCTGATCCTCGAGAACGGGTTGCTGGGTAAACGCGTCACCTTGAGCGGGCTGAAGCCCGATGGCAGCTACACTTTATGGCAACCACCGGCAACGTGGTCGAAAAAGGCTTTCATTCACATCGCCAACACCGAAGCGTTTACGCTGCGCGGCTTTCGTCTGGATGGCAACGATGATCAGGTCGATGCCATCATGGAATTTCAAGGCCGTTGTCCCGGCTTACGGTTAGAGCAACTCCATTTAACTCAATTCAAACGAACGGGCATCGTTTTAAGCCAGGTGGAGGGCGAAGCCGACGATCCGTTGCAATTTCGGCAGCTTCGCTTCGAAAGCGGCAAGAAAAATCAACGCCATGCCGCTATCTTTGTGCAGGCCGAAGGCGACCTTGAATCACGCCACATTCTCATCCACGACTGCCGCTTTGATGGCTTTTTTCAGAGCATGATCCGCATTGAGGGTTCGGCCAATGGCATCACCATCCGCAATAACCGCTTCTTGATTTTGCCGCAATCAGCCAAAAAATCCGACAAGATTCATCGTCCCAGCGACGCCTTCACCATCCTTCCCGGAAAGAGTCTGCGTCTGACCATCTCCAACAATACTTTCCTTCGTTTTAACAACGGGATCAACCTGGAAACCTTGCCGCCCAATCGGCCGGAGAATCGGATCGCCTTCAGGAACAATCTCATTCTGAACATGCAGGCGTGCGTTTCGGTCGAGCAGTCCAATTCCAGCTCGGAGGATGCCGCATTGGCTCAACTTTTTCAACCGTTTGAAGGGAATCTGTGCCGACCTAACAATTGTACCCGTGGCGTATCCTTCCTCAAACCGACGGTGCGCGACGACATCGATCGGCTCGCTGATGACGCCGAACAGGACGCCGTCTTTTTGCGATACTCGCGCAACAGCAAGCTGTCGTCGGCGGGCGCCGGCAACGAACCCGTGGGCGCTCCGCCCGTAGGCTGGGAAAACTGAACGCCACCTTCGGCTGGGGGCATGAAAAGCTTGCAGGCCGCCGATGGCGCGGGCGGCCTGTTTCTGTTGTTTCAAGCGAATCAATTAACTGAAGGGCTTTAGCGAACCTTGACCTGGAACTTGACAGTAGCCGTTTGCCCCGGGGCCAGCGGTTCACGCAATTCCCACCGCAAGATTAGCGATTCCGCCTCATTATCCTGCGTCAAGAAAACAGCTTCCTTGTCGGCTTGAGCCGTGCCGGGAATGTATTCGAACCGCGCGGACAGGCTGTCGACGATGGCCACGTCGTTCATGACTTGATTCGTGTTGTTGATGCACTTGATGGTGAAGGTCACGACGTCCCCCACGCGGGCGCTTTCGGTGGAGGCCGACTTTTGTAATATCAGGAAGTCGCCGGGCAGGAAGACGGAGACTTTGGGAATCTCCTTGCCTTCGACCACGCCCACACCCGTCATGGAAGCGACGGCGGAGAGCCCCACGGCCCTGCGCGTCGACTGAGTAGAGTCCACGCGAATGTTGGCACTGGTGCGGACGCGCGATTGCACGGTCGCAGGCTCATCGATTTGCTTAGCTTTTTCAGGATTTTGTTTGGCCAACAGCTTCCACCCGCTCTCGTTTTGCGCGAGCTGGCCCGATTCCCAAATCGTGCTGGTTTGCCCAAGGGAAGCGAGTTGGCGGATCACCACATAGCGCGGCGAATAGACACAGACGGGGTTGGAAATAACCAGCTTGCGCACCCCCTGCCCCGTTGTGAATTCCGCCACGGTATCCGCTGGGTCCAGCCCTTGGAGCTTGCCGCTGGGTCCAAAATGAACGCGGTTCTTGCCGTCGCCGCCGTCGCGGACGCATTCTTCACCACCCTTGGGCGGCACCAGGATGGGCAATCCATCAGGCCCGATCATGGGGTTGCCCACGCACGTGAAGCGCGGCACGACTTGCCCGCTCAATTCGGACGCATCGGGCTCGCGGCTCCCCATCCGGATGGTCAGCATGGGCCGGCCATGGTTTTCCGCAAAGACGCGGAGATGTTCCGAGGGCAAGGCTTCGACTTCGGCGGAAACGTCATCCGCCGCGGGGATCGCCAGAACATTTTCGGGGTCTTCCAGCACGATGACTTTGGTCACCATCGCTCCCCACTGAACTTGCTCATGATCTTGAGTGGTGATTGAAAGAGGAGCGGGATGATCGCTGGCTTTCACCCGCGCCGGCATGCGCAGCACGTCGCGTGCTTGCAAACTGGCGTAAATCGGTTCGTCGGAATGGGCGGACGCGCCGTCGAAGCGGACCCGATAAATCCAGCCGGGACGAAGCGAAACGACCACGGGGCACGCCGCCGTGCGGCTCGTCTGAGGGCCTTCATAGAAGGTCACGCGCATCCCATCGCGGCCTTGCAGTTTCACATAAAAAATGGGGCCATTCGCGGCGGCTGCCATCGGCGGTTGCGCGGTCGCCGCGGCAACAAAACCCACGAGCACAATGCCCAGGCCGATCATCCCTGCTCGCTTCATGGCCGTCCACCATCCCTCTTTCGGTCCACGAGTTCCTGTCCTTGACGCTCTTGAACAGCAACAGGGTTTAAGTTCCGAGGAAGGGACGACGTGTGCCGTGCATTCCCAGGACTTAAACCCCATCGCCCGAAGTTTCGATGTCTCGACCTTCCTTGCGGTCAGGACGTTGTTACTTCACGGGGATTGCCGTTTGCGGAAAGACCGGCGTCGAACTGTTCAGCAACCCGACGCGGGGCTTGCTTCCCGAAACGTGCCCGGCAGGCATCACTGGCGCTGGCGGCATGGGCATGTTCGGCATCACCGGCATGTCCATCAGCGCTCCGCCATCCGCGGGAGCCGACAGCGGCGGCGTGTTGCGCGCTTCCAGATCGATGCCGCCGACGCGAATGATCAGCAGGATGTGGCCGCGGCGCTGGGCTTCGGCAATCGGATCCACGCCGGGTTCCAGCCGCGTCGAGCTGATTTCTTCGGGGCCGCCCACGGCCTGCGATTGATAGGCCGCGTCGGGCAGATAGATCACCTTCGTGATGAAATTCCCCGACATCACTTGATCGAAGTCTTCATCGCTGAATTCCACCGGGACGTAATTATGCGCGAGGAACGCATCCGTCTTGGCATTGCTCGGCACGACTTCGATCGTTGGATACAGCTCCAGACCTTGACGGCCGGGGATGTCCGAGAGTTTCAGTCGATAGATGGAGGCTTGCAGGAAGTTAAACCGGCTGGGCACATCCATCATGTGCGTGGCCACGCCCTGACCGCCCGTCGCCACGTGCCAACCAATCTTGGCGCCCGCGGGACCGGCAAAGCGAACCTGCGTTCGCTGCGTGACATAGGCGCCGCCATTATTGCCCGCACCGCCGCCCATGCCCGCGCCCATGCCGCCACCCACGCAGCATTGAGCGGGCACAATGCCGCCCGCCGCCATGCCGGCCATGTAATGGGCCTGCATGACTTGGCCGCCTTGCCCCATCATCGTGGCTTGGAACACTTCCGGTGGCATGCCCATTTGCGCCGCCATCGCGTGCGGCGGCATGCTGGCCATCGCGGCCCCGCCGCCGACCGGCTCGCCCCAAGGTCCGACGGCGCCGGCCATGGCCGGTGCCGACGTCATGCCACCGTGACCCATCGGGCCTCGATAGTAGCTCGAATCCGTGGCCACGCAACCGCTGGCCGCAGCCAAAGTGATCAACCAACCCGCAGTCCGTTTCATATTCATCCCCTCGCCACGGCCTACGGCCCCTGCTCACGTCGTTTTCGACCTGGCCACTTTCCCCTGGGCCGGTAAGCTGGAACCTTGGTAAGCGTGTAGAAACCCCTGACCATAGCGCTTGTCGTCGTGGTCGTCTAAACTGTATACTCGGCATATCCCGTAAGCTTCTTTCGTCAAATTCGGAAGAAACCACCCATGTCCACACGAATGATGCTGCTCTTCATCTTGGCTTTTTGTCCTTCCATCTCCCTGGCGACTTATCAGCAACCCCCTTCCACGTCTTTACCAAGCTCAACAACTTCCCTCAATCCCCAAGATTTACTCAACCAATGCATCGCCCATTTGGAGAAGCTCTCCCTCTATGAAGTACACTACACGCAGTGGACGCGGACTCCTGGGCTGGCCACGTCGTTGAAAGCGCGGTCCATCGTTGCCCCCCAAAGGCGGGTGCGCTATGAAGCGGAAAGCGCACAAGGCACCATCAAAGTCCTCACCAAGATCATCGGCGATGGGACCACCATTTGGCGAATTTCAAACCTGGGCGATGTGACCCAGGCCGAAACCTACCGCATCACGGACATGGACGAAGAGATCAAGCTGGTCGAATTGGGCAAAACCAACCTGGATGTGGACAAAGCGAAGCAGCTTCGCTTCGACATCGATACGGAACATGGGTTCCACGGCCTGCGCCCCACCATACAAGACTTGCAAAAACACATGCAGTTCAAGCCGGCCACGATCGAAACCTTGACGTTGCCAGACGGACAAAAGGTGGAATGTTACCTGCTCGTTGGCACCTGGAACAAGGAAGTGCTCGATGTGCTCGCCCCTGTAAAAAAGCCCGGCGAGGAAGCCCACGTGCCCAATGAACGCGAACAGTGGGACCGGCGACAAAGCTTCACCTTCTTCCCCCGGGAATGCCGGCTTTATCTGGATCGCCAAACCTTGTTCCCGCGCCGGGCCGAATGGTGGGGCCCCATCAAGTATGAAGGCTACCTCGAACGGTTGTCGCTTTGGGAATGGAGCATGCCGCGGCAGATTACGGAACCCGAGCTGCAGTCCATGATCCAATTGAACGACCAGGAGAAGCAACTTACCTTCAAGGAATTGAATTATGGTCAACTCCTCAAGCAGCGCATCGAGTTGATGAGCAAGCGTGAGTCGGAGTTGAGCCGCTTTCGCAAGCTGGACGTCGCTCCCGACCGTGGTCCAGGCAAATCTCCCTAAGTTTTGGTCCCAACGCTTGGCTTCAGGATTGGCTCATGCCGTTTTTCGGCGCTCACATGTCCGCGGCGGGAGAACCCGCCAACGCTCTTGACGCCGCCGCCCGCCTCGGCATGGAAGCGTGTCAGCTTTTCACGAAGAGCAATCGCCAATGGCGCGCCGCCCCGCTGACCCAGGAGATGGTCGATCACTTTCACGGCAAACGGCGGGAACATCAAATCGCGTTCACGGCCGCCCACGCGGCTTACCTCCTGAACCTGGCCACGAAAGATCCGGTCCTTCATCAGCGGTCCGTGGATGCTTTGGCCATCGAATGGGAAAGAGCGGATCGCTTGGGATTGGATTTCCTTGTGGTTCATCCTGGCGTGGCCAGCGATGATCAATGGGAAGCAGCGCTGGATCGAGTGGCACAGGGCGTCAAGGCGTGCATGAAACAAGTCGGCTCAACCCCAACCCACCTATTGCTGGAGACCACCGCGGGTCAAGGCCGCAGCATTGGCCATCGCTTCGAGCACCTGGCGGGCATTCTGGCTCGGCTGAAACATCCGCAAAACGTCGCCATCTGTCTCGACACCTGCCACGTCTTTGCGGCAGGTTATCCTCTGGCGCCGCGCAAGGAGTATCTGCGAACCATCAGGGAATTCGACCAATGGATCGGGCTGGACCGGCTGCGGATGTTTCACCTCAATGACAGCGTCAAACCCCTGGGCAGCCGCGTGGATCGGCATGCTCATCTCGGCCATGGCTGCCTGGGACAGGAAGCATTCCGCCATCTCGTGCGGGATCGACGATTTCAAGACCGCCCCATGATCCTGGAAACACCCAAGGGCGAACGCGCGGGGCAGTCCTGGGATGCGATCAACCTGTCCCTGTTGCATCGTCTGTTGAAAGACAAGTAACGTCGCTTAAAATGCAGAGGAGCCGCCCACGTTTGGAACCATTCTTGTTCAGCGCCCGTAGCTCAATCGGATAGAGCAGTGGATTTCTAATCCACCGGTTGGGGGTTCGAGTCCCTCCGGGCGTATTCTCTCAGTTTGCCCTGAATGAAACGGGCTTCACCTCCATGTGGAGGCCATGCACTGAGTCGGGGGCGGGAGCGGGTTCATTGATTCGCTGAAGCGTTTCCACCAGGATGGGCCTTAATCGTTGAATGTCGAAAATGAGATAATTTTTCGCCCGTCGCCAATCACGTCGCAGCATGCTTTCGAGTATCATCCGATGCTGCGCAGCCAGTTCTTCCTTCAAATCATCCTTCAGCTCCGCGTATTCCAACAGGGTATTGAAGTATTTGCCATGCCGATCAAAGAACTCAATGAAATACGGATTGCCGGACAAATCTATCCAATAGCGATGCAAGCTATTGTCGAAAATGAGGGGTTGCCCCGGCAGCGGGCTGTTTTTGACCAATAACCTTTCCAGGCAAGTCCGGTCGAGCTTGTCTCGAACCAGGTCCAGCGCTTGAAGTTCGATCAGTTCCCGCGTTTGGAGAAAGGAGTCCAAATCGTTCACGTCAAAGGAACGCGTTAGCCAACCGCGCCGCGGCTCGTGTTGCAACAAGCCGATGCCCGCCAAGCGATGAAAAATGCTATGAACCAAGGACTTGCTGATGCCAAATTGCTTGGCGGTGGCGTCGATGCGCATGACGCGCGGCTTTTGCCTCAAGCTGTGTAAATAAATGTCGTCCGTGACGATCTTAAACCAGTTGGTGGGCGGTGCAACGATCACCTTGGCCACTTGGTCATGCGGAATCGTGCCGTATTTTTCCCAGTTGATGCAAACCCGACCGTTAGGCAGTTTGTTGAGAAACTTCTCCTCGACCAGTTGATTCACCGCCATGCGCACCGGCATCAAGCTCACTTGATAAAGTTGAGCCAAGTTCGCCAATGTCCAAGGCACGGGCACGCCAATGCCCGCTTCAAGTTTGAGCTTGAGATCGTCATGAATGTAGCGACAAAGGTTCGCGGAACTCACGACGCCACCCTATTCGAATAATAATCCACGCGCAACCAAGGCGATGTGTTCAACTTTACATGTGGATACCAACATACCCCGGCGGCATCCTGCTTACAAGATGGATTCGCCGCGGCCCGGTTCGCGCCCATAGGGAAGAAAGGAGATCCTTGAGGGACGCTTCAGCTTTCAGGCAGGACGCACGTTTGGTCCTTGACTTCGGCCTTGGGGAGGGGGGAAACGACTTCCGTTCCCGTGAAGACGATGCGGACGTCTCCCAACTGGATCACGTCGCCAGGCTTGAGCACGACGGGCGACTTGATCCGAATGCCGTTAAGGAAGGTTCCATTCTTGGAAGCCAGATCGTGCAACTCGCAAACCAAGTTAGAGTGAACCAAAATCGCGCAATGCCTTCGGGACATGAACCCATCATTGCTGACGATGTCATTATCCGCCATGCGGCCAATGGTATTATGGCCAATTTTTAGGATTCTGGTTTGTGTCTGATTTAACACCACGCACGGCAGGCTAGCCGGGTCGGCAGGAGGTTGGACTTCGGGAGTTCTTGGTTCGGCGTTCTTGTTCGAGAAGACGGCCAGGGCGGATTGCAGGTCGGAAGCGGAGAGTTGCACGGTGTGTTCGCCACAAGCATTGAACAGAGCTTCCCTGGCGGCACGGAAGGCTTCTTTCCGTGGGCATTCGAGATGCACACTATGCATCGGAGCTACGTGCAACGGCATTCCCCAAACTCGGAAGCGGCTCAGATAGAATGCGAAGGGCGACTCGCCTCCATTTCTTATGGCTTCATCTTATATTCATACCCTAATCTTCACGAAAAGGAAATCTCTTTTATCTGATATCGTAAAGTTCCGATGGGGACTTGAACCTCACAAATCTCCCCGACTTTTTTGCCCGCCATGGCCAGACCGATCGGGCTGTTTAAGAGAATGCGATTATCGTTGAGGTCATCCTCGCCCGGGCTGACAAAATGGAAGATCTCTTCCTCGTCATGATTCAGCTCAAGCACCCGCACTTTGGCCCCGAGGACCACCTGGTCCATCGGCAATGACCCGGTGTCGACGATTTCAGCCCGGCTCAGTCGATCCCGCAAGGAGTCGATCTTCGCTTGCAACAAGCCCTGATTTTCACGGGCCGCATGATATTCCGCATTCTCTCGCAAATCGCCCATCTCTCGGGCAGCAGCGATGCGTTTGGCGACCTCCACCATTTCGATGTTGTTCATGCGGTCCAGTTCCGCCTTCAATTTGTCATAACCTTCCTTGGTCATCGGAATCCGCGATGTATCACTCATTGGCTTATCCTGGAACGTTGGCCACCATTTGCTGATGCATCCCATGGAGGCATCGCTGAAGAAGGATCAAACAGAAATCGCAAATCATGGGAGGGAGAAAGCCCTCTTGGATTTGCGATTGCTTCTATTTTAGCCCATTTACGGCAACTTGGAAGCCTTGCTGCCCATTTTTAGGATGTCGCTAAAGTGCTATGATATAAAGACTTCGGAACAAATCGTCGTGCGCAAGCCCGTTTTTATGGCGTCCAATCAACCTGCGCATCGGCGGTCAAGCAAAATTGGGCCAGGAGTTCTGCTGCCTGGTCCAAGTCATTGGTGTTCACCATTTCGACGGGACTGTGCATATAGCGGTTCGGAATGCCCACCAGCCCCGTGGCAACGCCGTCCCTGGCCAATTGAATGGCATTGGCATCCGTCCCCGTGGCCCGGGGCGCTGACTTGATCTGAACGTTGATCGCATGTTGCTCGCTGACCACTTTCAGCCGTTCAAAGACGACGGGATTGATGTTCGGACCACGGACGATGACGGGGCCTTTCCCCAACTTGGCTTGGCCAATCTGCTTCTTGTCGTTGCCGGGCGTGTCCGTGGCATGGGTCACATCCACGGCAATGCCCACGGTGGGGTGAATCCCATAGGCGCTGGTCGTCGCTCCGCGCAGGCCGATCTCCTCCTGAACGGTGGAGACGCAATAGACGCTGGCCTGGAGTTGTTTCCCATGCAACCTCCTCAAGGCTTCCATAACCACCCAAACCCCGACCTTGTCATCCATGCCCGGGCCAGAGATCAGGGCGTTGCGCAGTTCGCGATGCCCCAAGGCCAGGGTCACCGTATCCCCGACGTTGACAAGTGTTTCCGCTTCCGCTCCATCCTTGGCGCCAATATCGACCCAGATATCCATGAAGTCAGGGACTTTTTTCTTCTCTTCGGCCGTCATGAGATGAGGAGCACGGCGCGCCACCACCGCGGGCAGCGCCCCTGCCTTGCTCGACCACACGGTCAAATTTTGCCCCAACAAAATCTGCATGTCCCAACCTCCCATGGGTTGGACGTACAGATAGCCGCTGTCGTCGATGTACTGCACCATGAGCGCGATCTGATCGCAATGCCCCGCGAGCATGATCCTCGGCTCGGCGCCAGGATTCCTCGCGGCGATCACGTTGCCATGGCGATCCGTCCGGACTTCGTCGGCATAGGCGCTGGCCCAGCGCCGCACGACGTCCTGAATGGCCCGCTCATATCCTGATGGACTTGGGGTTCGAAGCAGTTCGACGAGGAAAGCACGCGCTGAATCCTGCATGCACAGGTCCTTTGCCATTAGGCTTGAGGCGTTTTTGGCTGATGGTTTGTCAATAATCCCAGCTTTCTAAGCCATTCGCGGATTTGCATCCAAACCAACCCAAGAATTACCACGCTGCCGATCACCCACCAGTACCATTGAATCTGATCGAGAGAAAATAAGGCCGGCGGCGGTCCAGGTTTCTTATGGCCTCCCAAAAAATCGGCCAAGCCTGGGATCTCTTGATTGACCTTGGCTTTGCCGCACAAGGAGGCGATGGCCAATAGCTCCGCCGGCACCGCGGGGCCGGGCATGCCGACGGGCATGGGTCCCAACCAGCTTTGAGCCACCCACTCCGCCTGCTGCTGCAGGGTGCCGACGCGCTGGGCCACGTCGCTCCAGACCACCGCGTCTTCCAAGGTGAACCGGCGCAGTTTCAAATCGGCATGGGTGAAACGGAAATTGTCGACAGCCAGGGTCATGGCCTTCGCGGCGGCCTTCAGTTGCCCTTGGGCATTGGCCAACTCGCCCAGCATCCAATGCAATCGAGCATCCTCGGGAAGCCAAACGAGTAATTGCTGAACGATCTTCGCGGCTTCGGCCACGGATTTTCCGGGCAGCTTTTCGCGTTCGCCGTCGCTCAGCAAGCCGATTTGCCACACGCCCGCGGGGCCGATGAAGCGGAAGGGTTCCGCTGCGGCGGCATCAAACAGTCCATCGAGCGCCACGGGACCGGGCCGTTGTCGCTCCATAAAACGGCGTCTGACGAGCATCCAATGAAACCGTTCAAATTTTTGCCATTCTGGCGGCGCCATCGCATAGGCCGACTCGAGGCAGCTCACGGCCGCATCGAGTGCTCCACTCATCTGATAGACAGTGCCGAGGTTGGCCATGATGGCAAAATGATTGGGGTGCTCCCGGCGGGCCTGTTCCAGGACTTCGATGGCTTCTTGAAAGTAGGGAATCCGGGCTTGGGTGGTGCGCACACGGTAAAGGTAAGCCCCCAGGTTGGCCAATTCGTCTGCGGTCAGCTTCGTTTGATGGCCTTTGTTGCGTAATGCTTCGATCCTGGCCAGGTAGCGTTTCCGTTCCTCGCTGATGGCCCCGCCCGCGACCTGCTGCATGAGGGCATCCGGCGGCCCTAAAGCCCTCAAGCGATTCAATTGGTCGAGAAAACGCTCCAATTGGTCGTCCAAGGGAACGGCAGGCTCCGCGGAATTGTAAATCCCGGCCTGCAAGGGAACTGAGGCTGCCCCCAAACTCCATATCAATCCCGTGCAAATGAGCATCAGCAAACGCAAGGGGGACATGCTTGACGACTCCCAGCGATGGTCGTTTGGGATTTCAATACAGCAGCGACGCCAATTGTCCACGAAAGTCGTTGGCTAACTCGTTATCCGGTCCCATAATTTTAAATAGGGAAACCATGGCATCCTTGACGGGTCCCTTGGCCAGGCTGGCGTCTTCTTGACCGGCTTGAAGCAATACGGGCAAGGCTTCTTCATAGCGTTTGGTCGAGGCCAAGGCTAAACCCCAATCCAGGCACGCTTGTGGATCGTTGGGTTGCTGTTGCCATCGGGCTTGACAGGTCGCGAACCCGCCTCGTTCTTGAACGTGGCGCTGCCAATCCAACCGTGCCAACACCTGCCTGGCGAGGTCGTGGTATTGGCTGCCTTCGGTCACGCGCTCAGCCGCTTGCCTGGCCTCCTTGACCCGGCCCAACTCCAGCAAGGCCGCGGCGGCCACGGCCTGCACGTCTTCGTTTTCGAGGCACGTTGGCCATTCAGGAGTGAGCTGTTCCAGCGCCTGAGCGGGCTGCGTCGACAATAACGCTCGCGCCATTTCCATTTTTTCCTCAAGCGGGCTGGGCAGATGGCGGTCAAGAAAGGCGGCCAGCTGCTCGGCACTCATCAACCCAGTAAAGCGGCCCGCGAGTCTGCGGCGATGAAACAGGAAAACCGCCGGGACGCCATTGACGCCAAACTCCGCGGCGAGATAGGGATTCACATCAATGTCGATGGTGACCAGGTCGAGCTTGCCCGCGCGATCCTGCACGGCCTGGTGCAAAATGGGTGCGAGGAGACGGCACGGGTGGCACCAATCGGCCATGAAATCCACGAGCACGGGAACCTGCTGTGAACGCTCCAAGACGGCAGATTCGAAATCGGCAGCCGAGATGGCGCGCCCGGCGGGAGAAGTTGATTCCATCGTGATCCCGTTCAAACTAAGTGGCAGCAGCGAAGTCAGGCTCAGAAATTATATGTTTCCCGCGGCGGCCGGGATGATGGGATTTCTCTTCTTTTTGTCGAATTCCAAACCGCCGTTCGAAAGAGTTGCCCGGGAGGGATCGTTTTTTGTTTGATCTTGACCAGATGTCGAACTACATTTATGTATCGCACAGCAAGTACATGAACTTGCCTCTGCAGTGTTGGTGATAGACGAACACTTTTTGGAGAACCGATGTCTGTAACCCGCAGGGGGCCTAACACCATATAACCGATCGGCGCTGGCAAGCCCACCTTGTAGTGGGATCCCAAACCCAATCGTGCGGCCACCCACCTTAACAGCGGGTTCTCAAAAGCGTCTACACGGCACAGGTGGAGGCTAATTCATGATCAGCTCACTCAAACTTTGGGTGAGCTGATTTTTTGTCGCCCCCCCAAGCCGCCGGGTCCCCATCATGACGACCGGTCTGCTGAATTTCTTGATTTCCTCTCAAGAATGAACCTGAACCAATTTAGTGGAATCATACAATAAATGGGGCTCGACCCATTTTTGTCAGAGGCTCAAGGAACCGTTCCCTGCAAGTGCGGGTTGAACCGGTCTGATGGCGCGGAGATTGTTCGGCTTTTATGAGTGATTTCCTCAAACGTCTTGAGAACGATGTGCTCATCTTCGATGGCGCCATGGGCACCAGCATTCATCGTTATAACCCCTCGCCCAAGGACTGGGGTGGCGACGACCTGGTCAACTGCTCCGAATGGATGCTCTTCACCCACCCCGAATGGATCCGCGAAACGCATGAATCCTTTCTCAGCGTGGGTTGCGACGCGGTTGAAACGAATACCTTTGGCGCTAACCGCATCGCCCTGGCGGAATTCAAGAAACAAGATCACTGCTTCGAAATCAATCGGCTGGCCGCCGAGTTGGCGCGCGCGGCCTGCCAGCGCTATGCCACACCCGACCGTCCCCGCTACGTCATTGGCTCCATCGGCCCTGGAACCAAGTCGATCACGCTGGGCCATGTTACCTTCGACGAACTGCGGGAAGCTTATCGACCCCAAATGACGGGGTTGCTCGAGGGCGGATGCGACGTTTTACTGATTGAGACCTGCTTCGACCTGCTCCAAGCCAAGGCCTGCGTCATCGCGGCCCGGGAAGAGATGGAGAAACTGGGGCGCCAGGTTCCGCTAATGGTCCAGGTGACGATCGAAACCACGGGCACGATGCTGACCGGCAGCGACATTGGCGCCGCCCTGGTCACCCTGGAAGCCCTGCCGGTGGATGTGATTGGCCTCAATTGTGCTACGGGTCCGGACCGCATGGTCAGCCATATCCGCCATTTGAGCCAATTTTGCCGCCGACCGCTGAGCTGCCTGCCCAACGCCGGGTTGCCCGAGAACATCGACGGCAAAGCCCACTTCCCCCTTCAGCCGGACGAGTTGGCGGATTACTTATATCAATTCGTCACCGAGTTCGGCGTCAACATCGTGGGGGGTTGCTGCGGCACGACGCCCGAACATTTGGCAGCCGTGATCCGGAGACTCCGCGGGGCCAAACCCAAACCGCGCGAAGTCGTTTTTGAACCATCCTGCTCGAGTTTATACCAGGCGGTCACCTACAAGATGGAGCCTGGCCCGCTGATCGTCGGCGAACGCACCAATACCACGGGCAGCCGCAAGTTCAAACGCTTGCTCGAAGCGGACGACCTCGACGGCATGACGGCCATGGCCCGCGAGCAGGAGGATGAAGGGGCCCACCTGTTGGATGTGTGCGTGGCCTATCCCGGACGCGATGAAGCCGGGGACATGGCCCGTCTGCTCCGCCGCTTCAACGAAGCGGTGAAGCTGCCCCTGGTGCTGGATTCCACGGAATGGCAGGTGATGGCGGAGGGCTTGAAATACGTCACGGGCAAGCCGTTTCTCAACTCGATCAACCTGGAAGAAGGCCGCAAAAAGCTCGACGTCGTCGTCCCCCTCGCTCGGAAATACGGCGCCGCCTTGGTCGCCCTGACCATCGACGAAGTGGGCCAGGCCACGACGTGCGAGTGGAAGGCGCGCGTCGCCCAGCGCATTTACGATATTTGCACTCAAGAATTCGGCGTGCCGCCTACGGATCTCTTCTTCGATCCGCTGGTCCTCCCCGTAACCACGGGTCAGCCCGAACTGCATAACGCCGCTGTGGAAACGCTGAACTCCATTCGCTGGATCAAGGAAAACCTCCCCGGCGCGGGCACCTGGCTGGGCGTTTCCAATATCTCGTTCGGCCTGGACCCCTATCCGCGACAAGTGCTCAACAGCGTGTTCCTGCGCTTGGCCTTGGACGCGGGTCTGGATGCCGCCATTCTGAACGCGAGCAAAATACTCCCCCTCAACGACATCGACCCCATGGGCCGCCGATTGGCGGAGAGGCTGCTGCTCAATCAACGAGAAGAAGGCGATCCGCTCCAACAATTCATCGCTCATTATCAACAACTCGGCGGCAAGGAAGTCTCTTCCAAGAAGACCATCCATTTGGGCGACACCGTCGAGGAGCGGCTCAAGAACGCCATCATCCAAGGCCGCCGCGATTCGCTCATCCCCGACCTCGACCTAGCCCGGGAAGCCTACACGCCGCTGGACATCATCAACACGATCCTCTTGGATGGCATGAAGGTCGTCGGCGAACTCTTCGGGTCCGGGCAAATGCAGTTGCCCTTCGTGCTCCAATCCGCCGAAGTGATGAAAACCGCGGTCAAGCATCTCGAACAGTTCATGGAACGGATTGAAGGCGCGGAGAAGGGGAAGATCGTGCTGGCCACGGTCAAAGGCGACGTCCACGACATCGGCAAAAACCTGGTCGACATCATTCTGACCAACAACGGCTACAAGGTCTTCAACCTGGGCATCAAGCAGCCCATCGAAGCCATTTTGCAGACGTTCCAGGAACAACAAGCCCATGCGATCGGCATGAGCGGGCTGCTCGTCAAATCCACCGTGGTCATGAAGGAGAACCTGGAGTTGATGGCGGCGCGCGGCCTGCGCGTCCCGGTCATCTGCGGCGGTGCCGCTCTCACCCGCCGCTACGTGGAAGAGTCGCTTCGCCAGGTCTACGGTCCGAAGGTGCACTATGGCGAGGACGCCTTCGAAGGGCTCCGGCTCATGGATCAGATTTGCGCCCAAGTCGAAGCGGTCTCGACCTCGGCGAGGACGGTTGTTGCTTCGCCGTCGGGACTAGCCGCATCGGTGAACGTGGCCGTGCGCTCCCAGCCCAAGCCGACCGCGCCGGAACGCAACGGCTACATCCGCACCCTGCCGTTCGCGTCGGATCTGCCAACGCCGCCGTTCTTGGGAACGCGCTTGGTCAGGGACATCCCCCTGGAACACATCTTTCCGTTTCTCAATACCCGCACCCTGATCAGCACGCAGTGGCAATTCCGTAAAAACCGCATTGCACCGGCTGAATATGATCGGGTCATGCGCGAAATGGCCCTGCCCGCTCTTGAGCGACTCAAGCGGCAATGCATCGAGGAGCGCATTCTGCAGCCCGCGGTCGTTTATGGCTTTTTCCGCTGCGCGAGCGCGGGCAACGATCTCATCATCTTCGAGGAAGATGGGCAAACGGAAAAGCTCCGCTTTCACTTCCCTCGCCAGCGGCATCACGAGCATCTTTGTTTAAGCGATTATTTTCAACCCAAGGAAGCTGGCCCCGCCCAGGATACGGTCGCTTTCATGCTCGTCACCATGGGGCGCGAAGCCAGCCGCAAGGCGCATGAGCTGTTCACGAGCGACCGCTACACCGATTATCTTTATCTGCACGGCCTCAGCGTGGAGTCCGCGGAAGCCCTGGCGGAGATGTGGCATAAACGCATCCGCCAAGAATGGGGCATCGGCCAGCACGACGCCCAGGAGGTGCAAAAACTCTTCAAACTCCACTATCGAGGCTGCCGCTACAGTTTCGGCTACCCCGCCTGTCCCGATTTGGAGGACCAAGCTAAAATTTTCGAATTGCTGCAGCCCGAACGGATCGACGTCAGCCTGAGCGAGCATTTCCAGCTTGAGCCGGAACAATCCACGACGGCGCTGATCGCTCACCACCCGCTAGCCAAGTATTTCAATGTGTGACGCAGCCCGCGTTCAGCCATCGAGACTCAGCCCGCGGCCTATTTTGGCGGTTGATGTTCCGTCATGATCTTGTCGAATTTCGTCTTCAGCTTCTTCCACTCTACTCTTTCGCTGTCCGTAAGTTTTCCTTCGACGGATACAAAAATGGGCGAAGAAGCAAAAGCTCCCAAACTTTTGACTTGGCCCATCAGCAATTCGTTCGCCTTTTTTTGCTCTGCAAGCTGATGATTCAGGGCGCTTTCCTGTCGCTTAAACTCTTCCGTCTTGGCTGCTGTTTCGCTTCTGATTTGCGACACTTCATTAATGGCCGCCTTCTTGGCCGCCGATTCTTTCTCGATCTTTTCATGATTGTAATAGGCATTGGCGGCACCGCTGCCTGCGGAGATCAATGCGATGATCACGCAAATCCACATGTACATCCGCACGGAGCGATGGCGCTCGCGATGCTCCTCCGGAATGTTGTGAATCAGCATGCCAATTAAGACAAGGGCCAGGACACAGATGCCGCTGGTGCCCAAGGCAGCCAATTTAACGAGTTGATCGAGCGTGGCGGGATCGATGAAGCCTTGTGCCAGGAACATGACCGTTCTCCCTCGGCCATCAGGCATCCTTGCCTCGCGGCCGCGTTTTGCAATGGCTAGATAAGTTTGATGAGAAACGTCCAATCCATCTTCTGGCGTTGCTTGCAATCATTTAAGAAGTACAAGTCAAGTAATTATCGTAAGTAAATTGAACCTTTCGGCATCGATCCCCCCTGGTTCGGCGAGCCTCAGACGGCA
Source organism: Planctomycetota bacterium (assembly GCA_014584395.1). GTDB lineage: Bacteria > Planctomycetota > Planctomycetia > Gemmatales > HRBIN36 > BJ17. The sequence goes on along the minus strand of JACTMY010000016.1, from coordinate 19,399 downwards.
ACCTCGCCTTGCCGATCCGCGCTGGGCAAGTTAGGATGCACCGGCGTTAAAGGTCGATCCGAACACCTTTCACGGATGAAAGGGCGGTCCATGCCCTACACTTTGCAACAACTCGCGGAACGCATCGGCGGCACCCTTCATGGCCCAGCGGATTTGATGATCACGGGCGCTCGCCCCTTTCACAAGGCAGGGCCAGGCGACATCACCTTTCTTGATTCAGACGATCACGCCAAGGACCTGGCTCAATGCCAGGCCGCGGCCTTGATCGTGCGCCAGGGCATTCGCGATGGCGAGCGCCCCGTGTTGGAAGTAGCGGAACCGATCCTGGCATTTGCCGCCCTTTACCCTTGGTTCCACCCGCAGCCTTCCATGCCACCCCCCGGTGTGGACCCGCACGCTGCGATTCACCCCACCGTGCAGATCGGACCGGAGGCGTGCATTCAGGGCTTGGCTGCCATCGCCGCCGGCACGCGCATCGGCGCCCGCTGCCGCATTTATCCAGGGGTCTTCATTGGCCCCATGTGCCGCATCGGGGATGACGTGACCTTGTACCCGAACGCCGTGATCTACCATGGCTGCACACTGGGTCATCGCGTGACCATCCACGCCAACGCCGTGATCGGTGCCGATGGTTTCGGTTACCGCACCCAAGGCGGCCAGCACGTGAAGATTCCACAATATGGCGGCGTATGCATCGAGGATGACGTCGAAATCGGCGCCGGCACGACCATCGACCGCGGCACCTTCGAGCCAACCATCATCGGGCGCGGCACCAAGATCGACAACCTCGTGCAAATTGGGCACAACTGCCATATCGGACGGCACAACCTTCTCGTAAGCCAGGTCGGCATCGCCGGTTCCAGCAGCACAGGCGATTACGTCGTCATGGCGGGTCAAGTGGGCGTGGCGGATCACGTCCACATCGGCGATCAAGCGGTCCTGGGCGCCCAGGCCGGCGTCCACAAAGACATTCCCGCGGGGTGGCGCGTGCTGGGAGCTCCCGCCCGACCCGAGCGGGATGCGAAGATCATCTTGCTTAGCATGGACAGGCTGCCCGAAATCCGGCAAGACGTACGTAAGATCAAAAAGCATCTTGGCCTCGCCGGTTAATGGTGCAGCGCATCAGCAGGTAGCTAGTTAATTACAAGACGCCATGACCTCTGCTTTGACCCAACGTGAAACCATTCGTGCGGCCAAGAAGCCGATGGAACCAGCGGCGGCGCCCGTGGGCTTATTGGCCGGCTGGGGCCGCTTCCCGGTCATTTTCGCCGAGAAGGCCAAGCGTCAAGGGCTGCAAGTGGTCTGCGTGGCGGTGCGGCATGAAGCGTCCGCGGAATTGCAAGACCTATGCCATGAATTCCATTGGGTGGGCGTGGCGCAGATGGGCAGGATGATTCGCCGCTTCCGCAAGGCGGGGGTGCGCGAGATCATCATGGCGGGCAAAATTCATAAACAGGTCATGTACCGGCCCTGGCGCTGGCTGTCGCTTATGCCGGACCTCCGCACCTTGTGGTTCTGGTTTCGCCGGCGGCGCCGCGACAATCAAGACGACACCCTTCTGCTGAGCTTGATCGATGAATTTGCCCGGGATGGCTTAACCTTTGGCTCCGCCCTCGACTATTGTCCGGAGTTGCTCGTGAAACCTGGCGTATTGACTCGGCGCGCCCCGACGGCCAAGGAACAGGAAGACATCGCCTATGGCTGGCGGCTGGCAAAGGAAATGGGCCGGCTCGATGTCGGTCAAAGCATCGCCGTGATGGAGAAGGCGGTATTGGCCGTTGAAGCGATTGAAGGAACCGACCAGGCCATCTTGCGGGCGGGAGCGTTCTGCAAACAAGGGGGCTTCACGGTCGTGAAAGTGGCCAAGCCGCAACAAGACCGCCGGTTTGATGTGCCAACCATTGGCCCATCCACCATCGAATCCCTCCACCGGGCGGGGGGGCGCGTTCTCGCCATCGAAGCCCAGCAAACGATCCTCATCGACGAAGCCGAGACCGTGGCCTTGGCCGACCGTTACGGGTTGACCATCGTGGCTTGCACCTTTCCCAACTCATAGAATGTGATTCAAGCCATTCCCTGCACGGCTGGATGGATCGACGACGATTGCTTCTTCTCTATCGCGGCGAGTCGCACTTTCATGAAACCCACCTATGGTCACAAAGCCGTCCGGCATCTCAAGAAAAGCGATCGCCGTTTAGCCAAGACCATCGACGCCGTGGGCCCGTTCCGACCGAACATGGTGCTGGAGCGCTTCCCAGCCTTGGCCTACTCGATCATCTCCCAGCAAATCTCCATCAAGGCAGCCGCTTCGATTCGGCAAAAAGTGCTGGACCTGTTGGCGCCCCGCGCGCTCTCGCCCGAAGCGCTGCTCGCGCAGCGCTTTGAGGATCTGCGCTCTGCCGGGCTGTCGCGTTCCAAGGCGGCTTATCTCCTCGATCTGGCCAGCAAAGTGGCCGCGCGGGTAATTGAACTCGAACGCTTGCACGAAGCCGACGATGAAGAAGTGATCGCCAGCTTGATCCAGGTCAAAGGCATTGGCCGCTGGACCGCGGAAATGTTTCTGATTTTCTCCTTGGGGCGGCCCAATGTCTTGCCGGTCGATGATCTGGGGCTGAAAACCGCCGTGAAAAAGCTGTACCGCTTGCCCGCATTGCCGACGAAAGCCGACCTGCGGCAGCGCGGGGAGCTGTGGCAGCCCTATTGCTCCGTCGCCACCTGGTATCTGTGGCAAAGCCTGCGGCTGGAATGAGGATAGTTCGACCCAGCCAACAAGGCGACTCGACGGCGTCAAGTGGGTTTGACAACGATGCACACCGTCGTGGACCCGCCAAACGAATTGACCGAGGTCACGCACAGTAAACACCGGGTCGTGAGCGGACCATGATCGATGACAAATCGGCCCTGCGGATCCACCGTTACGGGAATCGAAGCACCGGTAGGCAATCCCGGGCAAGTCAAGGTGTAGGTGACAATGCAACCCGCATCCGTCTCGCCACTCACGCGATTACCCTCCGGCGGGAAGATGATCAACGACGGCGAATCCCGCAAACTATGATCGGCATCCGTCTGCACCTCGCCGTTCACGACGCGGTAAACGCGCTTGATGCGCCAGATCATTTTGTTGATGGGGTCGATGCGCTCAAGGGTCACTGACAGGAGCTTGTTGCCCTCGAACAATGCGTTGGGAGCGTGAAAGGCATTGTTCTTCGTATCCTCCACGATTTCAGGAACGCGTTGATTGGTGAGCGGTTGACAGGGGCAAGGCAGTTCCTTGGGACGCCACGTCGTTCCCACGATCTGAGCTTCCGCGAATTCCACCTGGACGCGGCATGTCCTTTTCACGTCGTGGCGGGCCGGGTCAACTTCCCACTTGTATTTAATGACCACGCGATTTTTTTCAGGGTCCGAGGCATCCTTGGCTAAAACGGGCCGGACCACAATGTCGTTGGCAACGATTTTCACGTTGTCCTTGTCTTGTGGAGGAGGCTGTTCTTGCGGCACCCCCTTCCACGCCAGCAGCGACCAACCGATAGCCACCCAAAGCCATTTCCCTCCAGCATGCCATCCCGCTTGAGCGATCATGATCCCGACCTCCACGATTAGCCAACAGGGGTTACTTCAACGGCGTTAAGCGAACGTTGCGAACTTCCGCCACGGCTTTGTCCAAAAACAATCCTAAACTCCCCGTGGCTTGCAAACAGGAGTCCAGATGGATTTCCGGGTTGTACTTGTTGCTCAAGGGATTCAAGAGCGGTATGCCATGAAGCAGCATTTCTTCCGTCAAGGATTCTTTGTTCAAGGAGATTGCCGTGATCATGGATCGATCGGCGAACGCTCGAATGACCGTTTCTTCGACTTCGATTTGGATGAAGCGCCAGGCGGCTTCCTTTTGCTCTTGAGAAGCCGGCAAAAAACGGGTCGCGAACGTGTAATATTGCTCATCCGGATACTGCAAACTTCGAAACGTCGAGAAGCATGCCAGGTCCAGGCGCGCAAAGGGTCGCGAAGGCGGCGCCGGCAGCGACGGGAGAGATCTCAAGTCATTGAATTGAAAAATGTAGAGCGATTGAACGTCGGCCAATGCCGTGGCATGTTCGCATAAATTGAAAAATAGCCCGACCTTGCTCTTGGTATCCCCTCCCAGATGGCGCATTTCCGCATCCAAGCGAAAGTGTTTTGCGGGAGGGCTAGGAAACAGTTCCACAAGAGCGGTCCCCATCGTTCGTATCTCGAAAGGTCGAAGCGCAAGCTGATGGGGTCGGATTTCCACGCGGCCCCGTTTTTCGACCCAGTATTTCGGGGGACCGACGGCATCGATCAACGTGACCGGTTGACCCGACTGCAACGCGGCCATTTCTGAATACAGCGCTCGATAAGGATCCCACCAGCCCCAATTCAAAACGATCCACAGCAAACCTATCGGCAGCAGCAATCCGCCCAAGGCCGCATAGCGGGGATGGCGGCTCACGGCGCGCCAATAGGGCCGCAACCGGTCGCGCCATGATCGTCGATGAACCTCGCCGCGAAGCCAGGCGGCTAAGTCTTCCGCCAACTTCAAGGCAGATGGATAGCGATCCTCGGGAAGTTTTTCGAGACAATGCAGAATGATCCGCTCCAATTCGACCGGCAAATCGGCATGGATGGCTCTGGGCCGCGGCGGCGCCGTATAAAGAATCATTTCGAATAGCGCCAAGCGATTCTCTTGGGTGAATGGCATTTTCCCCGCGAGCAACTCGTATAGCATCACGCCAACGGCCCAAACGTCGGTCATCGGCGTCACATGCTTGCTCCCGCGAATTTGCTCCGGAGCCATGTAATGGGGCGAGCCTAGAACGGCGTTGGTGCTGGTCAATTGCGGAGAATGGTCTTCATATTTGGCCAGGCCAAAATCGGCGAGCAAGGGGACTCCCGCCCCCGTCATCAAGACGTTGCTCGGTTTTAAGTCGCGGTGCATGATGCCTTGCTCATGGGCAAAATGCACAGCCTGGCAAATCTGTTCGATCAGGATCACGATGCCGCGCTGATCGGTGGGATGCGCTTTCAACCAACTCATCAGATTGCCGCCCTGGGCCAAGGTCATGGCAAAGTAAGGGATCTCATCCACTTCGCCAAATTCGAGAATCTCGACGATATGGGGATGTTTGAGATGTGCGGCGATTTGCACTTCGCGCATGAAGCGCTGCTTCTTTTCGGAATCGCCGGGAAAACAATCCTTCATCACTTTCAAGGCGACGCGCCGCTTGAGATTAACGTCGTAGGCTTCATAGACCATGCCCATGCCGCCCGAGGCGATGACGCTCTCCAACTTGAACTTGCCGTACGTTTCCCTGGGGAGCGTTTCCGAAAGGGGTTGGGCGACTGGGACGTCGTCGCTGACGGAGAAATGATCGAGATGTTCGCTGGGTTGGGCACTCGGCGCGAGTCGTGAAAGGGTCGGTTCGGGCGCGTTGCCCGGTTGAAAGTCATTGGTTTCGTCCAGCGGTGTGCTGCTCGACACGGGCGCCCCTCCACCTCAGCCTGGACGTGATTATCAACTCGCGCCCATGACCAAGCAAGCAACATTCCAAGTCAATGGGAAGGATAGGGACTGCACGAACCGGATAGCTGCCCCCTCGATTTGACGTCTGCCAGCACGCGGCGCTTGGCAAACAGGAACGAATACGGCATGATGATGGAGTGATCGCTGCCATGGAACCTGAAGGGAATCCGCCATGTCCACCTGGTTCACCGAACATCCGACCGGCGCCTACATCGTGCTCGTTTTGATCGGCTTGATGTTTGTGGTTGCCTTCTTCTCCACGAGGCGCGTGGCGCACTTGTTCTATCTGCTCGGCGTCATCGCGCTCATGGGACTGGTTTTCCTGGTCGATACCCTCGTGGTGACCGATCGGGAGCAGGTGGAAGCCAGCGTTCTGGCCATGGCGCGCGCGGCGGAGAAGGGAGACATCGATGGCATCGACAAACTGCTGTCCGCGTCATTCAGTTTTGAGGGCGAAAATCGCGATGCCCTGTTGGCGCGCGCCCGCAAGTACTTGCTGCCTCCCGAGCCGCGAACGATTTCCTTTTATAACCTCAACGTGCCCCGCAGCGACAACCCCCGGCGTTTGGAGTGTCTCTGTAATGTGACGGTCTATGGTCAATTTTCTGGATTGAACCTCAACAACGCCTACATCGGCACCATCGACTTCGTCCTGGAAAAGGAAGCGGACGACGTCTGGCGCATCAAGAGCATGATCGTTAAAAACTTCGGCGGCCATCCCATGACGCTGCCCCGGTAATGCCAGTTCCCGGTCAGTCGAACTCCATGCGGCTGAGGCTCGCATTCACTCCTCTTCCATGCTTAAATGCAAGGCAGCGTTGAGCGTGACCAATTGCATGCGGCCTGCGGAACCAGCAACGACGGAGATCCCGCCGTTGGCCAGCTTGATCTGCCGCGTTCGCCGGGCAGGGAGATCGAGCAGATGCCCCAGGAAGACGCGGGTTACGATCTGATGGGTAACGACGACAATGCTTTGCCCTTCATGCTGCTGAGCCAACCGTCGCATGACGGGAATGACCCGCTCCGCCACTTGTTGAAAGTTTTCACCTTCGGGATAACCGTGTAGGCCCGGGTCGTCCTGAAAGGCTTGAAATGCTTCAGGCTCGTTCGACTGAATCTCTTCCCACGTGCGTCCTTCCCAACGGCCCACATGGCCTTCCTTCAGCTCCGGCTCAAGACGAACCTGATGTCCATGAGCCGAGGCGATGATCTGAGCGGTGTCCCGGGCGCGCAGCATGGGGCTGCTGTAAACCGCCGCGATGCGCTTGTCCTTGAGCTGATCGCGCGCCTGTTCCGCTTGCCGCATGCCCAGCGGAATGAGCGGCTCATCCCTGCCCTGTCCTTGCAGCCAATACGGCCGGGCCAAATTAGCCCGGGTGGCGCCGTGCCGAACAATGTACAGCGTGGTCATAAAAAACCTCTTCCTGGTTGACCCATCGTTCATAGCCCAGGAAGAGGGGAATTGACAAGTCCAAACGCCTTACTTGGCGTCAATCACGACTTCATCCGCCTGGCCGTCGAAATCCACTTGCAGCGTTTGTCCATCCTTGATGGCGCCGGCAATGATCTTGCGGCTGATGGCCGTTTCCAATTCTTTCTGCAACAGCCTCTTGAGGGGGCGTGCTCCATAGGCGGGATCATACCCCGCTTGCACGAAATGCCGCTTAGCCGCCTCGGTCATCTCCAACGACAGCCGGCGATCTTCCAGGCGCTTGCGCAGATGCTGCAACTGAATCTCCAAAATCTTCGTCAAATGCGCTTCATTCAGTCCATGAAAGACCACGACTTCATCGACGCGGTTGAGAAACTCAGGTCGGAAATGCTTCCGCAGTTCCGCCAAGACCGTGGCTTCCATTTGCTCGTAACTGCCATCCTCAAAGCTGCCCTGATAGTCCAAAATGCGGTGGCTGCCGATATTCGAGGTCATGATGATGATCGTGTTCTTGAAATCCACAATGCGGCCCTGGCCATCCGTGAGCCGGCCATCATCTAAAACTTGCAACAGCACGTTGAACACGTCATGATGGGCCTTTTCGATCTCATCGAGCAGAATGACGGAATAAGGCCGTCGGCGCACCGCCTCGGTCAGTTGACCGCCCTCCTCGAAGCCGATGTAGCCGGGGGGAGCGCCGATCAACCGCGACACGTTGTGCTTTTCCTGGTACTCCGACATGTCGATGCGGATCATGGCCCGCTCATCATCGAACATGAATTCCGCCAAGGCCCGGGCCAATTCCGTCTTGCCCACGCCGGTCGGCCCCAGAAAGATGAACGAACCGATGGGCCGCTTGGGATCCTTCAGACCCGACCGCGCCCGCAACACCGCCTCGGCGACCGCTTTCACGGCCGCGTCTTGACCAATCACCCGCTGATGCAATTCCTCCTCCAGATGGAGCAGCTTTTCCATTTCGCCTTGCAGCAATTTGGCAACCGGAATGTGCGTCCAGCGGCTGACCACCTCGGCGATATCCTCTTCATCCACCTCTTCCTTGATCAACCGCGCCGTTCCCTGGTCGCCCGTCAGCTTCTGCTCGGCGGTTTTCAGTTGCTTTTCCAGTTCGAGCAGCTTGCCGTACTTGAGTTCCGCGACCTTGTTCAGATCGTATTGGCGCTCGGCCCACTCGATCTGCTGTTTCGTTTGTTCAATCTGCTCCCGGAGCGTTTGCAATTGCTGCACGCTCTGCTTCTCGCCTTGCCATTGCGCCTTCATCGTGTCGGCCGAGGCTCGCAAGTCCGCCAATTCCTTTTCCAGTTTTTGCAGCCGTTGTTTGGAGGCGGGATCCTTCTCGCGCCGCAAGGCTTCGCGTTCGATTTCGAGCTGCATGATGCGGCGAAGCTGCTCATCCAACTCCGCGGGCATCGAGTCGATCTCCGTCCGCAACTTGGCCATGGACTCATCCACCAAATCGATGGCCTTGTCCGGCAAAAAGCGATCGGAAATGTAGCGATTCGACATCACCGCCGCCCCCACTAGGGCGGCATCCTTGATGCGGACGCCATGATGGACTTCGTACCGCTCCTTCAAGCCGCGCAAGATCGAAATCGTATCCTCGACGCTGGGCTGGTCCACCATGACGGGTTGAAACCGCCGCTCGAGGGCCGCGTCTTTTTCCACGTGCTGCCGATATTCATCAAGGGTGGTGGCCCCGATGCAGTGCAATTCGCCGCGGGCCAGCATGGGTTTGAGCAGATTCCCCGCATCCATCGCCCCTTCCGCCTTGCCCGCGCCGACGACGGTATGCAGTTCATCAATGAAGAGAATGACTTCTCCCCGGGATTCGGTGACTTCCTTGAGCACGGCCTTGAGCCGTTCCTCGAATTCGCCTCGATATTTCGCCCCCGCGATCAAGGCTCCCATGTCCAGGGCCACGATGCGTTTTTTCTTCAGCCCCTCGGGCACGTCGCCGCGAATGATCCGCTGGGCCAACCCTTCCACGATGGCCGTCTTGCCCACGCCGGGTTCGCCGATGAGCACGGGATTGTTCTTCGTGCGGCGCGAGAGGACTTGAATGACGCGCCGGATCTCATCGTCACGGCCAATGACGGGGTCCACCTTGCCCTGAGCCGCCAACGCCGTCAGGTCCCGGCCATATTTCTCCAAGGCCTGATAGGTGCCTTCGGGGTTCTGCGAGGTGACTCGCTGATGGCCGCGCACTTCCTGCAGCGCTTGCAGCAGCCGGTCGCGGCTCAGACCGGCTTCCTTCAAAAGCTTCCCTACCGAGCCACCATCCCCTACCATGGCCAGCAGCAAGTGCTCCACGGACACATAGTCATCCTTCAGCTTCTTGGCTTCATCCTCCGCCTGAGTGAGCAGTTTGTTAAGCCGACTGCTCACATACAATTGGTCCGCCCCGGTCGTCGAGCTGACCCGCGGCAGTCGTTCCAATTCCGCCTCGACCTTGCGGCGAATCGAACCGGCGTCCAGATTGAGCTTGCCGCACAGGGCAGGCACCAGGCCGTCGCTGGCTCCGAAAAGCGCCGCTGCCAAATGCTCAACGTCCAATTGTTGATGACCTAGCCGAATCGCACGCTGTTGGGCTTCGGCCAAGGCTTCTTGTGACTTTTCCGTCAGTCGATTGGGGTTCATGGATAAACCTCTAGGGAGAATACGCTTGCTTGTATGCCAAAAGGGCTGGAACTGAATGTTAAGAGGGAAAAGAGCAATCATCGTGCCATATTGACACCCAAATTGACTGAATGCCAAAATTGCCGCTTTGGCAGTGCACGTAAGCTAATCTGCCCATTACTCTGCACGTCCCCACATTGATTATCTTAACGCCTGTAAACAGAGGAATTTAATTGAACCTGCGTGCCTACCGTTTTATTCTCATGATGCATCCCAAACCGGTCCTCGCTTTCCTGTAGCAGAGGTGCCGTTCAAATACTCACCACAAAACTTCGCCCATTCCCCTTTATCGGGAGCGTCTAAATGGAGACTTCTTCACGAACACTGTGGTGTATTGTCGGCTTCCTATTGGGCGTAGCCGTCTGCTTTGGAGTCGGGGTCGTCTACATTGGTCAACAGGCTGGTCAAACTACGCCGCGCGTCTTGACCCTTGAGCTTTTCAATCGCATCCAACCAGGGCAGACGCTCGCCGAGGTGGATGCGATGATTCCCACGACCATGCCAAACCCCATGAGGGAAACCGTGCGCGAGCGCTCGGTCGGAGACGACCGCGAGCCAGAAATCATCGAGAAAATCTGGACAGAGTCCTCACGAGGAGGCGTCTTTTTTAAGACCGAGATTCGGTTGCGGCTTATGGAAGGCAAGGTCAGTGAGAAAACCCAAACGGGACTTTAGTTCATTACCGTGCTTCACTCCATGCTTGTTCGTTGCGATCATGGTGTAGACCAAACGGATCAGCCTGAAAGGGAGCTCGAAAAGGTGTCCAGCATTGCCAATGACCCCCATGACCTCAACCGCTATGTCCAGGCACAGGATCAGGTCTATGAACAGGCCCTGCGCGAAATACGAAGTGGCCGCAAGCAATCCCACTGGATGTGGTTCATCTTCCCCCAATTCGAAGGGTTGGGCTATAGCTCCATGGCTAAACGCTATGCCATCAAGAGTTTTGATGAAGCCAGGGCATACCTCATGCATCCCCTCTTGGGGTCTAGGCTCAAGGAATGCGCCGAAGCGGTACTCGGCATCGAGGGCACTTCCGCCCATGACCTACTCGGTTCGCCCGATGACCTGAAACTTCGATCCTGCGCGACCCTGTTCGCCCAGGTGGCTCCGCCAGGCTCGGTCTTTCATCGGCTTCTCGAAAAGTACTATCAAGGACTAGGCGATGAGCCAACGCTGCGACTCCTCGCCGCTGCACAAACTTGATCGCATTGATGAGTATGACGGCCAACAAACAGTAAACTGATCAACCCATCAGCATTCACGATCCCTTGCCGATAGCCAAGATTTTTACACGCACTTCACCTAGGTTCGTAGAATAATCATCCTCTGGTCTCGCGCGTGGAAATAATGGCCTGCTTTTCCTTTTCCGATGGAATCACGAACCCATGTTACGCACGATTTGGGAATCCCTCCTCTTCTTGCATTCCGTAGTTCATTTTGACCACGTGGCTTCCCGCACCCCCGGCCAGATCAAGGCTTTGCAACTCAGCCAATTTCGCCGCCTGCTCCGCCACGCCGCCCGCCACTCGCCCTATTACCGCCACAAATTGCGCGGCTTGGACCTGCATCGCTGCGTGCCGGAAGACGTGCCCATCCTCACCAAACAGGAGATGATGGAGCATTATGACGATATCGTCACCGATCCGCGGATTAAGCGCAAGGAATTGGAAACCTTCGTCAAGGACGTCAACAACGTCGGCAAGCTCTTCCTGGATCAATACGCCGTGTGCCTCACCTCAGGCAGCCAGGGTCAGCCCGCCATCGTAGTGCAGGATCGCGCTTCCCTGACGAAGCTTTTTGCCATGCAAGCGGCGCGCGGCCATTCACTTCCCAAAACCTGGGGGGAGGTCTTCAAGCGCGTCACCAGCCGGAAGCGCTGGGTCATTTTCCTGCTTCGGCCCGGCTTCTTCCCCAGTTCGTCGGCCTTTCATTACATGCCCCGGCCCATGCGCCGCTTTGCCGACTTGCGGATCATTCACTTGAATCAACCGTTCGAAAAAATCGTGGAGCAGATCAACGAGATCAAGCCCCATTTCATCACGGCCTACGTCCACGTGATGGAAAACCTGGCCCGCGCGGAACTGCGGGGCGATCTCAAGCTCCGCCAGGCGGGCTGCCTCGAACTGCTCACCTCCATCAGCGAGCCGCTTTATCCCGAATCCCGGGAATTAATCGAAAGCACGTTCGGCCTTAAGGTCAGCAATCACTACGCCATGGGCGAATGCATGGGGCTGACGCTGGGCGACCCGAACACCGGCGGCGCCCGGCTCAATCAGGACCTGGCGATTCTCGAGGTTCGCGATGAATTCAACCGCCCCGTGCCTGACGGCCAGCCCGGACGCAAGGTCCTATTAACCAACCTTTACAACTTCGTGCAGCCGATCATTCGCTATGAGATCGACGACATCGTCACGATGCGCCCGACCAAGGATCCAAACCAGCCCATGCCGGTCATCGAAACCATCGCCGGCCGGAACAACGACCGCATGTGCGTCTGGCGGGATGGCAAGGACGTGGAGATTCCCGTGTTCATCTTCGCGGCGGCGTTTCACCCGATCTTCAACCTGGCCGAGTTCCAGGTGCGCCGGGATGGGCCGACGCATTTCGACATTCTGCTCCAGCCCCTGCCCGGCAAGTCGCTGGATCTCGACGAGATTCGCCAATCCCTCTTGGCCAAGCTCAAGCAGGAGCATCTGGAACACTTTCTACAATTCGATTTCACGGTCGTTGAGCACATTGGCGCCGATCCCAAGACGGGCAAGCGCAAACGTTACGTCAACCTGTTGAAAAACGGCAAAGGCGTGCCGCCGCACAATGAATCAACCAGCCAAAACGGTTCGGCTCAAGCTTCGGTTTTGGCGGCAACTGTTTAGCGCTTGTCATTCCAGGCGGATTGAAGAAACTTCTCCTCGGCGATCTGGCGGATGCGCGATCTTTCCTCTGGAGCGAAGGGCCGTTCCTCGATGGGACACTGAAGCAGTTCCGCCATCACCACCGGCAGGCGATCGCGGAGCACCTCGGCCGCGGGCGGATAGATCGATCCATGCTGCAACAAGGCCCCTTGTTTGAGCCTTTGGGCGCCGCCGATAATTTTCGCTTGCCCCAACATCACATCGCCAGGCTGCGGCACCGCGAAGCAGAGATAACCCAATTCTTGGGGCGCGGGCCGAGTCCCGCCCAGCACCGAAGCCGCCAGTCCCGCTTCGACGAGAGTTTCCGCAAACCGTCGGTGCAGCATGCAATGCCAGTCGGCGGGGCGGCGGGTCCGCGCCGCCGCTACGGGCAAAGCCAAGGCATAGGTCAGATCTGTGCCATGGAGGATAGCGCCGCCGCCCGTTGAACGGCGAACCCATGGCAGGTCCTTCCAGGCATAATTCTGCTTGCGATCGCGTGCGGATTGAAAATAGCCAAGGCTCAGCGTGGCCGGCTCCCAGCCATAAAGGCGGACGGCCGCTTCCCCAGCCTGGGCTTGTTCCAGCATGAATTCATCGACCGCCATCTGCGTGGGGCCGTCGGCGATCAGATAGGGAATCGACCGTAGACTACGAAGCATGCTGAGGGGGAGTCCATTTCAAAATCGGCTCCCGCGCGGCCCGGACTTCATCGGGGCGGCTGATGGGCAGCGTGTGCGGCGCCTGGTGGAGCATGGCCGGGTCTTCGTTTTGAATTCGAATCATTGTCTCGGCAAAGCGGTCCAACGTTTCCTTGCTCTCCGTCTCGGTGGGTTCGATCATGAGCGCTTCAGGCACGGTTAACGGAAAATAGACGGTTGGGGCATGGAAGCCGTAATCGAGCAGCCGCTTGCCAATGTCCATGGCGGAGATTTTCTTGTCGCGCCGCAGGTACTTGGCTGAGGCGACGAACTCGTGCATGCAGCGGGGTCCGTTGGGGACTTCATATACGTCCTTGAGCCGGGCCAGGAGATAGTTGGCGTTGAGCACAGCCTGCTCGCTGACTTCCGTGAGTCCCTGGGGCCCTAAAGTCCGGAGATAGAAATAGCCTCGCAGCAAAATGCCGACGTTGCCAAAGAAGCTGCGGACGCGGCCGATGGATTTCGGTCGATCATGGTCGAGGTAAAACGACCCGTCGCTGTTTTTGGCAACGAGCGGCGCGGGCAGATACGGTCCCAGGAAATCGCGAACGGCAATGGGGCCGGAGCCGGGACCGCCCGCTCCGTGGGGGCCGGTGAAGGTCTTGTGCACGTTGTAATGCATCATGTCGGCGCCAAAATCGCCCGGCCGGGACTTGCCGAGAATGGCGTTCATGTTGGCCCCATCCAGATAAACCAGGGCGCCGCGTTCGTGCATCATGCGGGTGATATCGAGGATTTGCTTTTCGAAGATGCCGCAAGTGTTGGGGTTGGTGATCATGAAGACCGCCGCCTGGTCGTCCAGCTTGGCCTTCAGGTCGTTGAGATCGACCAAGGCCCCGGCGGCGCTTTTGACGGTGATCACCTCGAAGCCGGCGATGACGGCGCTCGCCGGATTGGTGCCATGAGCGCTGTCGGGGATGAGCACCTTGGTCCGCTTTTGCCCCTTTTCCTTGAAATAGGCGGCGGCCACGAGCAACGCCGACAGTTCGCCTTGCGCCCCGGCGGCGGGCTGCAGCGACACCATGGGCAAGCCCGCGATCTCCGCCAGATAGGCTTGCATGTCATAGAGGATTTCCAGCATGCCCTGCACGGAGGCATCGGTCTGCAAGGGATGCAGATTCGCCAGCCCCGGCAAGCCGGCCAGCCGTTCGTGCCGTTTGGGATTGTATTTCATCGTGCACGAACCCAGCGGGTAAAAGTTCGTGTCGATGCACATGTTGCGGGTGGACAGGTTCACATAATGGCGGATGACGTCGCTCTCGGCCACCTCGGGCAGCGGCAAGGGCGTCGAACGAAGCTGATGGCGCGGCAACAACTCCGCCGCCGCCGGCGCGGGCACGTCCGACTCCGGCAGACGATGACAGCGTCGGCCCGGCTGGCTCAATTCAAACAGCAATTCCGTTGACTGTGCCTTGTCCATTTCACGCTCTCCAATCTTACCCCTTCGGCTGGGCCGATCGATCTACCCGCCCGCCGCTTCCTCCAAGACCGCCAGGTAGGGCAGTTGGCGGTAGTCGTCGTTGAAGTCCAGCCCGTAGCCGATCACGAACAGGTCCGGAATTTCGAAACCGCAATAGTCCGGTTCGAAGGGCACCTGTTGCCGGGACCGCTTGCGCAGCAGCACGGCCACCTTGACCGACTTGGGCTGAAGCTGCTTCATGTATTTGGACACTTGCGTCAGCGTGTGGCCGCTGTCCAGAATGTCGTCGATCAGGAGCACGTGGCGGTCGCGCACCTCGGGGATCTGATCGGCCAGGATTTGCAACTGCCCCGGCGTCGTCGTTTCGCCCCGATAGCTGGAAGCGCGCAGAAAACCGATCCGCGTCGGCATTGCCAACTCGCGGACCAGGTCGGCCATGAACATCAGGCTGCCGCTCAAGATGCCGACGAGGGTGATGGGTTGGTCGGCATAATCCCGGTTCATCTCCCGCGCCAGTTCGTGGATTCGCTGCTTGATTTGTTCCGCCGAGATCAAAACCCGCATCGTGCCGCCTCGCCGCCGCTGGAAAATGCTTGCCGTTATCGTAGGAAAAACCGGGTGGCTGAGTATGGGCATTTCCAAGGGGAAGGTGAAATCATGCCCGGCACGTGGAGCGAGACCGAAGTCCTGGGTCATCCCCTCGAGTTGTTCACGCCCGCGGGGATGACGCGGCCCCCCTTTGCACTGCTCTACCTGCATCCGGTGGGCAATGAAACGCTGCGCGATCGTCCCGCCTTCACCCGCTGGCTGGAGGAGTTCAAACTCCCCTGCGCCTGTCCCCTGGCTCCGTATACCTGGTGGACCGACCGCCCATGGCCGGATTTCGATCCCGAATGTTCCGCCGAGCGTTGGCTGCTCGACCACGTGCTGCCTTGGATGAGGGAGACCTGGAGCGTGGAGCCGCCGCGGATCGGTCTCTTCGGCATCAGCATGGGCGGCCAGGGGGCCTTGCGGCTCGGTTTCAAATATCCACAGCAGTTCCCCGTCGTCGCCGGGATCGCTTCGGCCATCGAGTATCATCAATACTTTGGCTATGGCCTCTCTCTCGATGCAATGTACGACAGCAAGGAGCAATGCCGGCAGGACACCGTTCCGATGCACGTCCATCCCAACGAGCAACCCCCCTTCATCCGCTTCTGCTGCGACCCGACCGATGCGGATTGGCACCGGGGCAACGATCGGCTCCATGAGAAGCTCAAGGCCCTGGGGGTCGCCCATGAGTGCGACCTGACGACCGTGGGGGGCGGCCACACTTGGGACTATTTCAACGCCATGGCCGAGCCGACGCTGCGCTTCTTGCACGACGGTCTGATCCAGAGTAGCCGCCGCCTGCTGTGAATGGGACCATGATCGGCCCGCCGCTTGACTCCGCGGCCCGCGGGTCCTTGACATGCTGTGTGTGTGTGTGTGTAATATTGACGCGCATCGCGGGTTCAATTCAAGAATCGGTCCAGTCCATTCTTCCCTGGAGGCGCATCATGAAAACTTTTCGCTTGATCATTTTGTGGTCACTATTATGCATTGTGTCTTGTCAAGCAGGCATGACATTACTTTACTCTCAAACTTGGCAACACTTCGAATGCAAGAATACGATTGGCTGTGTGGCGGCGGGCATCCTCGCCTGTGGACAACCGGGCGGGCAAATGTGCATTGTGACAGGCGGCTCATTTAAGTATTGCTCCGAAATGCCCTATGCATCATGTGATCTAGTTGGTGGCGGCGAGAATGCCACCGCTTGTTCTGGAATCAATCCAAGCACATATTCTTTGTGCTATTGCTCCATGATCGAATGCAAATAGAGTACTCACATGCTGTGCCTAATTTTAGCCTGGTCTCTTCAATCAGAATTGGAGAGCCTGCTGAAAAACCATGAAGCATCAAGGGAGATGATTCGCTCCCTCGAATGTCGTTATCAATCACACCAGCAAAATACCCCATTTGAAACTGCCATTTTCCGGTGCCGAGGCAACACCGTTTTGGTCGATCTTGAGTTTAACAATGATCGATTGATTAATCAGTATAAAGAAGGTGTAGTTACCACTTTCTATCCAAAGAGGCAAACGTGGAATAATGTGGAAAGGAGAGTTCATGAGGCCCATTCGCCAATGATGGGATACGTTTGGCATATGGCGCTATTCGACATCAATCTCGGCAACGGTAAAGCCATGCCGTTGGCCGAACTTTGCCGGAAGGCTGGTCGAGTCAAGATCCATCGCCATGACAAGGGCATTGATCTTGACTTCAGCCATGTAGGTTCGGATTTCAAGATAACCCTATCACCAAGTCACAACTACATTGCCACGCGCGTTGAACGGTATACGGCCAAGGATGTATTCCAAAATAAAACCATTAAATACGTTTTGAAAGTGGAAGATATGATTGAACAGGACTCTATCTATTTTCCATCCAGAACCTTTGCTCAATGGGAACAGGATGGGTTAAAGATGCCCGACATCCAATACACTTTATCCGATATCAAAATTAACCAACCTATGGATCAAATTAAACTGTCTATCCAATTTCCAGAAGGTTCGTGTTTATCTGATTTCATTGAAGGCAAGGTCTACTACATTGATGCAGCGGGCAACAAGCTGCGTGAACATGAGAAATATAGAATCGGACGAGCCTTTCTGCGCGATACGCGTCCCGTGCAGCCCGTTGCCTTTCACGAAGTGCAAAAAGAACCCACTTCGTACCTGATGTATCTTTTCTGGATTTGCGGCGGGTTGGTCGTGGTCGGCCTCGTTTGGGAAATCCGGCGCCGCGTCAAGCTGGCGAGGTAGCGGCTATGAAACTTCGCATGAATCACGCCTTGAACCTTGGCCTCTGCTTGCTTCTAGCCTGTGCTGCGGGTTTTCTCTGGCGGCGATCTGGCTTCTGGCCCTTGTCCCATCTGTCAGCCGATCCGCAACCCTGCCTGCTTTGCCCCGCGCGCTTCGAATTCGATGCCTGCGAATTGGGTGAAACCAAAATTTGCTCCTACAACATCACAAATACAGGTAATGCTCCGTTGCAGATCAAGGCCGTTCGCAAGACCTGCGCCTGTATTGGCATCGAGATTCGGGAAGGCTCGGATTTCATTTCACCCGCCCTCATCCAGGTCCCGCCTGGACAAGCGGTGGAAGCCCGCACGCGCATCATCACCACCGGCCACGTCGGCGGCTCGCTGTCCCACCGCCTTTTGTTGGAAACCAATGATCCACAACAGCCCGAAGTCGCTCTCGAATTTCATATCAAGCACATCCTTGGCGGGCTGAATACCTTCCCCGCCGAGGTGGACTTCGGCGTGGCGGGGATCGGCGACGTCAAGACCCTCCACGTCCAGCTCTTCGACTCCTCCAAGAAGAAAAGGACCATTACGGGCGTTTCAGCCAGCAACCCCCTATGCGCCGTGAAGTTTATCCCCGATCCAGCCAATGAAACTTCACCCCATGGGCAATGTCTCGGCCAATTGGAAATCACGGCCTCTCTCAATCAAGCCGGCTCGTTCAACGAAAAAATCCTGATTCAGCTCAGCGATGACCAGGTTTACCCCATGGAAATCCCCGTTCGAGCCATGGTCCGGGATCACGGTGCCTTTTATCCCAGCCACGTGATCTTGCCGCGCGCATCGAGTCATGGACCGAGCTATCAAACCAAGGTCATGTTCCGCTCTTTGCGTGAAAAGCTAGCTTCCATGCAAGTGCTCGAGTATCCTCCTTTTTGCGAAGTGACCGTGCATCAGGAAGCGGATGCCCTGCAAGCGCGCATTGAAATTCGGGTCATGCCAAATCGTCTGCCCGACCAACCGGAAGCAAAGGGCCTCATTGTATTGGAGGGCACCTTGGCCTCGGGCATGAAAATTAAACGCGAGGTCACGCTCACATGCCGCAAGCCAGCCGAACCCAACCCAGAACCGGCTTCTCCTTCACGGAAGTGATCGTCGTCGTTGGCATTATCGGGATGCTGTTGACCCTGACGTCCATGGCCATCCAGCGGGTGCGCGACGCCGCCGCCAAACTATCCTGCCAATCCAATCTGCGCCAGATCGGCATCGCCATTGCCAACTTTCATACGGACCATGGCTTCTTACCCCCCAGTTCTCCCTCAGATGATGTTTTGCCGAAAATGAATACCCCGCTAACCAAGTTATCTTGGAGTGTAAATATCCTGCCCTATATCGAGCGAACTGATTTATGGGATCAAGCCTGCAGAGCCTTGGAAATTGAGGTCAACACTCTAAGCGATCCTCCTCATTTGGGTTTGTCCACGATGATTCGCTTGTACGCCTGTCCAACGGATGGTCGTCTTAGGCAAACATGGATTGACATCAACGGCGTCCACGGTGCCTTTTCTTCCTATTTGGGAGTGGCGGGCGGAAGTGGTCATGATGGCATGTTGCTGAATCAAATTGTTCGATTCGCCTATGTCACCGATGGGTTAAGCAATACGTTGATGATTGGCGAACGACCACCACCCGATACCTTTCAAGCTGGTTGGTGGTACACTCGCCAGGGAGAACCACGATGGCCCCACCGACGCGGCCCCGATGCCTTCATGATGACCCACTACAGAGGCGGCTGGTACTACGATTGCCAGGGCGAGGGTTATTACGCCTTTGGGCCAGGCCGAACGGATGAACCCTGCGACCGCCACCATTTTTGGAGTCTCCACCCCGGC
>JACTMY010000020.1 GCA_014584395.1 Planctomycetota bacterium | reverse complement strand
CAGGCGGCGTTCATGCCGCGGAGTTGCATGCCGGACATGCCGAGTTCTAACATGCCGCCGAGGTAGTCGCCTTGGGCGAGGGATTTGCCGCCGCTGATGACGCTGACGCCGACCTGGGCGCGGTTGTACCAGCGGGCGATGTTGCCCCCGAATTTGCA
The DNA here is from genome assembly GCA_014584395.1 of Planctomycetota bacterium. GTDB lineage: Bacteria > Planctomycetota > Planctomycetia > Gemmatales > HRBIN36 > BJ17. The sequence goes on along the minus strand of JACTMY010000020.1, from coordinate 232,472 downwards.
GGGGTTCATCATGGCGAAGTCGAGGGCGGTGGCGGTATAGCTGTAGCCGAGGGTGTTGCGGGTGCGGCTGTACACCACCACCAGACGTAATCAGCCCGGCGTTGGCCGTTCTTTCATAGAATAAACCGACCGTTTCGATCCGTTCCATCGAGCCAGCCCGGCTCCGAGGCAAGAGAATCCCATGCAACCGCCTGCCGTCCCCGACGTGCGTCGTGCCGCACCCCTTCCCCAACCCGCGGCGTCATCCAAGGAGGGGCTGGCCGCCATGGTCTGCCGGGTGGTCTGCGAGGCCAACAGCACCGGCTTCAACGCGGAGTTGGGCCATCTGCTGCTGCATCGCCTGCGCCTGGCGACCACGATCCTGGCTGCTTGCTACGCCTTCGTCGCGCTGGTGTCGTTGATCTCCCCCATTTTCGTGCACTCCGGCTGGATCGATCATGTCATCACGATCACGATCGCCCTCGCGGCGGCGGGTCTGGCGTTCCATCTGTGGCGGAAAGCCGCTCCGAACATGAACCATCTGCGGTTGTGCGAGGTGCTTTTCTTCGGCGTCATCACGGCCCATTTCACCTACCTGAGCATCGAGGTGTATCGGCAGCCGGTGTTCCAAGCCGCCCTGGCCCAGCTCAGCAGCGAGGCCCCGCAACGCAACGCCGTTTTCGGCCTGATGAACAAACTCAACGTCCTGCGCTGGTTTGCCCTCATCACCCTTTACGGCGTCTTCATCCCCAACACCGCCCGGCGCTGCACGACAATCACCGCCGCCTGGGCGTTCGTGCCGATCCTGATCAGCGGCATCGCGGCCGTCCACTTCGAACTCGCGACCGCCTATTGGATGCACGTCCTGCCCTTTGAAGTCCTCTTTCTCGGGCTGGCCCTGGTCATCGCCGGTTTCGGATCGTACCGCATCCACGCGCTGCAAAAGCAAGCCTTCGAGTCGAAACAACTGGGCCAATATCGGCTCAAGACGCGGCTAGGCCAGGGGGGCATGGGGGAGGTCTATCTGGCCGAGCATCTGCTGCTCAAGCGGCCCTGCGTGGTCAAGCTGATTCGGGCCGAAAAGGCCAACGACCCCACGAACCAGGCCCGCTTCGAGCGCGAGGTGCAGGCCACCGCCGGCTTGACCCATTGGAACACGGTGCAAATCTTCGACTATGGCCACACCCAGGAGGGCACGTTTTATTACGTCATGGAATATCTGCCGGGGCTGTCGCTCGCCGAGATCGTGGCGGAGTCGGGCCCCATGCCGGCGGGCCGGGCGGTCTTTCTCCTTAAGCAGGTGTGCGCCGCCTTGCACGAAGCTCATGCCGCGGGGCTGATTCACCGCGACATCAAGCCCAGCAACATCCTGGTCTGCCCCCTGGGCGGCCAATTCGACGTGGTCAAGCTGCTCGACTTCGGCCTGGTGCTTCATCCGGAATGGGAGCAGGCGGATTCCAAGCTCACCCATGAAGGCTTCATCGTGGGCACGCCGGACTATCTCTCCCCCGAGCAAGCCCAAGGACTGGACACCGTCGACGCCCGCGGCGACGTCTACAGCCTGGGGGCCACGGCGTTCTACATGCTGACGGGGCAGCCGCCGTTCATCAAGGCCACCGCCATGCAAACGGTGATCGCCCACGTTCGGGAACCGGTCCGCCCGCCGCGGTCGATCCGGCCGGAGATTCCGGCGGACCTGGAGGAGATCATCCTGCGCTGTCTGGAGAAGCAGCCCGACCAACGCTTCCCCTCGGTCAAAGCGCTCGCCGAAGCCTTGGCCGGCTGCTCCGCGGCCAACGCCTGGAACGAAGAGGAAGCGCAAGCCTGGTGGCAAAGCCATGGCCGGGGCGGCGCCGCGGATCAATACAACACGCCGACCCTGGTCACGGCGACGGCGACGTGAAAACGATGCGTCTCTTGAACGCTCACACCGACGTTTTCTTCATGCAGCAGTTCTTGAACTTCTTGCCGCTGCCGCAGGGGCAGGGTTCGTTGCGGCCCACCTTGGGACCGCGATTGCGGATCGGTTCGAGCTTGCGGCCCTCGCCGCTGTTGGTGCTGTAGGCGGGTTCCTGCTTGCCCGAACTGGCGGCGACGCCCCCCGTCGACACCTGCGCGGAGAAGGAGGAGGGGGCCTGTTGATGCTGGGCCACGCTGTTGAGCAGCAGCGCTTCCGAAAGGGAAGCCGCCGCCTCTTCCATGCGGAAAACCAGGTCGGTGACCTTGGCTTGCATGCCGTTCCACATCTCATCGAACAGCTTCATGCCCTGGCGCTTGTATTCGATCTTGGGATCGATCTGGGCGTACCCGACCAGGCCGATGCCGGCCCGCAGGTGGTCCATGGCATAGAGGTGGTCCTTCCAACTGGCGTCGAGGATGTTGAGGATGAGCGACCGCTCCATGCTTCGCATCTCCCGGCGGTAGCGGTCGTCGCAAGCGTTGTAGAGCTTTTCCCGGAGGGCGGCGCTGCCCAGGCCGGCGAGCTCCTCGGGATCCATCTCGATCTGATAGTCGGCCTTCATGGCCTGGGCGATGGCCTGGGCGGTGGAAGCCGCGGCGCGGTCGGCCCGGCCGAGATGGCGTTCGATCAGGGCGTCCAGCCCCGCCGTCCCCTGGGCGGGATAGAACCGCTTGCTGACTTCCAGGATCTCCTCTTGGAGCCGATGCCGCGATTGGTTCAAGAACTGATCGGCGTTGATGGCGTCGGCGGCGCCGGGGAAACGCTCCTTGACCCAGGCGAGCAGGCCGTCGCGGTTGTACCGCTCGCCCATGCCCTGATGGCCTTCCGCCATGAAGTTGGCCAGTCCCACCTGCATCGGGAACTCGATTTCCTTCTCGTGGTACAGCTCCATGATCTTCTGGAAGACCATATCTTTGATGGCGGGGGTTTCCAAGGGGGCCAATTCCTCGAGAGACACGTCCACCCGGAATTTCAGCTTGACCCATTCCGCCACGGAGCGGCGGCCGAAGTCGGGGCTGAGGATCGGCTCCCCTTCGGACAGGTCGATGGCCTGGATCGCCTCCTCGGCCTTGGGCACGAGATGATTGAGCAGTTGATCGCGGCCGATCTGCTTCAGCTCGCGGGCCGTCGTCTTGACGCCGTATTGCCGGCCCATGAAGCCCGCCATGGCTTCCCAGTTCCACTCGCGCTCCTCGACGTCGGCGCTGAGGTTTTCCTCGAGGGCGTCCTCGATGGCGGGGATGGCCTGCCGGGCCGCCTTCTCCTTGGCCGCGGCGGCCGCCTCGGCGAAGTCCATCCGGCGAAAATCACTGGTCTCGAAATCCATGTTGAGCCGCGTCTCGGCGAAGTTGGCGAAGGTTTCCGCGCCGTAGTCGTCGGCCATGCACATGGCGACCGTCTTGTCAATCTGCGTGCGCAGCATGTCCATGAGGATCAACTTGCCGTTGCCGTCTTCGAGCAAGCGCTGCCGGAAGCCGTAGACGCGCTTGCGCTGATGGTCCATGACCTCGTCGTATTCGAGCAGGTTCTTGCGGATGTCGAAGTTCTTCTCCTCGACCTTCTTCTGGCAGGCGGCGATGCGGCGGGTGAGCATCTTGCTTTCGATGCATTGCCCTTCTTCCATGCCCAGGGTCTGCATCCAGGCGGCCATGGTCTCGCCGCCGAAGATGCGGAGCAGGTCGTCCTGCAGGGACAGGTAGAAGCGGCTGGAGCCGGGGTCGCCCTGGCGGCCGGCGCGGCCGCGGAGCTGATTGTCGATGCGGCGGGCTTCGTGCCGCTCGGTGCCGATGACGTGCAGCCCGCCCAGCTCAGCGACCTGGCGGCCTTCCTCCCGGGTCTTCTCCCGGGCCTCGATCTCATCGACCGTCTGCTTCCAGGTATCCGGGGGGACGTCGAGCCGGGAAGCGTATTGCTGCTTGAGCTTGGCCCAGGCGAGGAACTCGGGATTGCCGCCGAGGATGATGTCGGTGCCGCGGCCGGCCATGTTGGTCGAGATGGTGACTGCGCCGAGGCGGCCGGCCTGGGCAATGATCTCGGCCTCGCGGCCGACGTTCTCGGGCTTGGCGTTGAGCAGCTCGAACTTGATGCCCTTCTTCTTCAGGAGGTTGCCGAGCTTTTCCGACTTGTCCACGTCGACGGTGCCGACGAGGATGGGGCGGCCCGCGTTATGCACTTCGACGATCTCGCCCAAGAGCGCCGCCCATTTCTCCGCTTCGGTGCGGTAGACGACATCGGGATGGTTGACCCGCCGCAACCGGCGATTGGTGGGGATGGCGATGACGTCGAGCTTGTAGATTTTCCAAAACTCCGTGGCCTCGGTCATGGCGGTGCCGGTCATGCCCGCCAGCTTCTTGTAGAGCTTGAAGAAGTTCTGCAAGGTGATCGTGGCCAGCGTCTGCGTCTCTTCCTTGATCGGCACGCCTTCCTTCGCCTCGACCGCCTGGTGCAGGCCGTCCGACCACTGGCGGCCGAACATGGGCCGGCCCGTGAATTCATCGACGATGATCACGCTCGGCTCGCCCGTTTCGGGGCTGGGCATGACCATGTATTTCTTGTCGCGCTTGTAGAGATGGTGCGCCTTGAGGGCCTGGTCGATGAGGTGGGGCCATTCCATGTTCCCGGCCGTGTAGAAACTCTCGACGCCGGCCAGCTTTTCCGCCTCGCGGATACCCTCTTCGGTCAAGTGGCAGGAATGCTCCTTTTCCTTGATTTCAAAATGGGTGCCGGGCTTGAGCTGCCGGGCGATGCGGTCGGCCAGGCGGAAGCGGTTGACGTCGCCGTGGGCCTGGCCGGAGATGATCAACGGCGTGCGGGCTTCGTCGATGAGGATGTTGTCCACCTCGTCGATGATGGCGTAGTGCAGGGCTTTCTGGCACTGCTGCATGCTGACGGGGTAGCGCGGATCGCCCCAGCGGGCGGGCTTCATGTTGTCGCGGAGATAGTCGAAGCCAAATTCGCTATTGGTGCCGTAGGTGATGTCGCAGTCGTAAGCCTTGCGGCGCTCGCCGGGGTGCATGTCGGATTGGATGTAGCCCGCGGTCATGCCCAGGCCCTGATAGATCGGCGTCATCCATTCGCAGTCGCGGCGGGCCAGGTAATCGTTGACGGTGATGACGTGAACGCCCTTGCCCTCGAGGCCGTTGAGGAAGGCCGCCAGGGTGGCGACGAGGGTCTTGCCTTCGCCGGTCACCATCTCGGCGATGTTGCCCCGGTGCAGGACGATGCCGCCGATCATCTGCACGTCGTAGTGCCGCATGTTCTTGTAGCGGCGGGCCGATTCGCGGCAGGCGGCGAAGGCCTCGGGCAGCAGCCAATCCAGCGGTTCGCCGTTCTTGAGCCGCTCGCGCATCCGCGGCGTCATCTGCCGCAGCTCCTCATCACTCAGCGCTTGCATCTGCTTTTCCAAGGCGTTGATCTTGCTGAGCAGCGAACCGTCGACGATGCTGTAGGGAGGGTCGGCTTCCTTGACGCGAACGTAGCCTAGCTTGCGAATGTAGCGCTCGTTGCTGGAGCCGAAAACGCGGGTGATGAGGCTCACGGCGCCTTCGGACAGGCTGCTGAAGAAATCGCCAATCTGCTCCCAGAGGGACAGTTGATCCGCGTCCTGCGGTGCCGATGAAGGGGATGAGCCTGCTTCAGGCTCCTTGAACTCGGCATTCGCGTTCATGTGTGCGTCCTTCCCACCAAAAAACCGCCCCCCGGCAGGCTCACGCCCCACTCCGATGGGCGGCACGGCTTCAAGGTCAGTTTATCGGACCTCTGCTCAAAGTGTACGGCCATGTAAAAAGGGGGTCAATACGAGCGGGATGGGGCCTGAGCCAGGCGTGATCCTCGCTGATGGCGGCAGCAAGCCACGATTCCTGCCGAAAAACCAATTCCCATCGTGGGAGCAGCGGTTAGAATAACGCTACTCTGACAGAAACTCCGGGAGGTCCGGCGGTCGGCGAACCGGCCCTTGGCCCGTCCGACCTTTGTCAGCCAAGGGCTTAACGTGAATCATCGCTTTCAAATCGACCTGCGCGGCATCATCGAACTGCTTTCGGATCATCTCTACAGCGGTCCGGAAATCTTCGTCCGCGAGTTGCTGCAAAACGGCGTGGACGCCATTCGCGAACGGGTCAACGCCGACCCCGCATGGCCGGGCACGATCCTGTTCGAGCTCCACGACAAGCCCGGCCAGCCGAGCCGGCTCCTGGCCGCCGACAATGGCATCGGCCTGACCGAAGCGGAGGTCCATGAATTCCTCGCCACCATCGGCCACAGCTCCAAGCGGCTGGGGCGCGGCGGCCGACCCAAGGATTACCTCGGACAGTTCGGCATCGGCATCCTTTCCTGCTTCGTCGTCAGCGATGAGATCATCGTCATCTCGCAGTCCGCCCGCCCCGGCCATCCGCCCGTGGAATGGAAGGCCAAGCCCGACGGCACTTACACGGTCCGCACCCTGGCCATCGACGTCGAGCCGGGCACGCAAGTCTGCCTTACCGCCAAGCCGGAATGTGCCTCCCTGTTTAAATACGATGAACTGGTGCATCACGCCCGGCACTTCGGCCGCCTGTTGCCCTATCCGGTCACGATTCAGCGCGGCAAGGCCAAGACGCAGATCAACCAAACGCCTCCCCCCTGGCTGCGGGAGTTCGTCCACGATCAGGAGCGGCGCCAGGCCTGGCTCGACTTCGGCAAGGAGATTTTCGAGGAGAGCTACGACGACTACATTCCCCTGGCCTCCGACGCCGGGCAGGTGGCCGGGGCCGCCTACATCATCCGCCACCCCTTGCAGCCCGGCGTGACCCAAACTCACCGCGTTTACCTCAAGCGGATGTTTCTTTCCGACAAGGTGGAGAACGTCCTTCCCGAATGGGCCATCTTCGTCAAGGCCGTGGTCAACGTCGACGACTTGCGGCCGACCGCCTCCCGGGAAACGCTCATCGAGGATCAGCGGCTGCACAAGGCGCGGGAGACGCTGGGCGAGACGCTCAAACAGCACCTGCGCCGCATGGCCCAGGAGCGGCCCGAAGCCGTCCAGAAATTGCTCGACCGCCACGACCTGGCCATGAAGACGCTGGCCCTGCATGACGACGAATTTTTTCAACTGTGCATGGATTGGTTCCAATTCGAAACCAACCTGGGCCGCATGAGCTTCGGCCAGTTCTTGAAGCACAGCCCGCAGGTGCGCTACGTCTCCGAAGTGGACGGCTACCGCCAGATCGCCCGCATCGCCGCCGCCCAGGGCATCCCGCTGATCAACGCCGGCCACACGATGGAAAGCGACCTGCTCGACAAGGTCTCCGAAACGCGGGAGGACCTCTACGTCGAACGCATCGATCCCGCTCAATTGGCCCGGGATTTGGACGACGTCGATGCACAGGAGGAGGCCGACTTGCAGTTTCTGATCGAAGCGGCCCGCAAGGTGCTGCGTCCTTATCAATGCCTCCCCGAGATCAAGCGCTTCCAGCCGGTCGAGATTCCGGTGCTGTTCCACACCAGCCAGGTGGGCCGGTTTCTCCGCGACGTGCAGCGCTCCCAGGACGTGGCCAATCCCCTCTTCTCGGAGCTGCTCGGCGACCTGCGCCGCGGCCAGCCCCGGGAGCGGGAGGCGAGCCGGCTTTATTTCAATTTCGCCAATCCCCTCGTCCAGCGGCTGCGCGGACAGCAGGCCAATCCGCTGCTGCGGCGGGTGATCGAAATGCTCTACGTCCAGGCGCTGCTCCTGGGCCACTATCCCTTGAGCCAGGATGAAATGCAGTTGCTCAATCAAGGCATGATGGAACTGATCGAATTGGGTCTGCGCATCGATCCCTCATCTCATGCTCCCTCCTCCTTGGAGGAAGGCCCCCCATGAAGACGCACCTGGGAGACCGATCATGAAACGACGCAAAGCTCCCTCCAGGGATGAACTGAACGATCTGCTCTTTGAATCCTTTCTGCTCGATCATTCGCCGCAGAAAGTGGCGCTCCTGGAGCGGGCCGTCCGGATCGCCGATCAGCTCAAGGACGAGGAGTCGGCCTACGAGATTCGGCAGGATTTGATCGACGCCGCCATCTTCGGCGGCCAGCCCGACCGCGCCATCGTGGCCTTCAGTTGGTGCCTGGCGGTGTACGACCGCGATCCCGACGCCTACGAGGCCTATGAAATCCTGTGGAAGTACAAATGGATCATCGACAACGCCGCCGATTTCCCAACGATCAGCCGCGAGCGGATCGAGGATTTGCTCGCGGATCAGCAGCGCCGCTATCAGGCCTATGGGCAAAACGAACACCCGCACCTGCAAACCCGCTTCAAGGTCTATCGGGCGTTTGGCGACCAGGCCAAGGCCCGGCAGGCCATGAAGCAAATGGATCGGCTCAACAGCGACGAGCTGTCCGATTGCAAGGCCTGCTCCATCGGCTCCAAGGCGGCGGCCCTCATCGAGTGGGGCGACCCGGACAAGGCCCTGGTGCTGGCCGCGCCTATTTTGAAAGGTCGGCTGCGCTGCGGCGAGGAACCGCATCGGACGATTCCGCAGTTTCTCTTGCCCCTCGTCGAAAAGGGCCAGGCCGAAGAGGCCGCCCAACTGCACGCCAGCAATTATCGGCGTCTGCGCCGCAAGCCGCAGTTCCTGCTCGAACATGGCTTGCATATGCGCTACCTGGCCTTCATCGGCCAGACCCAGGAAGCGTTGGACCTGTTCGAACGGGAATGGCCCGCCGTCGCCGTGGCCACGCAGCCCTCCTCCATATTGCAGTTCTACCTGGCGGCCCTGTTCACCTTGCAGCGGCTGAAGCGGGCGGGGGTGGACGAGGTGAAGCTCCGCATTCCCAAGGACTTGCCCCTGGGGCAGCCCAAAAAGAACATCGCCGTCGACGTGCTGATCCAATGGCTGGAGCAAGAGACGCGCCGCCAGGCCAAGGCTTTTGACGCCCGGAATAACAATCGCCATTATCAAGGCAAGATCGCGGGGTTGAAGCGATTGCATCGACAAGCCGATGATTGGCAGGAAAAGCAAGCCAAGGGCCAGTCGTGAAGCGCCGGGCCGCCTCTCATCGCCGATAAAAAGCAGGCCTTCGCCCCCGCGCCGCCGCAGCGCCCAAGGCCTCATGCAAGCCGCTGGCGATCCTTGCAGGAGGCCATCGGAACCCTTGATTCGCTGGCGGGAATCCTATACCATGGTCTGTTGCATGGTCGGGAGTCGAAGACTCGCAAACCGCCCGATCCGTTCTCCGCAAGGGAGCCGGGTCCTGGCGCCAGACCCCGTAACGGATCAACGGATGACAAGGACCTTGGGACAATGCAAATCAAGATTTCGACCCGTCATGGCCATCTCGATAGTCAAACACAGGAGTTCATTGAAAATAAAGCCGAGCGGTTGATGAACCAGTTCAACCGCTTGACCAGCATCAGCGTGACGGTGGACCGCGAGCACGATCTGTTTACGGTGGAATTCATCGTGGACGCCGAGCATAAGCACGACTTCGTGGCCAAGGAAAAGCACGTGGACCTGCTGGCGGCGGTGGACCTGGTGCTGGACAAACTCGAAGGGCAGCTTCGCAAATACAAGGAAAAGATTCAGGACCATCGTCGCCGCCCCGCCGCCCGCGAAGGCGTGCCGCAGGAGGAATAGGCCGGGTCCGACCAGCAGGGCGGCCCCGGGGTGGACGACCCGAGCCGCGGCATAGGAGAACCGTGGGCATGCGTACGTCTGATTTCGTGGTTCGTGAAGCCATTCTCCCGGCGCTGATTTCCACCAACAAGACGGAAGTCATCCGTGAAATGGTGGGGAGTCTGCGCGCGGCCGGCCACATCAAGGCCAACGCCGAGGAAAACATCATCCGCGCCATCTTGAAGCGCGAGGAGTTGGGATCGACCGGCATCGGCCGCGGCGTCGCCATCCCGCACACCAAGCACGACAGCGTGGAGCGGCCCATCGGCACGGTCGCGGTCTCCAAGAACGGCGTGGATTTCAACAGCCTCGACAACGAGCCGGTCTACATCTTTATCATGCTCATTTCGCCGCAAGATCGGCCGAGCGAACATTTGCGTGCTTTGGAGAACGTGTCGCGGAGCCTCCGGGACGACACGTTTTGCCGCTTTTTGCGGCAATCCAACACCCGCGAGGAAATCTGGGAGCTGCTCACGGAAAACGAGGCTCCCCGCTAACGACGGGCGCGGCTCGCCAAGCGCCCCGTGAAAACCCAAGGATCGATCCCTCCGGGGATGGGTTGCTCAGACTGAAGAAGATGAACCCTTGCTTCAGCCAATGAGTCCAAGGAACATGGCCAGTTCAAAGAAACGCGACAGTCAACGCATGGCCCGGGTCGAGCCGCCTCCGCCGCCGGTGGAGCGCGCGCCGTCCCTCTTGGGTTCATTCCCGGCCCATGCCCAGCCGCTCGCGTCCGGCGGCGTCCTGCAGCAGCCGGTGATCGTGCCCTACGCCGAGGGGCTGCACATGCGGCCCGCAACCCTCTTGTCCGAACTGGCCAAGCAATTCGACGCCCAGGCCACCTTGATTCGCGGCGACGTCCGGGCCGACCTGACCAGCGTCCTCGACCTGTTCATGCTCTGCGCGGAAAAGGGGACGGAGCTGATCCTCGAAGTGAAAGGCCCCGAAGCGGAGAAGGCGTTGCAAGCCCTAACGCAGCTCCTCGCCCAGGATCTCGCGTCCGATCGGCCGCCGCCCAAGGGCTGATCGGCCGCTGAACCAGGGACCGCGTTCGTTCGCTTTTTTGGCATAGTGGATTGGAATGGAAATCAAGCAAGGAATCCCCGTTTCCCCCGGCGTGGTCCTCGGTCCCGCCTTTATTCTGGATACTGAGTCCTTCAGCATCCCGGATCGCTTCATTCAGGAAGGCAGCTACCCCCACGAAATCGACCGCGTGCGCACCGCTTTGCAGGACGCCGCCCTGGAAGCCCGGCTCGTCGAGCAGGAATTGACCGAGGAAGTCGGCAAGGAAATCGGCGCCGTTTTCCACGCCCATGCCTTGATGATCGAGGACGCCAAGCTCCGCGGCGAGATCGAATCGCTCATCCGCGATCAGCATTACACGGCCGAATACGCCGTGAGCCTGGTCATTCGCCGCCGCCGCCAGAAGCTGGAAAACCTGAAGCATCAGGAATACTTCGCCGCCCGCATCACCGACATGAACGACCTGGAGCGGCGCATCTTGAGGCATCTGCTCGGCCATCGCTCCGAGCCGCTTCACCGCCTGCGGAGCAAGGTCATCCTCCTGGCCCACGACCTTACGCCCAGCGAAACCGCCGAGTTGGACCGGGAACACATCCTGGGCTTCGCCACCGAGGTCGGCGGCCGCACCAGCCATACCGCGATCATGGCCAACGTCCTTGAAATCCCCGCCGTTGTCGGCATCGGCCGCTTCCTCAACGAAGTCTCCGGCGGCGACGAGGTCATCATCGACGGGACCAAGGGCACCCTGATCATCAATCCCGACGCGGAAACCCGGGTCAAGTACGAACAGGCCCGCCGCTCCTTTGAATCCTTCGAATTGGACCTGGCCAAATTGAAGGACCTCCCGGCCGTCACCAAGGACGGCGTCCGCGTCCAGCTCCTGGGCAACATCGAGTTCCCCACGGAAACGGTCCATTGCCTGGAGCGGGGCGGCGAGGGGATCGGCCTGTACCGGACGGAGTTTCTCTACTTGGGCAAGCCCGAGGACCCGACCGAGGAAGAGCATTTCAACGCCTATTATCAGGTGGTCACGCAAATGGCGCCCCGGCCCGTGACCATTCGGACCCTGGACCTGGGGGCGGATAAGTTTTCCTCCGTCATCGACCCCGCGCAAACCGAACGGAATCCCTTCCTGGGCGTCCGCAGCATCCGCATCTGCCTGCAAAATCTGTCCCTGTTCAAGACGCAAATTCGAGCGATCTTAAGGGCCAGTGCTTTCGGCCATGTCAAGATCATGTTCCCGATGGTCAGCTCGATCCGGGAGCTGCGCGAATGCCGCATGATCCTGACCGACGTCATGGAAGATTTGGAAGATCAAGGAATCGCCTTCCAAAAAGACATTCCGATTGGTACGATGGTGGAAGTACCCTCGGCCGCGATCATGGCCGACGTGCTGGCGAAGGAAGTCGATTTCTTTTCGCTGGGCACGAATGATTTGATCCAATACACCCTGGCCGCGGACCGCACGAACGAAAACGTGGCCGATATTTACAACGCGGGCGACCCCGCCGTGCTGCGGCTGATCGAGCGGGTGGTCGTCGCGGCTCGGAAAAACGACGTGGAAGTCAATGTTTGCGGCGAGATGAGCGGCGATCCGATGTACGCCATGCTCCTGGTCGGGATGGGCTTGCGAAGCTTGTCCGCCACGCCGCATAATCTCCCGGAGGTCAAGCGCACGATACGCCTGATCTCCGCGACCGACGCTCAACAGGTGGCCTCCGTGGCGCTCGAAATGGTGACCGCCCGGGACGTCAATAACTATTTGCGAGAACAATTACGCCGCGTGATCCCGGAGTCGATGGACCCATGACGATGACTTGAGGCTCGCCGGGCCTGGCGCCAGAAGAGCTGCCTGCCCCGCGCTTTTCCTCATGGCATCGCTCAGCCGACCCCGGCAGCGAGGAGACACACGATGAAGCAGTCGACCGGCACGGCGTCGGTGCGACAACGGGTTCAGGTAGACGGCCTGGCCTATCCCGCCCACGCGAAGGGACGGGCCGCACCGCCAGGTCCCCGCCGACTGGCTTTCATCGACGACCGGCTCCTCGACGACGCGGCGCAGCTTTGAAAGCAGCGTCCGTGACCCCAGCGAACGATTGGACTTATCTTCGATTTCGTTTTCGCAAGCTCGGCGACTTGCGCTTCCTGAGCCATCATGACCTGATGCGCCTCGTCGAACGCATGCTCCGCCGCGCCGCTTTGCCCTTCCGCTCCACCGAAGGGTTTCACCCCAAGCCCAAAATCACCTTCGGCAACGCCCTGAGCCTGGGCATTGTCGGTTGGGAGGAAATCGTCGACATCGAATTCGACGGCGATCTCGACCCCGCGGCCGTGCTGCAGCAGCTTCAGGCCGCCAGTCCGTCTCCGGAATTGCCGTTTTTCGCCGTCGAGCGCCGGTCGTCCCGGCGCGCGCCCCAGGTCATCGGCTTGCAGTACCGCTTTGGCCCGCTTCCCGAGGAGGCGCTCGGCACCGTGGACCGCGCCATCCGAACGCTCTTGGAAGCCGAGTCCGCGTGGGTGGATCGGCCCAAGGACCGCCATCTCCCCGCCGCCGCGGCCGAGCCGGCCGAGGAGCGCTTGGATCAACGGCCCGCCATGCCGGTCGGCGCCGCTCCGGAACCCCGCCATGGCGTCAAGCGGTTCGATCTGCGGCCTTCCCTCAAGGCCCTGTGGCGGGATGGGCGGACCCTTTACCTGGAATGCACCGTCACCCCCGCGGGCACAGCACGACCCGAAGAGGTCCTGCGCCTCTTGGGATGGCACGAACACTTTCTCCAGGGGGAAGCCCTCCTGGAGCGCACCCATTTGTTTCTCAAGGAACTGCCGGCCGATCCCGCGTCCGCCTCCCCGATGCCGGTCGAGGCGGAGCCGATCGCGGTCAACCCGTAAAACAGACCCATTTGCTCATGAAGGATGAATAATGGCCAAGAAAAAAGAAATGCTCATCAACGTATTGCAGCCGGAGGAGTGCCGCATCGCCATTGTCGAAAACGGCCTGCTCGAGGAGTTGTATCTCGAACGCACCAGCCAGGAAAGCTACGTCGGCAACATCTACCGCGGCCGCATTGTCAACATCGAACCGAGCATCCAGGCGGCCTTCGTGGACTTTGGCGTGGGCCGCAACGGCTTCCTGCACGTTTCCGACGTCGATCCACACTACTACAGCCAGCGTTCGGGCCGCGGCCGGGATGATTTGATCGACATCCTCGAACTGCCCGAGGTGCCCGACGTCCCCGGTCCCGATGATTTGCTGGATGAGGAAGACAACGAGGAACCGGAAACCGCCGACGCCAACGCCCGCGCCGAGGAGGAAGGCGACGGGGCCGAGCCTCTGGCCCCGGAGGCGGAAGAGACGCTAGCAGAAGATGCTCTGGCCGACGCCGAGACCTTCCCCGAAGAACGGCCGCCCGACGCGATCACGGAGCGCCGACCGCCCCTGCCGCGCGGCGAGGAGCGCCGCCGGGATGAAGACCGGCGCGACGAGGGGCGCGGCCGGCGCGGCGGCGGCCGGCGCGGTCGCCGAGGCGGTCGAGGCGGCCGCAGCGACCGGGAGCGCGGCCGACCGCGCCATCAAGAGCCGCGGGAATACGACGTTTTGCCGGAGGCCGAAGAGGCGCTGCCGCCTGGAACGGAAATCACGACCAGTCTCGAACTGTCCATGCCGGTGACGGCCGAGGAGTTTGATGATTTGCCTCCGCCCCGGCCGCGGCCGCGGCGTTCACCGGCCCCGGCGATGCCCTCCGCCGAGCGCCGCACCGAGGAAGCCGCCGACTATGCCGGTCTGCCGCCCGAAACCCCGGCGGAGCCGCTGCCCGTGATCGACACGGGCAAGAGCAGCCAATTCATCGACTATTCCAGCTTTGGCCGCTCCGTTCTGGGCGACCTGGAACCGCCCCCGCCGCCCGCGCCGCCGCCGTCCCAGGTCGTGTCGCTGGCCCCCGTGGACCGGGCAATCAGTTGGACCCCGGAAACGGCCGAACCCCCTCCCGGCGGCGCAGCCGAGACCCCAGCCTTCTCGTTTTCGGAAAGGCCGGCGCCTCCGGTCATGGATGAAGCCGAGGTGGTGCCGGATTACAGCGAACCGCAGCCGGGACCGCACCGTCCCCGCCGGGACCATCGGCGGCGCCGCGACCGCGAGCCGGACCGCCGCGACCCTCGCAACCGGCCGGCCTCCCATCAAACCGATGCCCCGCGCGAACGCAATGGCGGCACGGAGCCTTTCACCACGGACGCCATTCCTCCCCGGATGGCCGAGGAGTTGATGGACGACGATGCCGGCGACCGGCCATCAAACCGCGGCTGGCGCTCCCGCGAAATGGACGAAGGGGAAGGGCCCGAGGAAGAAGCCGGCTCGACTTGGAATCAACGGCCGCGGGGACGGCGCTCGCCGCGCCCCGCCCTGATGCGGCAGAAGCCGCCCATCCAGGAAATTTTCCGCCGGGGCCAGGAAGTTCTGGTCCAGGTTATCAAGGAAGGCATCGGCACCAAGGGGCCGACCCTGTCCACCTATATCAGCATCCCAGGGCGCTATCTCGTCCTGATGCCGGGACTCAACCGCATCGGCGTGTCGCGAAAAATCCAGGACGAAGATCAGCGTTATCGGCTCCGGGACCTGCTGCGCGAACTCAAGCCGCCCAAGGGGTTGGGCTTCATCATCCGCACCGCCGGCGTCGACCGCACCAAGAAGGAACTGCTGCGCGATCTGCATTATCTCACCCGGCTGTGGAACGTCATCGTCCGCCGCATCCGCAAGACCCGCGGGCCGTCGATGATCTATCAAGAAAGCGACATGATCACCCGCACTATCCGCGACGTGTTCTCGAGCGACATCGAAGCGATTTACGTCGACGAACCCAAGGCCCATGAACACGCCAAGGAGTTTCTCCAGTTCGTCATGCCGCGCTACGTGGATCGGCTCCATCTCGACACCGGCTCGGAGCCGCTTTTTCACCGCTTCGGCCTGGAAAAGGAGATTAACCGCATCCAGCAGCGGCGCATCCCGCTGCCCGGCGGCGGCTCCATCGTCATCGATCAGACCGAAGCCCTCGTGGCCATCGACGTCAACAGCGGCAACCACCGCGTCGACAACGACGCCGAGGAAACCGCCTATCGCGTCAACTTGGCGGCGGCTCGGGAGATCGCCCGGCAGCTTCGGCTCCGCGACCTGGGCGGCGTCATCGTCATCGACTTCATCGACATGCGCGAGGAACGCCATCGCCGCGACGTCGAGCGCACCCTCCGCGACGCCATCCGCCGCGACCGCGCCCGCACCAAGCCGCTCCGCATGTCCCAGTTCGGCATCATCGAGATGACCCGGCAGCGGATTCGCCCCTCCCTCGAACGCAGCAGCCTGCAAGATTGCCCCTCCTGCGGCGGCTCTGGCCAGGTCAAGACCAGCGAAAGCATGAGCATCGAGGTCATGCGGCTCCTGCACCTGGCCGTCCATCGCACCGGCATCGCCCGCGTCCAGGTGCGCGTCGCCGACGCGGTGGCGCAGTACTTGCTCAATCGCAAGCGCCGGGAGATCGCCGAGCTGGAGGAAGCAGGGAAATTGCAGGTGACCATTCTGGGCGTCCCGCACGCCCAGCCCGAGATGCTGGAAGTCGAATGCCAAGACCACCTCGGCGGCGACATTCGCATTCAGGAGCAGGAAATCTTGGAGCCTCGGCCCCGAACGCACCGCGGCTCGAGGCAGTCCGGCCATTCCTGAGGCAGCCGATCCTTCTCAACATTCACCACCGCACCCGGGGTCTCTTTGGCGATCCCGGTTTTTCTTTTTTCCACGGCTCACCGCGGCCCATTTCTGGTAGCATCGTGCTTGGAGTGCGGAGGCTCATGGTTCCGCGCCCCGCTGGACGGGGGGCATCATCCTTGAAGTCGTCATCAGAGATGTTGACATGGTTTGCCGGCTGGCCTGGTTGCTTTTGATCGCCTGCGTGTTCATGCTGCCCAGCGGCTGCAACCGAAAGGTGACATTCGACGAAGCCGCCCAGGGTGATGCGGCAAACGATGCGGACGATCGGCCCGCGCGGCCGCCCGCGCCCAGGGAGCAGCAGAAAAGGCGGCAGGAATTCTTGGAAGCGGACCAGCGCTATGAGAACATCCTTGCCGGGGTGGTCATGAAGGATGAGGATGGCGAAGTGATCGACGAGCGCGCCGCCGAGGCCAGGGATTGGCTCGATCCCAAGCACCCGCGCAACGCCATGTGGAAAACGAGCAAGAAACAAACCTTGGAGTTGGTCGATCGGCTCTACCAGGCGGGGGCCAGGAAGGTTTATTGCCTCTACACGCCAGCCGACGAGACCATCAAGGTGAACCTTTGCGCCGCCCTTTTGGTCGAACTGCCCCAGGAGGCCGCGGCGCGCCGGCGAACGCTGGAGGAATACAACCAGATGTCGAAAGCGTTTTGGGGTTCCGACCATTCGCGCGTCACCGACGCGGGTCAGAAATTCGCCGCCGTGGACCTGGATCCTTGAACGCTCGCGCCGCGTTTATTTCGGCAGTCGATCAGTGAGTCATGGCCATGCGTGCTCGACAAATTTTTGAAGCGTGCCTTTATGCCGAAGACCTCGAAGCCGCGGCCGCTTTCTATCAACGCGTGCTTGGCCTGGAGATCGTGTCGCTATCCGCCGGGCGCGGCTTTGCCCTGCGCTGCGGGGACGGCGTCGTGCTGATCTTCAATCCCCAAAGAACCCGCATCAACGACATGAACGTGCCCGTGCATGGCTGCACCGGCGCGGGGCATTTGGCCTTTTTGGCACAGGAGCATGAACTGCCCGGCTGGCGCGCCCATCTGCAGCAATGCGGCGTGCCGATCGAAAGGGAAGTGCGTTGGCCCGAAGGGGGGACGTCGCTTTATTTCCGCGATCCCGCGGGCAACAGCCTGGAACTCGCGCCGCCAACCCTCTGGGGTTTTGCCGGCCGGCGCCTAGCGAGTGAATAGCGGCTTGCCGTCGCCGGGTCGGCCCGACTGCTTGGTCTTGAAACCGCTCTGCAGCAGCGGCAGTAAACATGGGTGAATGTTGAAGGTTCATCTTCGAGGAGGCCTCCGCCATGCTGTCCACCCTCTGCCCGCCCCTGGCCCTTGCCTGGCTGCTCTCTCTCTCCAGCCCCGCCATGCTCAAGGCTCAAGACAAAAAGCTCACGGAAAAGGAAAAGATCGAAGCCTTGATCAAGCACGTCGAGGAACTCAAGGACGCCAAGTTCGTCCGCAATGACCAGGAATACGAGGCCAAGACCGCGGCCCGTTTCCTTCGCGGCAAATGGGAAGCCAACGAGGAGAAGATCAAGACGGCCAAGGAGTTCATCGATCAGGTGGCCACGGCCTCATCCACCACGGGCAAACCTTATCTCATCCGTTTCAAGAATGGCAAGGAGCACAAGAGCGGCGCCTATCTGCATGAAGAGTTGAAGAAGGTGGAGAAGGACAAGGATCGCCGGTAACGCCGCCGGCCGGATTGGCCAGGCCCCCGACCATGCGCGGCATCTCCTGCAACCGACCAGATGAGACAACCCCGCACGCTTGCCTTGGTCCCAAGCTTCGTTACAATGGGACCACCTTTCTGTTCAATGGGGTTCATCTCTCAATGGGTCATGTCAAGGAGTCAACGATGCGATTGGCGATCACGCTGCTCGGCTTGTTCTGCTGCGGCGGTTTCCTTTGGGCGGACGATAAGGCCGACAAGAAGCCGGACGAGAAAAAGGAAGCCGCCTTCGACGCCGCCAAACTCGTCGGCAAATGGAAGATCAAACAAGGGCACAAGATGGGGGACGAGATCGAAAAGGACCGCCTCAGTTCCGAGATCACGATCACCAAGGATGAGATTCACATCCCGGCGGGTCCCGAGGAAAAGTTCATCATGAGCTATAAGCTCAATACTAAAAAGACACCCATCGAAATCGACATGGAGATCAAGGACGGCCCGGTGAAGGAGGGCAAAGCGGCAGGGATCATCGAATTGAAGGGGGATGAGTTGAAACTGTGCTACAACCCCTTCGGCGAACGGCCGACGAAGTTCGAATCCACGACCGGCAACGCCGCCTTCTATTTCGTTCTCGCCCGGGCGAGCAAATAACCGAGCGGTTGCGCCATTCAAAAAATGCTATCCCCCAGGGGTTTCATGCACCCCTGGGGGGCTTTCGTTTGTCGGGCCGCTCTGGCTGCCGCCATGGATTGCCGGCCAGGGGGCCGCTAGTCGCTCAGCTCCTGCTGGGGTTCGGGCAGGAAGCAGGAGAGCAGCAGGTTGAGCACATACAGTCCGCAGGCGACGGCGGCGGCGGCGTAGGCCAGCCGATGCGGCGCGAGCAGACCCGGATCGAAGAAATGCTGCACCTCGGTCGTCAGCAGCACCGCGCTGGTCCCCAGAATCCTCCCGCCCACGTTGGCGGCGAAGCTTTCCCCGGTCCCGCGCAAATGCGTCGGATAAACCCGCGGCAGGTAATTGCCCCAGAAGCTGAATTGGGCGACCGTGAACAAGCCGAGCATGAAAATCGCGTAGTTCAAGTAATCGAGACTCGTCACCGCCGCCCAGGCAAAGACGAGCGGGGCGACCACCAACCCGGGCACCAGGAACAGGCGAATCAGCAATCGGCGACCCACGATGATGACGGCCAGGTAGGCCAGGATGAAACGGCCCACGAGGCCGCCGACTTCCTGATATTTGCCCGCCGTGCTGGCCAGACCCTGCACCGTCAGCCGACCTGCCAGGGCTTTCTTCTTGTTCAAGTCGGCGATCTGGGCCGACTTTTGCGCTTCGGTGAGATTCGATGCCTTCACCTGGGCGATCTCGGCGTCGATCTTGTCCAAGGCGTCCTTCACCGCTTGCTCGACTTCGGGAAGCGGATAGGTGGTGGGTTGGCCAGGCTCGCGCACCGGGGTGAGCATTTGCGGCACCTGCTGGATGCATCCCAGGGCGACGCCGTAGCTGCAGGCCACCATCAGCGTGGTCACGATCGTGGTTTTGCGCAGGTTCCCCTGAAACAGTTGCAGAAGACTGGGCCGCTTGAGCGTTCCCTCCCGGCGCTTCTGCTCCCAAACGGGCGACTCCGGCAGGAAGGGACGGACGATGATGAGCGGTAATGCGGGAATGACGCCGGACATGAGCATGTAACGCCACGCGGCGTGTTGCCCCAGGGGATCGATCGTCCCCAACCAGCCTTGCAGAAAGCCCGGGATGTCGATGGCGGGCAAGTCCGGGGCGATTTGCGTAAGCAACCCGAAGACCACGGCCACCATCAACCCGCCGATCGAGGAGAAGGCCTGCGAATAGCCCAACATGGCTTCGCGCTGCTTCGGGTTGGGGAACAACTCCGCCAGCCAGGCGACGGCCGCCACGAATTCGATGCAGACGCCGATCAGCGTCGTGCAGCGGAGGATGAGCAACATGGTCATTGACGTGCTGAACCCGGCGAAGAAGGCGGAGAAGGCATACAACAGGATGCTCCAGACCAGCATCCGGCGGCGGCCCAGGTAGTCGGTCAAATAGCCCCCCACCAAACCAAACGCTCCCCCCATGAACATGGGCAGCCAAAACAGCATCTTCCGCCAATAGTCGAACTCCGGCGTGCCCACGGTCACGCCCGCCAATTCTGCCACGGCCGGGGCCATGATGAACTGCATCATCAAGAGTTCGTAGATGTCAAAGGCGAATCCGATGGCCGCGATCACGACGATGAGCCATTGGACCATGGTCAAGCGGGGGGTGGGTGAATCAGCGGGGCTACTCATGGAAGACCAGGCTCCTTTGGGGCGGGTTTTGCGTGGACTTCTTAATGTGGCATCTCAACGACTGAGAGCATCTTACTGAAGTGATGGCTCAAAAGGGTGAAATATGAAGATTTATGGTATGGGTAAAATTTACGGCCGAGGTCATTGACCCTCTTCTTTGAGGTTATATCATAATCTCTGTCATTCATGCTTCGGTTGCGGAGCATGGCGTGTTATACTTCGCCTATTTTCTTTGGAACATGAGGTAAAACTCGATGGCTTTGGATCGCAAAATCCTGATCTTCATGATGGCTGCCTTGCTGCCAATCTCTGATGTCTCGGCTCAATCCGGGATTGTCAGTTTTGGCGGCGACATGGTTTCAACCAGCACCGATCTCAATCGGGCGGGGGCCAGCCAATTGACCCAATCTGGGATCAACAATAATCCCCTGTCCCGCGACAATCGCTTGACCGTGGCGACCGACTCGCTCTTCGACGATGCCAACATCGGCGTGCCGTTCAGCAGCACGGTCAGTTTCAGCCCCACGTCGGGCTACACGGGGCAGCGGTTCTATGGCGGCGCCGTCAAACCCGCCATTCAAAGCAGTGCTCCGACGGGCTTTAATGACCTGCGCATCCGCAACGCCGGCACCAACGACGATTTGGACGTCCGCATTCAGGACAGCACGACCAACCATGCCTTGTGGTTCGCCATGTTCTTCAAGAAAGAAGACTTCCTGGCGGGCGGCTCCGATCCGGCCAGCATTGTCACGTTTGGTCCCTCCAGTTCCTTGAGCGTAACCTTCACCAATTCCACCAGCGTGCAGATCACCAACTTCGGCGAACTGCGGTGGATCGTCTACAGCGAAGGGCAATGGTGGATCTCCGCTCGCAATGCCGCGGGCAAACCGAACATCATGCCGGCCAATGATCCGGACAGCACCACCAACATTGGCAACAATCTCGTCTTCACGGACACCTTCGCCAGCGGCGCTCTGGATTATTGGGCTCCCTACAACGTCGTCGACACGACCGACGCCTCCGGCCTGTCTTCCATGAACTTCGAACCGGGCTACACCACCCCCGCCAAACCCAGCTTCACCCTCGATGCGGGCACGAATCCGTTCGTCCTCAAGACCTTCACCAACATCGAAGCCATCGGGCTCTACATCGAGGACGATCAGTTCAGCACGAACGTGATCCAATTCCGGCTGGGACGGGCTGATTTCTCCTTGCAAGTCAGCGTCATCCCCGAGCCGACGATCCTGGCCATCTCCGGGCTGGGCATCGGCGGTTTTTTCCTGTATCGCCGTCATCGCCGGAACAAGCAACTCTTGCAAGAACGCGAAGCCGAACTGGCCGACATGGTCTGATTCGCGATCTGCCAACTTCATAGAAACGACCAAGGGGGATGCATCATCCCCCTTTTTTTATTTTCAGCATCGCCGATGGTCGCCGCTCCTCCCTGCTATAAGGCTTGCAGGAACGGCACCACGGCCCGATTGAACGGCTCAGGCTGCTCGAGGCAAGAAAGGTGGCCGACGCCGGGCAATTCAATGTGCTGCCCCTTGGGCAATAGCTTGGCCCATTCCTGAACGTCCGCCGGCGGAGCGATGGGATCCTTCGCGCCGCTGACCACGAGCACGGGGACCTGGATCAGCGGCAAGCGCGGCTTCACGTCGGCGCGCTGGGCCATGCCGCGCAGGGCGGCCGCCGCCCCTTCCAGCGACGTTCCCTCCATCATCCCCCGCACTTTCTCCACCACCGAGGGCGCGGCATCGGCCGGCAGCACCTTGGGCAGAAACGCTTCGATCAACGGCCCATGCCCCTCCGCGAGCAGACGGTCCGCCAAGGCGTGCCGCTTCTGGGCCGCCTCGGGGGCGTCGGCATGAGGGTTGGTGTGGCACAGGACCATGGCCTTCACCAGCTCGGGATAGCGCTGCTGAAAAGCGAACGCGATGTAGCCACCCATGGAGAGGCCGCAGAGTGCAATCGGTTCCTTTACCTCCAAGACCGTCAGGATGGCGCGCAGGTCGTCGGCGAACTGCTCCATCGTCACCGTCCCTGCGCGCGGCGGCGTCTGGCCGAAGCCGCGCAGGTCGGGAGCAATCACGCGATGGCTGGAAGACATCATGGAGAGGTTCCCTTGCCACAGGGTATGGTCCAGGGGGAAACCATGGATGAGCAGCAAGGGAGCGCCTTCGCCCTGATCCACGAGATGATGGTTCGTGCCAGCCACGTTGATATGTCCCTGCATGCGTCAGGTTCCTTGAGGGTTGGAGGCTTCGGCGGGGGTGTGCGCGGGCAGCTTGACGCCAAGCTGCGCAAGGCGGGTGACGATGCGCTGGGCCAGTTGCTCGGCTTCCTCGGCGGATCGACCCGGTGAATGGGAGTGTATGACCTCGGCGATCGCCGCGGCGGCGTCGACGGCCGCCGCTTTCTTCGCGGACCGTTTCGCGGGGCCGGTCTTGGCGGCGAGGGCATCCTTCAGCTTGGGCAGGGGGGCCGCGGGCGGCCGTTCCTGTTCCGAGGCGCCGCCGGTGCCAAGGATCGTTCCATCGAGCGCATCATTGCACAGCCGATCGGCCAAGGTGTTCTGTTCGCGGTAGACGTGGACGAAGCGGATGCGATCGAAACGCTCGGCCAGGGAGCAGGCCTCTTGATAAAGCGAAATCAGATGGGGTTGCTTGACGCGGTAGATGCCGTTCATTTGTTTGACGAGGAGTTCGCTGTCGCTGCGAACCAGCACGTCGCTCTCGCCCAGTTCCGCCGCTTTTTTCAGGGCTTCGATGAGGCCGGTGTATTCGGCCACATTGTTGGTCGTGCGGCCGATCATGCCGTTGGCCAGCAGGTCGGGATGGCCTTCGCGCTTGATCACGAAGCCAAAGGCGGCGGGTCCGGGGTTGCCGCGCGAGCCGCCGTCGATGTGGATGATGCAGGTCGCCAAGATGGTTCATTCCTGTCAAGCCGCCGGAGCGAAGGCGAGGCGCGGCGCGAACGCAAGCGCACGGCCTCGATCCCAAACCTTCGCTCATGTTAGCAAGCGCGGTCTGGGAATGCGAGCATAAGCCGCCGTTGACAGGACAAGTTGCGCGGCAAATGGCCATACGACCGAAAATACTGGAAGAGGTTAATTGACTGGATTCGGACAACGTTGTTGACGATATCCATTTCCATGTTCGAGCGAGGATCGACAATTTCAACAAAATCGTCAAAGAAGGGAAAGAAAGACTTGCCTCTGGTCAAACATCGTCTAGGATTGTGTCAATTAAATGCGACCTTTGCAGTGACCGGGTTGATCCAGAGGCCTTTACGGATGAGTGAGTTTGGAGTGCAGAAGCTCGACGAGGAGAAACAGGTCGGCCTTGCGTTCCAGGAAACTCACGTTATGATGCCGCGAACTCGATTGGGCTAACCCGATCGATGAAGCTTGTGGAAGTGTGATTCGAACTCTGAATGGAGGTGCCACGCTGCATGGATACTTGCGAAGAGCGCAACGGTTTTTCGTCCCGGACCGCGCCGCCGGTCAACTTGGAAAGTTACGACGACGAAGAACCTCCTAGTAAACCGAGACGCCACCCCGTTTGGCACGATGTCCCGGACGCTCTCTGGAACGACTGGCGCTGGCAGTCTCAACACGCCATCCGAACCATCCATCAGCTTCGTGAGTTTCTGACCTTCACGGACGAGGAACTCACCGCCTTGGAAAGTCTCGAAGACCAGTACAAGATCGCCATCCCTCCTTATTACTTCTCCCTCATCGATCCCAACGATCCCCAGGATCCGATTCGCCTGCAAGCGGTGCCCTCGCCCCTGGAGGCGCAAAATCCCTCGGGCTATGAGCTGGAGGACCCGCTCGAGGAAGACAAGGACATGCCCGTGCCCGGGCTGACCCATCGCTATCCCGATCGCGTCCTCATGGCGGTGACCGGCGTGTGCACCATGTATTGCCGTTTCTGCACGCGGAAACGCAAGACCCTGGTCCGCGACGGCTGGGAATCCGTCACCGACGACGACGAACGCATGATCGAATACATCCGCGACCACGCCGAGATTCGCGACGTGGTCGTCTCCGGCGGCGATCCGCTGTCGATGCCGGTGTCGCGGTTGCGGTACTTCCTCGAACAACTGGCCGCCATCCCGCACGTCGACATCATCCGCATCGGCAGCCGGGTGCCCGTCACCTTGCCCCAGCGGCTTTACGATCAGGGCCTGATCGACCTGCTGGCCAGCGCGGAAAAGGTGTGGATGCAAGTCCACTTCAACCATCCGCGGGAAGTCACCCCCGAAACCGCCCGGGTCTGCAAGGCCCTGCTCCGGGCCGGCATGCCCGTCAACAACCACGCCGTCCTTATGCGCGGCGTCAACGACAGCGTCGACGTCATGCGGCGGCTCATGCGCGCCTTGCTCCGCATCAAGGTCCGCCCCTATTACCTCTTCCATTGCGATCCGGTCATCGGCGCGGGCCACTTCCGCACCTCGATCTGGAAAGGCTTGGAAATCATCGAAGGCTTGCGCGGCCACATGTCGGGCCTGGGCATTCCGACCTATGTCGTCGACAGCCCGCATGGCGGCGGCAAGATTCCGCTCATGCCCAATTACCTCGTCTCCACCTCGGACGACGCGGTCATCCTGCGGAATTACGAAGGCTTGCTCATCCGCTATCAAGCCGAGGACAAGCCGATGCCCAACAAGCCCGCCCTCAAGACGCGCGGCGTCAGCAGCCTCCTCCAAGGCGACCGCACCGCGCTCGTCCCCGAAAACACCGAACGGCTGCAGCGCCGCAAGCAGCTTTTCGTGCTCAAGCACGGCATGCACGCCGACGCCGCGGCACACGAGGCCAGCGACTGCTCCGCGGAGGAATCGGGCCGCCTCGGCGCCATCCCCATCCCCTTGGTGGACGACGCCTATCTGCTCGAACACCCCGCTCATGAACAACCGCACCCCCTGGGCATGGATCATTCCGAGGAAGAAACCAACGGCTACGTCCTCGGCGGCAGTTGATTTCAGGCCCCGGTCGTGGTTATGATCGAAGCGCTTCAAGCCCACGCGGCCGCCGCGTGGGCTTTCTCCGTGATCTTCGCCTCGAGGAACTCATGCGCATCGGCATCACTTGCACTCTCAAGGACTCCTCCTGGCGGCGAACGCAGGAACCGGACGACCTGCAGGAGGAATTCGACAGCCCGGAAACCGTCGACGCCCTGATGAACGTGTTCCGCGCGCTGGGCCACGACGTCGAGCTGCTCGGCGACGGCCGGGCGATGCTCGAACGCCTCCTGGCCGCGCCGCCGGATTTCGTGTTCAACTTCGCCGAGGGGCGGGGCGTGAGCCGATCCCGCGAGGCCTGGGTGCCGGGGTTGTTGGAGATGCTGGGCATTCCCTTTTCCGGCTCCGATCCGCTGACGCTGGCGGTGACGCTGGATAAGCCGGTGGCGAAAACGCTGGTCGCCGCGGCGGGAGTGGCCGTGCCTGCGGGGATCGTGCTCTCGCCCGCTGACGCCATGCCCCGGCCGGCCGACCTGGCGGCGTTGCGGTTTCCCGTTTTGCTCAAGCCCGCCTGGGAAGGTTCGAGCAAGGGCATTCGCCACCGCTGCCTGGTGCACCGTCCGGAAGAATTGGCCGACGTCGTGGACAGCTTGCGCCGGGATTATCGCCAACCGCTCTTGATCGAATCCTTCCTCGACGGCGAGGAGTTGACCGTGGGCGTCATCGGGAACGACCACCCCGCCGTCATCGGCATCCTCCGGGTCGTCCCGTTGCGGCCGACGGAACATTTCGTCTACAGCCTGGAGGTGAAGCGGGATTATCTCAACCAGGTGCGCTACGAATCGCCGCCGCAACTGCCCGCCGCGATCCTGGAGGAAGTGAATCGGCAAGCCTTGGCCGCTTATCGGGCCTTGGGCTGCCGCGACGCGGCCCGGGTCGACTTCCGCCTGCACCAGGGCGTGCCCCATTTCCTGGAAGTGAACCCGCTGCCCGGCATTCACCCCGTCACCAGCGATCTGGTCATCCTCGCCCGGCTCAACGGGTGGTCGTATGAGCAGCTCATCGGCCGCATATTGGAACAGGCCCTGACCCGCTGCGGTCTGGCTTAAGGAGCGCGGCGACCGCCGCCGCAGGCCAATCAGGCTGCTTTCGACCCCGTCGCCCGATCAGGGATAAAAAAGATCGAACTGCGGACTGCCCGTGATCGGCCACAACACCAGGAAATGATGGATCAGGTCGGAGAGGATGAGGGCGACGCCCACCCTTCGCAGCCACCGTGCCGTTCGCGGATGGCGCTGCCACCAGAGCCAGCCGAGCAGGACGATGAAGAATCCCAAATAGCCATGGTGAATCCGGAGCCCCAGGGTAAGGGTCCGTAGAAAGCCGGTGTCGCGGGTCGACTGCAGGGACCACCCAAAGCGCAGCCACGCGGTCAATCCCTCGAAGAGGACCGTGAGCATCAGGCACCAGAGGTGATCCTGCTCGGTCCAGCGCGGCGACGGCGGGCGGCGGGCGGCGGATTCCACCAAGGTTCTCCCTCATAGAAGCGGACTGAACAAGCGAGCGATGTTCTCCGCGGCGCGGCGCGGCAAAATCCGTTTTTTCCAGCGGGCCAGGGTGATGGTTTCGCAATGGGTCAAATACCGGGCCTGCTCCTCTTGCAGCCGGCGGGTCACGCTGGCGTCGTAAATGATCAAGCTGATTTCATTATTGAGGGCGAAGGAGCGGATATCCAGGTTGCTCGAGCCGATGACGGTGATGTCGTGGTCGATGGTGATGTGCTTGGCATGGAGAAAGCGCTTGCGATAGGCGTGAATTTTGACGCCCGCTTCCAAAAGCTCTTCGTAGTAGGAACGCTGCGCCAGGCCGACGAGCCGGTGGTCCACCTTTGAGGAGACGATCAGATTGACGTCGACGCCGCGAATGGCGGCGGTCTCCATCGCCTGAAGAAAGGCTTCGTCGGGAATGAAATAGGGGGTGGTCAGGACGACCTTCTCCCGGGCGGCATGGAGCAGCGAGACGAACAGCCGCTGATTATTGGCCGTCGGATACCCCGGTCCGCTGGGGAGCACCTGCGCGGCCACGGAGCCGGTGGCGGCTTCCGTCGGAAAATGAGTGGGGAAGGGGAGCGGCTGCCGGGTCGTCAAATACCAATCGTCGTTGAACACGGCCTGCAGCTCCCAAACGACCGGCCCGCTGACGCGGACCACCATTTCCTCATTGGTCAGCCCCTCGGCGACGAAAGCATTGATGATGTTCTGCGAACCGGTGTAGCCGATGCGGCCGTCGATGACGGCGATCTTGCGGTGATTCCGGACGTCGAAACGGGCCAGCCGCTTGAAGAGGCCGACGGGGAGCATGGCGTGGGCCTTGACGTCGGCCTGCCGCAGCCGGGGCAACAACCGGCGGATGGCGCCGCGGGAGCCGATGGCGTCGACGAGCAAGCGGCAGCGGACGTTCCGCTGCGCCGCGCGGATCAGCGCCTCGGCCACTGCCGCGCCGCTGTGGTCATCCTCGAAGATGTAATAGAGCAGATGGACGTGATCCTGGGCGGCGTCGATGTCGGCGATGAGGCGGGCCAGGCTGCCCTCGTAGTCGGCGAGCAGTTCGACGCTGTTTCCCCCCAGGATGGGCAGGCGGCCGAGATTGCAGGCCAACTGTACCGCGGGCCGCTGCTCCGGGCTGACCTCGGGATAGAAAATGTTGGGAAAGGCGGCAAAGCGATCGGACCGGGCCATCCATTCCTTGAGCAGCTTCTCCCGCTGCTTGCTGCGGCGCAGGGGCAAACTCGCCCGGCCAAACAAAATGAAGAGCAGCAATCCCGCCCAGGGGAAGAAGAAGATCAAGAGCAGCCAGCCCTTGGCCGCGGCCGGATTGCGCCGCTGCGGCACGACCACCAGCATCACGACGCGGATGCCCCAATCCATGATGTAAATCACCCAGGCCCAGGGCAACAACAGGACCCATTCCCATCCCATGCCGATGCTCCCTTTGCCGCGCGGAAAGACGGAGTGACTCTTGCCAGCCCATAAGGCCAGGCTGCAAGGGATTATAGTCGATGCCGCCGTGAGAACCGCGCGGGAAGCCGGGCCGAATCGCCCGCGCCGCCGGGCCGAGCATGGCAGGGATTCCGCGCGGCTGCTATGATGATGGAGACCGTTTCCCCCCTTGGCGAGCACTGCAATGGCCAAAAAGCACAAGCCAACCTACGACGAAGATTATTTTTCCGACACCAAAATGTCCTTCGGCGAGCACATCGAGGACCTGCGGCGCTATCTCCTGCGCGGCGTCTATGGCTTCGTCGTGGCGATGATCGTTTCCTTCCTGGTCGCCCGTCCCGCGATGCTCTTCATCAACGAGCCGGTGGAAAAGGCCGTGCAAAAGTTTTACGACGACCGCGCGACCAGTATCCGCAAGGAATTCGATTTGGACCCGGATCATCCCCTGAATCAGCCCAAACCCATGCCGATGCGAATCGACGCGGCGGAGATGGTCAAGATGCTGAAGCAGGTAGACCCCCAACGCTTTGCCGATCTGCAACCGGCCAAGGAAGCGTCCGTCTTGAATTTCACGCTGACGATCATGCAGCCGGGCAACTTCGCCGCCGACTTGCAGCCCATCTTGCAAAAGTTCGGCAAGCGCCCGGGGTTGTCGAGCTTGAGCGCCCTGGAAGCGTTTCTCGTCTTTCTGAAGGTCTGGATGATGCTCAGTCTGGTGATCGCCAGTCCATACATCCTCTATCAAATCTGGTCCTTCGTGGCGGCGGGGCTGTATCCCCATGAGCGGTCCTACGTGACGCGCTATATCCCCATGAGCGTCGGCCTTTTTCTGGGCGGCGTGGTCATGTGCCAATTCCTGGTCATCCCCACCGCCATCGCGGCCTTGTTGCAGTTTAACAAATGGCTCAACATCGAACCGGACTTCCGCCTGACGGAATGGCTCAGCTTCGCCATCTGGCTGCCCGTCATCACCGGCCTCTGCTTCGAAACGCCCCTGGTCATGGTGTTTCTCGGCAAGATCGGCCTGTGCACGTCGCAGGGCTTCCTGCGCTATTGGCGGGTGGCCGTCTTCGTCATGCTCGTTCTGGCCGCGTTCTTCAGCCCGACGGTGGACCCCTTGAGCCTCTTCTTCATCTGGCTGCCCATGTGCGGCTTGTATTTCTTCGGCATCTGGCTCGTAAAACAAGGGGAGAAGGCCGCCGCCGAGGCCGAACGGGAATGGGAAGAAGAAGTCGAATATCAACCAGGGTCGTGAACGATTGACCTTCCAGGATATTGGGGGGCGACCTGTGGCGAAAGCTTGGCTGTCTTGGCATGGCTTGTGGGCCGTTCTTTTATGCGGCTGGTTGCCCCTGCTGGCGCAGGAGCCGCCACGCTCGGCCCCGCCTCCTGACGAAGCTCTGGCGAAGCTGGCCAAGCAGTTCAAGATCGAGGTGATCGCGGCACAGCCGGCCTTCCCGGTGAAGACGTTTCATGGCGTCATCCAAGGCCAAGCGGCAGGGGACAAGGAATGGCAACATTACGTGCCCCTGTTCGTGTTTGAATTTTCTCTCTATCCCGCCAGCCTGGTCCAACGCTCCAAGCTCAAGCGGATCGTTCTCTGCCGCGCGTTGTCGTTCGCTGGGCAGCGGCGTTCCGCCATCCCGGACTATCAGCATGACACCCTTTACCTCGACGTCGCCCGGGGCACGCACAGCCCCGCTTACCTGAGGAAGGTGATCCATCACGAGTTCTTTCATCTGATCGATTATCAAGACGATGGGTTGGTCTATCAGGATGAGCGCTGGTCGGCCCTCAACCCCGCCAACTTCAAGTATGGCCGCGGTGGAGCGTCGGCTCAGGAGATGCGGGAAACCTCCGTCCTCACCACGCGCTATCCGGGCTTCCTCAATCATTACTCCACTACGGCGGTGGAAGAGGACAAGGCGGAAGTGTTCGCCCATCTCATCGTCGATGCCGCCTACCTGGACGAACGGATCAAGACCGACGTCGTTCTCCGCGCCAAAGTGCAGCGGATGAAGGAATTGATGGCTCAATTTTGCCCAGACATGAATGACGCATTCTGGCAATCCGTCAGTCAAGCCAAACGCACCGAACGCTGACCGCGGCACCCTTTCTAACATGAGGGCTACCCCCACGTTCCCATGTCCAACCGATGATCATTCCTTGGAAAGTGGGAAGTCACGATGATTGTGGGAATTATGGAATATGGGTAGACATGAATCTTTGATGACAGTATAAATGAACTCAGCTTTTCTTTAGAAGGAGATAACAGATGCGGCGGATTTGGATTCCATTGATGGCATTGGCCTTGGTCGGCTTCTTGGCTCCGCAGCGCGCCTCGGCTCAGTACCTCGAGTTGCTCGGAACTGGCAATTTCATGCAATTCACGGGCGGTATAAACGACGGCTACAGCAGTTTTCGCGGAACCGTGTTCACCGTTAATGACCCATTGACCGTCTATGGTGCGGGACTGTGGACGAATCTCGGCTCCGAACCTATCTCCGCAACCTGGCGCTTGTGGGAAACCACCAGCTATCCTGGCGGTGTAAATAACAACTTGCTGACCACGGCGAACGTCACCTGGAACGTGGACAATGGCCTCACCTATTATGATGTCACCTTTGGTGCACCAGTGGATTTGACCCCAGGCACCCGCTACCACATCGAAGTCGGCTACTCCCAAGCCGCTGAACAGAATTGGTTTTGGGATTTCCACCTGGGCAGCAATAACCTCGGTTCTGTAACCGTGGAAGATGGCACCCTGGGTGGCAACACGTCTAACACGGTCATGCCGCAGATTCGGCTGGAGATTGCCGCCATTCCTGAGCCGAGCACCATGCTGCTGGGCGGGGCGGCTTTGGCGGGATCGCTGCTCGCCGGAGATCGCTATCGCCGCCGCAAGCGGAGCAAGTCGAAAAAGGCTTAACGTTAGCCGTTCATCACAGATCAAAAAGACCGGGGCACGCTGCTCCGGTCTTTTTTATTGTCCTTGCTGAGCGATCTCCTGGCCGCTGGCTTCTGACGCGGGGGCAGCGGCAGCCGTGAGTCTCAGGCCCACGATGGCGATGATCAACAAACCCAGAAACAAGATGCGGTACATGGTCACGGGTTCCTTCAAGAGGAAAATGCCCAGGATGGCCGTGCCTGCCGCCCCGATGCCCACCCACACGGCGTAAGCCGTGCCGATGGGGAGCGTCTTGGCTGCATAGGCCAATAAGTACATGCTGACGGCCAGGGCCACGATCGTGAACACGCTCGGCCACAGTCGGCTGAAGCCGTGCGTGTACTTGAGGCCAATGGCCCAGGCCACTTCGAAGAGTCCCGCCAAGATCAGGATCATCCAGGCCATAGCGATCAACCTCCCTGGCTCGAAGGGTAAGGGCGCGTCAACTTGCGGAACGCAGCCGCCTGGGCCATCGCCAGACCGGCCAACCCGCGGCCTCAAAGTGGTCATCGACGAGATGCCGCCTCCAAGTACAATGAAGTCGGCTCGCTGATCACGAATTCCCCCTTCCTCCACGCAAGAAGGAATCCGCCATGTACGCCAAGGAACATTTGAAACGACTTCCCAAGCTCAGCCAACTGGCCAAGCCGCTGACGGACGCTTTCTGGGCCTACGACAAGGCTGCCTTCGCCGAGGGGGTGATTCCGAAGAAATACAAGGAATTGATGGGGATCGCTGTCGCCCTGGCCACGCAGTGCCCCTACTGCATCGAGGTGCACCGCCAGGCGGCGCTCAAAGCCGGCGCCACGGAGGAAGAATTGGCGGAGACCATCCATGTGGCCGCCGCCATTCGGGCCGGCGGAGCGATCACCCATGGCACGCATCTGCTCAGCGAGTGACCGCCCCTTGGGGCCAACTCCGGCTTTTACTTCTTCCGCTTCGCGGTCCCGGTCATGAAGGTGGTCCACTTGCCATCCTCGCCTTGCATAGAGGAGGTGAGGATGATTTCGTCCTTGGACTTAAATTCATAGATGTCCCGGAACTTGGCCGTCTTGCCCTCGACCATGAAGTTCGGCCCTTCCGCTTCCAGGGTCAAAATCTTGCCCGTGGAATCGACCGTGCCTTCGTACGTCCACATGTGATCCGTCATCGAATCCACCCAGGAGCCGATGTACTTTTTCTTCTGCGGATGGTAGCCGATCGTTTGCAGGGCGGTGATGTCCGTTCCCATCATGTTGGCCTTCATCTCGGAAACGATCCAAAACCCGCCCAGGGATCGGCTCGAGATCGTGCCTTGGCATTTCATCGCGGGTTGGTCAGGCCCCATGTGCGCTTCGGAGGTGATCTCCCACTCGCCGATGAATTGCTTGAGCCATTCATGTTCCTTCACCGGCGCGGGCATGCCGGGCGGTTGTTGAGCGACGAGCACCGAAACGCAAAACCAGGCGGCCAGGGCAAAGCTGCACGTTTTCATAAGCACCTCTCGACGACATGAGGAAAAGATGGGTCGTCTAGACGCAGACCCCGGCAAACGCCGCGGGTCAGCCTGGCGTCTTGACGTTGACATTCGTCTTGTATATAACCTCATAGTTATTGATGCAAGCGGATTCCAAAAAAAAATGAAAAGCTCGACCCGACTGAATAAAACCTTCGCGGCCCTGGCCGACCCGACCCGGCGCGCCATCCTGGCGAGGCTCGCGCGGGGCGAAGCGACGGTCATGGAATTGGCCAAGCCCTTCGCCATGAGCCAACCCGCCATTTCCAAGCATTTGAAGGTGCTCGAACGGGCCGGGTTGATTGCCCGCGGCCGGGAAGCCCAGCGCCGCCCCTGCCGGCTCTTGGCCAAACCGCTGGAGGAAGCCTCCCAATGGCTGGAAACCTATCGCCAGCAGTGGGAAGAACATTTCCAGCGGCTCGACAACCTGCTCGAAGAGATGCAATCCGCCGAGCGGCGAGCCGATGCAGCGAAAAAACGCGCGCCGGGATGATCGCGATGCAGCAGCCCTTTTTCTACCGGTCAGTCAGGCCCCGCCCAGATGACCCATCCGGCCCATCTGATAGTCCATGAGCGCTTGCCGGATCTCGTCGCGGCTGTTCATGACGAACGGACCTTGCCCCACCACCGGCTCCTTAAGCGGCTGCCCCATCAAAACCAACAAGCGGGACGGCTCCTGAGCGGCAAGCTGCACCGCATCGCCTTGCTCTTCGAATAAGACCAACTCGACCGCTTTGACCGGCGTCTCGCCGATGTGGATGGCGCCGCGCTGCACGACCAGGATGGCCGTGTGGCCAGGGGGCACGGCAAACGCGAAGGGGCGGACGGTCTGCAATTGGACATCCCAGAGATGGATGGGCGTGAAGGTCCGGGCTGGACCGGTGGTCCCCTGAAACGCACCGGCGATGATCCGCGCTGTCCCTGCACCTTCGGGCAGCTCGACGCGGGGGATTTGGCCATCGAGGATGGCTTGATACTTGGGCGGCGACATCTTGTCCTTGGCCGGCAGATTGACCCAAAGCTGCACCATTTCCAAAACGCCTCCTGCGCGCGTGAAGCGTTCGCTGTGAAACTCCTCATGCACGACGCCGGCGGCGGCGGTCATCCACTGCACGTCGCCGGGGCCGATCGACCCCTGGCTGCCGCTGGAATCGCGGTGTTCGAGTTCGCCCTGATAGACGATGGTCACGGTTTCGAAGCCGCGGTGGGGATGCTCGCCGACGCCGCGCCGGGCTTGCCCCGGCGGGAAGGCATGCGGGCCGGCATAGTCCAGGAGCAAGAACGGATCGAAGGCTGCGCCTTCGTGATAGGCAAACAGGCTGCGCACGGGAAAGCCATCGCCCACCCAGTGCTGGGGAATGTGGCGGCGTATTTCACGGATGCGTTTCATGGCACCACCCCTTGGCATTAGCGGTTTACGTTTCGGTACGACGAAAGGGCCGCCGCGAGCGGAGGCTGTAGGCCCCCGCCCTCAAGGAAACCCCATACGGACAGGATTTACTTCGTTGCGTTGTAGCTGGTGATCAGGTTGCGATAGGCGGGCAGATGATTCGACAGCAGCGTGGCCAGCCCCTCGACGTCGTTCCGCCAATCGCGATGCAGTTCGCAAGCCATAGCGAACCAGGTCAGCAGTTGCACGCCCGCCGCTTGCATGCGGAACCAGGCCGCGTCCCGGGTCGTGTGGTTAAAGGTGCCGGAGGCGTCCGTGACGACGAAGACCTCGTAGCCCGCTTCCACCGCGGACAGGGCGGGAAAGGCGACGCACACTTCGGTGACGACCCCGGCGATGATCAACTGCTTCTTGCCGGTCGCGCGAACGGCCTGGACGAATTCCTCATTGTCCCAGGCGTTGATGTTGCCAGGCCGGGCAATATAGGGAGCCTTCGGAAACAGCTCTTTCAACTCCGGCAACAGCGGGCCATTGGGACCGTTCTCAAAGCTCGTGGTCAGGATCGTGGGCAACTGGAAATACTTGGCCGCGCGAGCCAGGGCGAGCACGTTGTTCCTGAAGTCGTCCGGCGAGAAGTCGCCGACGAGGTTGCACAAGCCGGACTGATGATCGACCAGCAACACCGCGGCATTGTTTTTGTCCAGCCGCCGATAGGAGAACGAAGGGTTCATGTTGACTCCAGGGGCACGAGGAAAGTTCCAAGACGACTTGATTTTAAGGAGGTGATCGGCAATAAATCAAGTACGGTCTATTTTGTCAGTCAGTAACACGGATGATAGCTAGCCATGCCGCAAACCCTCAGGCGCAAGAACGACAAGAAAACCCTCTCCTGCCCCGTCGAGACCACGATCGCGGCCATCGGCGGGCGCTGGAAGGTGTTGGTCATCCACTATCTTCTGGACGGCGTCCGCCGCTTTGGCGAGCTAACGAGGCTCCTCGGCGGCGTCTCCGCCCGCACCCTGACCCGGCAGCTTCGCGAACTAGAGGAGAGCGGGATCATCCATCGCCGCGTCTATCAGCAGATCCCGCCCAAGGTGGAGTATTCGCTGACGCCCCTGGGCCGGGACCTCGAGCCCGTGCTCGCGGCCATGCACGCCTGGGGCCAGCAACTCGAACGCACTGGCAGAAAAGCGAAAGGCAAGGGCTAGGGGGGTTGAGAGAAGGGTCGAAACGGTCCCGTTAAAGCACACCTATCAAAACTGGCCTACCGCAGACGCTGCAGTTTGCCCTTGCGCTTCACGATGTTCTTGTAGTCCCACTGAATCTTCATCGCCTTGGTCAGCCACCGCTTGAGATCGCTGGCCTTGATCTGATCCGCAAGTGCGGCGACATCGCCGCGACTCTACCTATCCCTTCGGCAAACCATCGACTGCATGATTTTAGCATAAAACCCATGATTTGTTCTTGACAATAAAAGTTGTCAATGATATCTTCTCTTCATGCTCGATGTTCAAGTGATCGATGATCCGACAGCCGCAACGGTGGCCTTGGAGCCCATGCGGAGTCGTCTCCTTTCCGAGATGGCCGAGCCGGCGTCAGCGGCGGCGCTGGCCTCGCGGGTCGGCTTGGCTCGACAGAAAGTCAACTATCACCTGCACGCGCTGGAAAAGCACGGACTGGTGCGGCTGGCTTCGGAGCGCAAGTGGGGCGGGCTGACCGAACGGCTGCTCGTGGCGTCGGCCGCTTCCTACGTTGTTTCGCCAAGCGCCATGGGGCCGGTCGCCGTTGACCGAAATCGGGAACTCGATCGGCTGTCCGCAAGTTATCTCATCGCCCTGGGGGCGCGGGTCGTCCGCGAGGTGGGCGACTTGATTCGCCGCGCTATGGAGGCGGGCAAACGCCTGGCAACGCTGGCAGTGGATACGGAGATTCGCTTTCGTTCGCCGGCGGAGCGAGCAGCCTTCACGAACGAACTCACCGAAGCCATCACGAAGCTCGTTTCGAAGTATCACGATGCATCCGCCCCCGGCGGCCGCGCGCATCGCCTGGTGGTCGTGGCACACCCTTTGCCGCAGCAATCCGATCCGAAGGAGCCATCATGAGCGTTAAGAAAGAAGACTCCGGCCGCCGTTCCGTTCAGGTCGAAGTTGAAGTCCCCGGCACGCCGGAGGAAGTCTGGCAGGCCATCGCCACCGGACCGGGGATTTCGTCCTGGTTCGTGCCGACAGAGTTCGAGGAAAAGGATGGCAAGCCCGTGGCGGTGAAGCTGAACTTCGGCCCGGGCATGGAGTCCCGTGCGGAGGTGACGTCCTGGGATCCGCCGCGGCGCTTCACCGCGCAAGGCGAAGGCTGGGGCGGTTCCCCGCCCATCGCTACCGAATGGAGCGTCGAAGCCCGCGCTGGGGGCGTCTGCCTTGTTCGCGTCGTGCACAGCCTTTTTGCCAGCACCGACGACTGGGATAAACAACTGGAAGGAACGGAATCCGGCTGGCCGGGATTCTTCCGCACGCTGCGAATCTACCTCACGCACTTCCGCGGCCTGCGCTCCGCGCCGATGCCGTTCGTGGTCCCGACCGCGGGAAGCGAGGAAAAAGCTTGGGAAAAGCTGACCGCGGCCTTGGGATTGAAAGGCCTGAGCGTCGGGCAGAACTATGCATCACCCGCGGGCGTCCCGACGCTGAGTGGCGTGGTCGAGCACGTTACCCACAAGCCAAATGACCTTTTGCTGCGGCTCGACCAGCCAGGGCCGGGCGTCGCCGCCCTGGGCACCTACAGTATGGGCGGTCAGACCATGGTGGCGCTGACTGCCTATCACTATGGCGATCAGGCGGCCGCAACCGCCGCCCGCGAGAAGCCGTTCTGGGAAGCGTGGTTTCAAAAGCACTTCCCGATGCCGACGGCGCCGGGCAAGTGCGATTAACGGCGTGGTAGGTTTGCAGCTCGGCTCCACTTGAAGAGCATCATGGAGCAGCGTCTCTTCCCCCTAAAATGAGAAAGCCCTTCGACGTTCTCGCCGAAGGGCTTGTTGCTGAAAAAAGTCGGGGTGACTGGATTCGAACCAGCGACTTCTTGGTCCCAAACCAAGCGCTCTAGCCAGGCTGAGCTACACCCCGCAAACGTTTCCTTATTCTATGGACCGTGCGCCTGCGTGGCTGGTTCATCGCGCCTCCGAGAAGCCGCGATAGATGGTGAAGTCAAGCAAAACGGTCAAGCCACCATGAACGGCTAAGCTGCGGCGGCCGCGGGCCGAAGGATCGCCAGGATGCGTTCGAAGTCGTCGTTGTTGTCGAACTGAATCACCACCTGTCCCTTGTCCGCCGCCTTCAGCTTGATGGCCACC
Organism: Planctomycetota bacterium; assembly: GCA_014584395.1. Classification (GTDB taxonomy): domain Bacteria; phylum Planctomycetota; class Planctomycetia; order Gemmatales; family HRBIN36; genus BJ17. The sequence goes on along the minus strand of JACTMY010000020.1, from coordinate 195,010 downwards.
TTAGTGGCGAAGCGCTGCCGCAGTTCATCCTCGATCTGCTGGACGTGATGCGTTTTCGGAACGTCCGCTTTCGGTTCGGCCGCGGCCTCAGCGGCGGCGGTCCCCGCGGACTTCATCTCCTTGATCGTCGCTTCCACCTGGCGGACGGACATGCCCTTGCTCAGAATCTCCTTGCACAAGGCGACCTGCTGCTCCGGTTCATCCAGGGACAACAAGGCCCGGGCGTGGCCGAAGGTGATCTGGCCATGGCGGACCGCCTCCTGCACCTTGGGCGGCAGCTCGAGCAAACGAATCAAATTGGCGACGGTGGCCCGGTCGACGCCGATGCGCTTGGCCAGGTGCTCCTGGCTGACTTTGTATTTCTCCAAATACTCTTGAAAGCCCTTGGCCTTCTCGAGCGGATTGAGGTCGCTCCTCTGGATGTTTTCAACGAGGGCCGCCTCGAAGACGGATTGATCGTTCATGTCCACGACGTGGACGGCAATGTTGGACCAGCCCGCTTCCTTGGCGGCGCGGAGACGCCGTTCGCCGGCGATCAGCTCAAAGTGGTCGCCGTTCTTGCGCACGACGATTGGCTGCAATAGCCCATGCGTTTCCAGGCTGCTCCTGAGCGCTTCGATGGATTCGCGGTCAAACTCCTTCCGCGGCTGAAAGCGATTGGTTTCGATCTGAGCGATGGGCACTTCCGACCAGGCTTGGCCGGCCAGGGCGTCCGCCGCATCGGCCTCGGCGGGCAGCGCGATCTCCGCCGACGAGGGGGAAGCCGATCCGCCAAACAAAGCATCCAATCCTCGACCCAGGCGGCGTTTATCATTCATGGGAAGGTCTCCCTCATGCATGGTTCTGGAAACGGGCGGCGCATCGGCGGGGGATTTTAGCATTGACGCCCAAATCGGGCAACGCAGGTTGGCAGCCAACCAGCCGGGTGGCGAGATGGGAAAATCCAGCAAGCCGAGGAAGCTGGGAACCGCTCGGCCCGCGCTCCGACTTTCCTTTCGCACTACCCCCCTCGGCCGACTATAATCGGGCCGATCCTGAAGCGGTTTCGATCCTTCCCTTATCTTGCGAGAATCAACATGCTCGTTGACCGACGCTCCGTGCTTGCCTCGCTGTCCGCCTTGGGCATCGGGACGATGGTGTTTCAGCGTGCCGCCGCGGCTCTGGTCCAGGACACGCCCGCGCCCAACAACGTCATCACGGCGGAGATGCTCAAACAGGCCGAATGGGTGGCGGGCATCACCTTGAAGGACGAGGACCGCGTAGCAGTGGCGCGAGCACTCACCGGCTACCGGCGGGGAATCGATGCGGCCCGGCGCGTCGATTTGGCCAACGAGGTTCCCCTGGCCGTGCGTTTCGATCCGACGCCGAACGCCGCCGCGCCGAAGCAAGCCACCGTCTCGGTCGCCGCCCGTCAGAAGGCGTTGAAGAAACCATCCGAGCCGGAGGCGATCGCTTTTTTATCCATCAGCGAACTGGGCCACCTGCTGCGGTCGGGGCAGATCAGTTCCGTGGAATTGACCCAGCTCTATCTCGAGCGCTTGCGAAAGTTCGATCCGCTTTTGAAATGCGTCATCACCTTGACGGAAGACCTCGCGCTCAAGCAAGCCAAGCAAGCGGATGAGGAACTGAAGCAGGGCAAGGATCGGGGACCGCTGCACGGGATTCCCTGGGGGGCGAAGGATTTGATCGCCGTAAAGGATTACAAGACCACCTGGGGAGCGGGGGAATATCAGGAACAAATGCTGGCCATGACCGCCACGGTGGCGGAGCGGCTTGAACAGGCCGGGGCCGTCTTGGCGGCCAAGTTGAGCCTGGGCGCGTTGGCCTACAACGACGTCTGGTTCGGCGGCCGCACGAACAATCCCTGGAATCCCCAAGAAGGTTCGAGCGGCTCCAGCGCCGGCTCGGCTGCGGCAGTCGTGGCGGGTTTGGTCGGCTTCACGCTCGGCAGCGAAACCTTGGGCAGCATCGTCAGCCCATCCACCCGCTGCGGAGCCACCGGATTGAGGCCCACTTTTGGCCGGGTCAGCCGACATGGCTGCATGGCCCTGTGCTGGACCATGGACAAGATCGGGCCGATTTGCCGTTCGGTGGAGGATTGCGCCCTGGTCCTGGGTGCGATTCAGGGACGGGACGGCCGGGACCCGACCGCCGTCGACCGGGACTATGTTTGGCCTTCACCGAAGAAACTCGCCGCCTTGCGGGTGGGCGTCCCCGGTCGGAACAGCGACGATCGGCCCGAGGTCAAGGTGCTGCGCGAAATCGGCGTGCAGATCGTGCCGATCAGTCTACCCCAACGGCAAGCGGGGATGATCGTGAACACCATCCTCAACGCCGAGGCCGGAGCCGCCTTCGACCACCTGACCCAGGCGGGGAAACTCGAACAGATCGGCAAGCTCTGGCCGACGCCCTTTCGCGCCGCCCAATGGATCACCGCCGTCGATTACCTCCGCGCCCAGCGGCTCCGGTCCAAATTGATGGACGACATGGCCAAGGTCTTCGAACAGGTCGACCTCTACGTCGGCGGCAATGACCTCTCAACGACCAACCTGACCGGCCATCCGTCCGTTTGCCTCCCTAATGGGTTCACGAAGCGCAACGGCGCGGACGTGCCGATCTCCTTGACCTTCACCGGCCAATTGTTCGGTGAAGCGGAACTGCTCGCCGTGGCCATGGCCTATCAGGAAGCCACCGGGTTTCACCTGAAACGGCCGCCGCTGAACGGGACCTGAACCGACCGGGCCGGCGTCGGCAACCGCCCCGGACGCGCGGCCAAGGGGCGGGATGTTCCACGTGGAACACCTGCATGGATTGGGGGAATCACGCCGATCCTGCCCATTAGACAAAGGAAAATTCATCCGAGCTTTGGCTGAGCAGCCGCTCGGCTTCCCGCTCCAAGTGCTTGCTGATCCGCACCCGGTAGGGTTCGACCGTCTCCTCCAGCCCGAGCAAGCGCGCGGGCAGGAGCGCCCGTTGTTCCTGGCAGCGAGTCCTAAGGGAGGCCAAGGAGGTCAGGGGTTCGACCAGTTCGCCGTTCTTCATGATGGGCATCATGAGCGGATCGCCATAGAGCGTTTCCGTGTTGCGGGTGATCTCGTCAAATTCGAACCGCTCATCCCCGCCGGTGAAGCGATAGACCTGTTTGGCATAGGGGTAGCTTTTCTTGTCCGGGGCGTTCTTGAGCCGGCCTTCGAGGCCGAACTCCGTCTCGATCTCCACGAGTTTGTAGACGCAGCCGAGGCTCGGCGCGTCCAGGCTCGTGACCAATTCCGTGCCGACGCCAAAGCCATCCACCGGCGCCCCGGCGGCGAGCAAGTCGTGGATGCGTTGTTCGTTGAGGTCGCCGCTGACGATGATCTTCACTTGCGGCCGACCGGCGGCATCCAACAGCCGGCGCACTTCGCGGCTCAGGTTCAAGAGGTGGCCGCTGTCGATGCGGACGGCTTGGATGGCGGTTCCGGAGGAAAGGGCCCGATTCAGTCCGTCGAGGGTGTCGAAGGTATCCAAAACGACGGTGACGCCCTCGGGGAAAGTCTCGCCGAATTTACGGAACGCATCCTTCTGATCCTTAAAGCTCATGAACCAGGCATGGGCCTGCATCCCGGCGGTGGGGATGTTGAGGCGGCGGGCGGCCTCGGCATGACTGGTCCCCTCGAAGCCCGCCAGGTAAGCGGCGCGGGCGGCCAACATGCCCGCCTGCGGACCATGAGCCCGCCGCGCCCCCATGTCCCAAAGTGCCCGACCCTGGGCCGCCGTCACGATGCGGCTCGCCTTCGAGGCCACCATCGTCTGCATCATGATCGTGCTGATCAGGTAGGTTTCCAGCAACTGGGCCGCCATGAGCGGGGCCGTGACGCGCAGCAGCGGACTCGGCGGGAACACCATCGTCCCCTCGGGGATGGCCCACAGATCGCCCTCGAAGCGCAGGGCATCCAACTTTTCGTACCACCCCACGGGCACCTTGGCGAACAACGGCTGCTGCCGGAGCCAGCGGATCTGTTCCGGTGAAAAGGAAAACCGCAGCAAGTAGTGAATGACCTGGGCCAACCCCGCCGCCACGAGGTAATGCCGATGAGGCGGCATCTCGCGGATCGACAACTCGAAAGTCGCCTTCCGATCCGCCAGGCCATGGGTGTAATACCCCGCGGCCAGGGTCAACGCTTGCATATCCGTCATCAATCCCAAATGCTGTTCATTGGGATACAGTGAAGGCGCGGACATAAGGCTCCTACCGCGGGTGGGCTGGACGATGCAGCAGGGTGAATCGTTCAACGGCCAATAGACTATTCTGCGCCACGAATGGCCTAGGCGGAAGGAAAAATTATCCCCCCGTGGCGAGTCCCGCGGCACGGCTCATCGCCGCCATCAGCATGGATCGATGATGGACGTCGTGAGCTTTGATCGTTCGCTCGGGTCGCCATCACGGCGCGGAGCCTGATGGCCGGCTGGGGTCGAACGTCTGATCGAAATAAATCCACAGCAGCCGGGAGAAGCGAAAGATCATCGGCAGGAACGGCACGAAACCGACCAGGGCCACGAGCAGGAGCCGATCGAGAGGCCAATCCGGCCAGAACAGATACGCCGCCAGCAGCAGCAAGCCCAGCACCGGCACCCCCAAGGCATAGCCAAAATACATGGCTCCCAGGAAGTAGCCTGGCTCGCGGCCAAAGAGCAAACCGCATTTAGGGCACCGCTCGTTCATGGTCACCAGGCCGGAGAAGACCGCACCTTCCCGGCAGCGGGGACATTTCTCTTGCCAGAATCCCGAGCGGGGCGGCTTGGCCGAAACCGTATTCTCGGTGGTGAAGGGTGCGCGTTCCATGCCATCATTCTATCGAAAGCATCGGCTTGGAGGGACCGTGCCAACAACAACCTGAGCGCGGAGAGGACGGGGCGGCGCAGGTCAACTCGACGGGACCGGGTCCGACGTCGAGGCGGCGGCCGTCTGCGGCAAAGCCGGATGCTCATCGGAACGATGGTTCATATGGATCGGCATCGACTCCGCCCGAGCCTCGCCGCCATGGTTGCGGGTGGAGCGCCGGGCCGCGCGAACCGTGTCGACGAAAACCCCCGCCGTCGCCGCCAGAGCGCAAATGAGACAGCCGAGCACGCACCCCGCGAGGAGCAAGATCGTGGGGAAAAAGGGATGGATCAAATTGGGCTCGATGGCCATGACCAGCGACCCGGGCAGGGTGCCGACGACGCCTCCGATCAGCGCTTGAGTGATGACCAGACGGTAAGCTTTCGGATCGACTTCCAGGGCCATGCCAAACTCCCATCGGAGGAGGGTTCATGAAACGCCGTCAAGAGGCGCCGGCCTCGGCCCCAGACGCCAGCCTGGGGAACACCGGCTGCAGCAGCGGATACAGTTTTTGATACTCGGCGTGCAGTTCGCGATAACGCGCATGCCGTGCCGGGTCGGGGTCGATGGTTTCCACGACGCGCATCATTTCCTGGCACGCTTCGGGAACGTGGTCGTAAGTGCGCGTGCCGACCATGGCGAGGATGGCCGCGCCCAGGGCCGCGCCTTCGGTCGAATTGACAAGGGCCACCGGATGGCCGAAGATGTCGGCTTGAAGCTGCCGCCAAAAGGCGCTGCGCGCGCCGCCCCCCGCCAGCCGAATTTGTTTGAACGATACGCCAAGCTGCTCCATGACGCACAGGCAATCCCGCAAGGCGAAGGTGATGCCCTCGATGACGGCCCTGGCCAGATGCCATCGCGTATGCCGGACGCTCAAGCCCAGCCAGGCGCCGCGCGCCAATGGATCGGCATAAGGATGCCGTTCTCCGGTGAGATAGGGCAGGAAGAACAGCCCCTCCGCGCCGGGGGGAAGCGCCGCCGCGTTTTCGAGGATGAGTTCGTAGGGATCGCGCTGCTGCGCCGCCGCAGCGCGCACTTCCTCCTGACAAAACTGATTGCGAAACCATTGCAAGCTGCCGCCCGCCGCCAGGACGACGCCCATCATGTGCCAGGCGCCGCGCACCGCGTGGCACATCGTGTGGACGCGCCCTTCGGGGTGCGTTCTTGGCTGTTCGGCATGGGCGAAGACCACCCCGCTGGTGCCGAGCACGGCACTGACCAATCCCGATTGCACGATGCCGCTGCCGACCGCGCCGGCGGCCTGATCGCCTCCCCCGGCGACCACCGACAACCCTTTGGGCAGCCCCAGCGTCTGCGCAGCCTCGGCCGACAACTTGCCCGTGATTTCGGTCGATTCGAAACAAGGCGGCAGCACGTCCTGGCTGAGCTGCAGCTTTTGCAGCAGCCCCGTGTGCCAGCGGCGCTGCTTGACGTCCAGCAGCAGGGTGCCCGAGGCGTCGCTGACATCGGTCGCATAGTCGCCGGTCAAACGGAAGCGCAGATAATCCTTCGGCAAGAGGACGCTGTCGAGCTGCTGATACAGTTCCGGTTCGTGATGGCGGAGCCAAACGATTTTCGGCGCCGTGAAGCCGGTGAAGGCGGGATTGCTGACCATCTGAATGAGGGCGGCGCGGCCGCCGGCGAGCTCCTCGATCTCTGTACATTCGTTCACGGTCCGCTGATCATTCCACAAAATCGCCGGCCGCAGCACCCGCTGATGCCGGTCGAGAAAAACCGACCCGTGCATCTGGCCGCTCAGGCCGATCCCGCCCAGTGTTTTCGGCTCCACTTGAGCCTGGGACAAGGCTTGCCGCACCGCCGCCACGCTGCTCTGCCACCAATCCTCGGGATGCTGTTCCGACCAGCCGGGCCGCGGATGCGCGATCGGATGATCCGCCACCCCGACGCCCAGCACCAGGCCGTCCTCGCGGCAGACCAGCGCCTTGGTGCCGCTGGTGCCGACGTCGATGCCCAGAAAGTTGCGCATGAAACCATCCCCCCTGGCGAAGGCGAGCGTCGAGTCGAGGGACCTTCGCAGGGGCCATTATAAACGGAGCCGATGCGGGCCGCAATCGACCAGCTTGCCGCGCCGCCGCGAATGGCGCTGCTTCGCCTCCCCGGCCGCGTCCCGGTTCACCGCGGTCAATTTCACCAGCGTGCCATGATTCGCCAGGCTGGGCGTTTCGCCGCGCCGATGGCTCGGACGTTTTGGCCTTTTTCTTTAGGAAATCTTGGAGTAAGATTCGCCCCACGCGTCGGATGCTCGGAACACATCGGACGCTGCCCTTCGGATGGAAGCTGACGGAACGGCTTCTCCCGCATGGCTCCACTTTGAACGCCATCCTGCTTGACACCGAACGCGTGAGCGTCGGGCCTTGTCGCCCGGCGTCGGTAGCTTTCCCCTGTTATGGAGAAGAGGCGGAATGACTCGCGAACCGGTCTTGATGCGCGTCGACGGCACGCGCGCCATGGGTTGGGAACATCTCGCACGAACCATGGTCTTTGCCAGCGCCTTGCAGCGGCGGCGCCGGCCATGCCATTTCCTGTCGGACTTGCAGCCGACGATCTTGGCGGGACAGATCAAACGCGGCGACAATCAATGGATTCCCGCCGAGCATCCCGTCGGCACGCCGGAGGACCTCGAACAACTCGCGCGGGAGGTCCATCGGATCAAGCCCGCCGCCGTGCTCGTCGATTCCCCGCATGGCACCCCCGAATATCTGGCCGAACTGGCGAACCTGGGGCCGATGGTCATCAGCTTCGATCATCAGGCCGAATATCGCTTCGCCAGCCAGCTCATCGTCCACCCGGCCATGAACAAGAGCGTGGCCGATTACGACGTCTGCCCGGGCACGCAAGTGCTGGCCGGCAAACGGTACACCCTGGTCCGCCCCGGCATTCGCCGCGTCCGGCTGGTGCGCGGGCAGGAGCCGCAACTGCCGATCCGCGTCGTCGTCGGCTTCGGCGATGATCCGCACAACTGGACCGGCCGGGCCTTGGACATCCTCCTGGGCATGAACGACGTGGCGCGGGTCGACATCCTGGCGCGCTCGGTGCATCCCGAGTTGCCCCAATGGCAAAAGCTGGCGGAAACGCACAAGGGCCGGATCACGATCGCCACGGAAACCGCCGAGATGGCCAAGCGGATTTCCCGCTGCCACTTCGCTCTGTGCGACGCCAATCAATGGGCTTATGAATTGGCGTGCGTCGGCGTGCCGATGCTGCTCATCGTGCAAGATGAAGCGCAGTGGCGCGCCGCCGAGATGCTCGAGGAAGAAGGGGCCGCGACGCTGCTCGGTTGGCATGAATCGGTCAACCCGAAGACCGTGCGCATGGCCGTGGAAAATCTCATCGAGGACCAGAGCGAGCGCCGCATGATGGCCCGCTGCGGGCGGCTCTTGATCGACGGCCGCGGCCCGGATCGCCTGGTCAACGCATTGGAAATCATGCTGCAGGCGCAGCGCCGGACGGTCCGCCGCGAAGCCGCTTGAGCCGAGAAACCCGAACTGTTTTCCCATCCCCCGAGTTTTCAAGGACGCCGATTGGAGGGCGAATCATGTTGGCAAGTTTGACCTGGCTCTTGACCCTGACCGGATGGCTCGCCTGGGCCGAGCCGCCCGCCGCCGCCACGGTGAACGGCGAAGCCATTCCCGAAGCGAACGTCCAGCGGGCGCTCAAAAACCTGCCCCCCGAGCAGCACGCCAAGGCGCGGAAGGAGCTGATCCAATATCTCATCGATAATCTGCTCATCGAGCAGCATCTGCGCAGCGTCGTCAAAATGGAGGAGAAGGAGGTCGACCAGCGCATGGACCTCATCAAGGAAGAAGCGAAGAAAAACAACATCACCCTGGAGACCATGCTCGGCCAACTGCAAATCACCGAAGCGGAGCTGCGCCGCCAGGTCGCAGCCGATCTGCGCTGGGAAAAATTCTGCGACAGCCAGTTCACCGACGACAAGCTCAAGGATTTCTTCAACGCCAGCAAGGAGAGCTTCGACGGCTCGGCTGTCAGCGCCCGCCATTTGCTCGTCGCCCTGCCCGAAGGCGCCACCGCCGAGGACAAGGAAAAGGCCAAGGCCAAGGCGCTGGCCATCCGCGGCACCATCGACCAGACCACGAAGCAGCGGATGACCGGCGTGCCCAACACCGACAGCCTGGCCTACGCCACGCAGCAGCTCAAGGTCATTACCGAAATCTTCGCCGCCGCCGCCAGCAAGGATTCCGACTGCCCGTCCAAGAAAAACGGCGGCGACCTCGGCTCCTTCCCCCGCCTCGGCCACATGGTCGAACCCTTCGCCAAGGCCGCCTTTCAGCTTCAGCCCGGCCAGATGAGCGACGTCGTCGAAACCCAATTCGGCTTCCACGTCATCCTCGTCACCGGACGCATCCCGGGTCGCGACGTCGAATTCGAGCAGGTCAAGGACGCGGTCAAGGAAGTCGTCAGCGACCGCCTTCGCGATCAGATGCTCCCGGGCTTGCGGGCCAAGGCGGCCATCAAGATCAACGAAGTCAAGTAACTCGGACTCGATTCCTCCTCATCGAAAGCCCGGTCGCAAGGCCGGGCTTTTTGCATGACCCGATGCCTTTCCAAGGAGGCGGACCTGGCTCCCATCCGAAACCTTGGCTGGCTCAGCCGCATCCAAGGGGTATCCCGTCCCGGACGGGAAACGCCGGCCGCGCATTTCGTTGACCCCGGCCGGCGCTTGCGGTTATCCTGAGGTCATGGCCGCGGCCATCATGCACATCAAGGGAGATCGAACCATGTGGGCAGGAATGATGTTTATCCTGATGTTGGGAATCCCTGCCGTGCTGCTGCAGGGAGAGTCGTCCGCCGCCAAAGCCTCCGAGAAAAAAGGAAAACCGCAAATGGTCAGCGTGCACGTCTTCAATTCCGAGGGCAAGCTCGTCGGGCCGATCGCCATGCCGATGGTCGTCAAGACGGAAGCGGAATGGAAACAGCAACTGACCGAGGAGCAATACCGCATCACCCGCCGCGCCGGGACGGAGCCGCCCTTCTGCGGCAACCTCTTGGACAACAAAAAAGAGGGCGTCTATGCCTGCGTCTGCTGCGGCTTGCCCTTGTTTTCCTCGAACGCCAAGTTCCAATCGGGAACCGGCTGGCCCAGCTTTTTCCAGCCGATCGCGAAGACGAACGTGTCGCAAAAGGTGGATCGCAGCCACGGCATGGTGCGGATGGAGATAAATTGCGCCCGCTGCGACGCCCATCTGGGCCACGTGTTCAACGACGGCCCGCGCCCGACGGGCATGCGGTTTTGCCTCAACAGCGAATCGCTGACCTTCACCGAGGCGTCCAAGCTGTCGAGTCTTGCGGATCCCGCCGCCGCGAAACAGGAAGCGAAGGATCGTTAGTCTGCCTTCCCCGTTCACGCAAAAAAGAAACGGGCGGCGCGAAGCCGCCCGTTTTTTATTTCATGATCCAGCGAAAGGGTTACTTCTTCTCTGGAATCCGCATGGAGTAGAATGACCGCAAGACGAAGGACAACCCCACGATCAACATGAAGATCCCAACATAGGGGATATAGTTCATGGTGCTGTGCTCCCGCGCGTGCCGGGCCACCTCGACGGCGATTTCCACCGCCAACAGGCCGAACAGCGTCGAGAACTTGATGATCGGATTGAGGGCCACCGACGTGGTGTCTTTGAAGGGATCGCCCACGGTGTCGCCAATCACGGTGGCGGCGTGGAGAGGCGTGCCTTTTTCCTTCATGTCCACTTCGACGAGCTTCTTGGCGTTGTCCCAGGCGCCGCCGGCGTTGGCCATATAGATGGCCTGGAACAGGCCAAAAGCGGCAATCGAGATCAGATATGCGACAAAGAAGTTGGGGTCGAAGAAGGCGAAAGCCAAGGTCAATGCCATGAGGGCGATGAAGATGTTCCACATGCCGCTTTGAGCATACTCGGTGCAAATGCGGACAACCGTCTTCGAATCCTCGATATCGGCCTCTTTCTTGTCGAGGTTCATGTTTTTCTTGATGAACTCGACGGCGCGATAGGCGCCGGTGGTGACGGCTTGCATGCTGGCGCCGCTGAACCAATAAATCACGGCGCCGCCGCAGATGAAGCCGAGCAGCACGGGGGCGTCCGTCAGGCTCAAATGGAGCAAGCCGTTGTGGCCGAGAATGAGGATGATGCTGAAGATCATGGTGGTGGCGCCGACGACCGCGGTGCCGATGAGCACGGGTTTGGCCGTGGCCTTGAAGGTGTTGCCCGCCGAGTCGTTGGCCTCGAGGTAATGCTTGCCGAGGGTGAAGTCGGGTTCGAAGCCGAAATCGCGCTGGATTTCTTCCTTGATGCCGGGGATGCTTTCGGTCTGTGCCAGTTCGAAGATCGACTGGGCATTGTCGGTGACGGGACCATAGCTATCGACGGCGATGGTGACCGGCCCCATGCAGAGGAAGCCGAAGGCGACCAGGCCGAACGCGAAGATGGAACCGACGCCGACCAGCTTGGCGGGGTTGGTGGGGTCGAGGTTGACGCGCATGACCTCGTCGAGGCCTTGCAAGCTGACGAAGTAGGCGATGGCCATCAGCCCGGCGATCAGGATGCCCTTCCAGAAGGCGCTGAAGTTGCCGGCGACGATGCCGGACAGGATCGTCAACGAGGAGCCGCCCTCGCGGGAGGCCGTCACGATCTCGTGCACGTGCTTGGAGTGGGAGCTGGTAAAGACTTTCGTGAATTCTGGGATGAGCACGGCTGCCAGCGTGCCGCAACTGATGATGGCCGCGAGTTGCCACCACAAGTTGGGGTAGGACGCGCCGCCGACGACCAGATTGTTCAGCAACAACCAACTCATGAAGAAGGACGTGCTGATGCAGAGAATGGCGGCGATCCAGATCAGCCGCGTCAACGGCTCTTCGAAATTGAATTCCTTCAAACCTTTATATTTCTTCTCGGAGATGGCTTGATTCACGAAATAGCTCGCCCCGGACATGATGTCCATGAGGAAGCGCATGGCGAAAATCCAGACGATCAATTTGGACTGGAGGTCCGCCTGGGTGTTGGGGATCGCCAGGGTGATGAAGGCGATGAGGGCGACGCCGGTGACGCCGTAGGTTTCAAAGGCATCGGCGGTGGGGCCGACCGAATCGCCAGCGTTGTCGCCGGTGCAGTCGGCAATGACGCCCGGATTGCGCGGATCATCTTCCTTGACGTTAAAGACGATCTTCATGAGATCGGAGCCGATGTCGGCAATCTTGGTGAAAATGCCGCCCGCGATGCGGAGGGCCGAGGCGCCGAGCGACTCGCCAATGGCGAAGCCCAGGAAGCACACGCCGACGATTTCACGCGGCACGAAGAGCAAGATGACAACCATCATGATCAGCTCGAGCGAAATCAGGAACAAGCCGACCGAGATGCCCGCGCGCAGCGGGATGTTCACGACGTCCCAAGGAATGCCTCGGAGCGAGGCGAAAGCGGTGCGCGAGTTGGCCCAGGTGTTCACGCGGATGCCGTACCAGGCCACCCAATAGGAACCGCCCATGCCGACCAGCGAAAAGAGCAAAACGTAAACGACCTTCAAGAAGGGGGGAATCGGCTGCAGGTGGTCAGGCTGGCTCGGCCCTTCATGGCCGCCGAAGGCCAGCAGATAATAGGAGATGGCGAAGGCGATCAGCACGAACAGCATCAACAGGAACTTGCCTTGTTGAATCAGATAGGTCTTGCAGGTTTGGAAAATGATTTCGGAGATGTTCAGCATCGATTGATGCGCCGGCTGCACGTAAATCTGGTGCCGCAGATACAGACTGATGCCCAACGTGCCACAGATCACGATCGCGCCGTAAAGCAGTAAATTCCAAGCGGTAATGTCCAGCCCGAAGATCGTGAACTTGCCCGCATGCAGGTCCGGGATGGCCAGGTCAGCTTCGCTGGCGTACAGGCTTGAACCGCTCATCAGCAGCAGAAGCAAACACAATAGCGGTCGGAAATGCAAGCATCCCGCTCCAACCTGGCTCAAACGTGCCCATGGTGTCATCACGCTTTACCCACCAAAAAAGAATATGAAGAAGAAAGCCGACCCCGCTTGGCCGGTTTCACCCAAAGCTCATCAGAGGTTGATACGTTATCAATATGGTTCCCCCGGTCAGCCGTCCAGGACAGTTTGTTAGCCTGGGGGAAGATGGACGGCCTTGGTTGCGGCAAAGGTGGAAAAACAGTGAGATCGGGCGCGAATGAAGTCGCAAAAGGTTTCAGGGCATGATGTTCGAGGATAAACGCAGCAGGTTGCCCAGCCAGGCTCACTTGGCATAACTTTTCGCTAATAATCTTTCCTCTTGGCACTCAGGCTGAATTGGGGTATGGAAAAGCACTAGACCTTGCTGGGAAAGGAGCCCCTCCATGAAGCCCGTGCCGCTCGACCTGGCCATGCTGGATGAACTCGAAACCCAGGCCCAAGCCGTGGCGGAGCGAACGGCGCGCCGTGAAGCCAACGTCGATGCCCTGTTGGCCCAACTGCCCGCCGCTCCATTGAGTGAAGGGCTCGACGCCTGCGCGCGGCAGATCGCCGCCCTCGAAGCCTTTCACGACCAGGCCGCGGAGCTCACGGCCAACACCGAAAAGCAGCTTGCCGCCATGGAGGAGAGCCTCTTGCAATGGATGCGGCAAGCGGAAAAGCTCATGGAGCCAATCGGCCCCGTCAACTCACGCGGCGCAGAAAGCTAACCCGCCCCGTTTGCACCCATTCCACCACGAACAGATTCCCCGCCCGATCGAAACAGGCGTCATGCGGGTGTACGAATTTGCCCTCCACCCACTCGCTGGGCTGCGTGCGGATTTTGAACTTCTTTACCTCGGCGATCCAATCCGGGTCGTCCCCCAAGTGCACGATCACCCGGTTGTCCTTGTCGAACAGCGACACCCGGGCATGCAAATCGGGAACCAGCAACACGTCTCCGCGAATATCGAAGTGAGCGGGAAAAAGCACGTCCCGAGACTCGCTCAGGAATTCGCCCTTCAGGCTGAAGTATTGCAGCCGGGCGTTGGCGCGGTCCGCCACGATCAGGCTCGGCTCGCGGCCAGGCCGATCATCGAGCCAGATGCCGTGCGGCGTGGAGAGCTTGCCGGGTTGATTCCCCTTGCCGCCCCAGGCTCGGACCCATTGCCCCGCAGCGTTGTACTGATGAATGAAATGGGAGCCGTAACCGTCGGCCACGTAGAAGCCGCCGTCGGGAGCAAAGGCCAGATTGGTCGGGCGGTAACCCTTGGCCTCTGCATAAACCTTGGACTCGGCGGGATAGCTTTTCTTCCAAACCTCCTCGCCGGCGAGGGTGGTCTTGATGACTTGCCTTTGATGGATGTCGCACAGGTAGAGAAAGGCTTCGGAACCTTCCACGCAGAGATCGATGCCGTGGCCCCCTTGATGATAGGCCCGTCCGAAGGAGCGCACGAACTTGCCCTTGGCATCGAACACCACCACCGTGTCCATGACGTCGGGGCCGTATCCCTGATGGGTGATGTAGATCAGGCCTTCCGGGTCGACGCACACGCCATGGGTCGTTTGCCAGCGGAGATGCGAGGGCAGCTCGCCCCAGCGGTGGTGGCATTCGTAGCGATGTTCGCCTTGGCCGATCACGACCTGGCGCGTGCCCGATTTCGAAGCAGCGCCCACAATGTGGAACCGCGGCGCCAGCCCGGCCAGCACCGCGCCGGCCGTGGTTTGGACAAATTGTCGTCGATGAATCATGGGATGCTCACACAAGGAAAGAGGATGTCACAGCCGCGCTGCCCGCAGCGGCGTCAGCAACGAAGGTCAATAATCCGTGTGGCGAAATTGATACATGGCCAGCCCGAGGATGCCCAACGAAAACAAAAGCGACGTGACCAGCGCCAACGTCGGTCGCTGCCAGGTTTGCTTGGTCGCCTTTTCTTCCTGGCGGATGGGCTTCAGATCCACCGCCTCGGCAAAGTAATTGTGTGCGCCGATGGCGTCGAAAAAGAGCATGCCGAAATCCACCGGCTTGGGCATGACCCAATAACCCGCGTTGACCATTTGCACCGAGACTGCCGCCCGCAGTTCCGGCACGGCGTAGACCTTGTGCCGGCCATAATTGATGGCCCAGCAGACCATCCAAAAGAGGATCGACCCGAACACGCACACCACCGTGCTCCGCGTCACCACGGCCAAGAGGACGGAGACGCTGGCAAAGACGGCGAACTGCAGCACGAGCATGGGCACGCACCACAGATAAGCGGGGACCCACACGCCGCTCTTCACGCCCAGTGCGAGCCATGTGCCCAAGACGAACACCGCCGCGTGCAGGGCCACGAAAACCAGCAGCCCGACGAACTTGCCCAGGAGCAACTGCCAGCGGTGAATCGGCTTGGCCAAGAGCACCGACGCCGCGCTCGGCTCCAGGAAGGATGGGAAAAAACCCGCCGTCCAGACCAGGGTGAGCAGCAAGCCGAGCGATCCCGCCACCAACCCCGCCAGCACGGCCAGGATGAACTGCACCGCGTTCTGCCGATCCCGGTCCACCTGCATGCGGATCACGCCGAAGCCATACGTGATCTCGCCGCCGAAGACGTCCAGCCCCGCGGCCTCGGCCTTGACCGGATCGGCCAGCGGATCGGCTTGGGGCAAGCCTTCGCCCGCCTTGACGGGGACGTTGATGAACCCCACGCTCAGACAGAACAGCGTGCACAAGCCGCTCACCGCCAGCATCACCCAGAAGATGCGCGACGCCAGCGATTGACGAAACGTATCGACGATCAAACTGCGAAACACCGCGATCATGGAGCGTTCATCCTATGAGGCCGAGCGATCGTACAAGTCGTGCAGCGCCGCTTCGAACGAACGGGGTTGCTTCGTTTGCGGATCTTGCTTGAACGCCGCCAGACTCCCCAGGTAAGCCAACTGGCCGCCGAGCATGATGCCGATCCGGTCGCAAAGCTGATCGACGTCGTGGGTCGAATGCGACACCAGCAAAACCGACTTGCCCTGCCGCCGGCGCTCCTTGACGATCCCATGGAGCATCTTCCGAGCGGAGAGGTCCAACCCCTCCATGGGTTCGTCCAGGACAAGCAGGTCGGGATCGTTGAGCAGGGCCTGGGCCAAAGCCAACCGCTGCACCATGCCCTTGCTGAAGCGCGCGAGGATGTCCTGCCGGCGGTCGGCCAACCCCACCTGCTCGACAAGCTTGTAACTCCGCTCCTGGATCGCAGCCGCGGGCAGCCGGGTCAGCGTGCCGTAGTATTCGAGCAGCGACAGCGGCGTCAGGTATTTCGGAAAGGCCTGGTTTTCATGCATGTAGCCGACCCGGCTCAACGTCCGCCGCACGCGGGCCGGCTCGCCGAAGCGTCGAACCTCGCCGCGCGTGATCCGGCACAAATTGAGCAGCATCTTGATCAGCGTGGTCTTGCCCGCGCGGTTGGGGCCGACCAGGCCAAACACTTCGCCCGGCTCGATCTGGAAAGAAACCTGGGCGACGGCGACAAACGGCCGCGGAAAAGGAAAGCCAACCAGATAATCCTTGCCGGCCTGGGCGAATTCGACCATTGGGGGCATGGCGGCTCCATGGGAGCAGGACGAATGCCGGAAATAGAGAGGGAGCGGATGGTCACTGCCTCCGCTCCCTTGGGGGGTTCACGTTTGCCATCCTAGCGAATCAACGACACCGAGTAACCATCCTGCATGATGTTTTGAAACGCGGTGCGCAGCTTATTAATCTTCGTTGGACCGTCGCCGTAGATGACCTTGTAGGGTTCCAACGGATCGGTCGGAGAGAGTTGCACCTTGCCGACGTATTGCATGTATTGCAACATGTCGAGCACGGTGTTGCGCGCCGTTACGGTCGCCGTTCCGGTGTTGGCCGGATCGAACAAGCTGCCAAAAGCGATGCAATGGACCTTCACAGGCTTGCGGCCGAGGGAGAAGCCCGGATAGGTCGAATGCGTGTCGTAATTGCAGATGATCTCGGTGATCCGCTTGGCCTGGGTGATGGGAGGCGTCTCGCCCGTGGCACCCACAGGGGCCCCGGCCACCCAGTTGGGATACTCGTTGCCTGAGGTGCTTTGATTTCCCTGGGAATCACGCAATCGAACGCGGAAGAAGGAGTTGTAAGCGCCGTAGTTGCTGAACAGTTCGCTCGGTTCGTTTTGGTAGGAGGTGGCTGAGCAGACGCCATCCGTTTGCAGGATGATGATCTTCTGCGCCCCCTTGCGGCCCAGGCCGCCCATGATCCCCGGGGTGTTGGGGTTGGTGCAATACGTCTTCAAGTCCGAGGGTGTTGCGCCAACCGCGAATTGATTGTAGGCCAGCATCAAACCCATCGACACGCAGGTGCCGCCAACGGCGCGGGGCGTTTCCTGGTCGAACCGGGCATCGTAGAGGCTCATCTCTTGCTGGGTATTGATGAACGTCTGCGGGAACCACAAGGAATCGATCATGCCGTTGTAATTGCGGCCCAGGGCGGACCGTGGCAAGTTATAGTAGCCGGCGTTGAAGGGCTGCGTGCCACCGGTCGTGGCTGGCGGACCCCATCCCGAAGGCCGGCTAAAGGAGAGCAGCGCGAGCGTGTCGTTCGGGTGGTTGTTCATCGTGTCTTGAATCGCTGCCTGCACGCCGACTTTGCATTGCCACAAAGGCGTCTCATAGCAGGTGCCGGGGTGATAAGCCCTGGACATGTTCAAATTGCCAAGGAAATCCACCATCCCCATGGCGCCGAACCAGAAGCGCGTCACGGGCCGGTCTGGATTATCGCGGTAATCCATGTAGGCCAGGTTAGAGACGCCGATGGAAGGCGCGGACTGGTTGTAATCCGGTCTTGGGTAGATTTGGCCGCGATAGGTGTTCGAGTTTTCCCAATTGATGTCCGATCCGTAGCCGATGCGCCCTTGCACGTGGCTGTAGGAAGGCATCACCATGGAAACATTCTGTGTGGCGCCCGTGGCAGGATTTAATGCTCCACTAATGGACAGAGTGTAGCGTCCCGTCTGCTGAATGCCGAGCATTTCGTCGATGAATTCCTTCCAGAAGCGCTGATCGCGCTGCGCCTGGGTCGTCGTGGGCATGGGCCAGGTGGAAAGGTTGATCGTGTCGGGAATGCTTTCATAGTAAACAATGCCGCCGGAACGCAAGCGCGGTGGAAACGGATTCGCGCCGGTGTTCTTGATCCAGTAGAGGATGGCGTCGTAGTTGACGAGATAGGCATAATTTTCAAACCAGCGACGGAACGTCGGCGGCGGGCTGCTGAAGTCAGGCAAGGTCGTCGGCGTTCGCATGGAATAAATTTCCATCTGCGTGCGGACGCCCGGAACGCGGAAGGTGCCGTCGTTGTTGAACATGAGGTCGTTGTGGTCCATCGGTTCATAGGTGCCGATGGCGCGCGCCGGGCTGTTGAGGGCCGTGCCGATCACACCGACGTGGTTCATAACCAACGATTCTTCCAGGGAAAGCATGCCTGGAGGAGGAGGAGGGGGAGGAGGATCCCCGCCGCCGCCGCCACCGCCGCCGCCACCACCGCCGCCGCCGCCGCCGCCACCACCGCCACCGGGCAGAGAGGGCGTGAACGTGGAGCTGGTTCGGCCGAGGTAGACCTGGATGAAGAAGCGCTTGCGCCAATCCTTGGAGCCATTGTTAGCGGAGATGTCCATCGGGTTCGTCGGGCCGCGCGGATCGGGCGGCCAAATGTAGAACGTCTTGCCCCAATAGCTCGGCCCCATGGTGTAGCCCACGAAGCCGCCGCCGTAACCATCGGTTTCCCAGGTGGCATTGCGCGTGATCGCCAGGGCATGAGGATTATGGGGCCATACATAAGTGGAAGTGCTATCCCAAACGCTGGGCGGATTGCTTGGTCGATTTTGATAACCACTCAGGTTGGTCGGCGTGAAGGGATAGGGCTGCACGCGGGGTGTTTGCGGCGCCAAGGCGATGCTGCGCATATCCCCCACCGTGAAGAACGTCGTGTAAGGATCGCCCACCGGAGCCGTTTGATAGCCCGTCGGATTCGGCGAAAAGGCCGGCTGCGTGTACACCTGTGGCGTCGAGGGAGGATCCTGGTAGAAACTGCCGACAAGCGTCATATTGGCGGCATCGCCAGTGTTCGGGATCGTCACGTTATTGCGATCCAACATCTCGCCCGTGGGCACGAGTTGCGGCGAGGAGCAAGTGTTGCGGGAAACGAACGTACTGTTTGAATAATATCCAAATCTCGGGAAGACGTTTTCGGGATTCATCGAGCGGGTGCGGTTGGCGATGACGATCGAGGAACCGCTGACGGTGGTGAAAGGGGCGCCCTGGGCCGTGCCATAACGCATGGAGCCGGAGAAATCGACGACGACGCCGATATCGCGGGGACGGTGGGCCGCGGTGGCGACGGCTTGAACGTCCAAGGTATTGGTGCCCAGCCAACGGGCGAAATAAGCGCCGCCCGAATAGCGAACCGTGGCGTTGACCAGCGACCAGCCGTCGTTGGCGTCCTTCCAATCTTCCTTGATCACGAACTCTCGGCTGGCTTCGTCGTAGCCATAGGAGCCGACCGTGATGGAAATGTCAGTCAAAGTGATCGGTTGGCTCAGGACGCGCTGCCCCGTCGCGGCGGCCTCCGCCGCGGGCAGGGCTGCGGCTTTATTAAAATCCACAGTTGGGGAAGAATCGCCCGTGAGCTGCCGGGCGCCGTTGAGGGCCGCCAGGTCCGCTGCGTTTTGGCATTGGTTGCGCGCGACCATCATGATGCCCAGATCGACCGCCAGGGCCATCATGGCGATCAGGCAGAATTGAATGCAGATGACGAGAAAAACGATGAAAGCGCCAGGACGTCGTTTTTCTCTTGTGCGCCGATACATGTTTCCTTCTCCCGAATGATCGTGTTGACAGCCGCGAACCATGAAACCCTGGGATGATGAAGCGCCTCCCCCCGAAGGGCAGGCATTTAATTGGCCTCGCTAAACATGCAGGAACGACAACGGATGCGGATGTTGTTGCCCATGAGCAAAAAGTTGGGCAACACCGGCTGAAAATCCGCGGTGGCTTCGATGGCGATGATGTCATTGACCCGGGCCTCAAGCCAATTGGGCCGGGGCTGACCATAAACTTCCCCCGCTTCGACCGGCCTGCCAATGAAGGAGGTCACGGTCACGTCGAGATTTTGATAAACGTCCCGCAATTGCGACAGATAATGCCGCAGATGGGCGTCGATCCGCGTGTCTTTGTTGTAGGCCGGACCATTGTACAGTCCGGAATAATCCAAGTGCGTGTTGACGATGGCGAAACGAGCCGTTTCGCGGGTCGCGTTTTCCAAGACATTGTACATCGTCACAAAGCGGGCGTATTCAATGACGCCGAAGAGGACGAAGAAGAAAACGGCCGAGCCGACGGCGAACTCGACGGACGCCGTCCCCCGGCGCTGCTGACTGGTGGATCGTGGTCGAACGAGCATAAGTGGAACTCCTCTGGCGGCTTGGCGTTCGCGCCGCCCTAATTCCAAGTCTTGGGTCGCAGCGGAATGGAGGTATCGACCGTAATCGGCTTATCCGCCATGTTGCGCCAGGTGTATTCTACCCGTTGCCGCAGTTCCGAACTGAAGAAAAACTGGAGCACGTTCCAGCGGTTGTTTTTGTAGGGATATTCCAGGCGCACCATCAATTCATCTTGCTGGGCCGAATTCGTGAAATCGTTGCCCGACGTCAAATTCGCCGAGGCGGTGGTGACGTTCGGCGTCCCCGTGACCGGATCGGTGATCCGCAATCCTGATTCTACAAGATATTGTCTGGCGACAGCTTCCGTCTGTGAGCGTGTTAACTGTCCCGTGGATGCTTGCCGGCCCGCTTCGCGCACGGCATTGGCCACGATCTGCTGCTGTTGCAGCAATTTGCCGATGTCCCACACGCCCAGAAGCAGTGTGATCAAGATCGGCATGCAGACGGTCAATTCTACCAAGGCCGCTCCGCGCCGAGCTTTTTTCCCAACTCGGCGACCTCGATGACGAACCATGTCGTGCTCCTTTTGAGCCGATGATGCTTGAAAAAGGCGGACCTCGGGCGTTCCCTGGCCGACAATCCCATACCTAACTACAGTTTCTTTTTCATGATTTGTCAAGTAAATATGGAAATGGCTCTTCACTTTTTCACAAACCTTGACTTTAACCTGAAAAAGGTGCAGGGCTTGATAGACTCTCCCATGCCTATAGTCCCTTCCTGTTCAGGTGTGACCATCATCAGGGTGAATCAGGTGGATATTCTCACACTGCCGCGAACTTGGCAAGCTACAATCCCGGAAAATTATCAGGATGAGATGGGGCACATGAACGTCATGTGGTACACCCATTTGTTTGATCGCGCCACGTTTTCCTTCTTCGATTCTTTTGGCTTTGGCGCCGACTATTTCCACCAGGCCCGCTCCGGCTGCTTCGCCCTGACCCAGCATACCCGCTACCTGGCCGAGCTGCACGTCGGTGAAAGCGTTTCCCTCTACACCCGCGCCCTGGGCCGCTCCGTCAAGCGGCTCCATTTCATGCACTTCCTCCTCGTGGACGCGGATCAACGGCTCTCCGCCACCTGCGAATACCTGGCTACCCACGTGGACCTTACCGTGCGCCGCTCCTCGCCGTTGCCGCCGCACCTGGCCGAAGCGTTCGATCGCTGGGTCGAGCAGCACCGCCAACTGCCGTGGGACCCGCCCCTGTGCGGGGTCATCCAACCCTAGGCGGCACCTTTCACCCCGCTCATCCGCGCCCTCCCTGTCGGCATACGGTGCTGGGTTCTTTCTCCTGGCATTCAGCCGCTCCCATGCTATGCTACTCCAAGCTCTCTCCCGCACCGCCTGGAGCCAGGTTGAATGAGTCGGTCCAAGCGCACGCTCCCTCCGCCCACCGATGAGAAAGAATGCCTGCGCCGCTTATCGGAACATCTTCATCGGAGCCTGCCTGGCTACCAGCCGCCGCTGCGCTGGGAGTTGCTGCCGTCCGGCGAAAATTCACGCTCCTATAGGCTCTTCTGCGGTCTGGACGGCCAGAAGGAATACATCCTCCGCCGCCCCGCCATCAGCCAGGCGAACGTCATCAGCCACGACGTCGGCCGGGAATATCGCTACCTCGCCAAACTCTGGCGCGACTTTGCCCTGGCCCCGCGCCCGTTCCTTTTCTGCCCGGATGAGTCGATCATCGGCCATGCCTTCTGCATCCTCGAATCCCGGCCCGGCCGCGTCATCCGCCAAGCCATTCCCCTCGATCTCGATCTGACCGCTCCGGTCATGCAGCGGCTGTCAATCCGCTTCGTCGAGGTCATGGCACAACTGCATCAGCTTGATCCCCTGAGCCTGGGTTTCGAGGATGCGGATCGCCAAAGCAGCCAGCATTCGTTCCTGCTCAACCAATGGATTCGCCGCTATGAACAGGCACAATCCCGCGAGATCGACGCCATGAACCTGGCCGGCCAGTGGCTGCGCAAACATGTGCCCCCCGATCCCGAGCAGCCCCGATTGCTCCATCTGGGATTCAAGTTCGATCACCTTCAGGTGGATGCGGAGGATCCGAGCCGGATCGTTTGTGTGTTCGATTGGGAACGGGCCGCGCTGGGGCATCCGCTCATCGACTTGGGCACCACCTTTGCCTATTGGGTCGAGGCGGACGACCCGGACCTGCTCCCCGCCTTTCTCATGGGGCCGACGGCCTTGCCCGGCGCTCTGACGCGCCGCCAGTTTTTGGAGCATTACCTCGAACGGAACCCCATGCCCCTGAATCATTGGCGCTTTGCCCGCTGTTTCGGCATGTACAAATTAGCCGTCATCCTGCAGAGGCTGCATCAGCAATACACCCGCGCCCCGGTCAAGGACCCGCGCTTCCTGGGGCTGGGTGACCGCGTCCACCTCATCGCCCAGGAAATCATGCGCCTTACCACGGCCCGCGAGGTGGTGTAATTTCCCGCTTCCGAACAAAAGGGGCCTACCCATGCCCAAAAAGACCGTCTAAAAATCGCCACGACATTCCGGAGGAAAGGTTCGAACCCATGCCCCTGCACATCGAACCGTTGGGCGATCAGGCCCTGCTCATCACCTGCCACGATGAACCCGCGGCCTGGCAATTGGCGAACCAGTCGCGAACCCTCGCGCCGCCTTGGCTCATCGACGTCGTCGCCGCTTACGCCAGCGTGGCCCTTTACTTCGACCCGCTGCAAATCGACTGGTCCTCCGCCGCGGCCCAGGTCCGCGCTTGGCCGTCGTCCTCGACCGCGCTCCCCGTGGGCCGGCTCTGGACGGTGCCCTGCTGTTATGATCTGGGACTGGACACCCAAGCCGTTTGTGCTCATCTCAAGTTGACGCCGCGGGAGCTGGCAGAGTTTCACCAGGCGACGCTGTTCACGGTCTACGCCATCGGTTTCAGTCCCGGGTTCCCCTATTTGGGTTACCTGCCCGCGTCTCTGCAAGGCATGCCCCGGATGGCGCAGCCGCGGACGCGCGTCGAGCCGGGCAGCATCGGCCTGGCCGGGACGCAATCGGGCATCTACCCGCTGCCCACGCCAGGGGGCTGGCACCTCATCGGCCGCACGCCTTGCCGCATCGTGGACGTCGAAGCGGATGATTATCCGCTCCGCGTCGGCGATCAGGTGCGGTTCGCCGCCATCGACCGGGACGCCTTCGCGGCCCAACTCGGCCGCCGCCTCGGCTGAGCGCGGGAGCAGGTTGGCTGGCAGGATTTAGCAAGACACATAGCCGCAAATTTCTACACCGGGTGCGGGGTGCGGCCTTGCCAGGCGGCGCTGAGGAGGCGCAGTTTTTCGATCTGTTTGGGCAGTTCTTCCAGGACGAAGTCGATCTCCTCCTGGGTGTTGAAACGACCGAGGCCAAAGCGGAGACTGGCGTCGGCCAGTTCGTCGCTGCGCCCCATGGCTCGGAGGACGGGGCTGGGTTCGTTGCTCTTCGTCGCGCAGGCGGCCCCCGAACTCAGGGCCAGGCTCGGCAAGGACAACAGCAGCGCCTCGCCCTGGACGTAGCCGATGCTGACGTTCAGATTGCCCGGCAGACGCTCGGTCGGATGGCCGTTGAGGTAGAGGTCGGGGACGCGGTCGAGCAAGCCGCGATAGAGCCGATCGCGCAGGGCCGCGACCCGCGCCGCTTCCTCCGCCATCTCTTCCCGGGCGATCTCACACGCTTTCCCCAGACCGACGATGCCCGGCGTGTTGAGCGTTCCGGAGCGGAGTTGACGCTCCTGGCCGCCGCCGTGCAGGAGCGGTTCGAGCCGGACGCGCGGCTCCTTGCGGCGCAGGTACAGGGCGCCCACGCCCTTGGGTCCGTGAAATTTGTGGGCCGACAGACTCAGCAGATCGACCTGCAGTTGTTGCACGTCCACGGGGATTTTACCGACGGCCTGGGTGGCGTCGGAGTGCAGCAGCACGTTGTGCTTTTTGCAAACGGCGCCGATCTCCGCCAGGGGCTGGAGGGTGCCGACTTCGTTGTTGGCGAGCATGACGCTGACGAGCACCGTTTCGGGCCGCAAGGCGTCTTCAACCTGGGCGGCCGCGACGCGGCCAAACTCATCCACGGGCAGGATCGTGATCGTCCAGCCTTGCCGTTCCAGATGTTCGCAGGGTCCGAGGACGGAGGGATGCTCGGTCGCCACGGTGATGAGATGCCGGCCCTTGTGGCGATAAGCTTCGGCCACGCCCTTGATCGCCGTGTTGTTGCTCTCGGTTGCCCCGCACGTGAAGAGGATGTCCCGGTGATGGGCATTGAGAAGCAGGGCGACCTGATGCCGGGCGGCATCGACGGCGGCCTGCGCCTGTTCGCCAAAAGCATGATTGACGCTCGAGGCGTTGCCGTACTGTTCGGTGAAATAGGGCAGCATCGCCTCGAGCACCCGGGGATCGGTCCGAGTCGTGGCGTGATGGTCGAGGTAGATGGGAAAGGTGAGCATATCGTTCCCCCCGCCGCGAATGCCTTTAGTCACATTGTAGCAAAGCAAACCCAAGTTCTGGCCCGGTTGCTGCCGGCCGCTCCTCCCGGCAGCATCTAAAAGACTGTCATCAACAAGGGTGCCCGCATCGCGCAGAAGGGCAAGGTTAATCGGGATGTGCCCGACACGGCTTGCTCCGGTGTTTGCCATCTACGACTTCTTCCTCGGACCATCGATCAGCCGCGGCTGCGTGTGACCAACCCGTACACGAACAGAACGACTAAAGCGCCGCCGACCGCAATGGCCATGCTCCGCAGGTCGAACCCGCTAATGTCCCCGAAGCCGAGCACGTTGGTGCCGATGAAGCCCCCAACGACCGCTCCCACGATGCCGAGAATGGCGGTGAGGATGATGCCTCCCCCCTGCCGGCCCGGCATGATGAACTTCGCCAAGGCGCCAGCGATCAGCCCGAAGATGATCCATGCGAAGATGCCCATGCCAAAACCCTCCCAAGAGAAATGCAGGAATCCCATGCGCCGCCGAAAGCATCCATCCTAGCCGTGGGGGGTGGTTGCTTGTTCATTTTCACAAGCTCAAACTTCATCCCCCCACGAGGAAAATGCCCATCAAGTCGATCCAGACCGCATCACCGACGTTGCCCGCTGCTGAACCATCGCCGTCACGGGCAGCGCTTCCGCTTCGCCGCCTTTTCGATGTAGGGCGCGGCGTCTGGCGTCTTGCAGTTCGTCTCTCCATGGTCGACCTCGACCTTGCCGATGCGCTTCGCCGCTTCAATGGCTTTGGCGCGGAGGGTTGGCTTAAAGACGCCGATTGCGATCAGTGCGTTGTTCATCGCATACCGCACCCAGTTAGGCGCGCGGTGGATCTCCTTCTCGATCACCGCCAGCGTCGCTGCAGCCTCCGCGTCGGTGATCGCGTCGGGGTCGTCCTTCAGGCGCACGGCGAAAATGCCATAACCCATCTCGCGGAAATGCTCCCCCGGCGACTTCATCCAGGCGTGCATCGTCTTCTCGGCGATCGGGCTGCGGGCAACGAGAGCGGACAGATAACAGCCCAGGAAGCGGACCGGCCCATCCTTGACCAGGCGGTCCGCATCGGCCCGGGTCAGCTTCTCCGAATCGGTGATCAGGAGAGCCAGCACACGCGCCTCGGCGTTTCCCGTCTTCCAAAGTTCCAAAGCGAGCGCATGGTCAACCTTGATCTTTTTCTGAAGCTTGGCAATCTCCGAAGTCAGCACGCCAAAGACGTTGTGCCCCGTCCCGTAACGCTGGTAGATCGCAGCCGTCTGCGGCTTCCCGAGCTGCTTGAGCGTCGTCAGAATCTCCTGGGTGTTCATCACTTCTCCCCTGGCAGCCTTCCCACGAAGGTGCGGAACAACCAAGCATCGCAGCGGCGGAGCCGCGGAGAGCTACCAATCACGAAAACGTTCATTGCCCCGCCGCGTTCGGTGCAGCGCCTCGCTCGGCGTTTCCTTCGGCCAAGGGTTCGACTTCACGTGCGAAAGTGATGAAGTCCGTGTTGACCGCCACGCCTCCTCCGCGACCGATGACCCTGGCGATTTGCCCACGGTGATACGGCCCGTGCGTAACCACCTGGGTGAGGATGTCGAGAACCGGGGTGGCGAATTCCTGCCCCTGGCTATTGCGATACCGCACCACCCCGATCGGTTGTCCATCGCCCAACCGCATCAGGAAAGCGCGGTAACCCACTTCATTTTCAGCCGCCAGTTGGGCGCAGTCGTCGAGTTCGAGCGTTGGCCAGACGGGGTGGCGGGGGTCGCGCTGCTCCAGCCGCGCGAGCCAGACATGCTCCGCGGCAAGCAGGTGGGCCAAGAGGGGCAAGGCCTCGGGTTGCGCGGACGGCGCGGCGCGAAGAGCCGCCAGCGTCCGCCGGTCAGCCCATGCAACATAGCGGAACAACCTCGACAAATACTCTTTCACGATCGACCCTCCGCCGCCGAAAGCCGATCCATGGAGCAGCATCGCGGAGTAAACGAGATAACCACGTTTTGACCACCACCAACTCTTGCACTTTAATTGGGGAGGTTGGAGCGTGCAAGCCATTCATTGTTAACCCCCCGTGCATCTGGGGAGGCTGAATCCTATTTCAGAGCCTAAATCAACGCCATTCCAGCACAAGCACCAAGGCCAGTCCCAGGAGCACGGCCAGCGTCATGACCAGGTCGCGCCACTGGGATTCAAAGGGGGTCAGCATCGGCACCCGTCCTTGGAAGCCGCGGCATTGCATCGCCTGGGCCACCCGCTCAGCCCGGTCATGCCCCCGCACCAGGATCGACCCCGCCACCTGGCCGATGGTGCGATAGGCATGGCGGCTCATCTGATTGCGAAAGCCGCGCAGCCGCAGGGCGATCCGGCGATGATTCAGTTCCTCGGCGAATAAATGGGCATAGCGATAGGAGAGCAACCCCAAATGGACCAACTGGCTCGGACAGCCGCAGGCTAGGGCGGCTTGCAGATAGCGTTCAAAGGGGGAGGTGGTTAGAAAGAGGACGATCAGTCCCAGGATCAATAGCCAACGGGCCGAGAGTAAGGCGGCCATGTGCAGCCCGGCTTCGGAGACGCCGATGGGACCGAGGTTGATCGCGGTCCCCGGATGGGACCAGGGCAGGAGGAGCCAGAGCAAGAGGAGCAAGCCGCCGACGGCGAATAAGCGATCCCGCCACCAGGACCAAGGCAGCCGGAGCGACGCGAGCGCCATCGCCGCGAGCATCAGCCCGGCGGACACGGCCGACAGCCTCGTCAACCCCGCAGCGGGCAGGGCGGCCAGAAGAAAGCAACCCATCTTCCAGCGCGGGTCGGCCCGATGCCAGAAGGAGCGGCCCGCCAGGAGTTCGGTCAGTTGCGTCCGCATGACGTCATTCTTAACCTGTCCACGGGCCTTTTTCCAGAGACATCGACCTCAAGACTGGCCATAATACCTTAACGATGAACCCTTGCCTTGAGGA
The DNA here is from genome assembly GCA_014584395.1 of Planctomycetota bacterium. Classification (GTDB taxonomy): domain Bacteria; phylum Planctomycetota; class Planctomycetia; order Gemmatales; family HRBIN36; genus BJ17. The sequence continues at coordinate 167,323 of JACTMY010000020.1, read as the reverse complement.
TGACATGAACGATATACCGCAGTGGGAATCGCTGGCCCATCCCTTGATCCGCACCTTGCGGATCGTGACGATCGGCTTGATCGTCAGCGTCATCATCCTGGCGGGCGTCATGGGATTCGTCGTGCGCAACAGCGGGCCAGCCCTGCAGAACCCAAATCAGCAGGGTCTATCGATGTTGACGATCATCGCCTTTGTCTTCGCGGCGGTCTCCTTGATTCAGGCCGTCTTCCTGCCCGGGGTCGTCACGAAGCAGAAGCGCCGCCAAATCGCCGCCCAGCCCCAACTGCCCGATCCGGCGCAGCAAACCCAGCAATTGTTTGCCACTTATCGCGCTATTCACATCATGCGGCTGGCCTTTCTGGAAGGGGCCGCGCTTTTAGCCGTCGTGTTTTATTTCTTGGAAGGCGAGACTTACGTCCTGGCCGTGGGCGCCGTCATGCTCATGTTCATGACGATCTATTTCCCCAACAGTCTGCATTTGCTACGCTGGGTGGAAACCCAGTGGGTCCTGATCGAGGATGAGCGGCGGCGCTTGAATTTGCCCGCTGTCCGCCACGAAATTCAATAGAATACAGAGCTGTTTGCCATCTACTCACATCTCCTCCTAGGTAACCTGCCTCATGGCTGAATCGGAACGTTCGGAACATTCATTGGCTATTTTCGTGGATTTTGAAAACTTGGCCCTGGGCTTTCAGGGTCGCCGCGAGCGCTTCGACATCGAGCGCGTCCTCAAGCGGCTCGTCGAAAAGGGCAAGGTGGTCGTCAAAAAAGCCTATGCCGACTGGAACCGCTATGCCAGCTATACGGCCAACCTGCACGAGGCTGCCATCGAGCTGATCGAAATCCCCCACCGCTCCCAAACCGGCAAGAATTCCGCCGACATTCGCCTGTGCGTCGACGCCATGGACCTGGCCTACTCCAAGGACCACATCGACACCTTCGTCGTCGTCTCCGGGGACAGCGATTTCTCGCCCCTGGTGTCCAAGCTCAAAGAGTTGGGCAAGCACGTGATCGGCCTGGGCATGCAGGGTTCGACCTCGGAACTGCTCCGCGACAATTGCGATGAGTTCATCTATTACGAAGACCTCGGGGAACCGGAGGCAACGCTGCCCCACCTCGACCCGCAACTCCCCGAGACCAAGCGAAAGGCCTTTGCCCTGCTCATGGATTCGCTCCAGGCCCTGCGCCGGGAGAACAAGGAGCACCTCTGGTCCTCCATGATCAAAGACACCATGAAGCGCAAGAAGCCCTCCTTCAACGAAAGCTACCATGGCTATTCCTCGTTCAGCGCCCTGCTCGAGGACGCCCAGCGGCAAGGCTTGATCGAACTGGAAACCGATAAGCGCAGCGGCACCTACGTGGTCACGCGCTTCGGCAGCGAGCTGAAGAATCGGCCCGCACGCACGGAGCGCGTCCGCTCCACCTCGACCCTCGGTCGCACGGGACAGCGGACCTCTTCCGGAGCCGGGCGCCGCTCGACCGCGCCGCGCGGCCAGCCCGCGGATCGCCGCACGAGTTCTCGCTTGCCGAGCAGTCCGCCGGTCCATGAAGGGCCGATCAACGAAACGGACGTGCCCACGCCCCGCCGGGTGATCCGCGAGATCAAGGAAGAAGGCGCGCCTCACGATCTACCCCGGACGCGATCCGTCGCCCCAGCGCCGCACGATGCCCCCTCGGATCAAACACCAGCGGCCCGATCTGGTCCGCGCCGCAGTTTGCCAACCTCCGCGCCGCGACCCGCCGAGGGGAACGATGCTTCGGCTTCAGCGCATCCGCCGCGTCCTCCCGCCGCCAGCCCGGCTGGAGATCGCCGCTTGCCGCCGCGCCGCCCCCGGCCCGCGGACGGTGAGCCCGCGGATGCGGCGCCGGCTCCTCCCCCCGAAGCGACCCCGGCCGGCAAGCCCGCGCCTCATCTCGAAATCAAGGGCTTCGGCGCCGGCATCTTCGATTAACCTTGTCCTACCGGGAAGCCCCTTGCCATGACCGCCGTGGAATCACCGGTGCGACGACGCTGGGAAGACCTGCGGGCCTTCCTCGACATGATTCGCTTCAGCCACACGCTCTTCGCCTTGCCGTTCGCTTTGATCGGAGCGTTGCTGGCCTGGCGGGGGGTGGGCTTTTCCTGGCTGGATCTGCTCGCCATCTTGATCTGCATGGCGGGGGCGCGGAGCGCGGCCATGGCGTTCAATCGCATCGCCGACCGCCGCTTTGACGCCGCCAATCCCCGCACCGCCGATCGGCATCTGCCCAGCGGCCGCTTGACTTTGGCCAGCGTCGTCCTGTTTACCCTCGGCAGCATCGTGCTCTTCCTCGCCGGGACGTGGCTGTTTTTATGGCATCGAGACAATAGCTGGCCGCTCATCCTCAGCGGACCGGTGCTGCTGTTCTTGCTGGGTTACTCTTATGCGAAGCGTTTCACTTGGCTGTGCCATTTCTGGCTGGGGTTGGCCCTGGCCCTGGCCCCCATCGCCGCCTGGATCGCCATCACCGGCGGGTTGACCTTCGTCCCTGTCGCGCTGGGTCTGGCCGTCCTGTTTTGGGTGGCGGGATTCGATATCTTCTATGCCTGCCAGGACGTGGACTTCGATCGTCAACAAGGTCTTTTCAGCATCCCCGCCTGGCTGGGTGTGCCGCGGGCCTTGTGGGTGGCCCGGCTGGCGCACCTGGGCATGTTCGCTTGCCTGGTCCTTTTGGGTCGGCTCGCCGATCGAGGCTGGGTCTATCATGCGGGACTGGCCGCCGTCGCCTTGTTGCTGCTCTACGAGCATTGGCTGGTGCGGCCCGATGATCTGCGGCGCGTCAACCTCGCCTTCTTTTACGTCAACGCCGTTATCAGCCTCGGGTTGCTCTTCCTCGTCGGGCTGGACCTATGGCTGGTCGGCTGATCATCCCGGGTCCGAATTTTCTCGGATTTCTTGCCTTTTTGCTTTCTCTCATTGAAACAGCCTCATTATAATCCACGGCAATCATGACGAAGGGTCCCCGCAGGCAAGTCGCCTGACTGGGAGCCCGCATCTCGATCCATCGAAAGGAACACCATCATGATGCGCTGGATGTTGGCCCTGGGACTGCTGGGCTGCCTGGTCATGCCGCTGCGCGCGGACGATGACCCGAAAAAAATCACCCTCGGCATCGGCGACGACGCCCCGAAGCTGGGTCTGAAGGAATTTGTCAAGGGAGAGAAGGTGGACGCCTTTGAAAAGGACACGATCTACGTGCTCGAATTCTGGGCCACCTGGTGCGGTCCCTGTGTGCGCGCCATTCCGCACGTCACCGAGCTGCAGAAGAAGTATCCCAAGACCGTCTTCATCGGCGTCAACGTGTGGGAACAGAATCTCGCGGCGGTGCGCCCCTTCGTCGATGACATGGGCGACAAGATGAACTATCGCGTGGCCATCGATCAAGACGGCGAATCGGGCCGCGGCTTCATGGCCAAGAACTGGCTCGAACCCGCCGGGCAGAACGGCATTCCCTGCAGCTTCATCATCAACGGCCAGGGCAAGATCGCCTGGATCGGCCACCCCATGCAGATGGACAAGCCCCTTGATGACATCGTCAACGGCCGCTGGGATCTACAAGCCGCCAAGGACAATTTGAAGAAGGAAAAGGAACGGCAAGCGCGGCTGCAGGCCATGAGCGGCAAGCTCCGCCAAGCCATGGCGGCGGGTCCCGAAGAAGGCATCCGGATCATCGATGAAATCATCGCCACCGACGCCGAACTGGAAAAAATGCTCGGCCTCACCAAGTTCAATCTGCTGGTCAAGCTCAACAAGCCGGAACGCACCCTGGAGTATGCCAAGCATCTCGTCGACAACATCGTCAAGGACGAGGCGATGATGCTCAACAACATCGCCTGGACGCTGATCGACCCCGAACGCAAGGAGCCGATCGATAACGCCACAAAGAAGTTCGCCCTGTCCACCGCCGAGAAGGCGGACCGCATGCACAAGGGCGCGGACGCCGCCACGGCCGACACCCTGGCTCGAGCCTATTTCATCAATGGCGACGTCGACAAGGCCATCTCCACCCAAGAGCGGGCGCTCGCCAAGGCCCGCGGCACCGAAATGGAGAAGGATCTGGCCGAACGGCTCGACGAATATAAACGCGCCAAGAAATAACTCCCGCCGCCTCATGCGGCACATTGATCCAAGCGACCGACCCCCGGCTCCCCGGGGGTCGGTTGTTTTTTATGCGGGTGAAGGAGGTTAGCATTTTCAGAATCGGCTCATGCCGCTGACCCATCCGGCGTTGCCCAGGCCAGCAGCGTCACTCCAGTAGCCGTTCCCCGGCCAAATGAACGAGGGCGGTCCGAAAAGTCTCCTCATCGGCGGCGGGGAGCAGCCCTTCTTCGATGGCGACCCAGGCCGCCTGGCTGAAGTGGTTGAAGTGCATGATCTCGCTGGGGGAGAGCGGGCGGTTGGGCAGCAAGCGAACGTTGGGGCCGCGCCCCTGCTCATCGGCGAAAGGCACGGCCACGATCAGTTCGGGCGGGTCCGCAGTTCGGCCCTGAAAAAACCAGATGGGCACATGCTGGGGCACGCGGTCCTGGATGTCCGCGCAGGCCGCGGCGACGTCGGGCCATTGCTCCCGGACGTGATTCCACGGCCCCGACCAGGCCAGCGTGTGATGCTGGCCGATCAAGGGTCCATGGTGGCGCAGCCATTGCTCCGCCAGAGCGCGCCGCTCCGATGCCTGGCTCATGCGGTGATCCTTCATCAAACGCGGAGGGTGTCGTCGTGCCGGCCGTGGCTGGGGGGATGGTCGGCCCGCTGGACGTTGGCCAAGGCCCATGTGGCGCCGCTGCGCTTCTCCACGTCGTTGTCTTCCCATTCGATGTTGATGGCGCCGTCGAAGCCGACGCGATTCAGCTCGATGATGATCTCCTCGATGGAGTTGGCGTCGCGGGCCGTTCCCGGGGTCACGAAATTCCAGCCGTTGAACCGGTGCCCCATGGGGCGGTGGCCGCCGAGCAGCCCGGCCCGGCAATGTTCCCGCTGCACCTGAACGCCCTTGATGTGGGCGCAGTGGATGCGGTCGCCGAACTCGCGGATGAATTGGATGACCGAAACGTTCTGCCATTCCATGTGGGAACCGTCGAGGTTGAAGCCGACGACGTCGCCGTAGCCATGCTTGTCCATGAAGGCCAGATAGTCGTTGGCGCTTTCGAGGTCGCCCATGGCCCGCTCGCTGGGATGGCATTCAAGGTCGAAGGTGACGCCGAGGTTTTTGCACAGATCGAGGAACGGCCCGAAGCGTTCGAGGAGGAGTTCGAGGCTGGCCTCCAGAACATCGGGAATGGGAAAGCCGCCGAGGTTGTTGGGGCGCGGGGGGAATTCAAACCAGTGGCTCCAACAGTGGGCGGGCGAACCCGTGAAGCCGGGCAGGGCGACGCGGCGGTGCTGCATCTTGCCCAGGTGATGGGCGAGCCGGGCCGCGCCCATGAGAGCGGCGAGGGCGTGCATGTGGATCAAATGGCCGACGTCGGGCGGCACAAAATACGGATCGTTCTTCGGCGGATGGTGGCCGGCCTGGCGCCAGTTCTTGTACGCCTCGAGGGCTTCGCCGCCGATGAACTGCAGCGTCTTGGCGCTCGGCTCATCGCCCAGGGCCTGGCCTTGCAGATGCACGGCCACGGTGAAGATTTCCAGTCCATGTTTCTTGGCCTTGGCGAGGCGCTTTTTCGCCAAATCCTCGGCGCCGGTGTCGGTGTGGGCGTGGTGCAGGTCCAATTCCCAGGCGGCTTCCTCCCAGCCATCGAATCCGGCCTCGGCGATAAACTTCAACCAATCCTCCTCGGGAATGTCGCCAAACTGGCCGCGGACGAGGCCGATTTGATGATATGAATGCTTGCCCGACCGATGCTTGTCCGTCTGATGAAAACCCATCGCCAAGACTCCTCAACTGGAAGCGCTTCAAGCCTGCATCGGCCGCAAGGCGGGAAGAAGGCGACCGATGACCACAAGGGCAGTATGGGCAGGGCACGGCGGACTGTCAACGGGCTGCCCGCGGGAATCGGCCAGGTGACGAAGAACCGTCCCGGACCCGGCGGCCCCTTCATGACAGCGCAACGGGAAATCGGTTACAATGCAGTGATGGTGTGATCCGGGAATGTTTCCGGTGACGACGATCCGCGGGACGATGGGTGATGCGGTGCCGTATCGCTGGTTCGTGATGTTGATCATTCTTGGAACGGGGTTGGTTTTCAGCCAACCGCCGCCGCAACCCGCGTTGGTGAGTTGGGAGAGCCTGTTGCGCGACATGGCCGACCTGCGCCCCCTGGCGAATTGGCCCGCGCCAGCGTATCAGACGCAGCTTTTCAGCAGCTATCATCGACTGCGTGATCGCGCCTCGCTGGCTCCGGGCCAGCGGGCAGGCGTGGACCGCGGCCATGCCCTGTACGAAGCGGAACTGCTTCGCGACGCACCATTCTTCACCGCGTCAGCTCAAATCGGCCAGCAGCCAGCGGGGCAACTGACGCGCGGCATGAAGGTCGGCCTGTGCCGCGATCTGCCGACCGTCCGGGACCACGTTTGGGTCTATGCCTGGACCGCGGAGCCATCACAGGCCGAACCTTCTCAGCAGGGCTACGTGGCACGGTCCGCCCTGAGCATGCTTCCCGAAGGGGCGGTGTTGGCCGAGATGGATGGCCCGGGATGCCTTGTGCGCTTCTGGTCCGCGAATCCGAGCGCGGCCGGCAAGGTGCGGATTTACCTCGACCACGCCGCCGCTCCGGTTATCGAAGCGTCGCTGCTGGACCTGCTCAGCGGGGCGTGGCCAACCCTGGGGGGCGCTGCGGGGGAAAACCGCCTGCCTGCGTCCCTGGCCGGGGAGCGCGGCCGGAGTTTCCAGCTCACGCTGCCCATCAGCTTCGCCAAGCATTGCCGGGTGATGGTCGATCAGATCGCCGACCTGTCCTATCAAATCCACCTCCGCCGCTACGAACCGGACACGGTCGTCGAAGGTTTCACCCTGGCCCACCTGAGCCGATATCGGGAGTTGATCGAAACCCTCCATCGCCAACATGCCCTGCCGCTGCAGCCGGCGTCATGGGATCAACGCGCATCATCGAAGCTGGTCGCTCCCCTGACGGCAACGATCAAGCCCGGCGGCCAGGCCGAGGGCGTCATCGCGGCGCCGGGACTAGGCTCGGGAGCGATCGTGCAGATGGATGGCCGCGTCGAAGCGGCGGCCCTGGATCAGGCCCTGCGCTGCACGCTCCTGCGCATCACGTTTGATGACGCCGCGCAGCCGCAAGTGGAGGCGCCGCTGGGAGATTTCTTCGGCACCGCTCCGGGATTGAAACCGTACGCCAGCTTGCCCATGGAAGTGTCGGCGGAGGGTTGGCTGCGCTGCCGCTGGTTCATGCCTTGGCAAAAGCACGCACGCTGGCAACTGCTCAACCATGGCGCACAGACGGTGATCGTGCAGCCGCGCTTCGTGGTCGCCGATTATCCTTGGACGCCGACGTCGATGCATTTGCACGCTCGCTGGCAAACCGCGTCTGGAAACCCTTCAGGCGCCCAGACGCCGGGGCCAACCCTGGAGGTGCGCGGGCAGGGGGTGTTCGTCGGCGCCCAACTTGCGGTGCTGAATCCAGACACGGAGTGGTGGGGGGGCGAAGGAGAGACGGTGCGGGTGGATGGCCAGGTCCAACGCGGGACCGGGCTGGATGCCTATTTCGGCTTCGCCTGGGGCGACACCACCTGGCTGCAGCATCCGTTTCACCATCATGCCCGACACGACGGCCCCGGCCATTGGGGCTTCTCGTCGTGCCATCGCTATCATCGGCTCGACGCCGTGCCGTTTCGCCACGACCTGCGCTGGCAGGCGCCCCTGCCCGCGCAGCGAACGTCGGGATCATTGGCTTGGGACATGGTGTTTTTCTGGTACGCACGTCCGGGCTGCACGGTGGTGCAACCGGATCGGAACGCTCAGCCGACACCGCGGCTGCCCTCAACGCCGGAGCTCTATCGCATTGCCGGCGCCTTGGAGGGCGAGCATCTGCGGGTGGCTCGTCAAAGCAGCCTTTTCACCGTGCAAGAACAGGCCATGCCCTGGCCCTCCCGCTCCTGGAGCGGCGGGGCGATCCTAGCGGGCCGACCGCGGCGGCGCGGCGACTGGGCGACCCTGAGCCTGCCCGTGGCGCGGCCGGGCGAGTATCGCCTGATCGTTCATCTGGCCAAGGGACCGGAACATGGCATCCTGCGCTTCAGCCTTGGGGATCAGCCGCTGGGCGAACCCATCGATGCGTTCCATGCCGATGGCGTCGTGCCGAGCGGTCCGATCGATCTCGGCCCCGTGACGCTGAAGGCGGGCGACGTCGAACTGCGCCTGGCCGTCGTCGGGCATCATCCGAAGGCGACGGGGATACAATGGACGTGGGGCCTGGATGCCGTGGTGCTGCAGCCCGTTGGCCGCTGAAGTCGGAGGCTCGATGACCCTGGCTTATCCCCATGCGATCTGGCTGCTCTTGCTCATCCCCCTCCTGCTGATCGCTCGACAGCGCTGGGGGCGCGGACCGGCCGCCTGGCCCTTCTCCGACGTGTCGCTCTGGAGCGAACCCGGCACGACGCGAGCGCCGCGGCGGGACTGGGGCGCGGGGCTGCGCTGGACGGCGTTGATCATCGCCCTTCTGGCCTGCACGCAGCCGCGCTGGCCCGATCGCGCCGCGCCGCTGCCGGTCCAAGGCCGCGCCGTGCAGATCGTCCTGGACGTGAGCGGCAGCATGGGCGAGGTCGATTTCCTCCGCGACGGCAAACCGATCTCCCGGCTGCAAGCGGCCAAGGATTGGCTGAAGCCGATGTTCGTTTCCGAGGACGCCGAACTGAAGCGCGCCGATGATTTGTTGGGACTGATCACCTTTGCCACGCAGGTGGAGGAGGTCTGCCCGCCGACGTTGAGCCATCGGGCCGTGGCCGATCTGCTCGCCTGGGCGGAACCCGTCGGCCACATTCCCGACAACACCACCAACATCGGCGACGCCTTGCTCGCGGCCATCGAGCGCTGCCGGCAGGCCGAGCCGCGGGAAAAGGTGATCCTGCTCTTGAGCGATGGCGAGCACAATGTGGCTCCCGAACAGGTGCCGGGCGCTTGGACGCCCCAGCAAGCAGCGCAGTTGGCCGGGGTTCTGGGCATTCGCATCCACACGCTGTTCATCACCGGCCTGCGGTCCCAGGAAACCCCCGAGCTGAAGGCACAACAGGCGGCGGTCCGGGCCAGCTTGCAGGACGTGGCCCGGCGGACGGGGGGCCTGGCGTTTGCCGTGGAAGAGGAATCCGCCTGGCGACAGATCGCCTCGGCCATCGGGGCGTTGGAGGCCAGTCGCTTTACCAGCCATTCATTCATCCTCCACGCCGACCTGTACCCCTGGCTGCTGGCCCTATCGGCCATCCTGCTCGCGGCGGCGCTGGTGCACGATGAAGCCGTGCGGCGGGTGTTGCCATGAATGGACAAGCCGCCTTCTTGAATGTGCATTGGCTCCATCCCGCATGGGCATGGTTGCTGGCCGCCGTGCCGCTGGTGGCCATCCTGCTCCTTTGGAGCCAACGCCGGCGCCGCCGCCTGGCGCTGTCCTGGTGGGGTGCTTCGCCGATGAAACCCAAGGGGCGCTTCCAAGCCATGAGGGCCTGGTTGTGGCTGCCGATTCTCGGTTGCTTCATCTTCGCCGCCATGGGGCCGGCCTGGGGTCGGCTCAACCATTCGCCGCTTGACCGCGGCCGCGCCCTGGTCATTCTGCTCGACGCCAGCCGCAGCATGAACGCCTGGGATGATCAGCCGCTCTCACGCTGGCAGCGGGCCAGGGTGCAGGTGCAAACGATGCTCGAGGAGATGCGCCGGCAGGGCCGACCCGACCCCGTCGGCATCATCGTGTTCACCGGCCAGGCGCGCTGGCTCTGCCCCTTGACCACGGACTTCGATCATCTGCGCTGGGTGCTGTCGTGGAGAATGCCCGAACAGGGGAACCCCGCTCGGCGTTTGACGCCGAGGCAGTCGGATGGCGTGCGGGTCGGGACCGATCTGGCCTCGGGACTACACCTGGCGGCCAAATGGTTGGATCAGGAGCCGCGGCGCCGCCTCGACCTGCTGCTTATCAGCGATGGCGACGACCTGGCCCACCACGATCCCGACGCGCTGGCGGCCCGCCTGGCCAGTCGCGGCCACCGCTTGCACGTCCTGGGCATGGGCGATCCGCATCGATCCAGCCGGATTCCCTCGGGCATCCCCGAAGAGCCATTTTTGTTCACGCTCAATGATCAACAGCAGCGGGTCTGGGTCACGTCGCGCGGTGATGCGGAGCGGCTGCAAGGACTTGCTCGCCAAGGTCAAGGTTCCTGGCTGGCCGAAGCGGCGGGACGGGACACCCTGGCACGCTGGTGGCGGGAACAGATCGCCCCCCTGCCGACGGACGTTTGGACGGGCGATCAACGCGCGCTGCTCATCCCCCGCTTCCACTGGCCGCTGGCCCTGGGACTGCTCGGCCTGGCTTGGCAAATCTTTACAAGCCCCATCATCCGCCGGCAGCCGACGGCTGCGATCCAACGCTCCGCCGCTTCGACCTCAATAACGGCAACAGCCGCTGCGGGATCGCCAACCGGTTCCTCCTGGCCAGCGGCGGCGGCGCGCTTCGGGCTGTTCAGCGGCCTGTTCGGGTTAATGGCTTTGGCCGGAGCGATGGCGGTCAGCGATGATCTGCTCCCCGCTCGGCTCGCTTATGAACGAGGCGATCTGCCCGCGGCGCTGCAGCATCTGCAGACCGCTCTTGGCCGAAGCGCGGACCCGGGCTGGATCGCCTACCACCAGGGCGTCGTCGCCTTGCAGCTTGGCAGGGAAGCGGATGCGGTCCAAGCGTTTCGTTGTTGTCTGGAGGATGCCGCTGGACTGCGGCGCGCGAAAGCGTTGCTCGGCCTGGGCTGTGGTCTGGCCCAATTAGGCCAACGCGCCACCGGCCCCTCGGCCCGGACAACGCTGGCAGACGCGGATGCCGCCTTCGCCCAAGCTGAAAAACTGCTCCTGGAACTTTTGTCCACGGAGCCGACGGCGCAGCGCTGGCTGGACGATGCCCGGCACAACCGGCAGGCCGCCCAGCAATGGCGGCACGAAAAAGCGATGACGGAAGCAGCGGAAGGCCCGCCGACGCCGCCGCTGCTGCCATCGTCGCCGCCGTCGGATGCGGCTCAACCCGATCCGAACCGGCCGCCGAGGATCACGCCTCTCGACCAGGAACCGCCCATCGATGCCAGCGACCCCAGACTGACGGAAGAGCGTCGTCCAGGTCGCGGGCATCTGCCGGTGATCTTTGGTCCAGAGCCAGGCCCCGCGCTCAGTCCCCAGGAAGCCGAGGCCGTGTTGCGGGATCAACTGCGCCGCATCGGTCGGGTTCGCAGCACCATGGGTGCACGGTCCGCTCAATTACCTACGAAGGAGCAGGATTGGTGATGGTTGTTTTTTGGTTCGCCTGGTGGCTGGTTGCACTGCACGCCGACCCTTCGGACGTGCCGGAGATCAAGCTCCGCGCCAGCAGCGAGCGGCCCTACTTCGAGCAACTCGTTCGGCTCGACCTGGAGATCACGACCCGCCGCATCGATGTCCTCACCGTGCGCATCCCCTGGCTGCTGGAGCCACCCGCCGGCTGGCATTGGATGATGCCCATCGAACAATGGCTTTGCCAGCATAGCGTGGCGCGGTCCGATGACGTGCTGACGCTGGATGTCTTCGGCCTCCGGCTGCACGCACCGCGGATCGGCCAGACCGCGGAGCAAAGGCCGGTTTATCGACTCACCTGGTGGGGCCAGTTCACGCCACTGGATCGGGATGGCTTCGCCCCCGGCGAAGGGCGAACGACCTTTGAGCCGATTACGCTCGCCGTCCGGGACGATTGGAGCATACAGACGCAGGCGTTGACGGTCACGCCGCGCCGCTGGCCGATCCTTGGCGGCAGACCCTCGGGTTGGTTTTGCGGCGTCGGTGCGCTGCAGGTGGAAGCCCGGATCGACCGTCCCCGCTTGGCCCTGGGCGAGGACGCTGAATTGACGCTCCTCATGAGCGGTGAAGGCGATCTGCAGGCGATCCCCATTCCCAGGTTGTCGCAGATGCCGGGCTGGTCCATGGAGCGGTTCATCGTCGAGCCTGGCTTGGAAACCTGGCGGGACGAGGGACGGACGCGGCTGCTCCGCTTTCGGCTTGAGCCGCGCCGGGAAATGAACGCTGAGCCGCTGCCCCCGCTGGTTTGGAGTTATCTTGATCCCGAGCAGGACCGCTATATCGAAGCCACGGTGCCGATGCCCGCGTTGACGGTGTTGCAGACCCGACCTCCCGCATCGGCATCCGCGATCGGCCGCGGCCCGATGGAACGGATGCTCGACCCGTCATGGAAACCCTCCTTTGCCCTGGCTCCCACCTCGGCGGACAGTCAGGAGTACGGGCCATGGAGCGGACTCCCCACGCTGCATCTTTGGCCGCTGACGTTCCTTTCCGTCTTCATAGCCCTCATGGTCATTAGGGAAACATGGGCCTGGTGGACGGGCTGGGAAGGCGGCTGGTTCGGTCAAGGGGAAACCGCAAGGCAGCGGCGCGCCGAACGCCGCTGTCGGCACATCCTAATGGATGAACGTGCCATCCCCGAACTGCCCGCGCGGATCGATCGCGCCGCGGCGGCATACATCAGTCTGCGCTGTGAGGATCCGGAGCGGTTCTTAACCATCGATGACGCCGTGGAGGGTCTGCAAAAAGCGGGCGTTCCTTCGGCATCCCTGACGCCGCTTAAGCAGCTTCAGCAGGTGTTGTGGAAGAGCCGATATTTCTCGCCCGGCGTTTCCGCATCGGACCCGGCGGCACAGGCCAGGCTGCACGGAGCCGTACATGCGTGGATGGAAGCGTGGCGGCAGGATGCGTGGATGCAGAATCACTTGCACCACGAAGCCTGGCAACAATTGGCCCAGCAACCACCGCGTCAGGAGAAGCCATGATGAGTCTTTGGCCGCTCTTCTGGCTCTGTGCCTGGCTGCCTTTGGATGCAGCCGATGGGCTGCAGCAGGCATCGTTGGCTGACCAGCGCGGCGACTTCGCCACGGCCCTGGCCCTGTATCAAACGCGTCCGCCGACTGCGACGCCTCGGCCGGGATGGTTTTACGCCAATCTGGGCCATCTCCATGCCAAGTTGGATGAGTGGCCGCAAGCCATCCTGGCCTATCAGGAGGCAAGGCGGCGTGACGCCCGCTTGGCAGAGACCTTGCTGCCCCATCTCATTTGGGCGCGGTTTCAGATTGACCCGGAGCGTCATGAGCGTATAAATGTGTACAGGTTGTATGCGGTTTACGCCTGGCTGATGCAAACCGGCTGGCTGCGCGGGCTGGGTTGCGTCTGGGTGGTGCTGATGGCAGCACTCCTGGCCTGGCCCGGCCGCCGTTCAGAGCGACAAAAGAAATGGGCCGTCGCCTTGTTGATCCCTCTTGGTTTAATGTCCCTGGGTCTCTTTATAATGGAAGGATGGATCACGCCGCACCGCTTTGGACATGCAGATGATCCTTACATCGTGGTGCGCGTGGATGGAGCCTTGCTGCGACAGGGCAATGGGTTTCAATATCCCGCGTGGCACGAGGCCGGCCAACCCATCCGGGTCCACGAAGGCCAAGAAGGCCGGCTTCTGGCCGAGCGACCGAATGGCTGGCTGTTGGTGCTCATGACCGATGGGAAAAAGGGTTGGTTGCCGCGGGCCGCGGTATGGACCCTGGATTGACAAAGCCGCTGAAACGGAAAGCCGCCATGCCGCACATGAGCATGACTGAGTTCGCTGCTTATGTCCGCAAGGTGATGCGTCATTTGCCGGAGCCGCTGGTGCCGCACGTCGCCAACCTGATCGTGGACGTGGAAGACGACGTGGACCACGCGACCCGCAAAATGATGGACCTTGACGAGGATGAGACCTTGCTCGGACTATACGTGCCTTTTCCGATCGATCAATCGAACCTCGAATGGAGCGACAAAGCCGACCGCTTGATCATCTATCGCCGGCCCCATCTAGAGTCCTTCCCGGAGCGCCGGCGGCTGCTGATCGAAATTCGCCGGACGGTGATCCATGAATTGGCCCACCATTTCGGCTATTCCGAAGAAGACTTGGAACCGTTTGAAGCCAAGGCCAACCCCTTCCCCGACATGCTCGATGAACACCCATGAGAAAGGAACTCCCATGAACGACACGATGGTTTGGCGGATGCAGCCGCGGTCCGAATGGAACGTGATCCTGGAGATGGAATGCACGCCGCGCGGCATCAAGCGGCTGCAATTCAAGGAACGCGCGGGCCACTCGGCGGCCACGTCGGCGATGGAACGGCACGCCCAGGCCTTCGGGCAAAAGCACGGCTGGTTCTGGCCGGCGGTGGCGGCCCTGGACGCCTACTTTCAGGGGGAACCGGTGAACTTCGATGCGCTGCCGGTCGATCTCAGCGATCAGCCGCCGTTTCGCCGCAAGGTGCAGGAGCAGTGCCGCCGCGTCGGTTACGGGCAGACGACGACCTATGCCGATCTGGCCCGCGGCGTGGGCACGCCGGCCGCGGCGCGAGCGGTCGGCTCGGCCATGAGCCATAATCCCGTGCCGCTGGTCATTCCCTGCCATCGCGTCCTGCGCAGCGACGGCGGCCTGGGCGGCTTCAGCGCCCCGAACGGCGTTCGCTTCAAACAACAACTGCTCGAACTTGAAGGCGCGCGGCGATGATGCAACCGAGGCGCATGATGACGGGATGGTGCCGCAGCACATGTCTGGCATGGTGCTGGCTAGCCTGGGCATGGTCCGATCCGATGGGTCTTCAGGCCGGGCTGCATTATTCGGGGGAGCGGATCGCGGAATTGCCCTCCGAATGGCGCGGCCTGCTCGGCGATTTGCGCTGGCTGCGCAGCGTGGCCGTGCCGGCGACGCCGCAGCAGCCGGCCAGTTCGCTGAAGGCGCAATACCTGGAGGCCGCCGCTCGGCTCCAAGCTTGGCGCAAAGAGCGGACGCTGACCCAGGATGAGTTGGCCGACTTGGGGGCGATCCTGCTGCGGCTGGGCCAGATCGACGCCGCCACCGCCCTGTTGCAGCAAGCGCAGCGCGACCATCCGCGCCACTTCGCCATCACCGCCAATCTCGCCTGCGCCTGGCAGATGACCGGCGACTTGAACCTCGCCCTTGAAAATCTGCGGCTGGCCGTCGACCTGGCCCCAAACCCCAAGCTCAAGGAGATGGAACAATGGCATCTCCGCTGGGTTCGCCAACGGTTGAATCGCCCGCGGCAGGACATGTCGCTGGACGACCTGTTCGGCACGGCCTGGGTCGATGAGCAGGGCCGCTACCGCATGGGCCGGCTGCCCGACGCGGAGCGAAACAAGCTGCCGGCCAACGCCCTGGCCATCGTGCAGCAATTGCTGATCTGGTTTCCGAGCGATGGGCGGCTGGTCTGGCAGATGGGGGAAATCGCGGCGGCGTATGGCGATCGCCGCGGAGCCGCCGATCTGTTGGACGTGGCCGTCGGCGAGTTCGCCATCCATCATCCCGATCTGCGCAGCCGGCGCAACGCCTTCATGGCCGAGAGGGCAGCTCCACCCGCGGCGGTCATGGGTGCTTCCGACCTCAAGGCCCAACATGCCCTGCACGGTTCGGGCATCGCCTTTAAATCCAAACGACCTCTCATCATGCAACGTTTGGATACGAAGTCGCTCGGTCCGATCCGCAAGCAAGGGATCAATGACCTTCCCTGGCTGCTGCTCATGGAGACCGTTCTGGATCGCCATTTCAAGCCCACGTTCCCCGCCTATCTGAAGGAATTGGATGGCTTGAAAGTGGAAATCATTGGCTATCTGCAACCGATCACGGACGACGTGGAGGCGGGGGTCTTCCTGCTCGTGGAATTTCCCGCGGGCTGCTGGTTTTGCGAGATGCCGGACCCGACGGCCATTCTGCTCATCGAGATGCCGGACGATCAAACCGCCCCGCTCTCCCGGGAGGCCGTGAAAGTGACCGGCATCTTGTCCCTCAACAGCACCGATCCAGAGAATTTTCTGTTCACGATCAAACAGGCCAGCATCGGCCCGCCGAGCTAGGCCGGCATAAACGCTCCCTCGAAAACATGTAAAAACAGCGCTGGGATGTTTCATTTCGGGCTGAATTCGGCATGAGATGATAGCCAGGCCATGCTATACTGTGGGCGCGGGCCTGTTGATCGAGGAGTCTTGCTGATGTTCCGCTTGCTTCGCATGAGCCATGGCATCCTGGCCGCGGCGTGGCTGCTCATCCCCGCAGCCGCACTGCGGGCCGATCCGGAAATTTATCAGAAGACGCTGGCCTCCACCGCCTGGCTGGTCACGGTCTTTGCCTCCGGCGGCTCCACGAGCGGCACGGGCACGCTGATCGACGTCAAGCAGCGGCTGCTGATCACCAATTACCACGTCGTCGGCGAGGAAAAGGAGACCACGGTCTACTTTCCCTATCTGCGCGAGGGCAAAGTGGAGAGCGATCCCGAATACTATCGGCAAAACTGGAAGAAATTGGGGCAAAAGGGCAAGGTCCTGTTCCGCGATCGCCGCCGGGACCTGGCCCTCGTGCAGGTAGCCGAACTGCCCGCCCATGCCCAGGTCATCCTGCTGGCGGAAAAGAGCGCCCGGCCCGGTGAGAACGTGCACGCCATCGGCAACTCCGGCGTCAAGGATGGCACTTTGTGGCGATACAGCAAAGGGGAAGTCCGGCAAGTCTATTTCAAGCGCATGACGTTTGACGACGGCCATCGCGTGGCCGCCACCATGCTCGAAACCAACGCCCCCATCATCCCGGGCGACAGCGGCGGCCCCATGGTCAACGACCGCGGCGAACTCGTCGCCCTCACGCAATCCGGCGACCGCACCGGCATCATGGTCAAATACGGCGTGGACATCAGCGAGATTCGCTTTTTCGTGCGGCCATTCCTGCAGCCCAGCGACAAACACGGCGAGCCTGGCGACGCCTCGACCATCCTCACGAACAAGCATGGCGACCGCGTGGATCAATGAGGGGAGCACTGATGCCGGACGAACTCCCCACCACCCGCGAAGTGCCCGTCGATCTCGCGCCCGCCGTTCCGGAACCCGCCCCCTTTCGCATTCAGATGCGCGTCGTCGAGGGGCCGCACGCCGGGCAGCAGTTTTCCTTCGCGCAACATGATCACTTCATCGTCGGCCGCTCCTCCCATGCGCACTTTCGCCTGGCGGGTCTGGACAAGCATATTTCCCGCTACCACTTCATGATCGAAGTGAACCCGCCGCAGTGTCTGCTGCTCGATCTGGGCAGCCGCAATGGCACTTTCGTCAACGAGCAGAAGGTGCGGGTCTCGGCCATCCGCAACGGCGACCGCATCCGCGCCGGCCACACGGTCCTGGACGTGGCCATCGAAGCAGCCGGGGATGACTCTGGCAGCATCCCTGATCTGCCCGCCGCGCCGCCGCCTCCCGCGGCCAAGCTCGCGGCGGCGGTCCCGCCCAAGGTGCTCCACTTGGAACGCTGCCTGGCCTGCGGCCAGGCCATCCAGCGCGACTGGTTCTGCTCCACGTGCCTGGCCATCGCCAAGGAAATGCCCCAACCGGTGGGAAACTATCGCGTCCTGCGGCAGTTGGGCAAGGGAGCGATGGGGACGGTCTATCTGGCCTGCCGGATGAATGAGCCGCGACCGGAGCAAGCGCTGGTGGCCTTGAAGGTGATTCAGCCCGCGGTGACCGGGTCCAAGAAACAGCGCGACTTGTTCCTGCGGGAAGTGCAGATCCTCAAAGAACTCCAGCATCCGCACATCATCGGCTTCCGCGACGCCGGCGAGCAGGAGCACTGCTTCTTTTTCGCCATGGAATATCTCCCCGGCATGGACCTGATGACCTGGGTGCAGCAACAGGGCCCGATGCCCGTTCCCTTGGCTGCGCGGCTTGGCAGCCAACTCCTGCAAGCCTTGGCGTATGCCCACGCCAAGGGCTTTGTCCACCGCGACATTAAGCCAGCCAACGTGCTCAAGCACGCCACGGCCGAGCCGGCGATCGTGAAGCTGGCGGATTTTGGCCTGGCCCGAGTGTACCATGCCTCGCAGCTTTCGGGGCTGACGATGGCGGGGGACATGGCCGGCTCGCCCGCCTTCATGCCCCCGGAGCAAATCCTGCATCCGCGCACGGTCAAACCGCCGGCCGATCTCTACGCCGTGGCCGCCACGCTGTACTACGTGCTCACGAAGAAAATGCTTTACGACGGCGTCAAATCCGTCAACGAACTGTTCGGCAAAGTGCTGGACGAAAAAGCCCATCCGGTGCCGCTGCGCGAGCGCCGGGCCGACGTGCCCGAGAGCATGGCGCAGCTCATCGAGCACAATCTGGCCAAGCCGCCCGAAGCCCGCAGCCCGTCGGCGGCCGAGTTTCGCCAGGCGCTGCTGCCATACATGTAAACCCGTCTCTGGTCGATGGCGGGGAAGCCTGATGGTTCATGAGGGAATGGGAGCGGGAGCGAGCGGCGGACCGGCCGACTTGAGCGTCTCTTGATTGAGCTGCTGAATCAACTCCTCCAGCCCTTCCAGGAAATCGGTGACGTAACCCTGATATTCCACGGCCATTCGCGCCCGGCGCTGTAAAAACTCCCGCACCGCCACCGGCAAAACGGCCCCTTCATCCTCGAGGAGCCGTTTGGCTTCGTCATCGGTCACGCTCTTGCCCGGAGCGGGAGTCGTGACCAGGACGTCGAAAAAGCGGACGGCGGATTGGTCCTTGAGCGGGCAAGCGATGCGATAGCGATGCACAATCTGCTTGCGGGCCAGGTCCTTCCAGCGGCCCGACTCCTCGAAGTTCATGGCCACATGGATCGCCTTCAAATACCAATCGGAAAGCCGCTGCGAAGCCCGGGCATAGCCGCACTTCGATGCCTTTTCAAAGGCCGTCTTGGCTTCGGCCAGTTGCTGCTGTTTCTCGTGCCATTCGCCCAGGAAAAAGTAATTCGCTCCCAGATCGATGGCATACGGCAGATGCCAGGGATACTTGGCGTGCAAATCCTCGAAAAGCTTGACGGCCGATTGGAAATGCGTCTGCATGGCCTTGGGGTCTTTGCCGGAGCGCATCATCTCCACGCCAAGCCGGGAATGGCATGAAGCCAGATGCCACAGGTCCGTCCGGCGGGGTTCCTTGAGGGTGAGCTTGGAAAAATCCTCAAGGGCGGCGTCAAACTTTTGTTGCTGGAAGAGCGTCACCGCCCGCAGCCGGCGCAGATCGTCCCGGTCCATGCCCAGCTTCATCGCCTCGGTGGCGTCGGCGACGATGGCATCTTCGTACTTCCGCAGATCGATCTTCTGGGCCTTGGCGTCGGCCTCGTCTTGCAGGTGATGGGCGATGAGATTCAGCAAAGCGGCGCGCTGGTAGGCGGCTTCCGCGCTGGGGGCCCATTTCATCGCCTGATCCAGGTCGGCGAGGATGGCGTTGAATTGGTTGCGGGGCCGCAGTTGGGCGCGCTCGAAATAGGCCTGGCCCGCTTTCGGGTCGGCCTGGAGCCATTGTTCGATGTCCTGCATGGCCTTGGCATGATCGCCCATGGCGCGATGCAGTTGGGTGCGGAGCTTCAAGGCCCCCAGGTGCCTGGGCTGGCTCGTCAGCGCGTGATCGAGGTCCGCTAGAGCCACTTCTTTGAGACCAATAGCGAGCATGCGTTCCGCGCGGCTGACGCGGAGGTCCGGGTCATCAGGTGCCAGCTTGAGGGCCTCGGCCAGCGCGGCATCGGCCATGCCGTCCATGCCCTGGGCGCGGTGCACGCGTGTCATTTCCTTCCAAGGGATGGCGGAATCCTTGTGGGCTTGCGACAACTGTTGGCACAACTTGAGGGCCTGGTCGTACTCCTTGGCTTCAAGATGCTTGGAGACTTGCCCGGACAGCTCCGACAGGGCGATGAGCGTCGGACTGGGCGTGGTCGCCGTGGCGGCCGTGGTGGCAACCAAGGGAGAGGAGGCCATGCTCGCCGTTGTTGGGAAGCTCATGGGATCGGGCTTGGGCCACAGCCAAAGGGCTGCCCCGCCGCCCAGAAGGCCGATGGCGAAGAAGCTGAGCACGATCCACCGCTTGGCTTTCGGGGATGGACCCGACGGCTTTTCTTGATCCGCGCGCTGTTCGGCCGGTTTCTTCCACGACGGCGGCGGCTTGGCCGGCGGTTCATGGGGCTTGGCGAGCGGGGGCATGTCCGGCGCGGAGCGGGTCGACGTGGAGCGGCTCGACTCCTCGGTCTTCAGCGTCGGCGTCTGTGCATCTTGAATCGGCATCGTGCCCTTGACGAGCACGGATGAGAGCGGCGGCTGCTGGACCAGCCACGTCCGAAGCTGCTGGGCGAAATCGTTGGCGCTTTGAAACCGCTGGCTCGGCTCCTTCGCCATCGCCTTGAGACAGATAGCTTCAAGCGGCGGGTCCAGGTCGGGCCTGAGCGACGAGGGCAGCGGCGCCGGACTATGGATGACATGATAAATCACCACCGGCGGCGGACCTTCGAATGGAACCTGCCCTGTCAGCATTTGAAACAGGACCACACCCGCGCTGTACAGGTCGGAAGTTGCGCCAAAACCTTGCGTTTCCCCCTTGGCCTGCTCCGGAGGCATGTAGGTGGGCGTGCCCATGATCGTGCCATCGGTCGTGATGCGGGCGGTGTCGGCCATCCAGCCCGCCAGGCCAAAGTCCATGAGAAACAGGTTGCCCGATTCATCCACCATGATGTTCACGGGCTTGACGTCGCGGTGCAGGATGCCCTGGCGATGGGCGTAATGCAAGGCGTCGAGCAATTGAATGGCCCATTGCACCGCCTGGCGGGGATCCAGGCCGTTCTCAGGAATCAGATGGGAGAGCACCTGACCCTGGATAAAAGCCGAGGCGATGAAATACAGCCCTTGATCCTGTCCGGCATCGTAGACGGGGACGATGTTGGGGTGCAGCATCCGGGCGGCGGCCTTCGCCTCGCGCTGAAACCGTTCGACCGCCTTGGGCGATTGCATCGCCTCGGGACGCAAAATCTTCAAGGCGATTTCGCGGTCCAACTGCGGGTCATAAGCTGCGTAGACCGTGCCGAATGCCCCGGAGCCGAGCTCATTCCGCAGGATGTATCGGCTGACCACCTTCCGCTTGGAATCCGTGATGACCTGCGTGTGCCCCGAGGCACGGGCTGGCTGCGCTTCATCCATTTTCAGTTCGATGCTTTCGGGAGCCGCTTGAATCGGCTCGAGGACGAACTTCACGCCGCAGGAGCCGCAGCGCGCCGTGTGCCCCAACTTCTCCTCGGGGACCGATGCGGTTTTGAGGCAATTGGGATTGGGGCATCGAACCAAGACCGCCATGGCCTGGCTCCTGGAGGGTGGTGTTGCAACGGATTTCGACCAGACTATTTTTTAACCGATGACTGGTCGAATCGGAAAGGAAATATATTCCTTCTTGCGAACTCGATCGAACCATGCCCGAGTCGGCAACCTTGAGCCGGGAGAAATCCGTTGCGCGTGCTGTTAACCGGGGCCACGGGCCATCTTGGCGCCTATCTGCTCCACGAAGCATCCCGACAAAAGATCGACGTCGTGGCCTGGAGCGGCGCCACAGCTCGGTCGGCTTGGCACATCCCCGCCATCCCGGTCAACCTCGCTGACCGCGCTCAGGTCGAGCAGGCTTTCACGGCCGCGGCGCCCGACGTCGTGCTCCATGCCGCCGCCCTGGCCGCCATCGCCGACTGTCATGCCCAACCCGACCGCGCCAGGCAGATCAACGTCGAAGGGACCAGGCTGTTATGCGAATGGTGCGAACAGCGTTCCTGCCGATTGCTTTTCGTGTCCACGGATCTGGTCTTCGATGGCCGCCGCGGGCATTACCGTGAAACGGACGCGCCGCATCCGCTTTCCCATTATGCCCGCACCAAGCGGGAAGCGGAGCAGGTCGTGCAAGCATGGCCGCGATCCTTGATCGTTCGCCTGAGTTGGCTCTTGGGTCCAAAGCTCATCGGTCCGCCGCGATTTTTCGATCAACTGCTCCAAGCCTTGCGGCAGGGGAAGCCGTTTTCCTTGTTC
The DNA here is from genome assembly GCA_014584395.1 of Planctomycetota bacterium. Taxonomy (GTDB): domain Bacteria; phylum Planctomycetota; class Planctomycetia; order Gemmatales; family HRBIN36; genus BJ17. The sequence goes on along the minus strand of JACTMY010000020.1, from coordinate 145,283 downwards.
GAGGACGAATGGCGGACCCCCTTGGGGCTTCCCCAGGCGGCTCGTTGTCTGTGGCGGTTGGCCCTGGATTCGGACGTCACCGGTCTGCTGCATTTGGGCGGATCGGAGCGCATGAGCCGTTACGAAATGGGGCAGCGGTTGGCACGGCATCTCGGCGTGCGGGAAGAGCTGATCCTGCCAGGCCGGCGGGATCAGACGCCCGCGCCGGAACCGCGGCCTGCCGATGTTTCCCTGGATTCCAGCCGCTTTCGCCAGCTTTATCCGGACATCGCCTGGCCGGGCTATGAGGAAACCTTGACTGAAGGGTTGACGTTGGCCGCCCCCCCGCATTAAACGGGGGACTCCGACTCCGCGTTGGGAGGCGACGGTGCACGCCGACGCAGGCAGCGCGGCCACGTTGGGCGGTTGGGCCGAACAAGAAACAGCGCCGCGAAGATCAGCGTGCCGACGGCGAAATAAAGGGTCGGATAGAACCACTTGGGCATGTCCTCGGGAAAGAGAATGCCGTTGAGACAGCGGCCGACAAAATCATCCTGGGCCGGGTCGACGCGGACGATGTCGTATCCCGTGACCGGGTCCTTGCCCAGGACGGTCCTTTCGACGCCGCCCTTCAAGCGCAGGGCATCCTCCCAGTCGGTGAGCGGACAGCGCACGCCGCAAGCTGTTTCCAGGAGCACGATGGCGATCATGCCGAAGTGCAACAGGCGCAGCCAGAAATGGCGGACCCAGGCCCAGCCGCGCCAGCCGCCGATGGGGACGAGGATCAGGCCGAGCAGCACGGCGGCGATGTAGAGCACGTGGATGAAGACGATCAGGTTCGCCAGGAGGATATAGACGTTCATACTTACATGATGCGTGAAGCGGCGGGTCTATTCCAGGGGGTTTGTTTGCCTAGACGGGTTTTAGCTGGCCTGTCCTGCCGGCCCTTGGCCGAGGTTTCCTGTTCGCCTTGCCTCAATTTTCCTGGCCTGCTAAGCTTTGGGCCGACCGTTTCATTCCATCGCGGCAAGGAAGCCGATCATGACGCAAACCATAACGTTCTGGCGCCAACCCCATGCCTGGGTGCTTGGCGGATTGACGCTGTTGTTCCTCATCGTCGGCATCCAATACATGATCAAGTCCAGCGAAGATCGATCCGCTTTCAATCGCTGGCGGAATCAGGTGCAGGGATTGATCCGCGGCGAAGACGTCTACGAAAAATACAACTATCCCAACGCGCCCATCATGGGCTTGATCCTCTATCCCCTCTCTGAACTGCCCAGGTTTAAGGTCGGCTCGCTCCACGTCGATACCGGAGCGATCACCTGGTTCCTCATCAAGGTCGGGATGACGATGCTCGCCTTTCTTTGGGTCGTGCGGCTGGTCGCGGCATCCGGCGTGGCCTTTCCGCCATGGGCGCAGGTCATCATGCTGGCGTTCAGCCTGAGGCCCATCGTCGGCGACTTGAGCCATGGCAACGTCAACCTGCTCATCCTTTTCCTGGTCGTGGCCTCGGTTTATGCTTTTCGTCAAGGGCGCGACGTCGGTGCGGGGTTGGCTCTGGCCCTGGCCATTACCTGCAAAGTCACGCCCGCGCTGTTCATCCCCTATTTCCTCTGGAAGCGGGCCTGGAAAACGCTGGCCGCCGCCGCCCTTGGCCTGGTGCTCTTCTTTTTCCTGATTCCGGGCAGCATCCTGGGGTACGCCCACACCGTCCAGATCACGCACACCTGGGTCGAACGGATGATCCTGCCCTTTGCCGTGCAAGGCGCGGTGACGACCGAGCATAACAATCAATCGCTGCCGGGTCTGGTCTATCGCCTGGGGACGCGCAGCCCGTCGTTTCTGGATGATGACGACCAGCCGCTGCCGGAAGGTTATTACAATTGGCTGGACCTTGAACCGGAGTCGGCCCGCTTCATTGTCAAAGTCTGCGGCGTCCTGTTCCTGGTCTTTTTGGCGTGGATGTGCCGCACGCCGACGCAAAAGCGCGAGCATCCGCTCCTGGCCGCGGAATACGCCCTGGTCGTGCTCGGCATGCTGCTCTTCAGCGAGCGGACCTGGAAGCACCACTGCGTGACGCTGCTGCTGCCGTTTGGCGTCATCGTTTACCATTGGGCCGTCGGCGGGCTGGCGCAGCGGCATCGCCTGCTCTTGATCGGCAGTTGCCTGGCGGCCACGCTGCTCATGGCTACGACCAGCACCAGCCTGTGGGAGTGGATCGGGCAAAACAAGATGGGCGCCAAGATGGCCCAAGTCTATGGGGCTTACGTTTTCGCTTACCTGATCCTCATCGCCGTGATCGCAACGATCCTGCGGCGCTCACCCTGGCGGTCCGCCGAGGATGCCGAGCGCCGCCTGGCTCGGCGGGTTCGCGGCAAGCGGCCCTTCCCCTTTGCCGCCTCTGCGATGACTTCCGCCCCCGAATCGACTCGCTGACTCGTACAATAGGTACATGAGCGAGTTTGAACGCGAGCTGGAATTCATCGACGACGATGACGACCTGGGCTGCGACCTGCCTTTAGAGCAGGAACCGGCCCGGGAGTTGAATCTGTCGCTGGACGTGGCCCGCGCCTCGGAAGGCACCCGGCTCGACCTTTATCTCACTTCGGCCTATCCGGGCCACAGCCGATCCTTGGTGCAAAAGTCCATCGAGCAAGGGTTGGTCCTGGTTAACGAACAAAAGGTCAAACCCAGCTATCGGGTCCGAGGCGGCGACCACATACGCCTGGCACCCTTCGACCCGCCCCACCCCATGCCCCTGCCCGAGGACATTCCCCTCGACATTCTCTACGAGGATGACTTCATGGCCGTGGTGAACAAGCCGCCGGCCATGGTCGTCCACCCGGCCAAGGGCAACTGGTCGGGCACGCTGGTCAACGCCTTGCGGTTTCATTTCCAGAAACTCAGCATGGACAACGGCGACTATCGGCCCGGCATCGTGCATCGGCTGGACCGCGACACCAGCGGCGTCATCCTCATCGCCAAGGAAGAATCCACCCACCGCGACCTGAGCTTGCAGTTCGAACATCGCAAGGTGTTCAAGGAATACCACGTCATCACGCGGGGCGTGCTCGACCGGGATGGCGACTACATCGAAAAGCCCATCGGCCATCATCCCTCGGTGCGCGAGAAAATGGCCATCTTCCCCGCGGCCAATGAAGCCAAGCGCATCCGGGAAGCCTGCACCTATTTCGAGGTGATCGAACGGTTCGACGGCTTCACCTATTGCAAGGCGCATCCCAAGACGGGGCGAACGCATCAAATCCGCGTGCACCTGGCCTCGGTCGGCTGCCCCGTCCTGGCCGATGAGCTGTACAGCGGGGCCAGGGAGTTTCGCCTCCGCGAGGTCCATCCTCAGGCCGAAGCCGATGAGCCGCTCCTCACCCGGCAGGCGCTGCACGCCTATCGCCTCCGCATCCTGCATCCGAAGCTGAATCAATGGAAAGAATTCTTGGCGCCTTTGCCCGCGGAGATGGAACGGACGCTGAACGCCTTGCGGCAGCATCGTCCGCGCCGGAAACGATGATTCGAAACCTTGTCGTCGCAGGAGGACGATGAAGCAGCAGAGCCGTTGTCAAAACCGATTACGATCCGTTGCGACTCCCCCCGGACGGCGGTTTGGCGTATAACAGCTTCGGTCGTCCAAACGTAGTTTGTTACCCTCATCCATGTGGAGATGCTTCCATGCGTAACCGAGCCTGGATCACCCTGTGCAGCCTGTTGACCCTGTCCTTTTCCATCACATTGGTTGCAGCCAAGGAGAACCGCGACGTGCCTCCCGTTTTGAATTTCACCATGAAGAACCTCGAAGGCAAGGATGTCAACCTCGGCGATTATCACGGCAAGGTGGTCCTGATGGTCAACGTGGCCAGCAAGTGCGGCCTGACCCCGCAATACAAGCAACTGCAGGCGCTGCACGAACGCTATGCCGCCAAGGGACTGGTGATCATCGGCTTCCCGGCGAATGAGTTTGGCAACCAGGAGCCGGGCAGCAATGAGCAGATCGCCGAATTCTGCTCAAAAAACTACGGCGTGACTTTCCCCATGATGAGCAAGATCGTGGTCAAGGGCGCTGGCCAGTGCGAACTGTACAAGTTCCTCACTTCGAAGGAAACCAACCCGAAGTTCGCCGGGGAGATCACCTGGAACTTCGAGAAGTTCCTGGTGAACCGCAAGGGAGAAGTGGTGAATCGCTTTCCGCCGCGGACCAAACCCGATGCCTCGGACGTCATCAAGGCCATTGAAGAAGAATTGGCGAAGTAGTCCGACTCAAGCCTTTGCCCCATCGACTGCCCCCGGAGAGCCGCCGGGGGCTTTTTGTTTTGACCGTTCATATAATGGCCTTCATGAACCCATCGATCGCGCTCGGTGCCAGTCAGCCATGGTCGCCGCCGTTGTACCTCAGTTCGGTTTATCATCACGCCGATCTGGATAGCCTGGACCGCATTCACCAGGCGGGCGAGCCGGGCTTCGTCTATGCCAGGGACAATCACCCCAATGCCGAGGGGTTGGAGCGCACCCTCGCGGAATGGGAAGCCGCCTCCTGGGCCGTGGTCACGTCGAGCGGCATGTCCGCGTTGACGCTGGCCTGCCTGGCGTCGGCGAGTGCCGGGGATCGCATTCTCGCCAGCGATCAGCTCTATGGCCGGACGAGTCAACTGCTTCAGGAACTGAGCCGTTTCCACATCGTCGCCGAACAGGTGGATACCCTGCAATTGGCCGCCGTGGAGCAAGCCCTGAAGGCCAGCGACCGCCCCCGGGCCACGTTGTTGATCGTGGAAACGCTGTCGAATCCGCTGCTGCGCGTGGCCGACGTGCCCGCTCTGGCCGCGCTATGCCGCCGTCATGAATGCCGGCTGCTCGTGGATAACACTTTTGCCTCGCCGGAAATTCATCGCCCTCTGGAGTGGGGTGCGGATTGGGTGATGGAAAGCCTGACTAAGATGATCAGCGGCCATGCCGACGTGACGCTGGGACTGCTGGCGGGGCGGAATGATGACCTGCCGCGACTGCGGCAGATTCGCTCCATCTGGGGCCTGATCGGTCATCCCTTCGAATGCTGGCTGACGCAGCGGAGCCTGCCTACGCTTTCGTTGCGGATGCGGGCCGCCTGCACCAATGCCCGCGCTTTAGCCGCCTGGCTGACGCTGCAGCCGGAGGTGGAGCGCGTGATCCATCCCAGCCTGCCCGAGCATCCCGATCATGACCTGGCCGACAAGCTGCTCGAAGGGGCAGGGGGGCACATGCTCGCCATCGAACTCAAGGGCGGCCGGGATGCGGTCAACCGCTTCATGCAGCAGGCCAAGGGCATCCCCTTCTGCGCCTCGCTCGGCGACGTCTACACCACCTGCAGCCATCCCGTGACCGCCTCCCATCGCTATGTGCCCGAGGCGGAACGGCAGCGTCTGGGGATCACGCCAGGCTTGCTCAGGCTCTCCATCGGCATCGAACCGCTGGCGCATCTCCAAGCCGAAATGCGCAAGGGATGGGCGGGCGAGCGAGGGTAGCCATGTTCGAAGTGGAGCTGAAATTTCCGGTGCACGACCGAGCCGCTCTTGAGGAGCGGTTGCGGCGCGCCGGCTTTACCCCCCTGGCCACGCACGTCGAGATCGACCATTACTACAATGCCCCGGATCGCGACTTTGCCCAGACGGATGAAGCCTTGCGGCTGCGGCAAGTCGATGGGCAAACCCGCGTGACGTACAAAGGACCGAAGCAGGGCGGCCGCGGCAAAACGCGCCTCGAAATCGAACTCCCGCTCGCCGCCGGCACGGCAGCGTCGATGCACGACCTTTTATTGCAGCTTGGTTATCGGCCCGCGGCGGAGGTCCGCAAACGGCGGACCCACTTTGTCCGTTCCGCAGCCGACGAAGCCGCCCCGGTTCCCAAGCTCACGCTGGACGAGGTGGACCAGGTGGGGATCTTTGTCGAATTGGAAGCGCAAGCCGAGGAAGCCGACGCGGGCCCGTGTCAGGAAGCGCTGTGGCGCTGGGCCAAGGAGCTGCACCTGGAAAAGGAAGAGCGGCGCTCGTACCTTGAACTACTCCTGGCCAGGCAGGCCACTGGCGGCTTGGCCCCGATTTCGTAACCTATCGCGGCAAGCCGGTTGATGCGGGCCGCGGCTGGTTTGAACCACTCCCCATACTCCTTGAGCCATTCCCTTGAATCCATCCGACCATCTGCGCTGGCGGGGACTATCCAGCAGCGACGTGGAACAAAGCCGACAGCGGCATGGCGCGAATCGCCTCACGCCCCCTCCCCGGGTGGCCTGGTGGCGGCTCTATCTGGAAAAGTTCAAAGACCCGGTCATCCGCATCCTGATCATCGCCGCCCTCATCGCCACCGGCGTCGGCGCGGTGCATGGCGACTACGTCGAAGGCATCGGCATCCTCATCGCGATCCTCCTGTCCACGGGCTTGGCTTATTGGAATGAGCACCAGGCCGCCAAGGAGTTTGACCTGCTCAATCAGGTGTCGGATGATGTGCCGGTCAAGGTCATTCGCGACGGCGTGATCAGCTCGATCTCCCGCCAGGAATTGGTGGTCGGCGACGTCGTCCTCATGGAAATCGGCGAGGAAATCCCGGCCGATGGCCGCGTCCTCGAAGCGGTCAACCTGAGCGTGGATGAATCCCGGCTCACGGGGGAATCCCATCCCGTCGAAAAACTTCCCGCGGGGCAGGGGGGAGAGGCGGCTGCTGACCATGCCGCCAGCTACGCCCCGGATCAGCTTTTGCGCGGGACGCTCGTCGCCGACGGCCACGGCATCATGGAAGTCGCTGCCGTGGGCGATCAGACGGAAATCGGCAAAACCGCCCGGGCCGCCGCCGAAGCCACGGGCGACGTCACGCCGCTCACCCGCCAGTTGGAAAAGCTGAGCAAGGTCATCGGCATCTTCGGATTGGGCTGCGCCCTGTTCACCTTCGCGGGGTTGATCCTGCGGGGCATCTTCACCTGGCAGATCGATGGCCGGACGGGCGCGGTCATGCTCAACGCCCTCGGAGAACCGATCCGCGAATTGTCATTGACCGCCGGTCAATGGTATTTCGCCGGCTTGCTGTTTATTAGCGTGCTGTTGCTGTTGATGCGCGTTTGGCTGCCGATGGTTTACGACGGACTGGAATGGCTGGGTTGGGATGAGGATCGGCCGGAGTGGTTGCGCCGCGACTCGTGGGTGGACTGGCTGGCGACGGCGGGGGCCGGCGTGCTGCTGCTCGGCGCGGGCATCGGCCTGGGCTGGGGTCTGGGCTGGATGGACCCCACTCCCAGTCAATGGCTGCCCGCGGGGCAGCCGGAACTCGGCATCCCTGGGGCGGGGGAAAAGTTCCTCAAGTATTTCATGATCGCGGTGACGATTATCGTCGTGGCGGTGCCCGAGGGGTTGGCTATGAGCGTGACCCTGAGCCTGGCCTATTCGATGCGCCGCATGGCCGCCTCGAACAACTTGGTGCGGCGGATGCACGCCTGCGAAACGATCGGCGCCGCCACGGTGATCTGCTCGGACAAGACCGGCACGCTGACGCAAAATGAAATGCGGGTGCATGAAACCCATTTCCCCGTGCCCGGCGGCGCCCCCTTGCATGAAGACCCCATCGGCGCGCTCCTCATCGAAGCGATGGCGGTCAACAGCACCGCCCATCTGCAAGTCGATAGCACGGGCCAGGCCAAGCCTATTGGCAATCCCACCGAAGGCGCGCTGCTCCTTTGGCTCCATGAGCAGAAAGTCGATTACACGCCGATCCGCTTTCGCTTTGCGATCTGGAAACAGTGGACCTTCTCCACCGAACGGAAATTCATGGCCACGCTCGGCCAGGCGCCCGGCCTCCCGCAAGGCATCCTGCACGTCAAGGGCGCGCCGGAGATCGTCCTCCAACGGTGCCGTTCCTGGCTCACCGCTCAAGGGGAGCAACCACTCACGGAAACGGACCGGGCCGCTCTGGAAGGCAGGCTGCGCGGCTATCAAGAGCGCGGCATGCGCACGCTGGGTCTGGCCTATCGACCCGCCGCCGGGCCGGAGTCGGCCGGCATGAACTTGGAAGATTTGGCGGACGGCCTGGTCTGGTTGGGCTTTGCCGCCATCGCCGATCCGATCCGCGCGGAAGTGCCCGCCGCCATGGAAGCCTGCCGCAAGGCGGGGATCGACGTCAAAGTCGTCACTGGCGATACCGCGGCCACGGCCAAGGAAATTGCCCGCCAGGTGGGTTTGCTGACGCCTGAGCACGGCGACGACGGCATCCTTACCGGGCCGGAATTTCAGCGGCTCGACCATGAAACGGCCAAGCAGAAAGTCCTATCCCTCAAGGTCATCGCCCGGGCCAGACCGATGGACAAAATGCGGCTGGTGCGGCTGCTCAAGGAGCAGCATCAAGTCGTCGCCGTCACCGGAGATGGCACGAACGATGCGCCGGCTCTCAATTACGCCGACGTCGGCTTGGCCATGGGCCGCACCGGCACCGCCGTCGCCAAGGAGGCCAGCGACATCATCCTGCTCGATGATTCCTTCAAGAGCATCGTCAACGCCATCATGTGGGGGCGGTCGCTTTATCAAAACATACAGCGGTTTCTCTTCTTCCAACTAACGATCAACCTCTCCGCCTTGACCATCGCCCTTCTCGGCCCTTATCTGGGCGTGGCCATGCCGCTGACCGTGATGCAAATGCTCTGGGTCAATCTGATCATGGACACGTTCGCGGCCTTGGCGCTGGCGACGGAGCCGCCCGATTGGCGGGTCATGGATCGGCCGCCGCGGCATCCCCGCGCTTTCATCATCACGCCGAGCATGGCCCGGTGGATGTTCGGCACGGCAGGCGCCTTCGTCGTCTTTCTCTTGGGACTGCTGCTTTATCTCCGCCGCGATCAGTTGCTCGACTACGACTGGGCCAAGAAGAACGACCAGGTCGAGGCCATGCGTTCTTTGTCGCTGTTTTTCACGATCTACGTCCTGCTGCAGTTTTGGAATCTCTTCAATGCCCGCCGGCACGGCACCAGCCGATCCATCTTCGACCAATGCTTCGCCAATGGTTTCTTCTGGCTCATCGCCGGGGCGATTCTGATGGGCCAGATCATGATCACGCAATTCGGCGGCAGCACGTTCAGCACCTATCCACTGGGTTGGCTCGATTGGCTGTGGATCGTGGCCGGCACCTCGGTGGTCCTGTGGGCGGGAGAGATCATCCGCTGGCTGCAGCGGCGCCGCAAGGCTCACTCGGCGCTAGCCGCCGGTGGATCCGCTTGATCCGCCACCTTAGCCGCTGCGGTGCGAGGCCCTTGCCGGACGCGGCGGAAATAGTCCCGGGCTTCGTCGAGGAAGGCGAGCACCCGCGACTGCACGTAGTCGGGATAGGTCCAGGGATTGGGCCGAAAGTGCTTGTCTTGAAAGCGAAGCGTCACCTCGGCAAAGATGCCGTCCTTGAGATAGATGCGGTGGGCCTGGTCCTTCGTGCTCGCCAGGCAAAACTTGCCCAGGTTGATGAAGCCCGGGTCGAGGTTGAGGGGCCGAGCCTCAGCGTATGCCCGCTCGCGCTGCAGCGCTTCCTCGAGCAGGATGGTGTGCCTTTTCACGTCGGCCAATTGATCCATGGGCACGAGCCGCTCATGGACGAAAAATTGCTTGATCAGGTCCGTTCCCATGGTGGGTTCGTAGTAGCGGGTTTGCGTGAAAGGCCAGGGGTCGCTCCGCAGGGCCAGCGGACCGAAGGCGCGCTGAAGCTGGTCTTCCGCCCAGGCCAAAGCGTCGACATGCCGGCTAAACGCCGCCACCACGAGCAATTGCGGTTCAATTTGCCCCAAAGTGCGCACGGCCTGGTCTCGTCTCGATGGGTTGCATGGCAGGAAAGGCTAATCTGGCTTCTGATCAGCCGGTCAGTCGGCCCGTGTAGGCGAAGTCGATGGCCAGCGACGTGGCTAGGGCGGTGAGGTCCAGCAGTTTTTGTTGCAAATCCTTGCGGCGGTACATCATCCCCAAGGCCACGGCTCGGTCCTGCAGTTTGCTCAGGATCACGCTGGCTTCCTCTTCATCCAGCCCCGACCAGCGCGTGATCCGTTCGAGCAAGTCGCGCTGATAGATCTTGAGCAGTTCGCTCACCGGGCGCAGGTTGCGGCTCTTGATTTCGGGGAAGACTTCATGAAGCTTGTCATCCACGTAGCCCTGGGCGGCGGCGCGGTAGCGCTCCGCCCGCTGGCCGTAATGCTGGGCCAGCGTGATCGTCAGTTCTTCAATCGGCTGGAGCAGTCCGCCATCGGTCCGCAGCGGCTCCACCTCCCGAATCTGCTTCATGAGTTCATCGACAAACTTCAGCTTCTTGAGCGCCGGCCAGTAGCGATACTTGTGCTTCCATCCCGAACGCGGCGTCAGCCAAACGGCGAAGGTCTCCGCGAAATCCTCGTCCGGATGCTTCTGGGCATACGTGCGGCCATAGCGGTGATGGGAAATGTGCCGAACGAATTCCTTGCTGAGTTTGTCGGGCCGGAACGTGTCGCGGTAGGGTTTGTCGAAATTGCCGAAGTGTTCCGCCCAGCCGTCGTATTCCCATAAGCGAAAAGCGTAATTGATGGCGTGGCCCGCCTCGTGGCGGAGCAGCATCATGAGCATCTGCTCGTCTTCGATCTCGCCGGTCTGCTCTTCTTCGAGCCGCATGAGATGCTTGTCGGTGAGATAGAAGGGTATGCCGATGACGGGAACTTGATCCGGGCAGCCCCAGCCATCCGTCAGGTAAAGCTTGGGGAGAAAGTCGAGCTTCTTGCTTTCGACTTCACGGTGCAAGCGCGCGACGTAAGGCTCCACCAGCGACGACTCGATTTGGAGGCCGAGATCGCAGATGCGGGTATTCAGCAACTCGTAGCGAATGGTTTCCCAGGAGTTGACCAGGGAGATCGCACGTGCCGCGGACATAGGACTCTTTCAACTTCATGACAGGCGGGCTCAAGTTCGCCTCGTCTGTCGCTTTGGGTGGGAATCTTCTCAACCACATGTGTACCAGGGTAATCCTTCCCCCTTATTGTATCAAGCAGCTTGGGGCCTATGTCAATGAGATGTAGCGCTTTGCCATAACTGGATGATGGAAATCGAGTTAAAGAAATACGGCTATTTTTGTGCAGTCCAAGGTGTGCTGATTTAGTGAATTATTGTGTGGCATGAAATTACTTTGAGTGCCGATTTAAACCGAACAATTGGCTTTATCCGTAAAGTTAGCCTCGTTTTTCTAATCGCTGTTTTGTCCTCGAAGTCACGAGCGTTTGCATTGTTCATGTCGCTTAGGTCCGAGTCGTCCCATTTTTCCATTTCGGTCCCACATCGGCTCCATTACAATGACCCATGCAGCGGGCAACCGCCCTCGTGATTGACAGCAATCACAGACCAACGATAAGGCGTTCGAATCGTGCTTCTCATGTCATGCTCACCGGCTGGATCCATAATTCTTGATCGATAGGCAGCGACTCCACCATGCCCATCCGCACGCAATGCCCCCACTGCCAGAAAGCCTTCCGCGTCAAGGACGAACTGGCCGGCAAGAAAGTGACTTGTCCGGGCTGTAAAAAGGTCGTTCCCGTGGCCGCCGCGGTCATGACAGGGGAGCAAGCAGCAGTCAAAGGAGCGGAACAATTCGAACTCGAAACGCTGGCCGCCGAGGCACTCTCGGAGCAGAAACTCCAGGAAGCCGTCAAAGAGCCGCAGTTCGTGGAGTTCCTCTGTCCACAGTGCGATGCGGAATTGAAACTATCCGCCGACCTGGCGGGCAAGCAGTCGCCCTGTCCCGAATGCCGGCGCATCATCAAGGTGCCGCACTTGCAAAAACAGGCTCCCAAGGATTGGCGGCAAGCGGGTCAAGAAAACGTGCCGGCGGCGGTGGCTTTGATGAAACCTCAGGAGCAACTCGAAGGCGCCTGGGGCAGCGTTCAGGCCACGAAGGTCAGCCGCGACGCTTTGATCGAAGCCAAGGTCATCACCGAACCCAAGCGGCGCTGGACCCGGGCCGAGAAAATCCGCACAGGCGTCATGGCCTTGGGGGCGTGTTTGTTTCTGTTCGTCGCCTATTGGGCGTTGAACCGCTGGATGACCGAAAACTTTGAGGCCCGCGTGCTTTCAGAAATCGAAGCCTACACGCAAGCCGCGGCCCGCGACGGCGCTCCAAGCAAGGTCCAGTTGCTGAGCGTGGAGGGGCAAGTTGAGTTGCTGCGTTTGCTGGGGGATTATTACCTGGCCCAAGCCAAGGTGCCCAAGAAGCAAGCGGCCAAGGACGGCAAAGCCCTGCACCGCGCCGCTTTGCAAAACCTCAAACGCGAAGGCAATCTGTGGGTGCGCTGGTTCCTGGTGCGCGAGTCGCTGCCGAGCTTGCTCAAGGCTGAACCCAGCCTGGATGAATTGGCGGACTACCTGCAACTCGCTCCGGGGAATGCCGCCCGGCTCGTTCTTCTGCGTGAACTGATGCGGCAAAAGATCGAACCTTTGGCCGAGAAGCCCGATGAGCTGAAGCAAAGGGTGCCGGAATGGAAAGGGATGATCCTACGCGCCTTTCCCGCGCTGCCCGATGCCACTGGCCGCCCCAACCCCAGCGAACAAGTGGCGGGCTTGTCGCTTCTGGGGCAAGAATTGGTTAGGCTAGGTCACAAGCCTTTGGCCATCCCCGTCATCGAGGAAGCCAGCCGTCTCCTGGGTCAACAGCCCGCGATCCCCATGGCCCATGCCGTGGCCCTGGTGATGATCGGTCGGCAGCCTCCGCCGGGCATGCCCCAACTGGATGCTCAATATGCCAAGATCGAAGGTCTGGCCCGGCTCAAACTCCTCCGGGACGCCATGGAGCAATTTGGACAGCGAACGGAAACGGATTCCGCGGAGGACATCGAGCTGCGGACGACGCTTTCTCTGCTGTTTCAAGAGAAACAGCCCGAACAGAGCAAAAAATTCCTGGAGAAGGCCATCGATATCGCCAAGCGGCGGCCCGAAGCGGACTGGCAGCGCATCTATTTGTGTTTGACAAGCTTACAGGTCAACGGCCCGGAGTTCGCCAATCGGTTGGCCGAGCAGTTGCTCGCGGGGCCGATCCTGAGCCGGCTCCATTACGCTTCCTTTCAGCACGTCATGGAGGTACAGCCCGACCTGGCCGAGGCCGCCAAGGCCGAGGCCGTGAAGCCGATTGGCGCCGCGACGAGTTTGGCCTATTTTCAAATCGCCATCCGTCAAGCCCGTCAGGATGCCAGCAAGACCCTGGCCTGGGCGCGAACGCTGGAACGCGAAGCGGACCGTCCGTTCGCCATGCTGGGCGTGCTCTTCGCTCAGTTGGAAAAGCCTTAGCGCTGCCTATCGGTGCCCTGCAGCGGGCATGGCGCGTTCGGCGGCCAGGGTGCCTTGCCGGGCGTAGTCGATGGCTTCCGCGAGAATGCGGGCCGACTCTTGCGGCGCATGGAAGCCCATGGAATTTTCCGCCGCGATGAAATCCAGCCGCCACTGCGCCTTGCGCTGCAGATCACGTGCTTTGGCCAGAGCTTCGTCGGAAGCTCCCGCTTGCTTGGCCTTGGCGATGGTCTCAATCAGCTCCACTAAGGATTCCTTGGACCGCAGCATGAGCTTCTTGGTCCGATCCTGGATCATCTCGGCCCGGGCCAGGATTTCCTTCTCTTCAAAGTGATGACAGGTTTGACAGGCGCGGGCCACGTTGAGCAGGGGGCTGCGGACGTGGTGATCGCTCACCTTGATCGCTCCCTCCCGCTGATAGGGCATGTGGCAGTCGGAACAAGACACGCCCGAGCGGGCATGAATCCCCTGCGACCATAATTCGAACTCCGGGTGCTGTGCCTTGAGCACCGGTGCGCCGCTCACGCCATGAACCCAATCGCGATGCTTGACGTCGTCGAAATAGGCTTCGATCTGCTCGGCCTTTAACCCCTTGTGCCAGGGATAGACCAGCAGCTTGCGGTCGCCCTGGAAATAGTATTCCACGTGGCACTGCGCACACACCAGCGACCGCATTTCCTGCCGGCTGGCCATCGTGTTGGGGTTATAGGGCTGCTGGCGATCGCCCTTGCGCCAGCGTTCGATGCTGGGCATGTGCGGCAGGCTGTCGGCGGTCTCCGCGAGCACTTGCAGGCCATTCAAGAACGCCGGACGGCGCACTTCCAGGGCCATCGAATCGGCATTGTGGCAATCGATGCAACTGACGGGATGCTCCACCATTTTCCGGGCGTCCGCGAGGGGCATGGCGCAGACTTCCTCGAAACCCTTCATGATGGCTTCCTGCCGGCGGGCTTCCTCCCGCGGCACGCCCATCTTCACGCCCTGTTCGCGGTAGGCCGCGAGGATGCTCGAATGACAATGCAAACAGGCGCCGGGCTGCTTGAAACGCGCCACCCGCTCGGTCGTGTCCTGATCGGTAAGCATGTAAGCGTGGCCCCGCTCTTCTCGATAGTCCACGCCAAAAGGATAGCCGTTGAAAATCACTTTCCAGAGCGGCTCTTCCTCCAGCTTGTTAAATGCATCGGAGCCGCCATGGCGCGTCCGATCGACGTCGACGGTGCGTGAATAGCTGTCAAATTGCCGGGGGTAGTTCTTGCCCCAGACGGCGGGGTTGATGGTGTCCGGCGTGACCTCGACGACCCGAAAAACGGTCTGCTTGGCTTCTTCTTTGCGGTCGCTGATGTTTTGCCACAGCCACATCACCCCAAACGTGGCCGCCGCCACGAGGACCAGACCGAGAATGTAAGCGAGTCGCGGGGATCGGCGAGCGGGAGGAATCGACGCCATGCTTGGGGTTCCATGTCGAGGTTAATGTGGAGGACCATGACCAACGGACAGATGACAGCGAACGCAGTTGAGGGTTTCAGCGTTGCGGCGCGGCAGATTGATCTCGTGGACCAACTCGCCGTGGCAGCGAATGCAGTTATCCTGCAGGATTTGGCTGTTGTTGCGATGGATGCGGATCGGCTCATGGAAGTCTTGAAAGGTGAACCCCTTCGAATGCCAAAAGCCATTTTCCGCCTTGGCCAGATATTTGGGGATGAACTCCTGCGGCAGATGACAATCGACGCACTTGGCGACGGCATGATGGCTGGCCTTCTGCCAGCCGTCGTGATGCTCGCGCATGATGTGGCAATTGACGCAGGCCTTGGGGTCGTCGCTGAGGTAGGAAAAGGCCTCGCCGTAGTAAACGGTATAGGAGCCGGCGCCGGTGAGCAGGCCGGTGAGGACCGTGAGCACCCAACCCGACAATGTGCCGACGCAAAGCCACGAACAGCAACGCCGCATCATGAGTGGCAGGCTCGCCTCCTGCTCCTGGGTGGATCGAAAAAGGAAACTTAGTATCGATGGCCATGCCCCTAACGTCAATGAAAAAGTCGCCCCCTGGTCATGAAAAAAAAACCACCCCATGGCGAACCATGGGGCGGCGATGGACAAGATGGCTGGTGATGTTCGGTAAACAGCGCGGTGCGTTACTCCAGTTCCGTCTTGGAAAAGGAGGCCGTGGTCAATTTCTCCTCGCCTTGGGAGGCGGGAGCCAGGCTGGCGTCGGCGCGGTCGAGAAGGACCTTGATCCCTTGCCGCAATTCCTGGAGGCTGGCGGCGTGTTGATCCCGCTCATTGGTGCGGTTGGCCAAATGGCGCTTCAGTTCGCTGCGTTCCTGCCGCAGTTGCATGATCTCCGCGTGCATGGCTTCATTGTCAAGTTGCACTTGGAGCAGGACGTCGTTCAGCGTGGCCGCTTCCTCGCGGGCGTTCTTGAGATCGGATTGGAGCTGGTTGCGGGTCGCGGTCAAGCTGCGAATCTCGTCGAATAAGCGATGATGCTGGCGGGTTTGGGTCTGATCGGTTTGAACTCCGCAACCGACCAAGGTGGACATAAAGAGCATCAACATGACCAGACTGAAGCGTTTGCGATTCATCGCTTATTTCTCCTAGGTGTGAAATCCGAGCCGCCAGATCATCCATTCACCAAGACGCGATCTGGCCGCGTTGCTACCTCCAACATCGGAGTTTGCCGCCCGCAAACTTGACGCTCTCCTCCGAGCTTTCGCACCCGGACAGGTCTGCCCGATCAGATTACTCTGGGTAGGAGGGTTGATCTCGCCAGACGGTTTTTTCTAGCTAACCCGATGATTTTTGGTTGACGGCAAAGTCCAAGGCAGCCAAGGACTTGATGGAATAGTCAGAAAAACTTGTCGAGGCCGGAAAAAAAAGCTACCTTTTCAAGGAATGGGTGAGTTTTGAGGCACTACGCAAGTCCTTGGGGAAGCATCGTGTTAATCATGTCCACACCCACGCCTCATCCGAATCGGCGCGGCTCGATCCGCAAAAAACCAAAAGGCAAGGTCCAGATCGAATGCCGCAAGGGCACCACGGGTCTAGGCTCCAATCTCGCACTGATGATTTGGGACATCTCGCAAACGGGCGCCTGCCTCGTGGCGCAAGCGGGCCTGGAAGTCCAGGACGATGTGGAATTGCAATTGAGTTCCATCGGCAGTCCGCGGAAGGTCAAGATTCACGCCACGGTCGTCTGGCTCGAACAACTCGATCCGCAGCGGGTATCGATCGGTGTGCGCTTTCACAAACCGCTGACTTACCTGGACATGCAGCAGTTCACGTGATGGAGCCCGCGGTCAGCGCCAAAAAAAATCCCCTCCTGCCGCGCGGCGTATGGATCGCGGCATGAGGGGATCGATGTTTTGAACGAACTCGATCAAGCCGCCATGCGGTGATAGTCGGGGGCGTCGCAGAGGGTCACCTCGGCGAAGCGCTTGCCGGCGGTGTCATAAAAGAGGACGCGATGTTCGGGTCCAGACCAAATGGCGTGGCACGCCTGCCGCTTGGGGCCATGGGCGATCAGCATCATCCCGCAGATGCGGCCGCCCCGCCGCAAGACTTGTTTTTTCATGGTCGTGCTCGACGTTTCCCAGGCGTTGTGTTCGCATAGCCGCTGCGCTGCTAACTGTTCAATCGCTTCCAGCGTGGGGGCCGAGACGATTTGCCTTTGCAACATATACCCTTCCTTGTGTCGTGGGAGTCCCAGGCGTCTTGTGCGGCGGAGGCGTCCTGCCAGCGCCGCTTTTCATCTATCGGCCCGTGCAATCGTTTTCCCGAGCACAATTGGAATCTCTCAAGTTTGGAACCGGGTAAAATTTGCCGCGCCTAGGGATTGGAGGACATGGCGTGTTCCTCCGGTGCAGGCCATGGATAGATTTGCCGCAGGGCCTCGAACATGACAATCCCCACCGTGGTCGCCAGGTTCAGGCTGCGCACGCGCCCCGTCGGCATCGGCACTTGCACCACCGTTTGGCAGTCCCGCAGCACCGCGTCCGGCAGTCCCTTGGATTCGCTGCCAAAGACCAGCACGTCCCCGGCTTGATAACGCCAGGCCGTGTAACAGCGTTCGACCCTGGCTTCGACGCCGATCCGGCGCGCCTGGGGCAGAGCCAGGCCGAAGTGCCGCCAATCGAGATGTTGCTGCACGTCGACGTGCGGCCAGTAATCGCACCCCGCGCGCCGCAAGGAACGATCATCAAGATGAAACCCCAATCGGCCGATCAAATGGAGACGGACCCCCGTGGCCGCGCACAGGCGAGCGATGTTCCCCGTATTCGGCGCGATTTCCGGCTCGACCAATGCGATGTGCACAATCGGCATACTCGACGCCTTGAGTGTGCTTTCCCCGGTTTCCATGGCGGCCTCGCTCCTTTTTCACCATCCTGCAAAGTTCCCTGGCCGATAGCAAGATCAAGGGCCATTCTTGGGAATGTCCCGGGGCTTCAGGGAGATGTAGGGCATGCTCAGGCGACTTCGCCGACTCGTGGACTGGATGGCGGCCGTGTTGCTCGTGGCCTGGCTCGTGACCGGTGTCGCGCTGCTCGGCCATGACCCCGCTTCCCAACCTCCCCGGTCGCTCGCGTCGTCACAAGCCCCCTCGAACCCCGGCGGCGCCGAGACTCCCCTCCATCCTATTCTCGGCGGACTGGGCGCCAACCTGAGCCACTGGCTCATCGAACAGTTGGGCTGGGCCGTCGCTCCCCTCATGATCGCTTGGGGCGTGCTCGGTTGTGCCTTGCTCCTCGAACGCCGCCATGGCCGCTGGTTGACCCGCACGATCGGTTGGCTGGCCCTCGTGCCCGGTTTGGCCCTGGCTCTGGACCTGGCCGACCAGCATGGCGGACTGCTCGGTGCTCTCCTACATCAATGGCTCGATCGGCACCTGACCTTTTGGGGCATCTTCCTGGTCACGACGGCCTGGCTCGTCGGCGCGGTCGGCTTTGCCTTCGATCTGCTCTGGCCGCTGGTGCAGCAGGGGCTGAGCCGGCTGCAGCGCGTTTGGCTGCGCTGGTACGTCAACCGCAAGATGGACGCCATCGAATCCATCCTCGCGGAACGGCAGCGCGAAGCCCTGGCGCCGGCGAAAACCCGTTCGACCTCCATTCCGATTCGGCACGTCGGCATACCCGCCGCCGCGCCGCGCCCCGAGCCGGCCGCGGAGCCGCCGCCCATGCCCGAAGTGAAAAAAGGCGTGCTGCCCAACCTGGTCTCCGCTCTCATCGGCGCAGCGAAATCCGAAGCGTCGGGAGCAGAAGCGGGTGCGGACGCATCAGGCAAGAAAGAGGCCACAGGAACTGCCAAGGAACCCAGCCTGCCCGCGGACTTCAAAATGCCGCCGCTCGAGCTGCTGGAAGATCCCGAGCCGTTTCCCTTCGAGGCGCATGAGCAACAGTTGCGGGAACGGGCCGTCAAGCTGGAGAAGGTGTTCCTCGACTTCGGCCTCACCGTCAAAGTGGTGGGGATCAACACCGGCCCGGTGATCACGATGTACGAAATCGCCCTGGAGACGGGCGTGCGGCTCAGCAAGGTCACCGTCTTGGCCGACGACCTGGCCCTCAACATGAAAGTGCCCTCGATCCGCGTGGTGGCGCCCTTGCCCGGCAAGGACACGGTGGGCATCGAGATTCCCAACGACCATCGGGCCACGGTCAAGCTCAAGGAAGTGATCCTCAACGCCGGCCCCAAGCTGCAGAAGCTGAAAATCCCGCTGTTCCTGGGCAAGGATTCGGAAGGCCGGCCGCTCATCTACGACCTGACGGAGATGCCGCACCTGCTCATTGCCGGCCGCACCGGCACAGGCAAGTCCGTCTGCATGAACGCCATCATTCTCAGCATCTTGATGACCCGCCGGCCCGACGAGGTCAAGATGATCATGATCGATCCGAAGATGCTGGAGTTGTCCGAATACGGCAAGGTGCCGCACCTGATGCACCCCGTGGTGAAGGACATGAAGAAGGCGGAGGCGATCCTGAGTTGGGCGGTGGACAAAATGGAGGAGCGTTACGATCTCCTGAGCCGGGCCCGCGTCCGCGGCATCGCCTCTTACAACGAACTGTCGCCCGAGGAGATTTACCGCCGAGTCAAGCCCGTGGACGACGAGGAAAAGGCCCGCATCCCCGAGCGCATGCCCTACATCGTCATCTTCGTCGATGAGATGAACGACCTCATGATGATGATGCGCAAGGAAGTGGAGACGCACATCATCCGCCTGGCCCAGAAATCCCGGGCGGCGGGCATCCATCTGGTCGTGGCCACGCAGAAGCCGACGGTGGACGTCATCACCGGCCTCATCAAATCCAACCTGCCCGCGCGGATTTGCTTCCAGGTGTCGAGCCGCACCGACAGCCGCGTCGTTCTGGACGAGATGGGCGCGGAAAAACTGCTGGGCCGCGGCGACATGCTGTTCCTGCAGCCGGGCACGAGCAGCATCGTCCGGGCCCAGGGCACCTTTGCCGGCGACCACGACATCGGCCAGGTCGTGTCGTTCCTCGAATGCGAACCGACCTACGCCCGAGAATTGATCCAACTGCAAAACGGCACGAAGGACGGCAAGGGCGGCCTGGAAGGGATGCGCAGCCGGGATGAGCTTTATGAAGCCGCCATCGACGTGATCATCCGCGAACAGCGGGGCAGCGTGTCGCTGTTGCAGCGGGCGCTGGGGATCGGCTATGGCCGGGCGGCGCGCCTGGTGGACTTCATGGCCGAGGACGGCATCGTTGGCGCTTACAACGGTTCCAACGCCCGGGAGGTGTTGATCACCCCCGAAGAGTGGGAAGCGATGAAACGGAAGGAGATGGAGTCGCCCGAAGCCGCTTGATCGACGATCGCCGTCAGCGTTCCCTTCGTTCAATCCTCGAAATCCGCGCTCTGCACCACCTCGCCGCCATCGCGGGTGACCAGCGCCGCCATGACCTTGATGTTGATCGTTTGCTTGAGGAAATGCACGCTGCCGTCGGCAAAGACGACGTTGGCGCCGACGACGTGGAAGCCGTAGACTTCGTGGATGTTGTTGCAGTTGATGGCGCAGGGGCCATAGAGCGTCGTCCCATCCTCCGACGTGCCATCCAGGTTGATCGGCGTGACGCCGTTGTACGTCGCCCAGCCCGCCACTTCCGTGAAGCCAGCAAAGCGCCCCTTGATCCAGCTTTCCGGCCGACCCGCCACTTCGGCGATCAGGATCGTATTGGAGACGCCGTCGCACACCTCGGCGATCCGCGCCCCTTGTTCCGCCGACATCACGCCCAGCGGATTGCCATTCCAGGGCGCGAGCAGCCCGGTGGCGATGAGGCGGTGATCCACGTCGGCGATCGGCGAATAATCGCACAGGCCATACTCCACGCCGTTGATGCGATTGCCCCGCGAGTTCACTCCCGTCGCCGAGGGGCAGACCATGAGGGGAATATGCTTGGCCACCATCGGCTGATTGCCCGGATCGTCCCAGGACAGATCATAGCGGTAGCGATGGTAGAGGTTGTTCTCTTCAATGTAAGGCAGCAGATCGACCACCCACATGCGCGGGCTGGGGACGACGACCGCGGCGGCGGGGAAGCGGCCGTAGTCCAGATGATAGTGGTGGGCGGCGATGGCCATCTGCCGCAAGTTGCTGCCGCAGATCATGCGATCCACCGCGGCGCGGACGCGCTGAATGGCGGGCATCAAAAGTGCGATGAGCAAGACGATGATCGCTATGACGACCAGCAGTTCGATCAGCGACACTCCTGAACGGGATCGAAGTTGCTGCGACATGATGCGCGACCTCAGACATGATGGACTTTCCATTATACATTCTGGTCTGGGCGAGATTGTGCGGGAAATCGGCAACTCATCCCCAAACTTGTGTCGGCGGAGATTCGGAGCGGGCGCGTCTCGCGGGGCATGAACCGCGCGGCGCACAAAGGCTCGACGACGACAAGCGGCGCAAGCCAGGCAAACCAGCTCGTTCTGAAGTTTGGGAATATGTTGCGAAATGGCTTGACAGGCGCGGGGGTCAAGGTTATGGGCAGCGCATCCTCAAGGGACAATGACTGACCGCAGCCATTGGCCCGGCACAGCAAGTGACGAGCTTCACTGTGTGAACGACGCAGCGGGAAACGTGGTTCACAGTCCTGCCCTCCTGGGCTGAAGCGATTTCCGGGTCGGAGTGTGGTGCTAGGGTCGGACCACGCCGGCACGAGCTTCGCGGTGGAGCTTGGTTTGGGCCGGAGGTCGTGCCGCGGGGCACGGCCTCCGGTGAAACATTCACCCCCTGGTCTTCTCTTGGATCGCTGATCGGCGAAGATGCGGCGTGACATCGCCAAGTTGCTTCACCGATCGGCGCCCCAGGAGAGGGCCAGGGGGTTTCATGTTCAATCAAGGCTGACCTTAGCTGCGCGAGCCAAGGAGTTTCTTGATCTCCGCTTCCAGTTCCTTAGCTGGGCCCGCACCCGAACCGACCTTGATCATGCGCACTATGCCTTCACGGTCGATGAGCACCATTTGCGGAATCCCGCGGACGCCGTAGGCCTTGTACACTTCCGCCTGGTTTTCCTTCTTGAGCATGACCAGGCGATGCTTCAGCTTGTGATGCGCGGCGAACTCCTTCATCATCGACTGCTCTTGATCGGAGCTCATCGGCGCGTCCATTTTCTTGGTTTTGCCCGTCTTCTTGTCGAAGCCGATCTGTTCGTAGTAGGACGTTAGGCCGATGATCTCAAGACCTTGTTTGTTGTAACGGGTTTGCCATTCCTTCAGATGGGGGAAGGTGGCGATGCACGGTCCGCACCAGACGGCCCAGAAGTCCAAGAGGACGACCTTGCCCTTGAGGTCTTCCAAGCTCACTTCCTTGCCATTGAGCGTGAACGCCTTGGGAAAATCCGGCGCCGGCTGACCGATCAACTCCTTGTGCACGTCGGGGCCTTGTCCTTGCGGTTGTTGCGCTTGCGAGTGATTCAGACCCAGGGCCAAGAGACCCGCGGCCAACGCCATCGTGATCAATCCACGTCGCCATAACATATCAGACACTCCAAGGGAAAAGGATGGAACTTCTGGTGAGGGAATCAGCGGAACCAAACCATTGCAACACGGCGGCCGAGGCGAAGCAAGTAAAAATTACAGCGATTCGTCACCGGCTTCGCTCGGCACGGTCAAGTCTGTGGCCTGCCATGGACCTGGCCAATCGCGGCGGCTTGCCTGTTGGGTGAGTGGGATGGATGGCGGAACAAAGAGGCTTGCATGGAAGGGTACATTTGTCTAGGATCAACCTGGCCTATCCAAGATGCATCTATCGGGAGCTTGACATGAGCGGCGTGAGAGTTTTGGTCGGGACGCGCAAGGGCGCATTCATCCTGACCGCGGATGGCCAGCGGAAACAATGGCGGATCGATGGGCCGTTCTTCGGCGGCTGGGAAATCTATCACCTCAAGGGTTCGCCCGCCGACCCGAATCGACTCTATGCCTCGCAATCCAGCGGCTGGTTCGGCCAGATGATCCAGCGCAGCGACGACGGCGGCCAAACCTGGAACCCGGTCGATAATCAATTCACCTACGAAGGCACCCCAGGCGCGCACCTGTGGTACGATGGCACGCCCCACCCCTGGGAGTTCAAACGCATTTGGCACCTTGAACCCTCCCTGACCGATGCCGACACGGTTTATGCCGGTGCGGAAGACGCGGCCCTGTTCCGCTCCAGCGACGGCGGCAAGTCCTGGCAGGAACTGCCCGCTTTGCGCAGCGTCCAAGGCGAGAAATGGGCCCCCGGGGCGGGCGGCATGGGTTTGCACACCATTCTGCTCGACTCCGCCAAACCCCAGCGGCTCTTCATCGCCATCTCGTCAGCCGGGGCGTTTCGCACCGACGACGGCGGCCAATCCTGGAAGCCCATCAATAAGGGGCTGCACTCGGAATATATCCCCGATCCCACCGCCGAGGTCGGCCACTGCGTCCACCGCATCGCCATGCATCCCTCTAGGCCGAACACTTTGTTCATGCAAAAACATTGGGACGTCATGCGCAGCGACGACGCCGGCGATTCCTGGCGCGAAGTCAGCGGCAACTTGCCCACCGACTTCGGCTTTCCCATCGAAGTGCACGCTCATGAGCCGGAGACGATTTACGTCGTGCCCATCAAAAGCGACGCCGAGCACTATCCCCCTGACGGCAAGCTCCGCGTCTATCGCAGCCGGACGGGAGGGAATGATTGGGAAGCACTCACCGCGGGATTGCCGCAGGCGCATTGCTACGTCAATGTGCTCCGCGACGCCATGGCGGTGGATCAGCTCGATGAATGCGGCGTCTACTTCGGCACCACCGGAGGGCAGGTCTACGCCTCGGCCGACGGCGGCGACCATTGGGAAGCCATCGCCGAGCACCTGCCCGCCGTCGTCGCCGTGGAAGTGCAGACGCTGCCATGATCCGCGTCGTCCTGCCTTTTCACTTGCGGACCCTGGCCAAGGTTGAAGGCGAAGTCCATCTCGACGTGGCGGGAACGGCAACGCAGCGGTCGCTCCTGGAGGCGCTCGAAGCCCGCTTCCCTGTCCTGCGCGGCGCCATCCGCGAACATGGCTCGCTCCAGCGCCGACCCTTGCTGCGCTTTTTCGCTTGCGCGGAGGATGTTTCCTTCGACGATCCCGACGCGCCCTTGCCCGACGCCGTCGCCAGAGGGGAAGAGCCATTCTTCATCGTCGGGGCCGTGTCCGGCGGCCAGGAGTGAAGGGCGCAGGACGCGGAGGACTTCCATCAAGGTGGGATGGACTTCGCCAAGCGCATGACGTCTTCGGATGAAATAATCCACCGCATCGGGTCGCTGGGATCGATCACGCAGCGGAGCGACTCGGTTTCCACCACGGCAAAGGCCCGGCCGACATGATTCAAGGCCATCCGCACCTGGCCTTCGAGCAGGTTCTCCGATGATTTTTCCGGGCGTGGCGGCGGGTTGGACGTGCTGGCCAAGCTGTAATTTTTCAAGCGGTTCCATGCTTGCTGCCGGCTCCAACCATCGGGAACGCCGAAACCCGTTTGCATCACCACTCGCCCATCGAGTTGGCTTTCAGCATCCAGATAACGCTGTCCCGGCATGGAACAGCCGCCGAAGCCAAACACAATGCCAAGGGAGACACAAGCCCAGCGAGCGGTCCGAGCGTGCATGAAGGGTATCCCATTGAACGAGGGAAAGTTGGGCTCAAGCCGCGTTTAACTCAACACGCCAGCCATGGGGCGTTGCTTGCGGGCGATGAACTCGCACACCATGATGAGCTGATCCATAATTTGGATTGGGACTTGCTCCGAACTCCATGGACCGGGCAGGGCGAGGATTTGCCGGGCCTCCTGGGCGAGTTTGGGGACCTCTACGCGCTCGATCATGAAGTAGCGGCACTCGGGGCCAAGGTCGCTGCGAAACCGGCGTCCTCCCTTTAGGATGGGAAGCCATTCCAGCTTGAGGTTAGCCTGTTGGGCCTTGCGCAGCATTTCCAAGACGATGGGATGGGGAAAGCCCTCTTGCATTTCTTGTTCGAGTTCCAATTCGTTCCAGAGGCCTTCCTGGCTAAGGCAAACGCCGATGATCTGATCCAACGCTTCCGCGTCCCGGGGATTCATCCCCTTGTACTGAATCCCTTCATGGGCAATCTTTCGAGCCAAGACGCCTAGCTCATCTTCCGGCTCCGCGCCCAACTCATATTCGAGCACCTTCAAAAGGGCTGCTTCCTCCAGCTCGCTCGCTTTGCCAAAGACCTGTTGAAATCGACCTAGATTGTAAGAAACAAAGTGCCACTCGATCGCCATGAACGACTCACATTCTTCGGTGAACGCTCCGCATGCCTTGGCCGGAGCCTCCCCATCGGCCCAGGTCCCGGTTTGGCGATTCATGATAAGCGATCCCTCTGCCGGGTTGCAAATAACTTTCCAGCAGAATTTGGAAATGAACCTCATATGGAAATGGCGCTCAGCGACGGCCCCTTGCGGGATCAGCGCTCCGCGGCCCTTCATGGTTTCCATGACGGCTTGCCACTTCTGCTCCAATGAGCATGACAAGATGGGAAGAATGGAAATTATGGACAATTTACGCTGACTTTGATAAGACAAGATACTGCTCTTCGGCCTTTTGCCGGTGGGCGTAAACTTGAAACCAAGATCCCATTCAATTTCATGGAGTGTTGGAAAATGAAATGGTCCATTCGCCTGGTCATGGTGATGGGTGGGCTGGCCTGGCTGGCGGCGTCGGCCGATGCCAGTTTCGGCCGTCGTTGCCGAGTCACTTGTTGTGAAACGCGCCCCGCTTGCGTCACCTGCGGCGCCTGCTCGGACGCTTCGGCCAAGACCGAGCCGAAGTTCGAAGAGCGGACGATCGTGGAATACAAGCCGGTCCACAAGGAACGCGAAGTCAAGCGCACGATCTACAAGCCCGTGCAGCGCGAGATTAAGGAAGATTACACCTGGGTGGAAATGCAAACCGAAACCACGCCGCAAAAGCAAAAGTGCATCGATTGGGTGATGAAGGAAAAAGACGTGCAGGTCACCTACAACGTGTGCACGCCCTATACGGTTCAGGAAGAACAAGAGCGCGTTCGCTATGAATGCCGCACCAAGCAGGTGCCTTACACCTACAACGTCTGCATCCCCTACACCGAACAGGAAAAGCGGACGGTCACGCGCTATCGGATTGAAACCAAGCAAGTGCCATACACCTACAACGTCTGCATCCCTTACACCGAGATGGTGACGGAAAAGCAAACGTTCTGCCGCTGGGTGCCGGAGATGACGACGCGGGAAGTGACCCGGGCATGCAAAGTTCCCGTGGTGACGGTGGACCCGTGCACGGGCTGCAGCCGAACGTGCTGGACGACCGTGCAACAAACCTGCACCGTGCCGCACTGCGTGATGAAGCCGGTGACGGAAACCCGCGACGTGACCCGCTGCGTGACCAAGTATCGCTATGAACCGCGGACGGAAATGCGGACCGTGTGCAACCCCGTTCCCTACACCGAAGAATGCATGGTCAACGTTTGCAAATACCGCTGGGAACCGCGAACCGAAATGCGCACCGTTTACGAAAGCGTTCCCGTGCGGGAGAAGGTCATGGTCAACGTCTGCAAGATGAAGGTCGAACCCAAGACCGAGACGCGCCGCGTCTGCGAATGGGTGCCGGTGGAAAAGGAAGTCACCATCAACGTCGCGACCTGCAAGCCCGTGGAAAAGAAGGGCACGCGCACCCGGGTCGTCTGCGAATGGAAGCCCGAAGAGGTGACCGTGAAGGAAGCCTATTGCGAATGGGAAAAGACGACCCGGACCGTCAAGGTGCAGGTGTGCGGCTGCAGCTCCTGCTGCCGCTAATCCAGCCGTTCGCTCAAGACATCCATATCCACCCGCCAAGCCCGGCATGCCCTGCCGGGCTTTCTTGATAGACCGCCATCCTCCGCGGCGGGCCGATCACGGGACCGCGGCTTTCGAGGATGCACCTTTCTCGTGGCCGACCCGGCGTCCGCTGTGTTACCATGTCCCCGTCGATCCCTTTCGGCATGGAGCTTGACGATCATGAACGTGGTGTGCATTCCCGGCGACGGCATTGGCCCCGAAGTGATGGCGGCAACGCAGGAGGTCATCGCCGCGGCGGGCGTGGACATTCAATGGATCCCGGCCCAGGCGGGGCTGGGCTGCATGGAACAATTTGGCGAGCCTTTGCCCGAGGCGACCCTCGACCTGATCCACCAACATCGCGTCGCCCTCAAAGGCCCCTGCACAACGCCGGTCGGCAAGGGCTTCCGCTCGATCAACGTCCGCCTGCGGCAGGGGCTGGACCTATACGCCAGCGTTCGCCCCGTGAAGACCCTGCCCGGCGTGACCACGCCGTTTGAGCGCGTCAACCTCATCGTCGTCCGCGAAAACACCGAGGGCCTCTATGCGGGGCGGGAACACGTCGTCGTGCCCGGCGTGGTGGAAAGCCTGCGCGTGCTCACCCGCGCGGCTTGCGAGCGGATTGTCCGCTATGCTTTCGAATTGGCCCGGCACGAGGGGCGCCGCAAGGTCACCTTTTGCCACAAAATCGAAGTCCTGCGGCTCAGCGACGGCATGTTTCTCGAAGCGGCCCGGACCGTCGCCGACGAATTTCCCTTTATCGAGTTTGAGGAGCGGCGCATCGACAACGTCTGCATGGAACTCGTGCTCTACCCCGAACGCTACGACGTGCTCGTCATGGAGAACCTCTTCGGCGACGTCATCAGCGACCTGTGCGCCGGGCTGGTCGGCGGGCTGGGCGTTGTCCCCGGGGCCAACATCGGCACCCGCGCCGCCGTCTTCGAGGCCGTCCACGGCAGCGCCCCGGACATCGCCGGTCGCGGCCTGGCCAATCCGCTCGCCCTGATCCGTTCGGCGGCCCTCATGCTCGACCACGTGGGGCAGCGGTCCGCGGCCCGGCGCATCGAGCAAGCCGTGGCCCTGACGTTGGAGAGCAAGGCAGGGCTGACCCGCGACCTGGGCGGAACGGGCACCACCAAGACGATCACCGAAGCCCTCATTTGCCACCTGCCCCAAGCCGCTTGACGCCGTTCCATGTCAAGGCCATATGACGACGACTTTCTGCGACTTTCTCTATTCAATGCCCAATGGGAACGTTACGATAGCGAATAAGTTGGCGAACCCCCTCATCGCGTCAGCATCCCATCGGCGGAGAGCGAGGGGCGTGAATCCTATCCCGTCATGACCCAGGGTCATTCTTCAATCTGTAGAGGTGCATGCATGCCGCTAATTCCCCTCCATCGCCGAATGTTGTGGCTCGGTCTGGCCCTTGGCTGCTGCGTCGCGGCGGCGGTGCATGGCCGACCGACCCTCGACGCCGGCCCGCCGAAGAGCGATGGCGATCCGGCCCGCTGGCTGCCCTCGCGGACGGCTTGTTACGTCGAGGCTCGCAATCTTTCCCAACTCGCCAAGGAAATGGCCGACCTCTTCTCGGGCACGCCGCTGGACAATTATCCCTTCAACCTGCGGCGCGGACCGACGGTTGTGCCGGGCTGGTTAGCCGAATTGGCGGTCTGGCTGACCCCCGACATGCTGCCTGAAACGCAAAAGCTCGGCAGCGCCGCCTGGGCCGTGATCGACACGGATTCCCGCGGCGACATGCAATGGGTGGCCCTTTTGCATCTGGGCGACACCATCGCCCCCACGACCAGCCTGCGCCGGGCCATGACCGAGGGCCAATGGCGAATGGTCGAGGAAGTGGCGGGCGTCAAGCTCTTTTATAATCCACGGGCCTCCGTGCCTGGCCTGGTTTACGTGGATGAGACTCAGCAAAAGCCGACGTATGACTGCGTCGTGGCCGTGGTGCAGGGCGCGATCCTCGCCGGTTCGCCGAAGGCCCTGGCCGAAGTCATCCACCGCAGCCAGGGCAATGCCGTGGGGCCGAGCCTGTTCGAACAGGCCGCGTTTCAGCAAGCCCGCCAAGCCCACGGCGGGAAGGCGAGTGCGTTTTTCCACGTCCATTGGCATCGGCTCCTGGCCGTGAGTCATCCGCTCGTGCAATCCCTGTCTTCCCACGTCCATGCCAAGGCGCTGCAGCAAATCGCCGGGCAAGTCCATTGGGAAAAAGGGCACGTGTCGCTGCGGGCCGAGGTGGCGCTCGCCGAAGTGGACCGCGCGCCGCTGCTGGACGCGGTGCCGCCGGCGGCGGTCAAGGAATCGCTGCTGAACCGCGTGCCCGGCGACACCGTGGCCCTGGTCGCGATGGCCTGCCCCGATGGCGAACGCCGCTGGGAACGGCTGCTGGAGTCGATGGATAGTCTCGCGCGCCTGAGCCAGGTGGAGATGCGCATGCCCAGCCGCACCATCGACCGCCTGGAAGACATCATGCAAGTCAAGTTCGCCAAGGAATTCGCCCCGCATCTGCGGCAATGGGCCGTAGCTTTAGTGCATGGTCGATCCCGCCCCCTCGCCCCGCTGATCCTCCTCGAAGCCGACGAACCCGCCACGGCGGAAAAATGGCAGACCGATTGGTTCCCGAGGCTCGTCAGCGCTTGGGTGGGCCATCCGACCAAGCTCACTCCCATGGAGCATCGCGGCATCACGTTCCATCGCGCCGACCTGGAGAACGGGACCACCTGGTACATCGGCTGTAAGGACCGCATCCTCTTGATCGGCACCGACGTCGATACGGTCATCGTCTCGCTGTGGCCTGGCGCTGCATTGAGGAACTTAGCCTCGCTCCCGGTCTTTCAGAAAGCGTTGTCCGAGACGGATGCCAACGGCTTGATCGTGGCCATGCGGCCTCATCCGAGTGTTTGGGGATGGTGGCAAGGCGGCATGGCGCATTCGTTCAACCGGCCTCCCGCGCCTCCGCTCGCCGGCGGTGATGCCGGCGTGGCGAATCCTCCCCCTCCTGGCGGACCGAGCGTGGTGGGGCAAGGAGGAGGAGCACCGGTCAATCCACCCAATCCTCCAGCCGCAGGCAAACCCGGCATGCCAGGAGCGAATCCGGGCGCCGGCATGACCGTCGTCATTCCCGATGCCGAGATGCGGCGCCGGGCGCAGCAAGGGCTGCCTCCCATCGATCCTCCTTCAGTTCCGCCGCCTGGCGGCGCATCCGCGCCTCCACCCGCTGGAGCAGCAGGCCCCGGCGGCGAAGGCTCCGACGCGCCTCCGCCTGCCAAGCCGCCCGCGCCGGACCGCGGCCCCCAAGAGGCGAACGATTGGCTGGTTGTCGGCGCTTCCCGTCAGACCAACCATCTGATCGTGACCCTGTATCCTTTCCCGGTGAAGGTTTACAACCAGCGACTCGTGGACATGCTGCTCGATCGGCAACTGGCGGCGCTGTTCGGCAGTCCGCAAAATCAATTCCCCCTGGGTCCGAACATGGGCATGCCCGGCGGCAACCCCGCCATCGGCCAGCCGCCCGCCCCGCCGCCGATGAAGGGGCCGATCTTCGCCACGCCGGTGCGTTTGGGGGAAGACCCTCCCGCGCCGCCCAAGGTCGAGGGCAAGGACGAAAAGAAAGAGGACAAGAAGGAAGACAAGTAACCCTGTCGATCACAGGTCGCAGGCCCGATTCGCACGCAACCCGAGGCTGGTTCGTCCATCCTCGGGTGCTTTTTTCCGTTCGCTGAGTGAGGATGGTGCTTGATCTACGGTATGCTATGCAGTGCGCCATCCGCCACCGCACCTGAAGCTGGCTGTCGTTTGGCAGCGCTTCGGATAGCATAAGGAAGTGTGGACCTTCATGGCCTTCCAGCAGCAACAAGACGGAGCCAAGAGCAGCATGTCGGAACTGAGCCTGACGGCATTTTGCACGATCGAGGAAGCCATCGCCGAGTTGCAGGCCGGTCGCATGATCGTCCTGGTGGACGATGAAAATCGGGAAAACGAAGGCGACCTGGTGCTGCCCGCTGAGAAAGTCACCCCCGAAGCCATCAACTTCATGCTGGTCCATGGCCGAGGGATTCTCTGCCTGGCCATGTCCCAGGCGATGGCGGACCGCTTGCATCTCGACCCGCAGACGACGATCAACACCACCCGCACGGGCACGGCCTTCACCGTGAAATTCGACGCCCGCACCGGCATCACGACGGGCACCTCCGCCTATGATCGGGCGCGGTCGATCCAGGTGGCCATCGATCCGCGGACGCAGCCCAGCGACCTGGTCCGGCCCGGCCACGTGGATGGTCTGCGCGCCCATCCCGGCGGCGTCCTCGTCCGCGCGGGGCACACCGAGGGCAGCACCGACCTGGCCCGGCTCGCCGGGCTGGCCGAGGCGGCGGTCATTTGCGAAATCCTCACCCCCGACGGCCGGATGGCTCGCGTCCCCGATCTGCGGCAGTTTTGCCAAACCCATCAACTGAAAATGTGCACCATCCAGGACCTCATCGACTACCGCCGCCACCGCGAGAAACTGATCCATCTTGAACTCAGCGTCAAACTGCCGACGGATTATGGCGTTTTCGATCTCTTCGTCTATTCCTCTGTGGTCGATCCGGAACCGCACCTGGCCCTGTGCCTGGGCGGCATCGGTCAACGCGGCCCCGACGGCTCGGTCATCGAACAAAAGGAGCCGGTCCTCGTTCGGATGCACAGCGAATGTTTGACCGGCGACATCTTCGGCAGCCAGCTTTGCGATTGCGGCACGCAGCTTCACCGCGCCATGGAGCACGTCGCCGCCGCGGGGCGAGGGGCGCTCCTTTACATGCGGCAGGAAGGGCGCGGCATCGGCTTGCTCGCCAAACTGAAGGCGTATCAACTGCAGCAGCAACAGGGCTTGGACACCGTGGAGGCCAACCAGCGGCTTGGCTTCGCCGCGGACCTCCGCCATTACGGCATCGGCGCCCAGATCCTCGCCGACCTGGGCATTCGGCAAATCCGCCTGCTCACCAACAATCCCAAGAAGGTCGTCGGCCTGGATGGTTTTGGTCTGAAGATCGTCGAGCGGGTGGCCCTGCAAACACCGCCCACGCCGAGCAATCGCCGCTACTTGCGAGCCAAGAAGGAAAAGATGGGCCACTGGCTGGACGACCTGGACGAACCCGTGCAGCTCTCGTGAAGCGTTCGGCTGTCCAAGTTGCCGTTGCTCGACGTTTTATTTGACTTCGTCAATCTGCCTGAGCAACGGTGGTTCGCTCAAAGGGCTGGCAAAAGGTTGGAAGCGGCCCAACAGCTCCAGGCGATAATCCGTGATTTCAAAGCCCATGGAGCGCAGCATCGGCCCCAGTTCGGGGATGAGCTGATGAAGTGCATTGAGATCGACCGCCACCGGCAGATCGCGGACCTGCCCGGTGGCATGGTCGCGCAGATGCAGATGCCGATCGGTGCGGCCATCGTAGCGGGTGCGGCCATCGCCCAAGGTGAGCTTTTGAGCAAGGGAACTGGAGACGAGCGCTTCAAGGCAGTTGTAGACGGTGGCCAGGCTGATGTGCGGGATGCGGGTTTGCACGGCCCGGTAGACTTCCTCCGCCGTGGGATGAGAGGCCACCGATTTCAGGTAAGCAAAGACGGCGGCCCGCTGTCGCGTGAAGCGGCAACCCGCCTGGTCGAGGGCGTGGCGCAAGCACAACTCTTCCTCGGCCGAGAGCATGGCCAGCGTGGAGGCATCGTGAGCATCGCTCATACTCTTATGGTTAGCCAGCGGGCCGGTTTTTGCAAGCCTGGCAGGGTCCTTCCTGGGTGAACGACCGGCCCCCCGCCGCCGCGGCCCTTTTTCGGCCGATCGGCTACCTTGAAAATTCGGTGTTCATCATCGAGATTTCAAGGTTGACTCAGTTGCTCCGCGACCTGCGGCCTGGGGCGTGAGGCCGGGTTAACCCCCTTGATCCGCTGCCAGGCTCACGCAGATGATCTCCTTGAAATTGCGAACGTACATGCACTTGTTGGCAAAGGCTGGATGCGTCCAAACGACGGTGCGGCCCCGCGTTTCATGCACGGGTTCGATCAGCTTGGCACGGGAGATTTCCTTGTAACCTGCGGGACTCAGCTCGGCCAGGATCAGCTCGCCCTGATCATTCCAGATGAAGCAGCGGTTGCCGTTGGGGATGAGAAAAGCGGTGCCGCAAAAGGCCTTCTTCTTCTCGACGACGTTGAACTGCGTCCACAGGCTTTTGCCGGTCTTCAATTCCAGGCAGCGCAGCTCCCCCCAGGCGCAACAGCCGTAGATGTGCTCGCCGACGATGATGGGCGTGGCCATGGAGCTGTGCAGCGTGTCAGGCCGTTGGGGATTGTCGCTCTTGCCTTCCCATACCACATGGGCCTTGGGCGGGTGGCCGCTCACTTTGACCAGCAAGGCGCCGTTGTAAAACGTGGTGACGAGCAGATGGTCCGGACCGATCTGGCGGGGGGTGACGATGTTGATGTAGGGCCGCTGCAGCTTGCCGCTGCTGGGGAATTTGACTGTCCAGAGAACCTGGCCCGAAGCAGGATCGAGGGCGTTCAAACTTTCCGAGAGCCAGATGATGAGTTGCCGCGGGGCGTCGGGGCCGCCCAGTTGGTAGATCACCGGCGGGGCGTAACCGACTTCCTGGGTTTCAAGGGCCTTCCACACTTCCGCGCCCGTGTTTTTGTTGAAAGCCACGATCGCTGAACCGGGGCCGCCCACGAGACTGTACACCAAATCGCCGTCCACGAGCAGCGACGCGGCGTAACCCCAGACGGGAAACATCTTGCTGTAGGCCTTCTCAAGCTCTTCGGGCTTGGTCGGCAGGCGATCCGTCAGGCCATAGGCGGCGACGATGTTTTTGTTCCAGATCAGCGTCCCCTTGTCCGCGTCGAGACACACCATGTCGCCCATCGCTCCGAGGGTATAGAGCCGGCCATCGACGATCGTGGGCGTGGTGCGCGGGCCGAAGGGATAGGAGATGCGATAGGGGCACGGGTAGGCGTGTTCCCACAAGACCTTGCCCGTGGCCGCTTCTAAGCAGCGGACGCGCTCGGTGCCCAGGATGCCCTTCTCCTGGGTGGGTTTCAGTTCCTTGCCCTGTTCGTCCTTGTCGCGGACCCAATCCGTCACATAGACCTTGCCGTTGGCGACCGCGGGGCCGCTGTAGCCATAATCCGTCGGCGCCCGCCAGAGCACTTTGGGGCCGCCTTCGGGGAATTGATCGAGCAGTCCCGTCTCGCGCCAGATGCCGTCCCGTTGCGGGCCAAACCATTGGGGCCACTCATCGGCCCGGCACAACGCCGCCATGGGGCCGATCAACAGACACATCAACGAACACCATTTCAAGCAGCGGGTCAAACGGGACATCAAGAAGCTCCTCAGATGGAACCGCAGGGGGAAGGATCGGGGGGCGACGCGATCACGGCGAGCCGTCCTTGATATCCTACAAGGTGGCCCCGGACTTCTCCCAGCCCACGGGACGAAGCCGCGGCGTGATTGGGCCGAATGGAGTGAAGCAGTTCGAGAGGCCTTGGATGATCAGGGTGGGAGCGTGCGCGGATCAATCCTTCGAATAGAGCAGCAGTAATTCACGAATGCCCTGCGTGTCCACAAACCCGGCGAAGTCAGGCTCGCGGTCAACCTGCCAAGGACTGATTTGCCCCAGGTCCAAGGCTTCCCGGAGATGATGGCGGGCCGCTTGCCAATGCCATTCGCCATGCAGCACCTGCTCTTCGAGCGACCAGGCCGGTTCGCCCCAGGCGGCTTTGGCGAATTGAGCATGGGTGCGGGCAAGGTAAAAATGGGTCGCGGGATGAAGCGCATCGTATTGCAAGCTTCGTTGCCAGTCCGCGAACTGCGCCAGGGCTGCGCGAAGTTGCCCCGATTGGGCCAGGTAACGCATGGCTTGCAGCTTGAGGGACTGCTGCCGGGCCGGGTTGTCAATCTGGGGCAGCGCTTGCAAGAGCTGAAGCGCTTCCTGAGCCTGGCCCATGGCCATAAGCACGCCGGCTTCGGTGGAGCTGATCTCAATCCATTCATCTTTCAACAGTTCCGGATGATCGGATCGGCTCTTGGCATGAAAGCGCTTGGCCATTTCGATCCAGTTCAAGGCCTCGACGGGCCGGCCCAACTCGGCCAAACACTGCGCCTGTCGCTGATAGAGGGAGGTCAACTGCCGGCGGTAGCGAATGTCGCCGGGCATTTCGCGGACCAGTTCCTCCATGATCGAGATGGCCCGGAGCAGGTGCTTTTGCCCGTCGTGATCCTCTTGCCGTTGGCAGAGCAGCACGCCCAAATCGAACAAGGTGGCAGCCAGGTCCGAGCGATATTGAACCACGCTGGGATAGGATTGAGCCAGCCGTTCGCGGACGATCAGGGTTTTGCCGTGCCAGGCGCGGGCCTCCTCGACCAGGCCGCGCTGCTGAAAATGGTTCGCCAGCTTCTCGGAGGAACTGGCCAATTGTCTCTGGATGGCGTTGACCAGGGGATGTTTCTCGGCCAGTTCGGAGCGAATGGCGTAGGCTTGCTGATAGCAGCGCAGGGCATCGCGTCGCTGCCGCATCTGTTCATAAACGTTGCCCAGATTGTTGAACGTCGTCGCCAAGTCGCGGCGATATTCCACTTCCTCAGGATGCAAAGCGACGAGCCGTTCGCGAATCCGTTGCGATTGGGCATGGCGGTCCAGGGCTTCCTGAAAGCGGCTGCGCGACCGCAGGATGCCCGCCTGGGTTTGATACACGCCTGCCAACAGTTCCTGGCAGCGGGTCTGATCGGGCGCCTCGGCCAAAACCTGCTGCAAGCGCTGCTCCGCCCTGGCCAGGGAATGCATGGCGTCATCGAGTTGACCCGCGCGGCGCTGCAGAATGCTTTTCAATTGGTTGAAGCGGCTCCAGTAGTAAACCGCCTCCGCGGCCCGCGGAAATTGCGTCAAGGTCCGCTCGGCCAGGGTTTCCCCGGCAAGGCAACTCGCCAGCGCGGCCGCCGATTGTCCCGTCAGCTCATCGAGCAGAACGAGCTGCACCTGAATCTCCATCGCCCTCATGGGCAGATCGATTTTGTCCGGGATCGTCGCAGCGAGTTCCGCCAAGATGGCCAGCGCTTGCTGATAACAGTCCTTGGCCTTTTGCAGGCTGGTCCGATCCTGGCTGTTGAGGCATTGCTTCAATTGTCCCAGGCGAAACAGCGAAATGGCCCGCTCTTCCTGAAAGAGGGGATCGTCGCCGCGCAGTTCGAGAAAGCGGGCATAGAAGTCCGCCTCGGCCTCCTGCAAGTGCCGCCGCACGCCTTCCAGCGGACCTTGCTGAAACAGCGGCTCCTTTTGCAAGGCCAGACAATGCGCCAAGGCCTCCCGAGCGATCTGGTAGCTGGCCTCGGCCTGTTCCGCCTGCCGCCGAGCTTCCTCGCTCTGCCGATCGGCGCGGCGCTGCTCCTTCAGGGCAAAGGCCAAATGTTGCTCGGCCAGTTGCATGGCCCGATGGTACTGCTCGGCGCGCTGCTGGGCCTTGAGTCCGAAATACGTCGAGATCGTGCTCCCCGCGATGAGCAGCGTGCACGACAGGGCGCTGAGACCCGCGATTGCCGGGCGCCGCCGCGCCCATTTCAGGACGCGCTCGAAGCGGCCGATGGGCCGAGCGTGGATCGGGAGAAATTTAAGGAACCGCTTCAAATCCTCCGCCAGCTCCAGAGCCGTGGCGTAGCGCCGCTGCGGTTCCTTGGCCAGGCACTTGAGGCAAATCGTTTCCAAATCCTTTGGGAGCCGAGGCTGCAACCGCGACGGCGGGACCGGATCCTCGGCCATCACTTGCATGAGCGTGTCCATCGGCGTCAGGCCATGAAACGGCGGCCGTCCGGTCAACATTTCGTAGAGGATCGCGCCCAGCGCGTAGATGTCCACGGCCGGGCTGAGTTGCTCCCTCTTTCCCGAGGCCTGTTCGGGCGCCATATAGTTGGGCGTGCCGACGATTTCCCCCGTGTGGGTATGCTGATGATCGCTGTCATAACGCTTGGCCAGGCCGAAGTCGGTGATCTTCGGCACATAAATGCGATCGAGCATCAAGGACACGGAAAGGGAGCGTTTTGAGGAGCGCGGGAGCTTCTGCGCGGGCGCGTCGGGCCGGCGCTGGAGCAAAATGTTGGCGGGTTTCAAATCGCGGTGGATGATGCCCTTGAGGTGGGCGACGTGGACGGCTCGAGCCAGAATTTCCACCCAGGCGGCCGCCGAGGGAGGCAGCATTGGCTGACCGCGCAGGGCCACGTCCAAGCTGCCGCTGTCCACGTATTCCAGGACCAGGAAGGGATGCCCCTCATGCAGGCCAATCTCATGAATCTGCACGATGTGGGGATGCTGAATCTGGGCGACGGCCTCGGCTTCGGCACGAAAGCGGGCCAGCGTCTCCGGAGCGGCTTGCGCACCAGAGAGAATCATCTTGATCGCCACCGTGCGTTTCAATTCGCGGTGCTTGGCACGGTAGACCACACCCATGCCGCCGCGGCCGATCTGACTTTCCACGATATAGTTCGGCAGGTCCGGCAGCGCCCGCGGCATGCTGTCCTTTGCGGCGGACCAGTCAAACAACTCCGCTGACCCCAGCGGACCAGACTTCTGCAAGGCGTTTTCATCGCGCATCGAGTCCACGCGCGTCGGATAGGGTGGCACATGATCCGAACTAGGCGGTGGTAGAAGCTCGGTCGAAACCGTGTCCCTCGTTCGTCCTTCCTCTTTCGAAGAGGGCAACGGCGCAGCAAAGGTCCCCGAGAACTGCATCCAGTCCTCGTGACCCGTAGACGTTCGCTGATAGCGGGGATCGTCTGGCCGATGGGGCAAAGGGGATCGCCTCGCATTTAATTGGTCACGGAAATCCATCCAATCGTATGACTTAGTCTAATATCTATTCTTGGATTTTGGCCAGATCTGAACGAAGAAAATTTGATTTAATGCAAGAAAAATGACCTTCCTTCACGCTCTGATCATAATTTTCAGAACCGGATGAATTCCAATAGGTCATTTTGGGATACATCGACTCGCAGTGGTTCGATCTGAAATTAAGCCACGTCGTCTTCGGGCGGTTTAAATCGTTTGCGGCGGCGCTGCTTGATGGGACGATCTTCCCAACTTTCTTGATAACCCATGACCTGGAGCAGATTGCGTTCACCGTGGACGATCCCGGTCACGCCTGCTTTGAGCAGGAAGACGCCCGCGACGATGCCGGAAAAGGCTCCGACCAAATGGGAAATGTAAGCCACACCACCCGCCGCTTGCCGGCTGATGAGCACGCCCAGCAGGTCCAAGCTCAGGTAAGCGAAAATGACCATGACGGCAGGCACGCTAAACGTCCCGACCACATAGAAGAGCCAATAAAACACATCGACTTCATTTTCGGGATAGTAGATCAGGAACATCCCCAGCATGCCCATGATCGCGCCCGATGCCCCGACCAGCGGCACGCCAGACCCCAAGAGCAGCCAGGCCAATCCCGAGAGGATGCCGAAAAGAATGTACAGACCGAGGAACCAGGCGTGCCCGAGTTTGGCGTTGATGGCGTTGCCGAAACAAAACAGAAAGAGCATGTTGCCCAAGAGGTGCCAAATGTCGCCGTGCAGGAATGTATAGGTCACGAGTTGCAGCGGCTGAAAGGCCTGAGGATTGAGCGAACCTGGAATGGAAATGCGCTTGGCGACGAATTGAATCATCGCCCTTTCGGCTTCCTTCTCCGGCAGCTTCTCGATGCGTTCCAATTCCGCGACGACCTCCGGGTTCATGTCGTTGAAGAGTTGCTCGAGAGCGTTCCCCGGATCATAACGAAACATGATGAGACTGACGATTAAGGTGGCGGCGATGAGGACCCAATTGGTGATGGGCAGCCGCTCCATGGGCACGTCGACGCTGTAGGGAAAGATCATGTCGAGTCTCCGTCGCGCCGCGCACGCTGGCTGCCGGCCATGACGCCGTCACGGCGGGAAGGATCGCAGGTTTGGGCCATCGAAGGCATCATCGGCCCGAAGCGAATTCGGGGGGCATCCACTCGGGCAGATCCTGAATGGACTTGCGGGCCGCTTCCGAAGTGGGCACGCCCCATTTCTGGAAGAAGGGTCCCAGGTTCTTCCCCACGCGGCGCGAGAAGCGCACCATCCATTGATCCCGTTTATCCTCTTCGGTCCGGGGCCGCTCCTGCCGCGGCAATTGGCGGTACTCCGCGAAGACGTCCTTGTAGGGCTGCCAGCCAAACGCCTCTTGGAGTTGAATGTACATGATCAGGGCCAGGAACGGGTCCGCCTTCCAATCCTCGAACTTGGCCCCCCGGTCCATGTACTTCTTGATCATCTGAGGCCGCTGCGTGATCAGCTCGGCCCTCCCTTTGTCCGTGCGGCCGCACACCGTCTCCATGACGTACATCGTGAACAGGTTGACGGTCACTTCGCCGGTGCCTTCGAAGGTCCAGTCGCTCTCCTGGTGATTGTGGCCCAGTTCGTGGAAGAAGCCCCACATCTCACCCCCCTTGGCGACCAGGTCCAGCTTGACGGCGTTGTTCTGGACGTCGAGGTGGGTCATGATGGGATAGCCGGCGTGCATGTAGCCGGCGCTGATCTGCTCATCCATGACGATGCGTTCGGGGCGCTTACGCTCCTTGGGAATCTGCGCCAGATCGGCCTGGGCGTCGAGGACCTCATCCCATTTCCGCATCAGTTCCTCGGGGTTGCGCA
Organism: Planctomycetota bacterium; assembly: GCA_014584395.1. Taxonomy (GTDB): domain Bacteria; phylum Planctomycetota; class Planctomycetia; order Gemmatales; family HRBIN36; genus BJ17. The sequence goes on along the minus strand of JACTMY010000020.1, from coordinate 105,995 downwards.
GCTCGCGAATGGCTTTGGAGGGCAGGGTGATGATGAGGTTTTTCCCGGCGAGTTCGGCCCAGGGCGCGGGTTGTTGGCTGATCTCGGCGATCCACTCCTGGTTGGTCGTTTGCCCCAGCACGAACAACGGCGCCGGCACCGCGCCGCTGACGCGCATGGATACTTTGCCCAGCTTCGAGCGTTCCGGCACGACGATGTAAACCAACCCTCCCATGGCATTGGCGGCGAGGGTTTGCGTTTGCTGGAGCGGCGCCGTGATGCACACTTCGGGCATGCGCTGCCATGATTTCAAATGCCACAGCGAGTCGTTGTGGCAGCCGATGCGGACCTCCAATCCCTGCTGCACGGCGCTCGCTGGCAGCGACACGGTGATCGCTTGCCCCGGCCTGGCGTACAGCCCCGTGCTATGCCAACCAGGGATGGCGGTATCGATGGTCAAAGGTTTGTCGGCGGCCTTGGCCGAGGAGGGCACGGAACCGGGAAAATGTTCCGCGGCCGGATGCGGCTTGACGTCGCGCGGCGGGGTTTCCTTCATCTCGCGCACGTCCAGGGCCACCAAGGCCCTGAGCAAGCCATCCGCCGCCTTGATCGGCTTCTTCGTGCTGGGCCAGCTCATCTTGTCAGCTTGGCTGACGCGATGGTCGCGGAGCCGGCCCAGGATCACGCGGTCATTCAGCGGCAGCACGCTGATGGCCCCGGAAAGCGTGTGCACGGCCTGGGTCAAATCGTCCTGGCTCAGCTTGACGCGCTGGTGATGATGCTCGATGAGGGCCGCCAGGGCCGCAGTGGCATTGTGCATCGCCGAGGGCGGCGTCCCCGCCTTGAACCCCGAGGCGGTGGTTCGGCCGTTGTAGCTGCCGGTGAAAAGGATTCCCGCCGGGTAGAGCAGCAGGTTGCCCGGATGGTCGGCGACGAGGGTTTTCTTGGGATTAAGCTGGGCCCATCCCCAAGGGGTGTCGGCCGTGATCAAGCCGCCGCCCGCGGTGATGAACTGTGCCACAGCTTTGCGCTGTTCCGGTTGGGCCATGTGCGAGGTGGCAGCGATGAGCACGTCGATCTGGCCGAGTTGCCGGGGCCATTGCGGACCGGACAGGGCCACGACCGTTTGCCCCAAGGAGCGCAAATGGTTTTGCAGATCTTCGTGCTGCACGATGCCGATGCGGGGTGGTTTCTTGCTAGAACGAGCGGTCCATTGAATGGCGTTCATCAGAAAAATCTGCGTGTCGGCTTGCTTCCAGGTCTCGGCGGAGAGATAGCCGCCATGCCCCAGGGCGACGACGCGGCCCGATTTCCACTCGCAGCCAACCGCCACGGCGTCCTGCGGCCCGCGATTGCCCACGACCAAGGCGAAGGCCTTGTCGCCCATGGGGACCAGGCAGCCGGGCACGCCAGGCGCCGCGATGGCCGAGACCCCATTGAGCAGCGTCTGTTGATGGGACGCTTGAAGGGAGGCTGCCGCCGGGCCAACGCTCGCTGCTTGCCATGCGATCCCCGCCACGATGCAACCGATCACCCACGTTCCACGCATCCGTCTCTTCCTTTGTTCCGATGACAACCGGTTGTCTTGATCCCGCTGCTCGATCTCTAGTTATGTTAGTTGGGTTCGGTTTTGTCATCCACATAGAACCAGATGGTGCTGACGTAGTATTTCTTGCCGCCCAGTTCAATCCAGATGGTTTCGAGCAGGCCCGTGCGTTTGTTGTCGAAGCGCAAGGTCTTCTCGTGGCCGCCGCCCTCGGGCGTGCGAATGCGGATGGTCAGGACGCCGACGTCGTTGTCCTCCTCGACCACCTGATAGGTTTGATGCTTCTTCTCGCCCTCATCCACCATGATGAGCTTGTCCTTGACGATGTAATAATGGGTGCGGCCGCTGCGGGTTATCCAATGGGCGCGCAGCGCCTCCCGCGGGTTCATCGTGGAGCGGTCCGGTTCGGCCAACCCATGCTTGTCCTTGTCCTGAAACGGCATCGGCGTGATCGGCATCCAAGTGGCAAGTGCGGGACCAGACAAACAGGCGGCGATGATCATGGCGAACATGCGCGGGGATTCCTTATGTTGGCAAGGGTTGGGAACGTGTCCAGGCACGCCTCCTAGCATAAAGGGCCAACCCGCCTCGGAACAAGCAGCAATTTCGCACGGCGTCATAAAGCTTGATCAAGTTGCCGGCAGGCTGGAAGGGGCGTTGGCGAATCGGACCCTGGCCCCTTGATAGGCGGTTGGCGGGCAAGTATGTTTGAGCGTGTCATTTCTGTCGGCGCAGGTAAGCCAACGTTAGGATCCATGATGGTCATTGGATCCGCTCTCGCGGCGCTCGATAAGCCGCATCGATGCGGTTGACGCAATGCGCGAGACGCCAAGGTTTGACGTTCGCGGACAGGATCGGTCCATGCTTCAGGCTGACCGGAGGCGGCGCCTCCTTCGTTGCAAGGGCCGGTCGAAGTGAAAAATCTCGCGCGGCCGGCTTGACACCGGCAGGCCAACTGATTATACATGTGTACACATATCTGAACGGACGATCAGTTTCTTGCGGACGGTCCCCTGGCAGGTTCCCGTCGAGCCTGCCCCGTCGCGGCACCTCGTCCAAAGAAGGAGTGGCTTGCATGAAGATGAAGTGGTTTTCCCTGGCGTTGCTGACCTTCGCTGGCTTGCTGATCGCGTCGGCGCCGGCTTCGGCCCAAGGTCCGATGGCCCAGCCCGGACCCGAACATGAATGGCTCAAGAAGTTCGAAGGCGAATGGACCTGCACCATGCACATGATGGGCAGCGAGCATCCCGCCAAGTGCAGCTCCAAGATCGAACTCAACGGTTTCTATCTCTGCTCGACCTTCGAGGGCGACATCGGCGGCATGAAGTTTACCGGCCGCAACACCGTCAGCTATTGTCCTGTGCGCAAGAAATACATGAGCACCTGGATCGATTCGATGAGCCCGTCCATGATGATCATGGAAGGCAAGGTCAGCAACGATGGCAAGACGTTCACGGAAATCGGCGAAGGGCCCAACCACGAGGGCAAGATGTCGAAGTTCAAGAGCGTCACGCAGCTCAAGGACGCCGACACGATGCATTTCACCATGTACGAAGTCGTGAACGGCCAGGAAAACGAAATGTTCACGATCGATTACAAGCGGAAAAAGTAACCCCCGCGGCGAAGGGATCAGCGGCCGACCTGGGGCTCTTGTCCATCCGGCGCCATCACCTTCCCCGCGCTTCTTTAACGCACTGGCGCGGTTTCGTCCGCGCCAGTGTTTTTTTTTGAGTGACGCGTTGCACCATTTGCCAACGTCCCCAGATTAACACACCCCATCTCATCCGGTCTAAATTCTCCGTTCGATTCAAGTCCGCGCCGTCTATCATCCGAAAAAATCGTCAGGTTCTGTTCCTTCCTCAGGAACAGACCTCGAGGGGGGAGGACTTGATCGTGGGACGACGTCGCAGCAAGCGTTGGCTGAAATGGCTTTCCGTCGGCTCGGTGTGCGCGAGCCTGAGCATGACCTCAATACTCATGGCGGATGAGCCGAACGCGGCCCCGGCCATCGTGCCCGCGGCCAAGAGCGGCCCTGCCGCTTCACCGCCTTCGGGGGCCACGCCCAGTTATATTTTCTTCGATCCGGAAGTGACGCCGACGCAGGTCATTGTGCCGCAGCAGCCGACCTTGCCCGTCGAGCCGACCACAGGGGGCGCCGCCTCGGGCGGCCTCCTCGGCAGCGGCGGCGTCGGACTTCCCAATCTGGACGCTTTGCCCGCCGCTCGCGCCGAGGCTTCGCAGGCGCCCGGCGGCACCGCCGTGCTCGGTGGTCAGCAGACCCAAATGCTCGCCACCTCCGACGCCGGCGATCTGTTGTCGCGATCCACCTCGGGTCTCGGCGTCGACACCCAGCGCCGCTCGCCGATCGCCAACGAAGCCCGCATTCGCGGTTATCGTTTGGGACAAATCTACACCTTCGCCGACGGGCAGTATTGGTTCCCCGCTCGAAATGACTTGGATACTTTCCTCAGCAAGATCGACTCCGGACTCATCCGCGACGCCGTCATCGTCAAAGGTCCTTACAGCGCGAAGTACGGTCCGGGCTTCGCCTTCATCGACATCGAAACCGACGACGCTCCCCGCTTCGCCAACGGCATGGAATGGCATGGCCGAACCACCACGACCTACAAGGACAACGGCCAGCAACTCTACGGCCGGCAAATGTTCATCGGCGGCTCCACCGATTGGGGCGTCCGGCTCAGTTACGGCCAGCGCATCGGCAACGATTACATGACCGGCAATGGACCGGCCTTTGAAATTCCCTCCAGCTACAACGCCCGCGACATCGACTTCGTCTACGGCTTTAACTTGGCCCCCAATCAGACTTTCGAAGTCGGCTACTTGCGGCTCGATCAGACCGACCTGGAATTTCCGGGGCAAGTCTTCGACACCAAGTTCCTCGTCACCGACGGCTTCCGCGTCGGCTACCGCGTCACCGATAGTTATTACTTCGATGAGATGAACGTCACCGGTTACTACAACCGCACCAGCTTCGCCGGGGACGCCCAACAACCGGGCAAGCGGCGGCAGATCCCCAGCCTCGACGTCAGCGGCTACACCGGCCGGACCGACGCCGACATCATGAACACCGGCACGCAGATGGCCTTTACCTGGGGCCGCCGCGATGAAATTCAATGGACCGTCGGCACCGACTTCCGCATCTTGAATCAGGCCCTCAACGAGTTTGATCAACTCTTCTTCCTGCCCTGCGACTTGAATTTCCCGATTCCGCGCACGGAAGTCATGAACGTCGGCCTGTTCGTCGAGAACACGCTGCCGATCTCGAGCTATTTGACGATTCGCTCCGGAGGCCGCGTCGATCTGCAAACGGCCGACGTCCGCCGCTTCCCCAAGGAATTCAGCGACGATCAATGCGACTGCAGCTGCGAACTCGACCCCAGGCCGATTCTTGGCGTCGAGAGCCTCGATCGCGAATACACCCTCTGGATGGGCTACAGCACGGCGGAGTTCCAGTTGACCCGCAATATCACGCTGTTAGGCGGCTTCGGCTTCGCCATGCGGCCGCCGACCCCGACCGAACTGTTTGCCCTCAATCCCTTCCTTGCGACTTTGCAGCAGGGCTTCACCACCGTTCAGGGCAACCCGGACCTCGAACCGGAAAAACTCCATCAAATGGACATCGGCATGCGAGCCGACTACGGCTTCATGCGCCTGGGCATGAGCGGCTTCTTCTCCTGGATCAACGATTACGTCACCTTCGAAGCCATCGGCGGCGCACAGGGCAAGATTCCGCTCAGCGGCTTCGACAATGCCTTGAACGTCCGCTTCGTCAACACCTCTCTGGCGACTCTCTGGGGCGGCGAAGCCTACACCGAAATCGACTACAACGAATACATCACCCCCTATGCCACCTTAACCTACGTCGAAGGACAGGATCAGACGCGCGGCAACCGCGGGCAGATTTTCCTGGCCGATGGCAGCATTCTCTCCGGCCCCAATCGCGAGCCGCTGCCCAACATCTCGCCTCTGGAAGCCCGCATCGGTCTGAAGCTGCACGATGAAGGTCCGAACTCGACCATCGGCATCGACTTCTCCAGCCGAATCGTGGCCCAGCAGAATCGCGTGGCCTCGAGCTTGCTCGAACAGCCCACGCCCGGCTTCGTGGTCTATGATCTCCGCGGCTTCTGGCGGCCCCGCGAAGGCGTCCTCTTGACCGCGGGCTTGGAGAATGCATTTAACAAGTTCTACCGCGAACACCTCGACCTGCGAACGGGCTTGGGCGTGTATCAGCCAGGCCGCACGTTCTACGCTGGTCTCGAACTGCGCTATTAAGCCGGTTCGCCATCATCGACCTTCGCACGGGGAGCATCACGCTCCCCGTTTTTTTATCGGCATGCCTCGTTCCCACGCACTGTTTGGAAAAGAGGGAATTGTTTCGCATTGGCATTCGCGGCGGCGTTCAGGTATCCTGGGTTTAATCTGCCGGGCTTTGGAAACGCAGCTTCACTTGCAAGAGCGGCCCGCCAACATGCTCCAGCGCAAACTGATCCTCATCGCCAGCGGGCTGATCGGCGTCTTGGGGCTGATGGGCGCGGGCCTGTTCGCGCTCGGCGGCGCGGGCATCGATGGTTCCCCCTTTCAGGGGGATGCCTATGCCAACATCACCTTGGCCCTGGTGCTGCTTTTAGGCCCCTGTGCGATCCTCCCGTGCACCCTCTACGAAATCAGAAGACCGCAATGGGGCGGCATCCTCCTGTGCAGCCTGGCCCTGATCGTCGTGCTCATGATCGCGGCCAACCACCAGCGTGAATGGGGCTTTGCCATTCACCAAGCGGCTTTGGTTTCCCTGTGCCTTGCGCTGCCCATGTTTCTCATCGGGTCGCTGCTCTTTTTCTCCTCTCAACCCTTGCGCATGGGATTGCACGGACTCTGGTACATCGAACTCGTGCTGGCCGTGCTCATCGCAGGCTACTTTGGCTGGCAGGCCGGAGCCGATGGCGTTGATGCCATGCTGCAGCGGTTCCGCGGCGGACCGCATTAGTCCAGGTTGAGTGATCCTGCCAAACGGTCACATCTCGTGCCCAAACTGAATTGGGGGCACGAGGGGTTGTGACCGACATTGAAGCACTATCGGCGGACCGCGATGAAGCCTTCCCCTTGAACCTCCCCGCATGGTCCCGACAATGAGTAGCATCGCCACCTCCCTTTTTCCAAGGAGCAGGGCATGCCGGTGCGTTTGGTTCTGGGACTGCACAATCATCAGCCCGTTGGCAACTTCGAGGACGTCTTCGCCCAGGCGCATCACGACAGCTATCAACCCTTCGTGCATCTCATCGCCCAGTATCCGACGCTGCGCTTTGCCCTGCACATCTCCGGCCCGCTGCTCGAGTGGCAGGAACGGCATCGACCCGCTTATCTGCGCGAACTGAACCATCTGGTCGAACGCGGCCAATTGGAGATTCTCGGCGGCGCGTTTTACGAACCCATCCTGACCATGCTGCCGCGGCGGGATCGCATCGGCCAGATTCGCCGTTATTCGGAAAAGCTGAACGACCTCTTTGGCGTTACAGTCGAGGGGATGTGGTTGGCGGAGCGGGTCTGGGAAGCGAGCCTGGCCAGCGACCTGGCCGAAGCGGGGATCAAGTTCACCCTGCTCGACGATCATCAATTCGTGCAGGCCGGGCTGGAGGACGCGGAACTGCATGAACCCTATTGGACGGAGGATGAGGGGCGGCTGTTGACCGTTTTTCCGATCAGCGAGCCGATGCGTTATCTCGTGCCTTGGAAGGAGCCGGCGGCGGCCATCCGCTATTTGAAGGAGTTGGGGCAAGCCCATCCGAACGCGGTGGTCGTCTGCGCGGATGACGGCGAGAAGTTCGGCGCCTGGCCGGAGACGCATCGCCACTGCTACACGAACGGCTGGCTGAAGCAGTTTTTCGACGGGCTGCAAGAGGAGTTGGCGGCCGGGACGATCCAAATGTGCCACCTGAGCGAGGTGCTCCGCGCGACCCCCGCCAACAAGATCGTCTATTTCCCCGACGGCAGCTACCGGGAGATGACGGAGTGGGCGCTGCCCGCGCCCAGGCAGCGGACCTATCAGCGGCTGCAACAGGAAATCGACCACGCGGCTAAATGGTCGCCGGAGGAGAAAGCCGTTTTGAAGCGCTTTCTCCGGGGCGGGGTGTGGCGCAACTTCCGCATGAAGTACCCGGAAGTGCGGGAGATGTATGCCCGAATGCTGGAGGTCAGCGAGGCCGTCGAGGCGGCCCGTCAGCGCCAGGACCCGCACTTCGAGGAAGCGGAGCGGGAACTGTATCGCGGCCAATGCAACTGCAGCTATTGGCATGGGGCGTTCGGCGGGTTGTACCTGCCCCATTTGCGCCACGCCGTGTATCACCATTTATTGCAAGCCGATCGGCTGGTCCGCTCGGTGGCCCGGAACCACGTGGAGTGCCAGGAGCGGGACTTCAACCTCGATGGCCGCAAGGAAATCTGCGTTCGGAATCACCATCTCGCGGTTTACCTTTCGCCCCATGAAGGCGGCATGATCTACGAGCTGGACCTGTTCCCCATTCGCCACAACCTGCAAGCGGGCCTGGCCCGGCGCCCGGAACCCTATCATGCGGCCATTCAGGAGGCGGCCCGGGGCAAGCAGGACGCGCATCAGGTCAGCCTGATCGCCGAAGGGCCAAGGTTTAAGCAAGAGGGTTTGGAGAAGCGCTTGCAGTATGATTTCAGTCCGCGGAAAAGCTGGCTCGATCATTTCTTGCACGAAGCGGTCAGCCTGGAACAGGTGCAGCAAGGCGCGTTCGGCGAAGCGGGGTCGTTTCTGGGTCAGCCCTACGAGGCGAAGCTGACCTGTTCGCCTCATGAAGCCGAGGCGGCGCTGACGCGCTCCGCCGACGTGTTTGGTCAGCCCTTGACGCTGACCAAGACGCTGCGTCTTTCGGGCAAGCAGGACGACCTGGCGCTGCACTATCACATCGAGGGTTCGCCGAAAACGCCGCGGTTTCGCCTGGCGGTGGAGTTTCTCTTCGCGGGCATGGCGGCGGGACAACCGGACCGCTACTTCTCCTGGTCGGGGCAAGCCAAGGCAGGCCCCCTGGAAGCGATGCTGCAACTGACCGATTTAACGGAGTTCGGCTTGACCGATGAATGGCTGAAACTGCACACGAAGCTGCGCAGCGCTCAGCCGGCCGGGGTCTGGACCCTGCCGCTGCAAACGGTCAGCCAATCCGAAGGCGGTTACGAGATGGTGCATCAAGGCAGCCGGGTCTTTTTCCATTGGCTCATCGACCTCCGCCAGGGCGGAAGCTGGTCGAACGAGCTTCATTGGCAGTTTCAGTTTTTGCATTGAGCGTCGGCAAAGGAAACATCCATGCGCGTGGGGGTCTTGGGCGGAACATTCGATCCGGTGCACCTGGCCCATCTGGTCATGGCCGAGCAGTGCCGCGAGCAAGCTCGGCTCGACCAGGTGCTGTTCGTGCTGGCCCCCAGGCCGCCGCATAAGCTGGATCGGCCTTTAACCCCCTACCATCATCGCCAGGAGATGCTGGAGCTGGCGATCGCGGGCTATCCGGCCTTTCAGGTGAGCACCGTGGAAAAAGACCGTCCCGGCCCGAGCTACACGGTGGAGACGCTGCGGGAATTGAAAACGGCGCAGCCGGACGTGGACTTCCATCTCATCCTGGGCAGCGACAGCGTGGCCGATCTGCCTACTTGGCATCAACCGGAAGCGATCGCCCAACTGGCTTCGCTGATCATCGTGTCGCGTCCGGGCAGCGAGGCCTCCACCCCGCCTGCCTATTTTCGTTGGCAAGCGGTGACGATGCCGCTGCTGGAAATTTCCAGCACGGATTTGCGAACTCGTCTTGCACAAAAGCGCAGCATTCGCTATCTGACCCCCCGTGCCGTGGAATGTTACATTCAAACGCACCATCTCTATGCGACGCCGTAAGCCCGCCCTGAGCCGCGGGTCGACGGGGCCTTTGCCGCATCTTCCCGCGTCTTTCCATCCTGCGCGAATTGAGCGTCATCGCTGTTTCGTCTGTTTCTCCTGACCGGAACTCTGCCTCGTCCTTTTTCGACGAAGCCCATCCAGCCTGTCGACTTCCGATGAAGAGCCGCTTCCGCCTCATCCGATACCATAGTACGCCCAGCATGATTCAGGAAAGCGTTCGTCGACCGGTAGACGGCCCCGAGACCTGGAGGAAGCTCAGTGACGACCACCGACCCCTTCGTCTCCGTGAGCAGCTCCGAGATGGAATCCTTGCGGCAACAACTGCTGCAAGCACAAAAGATGAGCAGCGTGGGAGCGTTGGCGTCAAGCGTGGCCCATGAATTCAACAACATTCTGACGACGATCATCAACTATGCCAAAATCGGCCTGAAGGCGCATCGCGAAGAGGACCGCCAGGCCGCGCTCGAAAAGATTTTCAAAGCCGGCCAGCGCGCCGCGACCATCACGGGCAGCATGCTGGGGTTCGCCCGCAAGAACAGCCAATCACCCTCCCAGACGGATTTGGTCAGCTTGATCGAGGAAGTCCTCATCCTCACCCGCAAGGACCTCGAAAAGCACCGCGTCACCGTCGAGACCAATTTCCTGGACCGGCCGGTCGCCTCTGTCATTTCGGGCCAGATCGAACAAGTGCTGCTGAATCTGATCATCAACGCCCGCCAAGCCATGCCGCGCGGCGGCAAACTGCGAATCGACGTGCGCAGCAATCATGAGACCCGCATGGCGGAAATCCGCATCGTCGACCATGGCTGCGGCATTCCTCCCGAAAAACTCCGCCTCATCTTCGAACCGTTTTACACGACGAAAAAGCCCGACGAACAGGGCCACGGCGGCACCGGACTGGGACTCAGCGTTTGCCGGCAGATCATCGAACAGCATCATGGCCGCATTCGCGTGGAAAGCCTGGTGGGCAAAGGTTCCGCCTTCACCATCAAGCTGCCGCTGCAGGCTGAGGAATGATCGGCTGCGCAGGGCCGCCGCGACCGGGACAAGCCTGGGATTTTTGACGCAACCTATTGTGACTTATTCGTTTACAGATAAATCTCATCCATTCAGCCAACGCCCCCGCATCGATCCATTCGCAAAAATCAACCGCCGATCACAATTTGCCGCTTGCATTCAAACCCCGCGGCATGTGTTATAATACAAGTTAATCGTCGCCATTTTCTCCGCACGTCCGTTGTCAGGAGGGCTAGTCATGAGTAAAGCCCAGCCTTCTTCGCCACGTGCCAAAACCAAAAAACGCGCGCGTTCCGCTCCCCCCAAGCCGAAAAAGCTGCCGCCCTACAAGGTCTTGCTGCACAACGACGACGTCAACGAAATGGGTTACGTCGTGGAAACCATCATGGAACTGGTTCGCCTGCCCGTGGAAGAGTCCATTCAAAAAATGCTCGAAGCGCATCACCATGGCGTGGCCTTGCTGCTCGTCACCCACAAGGAAAGAGCGGAACTGCTCCAAGAGCAATTCAAGAGCAAGAAGCTGACCGTGACGATCGAACCCGTCGAATAACCGCGCCACGGAGCGCGGCCGCCAACATTTACTGGAAATTCCGGCCCCGTTCAGGTACAAGGGGAGCATGGCGGCGTATCTGCTCCTGACGGATTCCGTCAGCCCCAAAGTCTATCCCATTGACGGTCGCGAGTTCATCATCGGTCGGCAGGCCGACTCCGACCTGCAGCTTAATGCGCGCGAGGTGAGCCGGCGGCACGCCCGGATCATCGCCGAGGAGCAGGAGCGCTATTTCATCGAAGATCTGGGCAGCAGCAACGGCACCTATCTCAACCGCGAGCGCTTGACGGGACGCGCGCCGCTGCAGGCGCATGACGACATCGAGATCGGCCCCTTCCATCTCGAGTTCCATCAGGAAGCCGTGGAAGAGCCGCAGCGCTTCGTGATTCGCGGCACAGAACAGGTGCAAATCTCGAACACCAATCTCTTCCGCCTCGATGCACCGCGCAAGCTGCAAATCGTGCTCGAGATCGCCCAGCAGCTCAGCCTGACTTTGGACCCGGACGAGCTGTTCCCCAAGCTGCTCGATCAACTGATGCATCTGTTCATGCAAGCGGATCGCGGCATGATCGTGACCGTGAATGGCGATCAGCCGCGGGTCAAGGCCATCAAGTCGAAGATCCCCCATTCGGAAGCGACGCCGCAATTCAGCCGCTCCGTGGTCCGCATGGTGCGCGAGGAAGGCGTGGGGATCGTGGCCGAGGACGCGACCATGGACAGCCGCTTCGACATGACGCAAACGCTCAGCAACCTGGGCATCCGCTCGTTCCTGTGCGTGCCTTTCAAGACGCGGACGGACAAGGCTCCGGCCATGGTGATCCTGGATCGCTTCGGCGTGGGGCTGCCATTCACGCAAGACGACTTGCAGCTTTTGACGGCGGTCTGTCTGCAAGCGTCGGTCGTTCTGGAAAACGCGCGGCTGCACGTGGAACTGATGCAGAAGGCCAAGCTGGAGCGCGACGTGGCCCTGGCCCGCAAAATTCAGGAAGATTTTTTGCCCAAGGAACTGCCCCTGGAGGCCGTGAACAAGGTGGATTATTTCGCCCGCGTCTTCCCGGCCCGCGAAGTGGCGGGGGATTATTATGATTTCTTCGCCGTGGACGACCAGCGGCTGGCCTTCAGCGTGGCGGACATTTCCGGCAAAGGCATTCCCGCGGCCCTCATGATGAGCGGCATCCGTTCGCTGTGCCGGCATTTGACGGAAGCGGGCCTGTCCTCGCCGGCCGAAATTTTACAGCGCATCAACGACACCCTGGCCATCGACAACCCCCGCGCCATGTTCGTCACCATGATCATGGGCTTTCTCGATTATCACACCGGCGACGTCCTCCTGGCGAGCGCGGGCCATCCCCCCGTCCTGGTGCGCCGCGCCGCGGGGCAGGTCGAGCAACTCGCCGCCAAGCCGGGGCGTTTGCTCGGGGCCACGCGCGGCCACCTGCCCCTGGCCGACAGCCCCCTGCGGCTCGAACCGGGCGACGCCATCATTCTCTACACCGACGGCGTCATCGAAGCGCGCTCTCCCGCGGGACAACTGTTTGGCCTGGATCAACTGTTGACCACGCTGCGCGACATGCCCCCGAACCTCGACCTCGAAGCGACGGGCAACGGCATCAAGGAGCGGATCGATCAGTTCAGCGGTCCCGCCGCCATGCACGACGACATCACGCTCCTCTTGCTCAAGCGGCTGCACGCTGCCAAGGATGCATAAAACCCGCGCCGTTGGGTCGGCGCGGGTCTTCGATCTCCGATCTCAGGCAGCGTTATACGGACTATTCCAGCGACCCTTCCGCGTAGAGGCCGGGGAAAACGTCCGGGGACAGGCCTTCGGCCTGGATGTGCTCGCTGATCTTCTTGACGGCGGCAAAGCGGATGTTGGCGACTTGCTGTTCCTTGATGTCCAGCAGCGCGGCCACGTCTTTGTTGCTTTTCCCGCGCACAAACAACAGCTCCAGGACCTTGATGCGCTGGTATTCCCCCTGGTTACGCCAGCGATCGATCACGGCCTGAACGGCCTTCGTCAAGGCCGCCGCCTCGAGATGTTTGCGTTCGTGGGAACGGGCCTGGCTCGACACGCCGATGTAACTCGCCGCCTGCTGATCGAAATACTCTTGACCCTCGGGCAGGTTTTGCAAGGGATGGCGGCCTGTGCGCCGCAGATGGTCCGTCAGCTTATAGGAGGTAATCGTGAAGAGATAGGTTTGCAAGTCGCGGTTTTCGTCGTAATTCGGCAGGCTGTTGGCAAAGCCGATGAACGCCTCTTGGACCACGTCCTCGGCGGAAGCCGGATCGCGCAGGCGCCGCTGCACGAACGCGAGCAGCCGGCCCTCATAGCGCTCGATCAGCCGCTGCCAGGCCGTTTCATCGCCCGAGCGAATCTGTTGTACGAGCAGTCGATCAGTCTCGGAACTCATGCTATCCATGTTAAGTCATGCCGGGCCGGGCGACAAGCAACCCATGCGGGCTTCCTGAGCGCCTCTGGATGCCGCCAGCGCGGCATGCGCATTAAATCAACGATCGCGCCACCAGGAGGCTGACGGCGATGAAGCCGCCGATGGCGCCGGCCAGGAGCGGCTTGGAGAAATAGCCCTGGGTCCGCTCATCGACGAAGAAGTAGCCGAGCATGATGACCAGTCCCGACAAGGCCACGAGCAAAATGCAGGTTAAGCGCCATCCACGATCAAACGTGAGCCAGTTGAGCGCATCGTTTTGCGACGCCTGCCCATGCGCCAGCAGCTCGCGCTGGACTTCGGGCATCAATTCGACGTCCATCGATGCGGTGTAGATTTTGCCGCCATATTCGGTGAGCAAGGAGGGATGCTCCTCGACCTGCGGACCGTTCTTGATGATGTTTTCCTGGCGCAGATACTCGGGCGTGGGTTGGTACCGGGACAAGGGATACCGCTCGCGGATCCAATTCGCCACTTCCACGCAAGCCTTCTCGAGAATTTTTTCCTTCACGCGATTGGCGTCGGCGGAATATTCCTCGTCCTTGCTGAGTCGAATGGTCCACTTAGGAACGGTCCTCTTGATCGGCCCATCCTGGATCACGACCGTGGAGCGCGAGGAGCGCGTCGGTTGGGCGGTGCGGGAGCGTTCCTGTTGCAAAATCCGGCTCTCGAGCTGTTGGATTTGGGCTTCCAAGGCCTGAACGACGGCCGAGGAGAGTTCCCCGCGCCTGACCGCCTGGCGATAGTCCTGCAGCTTGAGCTTGAGGGCGATCAGCTCCTTGGCGGCCTCGGCCAAATTAGGGAATGAAGGGATGATGGGGGTCGAGGGCAGATCGGGGATCTGATGACCGGGATCCTGAGGAACGGGGTGAAACCACGCCGCGCCAGCCAGGATGATCGATAGTAAGCCATTCATGAACATGCCAAACCTCACGATCCATGCGTCCAGCCGCAAAGGAAGCGGTATGGCCTTGGCGGCCTCGACGGCACCTGCCCTGACTAGGCGTAGCGAATGCGGCGCGGCGTCATCAGTTTTTGCGGCGAAGGCTGCCAGGGACTGACCAATTGCACGACGCCCGACGTCAACATCATCAAAATCACTCCGTGGTAGCTGAGGGAGAATTCATGCCCTCGGAAGTCGGACCACAACAGGGAGATGAGCCAGGTCACCAGGCCCACCCAGAGGATCGACAGGAGGCTGAAGCGTTTCTCGCGCTGCCGCGCCGCCATGCCGAACCAGCCCACGGCAAAGAAACAGATGCCGAAGTATCCCGCATGCAAGCCGTAGTACGTGATGATCCGCTGCATGTTATCCCAGTGATGCGTCTGGGCGAACGGGAAATTCTCAGCCGATATAACCATGCCCTCGGCCGCCAGCGTGTCCAAGCTGACCGTGCTGGCCGCGGGGAAGAGCCAGGCCGAGACCAGCCCGACCGCCACGCCCACGCAGAGCATCAAGCTTCGCTGCAGCCAGGGATCGGCGAGCCTGGATTGCGCCAAGCGCACCGGCGCAATCACCGCCCAACTGGTCATCACCAGCAAATTGAACATGCCCAAGTGCAAGGCCAGCGGACTCGCCTTGCGCTGCGGCGAATCGATGACCAGCCAGAGCAGGGAGATCAAAAAGGACCAGATCGCGGCCATGAAGAGGCTGTAGCCTAGATCGCGGGCCGACGTCCGCCAGCAGCACGGCTTGCCCGCCGGCAATACGGGCTGTGCCTGGAGAACCGGCTTCGCCGGCAGCACCGGCTTCTCCCCATGGGCGGGCTGATACGGCGCGGTTTCCGGCAAAGGCGCCGCTGCGCTGCCCAACCCTTCGATTTCCTGGGCCAGTTCGTGCATCGACGCATGGCGATGGGCGGGGTTTTTCGTGAGCGCCTTGGCCACGATGTGCCTGTACCCGGGAGGCAGCACGGAGACGTCCGGGGTGGCCGTTAAGTGCTTCATCAAGATTTCACCCGCCGTGTCGCCGTCGAAGGGAGGGCGGCCGGTGATCATTTCGTAAAAAATCACCCCCGCGGCGTAGACGTCGATCTGTTTGCCATAGTTGCCGGTCGAAATCTCCGGCGCCATGTAATGCACGGTGCCGACGCTTTGGGTCTGGGGGCTTTTGCGGGTGCCGCTCATGGACTTCGAAAGCCCGTAGTCGCCCACCTTGACCTGGCCGTTTTCCAGGAAGATGTTGGCGGGCTTGAGATCGCGGTGAACGATGCCGTGATCGTGCAAGTAGCCGATGGCCTTGCACAGGTCGAGCATGATGTGCCGGGCCATCTCCACCGGCATGCCTTGGCCATGCTGATGAATGACGTCGGCCAGGCTCTCGCCCGTGACGTATTCCATGATGACCCAGGCGTCGCCCTCGGCGTCCGACTTGATGTCGAAGAGTGTGACCAGGTTGGCATGCTTCAGATTGAGGCACTGGGCCATGCCGCGAATTTCGACTTCCTGGTTGCCGCGCACGAGCTTCAAGGCGACTTCTTTGCCCCCTTCGCTGACGGCATAATAGACTTCGCCGAAACCACCCTGACCAATTCCGCGTTTGATGACGTAGCCATCCAGCGGACGCGCTCCCGAGCTGTAGGTGAATTTCGCCATGGCTGGTTCCCTTCTGACCGCGCGCCGGCGGGAGTTCTTCGTCCCGCCGAACCCGCGCGGCATTGATTATTCGCCGCAAAGGCGCCTTCATTGGCCTAAATCTTGGCGTTTTCCTTCACCGCTGCCGCTGCCCCATGCCGCGGCGTTTTTTCCTGATCCAACCCCTGTTTTCCCTTGATTCAGGCTGGTCTTGCCTTATCCGTTAGCTGCGCGGCCGAGACGGGGCCTTGATCGCGATCGGTTGCCCTTTCACAGGTTCGAGGCTGATGCGAAAATCATCCCCCGTGATCGTGGAATCCAATTGCAGGGCGCCGCGGTTTTTGACTTCTTGCCCATCAATCTGAAATAGCCGCGCCGACTGCACCCACAACTCGTCCCTTTTCTTGAGAATCGCCAAGGGTTTCAGCATCCCCGGCACCTTGACGTGAACTTCCCCCTGATCGCCGAGCAGGCACGTTTCGTCCATGAGAATGATGCCATCCAGCGCCAACGGCAAACGATGCGGGCTGAGTATCTTCAACGTCGCTGTGTTGCTGACGGATACCGGCTGGTTAAACCGCAAATGGCAATGGGCCCCCAGGCAGAAGACGTCCCCATCCTTGAGCAAAGTTTTTTCTATGGCCTTTTTGTTCAGCGTGACGGGACGAACGGCTTCCAACAGATAACCTTCACCATCCCGGCAAATGTAAGCATGCAAGCGAGAGATGTCGGCCATGATGGGCACGTCGACGTTGCCCTCGGCCCCCTGGCCGAGACTCACGCGGCGATCCAGGCAGACCAGATAGCCGCCGCTGCCATCCACCCACAGGATAAACCTCCGCGGCAGGGCAGGCTCAGGGAGCGGCGCAGGCTCCACCGGCGGTTCTTTTCGCTTGGGCGGCGGCGAATGAATCAAGGTGGCCGGTTCCAATTCCCGCCAGGCAGCCGTGCGAACGCGGCGCAGCTCCGTATTTTGCGGTGCGATCACCAGCAACTGATCCGCCAAGCGGATCACTTCGCGCCACTGCTCCTGGGCCAACGCATCCTGCAGAGACATCTTCATTTCGGAGAAGCGCATCTGCTGCCGCAAGAGTTCCTCGCGAAAAGCAGCACACGCCTTGACGTCCTTCACGTCCACGGCGTCCAGCTTTTTCAAAGCCAAAGCCAACTCGCCCTTTTGCACCAATTCATCCGCGGCCAACCATGCCTTGCACAGCTCTTCCCAGCGCGGCAAATCCGGGTCATGCAGACCCAGGGAGCGGTAACGCTGCAGTTGTTCGAGGACATTTTTAAGCTGACGCGCCTCCATGCCTTGCCGTAATTCCGCATGGACAGCGGCCTGCCATTCTCCCTTGACCTTGGCCAGCAGGGGGGGATCGATGCTCAGTTCCTGGGCGTGCTGCCAATCCTGCCAGGCTTCGACCATCTCTTTCTGCTTGATCCGAAAGCGAGCACGTTCCAGAAAGGCCAAACCCAGCGTGCGCAGCAAGTCTCCCGCGTGATGGTAGCCGCGCACCTTGGAATGGTTGGCCAATTGGAAGGCATCGTCCAAGCGGCCTTCCTGCAAGGCCTCGTCGATTTGCCGCATCGTGAGCCACGTATTGAACATATCACATCCAGGAACAACGACCCGAGGCGCTGCCAACTTCAGCCAAACGGCTCATCGTCTGTGCCATCCTGTGTTTCACCTGTTTCGCTTCATCGATCAATGAAGCTACCACGGCCAAGGCGTGCGGTTTCAGATGAGGCATTAAACTGAAGCCGCTGCGTTGGCCGGTGCTTCGTTATTTTTCATTCGTTGCAGTCGAGGGCTTCTTTAGGCGCGAACCCTATTTTACCCCAAAAGGCGCGCACTTCGCCACCATCGAATCTGCCAGCCTTGGGCTACAATCCCCCTCTCCCGATCCCTTGCGGCTTTGCAACTTGTTTGAACCTCGGGCTTGGCCGTGCACCGATGGACTGCCTCCGGTGCGACCTTAGTGGTTATAATTGCTCCCAAATCGATTAAATGTACTTAATCCCAAATCATTTTGCTTGTCCTGGGCAGGCCGGAGAGTTTACTCTATCAGAATTGATCCTTCCGCTGTAATGACCATCCTCGAGACTGCATCATGACTCGCCGAAGTTGGTTTTGGGTAGTGTGTTGTGGCGCACTCACGCTTTATGGGATTCACTTCAACCACACAGCCAACGCCCTTCATGAATCCGCTCCGCCGCAAGGTACAAAACCGATCGTGCTGGTGGGGGGAACCATCATCACGCAAACGGATGAGGGCACGTTTGAAGGCATCATTCTGATTCAAAACGGCAAGATCAAGGAAATCAGCCGCGCCAAGAAATGGACCGGGGATTACGAAGTCATCGACATCACCGGCTGCGTCGTGACGCCCGGCTTGTTCGATGCCCGCAGCGTCGTGCGGCTCCATCCCGCTTCGGCCCGGGAAGGCGGCCGGGATGGCACGCTCGATATCCTCGATGCGGTCGACCCTTTTAGCGACGATTGGAGTGATGCCGCCGCCCAGGGGATCACGGCCGTGGGCGTGCAGCCCGCCGCCTCGGGCACGTTTGGCGGGTTGGGGGCCGTGCTCGCGGTCTCCCCTGGACACGACACGGCCGAATGGATCATCAAAAAAGCCGCCTGGCTGCAAGCGAGCCTCGGCGTCGGCCAAGGAACGGCCAATTCCTTGCAGCGGCAGGCTCAATTCCAGCAACTCCGCGGCCAACTCGACGCCGCCAAGACGTATAGCACAAGCAAACCCTCTCAGAAAGATCCCGTCAAGGAACAGCTTGTGCGGGTGCTGAAAGGGGAGATTCCGCTCCGCGTCGAAGCTCACTTTGAGGACGACCTGCGCCGAGCGATGAAGCTGCAGGAAGATTTCAAAATTCGCCTCATCCTGGAAGGCGTGAGCGAGCCGCGGCTGACGGCGGAAACCCTCCGCGACCGCCGCCTGCCCATGGTGCTCGGGCCTTTTGGCACGGGTTCCATTTGGGGGGCGTCGCAGCGGAAAAAAGAACGCGACTGGCCCAAATCCCTGCTCACCGACTCATCGAAATGGATGCTTGGCTCTTTTGGAGAGCGCTCCCAAGCCACGACCCTGCTCCGCGCCCAAGCCGCGGTCGCGGTGGCTCAAGGCCTGCCCGCCGACCAGGTGCTCAAGGCGATCACCCTCTATCCCGCGGAACTGCTCGGCGTCGCCGACCGTTTGGGCAGCCTGGCTCCCGGCCGTTCCGCCGACTTGGCGGTGTTTGCCGGCGATCCGCTCGATCCGTCCGTGCCTGTGCGCTTGACCATGGCGCAAGGCAAGATCACGTATCAACCCGCGAACCCTCTCGCCGCCCCCAAGGCGAAGTCCAGCTCAACAACGGCGACGGTCTCCCTGCCCGATCCGCTGCCGGCCAAGTTCGTCCTCAAGTCGAACCGCATCCTGAACGAGCAGGGCCAATTTCAACCCGGCGCTCTGGTCATCGAGAATGGCAAAATCGTTTCACTGACCGCGCGCCCCGCCGAGACCGCGGGCTACCCGATCTACGACTGCGGCGACGGTCCGATCACGCCCGGCTTATTCGCGGCGGCTTTTGCCCCGAACCTGGCCACCGAAGAAGCGGATGCTCATGCCAGCCATCTGCGCGCCGTGGATGAGTTTGATCCGGAGGCCGAATGGGTGCGAGCCTTCCGCAAACAAGGCTTCACCCACGTCGTCTTGACGCCGCCGCATAAGCAAGTCTTGAGCGGGCAAGCCGGGCTGATCCGCTTGTCCGCCGCGCCGCACGTGGTCCAGGCGGCGCTAGGTCAGCAGTTCGTCTTCACGGGAGCCTCCCGCGATGCCAATCGCTTTCCATCGAGCCTGGCGGGGCAGATTGATTTGGCGTCGGAGTCCCTGCTCGGCCGCACCATGGATTGGCAGTTGTATGTGCCCGAATCCATGCGAACCAAGCTCAATGAGCAGCAGAAACAATCGATCCAAGCCCTGCTGGAGCGAAAACAAACGGCCTTTTGGGTGGTGGATTCGCAAGCGGAGTCGGATGCGGCGCTGCGATTGAGCCGCGCGTTTCGACTGCGCAGCCTGCTGATCGAACCGCTCGAGATCCGCCACGCGGAATGGGATGCCGAGCCGGGCTCGCTGGGAGTGATTCTGGGTCCCAAGCAATGGCTGCAGGCCGCCCACGAATGGCGCGCCTGGCTGGCCCGCTGCCAATGGCCCATCGGTTATGGCATGGGGACGGGGCAAGAGCTGCGTTTGATGGCCGGCCTGTCCGTGCAGATGGGGCTGACTCCGGAAAAAGCGCTGCTTGGCCTGACGCGCGGACCCGACGGCTTGCTGGGCCTGCCCGAGGGTTTTGGCCAATGGCGGCCCGACGGCGACGCCGACTGCGTGATCTGGACGGGATCGCCCTTGGATTTGCAGTCCAAGCCCCAATACGTGATCGTGCAGGGTCGGCTGGTCGAAAAGCCTTGAGCCGGTGCGGCGAAGACGCGGTGGCTTAATACCGATCGCTTCAACTTACTCCATGGGTTGTGATACATGATGCGGCTACCAGGTTTTCCTCGGTTTCTCTTGATCCTCGGTCTGGCGGGATTCCTCGCCGGCCCCCGTTCCCTCTTGGCGGAAGAGTGGCTCATTCGCGCGGGCAAGGTGTACACGCTCACCGGCGCTCCCCTGGCTCCCGGCATGGTCCACGTCAAGAATGGGAAAATCGTTGAGGTGGCCGCGGAGATTGCTGCCCCGGAGGGCGTCAAGGTCATCGATTTGTCTCAGGGCGTGCTCATCCCCGGCCTGGTCGATGCCCGCAGTCAAGTCGGCATCGAATCGAGCGTCAATGAAATCACCCAGGAACTCACGCCTAACTACAAGGTCCACACAGCGATCAACTGGCAGTCGCGCAGCTTCCGGGAAGCCCTTGCCGAAGGCGTGACCACGTTGGGCCTGATGCCCGGCACGGAAAACGTCATCTCCGGGCAACTGGCCGTGGTCAAAACGGCTGGGCCGCTGGCGCAGCGCACCCTGGTCGAAGCGGGCGGCCTGGTCATCACGGTGGCTTCCGATCCCGCCAATCGCAACTCGTCGCGGCAGCGGCCGGACAGCATCTACGTTCGGCAACCCACCAATCGCATGGGCGTGGTCTGGATGCTCCGGCAAACCTTCGCCTCCGCCCAGGCGTCGACGAACGGAACGCCGAGCGTCATTCACGAAGCGCTGACGGGCAAGCGCACCATCTACGGCGTCAGCCGCATCGACTCGGACATTCTCAGCCTCTTGCGTTTGGGCAAGGATTATCAATTCACGCCCGTCCTGGTCGAGGGCAACGAAGCCTACAAGGTCAAGGAGACGTTGGCCTCCGCCAAAGTGCCGGTCCTGCTGACGAAAGTGACCACGCAAGCCGGCACGGCCACGGAAGGCAGCGAAGTCTTTTGGAATCAGGGCGGCGAATTGCACGACGCGGGAGTGACCTTCGCGTTCACGGGCGGCCATTTGCTGGATCAGGCGCGCTTCGCCATTCGTTTCGGCTGCCCCAAGGGCGTGGCTTTAGAAGCCATCACCAAGACGCCCGCCCGGCTGCTCGGCGTGGAATCCCGCGTGGGCACCATCGCCGTCGGTCAAGACGCCGACCTGCTGGCTTTGACCGGCGATCCATTTGAATTAACCACGGGTGTCGCTTGGGTGATGACTCAAGGACAATGGCACGGCAAAAAATAGCTTCGTTTATCCATCTTCAAGGGGAAGGTGATCGGTCATGATGCGTCGGCGAATCCACGTGCACGTCTTGGGATGGGTCCTGCTCGCGGGCTGGGGGATGACCTCCGCTCCCGTCGCGGCCCAGGAAAGTCTGGCCCTGCGCGGCGGGAAAATCATTCCCATGAGTGGTCCCGCCCTGGAAGAGGGGGTGATCCTGATTCGCAATGGCAAAATCGAGGCCATCGGCAAGGACGTGGCCATTCCCCCGGACGTCAAGGTCATCGACGCCAAGGGCAAGGTGATCATGCCCGGATTCATCGAGGCGCACAGCTCGCGCGGCATGGATCAGACCAATGAGACGAACCCCAACACGCCCTTCCTCTCCGTGATCGACGGCATCGATCCGAGCCAGGAGTATTTCGATGAATGCCGCCGCAATGGCGTGACCACCGTGGCCATCTTCCCCGGGAACAACACGATGTTCGGCGGCCAGGGTGCGATTGTCAAAACGGCGGGCGTGACGGTCAACGACATGATCCTCAAGCGCGGCGCCGGGATCAAAATCTCCCTGAAGCCCACGGCCGAACGCAGCCGCATGAGCCATATGGCGGCGCTCCGGAAGGAATTGGACGCGGCCCGAATCTTCCTCGAGGAGGAAAAGGCCAAATCCTCCCCCAAACCCACCGCCGCCAGTTCGGACGCCAGCCGCGAACCCAAGGACGACGACGGCTCGACCACGAACGGGTTTCAGCGGCCGCCGCGCGGCCAGCGCGGCACCGCGCCGCGACCCGATGCCGGCAATGTGGATGCCGCGCAGGTGCGGGCCGCCTTGGCCAGTCTGCTGAAAGGCGAACTCCTGGCCTTCATCTATTGTGAATTGGCCATGGACGTGCCGCAGGCCTTGCGATTGACCAAGGAGTATGGCCTTAAATCCGTTCTGGTGCTGGACCGGGATTGCTACAAAGCCGCCAAGCTGGTCGCGGCCAGCGGTTTGCCCGTGATCTTGGAGCCGACGCTCGTCTTTTGGGAAACGCAGCCGCAAACCGGCGAAGATCAGCAGATCATTCTGCCCGAAGTCTACCGCGAACATAAAATCCCCGTCGCCTTGCAAGTGACCGGCATCGGCAGCGGGAATTTGTTCCGGCAGCCGAACCTGCCCCCCACCCTGGGCACCAACTTCCTTTGGTATCAGGCCGCGACGCTCGTGAAATACGGCGCTTCCGAGGAGGAAGCCCTGGACACCATCACGCGGCGCGCCGCCCAGGCCGTCGGCGCGGACAAGCTCGTCGGCACCTTGGAAGCGGGCAAGGATGCGGACCTGATCATCCTCTCCGGCGATCCGCTCAAGATCGATACCTGGGTGGAAAAAACCATCGTCAACGGCCAAGTGGTTTACGATCGCGAACAAGATCGCAAGCTCAAGGGGCTGCTGCAATCGGATGCCAAAAAATAAAGAAGGTTAAGAACATCGGCTCACAAGCATCGCAACGAACAAGGTTGAACCACACGATGAAACGATCGCTTTTCCACGGCAAGTCGCTGCGCTGGGTTTGGCTGGCGGCTTTATTGCCAGGATGGCTCTGGGCGGCCAGTCAAGGCACGCTTTCGCCCCCATCGACGGCGGCCACGGACGTCTATGTCGCGCAAACGATCTGGACCGGCAAGAAAACCATCAACCATGGCTACCTGATCGTGGAAGGCGGCAAGGTCAAGGAAGTGGGGGAAATGCGCAATCACCAGCCCGCCTACCCGGCCCATGCCAAGGTCCATCCCTTGGGCAAGGCGTTTCTCATGCCCGGTTTGATCGCGGCGGAAACGAGCCTGGCCGAGCGGGGCCGCGACGACGTGCAAACCTTGACCCCCGAGGTCCGCGCCTTGGACGGTTTCAATTTTTATGAGGACTATCAACCCCTGCTCGCCGGCGGCGTCACCACGGTCCAAGTCGCGCCAGGCACGCGCCGCTTGATGCCGGGCCAAGGCGCGGTCGTGCAAACCGCGGGAAGCGATCCCGAACGCCGCACCCTCAAAGACCGCGAGAGTCTGCGGATTCTCTTGGGGAGCGCCTATCGCAATGCCCCGCGCATTTATGAGCCCCCCATCGGCGCGGTCTCCTTTGACAAACCCTTGGACCCGACCAAACCCCAATTGGGCAGCAGCCTGGCCAGCGTCGTCGCGGGACTGCGAGCCGCTTTCCAGGCGGCGGGTCAACCCGGTGGTCCGCTTCCGGGCGACCTCTCCGAGTCGGCCCTGGACGTGATCGCCGAGTACATGAAGCCGGGCAAAACCATTCGGATCACGACCCCCACGGTGGCGGACATGCGCGCCGCCCTGGCCTTGGCCCGCGAGTTCAACCTGAAGCTCATCCTGGTCGATCCCGGCGACCTGCGGCCGTTTCGAACCTCCTTGGAACAGTGGAAGGACGTTGTGATCGGCGTCATCCTGCAACCCGACGCGCGCGCCGGGGCCATTCAGGAAGTGCCCGTGCCGGAGGAGGATGCCCCGAAACCCATGACCTCGCAGGAAAAGGCCCGCTGGCTCCTGGACGCGGGCATCCCCGTCGCCCTGCGGCCCCAACAAGACGCCGACCTGAAGGACCTGCTCTATCTGGCCAGCTCTTATCGCACTTCCCTCAGTGTGGATGAATCCTTGAGCCTCGTCACCCGCCATGCGGCTCATTTGCTGGGTCTGGGCGACCGCGTGGGCACCCTTGAACCCGGTCAACAAGCGGATTTCGTCGTCCTTTCTGGCCCGCCCTTTGCCGCTCGTTCCCGCATCGATCAGGTCTTCATCGCTGGAGAAAACGTTTACTCCGCCGCGAACGCCAACCTGCCCAAAGCGGTCAAGTCAAAACCCTTGCCGATGCTGCTCAAGGCCCGCCAGATTTACACGGGAGACGGCCAACGGATCGAGCAAGGGCAAATGTTGATTCATGGCTCCACCATCCGCGGCGTGGGCCGCAGCGTTTCCGCTTCGCTCGATTGCCCCGTGCATGATTTTGGCCAAGCCGTCATCGTCCCGGGCTTCTTTGACATGGGCGCCAAGTTGGGTCTGGGCGGCGCTCCGCAAGGCAACGCCACCCTCGGCACCAAACTGGGCGAATACCTGCTCACCAGCGATCCCCAGGTGCGCCTGGCCCGGCAAGGCGGCGTGACCAGCGTGCTGTTGAGCATCGAACAGGCCGGCCCCAGTCCCGTCGTCGCCTTCAAGCTCAGCGATCGTCCCCAGGTGCTCAAGGACCCGGCGGCCATTCGCTTCCAGGTTTCGGGCAATCTCACCATGACCGGGCAAACCCTGCGCGACGCCCTTCGCTCCGGCAAAGCCTATGCCGATGCCTGGACCCAGTATGAACGGGATAACGAGGAATATCAGAAAAAGTTGGCGGAATACAACGCCCTGAAAGCCAAGCTCCCAGCCAGCAAACCCGAAGAAAAGAAACCCGAAGAGAATAAAACCGAGGAAAAGAAGCCCGACGAGAAAGCCACGGAGGAAAAGAAACCGGAAGAGAAAAAGCCGGAAGAGAAGAAACCCGCGGAAGGCTCGACAGCTCCCGCCAAGGGGCCGAGCGAGAGTCTGCCGCCGGAGCCGAAGGCGCCGCAGAAGCCGCAACTCGTCGAAGTGCTCGAACCCTATCGCTCCCTCTTCGCCGGCAAGATGCCGGCACTCGTCGAAGCCCGCCGCCTGGATCAAATCCAATTGGCGGTTACGATCTTTCGCGATGAATTCAACGTGCGCACCGTGCTCGTCGGCGCGGACGATGCCCATCGCATGGAAACGGCGCTCGCCGAAAAGGACGTCAGCGTGATCGCGGGGCCGGAGTTTATACGCACCGTGGACCGCGAGACGATTCACCTGCCCTTGCGCCTGGCCAACGCGGGCATCCCCTTCGCCTTCCAGTCGCAAGCGGCCACGGGCGTGCAGCAACTGCCTAGCGCCTTGCGTTACGCGGTGCGGCAAGGGCTGGGCGCCGACGACGCCTTGTCGGGCTTAACCACGACCCCCGCGCAACTGCTGGGGCTTGACCAACGGATCGGCGTCTTGGCCGCGGGCAAGGACGCGGACCTGGTCGTGCTCAGCGGTCCGCCCTTCGACGCCGCCACCCGGGTTATCGCCGTCATGATCGATGGACAATGGGTCCATTCAATGGAGGATGATCGCTAATGCGTTCCCTGCTCTTATTGAGTTGTCTGAGTCTCTGCACGCTCCTGCCCGCTCAGGATCTGCCGCGCTCGGCCACCCCATCGGGACCGGCTAGCCTGTCCGCCCGCGCCGACAAGCCCAACCTGGCCTTGCACCTGGGCAAAATCATCACTTGCGCGGGCGACCCCATCGACCAGGGAACCATCCTGATCGCCAAGGGCAAGATCGAAGCGATTGGCCCGCGCCGCGAGATCAAGGTGCCCGCCGACTACACAGAAATCGATCTCAGCGACCGCTTTGCCATGCCGGGCCTCGTCGAAGCCCACAGCCACGTGGGCGGCACGGGCGATCTGAATGAAATGGTCTTTCAAACCAATCCGGAGCTGCGGGTCCTGGATCAAATCCGACCCAACAACGAACAGTTGAAAGTCGCCGTCGCCGGCGGCGTCACCACGATCTGCTTCATTCCCGGCAGCGGCACCAACATGGGCGGCTGGGGGGCGATGATGAAAACCGGCCCCGGCAAATTGGAGGACGTGCTCATCCGCTTTCCCGGCGTGCTCAAGATCGCCCAAGCCGGCAACCCTGAACGCCGCGGCGGCGAAGTCGGCTCCGGCTACATGGGCATGAACCACGTCATCCGCGAATCCCTCCGCGAGGGCATGGGCTACGTCAAGGATTGGGATGATTTCGAATCGGGGCGGCGCACGACCAAACCCGACCTCAACCCTCGGCTCGAATACTACAAGCCCCTGTTCCGCCAGGAAGTCCCCGTCGTCGTGCACACGCAAGGTTATCCCATTGTCATGTCCACCTTGCGCATCCTCCATGACGAGATGAACCTCAAGGTCGTCATCGACCATGGCACGTTCGACAGCTACCTGTTGTCGGATGAAATCAAGAAGCGCAACATTCCGGTCATGGTCGGGCCGCGCGGCTTCCGTTACGACCCGGCGGAAGGCCAGATCAAGGGGATCGTGGCCGAGTATCGCCGCCGCAACTTCACGATGCCGCTCGGCGTGAACACGGACGCCCCCGTGGTGCCGCAGGAAGAGTTGGCCTTCCAGGCCACCATGGCCGTGCGCATGGGATGGACGGAAGAAGCGGCCTTTCGCGGACTGACCATCGAGCCGGCCAAAGCGCTCATGGTGGCGCACCGCGTGGGCTCATTGGAAGTGGGCAAGGACGCCGACATCGTCATCAGCACCGGCTCCATCCTCGATCCACGGCATTACGTGACCATGGTGCTCATCGATGGCGCCATCATCTATGACGTCAAGAAGGATCGGCGCCGTTTTTAATCTGGGAGCTTTTCACTTTTCTGCCAAGGCCATGCCATGATGCGATTCGCGATTGCTTTAGCCCTCGTTGGCCTCGTCCAAATCGGCCACGTCCGCCTCGAAGCGGCGGACCCCGAAGCCGTGGTGGTTTATCGCCGAGCCGCGCTCGAGACGATGGCCAAGGCCGGCCGTCTGGAAAACGCCACGCTGGTGATACGCGGCAACAAGATCGAAGCCGTGGGCGCCGACGTGAAAATTCCCGACAACGCCCAGATCATCGACGCGGCGGGCCAAACGATCATGCCCGGCCTCATTGAGCCGCTCTATGAAGTGGCCATCGCCGGCCCCGCGGCCGACGCAGCCCCCCGCACGATGGTGATTCGCGGGCGCGTGGTGCAAATCCCCAGCCTGCCGACGACGGGCCGCGGTTTCACCCGCGTCGCCGATAGCTTTTATCCCTACGATCCGGGGCTGAAGCCGCTCAATCGCATGGGCTTGACCACGCTGAATCTGATCACCAATGGCATGGGACAGTCGGCCATGGTGCAATTGACGCCCCAACAGCCCGACCAGATGCTCTGGAAAGCGGACGGCGTGGTCTTTGCCAGTGTGACGAATAATACGGAAAGCCTCGACCAATTGCGGACGCGGCTGGACCTGGCCGGGCGCGGCCGCACGACGGGTGGTGCCTCCGGCGCCGGCGGGCCGACGCCCACGCGGCCTGGCCCGGGAGCCGGCGGCGGGATGGGCGGCGCCGCGGCCGCCGCAGCGGCGGCGAACCTGCAAGTGTGGCGCGACCTGGTCGAGGGCAAGACGCCCCTGGTCGTCTCCGCGAACAACTCAGCCACGATCCTCTACGTGCTCAAGCTGGTCGAGACGCACAAGAACCTCAAGCTCGTCATCTTCGCCAGCGGCGACAGCCTGTACGAAGCCCGCGAGGCCTTGAAGGGCCGACCCGTGAAAATCGTCCTCCAACCCGGGCTGGACATGCGGCCCAACAGCCGCGATCGCATGAACGTGGCCCGCCTGCTCCATGAAGACGGCCACGAATTCAGCTTCAGCCTGCTGGCGTCCTCTTCGCCCGGCCCCATGGGCGGAGGGGGAAGCAGCCCCACGGATCAATTTTTAAGCCAGGACTTCCCGCTCTTTCCCGTTGCTTATGCCGTGAAGACCGGGCTGCCGCGCCAGGCCGCCCTGGCCGCTTTAACTCAACGACCCGCCTCCCTCTTGGGTTTGGACAAGGAACTTGGTACACTCGAACCTGGCAAGCTGGCCAACCTGTTGATCATCGATGGCGACCCGCTCGATCCCCGCAGCCGCTTGCGTGCGACCATGATTGAAGGGAAAACAGTCTATGCGCGGTAAACTCCCCTACTTGACCTTGGCCTGTTTGGGCCTGATCACCTGGAGCTGGTCATCGGCGGCTCAGGATGGCTTATCCACCAAACCCGCCCCTCCACCCACGGCCACCGTGCCGGCCAAGCCCGAGGCGACCAAGCCGGCGCCGCCCAAACCCGCTCCTCCCGGAGCCGGGATCACGGCCATCGTCGGCGGCGACATTTACACCGTCACGCGCGAGGTCATCCGTCGCGGCACCATCCTGATCAAGGATGGCAAAATTCTCCAAGTGGGTCAGGATGTGGCCGTGCCTGAAGGGGCCGTTGTCATCGACGCCAAGGGCAAATGCATCACGCCCGGTTTCATCGCCATGACCGCCGCCAACGTGGGCGTGCGCACCTTGGGCGGCGGCCAGGGCGGCGGCGGCCCTCCCGGTCCCGGCGCGGGCGGCCGGCAAGGCCGCTTCGCCGACGCGCTCAATCCCTATGATCGCAATCTCAAATATTGCCTGGGCATCGGCATCACCATGACCTGCGTGGAAGTGGCCGCCGGTCCGATGGGCCGTTTTGGCCGCGACGTGGAAGACGAAACGAGCCTGTGCCCGTGCTGCGGCTTGACGATCCTCTCAACGGAGCCGATCACGCCCCCGGTGCCGACGGAGCGAACCCCGCGCCGCCACGCCGTGCTCAAGATGACCTATGGCGAGTTGGATGCGATGCTCGTCAAGGACAGCCCCTTCTATCATCTGCCCGCCGGCGCTTTTGCCTCGCCGCTCAATCGCCATCAGTGGCGCGAGCAAATCCGCAGGGCCAAGCAATATCTGAAGGATCAATCCCTTCATGAAGCCGACACCGCCGACGGCATGCCGGGGGCGCCGCCCAGCCGGCCCGTGTCGGACGAGGTGATCAAGCTCGTCGAAAAGAAAGTCGCTCTGCGCACCGAAGCCTCCTCGGCGCAGCAAATCCGCGAGATGATCGAGATGGCCAAGGAATTGGACTATCCGCTCGTGCTCGACAACGTGCATGAAGGCTGGCTCGTGGCCAACGACCTGGCCCAAGCCAAAGTGCCCGTCGTCATCACGCCGCGCAGCCGCCGGCGGCCGCAACTGGGCCGCGAGGACGACACCGGCAGTTCCATCGAAATGTCGGGGATTCTGGAGAAAGCGGGCGTTCCTTTTGCCGTCGCCTCGCTGGGTAATTCGGTCAGCCTGGACGGTATTGCCGGGCGCGACCTCACGAGCCTCGGCCTCGAGGCCGCCTTTGCCGTTCGCGGCGGCGCCAGCGAAGCCGCAGCCCTCGCCTCCTTGACCATCGTCCCCGCCCGCATCTTGGGATTGGCGGATCGCGTCGGCAGCATCGAAGTCGGCAAGGACGCGGATCTGCTCATCCTCAACGGCCCGCCCCTCGATTACCGCACCTGGGTGGAACAGGCCATGATCGGCGGCAAGGTCTTTTACGATCGCTCGGAAGACCGCCTCTATCCCGACGTTGACGCCCGCTGATCCATCCTGCGTTGCGATACGTTGAACCTACCACAAGACCCTGGCGAGGCCATCCTTCGCCGGGGTATTTGCATGGCACCCGGAGCACCGGCCCCGAACGCGCGCGCGGGTATCGTCAAGGGGCTAGTGCATCCCGCTCGCCGGGGATCGCGCCTTTCCACTCGCTTCATCTCA
Organism: Planctomycetota bacterium; assembly: GCA_014584395.1. Taxonomy (GTDB): domain Bacteria; phylum Planctomycetota; class Planctomycetia; order Gemmatales; family HRBIN36; genus BJ17. Next base: position 75,856 of record JACTMY010000020.1, on the reverse strand, counting down.
CCGCGGGCGCCAGGCTCAGCAGTTTCCGAGCGAGGAGGACGGGCTCGGCCTCAACGTGCAACAGCTTTTGATGTTTGCCGGCGAGGAAGCCGGCTTCGAGGGCCTGGTCGATCCACTGCAGCAAGGGCTGGAAATAGCCGGCAACGTTGGCCAGGCCGATGGGTTTTTGATGCAGTCGAAGCTGCGCCCAGGTGAGGATTTCGAACAGTTCATCCAGCGTGCCGTAGCCGCCGGGCAAAGCGAGGAAGGCATCGCCCAGTTCCGCCATGCGGGCCTTGCGTTCGTGCATGGTCTGGACGATTTCGAGCCGGGTCAGTTGCGTGTGGGCCAGTTCGCTTTCAACCATCGATTGCGGGATGACGCCGATGACTTCCCCGCCGGCGGCGAGGGCGGCGTCAGCGATCACGCCCATGAGGCCGATGTGGCCTCCGCCAAAAACCAGTCCGATGCCCTCTTGGCCGAGAAAGCGGCCCAGCGACCGCGCCGCTTCCGTGAAAACAGGCGCCTGGCCATGCTTAGAGCCACAGAAGACGGTGAGATGCGGACGCGGCGAATTCAAGGCCGACTCCATCATGGGATCGATGCGGTTCATTGGACGCGCGGAAACATCGGCGGCACCTTGCCGTTGGCGTCCAGTGCGCCGATGAAGCGCACGGGCTGATCCAGCGGCATGGGCGCTTCCGCGTGGCGATAGGCGACCTGCTCCCATGCCTCGGGGAAGTTGAACGCTCGATAGATTTTCTCCGCCGAGCGGGGCAGGAAAGGCTTGAGCAGGATCGCCGCTCCGCGCAGCGCCTCGACCATCTGCCGCAGCACGAGGGCCGTCGCCTCGCGGTCGACCTTGACCTTTTTCCACGGCTCGTGCTTGTCGGCATAGCGATTGGCGGGATCGAGGATCTGCTGCCACAGCGTCTGCAGGGCGAGATGATATTCGCACGCTTCGATGTGCTCGGCTACCTTGCGAACCACGTCGGCTCGGGCCGGTCCCTCCATGACATACTCGCTGGGAATCGCCGCCGCCGCGGGCAGTTCGCCGCCGTAGTTCTTGGTGATGAGGGTCACGCAGCGGCTGTAGAGATTGCCCAGGTTGTTGGCCAATTCGGCGTTGAACACTTCGGCGAAGCGACTGAAGCTGAACTCGCCATCCCCCGGAAAGGGGCATTCGCGCATGAAATAGTAGCGGAAAGCTTCGCTGCTGAATTGGCTGATGATGTCCATCGGCTCGACGACGTTGCCCAGCGATTTGCTGATCTTCTCGACGACGCCCGTGCCTTCGTTTTTGACGTAAACGAAGCCATGGCCGAAGACCCGCTGCGGCAGGGGCAGCCCCGCGGCCATCAGCATCGCGGGCCACAAGGCGCAGTGAAAGCGGGTGATGTCCTTGCCGATGAAGTGCAGGTCCGCGGGCCACCATTTCTCGAAGTTGGCCTGGTCGGTGCCGAAGCCAACGCCGGTGACGTAGTTGAGCAGCGCATCGAACCAGACGTAAATGGTGAACTGCTCATCGAAGGGCACGCGGATGCCCCAATCCTGATCGCCGCGGGTGATGTTGACGTCAAGCAGCCCCTCGCGGACCAGGCTCACCACTTCGTTGCGGCGGCTGACGGGCTGGATGAAGTCGGGGTTCTCTTCGTAAAACCGCAGCAGCCGATCCTGAAACTTGGACAGGGCGAAATAATAGCATGGCTCCGTGCGCTGCGTCGGCGGCGTGCGGTGGTTCGGACAGATGCCCCCCGCCTCGGCGATCTCCTTTTCGGTTTTGAAACTCTCGCAGCCCTCGCAATACAGGCCTTCATACGAGCCTTTGTAAATCCAGCCGGCGTCGAAGACCCTTTGGATGAACAGCCGGCAGCCCTGGTGATGGCGCGGCTCGCTCGTCTGGATGAAATCGTCGAAGCTGATGTCCAGCGCGGTCCAGACGTCCTTGAACTGCTGGGCCATCTCGTTGCAATAAGTCTGCGGATCGCGGCCCAGCTCCGCCGCCCGTTTGGAGACTTTGACGGTGTTTTCGTCATTGCCCATGAGGAAAAAGACGTCGTAGCCGTTCATGCGGCGGTAGCGGGCCTGGACGTCGGCGCCGATTTTTTCGAAAGCGGTGCCTATGTGCGGGCGGCTGTTGGGGTAGTCGATGGCCGTCGTCAGATAAAAACGGGGCTTGTCGGGCATGCACACCTCGATCGCAAAGTCAGGGGCCAGGGGCGAAGGCCTTCGTCCGCGTTCGCCGGTTGCGGCCTCGCCTGGGGCCCATTCAACGACGACACGATAGCGAATTCCCTAGAATAATCCTAGTGGACCCGGGGCCGCTTGGCCTTGCGTTGAGCCTCTCTTCAAGTCGGCTGTCAACAAAGAGCGAGTTTGTCATGATCGAATTGGAAGGCCACAAGACCTTTGCCGTGCCCGCCGCCACCCTGTGGGCCAAGCTCAGCGACATGCGTTTCCTGGTGGACTGCATCCCCGACGTGGGGCAGATCAAGGCCGTGGGCGATCAATCCGCCGAGCTGGTCTTGCGGCCCAGCCTCGGGTTCGTCAAGGGCGAACTGCAGCTTTCGATCAACGTCTCCGAACAGGTGCCGCCCTCGTCGTCGACCCTGCTCCTCAAGACCAAGGGCATAGGGACGACCAGCGAAGTGCTGGCGACGTTCACCTTGCAGGACGCTTCCCCGGCGACGGACCTGCATTGGCGGGCCGCGGTCATGCAGCTTGGCGGCCTGCTCAAGGCGGTGCCCAAGGGTTTGATTCAGGCCGCCGCGCAGAAGACGATCAACGATCTGCTCAACAACCTCGACAAGAAGCTGAAATGATCAGCCCGGCTTGGCCGCCCGGCCGGCGGCGATGATCGCCAGAAAATCGTCGGGCTTGAGGCTCGCTCCGCCCACGAGGACGCCGTCGATATTGGCTTGAGCGAGCAGCGTTGCGGCATTGGCGGCGGTGACGCTGCCGCCATACTGAATCCGCCAACCCTGGGCCGCGGCCGCGCCGAACCGCTTCGCCAACTCACCGCGAATGAACTGATGGGCCGACTCCGCTTGCTCAGGGGTCGCGTTCACCCCCGTGCCAATGGCCCACACCGGTTCATAAGCCAAAACCATCTGCTGCCTCTGCTCGGGGCTGAGATCGGGGAGGCTGCCCGCCAACTGCTCCGCCAGGACGGCTTCGGTCCGTTGGGCTTCCCGCTCGGCTAACTGTTCGCCGATGCAAAGAATGACGCCCAAGCCCGCCGCCAGGGCTGCCAGGACTTTCTTGCGGATGAACGCATTCGTTTCCCCCATGACGTGCCGGCGCTCGCTGTGGCCCAAGATGACCCATCGGCAACCGCAGTCCTTGAGCATGGCCGGGCTGACTTCACCCGTGAAAGCGCCCTTGGCTTCGGGGTACAGATTTTGTCCGCCGAGCTCGATCGGGCTGCCGCGCAAGGATTCGCCCACGGTCTGCAGATAGGGAAAGGGCGGACAGACGGCGATCTGCACGGACCCCGGATCGCCCAGCTTGGCCAGGAGCGCCGCCGTTAATTTCAGAGCCTCCTCTCGGGTCGTGTTCATTTTCCAATTGCCGGCCACGAACGTTCGCCGCATGGTGCTGCTCCGATGCCAGGTGTTAACTTGCCAGGATTCACTCGCGGGTGATCACTTCGTCTAGATTAAGGATCGTTCGGGCAACGACGACCCAGGAAGCCCACTCCGTCTCTGAAAGTGGCTCCGGCTTGTGCTTGGCCAGGGCCTTGGCCAGATCGGGCTGCTCCCGATACGTCTGCCGAGCTTTGTGCAGCAGCCGCTGCAAGGCAGACTGCTCCACCGCGTTCGGCCGCCGAGCGACACAGCAGCGGTACAGGTGGGCCAGTTGTTCGGCCTCGTCCGCCGCGGCGGCTTCGCCGATGCGCCGGGCCAGCCGCTGAGCGCATTCCACATAGAGCGGGTCATTCAGCAGCGACAAGGCTTGCAGCGGCGTATTGGACCGATCCCTCAAGGGGCACGTCACCGTCCCCTGCGGGGCATCGAAGGTGATCAGCAGCGGTTCGGGGAAGGAGCGCTTCAGCTTCAGATACATCCCCCGGCGATGACTGTTGGCCGCCACGCTGGGACCGCCGATCCGGGCATCGAGCAAGCCGCTAGAGGCGAGATATTGGTCGCGGACATTTTCGGCGATCAGGCGGAAGCGGTTTTGCCGGGCCAGCCAGCGGTTTTGTGGATCCTTTTCGAGCAACTCGGGCCGGTGGAGGGATGCCTGGCGGTAGGTGCTCGACAGCAGGATCGTGCGGATGAGCTTTTTCTGACTCCATCCCTGAGCGATGAATTCCCGGGCCAGCCAATCGAGCAACTCCGGATGGCTGGGTTTGTCCCCTTGAGCGCCGAAATCCGCCAAGGTCGCGACCAACCCCTGACCGAACAGATGCTTCCAAATCCGATTGACGGCGACTCGGGCCGTGAGGGGATGATCGGGGGCCATGAGCCAATCGGCCAGGTCGAGCCGCGTCGGCTGCTCCTTCACCTTGGGTCGAAGAGGCGGAAAGACCTTGGGCGTGCCCCAGGCAACGAGATCGCCGTGATGCAGGAAATCGCCGCGGACGTGGATGTGCGTCGGCCGCTTGCGTTGTCGTTCGGTCACGACCTGCGTCCGCACTTGCCCCCGGGCCTGAAGATATTCGGCCAAGGCCTGAGTGTAAGTTTGAAACGCGGGGTCGTCCGCTTCGTGGGTGGCATCGAAATAGCGCTTCAGCGTCGCCTCATCCTCCAGGCTCAAAGGGGTATGGACGGTCCGCGCCAGGTCGCGGATGCGCTGCGGGACGGCCTGGTCCTTGAGAGTGCTTGGATCAACATCGGTGTAGGTGACGCGCAAACGGCCGAGGGTATGGGCGTGGCCGTTGTGCTGCACCAGGGTCACCTTGAGCCGGATGCCCGCCGCGAATTCAATCGGCTCCTTCAGCAGGAAGACGGCGCAGCGGTCGTTGGCGTGCAAACCCAGCTTCGGCTGATCGACCGCCCAGCCGGTCTTCTCGTTGCCGTCGAGGCTGTGCTCGATGGGAAAGCCTTCCTGGGAAAAATCGGCGATGGCCTCCGCCACGGGCACGGCGCGAAGCTGGGTCACGTCCTCGAGGGAAGCGGCCTCGACGCGCAGCTCCGAAAGGACAAAGTTGCCATTGGCCGCCCAGCCTGGCCCAAACCGGGGGAGCATGTCATCGGTCATCGCCTCGACGCGGATGGCGGCGACCCGGGGCCGCTTGAGGTTGGACATCATGATATAGTGCGTGTTGCCGCCGACGGTGCCGGTCACCAGGAAGGAGCCATCTTCCTGCTCATAGAGATTGGCGCCGTTGTTTGCGCCAAAGGTGGGCAGTTCATACGAATCAGGGCCGAACCAGACCGCGGGCAGCCGCTGAACCTGGTCCAACCACTCGGCGAAGCGGGGCTTGTCCTTGGACCAGCGTTGCTCATCGACGTACGCCTTTCGAGCGGCCTCCAGCTTGAGCCGTTGCCGAGCGAGTTCCTCCTGCTGGTCCTTGACGGGAGCGATCATGTCCCGTTCGTCGAGGCTGTTGAAGAAAGCGTACAGCTCGTAGTATTCCCGCTGGCTGATGGGGTCGTATTTATGGGAATGGCACTCGGCGCAGCCGAGCGTCATGCCCAGCCAAACCGCGCCCAGGGTGTTGACGCGGTCGGTGGCAATTTTGACTCGATCTTCCTCGACGTCCACGCCGCCTTCGCGGTTGAGCAGCGTGTTCCGCAGAAAGCCGGTGGCCCAATGAGCTGGACCGCCGGGTTCGATCAAATCCCCCGCCAATTGCCAGCGGGTGAACTGATCGAAGGGCACGTCGGCGTTGTAGGCGTCGATGACCCAATCCCGCCAGCGCCAGGCATGGGGTCGATCCAAGTCCTTTTCGTAACCATCCGAGTCGGCATAGCGGGCCAGGTCGAGCCAATGGCGGCCCCACTGCTCGCCGAAGTGGGGCGAAGCGAGCAGTTGGTCAATGAGCCGTTCGTAAGCGCCGGGGCGATGGTCGGCCAGGTAGGCATCGACGGCGGCCGGCATCGGGGGCAGTCCCGTCAGGTCGAGGTGAACGCGCCGCAGCAGCGTCGCCGGGTCCGCTTCCGGCGAAGGGGCCACTCCCTGTTTTTCCAAATGAGCCAAGACAAAAGCATCGATCGGCTGACGGACCCAGCTTGCCCGGCTCACCTTCGGCGGCGCGGCCTGGCTCAGCGGCTGGAACGACCAATGATTGGACCGCTTGCCCGAAAGCCCCGTGTCCGGCCAAGCGGCGCCTTCATCGATCCAGCGCCGCAGGAGATCGATCTCCGCCTGGCTGAGCCGCTCTCCCGTCGGCGGCATGGGGCCGATCTCTTCATCCTGCCCGGTGATGAGCCTTAGGATCAAGCTTTTCCCGCTCTCCTTGGCCACGAGGATGGGTCCGCGGTCGCCGCCTTGCAAGGCGGTCTGGCGATCATCGAGACGCAGCCCCCCCTTTTGCTTGTCAGGGCCGTGGCAGGCATAACAATGCTTTCGCAGAAGCGGCTGAATCTGCTGGGCGAAATCGACGGGCGGCTCTTGGACCGTCGGCCAGGAGGTCATCGAATCGACCAGCTTCGGCGCAAACATCCAGCCAGCGATCAACAGAGCGAACAGCGTCGCGGCTCTCCAGCGGCGGGCGGGCATGGCGGGTCCCTCATCCGGCAGGCACATTTAAGCAGGTCCTTGATTTTAACAGACCCCCGCGCCTGGCAAAAGAGGTTGACCGCTTTTCGCTGGTATCGGATCCGACCACGGAGCCGCGGTGAATGAACGGATCGACCATTGAACGCCGTCAGGCAACCTTCCGGCCCACGAAGCGGTAGTAGGGCACGCGGGCCAGCGGCAGATAACGCATCCGGCCGCGGTGTTCCGAGAAATGCACTTGCGCAAAGCGGCGCTGCAAATAGGCGACGTGATCGGGCGTCAGTTGGATGTTGTCCAGGCCAAACCAGATCGGCCAAAAGGCGCGCGTCAGCCAGGGATGTCGGACCTGGCCCTCGGCCGGATATTTGCGGCCCACGAAAAAATCAACCACGCCGATCATCCCGCCCGGCCGCAGCAGCCGGTGGGCCTGGTCGATGGCGGCGAACCATTCGGGAATCATGGTAAGGGCATAGGAAAAAGTGACCACGTCCACGATTGGCTCGGCGGGCTGATAGCGCGTCACGTCGGCCTGAACGAGGTGGACGTTCTGCCAGCCGCGTTCGGAAACACGTTGCCGCGCCACCTCCAGCAGAGCGGGCGTCAGGTCGACGACTTCCAGGCGCTTGAGACGGTGCAGGTCTTCTCCCAAATGTTCGAGATTGGCGCCGGTGCCGCCGCCCAGGTCGAGCCACACGCCGCCATCGGGAACCGGGATGGATTGATACATTTCCCGCCGGCCATGGAGCATCCCTGAGCGCGACGCATCGTAGCCCGCGGCCTGCTGGGCGTAAAAGCTTTGCAGCCGATCGGCGTGCGTCGTGCCGCGGATGGGCGCCAGCGCCAGGTGATAGAACGTTTTCCATTCCGCCAGGAAGGACATGGGCAACTCCAAGGGGAAGTCTTACACCGCCAGGTCGGCAATGGCGAAACTGCCATAGGTGTGCACGCGGTCGACCGCATGGAGCCGCTCGGCCAGGTCGTGCTGATAGCGGAGCAGTTCACCGACGCGGCAGGGTTTACCCTGATGCCGAACGTCGAGCGTGTTGATGAAATCCGTCCGGCGGGCGCCGCTGCGCCACAGGAAGCGGCTGTCCGGCGCGGCGTGATCGAGCATCGCTTGCCACTCCTGGGCCAGCAGCGGACGATGAAACTGATTCAACCAATCCATATGATCGAGCAGCACGAAGCGGTTGATCCGGCCCGGATGCCGCCGCAGGAAGTCGAGGATGGAGGCGTCGTGCAGATGGATGCGGTCGACCAGTCCCGCCTTGAGCCGGGCAAATGATTCAGGCCGCAGGTATTCGGGACAGCAGTGGGGAGCATAGGCGCCCGTAAGGTAGACGCGCCAGAAATAATTGTCGGCCAGGGGCAGCCTGCCGAAGACGGCTTCGACGCAGTCATGGATGAAGGCGACGATGCCATGGCCATGGGAATGCTCCAAGGTTTGCCGCTGCGCCTGGGGGACGCCCAGGAGTGCCATTGTCGTATCGCGGTCGAGGAGCCAGCGGAGCAGCCGAGTCCAAAAGCCGGTGCGCAGATAACGTTCATAGAGCAGCCGTTGCTCATCGAGGGTGGAGGCATGGAGGATGGCTTCGACCACGGGCCGCAGCCGCACGTAATGATTGATGTACAGGTTGACGCCATAGGCAAAGCGGCCGGAGGTGCCGCGGAAGTAGAAGGAGCGTCCGGCGCTGGCTTTGGTGAAAAAGCCTCCGTGGCGATCCCAGAAGCGGCGCGCGGAGGGGCCGAGTTCATCGCGCAGGGCGTCGTGGTAGATCTCTCGGAAGCGCGGCGTGCCTCCCTGGCCAAAGACGGCGAAGAAGGTGCCATGGTCTAAACGACGAATCCCCGCCATCTTCAGCTCCAGGAGCGCGTTTTGGCGGGGATTCATGTCGACGGCGTCAATGCGGGCCGGTCCGGCGAGGGCATAATCGAGGGCGTTACACCCCGCCGAGGTGATGACCAGGACGCGGTCGCTCGGCCCCAGCCGCAAGGCCTGGTGATCGAGCCGCGGGTCTTCCCAGCAGGTGTTGTAAACGAGATGATGGCGATGGACGACCTGAAAACATTGCCGGCTGAGCCAATCGCGTAGTCGCATGACGGCGTTCATCCTCGACGGTGGCATGAAGGTCGGATCACGATTTCGCGGCGGCCAGCAATTCGGGAGGCGCGGCGGCCTCCAGCGACATCGCGGCCAGCACCAGGTCCACCTCGGACCGGGCGGGCAGGATCAAATGCTCTTCATCCTCGTCGGCATGGGGTATGGGAGCGTTCGCCGCTTGGCGATTGGGGTCGCGGTAGTAGAGGATTTCGAATTCGCCGTTGCGGTATTCCACCAGAGCGGTGCAGCTTTCCACCCAATCGCCCGTGTTAAGATAGTCGATGCCGTCGAGCTTGGTCATTTTCGGCGTGTGGATGTGGCCGCAGATGACGCCATGACAGTCGCGGCGGGCGGCATAGCGGGTGATGATGCTTTCGAAATTGCTGATGAAACTGGTGGCCTGTTTGACCTTGCGCTTGATGGCGGCGCTGAGCGACCAATAGCCCAGGCCCAGGCCGCGGCGAAGCATGTTAAAATAGCGGTTGACGACGAGGAGGAAATCATAGCCGATGTCGCCGAGCATGGAGAGCCAGCGGGCATGGCGGACGGCGGTGTCGAACTGATCGCCATGCATGACGAGCAGGCGGCGCTGGTCGGCGGTGGTGTGAATGAATTCGTCCTGGATGGTGACGCCGCCGATGTCGTTGATCAAGGAACGGAGAAATTCGTCGTGGTTGCCGGGGGTGTAAAAGATTTGCGTGCCCTTCTTCTGCAGCTTGAAGAGGCGCTTGACGATTTTGTTGTAGGTTTCGGGCCAATACCAGCGGCGCCGCAGCCGCCAGCCGTCGACGATGTCGCCGACGAGATAGAGATAATCAGGCTGATGTTCCTTAAGGAATTGCAGCAGGTCGTCGGCCGCGGCGTAGCGACAGCCGAGGTGGACGTCACTAATAAAAAGGGAGCGGATTTGCGACATGGTCCCGTCCTTCCTGGGAGTGGGGCGAAAATCATCATGACGTTCGCGGGCGCTTCAATGCTGCCAAGGATATAACGGAGGCTTGTGGAGCCGTTGAAAGCGATCTGAAGGTTTGATGAAATTAATCAAGGCGCGGCCGCGGCGGCGTTGGGTTGATGCGGCGCTGCTTAACCAGCAAGAGGATCTAAACATGATGATCTTGGCTCTGACCTTGGCTGGACTTGCTCAACCGGCCCAAGCGCCTGCATCATCCGCCAAGCCCAGGGTGTTGCTTTTGGGGGATTCCATCCGCCTCGGATACGCCCCGGTGGTGGCGAAGCAGTTGGCCGATCAAGCGGAAATCATCAGCCCCAAAGCCAACGGCGGCGACTCCAAGCAACTCCTCAACCAACTCGATGAACTGCTCCAGCAGCATGAGCCGCGGATCATCGTTTTCAACTGCGGCCTGCACGATCTGAAAAAGAGCAAAGCCAGGGGCACGCATCAGGTTGCGCTGGCGGAATATGAGGCGCAACTGCGCCAGATCGCGGCCAGGCTGAAAGCCCAGACGCCCCACGTCGTCTTCGCCACGACGACGCCCATCCTGGACGACCGCCACGCCGGCCGCAAACTCGATTTCGACCGCTTCGAAGCAGACGTGCAACGGTACAATCACAAAGCCATCACGGTCATGAAGGAATTGAATGTGCCGATCCTTGATCTGCATGCGGCGGTGGTGGCAGGGGACGCCGCGCAACTCCTGGGCAGCGACGGCACCCACTTCACCCCGGCAGGCTATGACCGGCTGGCCCAGGCGGTTGTGCAGGAACTGAAGAACCTCCTTGGGAAGCTGCCCAAGGGCAGCAAAACGGGGAGTTGAAATCAGCATGTCCCAGGTCGTGCCGCTCGGCGGCTGAGCCATCCTGATTTTACCAAGGACCGCCTTTTGCTTCGGGGACCAATGGCCCTAGGCATGGTGCCTGGCCGCCCATAGGAAAACGATGCTTCGGTTTGGCGTGCACGTCTTTCACCTGGCCGATGGGGAGTCCTGCATGGAATCAATGCCGCACGAAACCCACGCTGGCTGGTTCGCGCGGTTTGGCCGGCGGTTCATTTGGCTCTATCTGGTCGGGTTCATCTTTCCTTTTCCATTGGATCAAATTCCTTATGATGGATTGATCCCCTTCTTTCAATGGTTCTTCGACGCCAAAAATCAAACGATCCAATACATCGGCCAGGAATGGCTCAAAGTTGACGTCGTCATTCAAGCGACCGGCAGCGGCGACACGATGCGCAACTACCTCGGGTGCTTATGCCTGGCGATCGGCGCCCTGGTCCTTAGCTTGCCCTGGTCGCTGCTTGATCGCCGGGGGAAGGCCGACCGGTTTCTCGCCGTGAGCCTGCGCATCTATGTCCGCTTCTTCCTGGCGGTCGTCATGATTCAGTACGGCCTCTACAAGGTCTTTCCGCTGCAGTTCATCCCGCCGACGATCATGCGGCTTGAAAAGCCGCTCGGTGAATTCTCCCCCATGGGGTTGCTCTGGACATTCATGGGCTTTTCCCAGGTCTATTGTTGTTTCACCGGGGTGGCCGAAACGCTGGGGGGATTGCTGCTGACCACGCGGCGGACGACGATGCTGGGCGCCCTCGTGGTCGCGGGCTTCATGGGCAACGTCGTCATGATGAATTTGTGCTTTGACGTGCCTGTGAAGCTGTATTCGATGCATTACCTGGGCATGGCGCTGCTGCTGCTGCTGCCCGACGCCGGCCGTCTCAGCCGCTTCTTGGTCTTGGGGAAGCCCGTGCCGCCGCGGCCGGACTTTCGCTTCACCCAGCCGCGCTGGCTGCATCCGCTGCTGCTCACGTTCCGCTCCCTGTTGGTGCTGGCTTTTTTCGCTCAGCAATTCTGGGACGCTTGGACCAGCTATCAAGGCTCGCAAACCATCCCCGCCTTCCATGGGTGCTGGTCGGTCGCCAAGTTCTTGAAGGATGGCCAAGAACAGCCGGACGACGAGCAGCCCAAGGAGCGCATGTTTTACCGCTGGGAAGAGGTCATGATCGAACGAGGCCATGCCTTCCTCGTTCGCTTCGGCGACACCCGCCATGGCGCGCCGATGATGCGGTACGTTGCGGCCATCGATCAAGAGCGGAAGACGATTGAGTTGAAAAAATACTATGAGCCGGACTTTGCAGCCCAGTGGCGCTACGAACAACCCGCCCCCGGAGAGCTCCATTTGCACATCACCTGGGAAGAGCACGCCTACGAGGTGCATCTCAAGCTGAAAGAACCCAAGCCTTCCGCCTTGATGAACCGCGGCTTCCATTGGGTGCAAGAACTGCCCTTCAATCGCTGAGCCGGGGAAGGCCCCGGCCAGCCCCCCTTTTTCACTATCCTCGCCTCGTCGGCATGCTAAGATGGTTGGGACTTTTTACAGGACGTCCCTTCATGCCGACAGCCGTTAAACGCATGCCGATGGACCTTGCCGGTTTTCTACAATCCCTTGCCCGGAGCCGCTTGCTGGCTCCCATCGACCTCGAAGCCTGCCAGCAGTGGGCGCAGGCCGATCCATCCCTGCTGCCCCAGCAATTAGGATTTCATCTGCTCCGGCACGGCAAACTGAGCCGCTATCAAATGGAGCGCCTCCTCTCCGGGCGCAGCCACAGCCTGATCCTGGGGCCGTTCGAAGTCCTCGCGCCGCTGGGCCAGGGCGGCATGGGCATCGTTTTTCTGGCTCGCGATCATGAGCATCAACGCCTCGTCGCCCTCAAGCTGCTCTCCACGAAACAGCAACATCTCCATCCCAACTTGTACGCCCGGCTGGAACGCGAGATGAAATTCGCCCGGTCGCTGACGCATCCGCACATCGTCAAGGTGTTCAGCCTGACCGAACATGACCAGGTTCACTGTTTGGCCATGGAACTGGTGCCGGGGCTGGACCTGGGCCGGCACGTGCGCCGCACGGGTCCCATGCCGGCGGCCTTGGCGTGCCGTTGCCTGGCCGGGATCGCCCTGGCTTTGGAGGCCATTCATCGCCGGGGGATCGTCCACACGGATGTCAAGCCGGGGAACATCCTTTTGACCGCGCCCCTGGACCAAGGCACGGCCGTCTCCGGGAATCATGCCGCGCCGACCGCTTGGCCCGTGGAGCGGTATCAAGCCAAGCTGATCGACTTTGGCTTGGCCCTCGATCTGGAGGATGCGAGCGCCAATCGGCAAGCCGTCGGCCCGGGCCGCATTGCGGGCACCTTTGCCTATGCCGCTCCCGAACAGACGCGCGCCAACCAGGCCATCGGCCCCGCCGCCGACCTCTATGCCTTGGGCAGCACGCTCTTTTTCGTGCTCATCGGCCAACCCCCCTTTCCCGGCGGCACGACCAAGGACAAGATCAAACGGGTCCGGCACGAACCGCCGCCGCGCTTACGCTCCCTCCAACCCGACCTGCCGCTGTGGCTCGATGAGTTGGTGAATCAATTGCTCGCCAAACGGCCCAAGGATCGCCCGAAGAATGCTTCCATCGTGGCCGATCGGCTCTTCCATGGCCGGATATGAATTTACCTTGCATGATCATTCCATTATTGAAGGCTTCGTGTGGCTGCGTTCGCCATGGAGTTGATAACGGTTTCGCGGTACACTCGACCAGGAAAGCAGCCGCGAAGCATGCTGCCGCGTTCTGCCACTGCCCAGATGGCCCAGCGATCACCCGAGGCGCTGCATGAACGATCGATCCATGGACCGCCGTCAAGCCTTGCAAACGCTCGGGAGTCTGTCCTTGACCGCCGCCATCGGGCCATGGGGCCGCCGCGCCGTTCATGCCGAGGCGGCGGAACCCGTCCCGCCCTGGATCATCGACACCCACGTCCACGTGGTCCACTCCAGGCTGCCCGGCGGCCTGGCCAAGACCACCGCCCTGGCCCCTTTTCCCAAGGAGGACGCCGAAGGTCCGCAGCGGTTGGCGAAGCACATCGAAGCGGAAGCCCGCAAGGCCGAAGTCGCTCATCTGTTGTGCATGCCGCGCTTCGAGGTCAGCGATCAGGATCCGCTGGGGATCAAGGAGACGCTCTCATTGGCCGATCGGGTGCCCGGCGTCAAGCTGCATGCCATTGGGTTGGCCCATCCGGAACGTTTTGACGACAACCATCTGGCCCGGGTCGAAGAGGTGCTCCAACAAGGCCAGGTCAAGGCGCTCAAGGCCTATTTGGGCTATTTGCACTACGAACCCCATAGTCCAGGCTACCGCCGCTATTTCCCCCTGGCGGCGAAGTACATGCTGCCCGTCATCTTTCACACCGGCGACACCTATTCCCGCACGGCCAAGGTGAAATACGCCCACCCTTTGCCCATCGATGAAATCGCCGTCGATTTCCCCGAGAACCGTTTCGTCATCGCCCATTTCGGCAATCCCTGGCTCATGGACGCCGCCCAGGTCGTGTACAAAAATAAAAACGTTTGGGCCGACCTGTCGGGCATCCTCATCGGCGATGGCAAAGCCTACGAGGACATGGAGCGCGAGGGGGTCTTGGAGCGCGTCGTCAAGCGCGTCCAGGAAGCCATCGCCTATTCCGAGGCGCCCGAACGTTTCCTCTTCGGTTCCGATTGGCCCCTTTCTCCCATGAACCTCTATCGTGATTTCGTCAAACGCATGTTCTCCCCGGCGCAGCAGGCCGCTGTTTTTCGAGACTCGGCCAAGAAACTCTATGGCATTTAAGAATGATTCATTGGCGCTGTCGAATAGTCACAGAGAGATCTGATCGGTCGGTCATCGACATGTTTGGGGCAGTGCATGGCAGAGGCAAACATGAAGACATGGACGGGGCGTTGGGCACAGGCGGCCTTGATCGTCGGCGTTTGGGCCGCCTTCTCGGGAATAACCCATGCGGACCCGCCGCCTCGATGGGGCCAACTTGAGCCTGGCCCCTACCAGGCGGCCTTTCAATCCTCCTGGGAGCTTGACCACAGCCGAACGTACAACACGACCTTCGCCGATCAAACGGCCTATGCCCAGGGCAAAGCCCCGCGTCCGATCCTGATCAATCTCTGGTATCCGACGTCGGATCGGAAGGCGGCAGGTTGGATGCCGCATGAAGGCTATTTCGATCTGCCCAAAGGAGAGCCCAGGCTCCACAAACTCGCCGAGGCATTGTCGGCCTACAACCGCGACGTCTTTTCCCAGGAGGTCATCGGTAAGCCGCGCTCGGCCATGAGCGAAGCGGAACAGCGTTTCCTCGAACAGCTCCTGAAAACGCCCACCGCTTGCCTGCGGGGGGCTGTTCCCGCCGCAGGTCCCTTTCCCCTGGTGATCTACCATGCCGGGTTTGGTTCATCCATGGAAGACAATACGGTGCTCTGCGAGTTTCTGGCCAGCCACGGTTACGTCGTGCTGGGCAGCGCGTTTCAAGAGCCTACCGGCCAGTCCTTCAACGTCGACGGGGGTTCGACCTCGGCCCGCGATCTGGCCTTCCTGATCGCCTACGCCCGCCGGCTGCCCTTTGTGAACTGGGAGCGCATCGGCCTGATCGGCCACAGCGGCGGCGCCCATGCCGTTCTGATGTTTCACGCCCAAGAGAATTCCCCCGTGGATGCCGTCGTCAGCCTGGACACGACCCAGGACTATTACAGTCTGGCCGATTTGCGTTGGAGCCGATATACACCGGCGATGATAGCCGGACGCAAGCACTTCAAGGGGCCGCTGCTGGCGGCCGCCAACCCCTATGCATTCTTCCAGTTGTTCGATTCGCTCGACCAAAGCCGAAGGTATTACCTCACGCTCAGAGACTTGGAACATAACGACTTCATTTCTCAGGGCGGTCTGCACCAAAGATGGCTGGTCCAGAAGGCAGCCAACACCATGGGACAAGTGACAGGCCAAGCCCATGAAAAACTCGCCAAGGAAAAAGCTCGCTTGACTGAAATCGACTCCAGTTATGAATCATTGAACCGCTATCTATTGCAGTTTTTGGATGCCCATTTGAAGGACGACGCCGCCTCCCTCCAGGGGCTGTTGGATGCCAAGTGGACCGCCAAGCTGGGAGGAGCGGCGCCGCACGTGGAGTATGTCCTTGAAGGCACGACGGCTCCGCCCCAATATCGAGAAGGGGACGCCGGTTGGCCGACCCCTCGGCAGATACGGCCCTTTTTGCGCGCCCAAGGCGTGGAGAAAACCGCGGCGCTGCTCCGGCGATTGCATCGGGAAGAACCGAGCCATCCAACGATGCACCGCTTGTTTTTCTATGCTCTGGTTTACGAACTGTTGGATCAGGGCAAGACCGCCGAAGGCCTCGCCATGGCCAAACTGGCCCGTGAAGTGCACCCCGCCTTTCATGACCTATTTCTGGCCAGCGGGAAGACCTATGGGTCCTTGGGCAGAGTCGAGTATGCCGTTAAATGCTTCCAAATGGCATTGACGATCGAACCGGGCCATCCGGAGGCCGCACGCTCGCTGCGCGAACTCGAGAACAAGAGGGACCGCTAATAAAACGCCCGCGCTGGCCCTCGGAGCATGCATGCGCTGCTCCTCGACGGGGTCCATTTTCGAACAAATTTTTTTGCTCCCTTGAGTTCACTCCCATTTATTGCGAGAATGCATGACGCCGCGAGGCTGGATCAAGCGACTTGCCGCGGGATCATCCGATCCGAAAGGTCTACGTGGATGTGCGAATCACGAGTTTGCACAGGAATTAGTCATGACGTCCTCCCTCACGCAACTGAAAAACCTGGTCCATCAGGCCCGCGCGCTGTCCACGCCGGAAGCGCGCCGCGCTTTTGTGAATGAAACCTGCGGCGACGACTCCGAGCTGCGCGGCATGCTCATGGAAATGCTCGGCATCACCCTCGCCGCCCCCACCCTCACCAAGCCAACCAACCTGCCGGCCGACACCAATGATTTCTACGTCGATCAGACCGCCATCGACACCGGCTCGGTGATCGCCGGCAAATACAAAATTCTCGACCAGCTCGGCCAAGGGGGCATGGGCACGGTGTATCGCGCCCGCCGCGTCAACGACATGAAGCTGGACGTGGCCATCAAGATCGTCAAGCCGGGCATGGATTCGCGGCATATCCTGGCGCGGTTCAAGATCGAACAGCAAGCCCTGGCCCTGATGAACCACCCCCACATCGCCAAGGTGCTCGACGCCGGCATGACCGAGGGCGGCCATCCCTTTTTCGTGATGGAGCTGGTCAAGGGGCTGCCGATCACCCGCTATTGCGATCAAAACAAGCACTCCATCGAGGAGCGGCTCGCCCTCTTCCGGGACGTCTGCGCCGCCGTGCATCACGCCCATCAAAAAGGGATCGTTCACCGCGACTTGAAGCCCAGCAACATCCTCGTCGGCATGGGCGAGGATCGCGCTGTCGTCAAGGTCATCGACTTTGGCCTGGCCAAGGCGCTGAACCAGCCGCTGACCGACGACTCGGTGCATACGAGCATCAGCATGTTCGTGGGCACCTGGCAATACACCGCACCCGAGCAAGCCCAACTGAACAACCTCGACATCGACACCCGCGCCGACATCTATTCCCTCGGCGTCATCCTCTATGAGCTGCTGACGGGGCAAACCCCCATCGCCAAGCATTGCCTGGAAAAGGCCAGCTATGAAGAGATCATCAAGATGGTGCGGGATGACGTGCCGCTGAAGCCCAGCCAGCGCATCCAATCCAGCGACCATCTGCAAAAAATCGCCGACCATCGCCAGATCGAACCCGTCAAACTCCCGAAGAAGCTGCGGGGCGACCTCGACTGGATCGTCATGAAGGCGCTGGAGAAAGACCGCAACCGCCGCTATGAATCCGCCCACGATCTTGGAGCGGAAATCGACCGGTTTTTGCGGCATGAGCCCGTGCTCGCCGGGCCGCCGACGTTCCGTTATCGCTTTCACAAGATGGTTCGAAGGAACCGCGGCAAGCTGGCCATCTTCGGGTTGTTCCTGCTCGTGCTCATCGGCGGCGGCGTGACAGCCGCCATCGGGTGGGCCTCGGCCAGCCGCGAACGCAACCGCGCCAACGAACAAACCGAGATCGCCAGGGCTTATATCCACTTTCTCAATGAAGAGCTGCTCAGCGCCGCCGACCCCGATGCGCAGATCACGGCCGAACAGCCCTTTATCAGCAACATTTCAGTGAAGAGCGCGCTGGATCGAGCCGCCCAGCGAGTGGGCAACCGCTTCGCCGACCAGCCGCTCGTCGAAGCCGCGATCCGCAACACCATCGGCCGCGCCTACATTGGCCTGGGAGATTACAAGACCGCCCGCGTCCACCTGGCCCGGGCCGAGGACTTGCGCCAGCGCCATCTTGGCCCCAAGCATCCGGAGCGCCTGCAAGCCCTCCACGACCTCGCCTGGCTGCTGATTTCGGACAGTCAGCTCGACCAAGGCGCGCCCTTGCTCATGGAAGCGCTGACCCTGCGCCTGCAGACGCTTGGCTCCGATGATCCCGCCACCTGCCGAACCCGGGGCGTTTATGCCAAATGGCTCTCCCATCAGGGCAAGCACGACGAAGCCATGAAGCTCCTGGAAGAAACGTTGAGCATCCAAAAGCGGCTCTTGACGATCAAGCACCGCGACACGCTGAGCACGATGCGCGAGCTGGCCGAACTCCTCCTGCGCAAGCAAGACGCGGCCGGTTCTGAAAAACTGCTGCGGGAAACCCTGCTCTTGCAGCGCGAAACGCTCGGCAACGACCATCCCGAGGTCTTTCTCACCCTGAACCATCTCGCTTTACTGCTCGATGACCAAAAACGCTTCGACGAAGCCGAAAAGATCATGCTGGAACTGCTGCACCTGAGCGAGCCGGTGCTGGGCAAGGAGCACCCCAACTATCTGATCTACAGCAGCAACCTGGCCGGCGTCTACCACAGCCAGAGCAAATTCCTCGAGTCCCTCGCGCTCTACGACCATATCCTGCCCTTCCTCCTCAAACATTCCGGCCCCCAGAACTATCTCACCCTGGCCACCATGGCCAACAAGGCCGCCCTGCATATCGAATTGCGGGATTTTGCGGCTGCCGAGGGCCTTTTATTGGAGTGCTACCGATTATGCCGGGTGCACGTGGGGGAAAATAGCGAAGAGACCATGACCGTGCTTGAAAATATCATCGCTTTATATGACAAATGGAATCAGCTTGAGAAAGCCAAGGAATATGAGGCCATCTTGAAAAAAATCAAGGAGAAGAACGCCAAGCCTCAATAGGCCGCGGCTCGCAGCGCATCGGCCAAGGGAGAGTTCAACCGCAAAGGGTGGATCATGGGCAAGAAAGACAAGAAGAAGAGCAAAAAGAAGACGAAGGGCAAGCCGGAGCTGCCGCCGAAAGTCCAACCGTCAGAGCAAGCGGGCGATTCTACCCCGGTGCGTTCCATTGTCGCCAAGGTGAAATGGATCAAGGTCACCCGCAAAGATGAGCACGACACCATGGAACAATTCAAGGATACCGTCTTCTTTAAGCTTGAAAACGACTCGGAAATGCACCATGGCTACTATCCCTTGGCCTCGAGCACCGAAGCAAGCTGGACGACGACTTTGGTCAAGCACATGCTGGACAAAAATGATGTCACCATCACCTTTTTGGCCATGAGCGAACAGAAACAATACGTTTATGGCCGTGGATCAAAACCCACGGGCACGATGGGGCCATTGCCGATGTACATTGCACCGGAAACCACCTATCACAAGACGACAGACGTGACCTGAACGCGAATTGAGTTTTAGTAAGCTCCATGAATCGGTCACTTCAGCACCTCGGGGCCTTGCGGGCGCGGCGAGGTCGATAGCCACAGCGGCCGATGCAGCCCGCCGGCGCCGTGCCAATCGTGCACCCGCGCGGCCAAAGCGACCTTCGCCCCCGGCTTCAGCACCGGCAACCGAAACGACGCCTTGTCGTCAAACGCCGTCTTCCTTGTCTCCAGCTCCCCCATCGAGCCAACCTTCTGACCGTTGAGGTAAAACTCGACGTAGTCATCCGCGCCGTCGCAGTGCAGAAAAGCGGCCCCCTCGGGCCAGTCGTTAGGAATCGCGACCTCCAGCCGATACCAGGCCCAGCCATCCAGCGTGGCATGACCTTGCCCCTCCCAGGAGCGGCCGATCTGGATCGGCTGCCATTGGTCATCCAGCGACAGGCCCGGCTGGTGCCACCCCTGTTGCAGCCCGGCATCCTTCGGATCGGGCTTGAACTTCCAGGGCTGCCCCGCCAGGTTCACCTTTTTCTCGCGCAGCTTGGCCTTCATGCCCGCCAATGTCTCCGGCTTCAGGGCGTTCCGCGGCAGCGGCCCCTGATCCAGGTGCTGCAGCAATCGCTCCTTCAGCCGCGCCCCAGCAGGGTTATTGTCCCCGCCATGCCGGAGGGCGGAGACGAGGAGCCGACCTTTGCCGATGCGCGTCTCGAAGACCAGGCCGTGCGTCTTCACCTCCGGGATGTCGTGCGTGTCCCAGAGCATGAGGATCGGATCGATCTCCTCCAGATATGGCACGTCCGGGATGACGTCGCCCGCCAGGTCGAAATGCTGCTGGTCGACCAGCAGTTCGTGCAACCCTTGCGTGTGCTGAATGAGCGGATGGTTCGTGTTGACGAACGGCCCGCCGCGCAGGAACCAATGCGACTTGAGCGGGAAGCTGCCCTCCTTGCCGCTGGGCAGCAGCAAGACCTTCGCCCCTGCTTCCAACTCCGCCAGCAAGGCTTCATCCAATCGATCCACGACCTTGACGTTCGCGGGGCTGGCTCCCTGAAGCGGCGGCAAGGCGGGCGGCTTCGGCCACGGGTCTCCCTCCCGCTTCTTCTCGCCATGCCAGGCCCAATCGTCCGAGGTCCATTTCGGGACGCCGTCGTAGCCGATCAAACCCATGCTCGCCAGGGGAAAATCGCGGAGGACGCTGACGACATACCCCCCATGGGGCACCTCCCGGCGAAAGGCTTCGATCTGATATTTCCGCATGAGCCAGGCGTACCGCAGCGAGTCCCGCGTCAGCCGCTCCTGGTCGATGGGCTGGCCGACGACCATTGCCATCCGCTTTAACCAGGTCCGGCTGGCTTCGAGGGAGATGGGGGCCCAATAGGGCTGCGTGCGTCCGGGCATGCCGCGCGCTTCATGGAGGCGATGCTTGGCCCCGGGCAGCTTGGCTCGGTCCGCGATGACGCGGTCGATCAGATCGGGATTGACCCAGGTATCGGCGGCGATGGCTTCCCCCAAGGCCAGGGGCTTGGTCCCTTTCTTGGCGATGTAGTCTTTCAGGCGTTTGAGCGTGGCCGCCCAGGTGTGGTTGTTGCCATAAGGGTGGTCGTCGAAGAAATCGTAAACGCGGTTCCATTCGATCCAGCTTGAATCATCGACGATGAGGCTGCCCGGGATCATCGTCTTGCCCAGGTCGTACAGTTCCTGGATGACTTTGATGTCCGCCTGGTGGCCGGTCTCGCAGGTCAGGCTGCGGAGGATGACCGAGGGATGGTTGCGGTCGTGATGAAAAAACTCGGTGTATTCGCGGACCAGTTCCTCGCGGTGCTTTTGATCCAGCTTCGGATGCCAGGTGGGGTATTCCATCCAGATCAAAACGCCCTCCTCGTCGGCGATCTCCAAGAACCGCTTGGGCGGCACCCACAGGCAGCACTTCATGAGGTTGAAGCCCCAGCTTTTGATGAGCTGAAGGTCCTTGCGCCAGACTTCAGGGTCCGGGTTCGGGGCCAGATCGGGGGGGTAATAACCCCAATTGAGCACGCCGCGGATGGAGAGCGGCTGGCCGTTGAGCAGGAATTGGTCGCCTTTGGTTTCGATGGTGCGGAAGGCGGCGGTGGTTTCGACCCGATCCTTGGCCATGCTGACCACCAGCCGATAGCGCTGCGGCTGCAGGTGCGACCAGAGGCGCATGTGATTCAGAGGAATCGAACAGGACCAATGATCCTGTTCAGGATCGGCACTGGGGAGAATTTCATTCTTGTGGATGACAGGCGGCTCATTAGCCTGGCCATGAACTTCGAGGGAGAACACGGTGTTCGCGGGGACAGGCTGCGAGGCATGAACCGTGATCTCAACGGCGCGCCGGGACGGATCGCCGAATGCCCTGAGCTTCAGATCATCGATGTACAAGTCGGGCACCTCGATCAGCTTGACCTCCTGCCAGATGCCGCCGAAGTGGGGCTGGATGATGGGGAGGAAGCCTTGGGTGTTGTGGCCGACCTTTTCATCGACGCGGACGTCGATGACGTGCGGACCCATCGGGGCCTTGCGGATGGCCTCGGTGACGTCGAAGCGAAAGGGCGTCCATGGCCCCAAATGCTCGCCGAGCTTCGTGCCGTTCCAGTAGACGGCGGCATGGGTGGCGACGGCGTCGAAGTGGAGCAAGAGCCGCCGGTTCGGCTTCAGGTCGATGGGGTCGAGGGTTTTGCGATACCAACCGATGCCGTCAAAGGCCATCCCTTCGTGCTGCTCCCAGGCTTGCGGCACCGTGACGGTTTGCCAGCGGATGTTGGCCAAAGCCGGCTGCAAGTCGCCCGCCACGAACTGCCATTCACCGTTGAGCGAACGGGTCTGGCGCGGCGTTTCAACCGCGGAGAGCGGCTGCAAGGACAGTCCAGCCAATGCCATCAGGATGATCCAACGCATGGAAGGTTCCTCGCCATGGGTGGGGGATGAAGGCCGTCGCTGGCAGACACGACGGTCTAGGGGGCAGGCGCCGACCCGGCCATCTGCTCATGATACCAGGCCACGGTGCGGGCGATACCCTCTTGATAGCCGACGCGGGGTTGCCAGCCAAGTTCGCGCTGGGCTTTTTCGGTGCTGTAAAAGGTATGCCGGCCGAGCAGCCAGGTGGCGTAGCGAGTGATGAAGGGCGGCCGTTGCTTGCGCAGCATGCGGAAGACGGCTTCCAGCACCCAAGCGGCGGCGTAAGCCACGCTATAGGGAATCTGCTTGGTCGGCCGCGGCAGCTTGAGAGCGTCGGCGTAAGCGTTGAAATAGTCCCGCTGGGTGATGATGCCGTCGTTGGTGACGTTGTAGGCCTGGCCGGCTGCTTCCGGTTTGGCGGCGGCGAGGAGGCAAGCTTCCGCCGCGTTGCCGGCATAGACGGAATTCATCGGATTTGTGCCTTTGCCGATGATGCGGACCCGGCCTGTGCGGAGCGACCTGGCGATGCGGAAGATCGACAAGCGATCGCGCGGGCCATACAGCCAACTGGGCCGAATGATCGTGGCCTTTAGCCCGCGCTGGGCGATGGCGTCCCAGATGTAACGCTCGGCGGCGATCTTGGCCTTGGTGTAGTCGTCCCACATCCAAAAGCGATCCCCCAGGGGAAACGTTTCATCAATCGGCTGCCCGCCGGGTTCCGGGTGGCCGTAGGCGCTGGTCGAGCTGATGTGAATCAACCGCCGCACTCCTGCTGCCAGGCAGGCGTCGACGACATTCTTCGTGCCCTGGATGGTCTCGCGTTCAAACTCCTGCTTGGTGCCCCAATCGCCCACCTTGGCCGCGGCATGGTACACGACGCTGATCCCTTGCATGGCGCGTTCGAGGGAAGCGCGATCGGCCAAATCGCCCGTAACCAGTTCCACGCCGATCTGCTTCAGAAAGGGAACGTTGGTCTGGCTGGTGGGCCGGATCAAGGCTCGGACCAGCTCCCCGGACTGGCGAAGCTGCTCGGCGATATGGCTGCCCAGCAAACCCGTGGCTCCGGTGATGAGGTTCATGGTGCACGCTTTCTCATGGCGGATGAGGCGCGGGTCGGGTCGTCATGGACCGGTGCCCGTTCTCATGGAAATATCATCGTGCCGCGGCGAAACCTGCGGTTCCACGCGGTGTTTCATCTCTCAGTCTTCCATCCTATCAAACAAACTCAAGAGAGGAGTGGCTAACCATGAAACGACTGATGCTGGTTCTGGCGACGCTGGCCCTGGTGGGCTTCTTCGGCGGCGCAGCCTGGGCGGGGGATGACGACCAGGGCAAGGGCAAGGGTCAGGGGCAAAGCCAGGGACAAGATCAGGGTAAAGGCAAAGGCAAGGGACAAGATCGCGGCCAAGGCAAACGGCCAGATTTCGAATCCCTGTTCAAACGAGCGGATGCGAATAACGACGGCAAGCTGAGCCAGGATGAATTCAAGAAGCTGCCCATGTTCGGGGGCGGCAAGAACGCAGCCAAGGGTGAAAGCAAGGGCAAGGGTCAAGGCCGGGGTCGCGACATGGCCGATGCCATCTTCAAGAAGCTGGACACGGATAACGACGGCAGTATCTCGCTGGATGAGTTCAAGAAGATGGCCGAGAGACGCAAGAAGAAAGATCCCGTCCGCTGAACGCACCAAGCTGAAAAAGCCATCGGCAGCCGTGATCCAACCCGGGCAATTCCCGCCTGGGTTGTTTCTTTTGTGCACCTGCCAATCGCTTTTTCGAGGAAACCTGCAACGATGACCACCGACTTCGCTCAGGTCAAAAAACTTCGTCCAGATGTTAATTTGTACTTTTTAGGAAAAATGGACTAAGGGGATTGGCTCTGACCCCAACCCGGAAATAGACTGTTTAGGATGACATCCCCGATTCATGGGGATTTTTTCATCCATGGCTGCCGCTCTTCGACACGTAGGAGCCTCCATTATGTCGCGTCTGTTTGTTCGTTTGGGCCTTCTGATCGTTGGCTTCATCGGACTGAGTCAGCCCATCCAGGCTCAGATATATTACGACCTGATCGACTTGGGCACGCTGGACAATTCGATGAGCTCGCTGTCCAGCAGCGCCCGCGCGATCAACAACCTCGGCCAGATCACGGGCACGTCCCAGGATGCCAGCTTCAATTCGCAAGCCTTCATTTGGCAGAATGGCTCCATGACCGGCTTGGGTTTCGTGCCCGGTTCGGGAGGCACCTACACCGAAGGCCGCGCCATCAACATGAACTCCTACGTCGCCGGGAACACCATCGAGCAAATCGGCACCGACCCCGACACCGGCTCTCCGATCTATGTGGCGCGCGGTTTCTTCTACAACGGCAGCACGATGAGCTTCATCCCCACTCTGCCCGGCGGCGTCACCAACGGCGCTTTCGGCCTCAACAACGCCGGAATCGTCGCGGGCTACTCCAATAAAACCAGCGAGCCGTCCTCAGCCATCTTCGCTTATATCTACAACACCAATACCAACGCGCTGACCGAACTGCCCTCCTTCGCACCGACGTCCCTGTTGACGCAAGCCTTCGCCATCAATAATTCGGACCGCACCGTGGGCCGGGGCTTCACCACCGGCTCGACCACCTCCACGCTGCAAGCCTTTTACTGGAACCCCGGGGATAGCAGCTTGACGGCGATCCCCCTGCTCCCCGCGCAGACCGGCAGCGACCCCGAACGCAGCAGCGCCGCGACCGCCATCAACGATTCCGACTTCATCGTGGGCATCTCCGACGTCTACTTCAATTCCAGCACCTTCGAATTGCGTCAGCGGGCCTTCCTCTATCTCAACGGCGGCACTCCCATCGATTTGGGCGTCCTGGGCACCGGCGAGGTGAGCGAAGCACGCGGCATCAATAACGACAACATCGTCGTCGGCTTCTCCACCATCGACAACACCTTCGACACCAGAGCCTTTATCTACCGCTACACGGGCGGGTCGGATGCCATGATCGATCTCAATACGCTGATCGATCCAGGCCTGAATTGGACGCTGCTCAGCGCCGAAGCCATCAACGATCAAGGCTGGATTGTGGGGTACGGCTTGGACGCCAACGGCGACGTGCATGGCTTCCTGCTGGTGCCCGTGCCGGAGCCGACGACCATGGCCTTCGTTGGCCTGGGCCTCGCGGCCGCCGGGGCCTATTGGTATCGCCGCCGCTGGCGCTCGCAAGTCATCCTTTCGGACGAAGTGGACGACGTGTAAGCCTTGCAAAGCATCGACCATGCAAGCCCTCGGCGCAGCCCGCGCCGGGGGTTTTGCTTTTCATCGTTCGTGCTGGCTTATGGCTGATCGAGAGGCCCGTTAGCCGGTTGCCTCATGGCGGAGGTCTTCTTGACCTGGGGCAGGAACTCCGCAATGCCCAAATCGACGCGGAAGACCCACAGCAGAATGACGATCACGCTCAAGGCAATGGGGAAGGAATAGGTGACCTGTTGCTTGCGCGGCCGCCGGCCGTGGCGCAGCACGTGGATCAGGTAGCCGAGCAGGACATACCCCACCATGACGACGCACCAGGTTCCGACGAGGATGTAGATCGTCCACAAGGGACCGAGCCAGACGCCCAGGGCGGCGAAGAGCTTGACGTCGCCGCCGCCGCACGTGCCCATGATCCACAAGAGGAAGAAGAGGCCAAACCCTGTCGCAAACCCGGCCAGGGAAAAGAGGGCGGCATCGACCGCGCCGATCCATGGTCCCGTTGCCGACAGATAGGCGACCGGAAGCCCTTGACTGCCCAGCCAGGCGCCGCGGACCAGGCTCAGGATCAAGCCGCCGAACAGGACCATCAGCACGAGCAGCTTCGGCACCTTCATGGTGCGCCCATCGATCACCGCCGCGATGGCCAATAATCCAACTAAGGTGCCGTAGTAAAGCCAACCGAAGGCGGCATCGGGAAAGAAAGTCGCCGTGATCATGCGTGGATCATCCTTGATGGTTCAATTCCTTGATTGCCCTAGGCTACCGGTTCCGCGCCAAGGGGTAAAGGCCAAGTGCCGGGAGCGGCCATGCAGCCGCCCGCCGGGATAACCTGGCAAAAGCGTATCGGAGTTTGCTAAGCTAATGGTCGAGCATTGAGGGATTGAGCATCACGTCATCCGCAAGAGAAAGATGGTCCCATGGGGTTGCGTTTTCGGATGCGGCTGAATCACGATGACGATCAGCGCCGCCTCTCCTCACCATGGTGGTTTGCCCTGGGTCTGTTCATTGTTCTGTATGGTTTATTCGTCCTCGCCACGGGCACCGCCCTCGTCGGCGGCAGGTCAAGGCCGACCTACTATATCTACGACATACCCGCCTATTGGCTTGGTGCTGGCTACCTGCTGTTCGGCCTGTGCTTCATTGTGTATTATTTGCTCGATTCCTCACCAGGCCGGGTTAGCCGGCGGCAGCGCGTGGCGGCTTCGGTCATCGGCCTGATGGGCGTGTTTGGCTTCATCAGTGCGGAGGGCATTGCTTGCGTGACGCAATCGCAAAAAGCCAGGGAACGGCGCGAGCAGCGGCGACAAGAATGGCTCAAGAGCCCGGAAATGCAGCGGCTGAAAGAGTTGGAACAACAATGGCAGCAGGAGATCGATGAAATGGGGCGGCGCCGAGGCGACCCGGACTTTGTGCCGCGATCCTTGTTGCCGACCACCGTCCTGCCCAGCCGACCGCTTTGACGGCCAACGTCAAGCCTTTGCTTTGGAGTTCAGCCTGGTGCTCGCTTGTTTCTGGCCAGGCGTTGCTTTAAGTTAATTGCTATGCCAAAAACCCAATCGACCGTGAAAATCCGTGAAGCGACGTTGGATGACATCCCGGCTCTCATCGAATTGAACCGGGTGGCGTATCCCGTGCTCGCCCAGGAAAACATCATCTGGGGCGACGCCCATCTGCGCAGCCACCAGCGCATTTTTCCCCAGGGCCAGCTCGTGGCCGAGGTGGAGGGCCGAATCGTCGGCGCGGCGGCCACGCTCATCGTCGACATGGGCCGCGATCCGCTCCGGCAGCACACCTGGTCTGGGATCACGGACAGCGGTTATTTCACCAATCACGATCCTCTGGCCGACACGATTTATGGCGCGGATATCTACGTCCACCCGGACATGCGCGGCCGCGGCGTGGGAGCGGCCCTTTACGAAGCCCGCCGGCAGCTTTGCAAACGGCTCAACAAACGCCGCATCCTGGCGGGCGGCCGTCTATGGAACTTTGACGAGCATGCCGACAAAATGACCGTCGTCGAGTACGTTCATCGCGTGGTCTCCGGCGAGCTGCGCGATCTGGTCCTGAGTTTTCAATTGCGCGAGGGCTTCGTCCTGCGCGGCATCCTCAGCAATTATCTGCGCGACCCCAAGAGCAAGAACTACGCCAGCCTCATCGAATGGCTGAACCCCGACTACAAGCCCGTGGGCAAGGGGGAGCGCAAGTGCCGCGTCGCCTGCGTCCAATATCAGATGCGCAAGGTGAAATCGTTCGAGGAGTTTTCCCAGCAGATCAACTACTTCGTCGACGTAGCCGCGGACTATCGAGCCGACTATATCCTGCTGCCCGAATTGGTGACCATGCAGCTTCTCTCCGCCACGGAGACGACCTCGCCCCAGGAAGGCATGCGCAAGCTCACCGAATACACCGCGCGGTACGTCCAATTGCTCACCTCCTTGGCGATCAAATACGGCCTGACGATCATCGGCGGCAGCCACCCCACCCACGTGGGCGACTCCCTGCACAACATCTGCTACATCTGCCTCTCCAACGGCGAGATCGTCGAGCAACCGAAAATCCACATCACGCCCAACGAGCGCCGCTGGTGGGGCACCCGCGGGGGCAATTCCCTGCGAGTGATCGACACCCCCAAGGCCCGCATCGGCGTGCTCATTTGCTACGACGTTGAATTTCCCGAAGCCGCCCGCTTCTTGGCCGATCAAGGCGCTGAGATCATCTTCGTGCCCTTCTGCACCGACAATCGGCAGGGCTATCTGCGGGTCCGCTATTGTGCCCAAGCCCGCGCCATCGAAAATCAAATCTACCTGGCCCTGGCCGGCAACGTGGGCAATCTGCCCGACGTCAACAACATGGACGTGCAATACGGCCAGGCCGCCGTCCTCACGCCGTCCGACTTCGCCTTTGCCCGCGACGGCGTGGCCGCCGAGGCCGATTCCAATGAGGAGACCGTCCTCATCTGCGACCTGGACCTGGACGACTTGCACGCTTCGCGCCACGGCGGCACGGTCACGCCCCGGCTCGACCGCCGGCCCGACCTCTTCCGCATCACCACGACGCTGCCCCTGTTCATGACCAGCGGCTACACCGAAGCCAACGGCCCTTTGGGCGACCAGCCCGACTTCACCACCGAAGTCCTCCCGGAGACCGATGGCAATTGAGCTAAACGGGCCGGGCTTGCGACGTGAACAGGATTTGCATCATCCCTCGACTTGCGGCATAATTCCAAGTTCCTGAGCCAGCCATGTGAGGGCAACGCAGACTGATGTGCCGGGGAGTGCCATGATCCTTGCCAATCTGCTCTACGAAGAATCCGCGGGCAGGATTCTGCTCCGGGCCATGCCGGTGTTGTTGTTCGTCCTGGCCATCCTGGCTCTGGCCTATCGCTATTACAGTGCCTTTCTCGCCGCTAAGGTGCTGGCCCTGGACGACGCCAACGCCACGCCCGCCCACCGCTTCAATGACGGCCAGAATTATCACCCCACCAACAAATGGGTCCTGTTCGGTCATCACTTCGCCGCTATCTCCGGCGCGGGTCCGCTGATCGGCCCGATCCTGGCTTTGCAATACGGCTATGCCCCCGGGCTGTTCTGGCTGGTCGCAGGCGTGTGCCTGGCCGGCGCGGTGCAGGACATGATGGTCCTGGCGGCGTCGATGCGCCGCGATGGCAAGTCGCTAGCGGAGATCGCGCGGACGGAGCTGGGTCCCTGGGCGAGCCTCATTACCTCCATGGCCATCATCTTCATCGTCATCATCGCCCTGGCGGGGTTGGGCTTCGTCGTCGTCAAGGCGCTGGGCGGCGAGGAGGTGAAGCTGCCGGGCCGCATGGAAATCAAGCTGCCGCCGGGAGAAATCCTGGGGCATGAACCCTTTCGCGGCAAGGTCCTCCACGAGCCAACCTTGTTCAATCGTTTCTTGGCCTGGCTCTTTCCGCAGCGCTACTTGATCGCCGAATTCGGTTTGGATGAACAAACGGACGCCGTGTGGAAGTTTCCACCGGGCTGCCAGGTCCGCTATCAGCCCTTTGGCCCGTGGAGTCTGCGCTCGGAGGCGTTTCAGGTGCGCTGCGGCGCTTTTAGCGGCCAGGCCAATCGCGATGCGGGGCCGGACGTTTACATCCTGCCTACGGGCGCCGTCCAGGTCATCCCGGGCAGTTCCTGGGGCATGTTCACCATAGCCTGCACGATACCGATTGCCCTGTTGGTCAGCCTGTACATGTACAAGTTCCGCAAAGGCCGCGTCGTGGAAGCCTCTTTCCTGGGGGCCTTGGGCGTGCTGGCGGCGACCGTGGCCGGCGCCTGGATCCCGGGCAGCGCCTTGGAGCCGTATTTCTCCCTGACCCAGGGACAAACGATCCTGGCCCTGGGCGCCTATGGCTTCATCGCGTCGGTCTTGCCCGTGTGGCTGCTGCTGTGTCCCCGCGATTACCTTTCCAGCTTCCTGAAAATCGGCACCATCGCCCTGCTCATCGTCGGCGTTGTCTGTGCCAACCCGGTGCTGCGCTGCCCGCCGCTCAACGACGCCTTCGTCAGCGGCGGACCGACGTTTGAAGGCGGCGTCTTTCCCTTTGTCTTCATCTGCATCATGTGCGGGGCGGTGTCGGGTTTTCATGCGCTGGTCTCCTCGGGGACCACGCCCAAGATGATCGACAAGGAAACCCACGTTCGCCCCATTGGCTATGGGGCCATGCTCATGGAAGGCTTGGTCGGCATCGTCGCCTTGATCGCCGGCGCCTCGATGGACCTGGAACTGTATTACGACATCAACGTCGGCATCGGCGACGTGGCCAAATTCCAGCCGCAGCTTCAGGAACTGTATCGGCAGGAAGGGTTGCTGGCACGGCAAAACGATCCGCTGCACCAGGTGGGGGTGGACAGCGTGCAGCATTTGAACCTGGCCCAGGTGGAGGAGATGGTCGGCGGCGAATCGCTGCGCGGCCGGACCGGCGGCGCGGTCACCCTGGCCGTGGGGATGGCCCTCATCCTGACCGAGGCGCTGCGCTGGACGGCCCTGCCCATCGCCTCGGCCATGAAATACTGGTATCACTTCGCCATCATGTTCGAGGCCCTCTTCATCCTCACGACCATCGACACCGGCACCCGCATCGCCCGCTTCATCCTCCAAGAAACGCTCGGCCGGATCCACTCCAAGATGGGCCAGGCCGATTGGCTGCCCGGCTCCCTCCTGGCCACGGCCCTGGTCACGGTCGGCTGGTGCTCCCTCGTGGCCACCGGCTCGATCCAAACCATCTGGCCGATGTTCGGCATCGCCAATCAGTTGCTGGCCGTGCTCGCCTTGTGCCTCTTGACGACCTGGCTCATCAACACGGGGCGGACGCGGTCCATCTGGGTCACCTTGCTGCCCATGCTCTTCGTGACGGCGACGACGCTCACGGCGGGCGTGCAGCTCATCGGCGTGCAATTGCCGAGCAAGATCGAACTGGGCCGGCAATCGGGCAACGCCGTCCTGCAGTGGACCGGCGGGCTGAGCATCACCTTGGCCCTGTTCATCATGATCATGGTGTCGCTGCTGCTGCTGGGAGCGGCGTCGCGCTGGGGCAGCGTCTGGCTGGGCCGGGGACGTTTACTTGCCGCGCCTCCGGGAAGCGCGAGCGGCGTTCCTCCACCGAGTGGACCGCCCCACGCACCCCCCGGCGGCGCAAGCAGCGATCCATCAAGCGGGCTTCCCGGTCAACCGCCAGGGTCGGGTCAAGGGGCCAGCGATTCGTAAAACGGCCCGAACAAGGGATGCTTTTTGAGCAAACTCAGCTTGGCATCACGATCGACGTGGGCGCGGGTGTAGGTTTGCCCCATGGCCATGGCGGCGCGCAGCTCATCGACAATAGTCGTGATCAAGCGGTCGCGCCAGACGGCGCCGCCGGGCATCAATTCGAAGAAGGGCGGGTTGCCGCGAATGATAATCACCGCTCGACCGCATTCCCTGGCCTTGTGCACCTTCTCCTCCGGCAAGGAGGCGGGCCAATGGACCAGCCGATCGAGCTGTTTCTCCAGCTCGGCATGCTTGCCCTCGAAGCCCAGCCATTGAATGCGATTGACCAGAAGCATGAGCTGCACGGCCTCCGATTCCTTGGCCTGCTCGGGCGCATCCTCGACGATGAGGCGCGCCAGGCGAACGCTTTCGCGGAATTTCTCCCGCTCCGACGGTTCGAATGCGGTGTAGCCCCGCAACCGTCCTTGCTTGTCTAGGTGATCCAGATGGGCCAGGACCTCCTCGAAATAGCGGATGGCTTGGGGAAAGTTCGCACAGTTGTTCTCAAACGAGGCCAGGTTGATCAGGGCGTAAGCCACGTTAATCTGCCGCTGCGTGTGCTCGGGATCGCGCTGGGCCAGCATGCGCAGGCGGCTCAAGACTTCAAGCAAATATACTCTGGCTTGATCGAGGCGGCCCAGATGTCGCTCGATCTCCGCCATTTCATCCAGGGCCGTGATCAAGATGAAGTGATAGTCGGGGCTGAACGGCGCGGCTTCGAGCAACTGCTCCGCCAGACCGCGCGCTTTTTCGAAATACTCCATGGCCCGATCCCAATGCTTGCGATCCACGCATATTTTTCCCAGCCAATTCAGAAACATCACCTGCGAATGAAGCGGCGATCGGCTTTGCGGATCCAGCTTCTGCCAGCGCTCCGCCAATTGGTAGCCGCGGACAAAGCAGTCCCAGGCCGGCGGGATTTCATGAACCCAATGATGCACGTGTCCCATTTTTTCGAGGACGAGGGTGGTGTAATTGAGGGCCGCGATCGAGTCCGGCTCCTGGTCGAGCCACTCATTGACGAAGGCGGCCAGCGGTTCCGCGACGTTTCGGGCTTCCTGAATATCGTGCCGATGCAGGGCCTGCTGAATGAACCAAAGCTGCGTTTCGACGAAGTGTTTTTTGACGCGCGGATCGACAGCGGGTTGCTTGAGCAGCGCTTGGCTGATCCGCTCCGCATGGCGATATTGTGCCGCGGCCTCATCCACCTGGCTCAACTGCGTGAAGAGCTGCCCCAACTGAATATGCGCCTCGACGCGGCTGATCTCCGGATCGTTGGCCGCGGTGGACTTGGCGATCTCGCGGAGGCCCTCGATGGCCGTATTGAGCAGCGCTTGCCGCAGGGCGCGGGTTTCGGGGCGGTTCTTCAGCTTCTCCTGCACTTCGTAGACCAATTGATTAAGCGCGTGCATGGCCAGGCGCCGCTGGTCGTCGGCGAGCAGCCGCTGCTTCTCGGCGAGGATGGCGTTTTGCTCGGCCCGTTTCGCGTTGAGCTTGGCCGTTTCTTCCGCCAGTTTGGCCTGCTTGAGGGCCACTTGCAGGTGGGTGCTGTAATACCAGCCGCCGCCCAGAATCATGACGATGGCCGCCATGATCAGCAGGGTCAGCACCGCCGTCGCGGGTCGGCGCTTGGCCCATTTCCAGGTCCGCTCCCACAGGGGCACCGGCCGGGCAATGATCGGCTCTTCATGGAGGAAGTGCTGCAAATCCTCCGCCAGGCTCTGCGCCGTGAGATAACGATGAAACGGTTCCTTGCGCAGACACTTCATGCAGATGACGTCCAAGTCGCGGGGCACGCTGGGCTGCAGCTTGCGCACCGGGAGCGGCTCCTCCGTCAGGACGCGGACCAGCGTCTCCGCCGGACTCGGTCCGCTGAAGGGCGGCTGTCCCGTCAACAATTCGTACAAAATCGCGCCCAAGGAATAAATATCCGCCAAGGGGCCGATCTGATGCGAACGTCCCTGGGCCTGCTCCGGCGCCATGTAGTTGGGCGTGCCCACGACCTCGCCCGTCTTGGTCCGAGCGCCGGCGTGTTCGTTGTCCTGCTCCAGGCAGTTGAGCGCGGGATCGAACTTGGCCAAACCAAAATCGGTGATCTTGGGGATGAGCCTGGGAACGGCCGCGGATGCGGCGGAGGAACCCGAAACGGACGAGGGGCTGCTGGCAGGCACCATCTTCTTGTCGAGCAGGATGTTGGCGGGCTTCAGGTCGCGGTGGATGATGCCTTGCTGATGGGCGAAGGCCATCGCCTCGGCCAATTGCAACACCACCTCCGCCGCCCATTGGGGCTGTTGCGGCTTGCCCGCGGTGAATTGCCGCAGGGTGCCGCCGGGCAGATATTCGAGAGCGAAATAGGGATTCCCCTCCCAGGAGCCGACTTCGTAAATTTGCACAATGTTGGGATGTTGCAGCCGGGCGATGGCCTGGGATTCCAGGCGAAAGCGATTGAGCGTGTCCGGTTCGGCCAGCGGCCCCGCCAGAATCATCTTCAGGGCCACGTTCCGCTTGAGCGCTTCGTCATGAGCGAGGTAGACCACGCCCATGCCGCCGCGGCCCACTT
This sequence comes from Planctomycetota bacterium, assembly GCA_014584395.1. Taxonomy (GTDB): domain Bacteria; phylum Planctomycetota; class Planctomycetia; order Gemmatales; family HRBIN36; genus BJ17. Next base: position 42,069 of record JACTMY010000020.1, on the reverse strand, counting down.
CCCGCAGCACCTGATACCCCGGCACCTGGGGCAAGCGAACCACCCCCGCCCCGGGCGGCGGTTCGGCGATCGTTTGAAAGGCCAGGCTGACTTCCTCCAGGCGCGCCGCCGGGTCCATCGTCTCCAGATGAAACGTCATCTTGGACGACTTCTCCGCTGGCGATGCGGGCTTACCCGTTGGAGGAACCGGCGGCTCGTTCATCACTGCTTCAGCCTTCGAATGAGGGTGCGGGCAAGATTTGACCGACGACCTCGCCAAAACCGATCCGATAACCCTCGCCCTGGCACCAGCCCGTCATGATCACGCGATCGCCATCCTGGAGATAGCTGCGCTGCTCGCCGCTGGGCAGAGTGATCGGCTTCGTCGCCTTCCAGGCCAGTTCCAACAGGCTGCCGTAGGAGTCGGGCGCCGGTCCGCTGATCGTTCCCGAGGCCAACAAATCCCCCGCCCGCAAGTTGCACCCATTGATCGTGTGGTGGGCCACTTGCTGGCACAGGTTCCAATACAGATATCTTGCATTGGAACGGCACACCAGGACCGGATCAAGCTGATTCAAGGTTTGCAAGTACACTTCCAGGTTCAAGTCGTAGGACCAGGGGCCTTCACTGCGCAAATAAGGCAAGGGCGCCGGCTCCTGAACGGGGCCTTCGCAGCGGAAGGGTTCCAACGCCTCGAGGGTCACGACCCAGGGGGAAATACTCGTGGCGAAGTTCTTGCCCAGAAACGGCCCCAGCGGCTGATACTCCCAGCGCTGAATGTCTCGGGCGCTCCAATCGTTCACTAGCACCATGCCGAAGACGTGCTCGGCGGCACGGCGCACGGAGATCGGCTGACCCAGCAGGTTCCCCGGCCCGATGACACAGCCCAGCTCCAATTCAAAGTCCAAGGCCTTGCTCGGACCGAAGAGCGGCTGCGGGGCGTCCGCCGGGTTCATCTGTCCCAAGGGCCGGTAGACGTCTGTGCCGCTGACCACCACGGAACTCGACCGGCCATGATAGCCCACGGGAAGATGCAGCCAATTGGGCATCAGGGCGTTTTCCTTGCCGCGGAACATGATGCCGACGTTCGTCGCATGTTCGCGGGAGGAATAAAAGTCCGTATAATCGCCGACTTCGAACGGCAGCAGCGGCTCGATCTCGGCCAAGGGAAAGATGGCCGCTTCCCGCAGTGCTTCGTTGTCCCGCAAGGCGGACTCGTCGTCGGCGAGCAGGCGGCTCAATTCCCGCCGGGTTCGGCTCCAGGCTTCCGGCCCCGCTTCGAGGAAAGCGTTGAGACTGAACTCGCCGCAAAAATAGCCGTCCAGCAACCCCTGGGCATCCAGGTGCCAAAGATCGACGACGTAGTCGCCGATGGCCACGCCGACGTGGGGCACGTCCTCATTGTCGGGATGCAGGAAGACGCCATAGGGCAGGTTTTGAATCGGAAACGGCGAATCGGGAGCAACAGGGAGAAACGACCGCAAGCGTGGATCGTGTGTGGCATTCATGCGGGATTCCTTGTGGGCAGGGACGACCGAAATGCGCTTAGAGCCAGCCGAGGGCGCGCAGGTCCTCGCGGGGTTCATCGAAACTGCAGCTTCCAAAGGACAGCCCGAACCGCGACCGGACCACGCTGATCATGTCCGTGGGCAGCAGGTATTTCCGCCAGATCCAACCTTCGCTCGTGGGATGAAAGGCATCGGCTTGATCGACCAGGAGCAGTTCAGTCAAGGGTTCGACCTCCCATTTTTCCTCCATCGCCAGGGCTGCCGCCAGAAGGACATTGATGAAGCCATGCATGTGCGTCTGAACCGATTCCGCGAAATGCCGGATCGGATGATGCAGCCCCGCCGTGAACTTGAGCGGCAGACGCTGCCTGGCACAGGCGGTGAGCACCCAGGCGATCTGTTCGGCCGAGGGAAAGGCCGACGCCTCGACGCCGCCGCAGCGCAGCTTGAAGCCATGCCCCTCGTACTTTTGCCGCCGCAGGCCGCGATTGCGCTGGTCGGCCTCAGCCAAGGCTTGGACGATGCCATCGATCGTTTGTCGGCCGCCGGGGCCAAACCCCGCTTCGTAGGATACGTTGAGCGGTTGCGGGCTTGAGGTTTCGATCAGCTCGGCGGTTTGATCGAGCAGTTCCAACAGGGGGGCCACGCCGTCGCTGGCGGCCGCGGCAGCGGGCAGCTTGACCTCGAAGGCGTCGATGATGACCCGCGGACCATGGGTCTGGCGGAAGCGTGCCATCGCCTCCAGGTCCTGCCGCAGCCCTTCGAGGAAATCGGCCGGGGTGGCGCCGCCGCGCCCCAAGGCGGAGATCGTGAGCGGCGAGACGGGAAAGAACAGCGACGCCATGAAGGGATTCAGCTCTTCCAGTCGGGCCGCGGGGCAGATGAAACGGCCCAGCATCCATGACTCCGGTTCGCTCATGTACCGGGTAAGATTCCGAATGGCAGGCTCCATCGGCAGCTTGGCCGGGGGGAAAAGCCCCGCGTAGTCGATGACTTGCGACATCAAGGCCCGCACACAGGGGAGCATTTGGCCACCTCTTGGTTCGCGGTCGTGAATCCATGGTCGGCTGGTCGTGGCTATTATAACAGCCAATCCTCTCCCGGCGATTCGCCATTTCGTGCCACACACGGCGATTCCGATGCGGCCAGAGCGATTTTCGAGATGGCACCGATTTTTTTGGTGCTTCACGCCGCCATTAGACGCATAGTGATGAAACCCCTCCATGGTTCGGGAGATTTTGCCATGACCGAAGAAACCCTGTTTCACGAAGTGTTGGCGAAAGCCCCTGAAGAGCGGGCCGCGTTCCTGTCCGCCGTGCGGGAGGTGAAGTCGGTGGAGCCAACGCCACTGAAACAGTCCTGACCGGCCAGCCACAAAAAAACCCTCGATCAGAGATCGAGGGTGAATGAGCATCCGCGGATTCATTCTGATCGCTTACGGCCGGCGCAGGCTTGGCACCAGACCCTTGATCCGCACTTCCGGTTCGGTCAGATCGACGAGCACCGGCTGCGACGTCTCGGCCACGCTGACGTTGCCCGCCTGGTCGCGCACCTGCAGCCTCAAGTAAATCCGATAGGGCAGCCGTTCCGGCATTTTCCAGGCGTAGCGGCCGGAGTTGGCCCAGTCGGTGATGATCGGATTCCAGGGGCCTTCCTTGCTTTCCGCCCATTCGATGGTGATCGGGTTCGGTCCGAGGTTCTTGTCCTTGGCATTCCAGATCAGGAACAGGTAGCTTTTGTTCCTGGGGTCCGCTTCGACGTTGTACAACTCGGCCACGGGCGGCGTGGTGTCCACTTCCACCCGCAGTTCAGGCGCCTGGTTCGGCGCGGGCTTTTCTTTGCCCAATCCGGCCTTGCTGCGGACGATCATGGTAAACCCATACTCCCCTTCGCCGGGCAGATCGAAGCCGATGGGCGAATGGCCGTCGTCGCGCTTGCTCAACAGGCTCCAGGTTTGTCCCTTGTCCTGCGTGACCCACAATTCCACGACGCCGATGCCCGAGGGGCCGGCCTTGGTGACGTCGAATTCCAATTCATGATGCAGTTGATTGGTGATGAGGAAATTGGCGTCCGCGGGGCTTTTCGTGGCATAGCTGTTCGTGGAACTGGCGAGCGGCCCTTGGGTCTGCGCCGGCGACGTCGGCATCGTGGGCAGGGTGCCTTGCGGCGCCGAGCCGCTGCTCGTGGCGGCGATGGGTTTGCGTTCATCGCCGGGGGGCATGGTCGGAGCCGCGGCCGAGGGCGCGGAACTGGGCGGCGCCGCGACCGGACGGAAAGCATCCCCTGAAGGAGCACTGCTGCTGGGCGGAATCAGCGAGGTGGATGAGCCAGGAATCGGCAGCGGCATGCTCTGATGGGGCGCGTGCGGCGAATCCACCGTCGAGCTGGCCGTTCGAGCGATGGGCGCGGGTGCGCCGCTGTCCAGCGTCGGCGGAGCGGCGGCGACCGTGGTCGTTACTTTTTCTTCCGGGACGTCGATGATGATCGTGCCTTCGTTGCTGGCTTGATCGAGGGCCACCAAGCGCACCTGCACCGGGCCGGTCGCCCCCAGGGCGTAGCGTTTCTGTCCGGAGAGCGTGGTCAGGGCCAGCGGCCGCCAGGGGCTGTTGTCCATGGTGCGGTATTCGAGCCGGACTTTGGTGGGGTCGAGATGTTCGTCCTGCACGTCCCACGTCAGTTGGACCTGCTCGCCGCGGCGCTCCGTCGCTTCCAGGCGCAGAGCGGGCTTGCGGGTGTCGAAGACGACCTTGAGCACGTCCTTGTTCAAAGCGAATTCAGCGTCGCTGGGATAGGTGCGGCCCTGCTTGTCGCGGAAGCTGACCTTGAACCAATAAACGCCGTCCTGCGGCGCGCGAAATTCGAAACTTTCGTCCGTGGGCGGGATGGCGACTTCCTGGCGCCAGCTTTTGCCTTGGTCCGTGGAGAGATAGAGCATCAGCTTCTCCACGTCCTTGCGGGCATCGGCCTGCAGGTTGACGGGAATGCGTATCTCGCGATCGCTCATGAAGCAGACGTCGCCCGACGCGGCGTCATCCGCAACCAGCGAAGCCGACCAAAGCAGCCCGACCGCCAACGCTTTCCACCACGTTCGCTTGCGCATGTCATCCACCCCCTACTGAGGCAAACCCGGGAGGTCCGACGTCCCGAATTCCAGTCGATGGAATGTCCCCCATTCCAATGCGACGTATGGAAGGTATCGGTTACGCAGACTGCCGCGCTTAAAAAGAAACAGATTCGCTGAGGAAAAATTTAAGTTTTCCCTGGGAAGACACGAAAAGTGGCGAAGGCAAGGCGGGATGATTTTGTCCAGGCTTCCCTTTTTCACAGCTCTCACCGCCTTGAGCGGTTTCACCAGGCAAGCGTCCCTTCCCCAGCTTTCTCGCTGTTTCGTTGCTCCGGATATGTTAGGCTGAATGGAGTCGACCCGCTCCGCCGTCGATGGGGGTAAGACAATGCAAAAGCGTTGGTGCATGACCCTGGGCGCGGCCCTCATCCTGGCGACGTTTCTGGCGCGTGCCAACCCGCCATCGGCCGCCCTTCCCTGGATCGAAGTGGATGCCGCCCGTGGCTGCTTCGTCACCCATGACACGAAAACGCCCTTTTACCCCTGGGGTTTCAATTATGACCACGACGCCCGGGACCGCTTGATCGAGGACTATTGGGACGCGGAATGGGCCAAGGTGGAAGCGGACTTTCGCCAGATGCGGCGGTTGGGAGCGAACGTCGCCCGGATTCACCTGCAGTTTGGCCGCTTCTGCCCCAAGCCCAACGAAGTGTCCGCCCCGGCCTTGGATCGACTGAGCGACCTGATGCGGCTGGCGGAGCGCGAAGGCATCTACCTCGACCTCACGGGCCTGGGCTGTTACCACAAAAAAGACGTGCCGGCCTGGTACGATCGCTTGAGCGAGTCGGAACGCTGGGCCGCCCAGGCTTTCTTCTGGGAAGCCATCGCCCGGCGGGGCGCCGCTTCACCCGCCATCTTTTGCTATGACTTGATGAACGAACCCGTCGTGCCCGGCGGCCGGCGCGGCGATGGCGAATGGCTGGGACCGCCGTTTGCCGAAAAGCACTTCGTTCAGTTCATCACGCTGGATCAGGCGGGCCGCCCCCGGCCAGCCATTGCCCGGCAATGGATCGATACCCTGGTCCAGGCGATTCGCCGGCATGATGCCCGCCATCTCATCACGGTGGGCATGGTGGATTGGAGCCTGGATCGTTCGGGTCTGACGTCGGGCTTCGAGCCTGGAGAGATGGCCCCTGCCCTGGACTTCCTGGCCGTGCATGTCTACCCCGAATCGAAGAAGCTAGCGGAGGCGACGGCAACGCTCAAGGGCTTTCATCAGGCCGGCAAGCCCCTGGTCGTGGAGGAAATCTTCCCGCTGCACTGCTCAGGGAAGGAACTGGAAGCCTTTATCGACCAGCATCGCTCCATGGTGCAAGGATGGATCAGTTTCTATTGGGGCGGTGCGATGGAAGAGCTTCGCGCCAATCAGACGATCGCCGGCGCCATGATCCGGGATTGGCTGGAACGGTTCGAAAAACGGGCCGAGCGAATGAAAAAGCCCCCGGGGAGGTGATGGAGGACTGGCTTACGCCAATCCAGCGAAGAATCGAACCAGTTGCACCGTCCACTATCACTTAACAGGATTCATCATTTGATCAAGCTGCCGTGAAGATAGATAGAGCTTAAACGGATGTCCTGGGAGTTCGCGAAAGTCATACCGCAGGTAGAAATTTTTAGCTGCTTCATCAATGCAATCCAAGATGACTGCAATAAACGCGAACGTTCTCCCAGCCTCATAACAATCACGCAATGCCTGAGCCAAAAGTTTTTGTCCCAACCCCTTTCTTTGATAGCGATGATCAATGCCAAACCAGGCCAGAACAGCGACGGGCAAGAGCCGACGCGGTAGTGATTTGCTTATTTCTGAAGGAAGGTCCTGAAAATCAACTTGCCCCGTAGCCAGGGAATAGTAGCCCGCGACAGCGCCTGCTTCACTGATCAACACTTTGGTCACGGATAGTTGTTTGGTTTGATGCTGCAACGCCTTGGCATGCAGCCAATCATCCACCATGGATTGACCGCTCTGGAAGGCACTTCGGTGATGGTTTTTCGAGAGTCGCTCAAGCTGGTAGCCCTGGGGAAACTGGACGTCCTTCACCTCTCACCTCGCATGAGCTTGCCTAGTTTGGCTTGTGCAACCGTCAGCGGAGGTGATTGATTCAAAGCATTCCAAAACGCCAACTGTTCCTCGGGCGATAAAACAATGGTCTGCGAACTGGCGGCGGCAATTTCTTTGCGTGCCTGAGACAGCGTTACTTCACGGACGTAATCGCTGACGTTCATCCGTCGAATCGCGGCGGCCTTGGCGAGTTCGGCCATGCCTTTCGAGTCCAACGAGACCTTGAGTGAATGGGCAACAGCATTCCGCTTGGTGGGTTTTTTAGCTCTCATTTTTGACATCGTTCTTTCTCCTCTCCCCTACTTTAACACCACTATTTTAACATGTGCGTTGTCTCCATTCATGTTTGACTGCTGGATAGATCAAGAACTGATGATCGCCGTGGCTCACGCCTCCAACGATTGACCAAGAAGGCGGGCGACCTCGAAACAATCCTTGTCCCCGCGGCCGGAGAAGCAGACGACGACGCTGGCTTCGCGCGGCATCTGGCTGGCCTGGGCCATGGCGGCGGCGACGGCGTGGGCCGTTTCCAAGGCCGGGAGAATGCCCTCCAGCCGCGCACAGGCGTCGAAGCCGCGCAGCGCCTCATCATCCTCCGCCGAGGTGTAGCGAACCCGGCCCGTTTCCTTCCAATGGCTGTGCTCGGGGCCAACTCCAGGGTAATCCAGCCCCGCGGAGATAGAGTGCACGTCGGCCGTTTGCCCGTCGCCATCCTGCAGCACAAAGGAAAAGCTGCCATGCAACACACCCGGCTGGCCGTGGCTCAGCGTGGCGGCATGCTGCCCCAGCCCCGCGCCGCGCCCCCCCGCCTCCACGCCCAAGAGGGCCACGGCCTCATCCGCTATGAAGGGCGCAAACATCCCCGCCGCATTGGAACCGCCGCCGACGCAAGCGATCACCAGGTCCGGCAAGCGGCCGATTTGTTCGAGGCATTGCCGCCGCGCCTCCTCGCCGATCACCGACTGAAACTCGCGGACCATCCAGGGAAACGGATGCGGTCCGACGACGCTGCCGATGATGTAGTGCGTCGAGGCCACCGAACCCATCCAGTCGCGCATGGCTTCGTTGATCGCATCGCGCAGGGTTCGACTGCCCGTGCGGACTGTGACCACCTCCGCCCCCAAGGCCCGCATCTTGAAGACGTTCAGCTTTTGCCGGCGGACGTCTTCCTCGCCCATGTAGACCTGGCAGGGCAAGCCAAACCGGGCGCAGGCCGTCGCCGTCGCCACGCCGTGCTGCCCCGCGCCGGTTTCCGCGATGACCCGCTTCTTCCCCATCCTTTGGGTCAGCAGCGCCTGGCCGATGCAGTTGTTGATCTTGTGAGCGCCGGTATGGTTCAGGTCTTCCCGTTTGAGATAGATGCGGGCGCCGCCCGCCGCCGCGGTCAAACGCTCAGCCAAGGTGAGCGGCGTGGGGCGGCCGACGTAGTGACGCAGCAGATCAGCCAAGGCGGCCTGAAAGGCAGGATCGCTGCGTGCTTGCGTGTATGCCTCGGTGAGTTGCCGCAAGGCGAACATCAACGTCTCGGGCACAAAGCGTCCGCCAAAGCGTCCGAAGCGCCCCGCGGCATCCGGTTGAGCAGCCACATTGCCAGTCATGTTGGGTTCACGGTATGAGAAACGTCGTTGTCATCATCCAGCCCCGCGCCACGTAGCTTATCCTATGAAACAACCACCCCGCGGGGGGTGGGCCGCGGGGTGGCTGAAAACGCTGACCTGGAGAGCCGGGTGCTTACTCCTCCTTGGCCAGCGAGACGCAGATCAGCTCCTTGTCGTTGCGGGCAAAGACGCAGCGATGAGCAAAAGCGGGATGCGACCAGACGACGTCCCGGCCGCTGACGGCGTGCGTCGGCTCGATGATCTGCGCCCGATCGATCTCCGCAAACTTCTCCGGCGTCAGCCGGGCGATGATCAGCTCGCCCCGTTCATTGGCGAGGAAGAAGCGGTCGCCTTGTTTGACAATGAAAGCGTTGGCCCACTGCATGGGGCGCTGATTGGGCACGGTGGCGCTCAGGGTGTCCCACAACCGCTGGCCGGATTCCGCCTTCAGACAGCGCATCTCGCCGTTGCCGCACACGCCGAAGATGTGTCCATCGGCGAAGAAGGGCGTGCACATCATGCCGCGCATGCCGGAGCCGCGCTGCTGCGGGCTGCCCTTGCCTTCCCAGACCACCTCGGCGTCCCGCGCGCCCTTGAGCCGCAGCAACAGCGAGCCATTGAAGAAGGACGTGATGAAGAGCAGATCGCCATCAAGGCGCGGCGCGGAGATATTCATGTTCATGCCGCTGCGAAAGGCCTGCTTCCAGAGCGGCTGGCCGGTTTCCGGGTCGAGGCTGGCCACGCCCTCGGGATGCCAGATGATCAATTGCTTGCGGCCGTCTTTTTCGATCATGACGGGGGGACAATAGCCGATCTCCGCTGCGTTCAGGGAGCGCCAGATTTCCTTGCCCGTATCCTTGTGGAGAGCGACGACGAGACTGCCCTGCCCCCCGGCGTAACAAATCAACTTGTCCCCATCGATCAGCGGATGGCAGGCGCATCCGGCGGGAGGCACATCGCATTGATACTCCGTGGGCAAATGCTTGGACCACAACACCTCTCCCGAAGCGGCATCCAGACAAAACAGATGCCCCATCGCTCCCAGGGCGTAGACCTTGCCTTCATGCACGGTGGGCGTGCACCGCGGCCCCAAGGGGTACATGATCTTGTAAGCGCAGTCGTATTCATGCTTCCAAAGGAGCTTCCCCTCCTTGGCGGAGAAGCAGAGGATGCGCTCGACGCCGGCGCCGCCTGTGCGGGAGAAGGAATTGTTCACGGGCTTGCTCCCCGCGGCCGGGATGCGGTCCATGACAAAAACCCGCTCCCCCGCCACGGCTGGCCCGGTGTAGCCCGCGCCCACCGGCGCCCGCCACAGCACCTTCGGACCGCCCGGAGGGAATTTTTCGAGGATGCCCTCTTCCCGCCAGACGCTGTCCCGCCGCGGCCCCAGCCACTGCGGCCAGTCCTCGGCCCCAGCCTGGCTCGCGGCCAACATTCCCAACATCACCACGGAATGGAAAAGCCAACGCTTCATGGACGCATCACCCCTTGTCTATGGAAGCACCTGTGACCTGGTTTGTAGGGGATAACCGTCGAGATGTCCATTGATTAACCAGGGTGCCCCGCGATTCTTCGCTTCTACCCGCACGCATTCCCCCGGAAGATAGATGGCGATGAAGCAATACCCTTAGAGCAACAAGTAAATCATGAGGCCGCTGATGGCCGCGAGGATGATGGCGCCGATCAGCCCGGCGAGCAAAGGCTTGAAGCCGACCGCTTTGAACGCGGCGAGATTGGTATTGAGCCCCACGCCGGCCATGCCGAGCAAGATGAGGAATTTGCCCGTCTCGGAGAAGGCGGCGATGCCCGCCTTGGTGAAGTAGCCTCGGGTGTTGAAAAAGGCCATGAGGAAGTAGCCGAACAGGAACCAGGGAAAGGCGCGCTTCCAATCCACCTTAACGCCGCCGGAACCTTCGCTGGCGAAGCGCCGGGCGTACCACAGTGCGATGACGATGGCCAGCGGCGCCATGAAACAGTTGCGGACGAGCTTGATCGCCGTGGCGGTGTTGCCTGCCGCTTCGGAGTAGATGTACCCTGCCCCGACGACCTGCGGCGTGGAATGAATGGCCGTCCCGGCAAAGACGCCGAAATCGAGGTCGGACAGTTGCAGCATCTGGCCGATTTTGGGATAGAGCAGAATGGCCACCAGCCCCCAGAGGGCCACCGTGCCCACGGCGTAGCTGGTTTCCTCCTCCTTGGCCTTGATCAGCGGCGCGGTGATGGCGATGGCGGAGGTGCCGCAAATCGTCGTCCCCACCGACAAGAGCATGGACAAGCCTGCTGGCAGTTGGAACATCCGCCCCAGGGCCAGGATCAAGCCGAAAGCCAGGATCATCGTCCCCAGGATGATGGTCAGAATATGCCAGCCCTGTTGCTGGACGATGTTGTAGTCGAAGCCGGCGCCCATGAGGACGATGCCGAAGATGAGCAGCTTTTCCGAGGCCGCCACGCCGGGCTGCAGCAGCTTGAGGATGCCCAGGCCGTTGCGGATGAGGATGCCCAGCACCACGGCCAAAGCGGAAGCTTCGAGGGGATGCTTCCCCCCCATGACGACGAGTTCGGAGATCCATTGGCTCGCCAGGGCCACAGCCGCCAGCAACAACCACCCGGGCAGGACGTTCCAACTCATGGGCGAATCATCTTTTCAAGTTGTCCCAGCCCTTGCACCATGGCCGGATAGGGCGGGCCGAAGGAAAAACGCACGAACGACTTCAGCGAACTGGGCCCTTGCCGTTGCTGATGGGGATTGACGTCGAAGAACTCGCCCGGCACGGTCATCACCTTGTGCTTCAAAGCTTCGCGGAAAAAGGCCATGCCGTCATTCCAGGGGGCGGGCAGGTCCTTGACGCAGCCGAAGGCGTAGAATGTGCCCTGCGATTGAAGGGGAAAGGTCACGCCCAAGGCTTGCAGCCGCTGGATGATCTCATTCCGCTTGCGGAGGAAGTTGCGGCGCAGGGCCTGCGTTTCCTGGTCGGCCCGCGCCGGTTCGAGGATGTGGATGGCGGCGCGCTGCATGGGCCGCGAGGGTCCGCCATCGACGAAGCTGCCCGCCGCCGTGATGCGGCGCATCAAGTCTTTAGGGCCGACGGCCCAGCCCATCCGCCATCCCGGATAGCGAAAGTTCTTCGTGAGGCCGTCGATGATGACCACGGGATCGCGGTTGACGTCGTCGACGTGCTCCGCCGAGCTGACCGGCCGCGAGGCTTTCCCCGCGGGGCCATCGTAGATGAAGTGGGAATAATACTCATCCAGCAGCAGCGTGCACGACGTTTCCCTGGCCAGGCCCACCCACGACGCCAATTCTTCTCCCTGGATGACCCGGCCCGTGGGATTGCACGGATTGCTGATGAGCAGCCCCTGCAGCTTGGCCTCGCGCACCAGGCCGCGCAGCCGCTGCGGATCGATGGCGAAGCCGTCCTCGGCCCGCAGTTCGATGCGATGCGGTTGGACCCGGAGAAAGGCCGTGAACAGGTCTTCATAGGCGGTGTAGTCGGGTATGAAATAACCCAGCTTCACGGCGTCGAGGGCCGCGAAGACGCGGGTCAACATCAAGCGCCCTCCCGAGGCGATGACCACGTTTTCATGGGTATACCGCGAGGACTTGCCCTGCCGATACAGGCGGTTGTAATGTTCCGCCACGGCCGAGCGCAATTCGAGCAGCCCCTCGACCGGCCCATAGGCGTAATCGCCGGGCAACACCGGCACCTGGTCCATCCGCGGTGGCGCCCCTTCCATCGGCCCCACTTCCGGCTGCCCCTGCCCCAGGTTCACCCACGCGGGATCATCGGGACTGTACCCCAGCTTCATGGCCTCGACGACCACGTAAATGACGCCCATAAAGGGCAGATCGCGGAAGATCATGGCGGGTCCAGGCGAGGAAGGTTCGGTCATCGCGGCGGCTCGGGTCAGCGGGTGAATGAATGGTCCATCGACCCCCGGATGGAAACCTCAAGGCCAACCATCAGGCCGGGATCGGATGGGAGGATTCTATGCCATCGGGAAAGGGGCTGCAAGGGAGCGATCCATGGACCGGTGCCAACTCAACATCCATGCTTTTCAGCGATGATGGATTCACCACGCCAACCGGTCGGCGGCGAAGATCGGTCCCTCGACGCAGACGCGCCGATAATCCCACCCCGCGTCCGTGTGCACCTTGGTCACGCAGCTAAAGCAGATGCCCACGCCGCAGGCCATGGGCGTCTCCAGCGATAAATCCAAGGGAATGCCGCATCGCTCCGCCAGCGCGGCCAGGGCATGCATCATCGGTTCGGGCCCGCAGCCGACCCAGCGAACGGGCGTAGGCCAGGGGTTTGTCTGATGATGAGTTTCCAGGAGTTGCGTCACGAAACCATGAAAACCGGTCGAGCCATCGTCCGTGGCCAGATGCACGGCGGCCCCCGTCGCCGCGAAATCGTCCAGACCCGCCAAGAACGCAGCCGAGCGCACGCCGTAGTAAATCGAGGCGGCGGCCGCTTCCCGGCGCGCCGGCAGGCCGCCATAACCCTTGAGGCCCAAGACCCGCTTGAGGAGCGCCAACATGGGCGTCTGGCCGATGCCGCCGCCGATGGCGACCAGATGCTCCGTTCCTGAATAATCGGGGAAGGGCTGCCCCAGCGGTCCCCAGGCTTCCACCCAGTCGCCCGCCGACAGTGCCGCCATGAGTTTGGTCATCTTGCCAATGACGGCGAAGACGATCGCCACGCTGTTGGGCTGCCCGTGTGCATCCAGGCCCGTATCGTACAGGGCAAAGGCCCGGCCCAAGAGGGGATCGGTCCGATCCGGCATGCGGAGCATGAGGAATTGCCCAGGTCGAATAAGGCGGGCCATATCCGGCGCGGCCAACTCCAAGCGATAGGTATCCTGTGCCAACCGTTCCAGGGCCAGGACCGCATACCGGCCGCTCACCATCGATGGGTTGAAGGCGCTGGCCTGGCTCATCATTCGGATCGCTCCTTCTTGGCTGGCCGCAGGGGCCGGCTTTGTCTCTTTCCGGATCGATCCGCCCTGGCGGGGCGCTTGTCGATCGCCGCTGCCGGCCGCGGCGGACGGCGCGGGGGCCGGCTTTGTCTCTTTCCGGATCGATCCGCCTTGGCGGGTCGCTTGTCGATCGCCGCTGCCGGCGCGGCCGCCGCCTCAAGGCCCGCGATCCGTCGCAACGCCGCGATTTCATGCCACATGAGCGGCCGGCATTTGCCCTTCTTGAGCCGGGCCAACTCGAGCGGCCCCAAAGCGACCCGCTTCAGGTGCAGCACTTTGTGGCCCACCTTGGCCATGACGCGGCGGATTTCGCGGTTCTTCCCCTCCGCCAGAACGACTTCGAGCAGACTGCTCTGGCCGCGTTCCCCCAGCAGCTTGACCCGCTTGGCCCGGGCCACGCCTTCGGCCAGGTAAATCCCCCGGGTCAACTTGCTCAAGACCTCCGGCGCGGGCCGTCCCGCCACCTGCACGAGGTAGGTTTTTTCGATGCCGAACCGCGGATGGGTGAGGCGCTGCGCCAAGCCGCCGTCGTTGGTCAGCAGCAACAGCCCCTCCGACTCTTCATCCAAACGGCCGACGGTGAACATCCGCTCGGGAACGTGCGGCACCAGGTCGAGCGCGCGGGGCCGACCCGCGGGATCGTAATTCGTGCACAAATAACCTTTGGGCTTGTGGACGAGCCAATAGACCTGCTTCTGCGGCTGCACGCGCCGCCCCTCGACCGCCACGGTTTGGGATTCGAGGACGCGCGTGCCCGGCTCGGTGACCTTGACGCCATCCACCGTCACCTTTCCTTTTAGAATCAGCTCGTCGCAGGCGCGGCGGGAACCCAGGCCCGCGCGGGCCAGATAGCGGTTGAGCCGCCAGGCGAGCGGCGCGGCTGCATCGGGCTTTTCCGGGGGCATCATGAACCTGCCTCGCAACTTGGATGGGCTGATCGAGCATCGCTAGCTGGCGCCCGCGGCGCTTCCGCACTTTCCGACGCTTCATGAATTCCCTCGAATGCACCATCCATTCTTCACGGGATCTTCGTCATGGAGCTTTATACTTACGCTGGCGACCAAGGTCGATGCACGATCGAAATCCATGGACTCGGCAAATGATCCGCTGAACACTGGACAGCGAAGAACATCATGAGGAGTGGCCGACATGATGCACGTGCTTCAAAATTGCTGGCGTTGGATGCGACCCCGCGGTTTCTCCCCCCATCCGCCGCTGATATTGATCAACGGGCTGGCCGAGCAGGCCGCCAGTTGGTTTCGCAATCGAACGTATTGGTCGCGGTGGTTCGACGTCAAGGTGCCCGAATTTCTCGTCTATGAGGGGCCGGTCCTGCAACGCCGCATCCAGGAGGGTTTGCCCATCTCCGTCGCTTTCCTCACGGACCAGCTCGCGCTCTTCCTCGATCAGTTCGTGCAAGCGGCGCCGTATCATCTGGTGGCCAGCAGCCTGGGCTGCCAGATCGCGCTGGAGCTGGCGGCGCGGTATCCGGATCGGGTCGGCCGGCTCGTTTTGCTGTGCCCCTCGGGCATGGGCGGCGAGGAGAAACTGCCTATCGTCGAGGGTGTTCGGGCCAATGACACCGAGTCGATGCTGTCTTCCATTTTTCACAACCCGCGCCGCTTGCCCCATGAGTTGATCGACCATTATGGCCGCATGATGCGGAACAAAGCCTGGAAAAAGGGCATTCTCCGCACTGTCCGCGGCACCTGCACCCATCAAGTCGTGCATCGGCTGCCCCAGGTGGCAGCCCCTGCTTTAGTCATTTGCGGCGAACACGACCAAATCGTCGACACGCCGGCCATCCTCGCCGCGATCCAGGACCGCCCCAATTTTCAAGCGCTGGTCATTCCCCGCTGCGGCCACGCGCCGCAGATCGAATGCGCCCCCTTGGTGAACAAGCGCGTCGCCGACTTTCTGCGGCAAATGCTCCCCGATGCAGCGCCGCGGTGGCTCTCGCGCATTGGCTCGGATAGGATGAATCACGACGGCAAGCCCGCCGCGAAAGCCACCGAAGCGAGCTTGGCCTAGCCGCGTCGACTCTTCAAAGGATTGCCGACGACATGCGGATGCCCCTGTCTTCCCTAATCCAACCCCTTGCTGGGAGCCTGCTCGGCCGGCGGCTGGGAGACAAGTGTTTCGTCAGTTTCGCTCGGCGGCGGATGGCGGAGTTGGATCATCTGGACATCGACCGCGTGCAAAAGCAAACCTTGCAGCGGCTCATCCGCCAGGCGCAACACACCCGCTTCGGCCGCGATCACGATTTCGCCCGCATTCGCACGCCGCGGGATTATCGCCGACTCGTGCCGCTGCGGACCTATGAGGATTTCTGGCGCGATTACTGGCAGCCGGTCTATCCGCGGCTCCAGGGCGCGACCTGGCCGGAAGCCATTCCCTATATCGCCCTCTCCTCGGGCACCACTTCGGGCACGACCAAGCACATCCCGGTCTCCCCAGCCATGCTGCATTCGAATCGCCGAGCCGCGCTGACCATGCTCAGCAGCTTCGCCGCGGTGAACCCGCGCGCCAATCTGTTTCACGGCCAGCTTTTCTTTCTGGGCGGCAGCACCGACCTGGCCGCAGTCGGACCCGATTGCCAGGCCGGCGACCTGAGCGCCATCGCGGCCCTCAACGTCCCCTCCTACCTGCGGCCGATGACGTTCCCGCCTCCCCGCGTCGCCTTGTTGACCGATTGGGAGGAAAAACTCGACCGCCTGGCGGAGGCCAGTTTATCGCTGCCGATCACCCTGCTCGGCGGCGTGCCCAGTTGGCTGCTGATCCTGATGCAGCGGCTCAAGCAGCGCTCCGGCAAGGCGACCCTGGCCGAGATCTGGCCCGCCTTGCGGGTGGTGGTGGTCGGCGGCATCAAATTCGATCCTTACCGCGAACTGTTCCGCCAGCAGCTTGGCTCGAGCCAGATTCGCTGCCTGGAGACTTACCCCGCCTCCGAAGGCTTCATCGCTTTCGAGGATCCCCGGCACGACCTGCTGCGCGTCATCCCCGATCATCACCTCTACTTGGAATTCGTGCCCGTGGCGGAGCTGGACCAGCCGCAGCCGACGCGGCATGGCCTGGCCGAGGTGGAGCGGGGCGTGCAGTACGCCGTCGTGCTGACGACGTGTGCCGGGCTGTGGAGTTATGTCATCGGCGATACAGTGGCTTTTGAGCGAACCGATCCGCCGCTGCTGCGCTTCACGGGCCGCACCAAGTATTTCCTCTCGGCATTTGGCGAACATCTCATTAGCGAGGAAGTCGAAAAAGCCCTCACCCTCGCCTGCCAGGCTGCCGGCGCGCAGCTTACGGACTATCACGTCGGCCCCGTCTTCCCCGACCAAGGCCAACCCCTCGGCTATCACCTCTATCTGATCGAATTCGCCAAGCCCCCCGCGGACCAGGAGGCCTTCACCCAGCGGCTTGACCAGGCCCTGTGCGATTTGAATGAGGATTATCGCGCTCACCGCCGCGGCGATACGAGCCTGTTAGCGCCAAAGGTGCGGGTGATTCAGCCCGGCGGCGTGATGGCCTGGATGAAGGCCCACGGCAAACTCGGCGGCCAGCACAAACTCCCGCGCATGGACAACACCGGCCAGCGCACCGCCGCCCTCGCCGAGTGGTTCGACGAAAAGGGGTATTGAACGCGGCTGCGCTCTGAGGAAGACGAACCGACAAAAACTACCTGCCCTTCCCTTTAGCGCGGGCGTTTCTCCTCGGGGATGATCACCAGCAGCGCGGCGTTGACCTCCTTCTCCTCATCGCTGCCCTCGAAGCGGATGCGCACCTTTTGCTGGTCCACGGCCTTGACCACGCGCACCAGCCAGTGGCGATGCTCCTCGCCTTGATAGCCATACCGTTCGCCCGGCTTGGCCTCGGACGCATCCTTCAAATGCTTGGGCAGAAAGAGATCGATGGGCCGGCGGTGAAATTCAATCGGATTCAGCGACTTGGGCAATAATTTCCAATCCTCCTTGCTCTTGGCGAAGGCCTTGTCGTGCTCCGGGCCTTCGAGCTTCCTGGCCACGATGACGACCGGCGGCAGCGTCTCGCCCGCCGCGATGTGCGTGAACGTGGCCGACAGGCTGAGCGGCAGCCCCTGCTTCGGATCGAACAGGGTCTGGCCAACGTAGGACCAGGACATTTTCGGCCCTTCGGTGGTGTAAAAGCCCACCTCGCGGCGCACCTGAACCAGGCCCGAATCGAGCCGCTTGGCTTCCTGCCAATCCTGTTCCATGCCTTTGGTGGTCTTGAGGAGGCCAATGTTAAAACCGGCCTGGGGATGCTTCTCGAAGAGCAAAGCGGAACCGCTCCGGCCGATCCGCGAGCCATCGGTGGGCGGCAGGCGGGGCAACAGCATCCCGGTGGGCTTGATGTAGGTCTTCATGTTAAAAGGCAGGGCTTCGGTATTGTGGTCCACTTTCGTGCTGAAGTTTCTCCCAGACTTATCCAGAACAAGGCGGGTGGCGAGCCAGATGTCGCTGCCGTCGCGGAAGTGGGCGGTGTCCTTGCCCTTGGGCCGCTCCCATTTTCGGAGCCGGCCGATGACCAGGATTTCAGGGTATTTCTTTTCGCTGATGCTTTTGACCTGGAGCATCGGCGTGCCGAGATAGCCGACGGTGCGGTCGCCTTCGGACCATTCGATCTTGAACCAATAACTGATGGTTTGCCCGGCAGTGAATTGATAGCCGATGCTTTCTTCCCGCGCCGCGCCGCTGCCTTGGACCGAGGCGATCAAGCATGGACCCAACATGGCCAGCAACAGGTGATTCATGGGAGGCTGCTTTTAATGAAGGATGACCATCTCCAGAATAACCACCGATGGGGCGGGGTTCAATTATGGACGCGTAATCTTTCGCCGGGAAGATTCGGCCAATCGGGCTTGCATTGTAGCCTGATCCTGCTATGGTCCCCGTCGCTTTCCCGGCGGAAGGCGAGGGAGGATAGGCAAAATGAACCGAACACATGGCTTTGGGTTATTGATCGCGGGGTTGTCTATCGGCTGGCTGTCGGCCTGGCTGATCTTTGGCCCCAGCGCCACGGTGCAGGCGACGGGCAACAGCGACCGTTACGAAGACTACATCATGTGCACCGGCCCGATCGTGCAAAATTTCACCCAGACCCAGTTTGGCTTCGAACTGGATGGTCTGTGGCTGCTGGATTACAAGACGGGCAAGCTGCAAGCCACGGCGGTCAATCGGCTGAACGGCCGGCTGATGGGCTGGGCCGAGGTGGACCTGGTCAAGGAATTCGGCATCGCCCCGCGCAGCAACGTGCATTTCCTGATGACGACGGGCCTGATCTCCAAGGGCAACGCCGCCCTGTATCTGGCCGAGACGACCAGCGGCAAGCTCGGCGTCTACACAATCACGCTGACGGAAACGACCGGCGCGGGGATGGGGATGATCATCCGCCGCCACGACATGACGTCCTTCCGCCAAGCTCAAGCCAAGGCGGAAGAGCCGGCGGCGCCGCCCCCTGCTCCGCCCGGCGCGAACGCGCCTGTCAAACAAGAATAAGCGCAAGCGGATTCGGTTGCACCGATAGCACATCCCACGGACGCCACGGACGGCCGCCGTGGGATGCGCGTTTTCATGGTTGAGTTGTCGGCATCTTGACGTTCACGTCATCCCCCTGCCCGGCGTCGTCCTTGGCGTTCGGCCCGGCGCTGTAGAGCAGATACCCCGCTTCGGTCTTGCGGTAAATCAAAGGCTGGCCGGTGAACAGATCCGATGGAATCGCCTTCAGAAAAGCAGGCGCCAGGTCGCTGAGTTGCTCGGGAAAGCGGCCGTGCGTGCGGTGAAAGCGCGCCAAGCCGTGAGCGACGAGGCACAACGACTCGCGCTGATCACCTTCAGCGATCTTGAGATAATACGTCGCATAGGCGGGCGACATCGATTTAAGGAATTGTTTTCTCAGCAGCCGCGCTCGCCCCTTCGCGCTGATCCCTTCGAAAAACTCGCTGACCATTTCAAATTGGGACAGGTGTTGCTCATACTCTGCCTTGATCAAATTCATGGCGGCCAGGCGCTCGTGCAGTTTCTCTTTTTGCGCGGCTTCGACCCAGCGATCCAACCAAGCATTGGCGTCCTTGAGAATGGGATCCCAGTCGATGCCCCGGGCACCCCAATTCGTGGTATTGAAAAATTGATCGTTAGGAGACCCGCCATTGGCTAGCAGAAAGTATTCTAAACCATGCCGTTTGACCATGAGCATGCCGTTGAGATTGCGAAACCGTTCAGAGAGGTTGATTGTTTTCATGCCGTTGGGAAAGGGAGCCAAAGCTTCCAGGGCTTGCTGCATGCGCTCCAACTCAGCGAGCGGCGCGTCCGGATGTTGCATCCAAATCACGATCCCTTGCAGGGCCAGGTTGCGCATGGACCCTGCCACGAGAAATCCGACGAAAGAAGGACTGTTGCCGATGAGCCGACTCAAGCGCATCAGGGCCAGCAGATCCTCGCGGGCAGCCTCGAAGCGTTTTTCCCCAAGGTGCATCATGGACCGCACGGATAGCATTTTGCACATGTGAAGCAATGTAAACTCAACCGATGTACGAGCAGGCCAACGCGCCATCTCCTGTTTTGTGCCACTGAAAAGAAAATGGGGCCAATAGGCCTGCGTTCTCAAGGAGGCCTGATGGATGAGGTCGAGAGGTTTGGCATTGGCCTGAAGCCAGGCCTCGACTTGCGGAGCATCCTTGGCCTGCCAGGGCTTCTTATTCAGCTCATCGACCCAATCCGAAAGTTGTTTTGCCCCCTTCCCCAGGACAATTTTCTTCTTCATGAACGCATCCGGCGCGATGTAGTATTCTCCAATTTCAGGCAGCGGCTTGATGCCCAATTCACGAAAATAGGCAGGATCCAGCAAAGTGCCCTTCTCGAAGGGACCATGTGCTTGGATGAGCAGCACCCAGGCATTGTTCTCCACGGTCACGCCTTGCTGCGCCAATGCGCGGAGAGCCGCATTGTAGTCGAGGTACCCTTCCTGGTCGACCGGCCCCAGGATGAAAGTCGTCTCCTTGCTGATCGTGAACGTGGATGCCCCTGGCCAAATCACCTCCCGCAACAGAAAACCGGCACCGGCCAGCAGGAGCAAGCCCAAAGCCAGCCAGAATAGCTTGGAACGTCGCTTCATGTTTTCCATCCCACTCCGAGAATAAACGCGCTCCATGATAACCCGTGAACGATGGTCCGTGAAAGCGGATTCGTCCCTCCCTTCGGATTGACAAAATCGCGGCGAAACCTTAGCTTAGCTCGGCTTGAAACGGCACGCCGCGCCAGGAGGGCGCCGGCGCGTTTCGGGCCATGCCGTTCGGAAAGAGCAGGAAGGGAGTCCGCCATGCCAACCACACGCACCAAGCCCGTGCCCCTGTTTGACGCCAAAATCCAAAATAAAGCGCTGCTCGTCCATCTCGAAGAAGCCTTTCGAAGAGTGATGCTCTCCGGCCAGGCGATCGGCGGTCCCGAAGTGGAGGCCTTCGAGCAAGAACTGGCCGCCTATTGCGGGGCCGCCCGGGCCGTGGCCTGTGCCTCGGGCAGCGACGCCCTCATGCTCGCCATGGCCGCCATGGAGATCGGCCCCGGCGATGAAGTCATTCTGCCGCCCTTCACCTTCTTCGCCAGCGCCGGCTCGATCAGCCGGCTCGGCGCCAAGCCCGTCTTCGTCGACGTCGATCCCGACACCTACAACCTCGACCCGCACCAGGTCGAGAACAAAATCACCCGGCGGACCAAGGCGATCATGGCCGTGCATCTTTACGGCCAATGCGTCGACATGGAACCGCTGTGGCGCGTGGCCGAACGGCACAACCTGCCCATCATCGAAGACGCCTGCCAGGCCATCGGCTCGGAATATCAGGGCAAACGCACCGGCACCCTGGGCAGCATGGCTTGCTTCAGCTTTTACCCGACGAAAAACCTCGGCGGCTTCGGCGACGGCGGCATGGTCGTGCTCTCCGACGATGAGTGGGCCGACACGATCGCCGCGCTCCGCAATCATGGTTCGAAGCAAAGGTATTATCACGACCGGATGGGATGGAACAGCCGGCTGGACGCCCTGCAAGCGGCGCTGCTGCGGGTCAAACTGCCCTATCTCGACAAATGGTGCGACGCCCGCGCCGCCATGGCCAAACGCTACGACCGCCTGATCGAGGAAAATCAACTCGGCTATCTGCTCAAGAAGCCGACCGTTCGCCCCCATGGCCGGCATACGTTCCATCAATACGTCGTCCGCGTCGGCCACGATCTTCGCGATGAGCTGCGAACCTATCTGCGGGAAAAAGGCATCGGCTCCGAAATCTACTATCCTTTGCCCTTGCATCTGCAAGAAGTTTACAAATCTCTGGGTCATCAGCCGGGCGACTTCCCCGCTTGCGAGAAAGCGGCCAAGGAAGTCCTCGCCCTGCCCATCTTCCCGGAACTGACGCTCGAACAACAACGGCACGTCATCGGCGCCTGCGCCGATTTCATGCGCTGCCGTCTCCGCATGGCCGCCTAATCGCACCGCCGAGCAGCCATCAGCGAGTTCTTTGGATCCTCTGAACTCAGAGGATCCGCGGCGGTTATGCACTGCGCTTAGCCCGCGCCCTTTTCATGTTCATGGCGCCTGACAGCGAGATAAAATCAATGGGGACATGGGACGCCGAATTTGAACGTGGCAGAGTGATGGACATGAATTCATACACGGCCGTGATTGAACGTTGCGCGGAGACGGGCTTGTTCGTTGGCTATGTTCCAGGCTTTCCGGGCGCGCATGCCCAAGGCGATACGCTCGACGAATTAAAGCACCATTTAGTCGAAGTCATCACCATGCTCCTGGAGGAAGGCGAACCACAACTCGAGTCCGAGTTCATCGGAACCCATCCGGTCCAAGTGGGCTGAGCATGTCCAAATTGCCTGTGTTCAAGCCGAGAGAAGGCATCGCTCGACTTTTCAAGTTGGGATTCAACGAAATTCGGCAACGCGGCTCTCATAAAGAATTCCGCCATCCCGATGGTCGATGCACAACGGTTCCCGTTCTTCCGGGGCGTGATCTTACTCCCTAGCTGCTCAGGCAAATCGACAAGGACATTGGCATGTCGGCGGAAGATTTCGCGGCCGTCCAAGCTTGATCATGGCTTGTAAATCGAGAAAAACCCGTCAAGCCCATGCTGTAAGCGGCATGGGCTTGAGGTGGAGGTTATTGCCGGGCGGCGTCATTCACGCCCCAATAGGCGGATTGCAAACGGACGTAAACCCGGTCGCTGGCCGAGGGGTTGCGCCGCACGCAGCGGGCGCAACTGCCCGCCGCCGCGGCTTTCTCGAGCGTGTCGGGCAGCAGGGCGTTGCCCGAGGCTTGCTTCGGCCCCAGCGTGTCGCCCACTTCGTGCGCCTCGCTGGCACAGGTCATTTCATAAACGGCCAGCGGCGAAATATCGACGGGAAAGTGGTGGACCGCGCCGCTGCCCGCGGGGTGGTCCGCCATGGCCACGCCCAGGAATTGATTGTTGAAGTTCGCCTGAGTGGTCGCCAGGTCGGTGCTCCAGGTGAAGCTGCCCGCGGGCTTGGCGTCGTCGTTGTCGAGAAAGAGCAAATCCCCGGCCTCGATCGCCGTCTCCGCGTCGACCGCGACGTGCACCAGAAACTGCGGACCATACCGATGTCGCAACTGTGCCATGTAAAAAACCTCCTATGGGTGGGGTCATGAAAGGGGGGGGTCATTCCGATTCATCCACGACGATGAGCGTGGTCTCCGTCGTAAACGCGCCGAGGCGATACTCCATCCCCGCCGAATGGTGCCAGTAACTGTGCAGGCACACCGTGTGCAGCCCGGTGTAGGCGTAATGCAGCGGCGCGGGCAATGCCGCGGAGTACAGCCGCAGCTCATAGGGTTCGCCGCTCCACAGTCGGTCTCGCAAAGCCACCCAGGCATCGAGCAGTTCGCGATAGTCCGCCGCGTCGGGCCGGCCGGCCAGGTCGAGCTGCAGCCGGCCCCGGAGCCAGATCGTCGTGCCTTCGGGATGGAGCGGCTGTCCGAAGCGCCCCTCGGGCACGGCCAGGTTCAAGCCCGCGGGCGCGCGGGCATCGATCGCTTCCAAATGCTCGACGACGCCGCCGATGACGTGTGTGCTCGGGGGATCGCCGGTCACGAGCACCAGCCGCTGCCCATCGCCGGGCGCGCCCGCCATCATGGGAAACAAGGGAAAAGGCATGGACGTCGGCTCCTTGAAGGTGGCAATGCATCCGCGCAGCAGGGATCGCTCACGGCTGCGGCCGCGGCTCGACAACCCGCGTGGCTTCCCAGCCGGGCAGGGCGGCGAGGCAGCGTTCGTAAGTCCGACGCGCCTCAAGCAGCCACTGCAGATAACCCGTGTGGTCCAGCTCCCGATCGCCGACGCGATACTTCATCCCCAGCGGCGCTTCGGTCTGCAGGAGTCGGAACACGGCCAGGTCGATCTTTTCGAGAATGGCGAGGATCTGCGCCGCCGAGCGGGCCGCGCCGAACACGCCATCGAAACTCGTCAGGTCGGGCATGATGATCACCATTGAAAAAAAAAAGGACACGGACCATGAATCCCCGCACCCTCCGCCGCCGGGCCGGACTTGGAGGCGAAAGGTGAAGGTCGCACGACCGGGACTAACTGCCGTTGACCTTGACGACGTAGCGTTCATCCAAAGCATTGATGCCGCCGAAGTAGCGGACCTTGAAGCGGGCCACGACGTCGCGATCAAAGGACGACTCGCTCTCGCGCGCCTGCCGGAAGACTTGCACCGGCCAGATTTCCTTCCAGATGAACTGCTTGCGGAAATCGCCGAGGTACCAATCGTCCTCGCTCGCCTGATCGAGATAGGGGGACGACAACACCGCGTAGCTGCCGCCGAAGGGATTCTTGAAATCCACCTGCCGCTGGGCATCGGCCGAGAGAACCCGCACTTGCGAGGCCTGGACGATCTGCAAGGCGGCCAGTTCCAGCTTCTTGGGCACCAGGAGCACCTTGGGCATCCAGGCGAGCGGCTCGCCTTCCTCCGGACCGTGGCGGTCGTCGCGAACCTGCGTCGCATGATAGCGCAGCACCTGGCCGACGGCGGTCCAATCGGTCAGCTCGAGCGGCTCGTTGTACGGCGCGCCGGAGGTCGTATTCCCCGAGCCGATGTAGTTGCGGTTCGAGCCATTGCTGGGATAAAGCGGTTCGAGGACGCCGTTGGGGCGATACACGCCCGTGCCGCGAGCGGCGTCGTAATCGGCGTCGAGCACCCCGCGGATGATCGTCTTCTCCCGCTCCAGCCGGGTGGCTTCGCCGATGCGGCTGGCCCGGCGCAGCAACTCGCCCGTCTGATCGAAATGGACGGCTTCCTCGGTGATCGACAACAATCGCCCCTTTTTCGATTCCACCGTGGTGACGAACTTGTCGCCGAAACTGGCTTCCTCGTAAGGCATGCCTTCGTGGACTTCCCGCGGTCCTTGCAGCGCGGTGAAACCCGCGATCCGTTCGTTGCGCACCGCGGAGCGCTCCACGGCGACGAGTTGATCGCCGATCAGGCCGTCCGTCGTTTCGTAAGCGTTCATCACCTGGCGGGCGATGACCGCGCCGGTGACGGTTTGAAACAGATTCAGCCCCAGATCGGCCTCGCTGTGGACGTGTTGAAGCTGCCCCAGGTCGGTGACGAAGAGGCGCTGCCGCGCCGCCAGGCTGGGCAGCGTCTGATGCGTCGGCCCCAGGCAGGCTTCCCAAAGCTGCCGCAGGCTGATCTCATCGGGCTGAATCTCCCGCGCTTCCAAAAGTTGGTGGATGGCTTCATAGAAGCCGCGCGGCCCCAGCGATTCCTTCAGTTGCCGCAAATCTTGTCGAATCATGGTCGCTCCTTTGTGATGCAGGGGGTCATGGCCGGTGTGCGGACGAGAGTGAACGGTCGGCGGGATCAGCCTTTAAGGCAAGCGAGCAGGGCCTGCTTCAGTCGTGGGGATAACGGTTGCCCCTCGGTCTGGCTCACACGGTCGAGGAAGCTCGGTTTTTCCAAGCTGCGCGGTGGATCGTGCAGGAACGCCTGCCGCTGCGCTTCCAGCGCCGCCCGCCAGGCCGCCAACTCGGCTTCCGTCCGCGGCATGGGCATCGGCCAGGAAGCCAACTTGGCGAGATGGGGCAGGGGAGAGAGCGGCGCCGCAGCTTCCAGCGCCTGTTCGCGGAAAGACTGCGTCGTGGCCGGGAAAGCGACGACGTCGACGGAGACGACGCGCGTGATCTGCTCCACTTCCTTGCCGTCCGCCGAGCGCCGGCCCATGACGACGTGGCTCAACCCCACGTCCTTGGGCGCCGCCTCGATGAGATCCAGCAGCCACGGCGTGTTGGGGCCAAGGAGCTTCAGATCGCCGCGGAGCCGATCGCCTTCGAGGCGCGGATGCAAAACTTGCCCGGCGAAATCCCGCAGCCGCCGCTGCAGCGGCGAACCTTCCGGATGGTCGATGAACACGGGCCGCCCGTCGTACAGCGGCGCCGCCTGCCGCATCGCCTCGGTGCGGTACAGATAGCCATTGCGGCTGCTGCTTCCCAGCAGGACGACGTTGCGCACGATCGCGGCGTCGCGCTCCAGACAAGCCTCGGCCAGCCAATGCTCGGCCAGGGAGTGCAAGGTTTCGCCCCAGGCTTCCGGGGGTGGATGGGAACCATCATGTTGCGTCATGGACCTTTCTCCTCCAGTAAAAAGAGCGTTGCCTCCGACTCTCGATCCTCTTCCAACAAATGCTCCCGGCGCACGATCCAGTAGCCGCCGCCGGCGGGTTGACGATCCGGCTTGTCCTGGCGCGGCCCCTGCCACAGCCACGGTTTCGCGGGCCGCCAACCCATCCTGACCGGGGGCTTGCGCGCCGGCCGTGATGATCGATGGGCTTGTCCGCTGGGATGGCGCGGCGGGCGTGGTGACCGGCTCATGCGGCGCCTCCCCCCGCGGCGGACGCCGCCTCCTGGCCGCGCTCGCGCCGCATCAAGTCCGCGTCCGCATGATCGCGCCGGGCCAATTCCTGGCGCGACAGCACGCCGCGGTCGAAGTAGATCGCATCGGCCTGGGCTTCCTCGAGCCGCTGGCGCACGGCCAACGTCGGCGGCGTCAGGCACAATTCGAGATGGGGCAGGTCCTCGAGGTCCAGCCAGCGCAGCCGGACCGCCTCGTGCATGACCATACGGAACAGCTTGCGCCATTGACCGATGAAGAAGGTCTGCCAGGCGGCGAAATGGCGGACGGCCGGACCTTCGGCCACGAGCGTGCTGGAGTAATTGGCATTCGAGGCGTCGGCGCTGAGCATGAATTCGGGCAGCCCCGTGCCCGCGGCGATAGACAAAAGAATCATCCGGCCCAGCAGCGAGCCGTCGTCGAAGTGGGTATTGGGGGAGAGAAACTGCAAATCGAAACCCTGGGCGTCGATAATCGTGCCCGGCTGCAGGGTCAAGCGGCGCCGCGTGCCGTCGCCGCCGCTGCCGGCTGGCGCCGCGGCCTGGTCGGCAAAGTTGGCCAAGCCGCCGGGATAGTTCTGCTGATGTTTCCGCACGAGCACAATCGAACTGGCGACTTTGCGCTGAATCAGTTCCACGTCCAGCCAGCCTTGAAAGCGCTCGAGCGCCTCGGCCACGGGCTGCAAGATGGACAACCCGCGCTTGACGTTGCCATCCACGCCGATCTTGGCGTGGAGGACGAGGCTGGCCTCGACCGGTTCGGAGCGGTCATCCCGCACCAGGTTGTAAAACAGCGGCGTCTCGACCTGGTCCGGCTCGGTGCCGATGCCGCCCGTGGGCAGGCCGGTGCGCGGATCGGGAGCGATGATCTCCGGGTCGATGAAGTGCACCCGGGGCGGCCAGGCGGGTTGGCGGAACAGGCGCAGGAAACATTCGCCATCGCGCCAGGTGCGCCAGCAGAATTCCCAATCCTTGCGATGGCCGATGTCCCATTCATTGGCATCGAGGAAGGAGCGCCACAGCCGCCGGGCCAGCCGCAGCTTGGGCAGGGCGTCGCCGCGCGCCTCGGCCGCAACCGTGGTCTCTTCATCGGACTCACGGGCTGACCAGAGGACTTCCTGCTTCATCCCGGAGCCGATGACGTAGTTGCGATATTGGAGCAAGATTTGCCGGGCGTGGGGGTTGGCGTCGACGAGCCAGCGGGCCCGGTCGCGGAGGGATTCCTGGTGCAGGGCGGCGTCTTCCTTCGTCGCGCCTCCCAGGAGTTGCCATTGCCTGGCATCGGAATCCTGCGCCGCCGACTGACTCCAGGCGGTTTCCATGAGCCGACAGGCCGACTCGAATTGCAATCGTTCCCAGCGCTTTTTCGCCCAAAAGGCCCGCAGCGGTTCCAGCCAGCGCGTCCAGTTCATGAGTCGTGCTCCCGGGGAGGAGGAGGGGGGACACATCCGCGGGGCGAAGATTAACAAATGTACAGGTTCCTCCTGAAGGGCCGTTGTCAAAAATCGTTATGGGCCAAAGGCCCCGGCGGTTATGCTCATCTGACGGCGGCAACGACGCCGGCCGGTCTGCGGCTTCAATTCCTGGAAAACTCGATCGCGGGGGAGGTGGCCCATGCGCGTGTTCATCACCGGCGGGACTGGCTTGATCGGTCGGCGTTTGTGCGCCGCCTTGCGGCAACGCGGCGACGAACCGGTCGTCTTGACGCGGCACCCTCAGGTCGCCCTGCCGGGCATCGGTCCAGCGGCGCAGTTCGTCGAAGGCGATCCCTCTCGGATCGGACCATGGATGGAAGCGGTGGATGGCTGCCAGGCCGTTGTCAACCTAGCCGGGGCCAACCTCTTCGACCGCCGGTGGAACGAGGATTTCAAACGCCAACTGCGCGAGAGCAGGGTCCTCTCCACGCAAAACCTCGTCGACGCGATTCGGCAAGCCAAGGCCAGGCCCAACGTCCTGGTCAGCGGTTCCGCCATCGGTTACTACGGGTTCACGGGCGATGAACTGCTGACGGAAGACAGCCCCGCCGGCACGGGCGATTTTCTCAGCCAGCTTACGCCGCTATGGGAAGAAGCGGCGCTGCCGGCCGAGGAAGCGGGCGCCCGAGTCGTCCTTTTGCGAACCGGCGTCGTGCTGGACAAGGCAGGCGGGGCCCTCAAGCAAATGATGACACCCTTCAAATTTTTCATCGGCGGACCGGTCGGCCATGGCCGGCAGTGGGTCAGTTGGATTCATCACGCCGACGAGGTGGGCCTAATACTGTTCGCCATGGACGAACCCAAGGTCCGCGGTCCGCTCAACGCCACGGCGCCCGAACCGGTCACGAATCGGCAGCTAGCCAAGGCCCTGGGCAAGGCGATGGGCCGGCCCAGCTTCGCTCCGGTGCCGGCGTTTGCCCTGAAGCTGCGTTTCGGCGAAGTGGCCAACGTGGTGATCAAGGGGCAGCGCGTCATTCCCAAGAAAGCGCAAGATTTAGGCTATCGGTTTCAATTTCCCGACGTCGACGCGGCGCTGCGCGACATCATGGCCAAACCCGCGCTCGTGCCATGACCGCGGCTTCTGACGGCGCCGTCAGAAGCCGGCGTCCCGCTGATTAATTCCCTGCCGAGGGAGCAGCGCGGTCCAGATAGGCCGGCAATTCATGGAGGGGGAAATACAAGGGATGCGGGATCGGCTCGTCGGGCAGGACGTCGATTTCGACGTCGCCGATGCGCATGACGGCGTCGTATTCGCCGACGGCGTTGTCGAGCAGGATGAAGGCGGCGCCGATGAGCATCTCGGCGTTGTCTTCATCCAATCCCTTGATCTGCAGGCACAGGTTAAGTCCGTGGTCGCTCGGTTGCACGGCGCACCAGACGTCGTCGCAGGAAAGTTCCTTGTCATCCATGCAGATCGTGCAGTCGAGATCGCCGCGCGGTCGGAAGGCCTGGATGTGCCAGCCCGGAAGGTCGGGGGCTTCCGCCGCCGCCCGCTCCACGAGGGGAAACTTCTCGCGATCCCCATCGGCGCTGATGCAAAACGTCCAGGGACCGTCCTCGGTCACCGCGATTTCCCAAACCAGTTGTGGAAAGGCGCGCTCGAAGGCTTGATGGATCTCCTCTCGGATCTCTTGCTGGTCCCTGGCCAGACCGCTTTTGATCCGTTCGCCATCGCGGCTGAGCCAATCCCAAAAGGCACGGGCCGAGGCGGCGTCTTCCATGGGCTTGACCATGCATGTTGTCCTTTCAATCCATAGGTTGCCGGTCCAACCCTAGGTTGCCGGGCAGGTGAATCGTGAAAGCGGCTTTTCAAGCGGCCCTTTTTCATCATAATGGGGCTTGGTGTGGAGAGGCACCCTAAAACCTTGAACGGATCGGATGCACCATGGTCCGCCGACGCCGCTTTCCCAAACGCAGCCCCTTCCTGGACACGCCAGGGTCGATGCTCAAGGAACGCCTCACGGACGTCGGCTGGATCGTCGGCTGCGGGGCCATCTTTCTCCTCAGCCTCTGGTTCGTCGTCGTGGCCCTGCCCGGCGCGGTGAGCGAAACCAAAAAGGGAGACGTGACCGTCATCGCTTATTCGCCGATCGGCTACCTCGGCTTCCTGGCGGTCGGGGGAGGGATGATCGTCGCTTCCTTGAAGCTCGGCTTGAACAAGCAGCTTCATCACTGGCTGCTCATCGGCACCGGCGTTCTTTTTATCCTTGTGGGGCTGCCCTACGCCGCCATGGAGCGGATGGAGCTGACCCCCACCAGTTGCACGCTCCGGTCCCTCTTCAGTTCCACGCGCGAAATTCAGTTCGATGACTTGGAGGGGTTGACGGAGTTTCGCGAACCCTACAAGCCCTGGCGCCGGGCCGGTTCGCCGCGACAAAGCAGGATCATGATTCGGCCCAAAGACCGACCCGAGGAAGTCTTCCTGTCCAGCCGCTATCCATCGACGTTTTACAACAAGGCCGCCATGAATCTGCTGTTTCAATGGTCGATGTATGGCGTGAAGAAAAGAATGGACGCCATCCCCGACGCGCCGCCGCTGCCCCGATGATCGGCCTTTCCCTTATCCCGTGCCATGCCGCGCAGCCTTCTTTTCTGCCACACCAGGCATCCCAAATGCACGGGCTTGGCTCATCACCATCGTCCGCTTCTGTTATGATGGAACCAGGTTGGATGGCACTCCCTTGGTACCTTGGATTACGTTGGACGTTCGCCATACATGTTAATCACTCGGAACGGTTGGTGGATGGCAGGGTGGTTGATCTTGTCGGCGGGACAGTTGCTCTTGGGGCAGCCTCCCGCGGGGCAGCCTTCCGCGGGGCAGCCTCCTGCGGGACAGCCGCCGGCGCCGCAATCGACCCGGCCCGATCCCCTTTTCCTCGACCGCCCCTTGTCGGCCTGGCTCCTCGATCTGCGGTCGGCGGAAGCCTCCAAGCGCAAGGCCGCCGTCTTCGCGGTCAGCAAACTGCACCTGGCGGGGCACCTCGTCGAGGTGAGCCAAAGGTTGACCGATCCGGACGCCGAGGTTCGCAGCGCCGCGGCCGACGCCCTGGCCGCGCTTGGCCCGCTGCTCCCCGCGGAACAGGTGAAGCAACTTGCGCTGCGCTTCGCGGAGGAGCCGCGGCCATCCGTCCAGCGGGCCATCGTGCAAGCCCTGGCCCGCTCCGAGCAGCGCAGCGCCGACGCGGTCCACGTGATCAAGCTTGGCTTGCAGCACTCAGACGCCTCGGTCATCGTGGAAGTCATTCAACTTTTTGGACAATGGGGCACCGCGGCGCCGGAGGAATATCTGCCCATGGTCGCGGCCCTGGCCAGGCATGACGATGAAGCCGTCCGCGCGGCAGTTGCATGGGCCATGGGACGCATCGGCCCCCTGGCCAAGGACCATCTGTCCCTCTTGCAGCAAGCCTTGGAGGACAACGCCGCCTCGGTCCGCGAACAAGCCCTTATCAGTCTGCGGCAGCTTGGCCCCTTGGCGGATCGGGCCGTGCCGAACCTGAGCCGTTTTTTGCATCTGCCCCAGCGCTCCGAAGCGGAACGGCGCGGCGCCTGGCTCGCCCTGATCCACCTTGGTCCGACGGCGGTCTTTCAGCTCGATGGCGAATGGGCCGCCGTCTTTCAGGAAACCGATGGCCGCCTTCGCGCCGCCGCCGCACAAGCGCTCTTGCCGCTTTTCCGCCAGGGGCAAGGTTGGCGATTGCTGCCAACGTTGTGGCGGGCTATGAAGGATGAATCCATCCAGGTTCGCTGTCTTGCCGGGTGGGGTCTCTTCTATCTCAGTCAGCACGTCGTGGGGCAGGGAATTGACTGTCTGCGGAACGAGCTGCGGTCACCAAAGCCAACCCGCGCGCCCCGACGGTAAGGTCACCTCAAAATGGGCGGGGTGGCCGAGCAGTTGACTGGCGAGGTGGCAGTAATTCAGGGCATGGGCATAGTGATCGGCATGGCCCGATTCGACGTACTCCGCCACGACCTGGCCCTGGCGATTGACCCGCAAGAGGCGGACCAGCGCTTCCAACTGCAGGCTGAATTCGAGCGGCGCGTCGGCGGGCAGCAGGATCGACCCGTCGCGAAACCGCTGATACATCCCATCGAGCGACTCGGTCCGCGGCACAGCGACGCGCTGCCCGGCCGCATCGATTTGCCATCCATTCATGAGCGGCCGATAGTAGCAAAGCCACCCCTGCGGGTGCCGCTTGACGAATTGCCGGGCCTGATGCGTTTCCGGCTGAGCGTCGATGACCAGGCACTGGACGCGCCAGTCGCGCACGATCTCGGCGAGCCGCTCCCACGATTCGATGGCGGCGATCCATATGAGCCGCAGGGTTGGCCCGACGAGATCGGCCACGACGACGTGCAGCCAGGTGGGGCCGACGTCGGCCCCCAGGACCACCCGTCCGATCGCCGGCGCGGCCAGGCGGTAACCTCCGCCGCGCGCCTGGGCCGCTTCGATGCTCGCCCGGCTGAGCCGCGCCCCGTCCGCGACGTAGGGCAATCCCAGGACGACATTGTGAAAAAGCTGCAAGGCCGCCGGTCGATCCTGAGCATCCAGCCAGGCCGACACGATGCGCTCGGCCGTCGCGACTGGCGAAAGGAATTGACTGAGATGATAACCCCGCGTTGCGGCATGGGAATCGGCAGGGATCCAACAGCCCGATTGCAGGGCGCGGCGGCGGTCCGCCTCGGACCAGGCCCGCCGGCAGCGCAGACAGCGATACCGGGCCGCGCGGCCGGAGGGCTGGACCGCCTCCTTCCACTCGAGCGACTCAGGCCAGCGCAGCGGCGCATGCCGCCGGCAAGCCGGACAGCGGGCCATGAATTCATGGCGATCGCTCCCGGCAAAGTCCCTGGCAATGCCATGCCCGGGCACCGTGGGCGTGGACAGGTCCAATTCCCAATGCTGGCTCTGACCCGACAGACGCTGCCGCGCCAGTTCGACCGCCGACCAGGGCTGCCGGCCATGCGGATCGCTCCAGTACATCTCATCCCGCTCATCCAGGACCAGATGCTGAATCGGCATGGACATCAACTCGATGCGGCTCCGCGCGCCGTGGCAGTAAAGGTTCACGCCGCGGGCTCGGCGATGCTGCCGGGTGCTTTTGTCGAAGAGCCGCCGCAGCCGGGGACTGCTGTCGATCATCCGCCCCAGCCGCCCCCGGCTAAACCGCTCGGCGCTGCGATGGGTGGGGAAAAGGTACAGCGTGTGCGCCTGGCGGACGTCGACGAACCACAGCGTCCGCAGCATGGCCAGCACCGTCGCTCCCACCTGGGCGCCCTTTTGCAGAATGATCCGGGGAGCGTCGTCGTTGAGCGGCCGGAGCAGATAGGAGTAGCCCCCAAAACCCATCGGTTTGCCCGTATCCGGGTTGACGGCGTGGAGCACGGCATAGTCGCTGATGCGAAAGGGCATGAGCTTCACTCCTTGGCCGGCGCCGCCCGGTTGTCGAACACATAATAAACCGGCTCGGCGCGGCGGCTTTTCCGCAGCGTCTCCTCGGTCAGGCGGCCGCCGCCGTAAACTTGGGCATACCCCCGCCGCGACAGCGGCCGCTCCTTGCGGATCACGCCGACCCGCTGAAAACCCGCCTGCTCGAAGAAGGGGTTCAGATGCCCCATCGCCGACAGAGTCTCGATCCAGGGGACGGGACAGAGCCGGCAACTGGCCCGGACGAAGCGGGCCGCGAGCCCCGCGCCGCGATACGTCGGATGGATGACCACCCGGGACAGGCACCACAGTTGCTCGTTGAGCTGCTTCAAATGAAACGGGTTGCCGCGCGGGGCCAGGCCGAAGAAGCGATGCCGCAGCCGCAAGGCCGAGGCCGGGGCGGCAAAGACGCAGATGCCGATCGGCTCCTCTTCATGCCAGAGCAAGGCGACCCGCTTGACCATGGCCAGGTGATGGCTGCGATAATGCCACCGGGCAAACCGGGGCCAGTCGGCCTTGCTCCCCAGGCTCACCCGGCAAGCGGGAAAAAATGGATCGGTCTCCGCCCGGCTCGCGCCGCCGGTGCGCTGCCAGGCTCCAACCGCGCCGGGCCATGGCCATCGCAGCGGACCACCAGGTCCGGATGCAGGTCCAGGCGAATGTCCTCATGCGTCGTGGCCAGGAGCAGCCCGACGCCATGTTGGCGCGCCAAACGCTGCACGTTGTAGGCCACGACCTGGGCGAGCACGCGGTCCAACGCGGCCGTGAACTCATCCGCCATCAGCCAGCCCCCGCCGCCCGCGCTCAGCAGCCGACTCATCCCCAGGGCCAGCTTGAAGCGATACCGCTGTCCCTCGCTCAATTCCGCCGGCGTGCGCAGCAGAATTTGCGCTTCCCCCAAACCGCAGGCACTGAGCAAATTCAACCCCTCGCGCACCGGCACGTCGAGGGCATCCACCAATGGCCGCTGCGGCCAGGTCAGGCCTTCCACGTCCAGCAGCGCTTGACCGGCCTGCCGCAATTCCGCCGCCGCGGCCCGCAGCAGGCTGCTTTTCCCGGAGCCGCTCGGACCGCTGAACAGCACGACCTGCCCCGGCGACACATCCAACGCCAAACCCTCCGCGATCACGTGCCGCTCTTGATCGAAGGCCACGCCGAAATGATCCATCACCAGGCTGGTGTGCAGGGAACGCTGCTTCGGCACAAAGTCGTACGCAACGCTGATTTTCATGACGAGGCTCCCTCCTCCTTCTCAGCGGGCACGATCCGATACCAGTGCGGCACCGCCAGGAACGACGGCGGCGGCGACTTTCCATCCGCGGGTGGTTCGAGCAGAATGCCCTCCTTCCGCAGCAGGCCCCGCAAGATTTCCTGATTGAGCAACAGGTGCGGGTCGATGGCGGCATTGGCCGTGCCCATTCCGACACCATGAACATTGTGGGAACGGGGATAGCGCAGCGGCTCCGGGGCAGGGGGCTGCATGGCCGTTCGCCCTGGCGGCATGACCTGCATCGGCCAGCCTGCCGGTCGTTGACGCATGAGGAAAATCACAAAGGCAAACACGGGCAACAACGCCCAAGCCCAGGGCGGAATCTGCGACCAGTTCATGGGACTCTCCTTCGAGGGAATGGTGACGGAACTAGAATTGGGAAGCGGGAGATCGAACGGCTCAGCCGTTTCATGCGTTTCAGGCGCTTCATGAAACGGACTCGCGCCGCCACGCCAGGAACAAAAGGATCAAGCTGATCGACACGGCCATCATCGGTCCCCAGCCAGCATGGGCCTGGCGATAATCGGGATCGCGATCCGGTTGGTAATCGGAACGCGGCTTGCGGACCGCTGCCAGGTTCAGCTCCAAGCCGTCCAGCGCATCCTGCCGAAACAGCACCCGGCCATCCGGCTCCTGGGCGTAGACCGTGGGCTGGCCATCCGTCTTGAATCCGGCCTGGGCCACGGCCCAATCCGTGGGCAGGTACATTTTGACGAGGTAATCCTCCACCAGGCTGGCCAGCACCGTCCGCAGCAGCGTGGCGGCCTGATGATGCTGTTCGATAGAACCGATGATGGTCAGCCTGCGCTGGCGGCCATGATCGGGCAGAGGGGGAGGCTGTTGCAGCAACCGCCGTGCTTCCTGACGACTGATGGATCGGCCGTTGAACCAATGCCGGCTCTCCTCGCCTTGCTCCGGCAGCCAGCGATCCAAGTCGACGCCAAAGTTGACTTGTGGAGTGGCAGGCGATGGCGTGGGCGGTGGTGACGGCGGCACGGGTGAAAGTGCAGGCTGTGTGGGCATGAAAGGGGACGGCGGCTGCGCCGCGGCCAAACGCGGCGGTGTTTCATGTGGAAGGGTCAGGTGCAGCCGCACTGTCTCGCCAGCCCGAAAGCGGACTTCCCGCCGCGCCAGGACTTGGTTGTCGCGCCGCAGGCTGACCGTGTAGGCATACGTTTCTCCCACGGCCAAGGGCGGCGTGTGGAATCGGCGCAGCGGTCCGGTCTGCCGGGTCCGTGCTTCATCGAACCAAACCTCCACTTCGGCGGGGCATTCGATGATCAGCCGCGCGGAGCGCGGCTCCGTGTTCACAGCGCAGGCAGCCGCGCCGGCGGCCGCGGCGGTCCAGGCCATGCCAAGGAGTGGCGACACAAAGAGGAGCCAGGGGCAATGTGACATCATGGTGACAATTCCTTGACCGACGGTGAGGGTAGGATGATTCAATCAGAGGGGATGGTTTCACATGGTCGTTGATCAAGGCCGATGATTTAATGCGGACCATTGAACGGGCAGGGGGGCGGACCGGGCGCCAGCAGAATCACGGCCCACCCCTCGCCGAGCGCGGTGTAGGCTTGATGAAACGCCGCCTCGCTCATCCACTCGATGGAGCCGGGGAAATTGTTGTCGAGGATGGCCCAATGCCGCTCCGGACCGGCGCGGGCCGCCACAACGTTGACCATGTGGGCAATCCGCCGGCCGTTGTACCGGCCCGTGGGCGACAGGCCGTAGGTCACGCACGCCATGTGCCCCCGCTCGACGGCCAAGGCGATCAGCTCCAGGTCGTTCCCCTGGATTTGCAAGTAGGGCGGCTCGGGTTGGTTCAACTCGCGGCAGCGGCGGGTGATGCATTCGGTCACTTTTTGTGGATAACCTCCGCCGGGGTAGCGTGTCATATACTCAGCGAAGTCCACGAGGGCGAGTTCATGGGCCCAGTCCGCCGCCATGGCGATGGAGGTGAACACGCACAGCCCCGCGCCGTCCACGCCCGCCCGGTTGCCTTGATGCCGCTCCCGGGGCAGGTCGATCTGAACCTCCGAACCGTCGGGATGGATCGGCCCGCCCACGTGGGCCGGGGGACCCAAGGGGATGAGATAAAGCCACAGCACGGCCAGCCAGCGCGGTGCGTTCATGATTCGGCGTCCTCCTCCGTGGGCGGCCAGCGCCGCATCAGTGCCTCGAGGTGTTGCTGCAAACGCGCCAAGGCATGACGCAGGGCCGCCAGACCGCTGCCGTTGGCCAGCAGGATGACGCCCAGGCTGCCCTCATCGACCAACAGCAGCCCCAGACCCGCCACCGCCAGGATCGAACTGGCGAGATACGTTTTCTGGCCTTCGATGTTGCGCCACAAAGATAGGATGGGGTTCATGGCTGGCTCCGATTCTGTTTGCTGCGGGCCAATCCATGCAGGTGGATGACGTTGAGAAGGGTCGCCGTGAGCACGCTGGCAACGCCGATGAGCGTCCACTGAATGGCGTGCAGGAGATCGTCCTTGAAGTTTTGCAAAAGTTGGCAGCCGCGTTCGAGACTGGCAGCTCCCTTTTCCAGGGGCGCTTTGAGGGGAGTCCAATCCAGCTTGATGGGGTTGGCCTCGGCGGCATAGGGCACGGGCGGCCCATCGCCAGCGGTCAGGAGCAGGGTGAAAGCCAAGGCGAGCATGGTGCATTCCTCCCGAAGGGTTGGGGTTCGGTTCGGGGGAAATGTACAAAAGAACACTCAAGGGTAAAAGGGCCGTTGCGTGCAGGGTCAGCCGATGGGACGCCTGAATGGTTAAACCTGCCGGCGGAAGCAGGCGGCCGGGGCCGCACCTCGAGCGGCCTTGCACTTTAAGGGGGGTTGTCTAAAATGACCGTCGCTCCTGGATGAATCATCCAGGAGGAAACCGCGCCGCCTTAGCTCAGCGGTAGAGCACAGCTTTCGTAAAGCTGGGGTCCAGGGTTCAAATCCCTGAGGCGGCTTTTTAACCCGCTATTTTTGAACGACACGCGTTGCCAGTGCGTTTTGCTTCGCTCATAGCACCCTTTCTGGCTGGGCGCTCCCCTCGCTGCTGCGCCGGATCAACCTAACGCGCCATGCGTTCCTGCCGCCCATTCGCTATATTGAATGCGAAGCGATCAATCACCTTCCTCTTGGAATCCAAGCCATGCTGCTGCCCTTGCTGCTCGCCGCGCTCGCACTCCAAACACCGACAACCACTCCGCCCGAAGCTCCGAAATCATCGGCGTTTCGCATTCTCCACAGCCGCACCGGCAAGGAACTCACACTGCAGCGCCTGGCGGATGAATTGGCCGCGCGGGACGTTGTCTTCTTCGGCGAACTGCACGACAACGTCGTCGGGCATCAAGTCTATGCCGATCTGGCCCGGCTGCTGGCGGAGCGGCGGGGCGATCTGGTCATCTCCATGGAGATGTTCGAGCGCGACGTGCAGGGCGTGGTCAACGACTACCTCCGCGGCCGCATCGATGAAGAAACGTTTCTCAAGCACAGCCGGCCGTGGAAGGATTATGCCCGGGATTACAAGCCGCTGATCGAGCTGGCGCGGGAGCGGAAGCTGGACGTGATTGCGGGGAATTTGCCCCGGGTCGTCGCCGGGAAGGTGGCGAGCAAGGAAGGCAGCCTGTCGCCTTATTTGCCGCGCATCACGACCGCGCCGCTGGATCGCTATTGGGAACTGTTTGCCGACGTGATGAAGGGACATCCCGGGGCCGAAGGCGCCGTCGAACGGATGTATCGCTCGCAATGCGCCAAGGACGACGCCATGGCCGAGAGCATGGCCGACTACCTGGCCGCCAACCCGCATCGCCAGCCGTTCATGATCCATTGCAACGGCAATTTTCACAGCGACTACGGCCTGGGCACGGCGACGCGGTTCGCCCAGCGGTCGCCCCTGTCGCAGATCGCCATCATCAGCATGATCGCCGTGCCGGACGTGGCCAAGGCCGACGTGGCGAACGACCGCAAGAAGGCGCATTACTTGCTGATCGTTCCCGCGCCGCCCAAGCCGCCCGCTCCGGAACCGGCCAAGACGCCGCAGCCCACCGCCCCGCAGCCGACGAAACCCGCGGCGAAAGACACACCTTCATCCTGAAATTGGGCAGAGTGCGTTGAGCGCAGCGAAACGCACCGACCTCTTTTAAAACAACGTGGCTCTCGGGACGCGGTGCGTTTATACTGTACGCTTCCGCCCGTGTGCTTCACTCACCCCGCGCCATTTGGAGTCTGATCCCGCCATGAGCCGACGCTTGCGAACCCTGTCATTACTCGCCATCGCCTTTCTGTTCACGGCCGCTTCTTGGATGGCCGCCCATGAACCCAAACCGCACGCTGCCGCAGCGGTTCAATGGTCGGCCTGGCGGGGGCATGATGGCCGAGGCGTTTGGACCGGGGATGTCCCGCTCCGCTGGAGCCGAACGGAAAACATCGCCTGGAAAGCGGATGTGCCCGGCCGCGGCCACGGCAGCCCGGTGCTTTGGAACGACCGCGTGTTCGTGGTCTCGGCGGATGCCGACCGCCAGGAACAGATGCTTCTCTGCTTCGACCGCGCCAGCGGCAAGGAGCTGTGGCGGCGCGTCGTCCATCAGGGCGGCTTCATGAAGCTGCACAAAAAGAACTCCCACGCCTCGGCCACCCCCCTGTGCGATGGCGAACGCGTCGTGGTGGTCTTTATCAATCACGACGCCCTGTGGGTCACCGCTTTCGACCTGCAAGGCAAGCAGTTGTGGCAAACCAACGTCGGCCGCTTCACCTCCGAGCATGGTTACGGCTCTTCCCCCGTCCTCTACAAGGAACTGATCATCGTCAACGGCGACAATCTGGAAGATTGCTTTGTCGCCGCTTTAGACTGCAAGAACGGGAAAACGGCCTGGCGCACGCCCCGCCCCACCTCGGGCAAGCACGGCAGCTACGCCACGCCCGCCGTCGCCACGATCGCCGGCCGGCCGCAGTTGCTGCTCCCCGGCATGAGCACCACTTTCAGCTACGACCCCGCCACCGGGAAAGAACTCTGGCGCTGCCCCGGGCCAGCCGAGGTCATGGCCAACACCCCCGCCTGGAACGATCAACTCGTCTTCACCAGCGGCGGCTACCCGGAAAAGGAAATCTTCGCCCTCCGGGCCGATGGCCAGGGCGACGTCAGCGGATCCCATTTGCTCTGGCGGACCAAGCAGTTTGTGGCCTATGTGCCCTCGCCGATCTGGCATGAAGGCCGGCTCTACGTCGTCGCCGACAACGGCATCGCAAGCTGCTTCGAGGGGCAAACCAACCGGGTGATCTGGCAGCAGCGGCTCGGGGGCAACTTCAGTGCGTCGCCCCTGGTGGCGGGCGGCCACATCTTCGTCAGCAACGAAGCGGGCGTGACCTATGTTTACAAGCCAGGCGACCGCTTTGAACTGGTGGCGGAGAACGACCTCGGCGACGGCGGCTTCGCCAGCCTCGCCTTTGCTTCCGGGCAAATCTTCCTTCGCTCGGAGAACCACCTGTTCTGCATCGGCCAGCCGAACCGCTAAGGGGCTTGCCACGGGACGATTCCAAATCGGGATCCGCTTGCGCATGCACACGTCGGCTGACCACTACGGAGCTGCTAGGAGCACGCTCCAGCGCATGGTACAATATCCGTGAAGGAGACGGCCATGCCCCTACGCGACCATTTTCGACCACCCGTGGAAAGCAAGCATTCGTGGGATGAGCTTCACGGCGGCTGGCCCATGATGATCGTTCAAAAGCTGTTCCCCCTTTTGCCGGAAGGCTTCGTGGCGGCACCGTCCGTTCACCTCGGCGCGGCATTTGAGATCGATGTATCGGCTTACGAACAGGACGAACCCACGCGACCGCAGCACCACGGGGAAGACACCGGCGGCTTGGCCGTCATGAGGCGGGAAGCGCCGCAGGCCACGCTGACCTTGGAAACCGAACTCCCCGATCAGGATGAATATGAGGTGCGGGTCTATGACGATCGGCATGGTCGGCGCCTGGTGGCGGCGATTGAACTCATCAGCCCCAGCAATAAGGATCGCCCCGAAAGCCGGCGGGTCTTTGTCGGCAAGGTCGCGGCCCTTCTGCAGCGCGGCGTCTGCGTGTCGCTGGTGGACGTCGTCACCGTGCGACAATTCAACCTGTATGCCGACCTGCTGGCCTTGATCGGCGGCGCCGACCCGATGCTCGGAACCGAGCCGCCGCTCCTTTATGCCGTTTCGATCCGCGCCCGCAAACGATTGCACCAGCGTCCGGTGCTGGAAACCTGGTTCTATCCCATGCAAGTGGGCCAGCCGTTGCCGACCCTCCCCATTTGGCTGGACGTCGACCTGTTCGTGCCGCTCGATCTGGAAAGCAGCTACGAGGAAACCTGCCGCGTCTTGCGGATTGCATGACCTCCCCATCAAGTTCGTTCTCATTTCCTTGCCCCTGTGATCGCGCTGCGTCCGAAGTTCAGGTAGAACGGTCGCAATGGGTCCTGCATCCATATCCCATGGATGAATTGGCCGAACCGTTGCACCAACACACCCTGATGATAAAGGATTTACCGGTGGTGCCGTCGAGGCCGGGTGGATGGGCTTCAAATCCAGCGACGGCATCGGCGGCGGCAGCGTTCACTTCTGCTACGGCGGCGGTGGGACGGCCGGCAGCTTCTCCACCCGATCGCGTAGTTCCGGTTGCCCGGCACAGGCAGCGTCCAGAAACGCGGCGCGGTCGGCGGGCGGCTGCGCCAACGCTTCATGGAACAGGGTTTCTTCGCCCATAAGGGATGCTCCTTCAAGCGGCCCAAAGATGTGCTCACGGTTTCCAGGGGCTGTCCCAGTCGATACCTGGCTCATGGGCGTCGAACCACGCAACGGCGTCCCAGACGGTGCGGAAGTGGCGGGTTTGGTAGCGGTGGGCCGCCAGGCCTGCTTCATGCATCATGCCTGGCAGTCCCATGGCGCCAGGGAACAGGTTCAGCAGCGCGACCGCCGAGGTCGTTT
This sequence comes from Planctomycetota bacterium, assembly GCA_014584395.1. Classification (GTDB taxonomy): domain Bacteria; phylum Planctomycetota; class Planctomycetia; order Gemmatales; family HRBIN36; genus BJ17. The sequence goes on along the minus strand of JACTMY010000020.1, from coordinate 791 downwards.
GCACTTCGGCAGCCGTCGGTGGATAACACAGTTCCTCAAGCCGCCAAAGCAGCATCGGCCGAATCTCCCGGGCACAAGCGGAGTGTTTCAGATAACTCGCCAATTGCCTACGGTCGCAGATGTGGCGAAGCAGATCGGGCAGGAATTCGTTTTACATGCCGGTGGATGAGCCATCATCGTCTGTTTTCACCCAACCCTGTTTCACGGTTTGGAGAACCATCGTTTGCAGGCCGCTCAAAGCCATCGTTCGTGAATCTTTCGCGTCCAACTTCTCCACGCACGCCGCCAGACCTTTCGCGGCGGCTTCAAGCGTCCAAAAGTTCTTTTCCCGGCCCAGGAGCGCCACCAATGCCTCGCACCCTTTGACCAAGAGCGGCTGCGCCGTCGCGGCGTCCAACTTCCCCACGCACACCGCCAGCACCGCCGCGGCGGCAAGCAGCGTCCCAGAGTCCTTTTCCCGGCCCAGGAGCGCCACCAACGCCTCGCACCCTTGGACCAACAGCGGCTGCCCCGTCGCGGCGTCCAACTTCCCCACGCACGCCACCAGACCCTCCGCGGCGGCATATAGCGTCCCATAGTCCTTTTCCCGGCCCAGGAGCGCCACCAACGCCTCGCACCCCTTCACCAACAGCGGCTGCGCCGTCGCGGCGTCCAACTTCCCCACGCACGCCGCCAGACCGGCAGCGGCGGCACGCAGCGTCCAGTATTCCTTTTCCCGGCCCAGGAGCGCCACCAACGCCTCGCACCATGTGACCAAATGCGGCTGCGCCCTCGCGGCGTCCAACTTCCCC
>JACTMY010000009.1 GCA_014584395.1 Planctomycetota bacterium | reverse complement strand
GTGCTTTGCCCTTTGGAATTCAAGGTGTCAAGGCGTTCAAGTCGGTTAAAATTATCAAGAAGTCGAAGGGCAGGATTGTTTCCGAGGAGGTGATCACCGAGGCGCAAGCGGCCGAACGCGCGGGAGCTGCTCCACGCTCCATTGAAGCTAAGACTTGGCAAGAGTATGAAGCAGGTGTCCGTAGTCTTTACGGGGAAACGTCATTCAAGAGCCGAGAATTCACGACATTCGTAGATGGGAAGTTCGTTAATGGCGTGGCTGACAATGTTGCCACGATTGGCGGCAGAAACGTAGCTGTTGAGGCTAAGTTTGTTGACGATTGGGCGAAGTCTCTCCGCAACCCAGCCAGCCTGATTGGGAATGAGCCATTTGCAGTTGCCGAGCAAGCGAAAATGCTTGAACAGGCAAGGAAGTATGCGGCGGCGTTTGACGAGGTGATTTACCACTCAAACAGTCCCGAACTCATCGCTCACTACACCAAAGTCTTTCAGGCCGCTGGCATCACAAACTTCCGCTTCATCCTGACGCAGTAGAGGTAACATGAATCAGCATATTCCGGGAATGATTGAAGTTGAGGGGCGTGAGTTCCTCTACGTCGAAACTCAGGATGGTGAAACATTTCGATCACTTATTGACGAAGCGTTGGCTGGCTCGCCAGACCTGCCATTGCCCAAATCCGGTGGAGTCATCGAAGAGAAAGTTAGGATTCTCCTTGACAGCAATACTTCCATTTTGGGAATTTCTTACAAAGGTGATTTGGCAGGGTGGAGAGCAAAGCTAGTGGCATACTGCAATGCCAAGCATCGCAAGTGGGGGATTGTGTCACGGAAGAAAGTGGTGCTTTCCGATGGAAGAGAGCTTGTTCTTGGCGAATGCGACGTGGTATTCGACGACTAGTGGGTGAAACTCGGTTTCGGCTACATCGGCTTCGGCAGCTTCAATGGATTGAACGTCGCCGGTGGCGTTGGTTTGACCCAAAAGGAGGAGAATGGAGGTGGCACCCTCCAGACAAATGGCATCCAGCTGGGCACTGGGACTATAACCCGTGGACCGAATGGAATTCACAATGGCAGAACGTTTATGGTCCTCTTAATTATTTTGGGGATGGACCTTCGTTAACGCCGCCTGTGGGGCCGTATTGACATAGGAGGATATTTTATGATTGATAGAGCTAAGATACGGCTTGCATATTACGAATCTTCAGATGGACCACGTGTTACGCTCATTGGTCCCCTGGAAATGAACCTTATAGCATTGCGAGAGTGTTTTCCGAATCTAAGCATTACAGAGAGTGAAAATGACCTTGATAAGCAGGATTTTATTTTCTCTCATAATGTGTGTTTAGGCTTATATCAACAGGGGACTTGTTCAAAGCAAAAATAAATGCCACACATCATGGAATAAGAAGACTGCCTCTTCATGAAAGATCATTCACATGGAGTAGAACATTTCAAGGATGGGATTATCTAGCTAAACTACTAGACGGATTGATTGAAAGTAACTGCGAAGGTCACCAGTATTTAACTCGTTATCCCGATGAAGATGCTGTAGTCGTAGTATCGAAAGGTGAATATAGTGATAGTGTTATGTATTTATAATTATTATGTTCCATTGTCTCTCACAAGAAATCAGAAACTAAACAGAACACAACACATCCACTCGTCCTGACATTCATCCTAAGAATGACTCAGCAGCCATTCCTACTCGCTGAAGATCGTCAACGCCAACGGCTCGGACGCTTGGTCGTGGGATGAGGATGCGGCAGGACGTAGATCTGCTGTTTGGCAGAAACCTGGAAGGCACGGGCTTCCTCAAATACGCCAACACCGCCCGCAGGCTGCTCGGTGACATACCGTTGTCACACGGCGGCTCCGCCAAGCTCGACGACGGCGGCGACGCCGACTGGCACACCTTCGCGGTTGGCACGCTGGGCGTCTTGGTGCATAATAACCGCAAGGCCTCAGGCGATGCCGCGACGGAGGAAGTGCCGCCGAGCGTTCAGGCGAATCAGCCACCGCATCAGGCTCCGCCTCCAAACCAATCGGCGCCAAAATCTCCCTCTCCGGCGGTCCCTGAACCGCCGCCGAAGGTGCAGCTGCCGCCCACGGCAAAGACGCTTGCGCCAAACTCAGGACTCGGAAGTTCTACTCGGCTAACGGCAGATGAACTTGCGACCGGGCAACGTCTTGAAGCACAACTTGGGAAGTCACTCAAGGAGTCACCACACATCGGAGCGGAATATGTGGACGAACTAGGGCGAACTTACGATGCGCTCGGCAAACCCGTTGCCTCGAAATTCTGGGATCAAAAGAAATTCTTGGCATCAATTGACGATCATTTGTTGAAGTCCACCGACTTTACTGTTATCGACCTCACTGGATTCACCCCAGCTCAGATAGCTGCTGTCAATAGTCATTTGGCAACTTTGAGTCCGGCACAACTTGCAAGAATCATCCGAATTGGGTTCTAAAATGGCAGGAATCATCACGATCGACGACAACAAGCGATGGGAGGTTTCAAATTGGGTTTACTGGAATCTCATGGATCATGTTCTAGCATTGGTGAAAGAAACGCCCGCTTCCTTTCAATTCATTGAAAGGTGCAAGTGGATGCAGGGACTAGATATTCCAGTAATGAAGGTCGATGAACATGTAATTGCGAATGAAGTGTTGACTGCCTTAATGAGTGCAGCTCGCAATATCTCGAGTGGCGTAGTCACTGCCACAGTTGATGGGCGAGTCCTTGATGAAGAAAGCCAGAGACAGTTTCGAGAAGCTGCGCATGAACTAACGATAATGCTGTCAAGCTGTGAGCGTAGCCCCAGCACACAATAAGAAGCAACAGGGGCATAGTCATCATGCACAGCCCGGCGACCACTCTGCCTGCCAAGTGAATCGCCCAGAATTGTTTGATTCTTAACTTTGCCACGAGGTCGCCGTTGCATGGGCGGCGCTCAGCTCGCGGCAGATGCTGGCGCCCTGGGGACAACGAAGCCGCTACTGCCCGGCACGCCACCGCCATGGGTGCAGTTACCTAAGAGAGCAACTCCTCCGGAAGTAGGTGCTCGTCTTGGAATCCCTGTGCTTCGACAGGGGAGCATAAAAGAAATGTTCTTGGAAATGCAAGGTTGGATGCGAGTCAACCGTAATGCAAGCCAAGCACAACTGGCAGACTTCTTTGAAGGAATGGCGCGTCAGATTTCAAATGCACATCCAAGCTGGCAGGCTAACCGAACGGTGCTTAGTGATGGAACTATCGCCTTTATCGGACGGAATGCAGAGAACATATTTGCCATAAGACCGAATGGGCAAATGTTGCAGTCAAACCCCGCAGTTGGAGCTTTGCGCATCAATCCTCAAACCGGGAAATATGAACTCAACTATTCAGTAATGAGGGAGATTGATTAATGCCAATCACAGTTCTTAATCATGAAGAAGCTATCAATTATCAGAAAACAATATCCAACTCGGTTACTCGTGAATTAGTCGGCTTGGTCTTCGGCACATTAGTGAACAAATGGCTAAAAGGCGACCGCCCAATCGAATCTTTCGATGCCCTATTCTTTGTTAAAATACTAGAAGATGCCTTTTCCTCACACGAAGTAATTGCTGATCTGTTGCGTGGGGGCACAATCATGTGGCCTGAAACATGAAAACCGAAGTGCATTTGCTAACAGAAGCCCTGCCCGGTGCCACGGAGGCTCCTCCGCCCGTGCGCGGTAGCAAACCCCAACCCGCAAACTGCTCGCTGACATCCCGCTGTCACAGGGAAGCTCCGCCAAACTTGACGACGGCGGGGCCGCGAGATTATGACATAGCATTGTCGAATAAGCCGTTACTGACAGGCCGTTCAACATCCTTCAGCGGATGATGATGCGCAGCTTGGGATTCAGCTTCTCCATGGCGCGAATACTCTCTCCCGTGACAAACGTGTCCCGGACGAAAACGCGTTCCAATTTGGTAAGTGGAGCCAAGGCCAAGACGCCCTTGTCCGTGATTTTCACATTATTGTCCAGGTAAAGGACTTTGAGTTGCTTGAGCGCGGTGAGATCTTTCAAGCCTTCATCGGTGATGGGAGAAAAGCTCAAATCGAGCACTTTAAGCTTAGCGAAACTGGCCAAGCTTTTGAGGCCCTGATCGGTTACTTGTGAATTGCGGAGATTAAGCACCTCGAGATTCTGTAAAGCCCCAAGGTCCTTCAGGTCACGGTCATTAATGCCTCCTGATTTGCCCGCCAAGACCGCTGGCATGCCCGTGTTGTTGACCGCGCTGCTCGCGAGCCCCAAATGTCTAAGTTGATGCAAGCCGCCGATCGGCTTCAGGCTAGTTTTATCATCGCTGCTGAGACTCAAATACAGCGTCTCCAAGGATTGCAGTTGGCTGATGGCCGTTAGGAACGCGGCATTCCCCTTTACCCCCACCTCCAAGTGTTTAAGCTTCTTAAAACGAGCCAGTTCTTTAATCATGTTTTCCGTGACTTGCACTCGGCTGTTGAGCAGTTTGGGATTACGATTTATAAGCACATCGAACCTGATCGCGAAGTCCGTGCTTGGTTCGGGAAGGTTGTTCATGCTCGTTAACGGCCAGCCGGCGAAGCAGGGAAGCGCCGTGTCCAGCTTGGTTCGCTCCGTTAAAAATTCTTTGATGATTTCGGTGCCGAATTCAATTCCGATCCACCCCGTTTCAAATCCCGCACGTTTCCATGCTGTCGCGACCTTGGGGTCCATGCCGTTGCCGCTGGATTTATTCTGTGCTGACAAATCATTCCCCAAACCAAACCACAGGCAACCAACCGCAACACCAGCCAATCATAACGAGCGGCGTGTCATTTTGTTCCGACTCCAAGCTGCGAGTAAAGAACTCAATGGCTGAACAGGAGCAGGCCTTCCTGCATGCCATGCAGCCTATTTGACTTAGATCAACAGGATATGCCAGCATTTATCCGTAATCAATGGGCTTGTTAGCCATCGCAGTACAGATCGATGGCGCAAGGCTTTAAGGAGATTATTTCATCTCATATGACTTGCTTTACCTTTGGTTAGAATGTTGTCTTCCCAGCGATCGCCGCACAGAGATGGGCGTCTTCGTGCTCAACAGTGTTGCCCAGGATCGTCACGGCAGCGTCACGCCACGCAGTCCACCGTTGCCTGCTCGAAACCAGCGGGCAACATCCAATAGCCCGCGATCACAGCGTCAGGGCCGGCCAGCGAAATGATCAGGCAGACCACCTCTGCCGCAAGATGCTGCTCCACGTCCTTGCGGCTCGGGACGGCGGCGCTGGTCGGATGCGAATGATACACCGCCAGCCAATCCCAACCCGCGGCCCGGCGGCGCTTCTCCGCCTCGAGCATGCTCCGCGGGTCGGATTCGAAGGCGGCGGGCGAAGCGAGCGCGTTGATCAGCGGGTAACGTTCCTTGACCACCCCATCCGCTGAACCCACCAACAACCCGACGCATTCCAGCGGGGCCGAGGCGCGGGCATGGGCGATCATTTCATCCCAAAGGGTGCGCGGGATTTGCAGCCTGAAGCGCTTCATGGCGCGACATTTCCTCTCCACCTCCGGCAATGGCGGCTCCATCTCGTAATATAATGGTTTGCATAGAGGAGAGCAGCATGGCACGAGACAAAGTGGTATTGGCCTACAGCGGCGGACTAGACACGTCCGTCATGGTTCCCTGGCTGGGGGAGAAATACGACCTCGACGTGGTGACGTTCACGGTCGACCTGGGCCAAGGAGAGGACATCGAGAAAATCCGCCAGAAGGCCATGCGGACCGGGGCCGTGGCCGCGGTGGCCATGGATGCCCGCAACTTGTTCGTGGATTGTTTCATCTGGCCGGCCCTTATGGCGGGCGCCTTGTATGAAGGCAAGTACCCGTTGGCGACGGCGCTGGGCCGCCCCCTCATTGCCAAGCTGATGGTCGATACCGCCAAGGAACACGGCGCCAAGGCAGTGGCCCATGGCTGCACCGGCAAGGGCAACGATCAGGTCCGATTCGATGTGACCTTTCAAACGCTGGCGCCGACGCTGCGGATCATCGCTCCAGTGCGCGAATGGAAAATGACGCGGGATGAGGAAATCGCCTTCGCCAAGAAGCACAACATCCCCGTGGAGGCGACGGCGGAGAAACCCTTCAGCATCGACCAAAACCTGTTTGGCCGGAGCGTCGAAGCGGGCATCCTCGAGGACCCCTGGATCGAACCGCCCGAAGCCGCCTATCAGTGGACGGCCAATCCGCTCACCGCGCCCAACGAACCGGAGTACGTGGAGATCGATTGGGAACATGGCCGGCCGATCGGGCTGAATGGAAAAAAGCTGGATGGCGTGCCGCTGATCGAGCAGCTCAATGAGATCGGCGGCCGGCATGGCGTGGGGCGGATCGACCACGTCGAGAACCGCCTGATCGGCATCAAATCGCGGGAGATTTACGAAGCCCCCGCGGCGGTGATCCTGCATCTGGCCCATCGGGAGTTGGAATCCCTATGCCTGAGCAAGCAGGCGCAGCGGTTCAAGGCCCTTGTCAGCCAGGAGTATGCCGACCTGATTTACAACGGACTGTGGTTCAGCGCCCTGCATCAGGACCTGGCGGCCTTTATCGCCAGCAATCAGCGCTATGTGGCGGGCCGCACGCGGGTCAAGTTGTTCAAGGGGGCCGCCGTGGTCGTCGGCCGCCAGAGCGAATTCAGCCTGTACAGCAAGCACCTGGCCACGTATGAGACGGGCGATCAATTCGACCACGAAGCGGCCAAGGGTTTCATTCGGCTCTGGGGATTGGGGCAGCAGACCCAGGCGCAGCAACAATTACTCAAAGGCGGGCGCGGTTTCGATTTGCCCGGCCTCTTGACGCAAGAACGCACCGATTCCGCATGAGGCCGCCTTTCGGGGGAGCATTGACGCCATGATGCAGGAAAACATGGAACCCTTGGAAGTGGCTGATCTTCTAGGGAGAAACGTGAAGGAAGTCATCCGCCTGGCGAGCCGGGGCTATTTGCCTGGCCGCAAGGTGGGGGATCAATGGCGTTTCTCCCGGACGGAGATCACGCACTGGATCGAGGATCAGCTTCATGCCTACACAGAGGAGGAGCTGACGCGGTTGGAAGGGCCGCCGCTGCATGAAGGGGCGGAGGCGCTGCTGAGCTTGTATCTGCCGCTGTCCTGCGTGGCGGTGCCACTGCAGTCGCGGAGCAAGCCGGGGCTGCTGCGCGAGCTGGTCGAGTTGGCGGAGCAATCGGGCCACGTCTATCAGCCCGAAGCGATCCTCGCCGCCATCGAGCAGCGTGAAAGCCTGGCCTCGACGGCCCTGCCCGTGGGCGTGGCTTTTCCTCATCCGCATCGTCCGCTGCCGCAGTCGCTGGGGGATTCGGTGGTCGCCTTTGGCCGCAGCCTCTCCGGCATTCCCTTTGGCTCCGAACGGGGCGCGCTGACGGACCTGTTCTTCCTCGTTTGCGGCCAGGATTCCGCCATTCATCTGCGGTTGCTGGCCCGGCTTTCCCGATTGCTCCTCATCCCCGGCTTCCTGGACGAATTGCGGTTACGGGAAACCCCCAAGGAAGCTCATCGGTTTATCATCACTTCTGAAGCCGACCTGATCGGCGAGTGACGTCGCTTGCCCAGCCTCTTCCCCCCCTTCTCGACAAAACCACACATTTAGCTGGAAAAAAGGGAATCCCCGTCATCTTGCGTGGCGGCCCGGTCACGGGTTCATGAAGATTTCAAGGACGCTGGCTTGCGTTGGGCCTTGGCAATGAGGTATAAGCGCTGAGGGAGACGTCGCCGACGGGGCCCAATTTGACCTTTCATTCGGGGGGGGACGCCCCCTTTGCCCTTCTCGTTCCGGGGCCATCGTGAAACTGGAAGAGCTGCACAACATCCTGACCAAGGTGGACCCGGGCGTTTTGCTCGTGTCGCCGCGGATCATGCGCGGGATGATTCAGCGGGTGTATCACATACCGCTGCTGTGGGTGCACGTTCCGCATGAGCAGTGCCACGTCTTCGACCGGCAAATCCTGTTCCGCGAGGTGGAGCAAGAGAAGCTGGACCTGCCCCCCGACCGCCGCTTGCCGGAAACGGTCATCCTGATGCAGCGCCCCACGGCTGAAACCTTGCAAGGCTCCGACCAGGAATCCTTGCTGCTCAAGTATTGGCGCTATTTGTTCCATGCTCACGTCGACATGGAGTTGCTTGCCCAGGCGAGCAAAGGGCGGCTGACCAGCAGCAGCGTGCGGTCGCGGATCGACGCCATCGGGCAGACGGAATTCGAGGAAATCCGCAGCGTCCTGCATCAGGAAAACTATCTCGTCAAGCCGCAAGACGACGTGCACGTTTACATGGAGTTCGTCGCCGTCTACCTGGAGATTCGCTACTTCTGGCCGAACTTGCTGAACACCTATTTCCCCGCCATCCGCAACCTGGCCGCGGTCGACGCCCTGATCGCCCATGACGTCGACGCCGAGGCGGTCTTCAAGCGGACCCGGCCCGAGGGCGCTCCCAGCCCCGTGGTCCGCACCGATACCAGTTCGGATGAATCCAACGATTACTTCCTGAAGCTGCTGGCGCAGGCGCGGCGCTTTGCCCGGGCCGGCGATTCGGTGCGCGCCGCGATTCTCCGCACCAAGGCGGCCCGCGTCGCCCCAGCCGCGCTGACTCAGGAAACCAAGGATGCGGCCCTGCTCGATTTGCAGCATCTGACGCAGCGGCTCAAGGCGGCTCTGCAGATGGACGAGGCGACCACCGAAGCTTGGATCAAGGTGCTGCCGTCGCTGCTCGAAAAGGCGGATCAGGGCCGCTGGCCCTTTGAAGCCCGCCTGCTCTACGACTTGCAAAAAGTCTGCGTCGAGTATGAAAAGGAACTGTTCGCCCTGGACATCGTCGAATGGATCATCTCCGCGGGGCACCGTCCCCTCAAACGCCCCTTGCACAGCCTGCGCATCGTCCGCATGACGAAACATTTGCGCAGCGCCGCCCAGCGGCTCACCCTGGCCCGCATCAGCGATGATGATCGTCAAGAATTGGTGCGGCTGCTGCAAGTTGCCGAGGAAACCTCCGAGCAACATCTCCGTGAACGCTTTCGCCCCCTGCTGGCGGATGCGCTCTATGACGTGGGACTTTTGCCGAACAATGTGCCGGAAAACGTCGCCAAACAGAAGCTGATCGAGGAATTGCTCGACCGGATCACGGAGTATGGCTTTTTCTCCTTCGCCGACCTCCGCGACACGCTCTCGCGCAACCAACTGAAGCTCGAGGACCTCAACGATCCCTATGCCTTCTGGCGGGGCGACTCGCTGTTGCGGCTCGATCGCCGGCTGACGACCGTCATGGACGGCGTGTATCGCCGGGGGGAATTCTATCTGCGCTGGCTGGAGGGCCTGAGCGCTCTGCTCTTCGGGACGTCGACGGGCCGTTTCGTGACGAAAAACCTGATCATCCCCTTCGGCGGGGCCTATGTGCTGCTGGCCATGGTCGAGTTTTTCATTCTGCCTTCGATCAATGCCTGGATGGGGCGAGGCGAGATAGCCGCGTCTGAAGCCGCGGCGTCCATCGCCGATGGGGAAGCGGAAGCCGGTGCAGCCATCCCCGCTGCTTCAGCCGCGCAGCCGCGTCCCCCCGCTTGGAGCCTCCACGTGCAATGGAGCTTCCTCCTCTTGGGGGCCTTTTTCCTGGCGCTGACCCATAGCGAATCCCTGCGCCATTTTCTGGCGGAGTTGGGCCGCTGGCTCTACCGGGCCATGCGCTTGATCTGCTACGAATGGCCGCGCAAGCTGCTGCAGTGGCCGGTCTTGCAGGAAATCTTGAACAGTTGGAGCTACAAGCTGTTTCTGTGGTACGTGCTCAAGCCGCTCTTGGCGTCGATGGTCATTTGGATCATCTGGCCCGGGACGATCGCCCGACCCGAATGGGCGACGCTGACCTTCCTGGGCATGGTCATCTTGATGAACTCCAAGTATGGCCTGCTCCTCAGCGAAGCCTTCATGGAGATCGTCATCTTTCTTTATCGCTGGCTGCGGTTCGATGTGCTCCAGGGGATATTTCGCTGGATTCTGTCGGTGTTCCAGCAATTCTCCAAGGCCGTGGAGTACGTGCTATACACCATCGACGAGTGGCTGCGCTTCAAGAGCGGCGAGGGCCGGCTGCTGATGGTGCTCCGCGCCTTCATGGGCGTGGCCTGGTTCCCCTTCGGTTATTTGATCAGGCTCTATTTTCTGACGATGATCGAACCGAGCATCAATCCTTTGAAGCTGCCCCTCTCCTCGCTGGCGGCCAAATTCATGTACCCGTTTTACATCGGCCAATTGACGCCCTTGACCCCCGAGCACGAGGAAATGATCAATCAGATCAGCCTGGTGATGGGTTGGGGTTTGGCCATTCTGGTGACTTACGCCATCATTCTGCCCACGCTCTATCTGCTGCCCTCGGCGTTTGCCTTTCTGGTGTGGGAAATGAAGGGCAATTGGCGCATCTTCGCTTCCAATCGACCGGATCGGCTCAAGCCCGTCATGATCGGCCACCATGGCGAAACGCTGCCCCTGCTGCTGCGACCCGGTTTTCATTCGGGCACCGTGCCCAAGCTGTTCACGTCCCTCCGCCGCGCCGAACGGCAGGCCTATTACACGGGACAATGGCGATCGGCGCGCACCTATCGTCAAGCCTTGCGGGAAGTGGCCAAGTCGATTCGGCTCGCCCTGGATCGCGAATTCATTGCCCTGTTGCACCAACTCCCCGCCTGGAGCCAACAACCGCTGGCCGTCGGCGCGATTCAGCTTTCGAGCAACCGCGTGGCCATCGAGCTGAAACACGCCGAACATCCCGACCTGCCCGTGTGGATCGACTTGGATGAACATTCCGGCTGGCTTTTGGCCGGCATGCAAAAAGTGGGCTGGCTGGACAAAGTGACTCCGCCGGCGCGCCGCCAGGCACTCAATGCCCTGGCGGGATGGTACAAGCTATCAGGCGTGGACATCATTCGGGAGCAATTGGAACAGCAGTTTCATCCTCGCAGCCCCTCCTACGACATCACCGACGATGGCTTGACGATTTGGCCTGAGCCGCGCGAGGGGCAAGTGGTGCTCTACGATCTGCGCCTTTGGCGGCGCACGCTGCAACCCAAGGCGAAGCCCAGGGAGTTGGCCGACGCTTGGCCGACGATTCGCATGGATCGGCTGCTTTATCAATCGCAGCCGATTCGCTGGAACGACTGGGTGGCATGTTGGGAGTCCGCCAGCGACGAGGCCGTTCAACTGCCGCTCTTCAAGGATGAATGGACGCTGGTGGCGCCGGATCGCTGGAGGCGCTCGGATTCCCCCTATTCCGAGGATGGGCAGCAACGCTTACATCGCGTCAATGGCGAAGCCAACGCGCCGCCGAAACTCATCGACGTGAATCTCCGCCAACGTTGGGACGACCCAATCCGCCCCGGCGGCACGTAGCCTTTCAGGAGGATGGTGGCCGACGAAGTGAACGGCCACGCAGGCCATCCCCGCCGCCTTGGCCGCTTGAACGCCAGCCACCGCGTCCTCAAACACCACGCATCGGCCAGGCTCAACGCCCAAACGCTCCGCCGCGATCAAGAACACCTGGGGATCGGGTTTGCCGCGCTGGGTATCTTCCATGGCGACGGTTTCGTTAAAAAAGTCCCTAGTTTGGGTAAGTTCCATGATCAGCTCGACATTGGCCTTGGGGGCGCTCGATGCCACGGCCTGCCGGGCGGCATGCACCCGTCCCGCTTGGAGCAAATCCCAAACGCCAGGCAGCAGAAAGACGCCGCCTTTGGCCGCTGCCTCACGATACGCCGCCTCCTTGCGATCGCCGATCGACTGGACCTGGTCTTCGGAAAAGCGCCGACCGAAGAGATGATCCAGGATTTCAGGATTCCGCCGGCCAAACGTGGCGACGAAGTCCGCCTCGGTGAAGTCATATTGCAGTTCAAGGCAGGTCGCGCGCCAAGCTTCGAAATGGAGCCTGGCCGTGTCGACCAGCGTGCCATCCATGTCCCAGATCAAGGCCCAAGGCGGGGTCATGAGGGTTCCTTTGGCGTTGGAAAACAAAAAGAAACCCACGAGCGGGGTCACTCGCGGGTTCAAGGTTGTTGATGATATAGGAAATTGTCAAAGGGTGGACTAGTTGCCGCCACCGCCAGGACGACGACCCGGAGCGGGGAATTCGCCCTTGAACGGTTCGCCCAAGAGTTCCTTGAGCTTGCTGCGCTGGGAGTCCGAGAGCATCTTTTCGATCTTGGCGTCATTGGCCTTGCGCATTTCCTGCATCTTGGAACGCATTTCCTGGAAGTCGCCGCCGCCGCCTTCGCGCATCTCCTGCATCATCTTCTGCATGTCTTCCTGGATGGCGCGGAGGGCGTCGTTCTGTTCGTCGGTGACCTCCAAGGCCGAGGCCACGTCGCGATTGCGAATCAAGGCGCCCATGCCCATGTTGCGCTGCGTGTATTGGTAATTGAGCTGCTTCAAACGCTTCTGTTGATCTTCATTGAGAACTTTGTTGAGTTCATCCTGCATGGTGCGCTGATTTTCCTGCATCTTTTCGCGTATTTCCTCGCGGCTCAGGTCGCGCAATTCGCGCATCATGCTTTGTTGTTTTTCTTGAATACCCTTGACCTTGGCCACTTGTTCTTCGGAAAGTTTCAGGTCCGTTTGAACGTCCTTGCTGGAGAGCAGCATCAGGCCGCCGCCCATGCCCATGCCCATCCCTTGGCCACGACCACCGCCCTGACCTCGACCACCTTGCGCGAGTGCCGGGCCAACAATCAAACCGAATGCGAGTACGGCTACGAGAGCTCGACAACCAGACATGTTTCACCCCTTGATGTGATTACAATATGGAACCATTTCCACGATCATTCTAACAACATGGGATGCCAAAAGTAGCGGTTCTCATCAACTTTTCGCGAAGAATGAAGAGGGATTCATCGTGGGATGAAAATGGTGCAGCGCTCTCATTTGGCTGAATCCAGTTGGGCTCGTTTCTGGAAACGGGGCAAATCCCTAAGGGAAACGAAGTCAGGATCGAGCCGCAAATGGGCTCGATGGGTGTAACCATGAGCAAAGGCTTGATCTAGGGTATCGCACGCAAGTTCTTGCAGCTCATGGGCTTCTTGCGCGAACTCAGGGCCTGAGTGCTGGGCCACTTCGGCGCCGATGGACAAGGCGCAAGCCAAATCATAGAGCCAATCCGAATCCTTCTCCCGGTTTTGGCGAGCCGCCGCGGCCAGCCGCTTTCCCTCGGCAAACTCCTTGTCCATGAAGTGGCGATTGATCCTGGCATAGGTGCGGGTCAGCTCGGACACTTGCTTGGGCGGCATGGCCACGACCCGGGCATAGTCTTCCTTGGCCAAGGCCCATTGCCGCTGGCTGACATGGTAGCTTGCCCGCTGCGTGAACACGTGGCTTTCCCTGGGTTCGAGCTGCGCGGCTCGATTCAGGTCTTGCAGGGCCAGGGCTGGTTGTTGTTGCCGCCGATGAATGGCCGCCCTGGCGACATAGGACAAGGCATCCTCTTCATCCAGCTCAATGGCTCGATTGAGATCCTTCAGGGCTTCCACGTCCCGGGCCATCTGTCCCAAAATGTTGCTGCGCAGGCGCAACATCAGGGGCATTTGCGGTACATTCTCGAAGCTTTGAAACACCTTGACCAGGTGATTCGCTCCCTCCAGGGCCTCATCCAATTGATCCAATTTTTGATGCAGCAGGATCAAATAGAGCCTGGCCCGATGCTGGTTCGGCTCTTGTTCGATGACCTTTTTGTAGGTGGCCAGGGCCTCCTCGTTGCGATGCATCTTTTCGTACACCCGGCCGATCTCGACCCAGGTGTTGTCGTTGTCGGGCCGGATTTTGATGGCGGCTTGATAATCCTTCAACGCAGCTTCCCAGTTCTCCAACCGAAAGTGGGCTTCGCCGCGCTTGATCAAGGCCGCTTCCGACTGGGGATTCGTCACCAGGTAGCGGTTCAAGTCGCGAATGCAGGCTTGAAAATCATCGAGCTGAAAGTGGGTTAAGGCCCGCAGCCAGTAGAGTTCATATTCGTCCGGTTTGAGCTTCAAGGCTCGCGAGTAATCGGCCGCGGCGTCGGACCAGCGCTCCAATTGATTCAGCACCCGTGCTCGTTCCTTCCAGTTCAGAAAGGCATCGGGTTCCATTTCCACCAGCAGATTGTAATCTTGCAAAGCCTCCAAATGTTGTTGCAACTGAAGATGAACCTGCGCTCGGAGTCGGCGAGCTTCGAGGTCCTTGGGTTGGAGCCGGAGATGGGTCGTTAAATCCATGACCGCATCGGTCGTTTTCTGTTGTTTGAGAAAGATTTTGGCCCGTATCAGAGACGCCTGCGGATGCTTGGATTCAAGCTGAAGCACCCGCTGCAGCCGGTCCAAGGCCAGGTCATCGTAACCCCGAAAATGTTTTACTTCGGCGTCCAACACCATGGCGTCGACGTCCTCGGGAGTCAGTCGCAGCGCCTCGGAGACGTAGGATTGAGCCAGCCGCCATTCGCCCTTGTGCCGGGCGACCTGGCCCAGGCCGACCAGGGCTTGCGGCTGATTCGGTTCGCGGCGGCGTGCTTGCTGCAACAAGCGGTTGGCTTCCTCCCAGCGTTGCTCGGCGATCATCCGCTGAGCGGCCTGGAGAAAGAATTGACCCTCGCGAACCTCCTCCGCCGTGACCAGGGCATTGGCTCCGAGGCTCATGTAGATTAAATAGGCGAGCATGCACTGAATGATGTTTGTCCACTCCGTTGTCGTAATCATCGCATCTCCTCCCACCTTCCCCGTCCTATTCTAATCCTATCGCAATTCCTTGAGCAAGTTGAGGGGAATATCAGCACGTCGGGGCGAATCAGGGTACAATAATCCTCTTCACCGCCAATCGGAAAGGGTGTCCATGCAGGGTTCGCGCCTCGTCATCATTTGCGGTTTGGGCCAGGTCGGCTGGATGGTCTTGGAGCATTTGCAATGCCTGGGCTGGACGATCAGCGCCATCGACATGGCCTGCGATCCGCACGATCCACGACTCGGCTCCGCTCGACTGATCCGCGGCGACTGCCGCGACCCGAATATCCTGCAGGCCGCTGGGGTGGCATCGGCGCAGGCCGTGATGATCTTGACCAAGCAGGACGTCGTCAACCTGACGACCGCCCTGGCCGTTTGCAAGCTCAACAAGGACGTCCGCATCGTCGCGCGGTTTTTCAATCAAAACCTCATTCAGCGCTTGGGCAAGGGGCTGCCCCAATTGCATCTGCTCAGCAAATCCGCTCTCACGGCCCCCATCTTCGCCCTGACGGCCCTGGCCGGGGATTCGCTTGGCTCCTTTCAATCGCTTGGACAAGGCTATGAAATCACCGAGCTGAAAGTGACGGCCCGGCATCCCTGGGTCGGACATACCCTCGATGAACTGAAGCAACATTTCGGGGTCGAGGTGGTGGGGCATGAAACGCGCGAGGCGGAGATGCTGACCCCTTCGGCGGTGGTCTCCTCCCCTTCACACCTCCCCCTGGGCTCCGATTGGCGGTGGCTCGAGCAGATTCGCTGGGACGGCCAATTGCTTCCGGGAGATCGCATCATCGTCGTCGGCCCCGAACCGCTCGTCGCCAAGCTCCGGGAACTGGCCAGCGAGGAGCAGCAAATCGTGCTCCGCTGGGCCAGTTGGATGCGCCGCTTCGGCCGGATCGTTTGGCGGACCTTAGTGGATATCGAGATGCCCGTCAAGCTGGTCTTTGGCCTGTTCATGGTCGTGATCTTGCTCAGCGCCCTGATCTTCTATTTCTACGACAAGCCCGACCTGGCCGAGGGCATGTACCGCACCGTCAGCGTCATGGCCACGGCGGCAGACATGAAGGCGGATGCCAAAGACGAAGCGCTGAAGCTGTTTGTCACTTGCCTGCGCATCGCCGGGATTGTGCTGACGGCGGCGTTGACGGCCCTGCTCACCAATTATCTGGTCCGCGCCCGGCTGGGTGGCGCGTTCGTGGTGGGGCGGATTCCGGATAGCGGCCACGTCGTCGTGTGCGGCTTGGGCAGCTTGGGCATTCGCGTCGTTGAACAACTGCGGCAACGGGACATCCCCGTGGTGGTCATCGAGCGCGCCGAGAGCCGGCACACGATGGAAGCCCGCCGGGTCAAAGCCGTGGTCTTGATCGGCGATGCCACGCTGCCGGAAATGCTGACGCGCGCCCGGGTTCGCGAGGCCAGGGCCTGCATCCTGGCCACGAGCAATGATCTGGTGAACGTGGAAATCGCCCTCATGATCAAGGATCAGAATCCCAAGCAGCGGATCGTCATGCGGCTGGAGGATGAACCGTTGGCGAAATTGTTGCGGGAAACGAATCAGATTCGCCATGCCCACGCGGTGGCCTCGCTGGCGGCCCCGGCTCTGGTGGCGGCCCTGTACCGTGAACGGATTCTGGGGATGTTCTGGGTGAAGGGGGTTTTGCTCGGCACGGTGGAGTTTAAAATCGACCCCATGCATCATCACCTGGTGGGCCAAAAGCTGCTGTCTTTAGCCAGCCAATTGGGCTTCATTCCCTTGCATTGGCAGCGCGATGGCCGCACCCTGCCCCGCGTCCTGTGGACGGAAAACACGCTTCAAGCGGGCGATCAGCTCACGCTGTTGCTGCGCTTGCATGATTTGGACAAGCTGTTGGATCACGACCGCAAGTCCATGGATCAGGCCGGGTAGTGCGCGCCGTCGGCCAACCGCCCAAGCAAAAGCCATGTCTTCACTTTGGTCCGAAAAGGCCAGGCAAGTCGTGGAATAAAGATACGATGAAACTGGCCAGGCTCGTTGCCGGGCATTTTCGGGGGAGTTATACTGACCTTCTGGATGATATCGAATGCTTCCCAGCTTCCACGAACCTTGGCGCTGCTTGGCAAGTCGGAGTGATTCGCCGTGAACAACACGCGTCCCTTCACCGCTTGTCCAGACGTCGCGAGAGCCGATGGAAGGATGTGGAGAGTCGATCGCATCCAACCTGGACCACCGTTGAGGTTGAATAGTTTGCTGCAACCCACGGGGACGGAGTCCGCACAGAAGACTCTACAGTTGTCATCCTATCCCTTGCCTTTATGAGCCGTTCCTAAACCCCATGCACCTATCTTCCACCGAAGCATCGCGAACGGTTCACCTCGATCCGCCTTCCACCACGACGACGCCGCCTCTGGTCATCGAGCCCACGCATGGCTGGCGCACCCTGGACTTCAAGGAACTCTGGCGCTACCGGGAATTGCTCTTCTTCCTGACGTGGCGGGATGTCTCCGTGCGCTACAAACAAACGGTCTTGGGCGTGGCCTGGGCCGTTATTCAGCCCCTGTTCATCATGATCGTGTTCACGATCTTTTTCGGCCGCTTGGGCGGGATCGACCAGAAAATCGGCAAGGAACTGAGCTATTCCCTGTTTGCCTTTTCGGGTTTGCTCCCCTGGATGCTGTTCGCCTACGCGTTAACGGAAGTCAGCAAGAGCATGGTGACGAACCGCAACTTGATCACCAAAGTCTATTTTCCCCGGCTAATCGTGCCCCTGGCGCCGCTGTTAAGCGGCCTGGTCGATTTCGCCATCGCCGCCGTGCTCTTCACCGGCATGATGGTTTGGTATCAGGTAACGCCGGGCTGGCCGATCATCCTGCTGCCCTTTTTCATCCTCATGGCATTGATCACGTCGCTGGCCGTGGGGTTGTGGCTCGCGGCCCTGAATGCGATTTATCGCGACGTGCAATACACCCTGACCTTTCTCACCCAGCTTTGGATGTTCTTGACGCCGATCGCGTATCCCAGCACCATCGTGCCGGAGCAATGGCGCTGGCTCTACGGCTTGAATCCGATGGCGGGCGTGGTCGATGGTTTTCGCTGGGCGCTGTTCGGCACGGCACCTCCCGGCCCGATGATGGCGGCGTCCTTCGTCATGATGCTGCTGCTCCTGGTCGGGGGTCTTTATTATTTCCGCAGGATGGAGCGCACCTTCGCCGACGTGGTGTGATGGCACACAGGTAAACTATGTCCGCTCGCGTCATTCATGTTTGCAACATTGGAAAACGCTACCAGATTGGTCAGCGTGAACGTTATCAATCGCTCCGCGACGCGATTATGAAGACCGTCGCCGCGCCCCTGCGCTGGTCGAAGCGGCTGATAGAAAAGGCCACCCTTGGGGATGGTTCCACGGCGCAAACGATCTGGGCCTTGCGCGATGTGAATTTTGACGTCAAGGCTGGAGAAGTGGTGGGGGTTGTGGGACGCAATGGCGCGGGGAAAAGCACCTTGCTGAAAGTCCTGTCGCGGATCACGGAACCCACGGAAGGCCGCATTGAACTGCATGGCCGGGTAGGCAGTTTGCTCGAAGTGGGCACGGGCTTTCATCCCGAGTTGACGGGGAGAGAGAATATTTATCTCAACGGCGCCATCTTGGGTATGAGTAAGGCGGAAATCACTCGTAAATTCGACGAAATCGTGGCCTTCGCCGAAGTGGAGCGCTTCCTCGACACCGTGGTCAAACATTACTCCAGCGGCATGTACATGCGACTGGCTTTTGGCGTGGCGGCGCATTTAGATCCCGATATTTTGCTGGTCGATGAAGTGCTCGCCGTTGGCGACATGTCTTTTCAGAAAAAATGCCTGGGGAAAATGGAACAAGTGGCCAAGACGGGACGAACGGTCTTGCTCGTGAGCCATAATATGGGGGCGATTCGCGGGCTGTGCCAGCGGGCGCTCATGATCGAGGCGGGCCAGTTGGTCGCCGACGGTCCACCCGACGAGGTCATCAACAAATACCTGGGCGCCAGCGGTGAAGCTGGCTTCGATCTGTCCAACGGCCAAGCCTCGGCCGATCCCTTGGTTTTCACCAAAGTGCTGCTGCGAAACCGCCAGGGTGAAACGACAACGGAATTCAAGCCTGGCGATTCCCTGACCGTGGAAATCCACTTTCACGCCCATGAGCGGATTGAGCAACCCCATTTTTGGATAGGCATCCTGAGCCAATATGGGCCCTTGCTTTCCGCAAGTCAATTGTTTGACGGCCATCGACCCGATCACGTTGAGGGTAGCGGACGAATCCGCTGCACGTTCCACTCGCTGCCATTGGTGCCCCAGACCTACACGCTTCGCATTGGCGCTCGCGCCGCCAACGGCGCGACACCCATCGTTCCCACGCAAGAAGCCGGCTTTTTCAGCGTGAGCGGCCGCATGCGCGATTTTGGCTTGCTCAGCGAAAATGCCGACAGTCTGGCTTGGGAATCCGCGCCCGTGCTCATCCCCTATACCTGGCACATGCCGGACGGCCTGGAAATCAAGGTGCACGCCTTCACTCGATCAGGAACTACTTCATGAATTGGTCCAATCACACCGTCCTCGTCACGGGAGCCACTGGCTCCTTTGGCAAAGCTTTTATCGAGATCATGCTGAGGGATTATCATCCGCGCAAACTCATTGTCTTCAGCCGCGATGAATTGAAACAGCATGAGATGCGCGTTCAAGGGTTCGATCATCCGAGTTTGCGCTACTTCATTGGCGACGTTCGAGATGTGGATCGACTCCGCCGTGCCATGCATGGGGTTGACGTCGTCGTCCACGCCGCGGCCCTCAAGCAAGTTCCCGCCTGTGAATACAACCCCTTCGAAGCTGTGCAAACCAACATCCAAGGCGCGCGCCACGTCATCGAGGCCGCCCTGGACAATCGAGTCAAGCGGGTGTTGGCGTTGAGCACGGACAAGGCCGTCAATCCAGTCAATCTATACGGCGCCACGAAACTGGTTCACGAAAAGCTCTTCATCCAAGCCAACGCCTACAGCGGCGCGGAACCTGTTCGCTTTAGCTGCGTCCGCTATGGCAACGTTGTTGGCAGCCGCGGCAGCGTCATTCCGCTCTTCCGAGAACAAAAAAAAACCGGCAAGGTCACCGTGACCGACCCGCGCATGACGCGGTTTTGGATTACGCTCGAACAAGGCGTCCGTTTCGTTATTCATTGCATCGAAAGGATGCACGGCGGCGAAGTGTTCATTCCTAAAATTCCGAGCATGAACATCATGGACTTGGTGGCCGCCATCGCCGAGGGATGCTCCGTCGAACACGTTGGCATCCGGCCTGGCGAGAAACTGCACGAAGTGCTGGTTTCCGAGGATGAAGCACGCAGCACATTGGATTTGCCCGACATGTACCTAATTCAACCGCTGCATCCGTGGTGGAAGGTCAGCGCCATCCCAGGAAGCCAACCCGTTTCCGATGGATTTCGCTACGCCAGCGACAGCAACTCACAATGGTTGACTATTCCCCAATTGCGCGAATTGGTGGAGAAACATTGCCCATGAGTCTGCCGATGATTCCCTACGGCCGACAATGGATCGAAGAGGACGACGTCGCCGCCGTCGTGGATGTCTTGCGCGGCGATTGGCTGACGACCGGCCCCACCGTGGCCGCCTTCGAACAAGCGTTTGCCCAGGCTGTTGGCGCCAAGGAAGCCGTGGCCGTCAACAGCGGCACAGCGGCGCTGCACGCCGCCATGGCCGTCCTCGGCATCCAACCGGGCGACGAAGTCATCGTCCCCGCGTTGACCTTCGCGGCCACGGCCAATGCCGTGGTTTATTGCGGCGGGACGCCCGTTTTCGCCGACGTCGATCCGCGGACCCTTTGCGTTGATCCCGAGCAAATTACTCGACTCGTGACGCCGAAGACCAAGGCCATGGCGGCGGTTGATTACGCCGGTCTGTTGTGTGATTACGACCGCTTGGGGCAAGTCGCCCAGGCTTTCGGTCTCAAGATCGTGGCCGATGCCTGCCATGCCTTGGGGGCGCGCAGCGGCGCCGGTGACGCGCATGCAGACGCGGATTTGTCCACGTTCAGCTTCCACCCGGTTAAACATATTGCCACGGGGGAAGGCGGCATGATCACCACCGCCAACACTGAATGGGCGCGCATCATGCGCTCCTTCCGCAACCATGGCATCACGACCGACCACCGGCAGCGCGAGGCCGCCGGCTCATGGTTTTATGAAATGACACTTCTTGGCTTCAATTATCGCCTAACCGATTTTCAATGTGCCCTGGGCATGAGCCAACTGAAAAAGCTGCCGCGATGGGTGGCCCGGCGCCATGCCATTGCGACGCAGTATCAACAAGCTTTTGCCGATTTGGAAACCTTGGAATTGCAAGCCAACCCGGGGCCAATGGAGCGGCACGCCTATCACTTGTTCGTCGTACTGTTGAGACTGGACCGCCTCAAAGCCGACCGCCAGACCATTTTTAAGGAACTGCGGGATCAAGGGATTGGCGTCAACGTCCATTATGTACCGGTGTATTGGCACCCCTATTACCGTCAGCGCTTCGGTCATGACAAAGGGCTATGCCCCCATGCGGAGGCAGCTTATGAACGGCTGTTGACGCTTCCAATGTATCCCAAACTAACCGACGCCGAAGTCGAGCGCGTGATCGTAACCGTGCGTCAGGTCCTGCGGAGGCATGCCAGGTGACGACCACTCCGCGCGTCGTGGCCATCGTGCAAGCGCGCCTGGGGAGCACCCGGCTGCCGGGCAAGGTCTTCCTTGATTTGGCAGGCCGGTCCATGCTGGAGCGCGTCATCGACCGTCTCGAACGAGCCAGTTCGTTATCGCGCATCGTGGTCGCCACGACGGTTGAACCGCGGGATGATCTTCTGGCAGAATATGTCCAGGCGCACGATTGGATGGTGTATCGAGGAAGTGAACTCGATGTCTTGGATCGTTACCATGGCGCAGCTCGCCAAGTCGAGGCGGACGTCATTGTCCGCATCACTTCGGATTGTCCGCTCATCGATCCTGAAATCATTGATGCATTGGTCCAGTGGTATCTGCGGCTTGAAGATGAATGGGCCTACGTGAGCAACACACAGCCCAAACGCACTTATCCTCGCGGACTCGATGCAGAGGTCTTCGGTTGCCAAGCGCTGGAAATCGCCTGGCAGGAAGAACGAGATCTCAGCGGACGGGAGCACGTGACACCGTATCTTTACCGCCATCCGGAGCGTTTTCATGTCCACAACATGATCCTCGATCATGATCTGTCCCACCATCGCTGGACGGTGGACACCCCGGAAGATTTGGCCTTGATGCGCAAACTATACAACCAATTCGGTTCACGCCGATTTGGCTGGCGGGACGTTTTGCAACTGCTCGATGAGCACCCCGATTGGGCCGCCATGAATGCTCACGTGATGCAAAAGAGCCATTAGGCATGGAGCACGGCAAGACGCTTCTCATTCGCGTGGATGGTAATGGCTGCATCGGCACAGGCCATGTGATGCGCTGTTTGGCCCTGGCGCAAGGATGGAGAGATGAAGGCGGCACCGTGATGTTTGCTAGCGCGGCTCTACCCCCTGCCTTTGGCCGGCGCTTACAACATGAATCGTGCGACATGGCGTCGATCACTGCTCAACCTGGATCCCAGGCTGATGCCAAGCAAACCGCAGACATGGCGGTGCGCCTTGGTGCCGATTGGGTTGCCGTCGATGGCTATCATTTTGACGCGGCCTATCAAGATGCCATCAAGTCGGCAGGACGGCGTTTGCTGTTTTTCGACGATTATGGCCATGCTGTCCGCTACGCTGCAGACCTAGTGCTTAATCAGAACCTCGATGCCGACGAATCTCTCTATCAAAATCGCACCTCGGAGACACAATTGTTGCTTGGTCCCCGATATGCCTTGCTGCGGCGGGAATTCTGGCCCTATCGCGGTTGGCAGCGACTCCATCCGGAGAAAGCCACGAAACTACTAATTACTCTGGGAGGGGCGGACCCGGATAACGTTACCACCAAGGCCTTGGAAGCCGTTGTCGAGCTGAATGATCCTGAATTGCACACCATCGCCATCGTGGGCAGTCTGCATCCTTGCCGCGACGCCTTGGCTCAATGGGCCAATGGACAACCACGCATGGAGGTGCAAATGGACGTGGATCATATGCCGGAACTGATGACATGGGCGGATGTCGCCATTGCCGCCGGCGGGACGACCACGTGGGAGCGATGCTTGGTGGGCTTGCCAAGCCTCATGGTGATCTTGGCGGAAAATCAGGCCCCCATTGCGCGGGCGATGCTACAACATGACTCGGCCTGCGTCGTGCCAAGTACGACCTCGGCCATCGGACAGGAGTTAAGACGATTGCTCGTGGACCGACCCAGGCGTCAACGGATGTCGCAAGCGAGCCAACAACTGGTCGATGGCTGGGGCCTTCGGCGTCTGCTGTCGAGGATGATGCCGCCGCGTCTTGAACTCCGTCCCTCAATGAAAGAAGATGCGCGCATGATTTTTGAGTGGGCCAATCAACCCGCCACGCGGCGAGCTTCCTTCGATGCAGCTCCAATTTCATGGGATAATCACGTTCAATGGTTTGAAACCAGGTTA
Source organism: Planctomycetota bacterium (assembly GCA_014584395.1). Taxonomy (GTDB): domain Bacteria; phylum Planctomycetota; class Planctomycetia; order Gemmatales; family HRBIN36; genus BJ17. The sequence continues at coordinate 216,895 of JACTMY010000009.1, read as the reverse complement.
AACGATCCGCATACGCTCATGTTCGTGGTGATGCAAAATGGCCAAGCCATCGGGCTAATCCGTTTTCAACAGCAAGCCAACCTCAAGGAAGCCACGGTATCCATTCAATTGGATGATTCCTTCCAAGGATCGGGATTGGGACCGCGCATTATTCAAATGGGATGCTCGCGCTGTTTCCTGGAGTGGCCCGTGGAACAGGTTCGAGCTGAAATCCGAACCGAAAACGTGGCATCTCTTCGCGCCTTCGTCAAAGCTGGTTTTCAGGACCAGCAATTGACCACGGTCAAGGGATGCCCAGCCTATCGTCTCAAGTTGCGGCGAGATCACGCATGACCCCAGCCATCACGATTGCCCAGCGCCAAATCGGACCCGGGCATCCCTGCTTCATCATTGCGGAATTGAGCGCGAATCATCATCAGAGCTTCGATGCGGCCGTGGCTCTCGTCAAAGCGGCGGCTGAGGCAGGCGCGGACGCGGTCAAGCTGCAAACGTACACTGCTGACACTTTGACCATTCCCAGCCAGCGTCCGGAGTTTCAAATCGGCCAAGGAACTCTTTGGTCGGGTAAGAATTTATACCAACTCTATCGCGAAGCCTATACGCCCTGGGATTGGCAGCCCAAATTGAAGCAACTGGCCGACTCCTTGGGACTGATCCTCTTCAGCACGCCGTTTGACCCTTCGGCGGTAGACTTTCTGGAAGCCATGAACGTCCCTGCTCATAAAATTGCATCATTCGAAGTGGTCGACGTGCCGCTCATTGACAAAATCGCTCGGACGGGCAAGCCGATCATCATGTCAACGGGCATGGCCACCTTGGCGGAGATCAGCGAAGCGGTGGATGCTATTCGCGGCACAGGCAATCAACAAATGGCTTTACTCAAATGCACGAGCGCCTATCCCTCGCCCCCGGAGGAGATGAATTTGCGCACCATCCCGCATCTGGCGGAAGCGTTTGGCGTGCCAGCGGGGTTGTCTGATCATACCCTAGGCCATGAAGCCGCCATTGCGTCCGTGGCCTTGGGAGCCAGCGTGATTGAGAAGCATTTCACGCTCTCACGATCCATGAAAGGTCCGGATAGCGCGTTTTCGATGGAGCCAGCCGAGTTCCGCGCGATGGTGCAAGCCATTCGCTCCACCGAAAAAGCGCTGGGAACGGTGTACTATGGCCTGACCGGAAAAGAAAAAGCGAGCCGCGTTTTTCGCCGCTCCTTGTTTGTCGTGCAGAGCGTGAAAAAGGGGGAGAGCTTTTCAACTGCCAATGTGCGGAGTATACGGCCCGGGCATGGGCTGCCGCCCAAGTGCATCCATAATGTATTAGGCCGCCGCGCCACTCAAGACCTGGATGCCGGCACGCCGCTGGCCTGGTCCATGGTCGGCGAAGCAAGCGAGTAATCGACATGGCTCCCCAAGGCATCCGTTATTGGATTCATCAATGCACGCCGCCGCTGGTGATGCGGGGATTGCGCAATCTCCGCGAACGCCTGCGTCCCGTTGCACCCGAGGTGCGCGCCAACGTGAAGCTCAAGCAGCGCTTTGCAGATCGCGAGCGCTGTTTTATCATTGGCAACGGTCCTTCCCTGAAAAAGCAAAACTTGTTGCTGCTGAAAGGGGAGATCACCTTCGCGTGCAACTTTTTCAATCTCCACCCCCAGGCCGCGGAGATCGCCCCGACTTTCTATTGCTTTGGCGATGCCAACACCTTCTTTGCCAAGTCCATTAATGACGACTTGGAGATTGATCGCTCCGAATGGTTTTCAGATATTGTTCGCAAGAATCCTCATGCGGAATTCATCGTCCCCTACATGGCGAAAGAGATCATTGCCAAGAAGGGATGGTTCCAAAGTCAGCCCCTATGGTATGTGCTTCAGCGCGGCATAGCCACGGAATTGAACCAGGCGTCTGCAGAATTGGATCGTGCAATCCCCAACGGCATGGGAACGGTCGCGGCCATCGCTATCCCCGCCGCCCTCTTCATGGGCTTCAAGAAAATCTACTTGCTTGGATGCGATTGCAATTGGTTTGTTCAGGCCATGGTCAAAGAAGATTTCGCTCAAGAGTGCGCTCATTTCTATGATCGCAATCCTTACATCAAACGGGAGTCAACGTTGACGGACTTTGGCATGGAGATCGAGTTTAAATGCCTGAGCGACCATTTTAAGAGTTTGCGTTTGTTGCGCGAGTTGGCGCAGGCCAAGGGGCAGGAAATCTGGAATGCGACGGATGGCGGGCTTCTAGATGTTTTCCCCCGAATAAGTTTTTCCTCCTTGCTGCCCCATTCCCCAAATTACGATGCTGAGAAATCGGCTCGACTGGCTCGCTTGACTTGAGCTTACGTGCTAAATCGTTCATCAACCCTTGGACGTCATCCCCACTGAAAACTCGAGAACCTCACCCGTGACGAGAATCCTTCGCGGCATGCGTCGCCTGCTGAACGAATGCCTGTCCATCTCCAAAAACGCCGCGCTGCTCAAAGGCCATATCGACGAAGCCAAAATGCTCGCGGCTAAGGGGCTCATTCACCAACTGCGCGACCGCGGCCGCTTGGAGCATATTCGCGACGCCGAGTTCAAAGTGTTCTCGCAGTTTGGGGACGATGGCATCATTCAATATCTGCTGCAGCACGTTCCCTTGCAAAGCCGGCGGTTCATTGAATTCGGCGTGGAGTCCTACCAGGAAGCCAATACCCGCTTTCTTTTGCTCAACGACAACTGGCAAGGCCTCATCATGGATGGCAGTGCCGCCCACATGGAAGCGATCCGTCATGAGCCGCTATATTGGCGTCATGATTTGACCGCCGCCGCCGCCTTTGTGACCAAGGACAACATCAACCCACTTTTTACACAGCATGGCTTCACGGGCGACGTCGACCTCCTGAGCGTGGACATCGATGGCAATGATTACTGGGTTTGGGAAGCCATCGAGGTTGTGCAAGCTCGGATCGTCATCGTCGAATACAATGCCGTCTTTGGAGCCAAGCGTGCCGTGACCGTGCCTTATGATCCGCAGTTTGTCCGCGGCCAGGCCCATTATTCCCATCTATATTGGGGAGTTTCTTTGAAGGCGTTGTGCCTGCTGGCGGAGCGCAAAGGTTATTCCTTTGTCGGCTGCAATAGCGCGGGGAACAACGCCTATTTCATCCGCAAGGATTGTCTGAACGATCTGCAGTCGCTCACCGCTGAGGAAGGGTATGTGGCGTCCCGGTTTCGCGAATCGCGCGACCGGCAAGGCCGATTGACCTTCGCGGGCGGCGACCAACGCATCCGCTTGATGGTGGAAATGCCGATTTGGGACGTGGAACAACAGAAGATGATCCAAATGGCGGAACTCATCGATTGAGGTGATCATGGCCGTTGAATCCGTGGAGTATCAAGGGCGGCGTTATGCCGAGATCATCTGGAGCGACACGTCTGTCGCCAAGACGACCTTCTTTTCGCCGCCGGAAAGCTCGTTTCAATTCGGCCTATTGGCCCACGAGGCGGGCTTCGTCGAGCCGCCCCATTATCACCAAGAATTCGAACGCCGCATCACCGACCTGCAGCAAATGTTCGTCGTGCAAAAGGGGGTCGTCGTCGTCGATCTCTATGCCGATGATGGCTCGAAAATCCGCGACATTACGCTGCGAGCCGGTGACGCCATCGTGCTTATTCATGGCGTGCATGCCATCCGCGTGTTGGAGGACATGCAGTGCATCAGCGTCAAGCAAGGCCCCTTTCTGGGGCCCGATAAGGACAAAGTGATCGTCGAGGTGAAATCATGATCCCGGTGTTTGAGCCGGACATCGGCGACTTGGAAATCCAGGCCGTGACCGAAGCCCTGCGCCGCGGTGAAATCTCCGGCTCCTTCGGTTCGACGATCCCTAAATTCGAAGAAGCCTTCACCACCTTCGTTGGCGTTAAGCACGGCGTGGCCATGAGCAGCGGCACGACGGCTTTGCACGCGGCGGTATCGGCGATGGAGATCCAACCCGGCGAGGAAGTGCTCGTCTCGGCGTCGACGAACATCGCGACGGCCCTGGCCGTCTACCACAACCGAGGCGTCACGGTCGCGGTCGATTCCGAGGTTCAGACTTGGAATCTCAACCTGGATCAACTGGAATCCTTGATTACGCCGCGAACCAAGGGCATCATTCCCGTGCACCTTTACGGCCATCCCGTGGACATGGATCGGTTGATGGCTATCGCCGACAAGCATGGCCTTTGGGTCATCGAGGATTGCGCCGAATCGCATGGCGCCACCGTGCGGGGCCGCATGACGGGCAGTTTTGGCCAGATGTCTTGTTTCAGCTTTTATGCCAACAAGATCATCACCACGGGCGAAGGCGGCATGGTGCTGACCAACGACGACCGCTTGGCGGAACGCTTGCGGCTGCTGCGGAATCTGGCCTTCACCAAGCCGCGCTTCAGGCACGAAGTGCCCGGCTACAATTTTCGCATGACGGGCTACCAGGCCGCCATGGGGCTGGCCCAATTCAGCCGAATCGAACATTTCATCGAACGCAAACGCTGGATGGCGCAAACCTATAACCGCTATCTCGCCGACGTGCCTGGCGTGCAGCTTCCTCCCGAAATGCCTTGGGCCAAAAATGTTTATTGGATGTATGCCATCCTGGTGAAGCCCGAGTTTGGCTGCTCGCGCGACCAACTTATGGAGAAGTTGAGCCAGGCCGGGATCGAATCCCGCACCTTTTTCTGCCCCATGAACCAGCAGCCCTTCCTCCGCGCCCAAGCCGGCTTTCGCGAAGTGCCCTGCCCCGTGGCGGATCGCCTCTGGCTGACAGGTCTTTATCTGCCTTCGAGTTGCCTGTTAACGGAAGAACAAATCCACTTCATCTGCGATCATGTGCGCCGAATCGGCCAAGGAAAGTAAGCCTCCATGAGTTCCTATCTGGGCCGCCATGCCGAGTTATATGACCTGTTCTATGCTGAAAAGCCTTATGCCAACGAGGCTGCCTTCGCCGCTCAGCTTGCGGCGGATCATGGCATTCAACCACCGGCTCGTTGGCTAGACGTCGCTTGCGGATCGGGCCGCCACGCCTTGGAATGGGAGCAGCTCGGCTTTCAAGTCACCGGCGTGGATTATTCAGCGGACCTCTTGACCCAGGCGCAGCGCCGCGCTCATGCGCAACAAAGCCAGGTTCGATTCCTAGGGCAAGACATGCGACAGCTCGACGTCCCGGGCGGACCTTTCGACGTCGTGTCCTGCCTCTTCGATGCCATCGGCTACGTGCAGACCAACGAAGCTGTTTTGCAAGTCCTGCGTCATTTCCGAAGCCATTTGCGGCCGGGCGGACTGTTGATCATGGAATTTTGGCATGCGGCGGGGATGCTAAAAGGCTTTGACCCGCTGCGCTTGCGTCGCTGGCGGCTGCCGGATCGAGAGATCTTGCGCATCTCGGAAACCAGCGTGGATGTGTCCCGGCAACTGTGCCATGTGCAGTATACGGTCCACGAGCTGCGCGACGATGCCATCTTCGCCAGTTTTACCGAGACACAAAGCAATCGTTATTTCCTGGTGCAAGAAATGGCATTGTTTATCGAGCTAGCGGGGTTGACGCCAAAGACATGGCATGCCGGGTACGAAACGGAACAACCCATCAACCGCGATACGTTCCATGTCATCGTGGCGGCGGAGCGGCCCGCTTGATGCGCCGGCAAGCTGCGCACGCCTTCTCAGGCAAATCGCTTTTCCGTTCAGAGTCCTGATTTATGCACGTCGGCGTCTTTCTCTCTTCCCTTAAGCCCACCTGGGGCGGCGGCTTCACTTTCGAGGATGATCTCCGTGAAGGATTGATCGAGCGCCATCGCGACTCAAAACATCGCTTTTCCTTTATCGGCCTGGCCCCTTCCGGTCCGACTGATTGTCACATCCCTTATCATTCCATCTGTCCTCCCGTTTGGCAGTCGGCCTGGCATCGTGTGCGCCGGCTCAATCGCAGACTTTGGCAAGGCAGTCGATTCGAAGGTCCCTTCGAGATGCTGCGGCCGAGGACAATCTGGCGTCAATTGAAGCCGCATCACATCGATGTGATCTGGGGGTTGTCACCGGGGATGCCGATCTTCGATTGGCCCATGATCGCCACCATTTGGGATTTGCAGCATCGCCGACAACCGTTTTTTCCGGAGGTTAGCCGCTTTGGCATATGGGAATGGCGCGAGAACTATTTCGGCCGACTGCTGCGCCGCGCGGCGGCGATCATCACGCCCAATCAAGTAGGTCGGGAAGAAATCGAACGGTTCTATGGCGTGCTCCCCGAACGCATTTGGACGCTGCCGCATCCAACGCCGCGTTTTGCTCTGATGGAAGCGGCTAAGCCGCACATTCCTCAGATACTCGAACGGTTCAGCTTACCTCGGCCATTCGTGTTCTATCCCGCACAATTTTGGCCGCACAAGAACCATGTCACCGTGCTTCATGTCCTCAAACATTTACAAGACCGATATGGCGTGACGTTTCATGCCGTCTTCACAGGCGCCGATCATGGCACGCAAGGGCATGTTCGCCAAGTTGCGGAACAGCTTGGCGTGGCCAGGCTGGTTCGCTTTCTTGGGTTCGTGGAGCGATCGGAATTGATCGCCCTTTACCGAGAAAGTAGGGCCTTGTTATATTTGACCTTGTTTGGTCCAGAGAATTTGCCGCCCCTCGAAGCCTTCGCTTTGGGCTGCCCCGTGGTGGCCTCGAATGTGCCCGGTGCAGTCGAACAGTTGGGGCAAGCCGCCCTGCTGGTGAACCCACTAGATGTCGAGGCGGCGGCCCGAGCCATCATGGACGTCCATACACAGCCCGAGCTGCGTCAGCAATTGATCGAACGTGGCCAAGAGCGAGCCCGTCGCTACACGGTCGACCATTTCCTCCAAGATGTGTTCAACAAACTCGATGCGTTTGCCCGCATCGGGGCTTGTTGGATGCCATCGACCTAAGCACCGCGCGCAAGCCGAGAAAAAGTCGGACTTTTCTTGTGGCGATCGGACCCATGAAGTCAACTGGTCGCCCTTTTAAGCCTGGCATAAACGGCCAGCCCCAAGAGAAAGAGCACGCCCACGGCCAAGCCGATGATCAGGGTGAGTTGCCGCGTCCAAGCGGTGGAGATCGGCTGCGAAGAGGAAGATTCGCCGAGCAGCTTGCGGGCTTCCATTTCCACGGAGATCATGGGGCTGCTTTTGAGCTTTTCAACGGCGGCGATGATCTGCGTCTGTTTGGCGAAGCCTTCAGGGTCGCGGCGTTTGTATTCGCGCAAATCGTTGAGGGCCTTGATGAGGAAGGGCGTGGACAGGCTTTGTTTGGGATCGTTGTAGATTTTCTGCAGCCGAGCCTCATCCAAAATTTCTAGCACGATCTCCAACGGCATCAAGCTGCTGCCGCGGCGCGCCAGGGCCAAGGCCGCGTTGTAGCGAATCTCGCGGATGCCTCGTTCGCGGTCTTCATTGACGAACCTATCCAGTTGCCCTGTCGGGCCGGTCATTTCGCGGAGGAGTTCCTCCATCCCCTTCTCAGGCCAATTGGCCAGGGCCAGGATGGTGAACTTGCGGCTGATTTCATCGTTGCAGCGAGCGCCCATGGTCAAAATGGGGATCAGGCCGAGTTCATCCACGGGAGCTGCCTGGTTCATCTGTTGCTTCCATTTCTGACGGTTTTTCAGATACGCTAGCGATTGCGCCGCCCATTGGGCGCGCCCGGGGCGATCGCCTGCTTCCGATTCCAAGGCCGCGATGATCTGGTTTTGTTCCTCGACGGATAAGCGGTCGAACTCTTGCAATTGTGAACCCAGGAGTCCGATCGAATAGAGTCCATTGCGGTATTGAGACAGACGGCCCTCATCGTTCAATTTGCCATCGTTTTCCTCGACCATGCTTTCCAGCAGGGACAACCCAACGGGGACATTAAAGGACGCGACCGCCTTGGGCAGATAGGCGATCAACTCGATGTCGTCCGCGCGTTCCGTTTCTCTTTTCTTCAAGCTAGGATTGGCGCGCTCCGCCTTGATCAGCTCCCATTCGCGCTGCAAGAGCTCCGCGATATCCAAGGCGAACTTGGCATCGCGCCGCAATTCGGGCTTGCGCGGCAGCATCTGGGCCAAATCATGGGCCGTTTGCATGCGTTTGTGGCCGCTGGCGTCGGTCAATCCTTGAATGAACTGGCGCGGATCGCGCGGCCCCGTGCCCACGCCGCCAAAAAAGGCCAGAATGAAGCCGATCACCACGGCCACCAAGATCCCGGGCACGAGGAAGAGTTGAACGATCATGCGTGCGTTGGGCGTTTCCACGGGGGGCAGCCCCGACGATGTCGCGGCGTCACGATCGGGGGATGGCGAGGAATTCATTTCGGCTAATTCCAAACAATACGTGGCAAGGAGGCAATCCTTTGATAGTCTAGATAGGGACCCTGCACCGTCAAGGAAACCAGATCGATGCTGGATCGGATTGCATTCGACCCTACTCATTCCCATGCCACTGACTCTTGAACAATATGCTGAACAACTGGCAAGTCGCAGGGATTTGCATTGGCCGGCTCCGCCCGATCCGGAACCGATCAAGGCCAAACCCCATGTGAAGCGCTTGCCAGGGTTGCGTGCCGTGATCTGGAACGTGTATGGAACCCTTCTGAGCATCTCGGGAGGCAGCCTGCTCCTGCAACATGCCAATGATTTCGTGATGGAAGTGGCGCTCGAAAAAACCATACACGAATTCAAAATGTGGAAGGCGATGACGCGCAAGCCGGGCAACCCCGCACATTACATGCGGCTGATGCTCAACAACGTCATCGATGAACTCAAATTCACATCGATCAAGGGGGAAAAATTCCCAGAAATCGCCACCGATCAGGTGTGGTTGGCCATCTTGAAAAAGCTCATGCAAAATGAGTATACCTACATGGTCAGCCAAATGGGCGCGCTCGACGAATATGCCCAAAAGATTGCCTATTTTTATCATGCCAGCTTGCAAGGCGTCGCGGCTTATCCGGGTGCCGCCCGGGCCTTGTACGCCGTCAACGAGCAACTGGGCTGGCAGGGTATCATGGCCGATGGTCAATGTTGCAGTTGGGTGCAATTGAAGCGCCAATTGCAAGAGCAGGAACCGGCCATGGCGTATGAGACGTTCTTGCCCGCGGAGCACCGCTGCTGGTCGTTTCAATGTCTGGGAAGGAAGCCGTCCGAAAGGCTGTTCCGCATCATGTTGAACAAGCTCAGCGACAGCGGCATCGAGCCGGAACAGGCGCTGCACGTCGGCTCCAGCATCGAACGCGACTTGATCCCGGCCAAACGGCTTGGGATGCGCACGGCCCTGTTTGCCGGCGATAAAAACACGATTCAAGCGACGAACGAGCAGTTGAGGAATCCTGACACGCGGCCTGACGTCATGCTGACGGCGCTCGCGCAGATTACGGACGTCCTTTGACTTTTGCCTCATGAAGCGAAGGAGGCGCTGTCATTTTTTTTAAAGGATATTGCCCATGCCCCCCGAAGTCATTTTTGATTACAGCCAACTGGATTTCAATAACGTGATCGTCGATCAAGCCGGGATCGAAGCAGTCAATCCGCAGCGGTTCGAGATGATGCACCTGACCGGGATCGTCCACATTGATCCGAAGGAACATTTGATCGTGGGCTTCAAGGATGTCACGCCTGGGGAGTTTTGGGTGCGGGGGCACATGCCGGACTATCCGCTGATGCCGGGCGTAATCATGTGCGAGGCGGCTGCCCAATTGATGGGCTATTACTCGAAACAGTACGGTTTGCTATTTGGCTCCATGATCGTCTTCAGCGGCATGAACAACGTGCGCTTCCGCGGCCAAGTCAAAATCGGTGATCGATTCGTGCTGGTGAGCAAGGCCGTCAAGGTGCATCGGCGCCAAGTGACCTGCGAATGTCAAGGCTTTGTCGGGAAGAGCATGGTGTTTCAAGCGGAAATCATTGGCATGCCCTACACGCCGTCGGGGAGCCCGTGATCGTGCGGAAGCGGCGCTGTTTCTCTCGTGAACAACTCCACCCCTTCGAAGTGAATCCACCTGGCGCAGCCAAGCGTTTGGATGGCCTGGCGATCTTTGGCCAGACCCGGCCCCTCGAAATCGAAATTGGCTTTGGCAAGGGGGCGATGCTCCTGGCCATGGCGGAACAGAAGCCCGAGCGGCAATTCTTGGGCATCGAAAAGGATCGCGGTTTACAACTGTATGTGGCGACGCGGATCGCTCGTCGAGGTTGGAATCACGTCAAGGTGGCTTACGGCGACGCCCAGCGATGGTTGAACGATTGGCTAAGCCCGGGATGTGCCGCCGTCGTGCACGTCTATTTCCCCGATCCCTGGTGGAAGCGGCGGCACCATAAGCGCCGGCTCTTCACGCCCGCCTTTGTCGAAGCCTGTTATCGCATATTGGAGCCTAGAGGCTGGCTGCACGTGGCCACGGACGTGGAAGAATACTTCGAAATCATCAGACAAGCGATGGCCGCCGTCCCGAACCTGATCCCGCTTTCATCAGCGGACTCATTCCCGCAACTACAAACTAATTTCCTGATCAAGGCGCGGCAGGCCCAGCGGGCGATTTGGACCGCATCCTATCAGAAATCGGATGCTGTGCCGACGCGCAATGGAACGTGAATCTTGATGGGGCCAAGCGGCGGCGCTTCGGCAGGACTCAACCCCTCCACATCGTGGAGCGCGACCACTTCTTCAAGGATGGAACCACAAAGGACATCCTCCAACATGCTCAAAGCCCTGGCGATCATCGCACCATCCAGCACTCGATGGTCGTACGTCAAGCGGACGTCGATGTTGCCTTCGGCATCAAACGGACCATAGTTCAGCGTCGTGGTCAAGGGTGAGAGCGGATGCAACGAGGAAGCGCCGAGACTGGCATAAACGCTCACGCCGAACGTACCTAAGCGACGCTCCCGAATCGGGCCCGAGCCATTCAGGGATATCCACCATAGGAATCGACGAATCGGACCAGGCCAACGGCTGACTTTGAGCGCGCGGCGAAAGAGACCGATTTCTTCCACGGGCACCGTCTTGAAACGGCGCAGATGCTCATCGATCTGACAGAGACTCTGGTTTTGGGGGCCGCGAAGATGGGCGAAAAAGACCGCCTTTTCACCGCGATACTCCCGTTCAATGGCCACAGAAGCCACGATGCCTGCATGTTCATAGATGCGGCCCCATGGCCAAGTCAAGAATGATCGTCGCAGTTCAGGGAAGCGCTGTATCACCATGGCGTAAGCTTTCATGAAGACAGCACACCAGCTTATCTTCTTGTTGGCCAATACATGGGCTTTCACCAAGGGTGCCAACGACATCCGCCGTTCCACGGGAATGCTTGGCATTTGTTTGGCAAAATGCAGTAAATCCAGGATCCAACGTCGCGGCAAGCTTAAGGGAATGTAACGACCTTGCGGTTGCATCCGTGCCTCGGTTTTGATTTGAATACTGAATCGTTCTCTAAGCGGGCATTTTCTCCCAAGGCACGATCCCCCGCAAGGTCAAGTGAGACGCGCCCTTCCTAGTTCGGGGCGGAAGAGGTACGAAAAAGCTTCCCATGAAGGCGTCAAAATAAAAAAAGGCAGCCGGGAGACCGGCTACCCTTTGAAGTTGAAGTGTCGATGCACTTATGGCTTAGTAGCGAATTTCGATGCCGAAATTGAGGCCATGGGCAACGATCTTATTTTCCTGGAAGTTCGTGAGCGCTGGACCACGCACCGCCGAGGAGGTGCCGATGAGGCTAATGGTGCCATTGCCGAAGTTCGAGGGGCCGCCGCTCACGGGGCGAATCACGCGATATGCCCAAAGAGCATTGTAGCCGACGGACAAGCGGATCGAATCGCCCAGGTCATAGCCAACCGTTCCGGTGAGTTCCGGCACCCAAGACAACCGCGTACGGCTTTCACGGAAGAACGTTGGATAAGGATAGATCGTCGGCGGTAAAGCAGCCGTGGCGCCCAAGGTGAAGATGTTTTCATTGAACTGGGTTTCTTGATTCATGCCGCCGACGGCCATTTTGGCGGTGGCACTGGCGAAGAAATTCCAGATTTTGGTCTCCATCATCACGCCGGCCTGGACGCCCAAGAAACGGTTGCGCGCCGATTGGTCGCTCAGCAAGGCCGTGAAGTTGGTGACGCCAGGCACGAAAATGCCGCCATTATCAATACCAACGTAGGTGGCATCCTGCATGCCAAGCACCTGCACCAGGCTTTGTTGTTCATCGAAGTTCACGTAACGCATACCCAAGATCCACTCGAAGTGGGTCGTCCAAATATCGTATCCGCGACGGCGCAAATTCAATTCCAACCCATAAAAGCGGTTGGCGGCGGTGCCGGTGATCGTGTCGGTAAACAACGGCGAAAAGACGGTATTGACCGCTTCCGGGGGCGGACGCACGCCGCCCTCCTCAGGCTGCCGGACCAGGTCCGTCAAGCCATTGGCCAAGGTGATGTTGCTAGCCGCCAAGGCCGTAAAAGAACTTTCTCGACGTTCCAACTGAAACCACGTTGCCTCAAAGGCGGTTTCGCCCCCATCCAAGTAGCCACCCAAGGTCAAGCGCATACCGTTGCGATCAATGGCTTCCAGATTGGAGCCAGCGAACAACACGGGCTGAATGTTCACCAAGCCATAGACGTTCACCACTTCATTCGTCGTTACGCCCGGCGGTTCATCCGTGGCGGGAACAACGATCGATCGTGTAAACATGATAAAAGGCACTTGGGGCCGAATGGCAGGCATATTGAGCGTGCCCGAATCGTTGAATGACGTGCCTAAGCGCCACAGCAGATATTCGGCCCGTCCATAGAAGGTGTAAGCTGGCAATTCGCGGCAATCGACCATCATGTCATGATTGGCCACGACAGTCGAACCTTGTGTATTCGGTGCGGCCACGTCGGTATAATGCGTGACTGCCTTCTTTGAACGCACGTGATCCATGAAGCTCGCGGATCGGTATTCCGGTGTCTTGGAAACCGCCGGGCCTGCCTGGGTTGTCACGGATGGCATGGGCGCTTCTTGCGCCAGTCCCAAACTCGTCCCCGCCAGAAGGGCGGTCAGCGAGAAGGCTTCTCGAAGTTTCATGAATCCCCCCTTAAACCGCGGATCATTACCGCAAGGAACACCGAGTGGGATATAGGCCTACCACGGCGCTCCTTCCCCTCAGTGGTGCCGAATGTATCGATCGTTAACTACAAATGAACCGTGCCGATTCTGGCGGCTATGCTAAGAGTAGTTATCGGCAGCAATCGCCGATTGAATAAATTCAACCCAAAAAAGTAATCTGGGTAAGTCAGTTAGCGGTCGAATTGAATATTGAAACATTGTCTGTTTCTTCTAAACGTTGCTGTATCTCTTCAGATATTGAGGCCATATGCGAAAAAGCAGTATGATGGCTGAATTCAAAAAATAGTTGAATTTACAGGCAAATTGTCTTTGCTATTTTCGGACAAATAACTAGTATTTAAGAGAATTAAAACCTTAGTCCTCACGTCTCATTTACGACGTTAAGGACGATTGGCTCTCCCCGGTTCGCAACATGCCTGACTGGACCCGCCACTTGTTCACCATTTGGACCTTTTGAAAAGGATGGCATCATGGCGATGTACGCTAAACCCTCCATTGCAGTAGCCGATAGCGATATTCCCGTTGTCCGCTTGTTGGAGCAACGCTTGAGAAGTTGGGGATATAAAGTAGGCGGCGTTACCAACTCGCGAACCCTGCTTCACCGCGTGGGGGCCGAGATGCCCGACTTGCTGATTTTAGAAGTCAATTTCGGCAACGTCGAACTGTCAGACGCCTTTCGCAAAATTCGATCCCTTTATCCCCGATTGCCCATCGCCATCATGGCGTCCCCCGAACAGACCAACTTGGCCCTGCGGATCCACGAAGCTGGCGCCTTCGATTATTTGATCAAGCCCATCGACCTCGATCGGCTTCGCGCCATTGTCCGCCACGTGGAATACAACATGGAGCTTCATCATCGGATCTTGGAGTTGGAAACGGAAATTGGCGGCAAAGACGCCTTCGATCGCTTTGTCGGCGAGTCCAAGAGCATTAACAAAGCGCGCAACCAGATCGCGGCCTTGGCGCCCACGATGGCGACGGTCTTCATCGCCGGCGAAGCAGGCACGGGCAAGGAGCACGCCGCCCGCGCCTTGCATGATCGCAGCCCCCAAAAAGCAGGCCCCTTTGTGCCGTTGAACTTGTCCGTCTTCGCTAAGCAGCAACACGAAGCCATGCTCTTTGGCCAGTCCAGTTCCTCCAGCCGAGGCGGCATGGGGCAAATTGGCTGCGTGGCGGCGGCCGACGGCGGCACCCTCTATGTCGATGCCCTGGATCAATTGGAGCCGAATCTGCAAAGCAAGCTCGTTCGCGCCTGCCTGGACGGGCAAAACCAAAAGCCTGGCTCCAGCAAAAGTGTGCCCGCCTTTCGCCTCGTGCTGGGCAGCCATGAAAATGTGACCAGCAAAGACTTCGAAGGCAAGATGAAGAAAGAGCTGCTGGACCTGATCAAGCACAACGTCATCCAACTGACGCCCCTCAATGATCGCAAGGAAGACATTCCCCTTCTGGCGGGCCATTTCTTGACCATCGCGGCGCTCCGGCATCACAAGGGCGTGTGCAGCATTGGCAAGAAAGCCATGAAATGGCTGATCGACTTTGACTGGACGGAAAACGTCGAACAATTGGAAAACGTCATCGACAAAATCGCCATGTCGAGTCGGGCGGATCAGGTGGATGAGGGCGATCTGCCGAGCGAGATCTTGGCTGGCAAGGACATTTTGACCTTGCCGACGACCATCCCGAACTTGGCTTCCGACACCGACGCCAATGTGGCCTTGAAGCCGTTCGAGCTTGTGGAAAAAGCGGCCATCATCGAAGCGCTGAACAAAAGCCATGGCCACGTCCGCGATGCGTCCCGTATTTTGGGTTATGGCATGGCGACTGTTTATCGCAAGATCAAGCGGTTTGGCATCCGCGAAATCGATCCTCGTTCGGGCCGGCTGCGCCGCCACTAGGACCGGCCTGTTGAACTCATCGCGGGGAAAGTCAATTCAAAAGCCGCGCCTTGCCCCGGCGAACTGCGGATGTGCAGTTCGCCGTGATGGCTTTCCAGCACGGCTTTCACGAAGGACAGCCCCAAACCCATCCCCGTATTGAGTCCTTCGTACCAGGCATTATTCCGCTTGGTGCTGAAGTTCGTGTCCGTGCATTTTTGCTGTATTTCCTCCGTCATGCCGACGCCGTTGTCCACGACGCGGACGTGGATGCGATCGTCCTTCCGAAAGGCTTTTAACTCGATTCGGCCATGCCAGGCCGCGGCCGAGATGAGGGCCTGTTTTTGTTCTTCCGGATGATCGGAAACTTTCGCCCGCGCCGCTTCGCGCAACTGCGAGCGCATTTCAAAGATGGCGTCCCGAGCGTTGAAAAGCAGATTTTCCAACGCTTGCGTCAGATGAGAAGCATCCCCTTCCAGCATCAACTCCTGCTCGGCAAGGTCGAGCTGCAGCTCGATTTTCCATTTTTGACTCGACATCGACACCCAGGCTTGAAAGATCTCGCGCAGCAAACGGGCCAAATCCAGCGGCTTAAGCTCCGCGCGCGTCGGGTCCCGTTTCACGGTGTTGAGGATTTGCTGCGTGCGCTCCGTGACGGCATGCAGGGTCTGCCGCATCTCTTGGAGCAATCCCTTGACGTCGTGATCGAGTTTGGGGTGGGCCATGCAGCGTTGAATCAAGTCATTGGGTCGAACCATCATATTCTTGATGTTATGCGCATAGGAGCCTGCCATGATGCCGATGTTGGCGTAGAGTTGCGATTTAAGGGTCAGGGCTTGCCGTTCGGCTTCCTGCGATTGCAATTTCACCTCCAACAGTTTGCGTTCGCTTTCCTCGCGTTCGCGCTCCGCTTGCTCGCGGCGAATTTTCTCTTCGAGGGTTTGCCGCTCTTGCTCTTCCAATTCGCGGCGGGCCTGGTACTTTTCCCAATCGCGGCGCTGTTCGCCGCGCATGAAAGCGAGAATCCAAAGCATGGCCAGGACGGCCGCGAGGAAAGCGAGCAAACTCAGCCAACTGCGCAGCCGAATCTCCTGGGCTGCGATGGCTTCCTGACGCTGAGCATAGGCGTGCAGTTGAAACTGGATAGTAAGGATGGCTTTTTGCAGTCCCGTGTCGTGCAGCACCAACTGTCGCTGTTCGACCTGCCCCGGCCGCATCGGCATTTGTGAATCCCAGGCCAGCGTGGCTTGCATTGGCAGCAAGGTTAATTCCATGCGATAGACCAAGGGAAACAGCGGAAGTTGGGTTTGGTAGGCGCGCGTCACTTCTCCCAAGGTCATGAGGTGCTCCTGCATGCTTTCCCAGCGATGCTGCATCTGGATGGGATCGAGACCCTGCTCGACGGATTGGAAATAATCGCGGATCAATTCGGGCAGGCTGTAGCGAAAAGCGCGGGCTTCCTCGATCCATTCGCGCAGGATCGTATCGTCGTATTGCTCCTCGCCGCGCAAGCGAAATTGCAGCGCATAGATCAAGGCGCTCATCAACAGGGCGAACAGGAGCAGCGGCGGCCCCAGTCCCTTGAGATAACGCCAACGGCGCGATTCGTGCGATCCGCTGTTCATCGCGTTGAACCTTCCTGGGGAAGCAGCTTCACGCCATAGTACACCTCAAAGCGATCCACCAAACGCCAGGTTGGTTCTTCATTGCGTTCATAAACTGCCAGGTTCGCCTTGGGATAGACGCGGTCGCTGAGTCGAATCGGTTCCAGCAAAACGATGAATTCTCCCGCGCCGCCATGCCGGTGGCCGTGAGCATCGAACCGCTTTCGCCCCAGCCAATCCTCGGTGAGATGCAGGGATTCCGCCAATTGGCTCGGGCGCTCCACCCAGCGCTCCGACATCGCGGCCCCCTGAATCAGCATGGCTCCCAAATCGCCGTAAAGGAGGACGTTTTGTGTTCCCGTGGTGGATTGGAATCCCGGTTGCGCAAGGTTCTGTTCCTCGACGAATCCCGCGCTGGCCAAGATCGGATTGTGATGGCAGAACAACACCAATCGGCAGGGTAAATCTTGGATGGGCCAGGCCAGATGCCGATCGCGGTAGATGGTGTCGAAGTCGATAGTGTCCCCCGCTGTCACCACCAGACGTGGGGCCAAGACCGGCGCCGAACGAAAGATGCTGCGCAGCACGCGCCGGGCCGGTTTAGGATCGGCGGGCAAGACCAACAACGCATTTCGCCCTTCCTGCCCGAGGGCGTGTTCGACGAATCGCTCAACGATTTCCGCCTCGGACCGATTTGGTTCGGACAGAGGGCCGATGCTGTAGGGGATTTCCTCCTGCCAAAGATTTAACGCCTGTTGCAAGGATGGCTCCAAAAGCTCCGGCCGATGCTCCAAGCGCATGATCTTTCTGAATTGTTCGACCAAGTCCTTGGAATAAGGGTCATCCTGGTACGACATCAGGAAGACCTGGTCAGAGTTGGGCCGCAGCTCCTCTTGACCCCAAATGAAATGGGTGATCGCTTCGGCCATCTGCCGATTGGAAAAGCAGAAGCGAAAGGTGCGGCCAGGATAAATTTGCATCAAGGGCGTTCTTTGGCCGTCGGGAGTGGCGACCTCATCGGCCGTTGCCGTGGTGATGAACAATAAAGGGGGATCGGGCAACCGTGGCGAAGCTTGGGCCATGGACCAGGCCAAATCCCTGGCCCGATCGCTGCTTCCGCCGCCGACGATCACCAAGGGGGCAGGCGCTCGGGTCATTAGGGCCTTGACCCAATAATCGATGTCCTGCTGGCTGGTAATCTTGTACCAGCGCAGCCAGAGCGTGCCGGCGACGTTTTTCCTGCGCATGGCGATCATGGGCACGTCGGCGGTTTGATCTGGGTAGGCTTGTGTTTCGTCAATCTCCAAACCCCACAGGGGATTTTCCGCTGCCTTGACGCGCAATCCAGTGATGAATCTTTCCCAAACGGGGGCATTGGTAGCCGGGTGAAGCCAGGCGATTTCCTGATCGCCCTTGGGCACGGGTTTGGGAGTCAAACGCGTGACTTCCCATGTCTGTGGATAAAACAATAGTCCATAGACCCAATAGATCATGACCAATCCCACCAGCGTCACCGTGAGATAGGTGCCCCATTTGGACATCGGTTCACTCCGAAGAAAACGTGCAGCCGTGTGTCTTCTATTTTATAATGCTGTGCGCATCATCGAAACGGCTGATTTTGCAGTCAGGCTTCATTCGCCTCCTCAAGGAAAGGACATGAGAACATGGGATGGCTTGCGCTGGATGTGGGAACGTCCGGAGTGAAAGCCGCCGTCTTGGAGGAGCCTTCGGGGCAACCGCTGAGCCCCATCATCAAGCGGTCCTATCCTCTTGAGCAGCCCGAACCCCTGGCCATGGTCATTCAGCCGGACCGTCTCTGGACCGAGGTGATCTCTGCCGCTCGGGAAGCCATTCAAGGGCAAGCCGTATCGGGGGTTGGCTTTTCCGTCTTTTCTCCAGGATTCATCTTATTGGATGCGCACCATCAGCCGCTGACGCCGATCATCACGCATCTGGATCGCAGGGCGAGGCCAGCCGCCAGGAAGGTTTGGAGCGAATCCGGTCAGGAATTCCTGGACGCCAATGGAAATAAGCCGCTCCCCGGCGGCATCAGCGTGATGGTCTGGATGCAACTCAAGGCAATGGACCCCAGCCTGTCCCGAAGAGTCCGACACTATTTTCATCTCAACAGTTGGTTGGCATGGAAATGGACGGGAGAGACCGCCATCGACCCGGGCAATGCCTGTTTTGCGGGCTTGACGGAATGGCGGCAACCCGGCCAATGGTCGCAGCGCTGGTGCGATGCATTTGGCGTGGAGCAAGAGTGGCTGCCGCCGATCCGGGACGGCGGGTTCACCGTGGGCGACGTTCACCCCGCGCTCATGAGAGAATTGGGACTGTCCCAGGCCCCGCCGGTAAAAATTGGCCTGGCGGATACCAGCTCGGCCCTCTGTGCGGCTGCACTCGTGGAGCAAGAAATCTTGCACGTCGTGGGGACGACCCAGGTTTTGGCCATTCGCACGCGCCACCCCGTTCCATCGCCCCACCGCTTGACGAGACCGCTCGGGTTAGGCAGCGATTTCATGCACGTGACCCACAACCCGATCGGCGGCGTGGCCCTGGACTGGCTGCATCAGCTTTGCTTTCGCGATCAATCGGCATCCCATTTCTATTCGGATACGCTGCGGCAAGCCCTGCAGCGTTCGACGGAGGTCCAGTTCGATCCACCCTTTCTCGGCGGGGATCGCTTGGAGATCGAAGCGCGCCATGCCGCCTTTCAGAATCTCAATCTGGCGGTAGACCGAATGGATTTGCTGGCGGCCTTGCTCCAAGCCATGAGGCGGGGACACGAACAAGCCTGGAGCCATTTGGACCTGAAGCCGCCGATTCAGCGCATCGTTTTGACGGGTGGCGGCGAACAGTGGATGAGGGCATTGCTGCCGCAATATGATGCTTTCGACGTTCAACACATCCACCAAGCTTCCTTGATGGGAATCAAGGCGCTCTTTGAATGATAGATTGCACACAGCGAGTCAATTAAAACGGGTCGCTCGACAACGACTCCATTTCTCGGTCCAGTTCTTCCTGAAGTTGTTTGAGCTTGGTCTTGGCGTTGGACGTCGTGATCTCGTGCGGCTGGACTTCGACCGCCTGAGCAGCGGTCAGCGTCGGCATGGTCATTTCCAGGTGGGTCCGCGGCCGCAAGGCTTCGCAACCTACCATGGACAGGCAGCAAGTGACGAAAATGAGAGACCGTTTCAAGATTTACTCCTTTCCGTCACCTGGGAGGGTATGGTTCGTTGTTCGAATGCTCCTGATGGGAGCTTCGACCACCTTGGTTGATTCATTGTCTTTTTTGCTTAAAAGCGCGTTGGCCGCATCTTGTTCCGTCATGGGCAGCAAGCCGGGCAACCGCATCGCACTGGTCTTTTGCTGGTAAACAAACCAGGCTCGTTGGGCCATCAGTTCCGCCTGTTGTTCGAGAGCGGTATCGCCGGTTTCCTCGGCGATTTGCTTGAGGCGGTCGCAGACTTCCTGACGGCGAAGATAGACGTCAAACTCCTGCTTGAGCCGGCTCGCTAGGTCCTTGCGGTTGGCCCCGCTGCCCAGGCTTTCACCGGAAGCGTTGGCGGGTGCGTTCGATGTGACGGCAAGGGGTCGAGTGCGGACTTGGTCTTGGACTTGTGTTTCAAAGCGTTCCGCGCGTCCAAATGGCCACCACGAGTCATCGATCGGTTTGGCAATGCTGCCTCGGTTGGCACTGCTGGTGCCGCGAACTGACTGATAGGTGTCTCGTTCTTGGGCATGAAGGCTCGTGCCGATCAAAGCCGCGGCCATCCCCATGCCTCCCAGGATCCATCGGGCTAACATTGCATTCCCCCATCGAAGCGGCTTCGCTGTCCGCCGATTGGTAGAAGGTGCCGCCCCCTATGCGACACGCATCCCCATCGATGTGCGGCGTATGACCAAATGGCCCATCCTTGTCAAGCCCGGTTTAGGGTTGATCCTTCAACCGATTATCCACGTTGCCGAGCAGCGCTAGGTAGACATCCATGCTTGCTGATGCATGGTCGCTTCAACAAGCTGGCTAAAAACGGGGAAGTGCGGTGCTTTCATTCACTCGAGCTGACCTGGAGATACCTCTCCATCATCACGATGGTCGGATATAACAGTGATGAGAAGAATCAACGCCATCCATATGGAATCGATCCATGCAGCAACCTGCCTTCCGAGTCCGCGTCACCAAGGACCATTTGACCTTTTGCAGCGGCCACTTTATCACCTATGCGGGGCATCAGTGCGAACGGCTGCATGGCCACAACTATCGTGTCGCCGTCGAGGTGGAAGGACCCTTGGATGACAATCACTATGTTTTCGATTTCATTGCACTCAAGGATCGCACGCAGGAGATCGTGGAGACGCTGGACCATCGCATGATGCTGCCAACAGAAAGCCAGCTATTGCATCTGGAGGCCCAGCCAAAGCAGGTCACGATTCGCTACCAGGATCGATTATGGAGTTTTCCCCGAGAAGATTGCGTGCTGCTGCCGATCAGCAACACCACGGCCGAGGCCTTGGCAAGTTACATTGCCTCCCAGCTCAAGCGGAAGCTGCTCGAACAGCATGGCTTTAAGCCGACGGCGTTAAGCGTGGAAGTGGAGGAAAGCCCCGGACAATCGGCGCGTTATAGTGAATAGCGTCAGGGAACCTTTGCTTCATACTTTCCCATGGGTCAGTGGCTGGATGCGTCCATCGTGGAGCGCCGTGGCGACAAGAACGCCAGCGATCCCCCGGCTAACCAGTTGTTGGATTTCCCCCCAGTGACTGATGCCGCCGCCGATGATCCATTGGACGTGCGGATAGTGCTTCATCCACTCTAAATAGGGTTCCAGGCCATCCAGTCCTTGCCCTGCCCCCACCCGATGCACGTCCAGGACGATCATGCGTTGAATGCCAAGCTCGATGAGATGCTCCACGATTTTCTCCAGGGACCATAGAGGCCAGAGGCGATCATGGCCAAGGAGTTGCCCTGAACGAAAATCAAGTGAGAACACAAGCTGCCTGGGTCCAAGCAAACGCACAAGCTCGTGACAGTGCGACAGACTCGGCAAGGATTCGCTCGCCAGGATGGGAAGGACATTGCTCCGCGATGGCAGCCGCTCCGCATCCTTGATCGTGCGCAGGCCAAGGTCGATCATCAAGTGATAGGGCCATGCCATCATCGGTTCGATCACATCCCAATTCGGGAGACGCCCTTCGAGCGCGTCCACGTCGGCCACATAGAAATCCCTGATGCCATAGGCTGCGGCCAAGGCTCGCAGCACGGTGCCAGGATCGGTGCTGTCCGTCCATGCACTGCGCAGCGGACGGTAAGTGGATCGCAGTCCCTTCTGAGCGTGGACGACTTGCCGGCCCATGATGTCCAGCACCGGGATGAGTCGAGTTGCCAGACTCACTTTATGCTCATTTGGATCGAGCTGAAGATTGCACATACTTCTTAGCTTATCTGTGCCCATTCGCTTCGCCATTTTTACACTGTTCTTCTCTTGGGTACGCTGCCCCTCTCCAGTTCGACTCGACCTTGGAGCCATCGCTTGGGTATAAGGTGCGGAAAGGCAATTGACGAACAGAGGAAAAGGTCGTGAATCACCCATCCCGCTGGCGGCGTGTGTTGAAGATCCTCCTGTTTTTGCTCATTATCGACGGCACGCTCCTCGCCTTGGCGGAAGCTGCGGCTTATGTTTTCAGTCCAACCTATTATCGCAAAGTCGCCTCCGCACAGAAACTATCCGCGGCCAAGCCAGACCATCTGAAGCGCATCTTCGTCTTTGGCGAATCCACCATTGATGGGTTCCCTTATCCTGCCGAGAACAACACCGCTCATTGGCTGCAAATCGTTTTAACCGACGTGTTGCCGACCGGCATAGAGGCCCAAGTCGTCAATTTTGGCAAACCGGCCCGCTGTGCCATTCACTTGCGGCAGGCTTTGGAACATACCCTGGCATACAAGCCCGACCTTGTGATCCTCTGTTTGGGACATAATGAATTCCTGGCACGCTCCCTGTCGCTCTCCCAAAACCCGACCCATCGCTGGTGGTATCTTCATTCGAATTTGTATCGCGGGCTTTCGGACGTCGTGACGAACTTCCGCAGCCGGCGCATGGAAAAGACGGGCATCGCCCCTGGAGGCGGCATCCCGGCGGACGGCCCATTGCATCAGGACGTGGCCAAGCAGTTTGGCGAGGAAGTCGATCAAATGGTGGTCGCTTGTCAGAAGGCGAAGGTGCCCATCTTGCTTTGCATCCCAGGGAGCAACCTCGTTTGCCGACCCGCTTTTTCTCAGGGCGTGGACCTTCATGCCGATCGCCGGCGCCAGCGCGATGGCTTGATCGAGGAGGCCAATGCCAAGCTCCTGCGCGGGGAACAAGCTGATGCGGAGATCGAGCAAGCCCTGCAAATGGATCCTCACTGGGCCTTGACGCATTACTGGAAAGGACGCAACGCGCTCCTGGCTGGCGATCGGAGCCTGGCTCGAGAGGCGATGCAAGCGGCCCGCGATTGGGATGCCCTTCCTTTCCGTTGTCAGTCCCCATTGCAATCGCAGCTAAAAACCATCAGCCAGAAACGGCAGGTGCCATTGATCGATTTTCCCAGCGTTTTTCAATCCCAGCAAGACGCGCCCCCTGGGAGTGATTGGTTCGTGGATAGCTGCCATCCGCGCCCCTGGGGGCAACATCTGATGGCCGTCGCCATGGCCAAAGCCTTGGTAGAGAACCGTTTGCTGGGCGAATCAGCGTCGTGGCGGTGGTCGAATCTGCCAGATTTTGAGCGTTGCATGAGCCAAATGAAAAGCCCTGCTTCCGCATGGAGCGGCCCCGAGCGGCGCGCCCTTTTGACTTTGATGGTCAATTCGCCTGAGGTAGCCTGGGACTTGGCTCAGCGTCCTCCCGTCCTGTGGCCAGCGGAGGATAAGGAATGGCAAACGCTGAAAACGCTTTCTCTTTGGATGTGCGGGCGCAAGGAAGAAGCCCTGAAACTGGCTTCCGAATGCCTAATCCCGGATGAACGCACCGCCGATTGGCCGGATCAAGTCAAACAGGCTTGGACGGAATTTCGCGAAGCATCTCGCTCCAAGCACCTCGTGCAATCAAGGCGTCCCTGATACATTTCAATGATTTAATCGATCGCATGCGACTTTAATCATCGACGCGGGGCGGCAGCAACTGCGCTGGGCCTTGGGGGTAGCCGGTCCCGGATGCGCCGCGTCCCAGAGGAGACCATCCTGGCATACCCGCATTGGCGGGCGGGGGGTTGGTCGGCTGGACCTTGGTCGAGCGAAATGGCTCATGCTCCGAAGGGCTTGACCCGCGAATCGTCGTCGGTTTGCCAAGCCCCGCGGACAATTGCGGATAGTCATTCTGCGGCATGGAAACCGGCGAGGAATGGATGGCGTTTCTCTGCGACGGCCCGCCAGCGACGATCTGATGGCGCATGCCTTGACGCATCCATTGCAGCCAGGATTCTTCCAAGGCTTCGATGCGGTCGATGCGATAATGATTGCGCAGAGCCTGGTCCCAACCATAGCGGGTGCCATCCACGAGAAAGTTCAGGAAGGCGGGTTTGCTGCTTTTCTCGACCAGGAAGCGGACAATGGAATAACCCTGAGCATAAAGCGTCATGACGTCGCTTGAGGATTTGGGATATTCCTTCAACTCGAAGAGATAGCGGAGTCGAAAGCCGCGACCGCCGGCCAGGGCTTGCCGAACGAGGTCGTCGTGGCGGCGGCGTTCGCGGTCGTCCTCGGAGAGCACGGCGCTGCCCTCGTCCGCCCAGCGCGGCAAGGGTTGGCGAAAATGATAGGCCAGCACGGTATGGGTGATTTCATGCGGGAGGACGCTGTTGAGAATTCTCTCCAGATCGCCCTCGACGGTCATTTCCTGCTCCAGGATCGCGCCGCGATCAAAAGCAAAGGTCGTGGCCCCGCCTGGGCCGCCCATGGTCAGTTTGACGTTGAGGGGACATTTTTGCCCCCAATTCGGCATTTCCTTGCCGAGCCATTCCAGGGCTTTCTCCTTGCGATACCGCTCGGCATATTGGCCGACTTGCTGCGCGATTTGACGGTTGGGGGCGCGCACGATGAAATTCGCCGTCGTTACCGTTTCGGTGGCTTCGAGCGGCGCATGGAAAATGACGAACAGCGCACAAACCGCCAAAGCCCTGTTTAACCACCAACGCATCGACGGCACCTCCCATCGAGGTAGACGCACTTAAACCCCATGCTTGCTTCCACGATGAAGTGTTACCGCAAAAGCGGGGCCAAGCTAGCGGCGTCGCCCTGGTTTCTTCGGCCAGAATGAGGCGAGGTTGAGGCTGGATCGATAGTTACGTCGAGGAAAAAGTCGTGGACCTTTCCGATGAAAGCGATTCTTCACGGAGCGGGATTTGCAGGATTTACAATCCGGTTCATTTTCCAGGCGTTATGGTTTGCGTGACTTGCCCATTTGCCCCATTGTAAACACGCACGACTCCTTCCTGTCCCCCAGTTGCGACAACCGTGCCGTCGGCGCTGACGGTCAAGGCATAGAGGAAGTCGGCATTGCCGCCAAAGTTGCGAATGTGGCCGCCGTTGTCCATGTTCCAAAAGCGAACCCAGGCATCTCCGCATGCCGTGGCGATTTCGGGCTTGGCACCGATGACTTGCAGGCGAGTGATTTGCCGGCTGTGACCGCCAATGGTCCGAATCTGATCGCCGCTTTCAAAACTCCAGACTTTCACAACGTTGTCCGCACCGACGCTGACGATCACTTTGCCATCCGCCTTCCAGGCGACGTCCAACACCTGTCCTGTGTGGCCTTCAAAGGTCTTGAGCAGTTGGCCCTCGGGCAGGGCGAACGTTCGCACCAGCTTATCAGCGCTGGCTGAGGCCAATTTCGTGCCATCCGGGCTAAATCGCACGCCATACACCACGTCCGTATGCCCTGCTTGGATGTCGGTGAGGACGTTTCCAGAGGTCAGGTCAAATACCTTAATCTCGCCCTCGGCCGAGGGAATGCCGCCCACCACGGCCAAACGTTTGCCGTCAGGACTGATGTCCATGGCCATGACGCGGTCCATAAGCCCCGTCAAGGAACGTTGCCATTGACCGTTCGCGGCGTCCCAGACGTGAACCTGTCGAAAATCGCCGCTGTAAAGTTGCAAGCCATCGGGTGAAAAGACGAGAGCCTGGACCAGGTCCGTCTGTGCTTGGTTCAACGGCTGATCATCCCCATCTTTGAGTTGCGGGTTCGAGAGTGCGTGCAGCAATTTTCCCGTGGCCGCTTCGTAGAGGAAGAGATTGGCTCCTTGCCCTACCGCCAACTTCGACTTATCGGCGGAGAGGGCCACCGCACCGATGGGCTTGACGCGCGCGGGAAGCTTGCCGAGCTTGAGGCTGGGCAAGTTGGTTTCTACGACTTTCTGCCCCTTGGCGCCCTCGGCGATCCAAAGCTTGATCAGCGCCAACTCTTCCGGAGTGAGCGGTTCATCGTCCTTGGGAGGCATGGCTGGCGTTCCCGTGCGTCCGGCCAATTTCACCAGCAGACTGGCGTCCGGTTGGCCAGGCACAATCGCGGGGCCGCTCTTGCCGCCTTTTTTCAATGCTTCGGGGTCCGTGACGTCGAGCTTCCCTTCTTGCAGGCTGCTGCTATGGCACACTTCGCATTTATTGCCGAGAATGGGGGCGATCTCCTTCTCGTAATTCACAGGCTCCTTGCGCTCCAAGGTGATGACCTTGATCGGCGGCGGCGGATCATTCTTGGTGGGCTTCTGATCCTGCTTGGCGCCTGGCTCCTGTGCCATCAGGCTCAGGGAACCAAGCATGATGACCACGACGATCGTGTAGATTCGTTTCATGTTTCATCCATCATCATGAAAAGAGTTGGGTAAGTGCATTTCCTTCGGTGAGGCGAATGGGTCGATCCTCGCGGTCGCGGATGATTTGGGCCGGATCGATGCCCAAGGCATGATAAATGGTGGCTGTCAAATCTGAAGGATCAACGGGATTTTCCGCGGGGTAGGCCGCCAGGCTGTCGGATCGGCCGTGGACCTGGCCCCCCGCAATGCCGCCGCCGGCCAGTACGGCGCAATAGCAGCGCGGCCAATGTTCGCGTCCCGCGTTGCCGGCGGTGATCTTCGGTGCTCGGCCAAATTCGCCGACCCAGACGATCAACGTTTCGCGCAAGCGTCCGGAAGCCTCGAGGTCTTCCAGCAAGGCGGAAAACGATTGATCCGTGGGCGGCATGAGATCGCGCTTAAGGCGATTGAAATTGTCGCCATGGGTGTCCCAAAAGTTGCGATGGTCTTGATGCCAATTGACGGAAACGAATGGGACGCCCCGTTCAACCAACCGCCTGGCCAATAGCACGCTTTGTCCATGAATATTCATGCCATAGCGCTCGCGCGCCTTGGGCGATTCTTGCTGCAAATCAAAGGCGTCATGCACTTCCTTGGAAGCCAAGGCGTCGAGGGCCTTTTGCTGCAAGGCATCAATGGCGGCCCCTTCCGTCAGGGCGGGGAGCAAGCGGGATTGTCTTTCTAGCTCGCCGAGCAATGAGCGCCGGCCCGCAAGTTCATCCGGAGAGACTCCCTCAGGCAAGCGCAGCCCCGAGACCTGGAAGCCGCGCTGACTGGGATCGCCTTGGATGACAAAGGGGTCAAATCCCTTG
The DNA here is from genome assembly GCA_014584395.1 of Planctomycetota bacterium. GTDB lineage: Bacteria > Planctomycetota > Planctomycetia > Gemmatales > HRBIN36 > BJ17. Next base: position 189,684 of record JACTMY010000009.1, on the reverse strand, counting down.
CCGAGCCAGCCGCCGTTTTGTCCGGGCGCCTGCCCTCCCGGAGCGGCAGGGTGCATGACGGTCCAAGGCAAGGTGATGAATCCAGGGAGAGGATTGGGCGACGGTCTTTCCTTGAGCAGATAGGAGGCCAGGTGGGGCCAGTCTTTTCGCGACGGCGGGTCCGCATCGGACGGGAATTTCGGAGCATGCCTGCCGGTCAGCAAATGGTGCACGCTGGAAAGGTGGGCCGGATCATTGTGCGTCATCGAGCGAATGATCGTATAGTGGTGAGCCAATCGGGCCAAGCGCGGAAAATGCTCGCAAATCTGAATGCCGGGGACCGTCGTGGAGATCGGTTTGAATTCCCCTCGGATGTCCGATGGGGCATTGGGTTTCATGTCCCAGGTATCGAGTTGCGAGGGACCACCCCACATAAACAGAAAGATGCATGCCTTGGCTTGGCCAAAGCTGCCGGTGTTAATCTGGCCCTGCGCGGGTCGCGGCAAGAGCAAAGGGCCCAGGCCGCTGCCCAACATGGTCAGATAACCCGCTTGAAGAAGGTCCCGTCTCGACCATGGACCTGTGCACAAGAATGAGGCGTGGGCGGACATTAGGCCTCCTTGGCTTTCATGCGAAGCGACAAGGAGATGGGATGCCCCTTCCGTGTGCTTCGTCGATGACTTCTTGGAGCATCCACAAAATCCAATGGGTTGCCGTCGGTCTTCAGCGCGAGTGCTGCGTTGACGATTTCGTGATCGAATAAGGGTTGCATGACCATCAAGTCGCTTGATCGGTGCGCTTCAGCGATCTTTGGAAAGACGGTGATCTTGATCGGGATCATCGCTTCACGCACCAAGACGGCCGGCTTTTGCGCATTTTTGGGGTCCTTGTTGAACGGCACATTAGCACTGGCGAGCAACGCTAGACTGTACTCCCCTGGCGGCACATTGGCGGGAATTTGGATATTGATGGCTGCTTCCTGAACATTGGCTGCGATCGCGACCGGGGCATTGTTGCCGTTGAACACGGCATTGATGGGCATATTCAGGACGGTAATCGTCACCGGGACATTCGCTTCCGGTGCCTGCCGATACAGCCGAAGCTTCAGTGGAATGGTCCCGCCGGCAGGAACGCCCACCTCGCGCACGTCCGGTTCCACGCGGTATGGGGCGGGTTCACGCACCGACAAGCATATCTCCCGAGTAAGTCTGCTCCGTGCAGGCACACCGTTTGGCTCGGCAGGATTGGGCCATACGATACAGCCGCCACGTGCCCAGCGGGTAACCTCCTGGCCATTGATCAGGGCGGTCCCCTTGATGCGAATGGGGCCGTCAAAGGCAGGCGCATCCGCGGCAGCGGAGAGAACCAGCACAGCCTGCGGCGCGCCGGGGTTGACGATCTGTTTCGTGCACGTGACGCCTGGAGGCAAATCCTCCGCGCTCAACAAGATCGGCCCAGCGAAGGCATTCTGCCGAAAAACATAAACTTCCACATGGCGATGGCTCCCCCTGGGGAGTTGCCAGGCGCCGGGGCTTTGTATGTGTTCATCCAGGACGGCTATGCGAAAATCGGGTTGGTCCGGTTGCAGGCTGAGGCGATAGATGCAACGCGGCAAGTGCGGTTTGATTTGATTCCTGGCGCCAACCATGATTTCGTAGTCGCCATCCGCGGGCAGTCCAAGGCGCGCCTTGGGGTCCTCAGTTCGTGCGAAAAAGCGCAGCGGAGCGTAAGCTTCGGGGTGGTCGTCAAATTCACCAAGCACTTGCTGATTGTCCGCCCGGCGGACCTCGAAATAGAGGTCCAAGGGGGCGCCGTGGCGATCGGCGAAACCCTCGATCACGACGACTTGCCCCGCCTTGCCGGTAAAGCGATACCAGTGCTTTTCGCCTGTTGTCGTGAATCGGGCCGCCACCTCGCAAGGAAGCGTCACCACTTGGGCCTTGTCGGGCGCCGCGTTGCCCGCTTGTTGAAGGACGACAGGATAAGGAGACGTGGCCAGGTAAATGCCATTCGACCATCCCCCCGGGGTTTGCAGTCGATAATCAAAGCCATCAAACAGAGCATGCCTCGTTGGCGTCATGGAATGACTGTACAAGCGATGAGGCAGACTTGCCTCGGGGGGGCTGGCAAGCAATAGGGAGACGCGCTCCAGCGGCGGCTGCACCGCGGCCAGCTCAGCATCGGGCTGCCCGCCCGGCAAACGTCGGCCCCAAAGCGTGATGTTGCCCACGGCTCCGCGCTGAATCACCGGCGGATAGGCCGCCTCGATCCAGGGGCCAGAGCGAATCGTCAACCGATAATAATGATTCGGGCTGCCAAACACGTGGCCAAATTGACAGAGACGGAGGAAATAGCGACCGTCTTCCGGATACGTGAAATCCAGCGCTAAATCACCATTCTCCACGGCGCGCTGGATCGCCAGCATTTTGCCTGCAGCGTTCAACAAACGTAGTTCCGGCTCGAAGAGGCTATCCAGACTACTGCCCTGACACAGAAATTGAATGCTTTGCCCTTTTTTGGCATCGAACTGAAAATAATCCACATCCACGTTCGGGTTGATGCTGCCTTGGATTGTGCACCCGATCTCGATCAACTGGGCTTGCGGCAGATCGTTGTTCGGCTCCTTTTCAGCCACTTCCGGGAGGTCGCCGACCATGAAGACGCGCGGATTGCTGATGCCATACTTGCCGATGACGCGAACGTCATGAGCCCCAAGGGGTGTATTCTGAGCGATCACCACATCGAATTGATTGGGCAAATACTGGCCTGGTTTGGCAGGATCGGGCGCGAGCGTTGCCACTAATCCGGGATGGCTAAAATGCAAGGCCCTAGCTTCCTCTAAATCAATGCCCGACACGGTCACGCGCACGGTCTGGCCCAACTGGCCGCCGCAAGGCGTGATCAGGAAGAGACGAGCGTGGGGCATGGTCGCGGGTTGGGCATGGACGGCCATGGGCAAGGCCAGGCCCATCAGGATTCCCAGCCAATGCATCGGGTGTGGACCATGGTTCATCATGATCGCTCCATCAAGCGGTTCGGAACGGGTTTATCGTAAGTCCCACATAAGCGCACAGAGTCAATCGTGTTTCGTGGATGGAATGAACTTTGGTCTCGCTTCGTGGCAGGAGGTAAAGGGTTACCTTGTAGCGGACGCATGTCGGTCATGGTTGGCTTGACCGAGGCAGGATACACATCCTAGGTTAGCGGTTCGGTTGGCCCATTTCAAGATGGAATTGCCTTTCACCTGCCCAACGGCTGCCTCTCCGAGGGACCACATGTCGCTCATGCATGATTGACTGCCATCATAATGAAAGCACATTACCCAGGTGCCGTTGGCAGCAGAACCAAGCGCGGCCCGGTTGTCGTGGGCCAGATCGGCGTGGGCTTTCCCTCGCGCCACTCTTCATGTAAATCCCGATAGTGGGACGACAACGGATGCCCGCTTTGGCCGCCTGGCATGTGGAGATAACCCGTTTGCCAATCGCCCACTTTGACGCCCATCCGCATGCTCGCCCCAAACTTGGTCCCTTGCACCCGGGGCATGTCCCGCACCGCACCATAGCCTTGCCATGAAGGCCAATTCATGCGTTCCGCCATGATTTTGGGCATGGCCCCGCTCAAGGGGTGGTGAAATTGGACTTCGTTGATGGCTCCCCATGAGCACTGAGCGAGCGTTTTCCCTTGCTGCGTGAGCCGATCGAGGACCAGGTCCAGGGAGCGCAGCAACAAGGCATCCCAATCTTCATAAGCGGGGCTCAGAAGATGAAGAGGTTTTTCACTGATCAGACGCCAGACCACCCCTTCGCAGTCGGGGAGATGGTAATAGGAAAACGCCCCCTGCCCCGCCTCATGACACGGCTTGAGCAGGGGTTCAAGCGCGGCGCCGATCACTTGATTGCGGAAGCGAAAAACCAGGGTCATGCCGACGGCATCGGGAGTGGCGCGGCGATTCCACTTGTCGACCCATTGGCGGCACTCGGCCCGAAGCGGATGGTCCTTCGTCCGCGCTTCGGTCAAGAGACCCATCAAAAGTTGTTGCCATCGCTCCAGGGACAACGCTCGATCATCCAATTGCAATTGCAGTAAATCATTGACCGTGAACTTTTCCTTGGCCAAAAGGGCGTCGCGGAGGTGCTTGGAACGCGCCGGCATGTCGTAGTCCCCGAAGCCGAGCATGTCCAGCATTGGGCCGCTGACCTGCCGGGCATTCGCGCTCCAGAGTCGATCCTGCTCGGGTTGAACGATGCGCGGAGCCTGCTCCGGCGGGTAATAACCATCCCAGCGACATCGACCATCCTTCCAGCTTTGCGGCAGCCGGCCATCAAAGCCGACCCGCTTGGGAATCCGTCCCAAGATGGTCCAGGCGATGCGGCCATCCGCGGAGGCGATCAAGATATTTTCTTGGGGGCCGCCAGAACGATTGGCAACCTCCATGGCTTCTTCGAGGCTGCGCGCCGTCATCAAACCCTGTAAATCCAAATTGATGCACTCCTGGTCGTAAGCACACCAGCGCAGGACGCGCTTGCGTTTTTTATGATCGAGATCGAAGACGGGCCCCCATTTGGTTTCGTAGATTTGAATCTGGAGGTCCTCGCGATCCTTGACCTTGATGACCTCAGCGAAAAGCTCCAGCAACTCGCGGCCTGACGGCGTGAGATAGGCTTGCGGATTTTTGTCGTCGATGTCGAGCAAAATGTAATCCAACCAGTCAGCATGCGAGTTCGTGAAACCCCAGGCGATGTGGTCATTGCTGCCCACGACCAGCACCGGGCCGCCCGGAAGAGTCACCCCCGCAGCGCGTCGGGTCGCTCCAGGCTGCTTTTCATCCGGCCATTCCAAACGCACCAGATACCAAATGTTGGGCACGCGGTGTTCCAGGTGCATGTCATTGGCGAGGAGGGCCTTGCCATCCGGCGTGAGCCGACCCGAGACAGCGAAAGCGTTGCTGCCGCCGACGGGAATGGGCGAGGGTGCATCTTCGGCGGGGAGCAACGTGGTCGGCCGTTGGAGGCGGAGATTGACATCCCCAGGACCAGGAAGCGGCGGCAACGGCAAGGGACCGCCGTTGAGCGGCGCATCCCATTCACTCCCCGGGTGCCCTATGAACTCATACAGACGGGTCGGAAGCGTATCATGCATGAGGCTCAAGACCGATTCGAAATCCCAGGCGCGATGCTGCAGGTTGAGGAACATCATGAACAACGTGAGCAAGCAATCTTCTGGTTTCCAGGGTGCGGGGGGGCTGTTGAGCAAGAGATATTCCAAGGGTGGCTGCGCCAGTTGAGACAATCCAAAATTGACCCCTTGCGCATAAGCTTCGATCATCGTCCGCTGATCAGGCGCCATCTTGGCCCAGGCCGCCTCGGCACGTTTGCGAAAACGGTGCACGCGAACGGACCGGTCCATGTTCAAGACTGCGTCATTGGGGCCTGCCCCCAAGATCTCCGCCAATTCCCCCGCGGCGTAGCGCCGCTGCATATCCATTTGGAAGTAGCGTTCTTGGGCATGCAAAAAGCCCATGGCAAAGGCCATGTCCTTGAGATTCTGGCAGCGCAGAGTGGGCACGCTGAACTCATCTCGCTGAATCTCGACGCGGGCCGTGATCCCTGGGGCTTGCAATTCCCCTTCAAGCCTTGGCATGCTGCCGAGCAATTTACTTCGTATCCACCAAACGCCGCCGGCAAAGAACAGCACCAGGAATGCCGCGCTATACAAGAAGATGCGTTTCCAGGATCGTTTCTTTGGGAGAGTGATGTTTGTGGTCATATGGCCTATCCCGCGCCCTTCAATGCAAAACGTTTTCGGTTATTCAATTTCGATTCACGGGGACGGTTTACATGGCCCGAGCCATGGTCATCGCCAATATCGGAACAAGAGATCGCCCGCCAACTCAATGCCGCGAAAGAGGAAGAGGAGCAATAAGAGCAATCCAAGGCCGTGAGTCAACCCGTAGCAGTGCGTTGAGCCACTTTCTTCGGACCCAGCGACTGGCCGCGCGGCCAGGGGGATCAGCAAGAAACCCAACAAGGCGGGAAAGAAGTAACGCATCTGCACCCCCACAATGCCCAATTGGCCCACGTCGGAGTTGGTGAGATACATGATCATGCAGATCGCCAGGATGAGCAAGATCGCATGGATGCAGGCCAGGAGCAAAAGACCCAGCCAGGCCAGCCATTTGGCCCTGAAATCCCTGAGAATTCCTGGCCCTCGTTCACAACCATCCGCCAGCAGGGCGATCCAAAAGGACAGATAGATGAGCATGCGATATCGGTGATTCAGCAAGGTGTCCAGCCAACCGAGCGGTTGATAGCCTTCATCGATCACTTGCTCGGAATATGTGAACCGCCACCAAACGGAGCGAAGAAAGACCCCTTGCCCCTTTGCACTGCCGACGAACTCGAGTTGTTTCCATAGTTTTTCCGCCGCTTGTGGATCCGAGGCGGCAATTTTTTCCAGGCCGCGATGCATCACCCACCAACCCGTCGCGGGCAGCAATAAACAGGCGGCAAGTGCCAGGAACGGTTTGTACGGTATCTTCGACCAGGGTAATGCCACGAACGGCAAGAGCGGCAAAAGGGTGGGCGGCTTGGCCAAGGTGGTCACCCAAGCCACTCCCCATAGGAGCAGGTGATTCCGCAAAGTAGGATGCCGTCGTACCGCGATGAATAAGAAGAAGGTGGCCAGGCTGCCCCAGTTGGTGAGCGTATCGCTGGTGACCACGACAATCTGTTGCAAGAACAATGGAAACGAAAGCACCAACAAAAGCGTATAGGTCAGCCAACCTTGCCTCTCCGCCCAAACGAGCAATCCCATGAGGAAGAGGATCGGCAACAATCGACAGGTATAGTAAAAGAGCAAGGCCTGGCCGTGGTTCGTGACATGCGGGAAAAATAATGAAACCAAGCCCACGATGGGATAGGTGAGCGGATTCGCATAGCCCACCTGCACCTCGCGCTGCCGATGCGTCGCCATGGGGGACGCGGTTCGCAATAACCCCGCATCAAAGGGTACATCGCCCTTCCATCGCGGCGGCAAGGCCTGCAGGGTGGTGGGTAGTTGATACAGCGCTGTTTCTTGCTCCGCGGCCGCACGATACATCTTCAGAGCGGCTTGCCAATGGCGATTTTCATCCGGCCCTTGGAAAGGCGGCACGAGGATTGCGATCATGACCGCCGTCGCTCCGATGCCGGCCAGCCAAGCACGTTTCAGGTGTTGCTGCCATGCCAAGGCGGGCCAGATGGAACGCAGCAGGCTCAACGCAGCCAGCAAGAGCCCCGCCGAGAAAACACAAGGCACCCATGGCAGCCAAGGATGGCGGTCTTCCTTGGCAGAATTGGTCAGCATTTTCAGAGCGATGCGATCGATCGGCCATTCGACCGGACCATGAACTTGGAGGGCTAAACGGTCAGCTTCAGCGGGAAGTATCCAGCGGTGAACCCATCGGCCATCCTTGTAGAAATCATCGCGCGGCGCCACTCGTGCTTGGACAAATGAATCATGTTCCAGGTAATTGAGCGTCGTTCCACGCCAATTATAAAACAGGCGCAGGTCGCTGCGTTCGAAAGAGGTCGGATCAGGGGAACCATGAATTTCAACCTCGCGGAGCGAGCCTGGCGAGGCGACTTCCCAGATGAGCGTGGCTGGCCCCGCTTCGGTCAGCTTGAGGGTTTTGCCATCGTCCTCGAAAGACAGCCCGGGGCCTTCCACGTGAGCCGACAAGTCGGTCCATCGTGCCACCGATTGCCAATGCCACGATTCCACATCGCTCCATGACTCGGGCCAATAGCGCAGCGCCGCGATGCAGCCGCCTGCCACCACCAGCCATGCCGCGAACTTCACCATGGAGCGATAGGACATCTTGGCTAGTTTCCCTTTTCCTCAGCGACGGCGCCCGCTTGTTGCCACCTCATCAGTTGCTTCGTGACCTCGGTATAGAAAAAGGAAGGCGGCCCGAAGTGCTCGGCGTCCGCAATGGGATACCACCATTTCGTTTGGGTTTTGGCCGCATCGAAGAGGATTTTGCCCATTTCTGGTGGAATGAGTTTATCCGACTCGCCATGGGCGATGATCAAACGCCCCGTGTATTCCTTGATTTTGCTCAGGTTATCGAACCGAGTGCGAACAATATAGCGCGAGGGGAAAAAAGGGAGCGTCTTTTGCGCCATGTCCGGAATGCTCGTGAACGCCGCGAATAAGACCAGGGCTTGATGGGGATTCTTGCCGGCCAGTTCCACCGCGATCGCGGCCCCAAGCGACTTGCCATATAGGACGATCTGACTCGGCTCGATCCCCTGCTCCTTGACAAGCCAATCATAGGCCGCCTGTCCCGCAGCATAACAACCCTTTTCGTCCGGGGAGCCCGTGCTGCGGCCATAGCCGGGATAATCCACGATCATGACGGAGAAACCGTGCCGTTGCCAATCCGCGATAGCCGCCGAGCGATGGCTCAGGTTCCCCGCGTTGCCGTGGAAATAGAGAAGCACGCCGCGCGGCTGCTCCACGGGGCACCACCAGGAGTGGATCTTTTCTTGCTGGCCATGAATGGATACCGCCAGCCAAATATCCACGGCCTTGAAGCCCATGGGTGGCTGCCAATGGCTGGACGACGAGGTGGGGTAAAAGATGAACTGTTTCTCGATGCACATCAGCAAAACCATGGTGAAAACATAGAAAAGGCCGATGAAGCTGATCTCGCGCAGCGCCACCTTGGTGCGTCGTTCCTTGGGTAATTTTCGGATGCGTCGGCCAAGGTCCAGGAAGAAGACGAGCAACACGCCCAACCAAAACACCAAGGACCAACTCATGGCTGCGCTCTCGCGGGACCGTGATCAGACGACACGATTTTTATTATGTTATCCATGATGATGCTTCCTCGCTAACGGGATCAAGGTAAAACCGGAATCTGACGTGGCCGAACCGGCATGGGAAGTCGTGGTGATCGGAGCGGGGCCGGCGGGTCTGCTGGCCGCGACCCGGGCGGCGGAATGCGGTCATCAAGTCTTGCTCCTTGAAAAAAACCGGAAGCCTGGCGTCAAAATTTTGATGTCCGGCGGCACGCGCTGCAATCTCACCCATGCCACGGATCGACGCGGCATCGTGGAAGCCTTCGGGCGGCAAGGATCGTTTCTCCATTCAGCCTTGGCCGGACTCAGTCCCGAGGATTTGATTCGGTTGATCGAAGCGGAAGGGGTGCCCACGAAGGTGGAGCCGACGGGCAAAGTGTTTCCCGTGAGCAACAAGGCTCACGATATTCAGCAAGCGCTGCTGCGGCGCTTGGCTCGCAGCGGGGCCCTTCTCTCCCTCGGAGAGGCCATCGTGGACTGGCAACCCCTGAGCCAAGGCATGCGTCTTATCACGACCAAGGGTTCCTACATCGCCAAACAGGTGATTTTGACCACCGGAGGGCAATCCTACCCAGGCTGCGGCACCACGGGGGATGGTTACCGTTTGGCGGAAACTCTGGGACATACCATGATTCCGCCCCGCCCTGCTCTGGTGCCGCTGGTCCTTGACGACTCTTGGGCGAAGGAACTTTCGGGCATCACCTTGCCGGATGTGAAGGTAAAGGTCATGCTGCGCGACCCAGGTTCAAGTCATCCAGATCGCGTCTTGGGCGAACGGCAAGGCTCTTTTCTGTTCACCCATTTTGGTTGCTCGGGACCGGTGGTGATGGATGTGAGCGGCGTGGTCACCGCCTGCCCCGAGGTTTCATCCTTGAGGTTGCAATGTGATTGGCTGCCGCAATGGGCCGATCATGAATTGGCGGAATGGATCAAAGCGGAGGCACAGGAGAACAGCAAACAAACGCTGGCTCAATCACTGACTCCTTGGCTGCCGCGCCGACTCATCGATGCGCTGCTGAAGCAAGCCCGCCTGCCCATCGGTCAGCGCTGGGCGGGGCTCAATCGCCAGCAGCGTGAGCGCCTTTGGCAACAACTCAAGCGAAGCAGTCTTGGCATCAAGGGCACGTTAGGGTTCGCCAAGGCTGAGGTGACTGCGGGCGGGATTGCCCTGGAGGAAGTGGATTCACGGACGATGCGCAGCAAACGCTTTCCTCAATTGCTCATCGCCGGCGAAGTCTTGGACTTGGACGGTCCCATCGGCGGCTATAACTTTCAGGCCGCCTTCAGCACGGGTTGGCTGGCGGGCATCCTTAAGGAATAGTTTCTTGCGACACCGTCATGTCAATACGGCGGATCTGCCTGCGTGTCTTAACCCGCCTTTTTGAGGTATTCGTGAGGAAGAAACAACTCAGGGCTCTTCTCGAACAGATCACAAGCGTCATGAAAATCTTCGGGTCGGCCGATGTCCATCCAAGTCCCCCGGAAATCATACGATCGGGCGGGGACGTTCTGAGCCAGCATGCGGTACATCAATTGATCGAAACCAAAGGGGGCATCTTCAGGAATGAGCGACAACAACTCGGGATTCATCACGTAGACGCCCATGCTGCAAGGAAAATGCAGCGTTGGCTTTTCCCGAAACCCAACCACCATGCCGTCCTCGTTTGTATCCAGAACTCCCAGGGAAACGTTCACGGGCTTTTGATAGGTGGCGATGGACAAGGGAGCCGAGCCTGACTGGTGCCAGCGCAACAGTTCGGCAAAATTCAGATCCGTCAGCAAATCGCCATTCATCACCATGAAAGGCTTGTTCAACCCCGGCACGAGTTTGACGGGACCGATCGTGCCCAGGGGATGCTCTTCCGCCACGTAGCTGATTCGCACGCCCCATTTGCTGCCATCGCCGCAACAAAGTCGAATCATCTCTCCCAAGTAGCCGATGCTGATCGTCAAATCGCGGAAGCCTTGGGCGGCCAACTGTCGAATGACGATTTCCAGGATCGGCATGCCGCCCACGGGCATGAGAGGCTTGGGAAGAACTTTGGTATACGGATAAAGGCGCGACCCCTTGCCGCCTGCTTGAATGATGACTTTGGTGCTCATCGGCTTCCTTGCCTTCCTTTGAACGGTTTGTGAATGGGGACCGACAGGCTCCCAGGTTAAACGGTATACTCGTCAGGCCGGTACAGGTGGAGATGGTCCTTGACAAACTTAGCCATCTCGGACAGCCCTGATTCCAGATCGACGCGCGGCGTCCAATCCATGAGATCCTTCGCCATTTGATTGCCCGCGATCAAGGTCCAAACTTCGCTCTGAGGAGGCCTCTGTCGCTTGGCGTCGGTGACGATGGGCACCTCGCGGCCCACGACGCGCATGGCCATTTCCGCGATTTTGCCGATGGTCTCGCCGCGTCCCGACCCAGCATTGATGACTTTGCCCACCGCGCCGGGGCAGTCCGCGATCTTGAGAAAAGCTTCGACGGTATTGCTGACGTAGTTCATGTCGCGAATGGGGGACGCATCGCCGATGTGCAGCTCTGGCTTGCCGGCCAACAATTGCGCGAGAATCGTGGGAATGACGGCCCGGGCCGATTGCCGGGGACCGAAGGTATTGAAGGGCCGCAGGGTGGCCACGGGAAGATTGAAGCTGAGGTAAAAGCTTTCCGCCAATTTATCCGCCGCGATTTTGCTCGCGCTATAAGGTGACTGTCCTTGCAAGGGATGGGCTTCATCAATCGGGGTATAGCGGGCCGTGCCGTAACATTCGCTCGTCGACGTGTGCACCACCTTGGGGGTTCGCTGCCAGCGGCAAGCCTCGAGCACATTCAAAGTGCCAATGACGTTGGTCTGCACGTAAGCGGAGGGAGCGACATAGGAGAAAGGAATGGCAATCAAGGCGGCCAGATGAAACACCACGTCGCAGGATTCAACGGCACGCATCATGAAATGCGGGTCCACGACGTCGCCGGACCATATTTCCATTTCACGAACCAGAGTGGGATTGGCGTATTCGAGGTTCCCTCGATGGGATCGGGAATCATAGTGGAGCATCGCCCGGACCTTGGCTCCTTGAAGAACCAAGGCTTCGGATAAATGTGAGCCGATAAACCCTCCCGCGCCGGTAACGAGGACCTTTTTTCCCTGCCACGCCATGCAGCCTACCTCGAATGGATAAAGTCTCCCCTAAACCGCGCCTGTGAGGATAGTCAAATGGTGGATTTTTGCAACCTCAGGTCTACGCTCAGCATCTGAGGCGGTCGCCTCGGGATCGTTCAACCCAAAGCTTCGAAAAAGCGTTGCTCCGATTCCGCGTCGCCCACGACGATCAAAGTCGAGTTGGCGGCCAGCGGCGTGTTGGGGTTAGGGTGGGCGTCGACCTGGCCATCTTGCTCGATCGCGATCACGTTGCAGCCGGTCGTTTGACGGAAGCGACACTGCACCAGCGTTTTTCCGGCCAGAGTGGCGGGCACGGTCACGCGAAAGGCATCCAGCCCTTCCGCTAATAAGAGAAGGCTTCCCCGCTTGAGGATGTTGAAGATGGAGCTGGCGCCGGTGGAAGCATAGGACATGACGAAATCGGCGCCGGCGCGGTGCAGGGTCGATACGTTGCGGTCAAGGTTGGACCGCGCCAGAATCTGTACGTCGGGCCGCAGGCGGCGGCAATAAATGGCCAAGTAAACGTTGATGTCGTCGTCATGGGTCGTAATCACGACCGAGGAACAGCGCCCGATGCCTGCCTTTTCTAAAACCTCCAACTCGGCGGCATCCCCCACGATATAGAGTTCGGGATCGCGGACTCGCTCAACGGATTTTTCCACGATGCGATATTCGATGCCCTTGGAGCGCAATTCCTTGGCCGTGGCGCGTCCGACTCGTCCTCCCCCAATGATAATCACCGGCGCTTCGGGCAAACTGTACAGACAAAAGAGGCTGTCGTATTCATCTAAGTCCTTGCGCGTCCCGGCCAACAGCAAGATGGACGCGGCTTCGACCAACGTCTCGGGGCCTGCGAGTTCAAAACGCCCTCGATTCCAAACGCCCACCACATTGACGGGAGCATGCTCGGCCAAGCGAATATCCTTGAGCGTTCGCCCCACGAGGGGCGTGCCGGCGGCGGCCGCCTCGGCGATCAGCAGATCGCCAAATTCCCCCACGACCAAGCTTTTGGCGTCCCGCCCCAAGACTCGGCGAGCCAAGGCCTGGCCCAGCATTTCGCCAAGTTGCAAAACCTGATTGCAACCGGCCAATTGCAAAATGTCCACCGAGGCCGACGCCGAGGCCGTGGCCACAATGGTTACCGACGTCGAGATTTCACGGACAGTGAAGGTGATATTGGTGTTCGTGGTGTCGCGCTGCGCGGCAAGCACCAAGGCCGCCTGGTCGGCGCGAGCCCGCAGATAGGTTCCGCGATCATCCAGGTCACCCAACATGACGGCATAGCCCTCGTCGTGCAGACGCAAGGCTTCGGTCAAATCACTCACCAGAAGGACGTATTTGATTTCCGACCGTTCCAACATGCGGATCAAGGTGCGCTCCACGAAACCCAATCCGGTCAAAATCACATGGCCCTTGGTGTCGGGTTTGAGCTGTTTGGGGGCCCGCGCCGCGGCTTGGGCCTCCATCCATGGCACGTAAAAAAACTGAATGAACATGAAGGGCAACAAAACCAGCATGAAGACCGACCCAGTCAACAACACGACCACGGAAAACATTCGGCCCAGATCGGAATGAAAAGTAATGTCGCCAAAGCCAAGCGTCGACATGACCACCATCACCCAATAAATGCCCGTGGCCCAGGAGTGGCGCTGGCCCTCGTATTCCATCAAGAAATGAAAAGTTACGGAATAAATAAAGACAACGATCAAAAACACAATCAGCAGTTTGCCTAGCGAGATGAGATTGCGGCGTCGAGCAGGATTGGTGATAAAACTAAGTGCTGCGGGCAAATTTTTCATCGAGCCAACCCATGACGAATGTAACCGATCATCAAGTCGGAATTAGAACCCTCATTCCATGATGATTGGCCCTAGTCAACCGTCCAACAATGTAACCGATCCATTTTTAGAGTCGATTAAAAATCAGATCGAATGAACCTCAACGTTGATATGGCCAAGCATGGCATGGCATTGGGCCATCAAAACGGAGGAAGATCTATGGCCAAGGTTTGCGGATTGCAGGCCGACCTTGGCTTCGATTATAATTCAAACGTTCTTGCGCACGACCTTTCTGCCGTCCTGCCTGTTGAGACTGCCCGCCGATGCACAAACGCATGTCTTGGAGTTTGTTGCTGTTCGTGACGACTTGGGTTGGCTGGCATTGGTTCATGGACTCGTCGCCGGCTGCCTCCCGGTCGACTCTTCAGGCCAGCGAGTCAAACCCCCCTTCACCGCCCCAGGATGCGTTTGAAAAGAAAATTAAACCCATTTTTGAGCGCTCATGCGCCGCCTGTCACGGGGCAGAAAAGCAAAAAGGCCACGTCCGATTAGACACCTTCGAGGCGGTCGTTCAATCGCAAAAGCGTAAACCGATCCTGGTAGCGGGTGAAAGCGCCAAGAGCCTGATCCATCAACGCATCACGAGCGATGATCCCAATGAACGGATGCCTCCCACCGGCCCACCCTTGAAAGATGAAGAGATAACGATCATCAAGCAATGGATCGAGCATGATTTAATCAACGATGAACAGTTCCAAGCCGCGCCAAGCCGCGATTCAAAGCCGTGGTCGTGGCAACCATTAAAGCCCGTGGCCTTGCCAACGCTTGCCAATGAAGACCAGCGTTGGGTCAGAAATCCCATTGATCAATTCATTCTTCACACTCTCCGTGCGAAAGGTTTGCAACCTTCGAAGGAAGCAGAGCGGCGCGTCCTCCTCCGACGCCTCTATTTCGACCTGATCGGTTTGCCGCCAACGCCAGAGGAAGTAGAGGCGTTTCTCAACGACTCCGATCCCCGGGCTTATGAAAAACGGGTCGATGCTTTGCTGGCATCGGTCCATTATGGAGAACGCTGGGCGCGACATTGGCTCGACGTCGTCCACTACGCCGACAGCCACGGCTACGACAAGGACAAACCCCGACCACATGCCTGGCCCTATCGCGATTATGTCATTCGCGCCTTCAACGAAGACAAACCCTATACCCGCTTTGTTCGTGAACAACTCGCGGGTGATCTCTTGTATCCCTTCGAACGGGATGGCATTGAAGCGACTGGTTTCCTCTCAGCCGGGCCTTGGGATTTCATCGGACACGAGGAATTGCCCGAAACCAAGATCGATGGCATGGTCGCCAGGCACCTCGATCGGGACGACATGGTCGCCAATGCCATCGGGACCTTCATGAGCCTCACCATTCATTGCGCCCAATGCCACAACCACAAATTTGACCCGATCACGCAAGAGGATTACTACCGTTTGCAAGCGGTGTTCGCCGCATTGGACCGGGCGGACTTCGAATATGACACGGACTCGGATGCGGCCCGGCGCCGCGATGAGCTTCGCAAGGAACAACGGCGCCTGACCGAACGCCGAGCCGCCCTGCATCAGCACATTCGACGACGGGATCAAGACAATGCGTTGGCAGCTTTGGAACGGAAGATGACACATCCCCAGGATCGGCCGCAAGTGCACCCGCCTGAGTTTGGCTACCATTCAGCCCTTGCCAAGGATGCATCGCAAGCCAAGTGGGCCCAAATCGACCTTCTTGATGCCTATTCCATCCGGCAAGTGGTGCTGATTGGTTGTTTTGACGATTTTCAAAAAATCGGCGCGGGTTTTGGGTTTCCCAGGCAGTTCAAGATTGAAGCCAGTCTCGATCCGGAATTCAAAACACAAGTTCATTTGATCCATGCCTCCGGGCCTTGCCCGATGCCAAACCCCGGCACCCATCCGCAAACCTTCAAGGTGGATGGCGTGATGGCCCGTTACGTTCGCATAACGGCCACCCAATTGGCCCATCGGCACGATGCTTACATGTTCGCTCTAGCCGAAATGGAAGTGTACGATGACCAAAAGCGCAACGTGGCCAAGCTTAAACCGGTCTCCAGTCTCGATGCCATCGAAACCCTTCCGCGCTGGTCCAAGGCCCATTTGACCGATGGTCTCTATCCAAGCCCCCTCTCTTCAACGCAACAACAACGCGAGGAAGCCAAGCGTGAATTCGATCGGCTCTGGCAGCAACTCACCACGCCGGAAGAAAAAAGCGCCCTCGCGGAACTTGATCATACCGAGATGAACCTCAAGGAAGCATGGAATCGTCTGCCCCCCGTGCAGAAGGTGTATCGCGGGTGTGTCCATGAAGGCAAAGGCCATTTCAAAGGCACCGGCGCTCAGGGGGGCAAACCCAGGCCCATTTTCTTGCTCCAACGCGGCGACGTGCTCAAGCCGCTCAAGGAAATGTCGCCGGGAGCCATCGCCTCGCTTCCCATCAGCATGAAACCCTTTGCCCTTGCTGCCGAACACCAGGAAGGCGAGCGTCGAGCCGCCCTTGCGGAGTGGATTACCGATCCGCAAAACCCGCTCATCTGGCGGTCCATCGTCAATCGGATTTGGCTCTATCATTTCGGCCGCGGCCTGGTCGATACACCGAACGATTTCGGCCGCATGGGTCAACTCCCCACGCATCCGGAATTGTTGGATTGGCTGGCCTTGGAATTCCGCGACCATGGCCAATCCATCAAAGCCCTACATCGTTTAATCGTGACCAGTGCGACTTATCGCCAAGCATCGGCATACGATTCGCCGCAATCTACGATCGATGCCAACAATCAGTATTATTGGCGTATGAATCGTCGGCGCTTGGAAGCGGAGGCGATCCGCGACAGCCTCCTGGCCGCGAGCGGCAAACTCCATCTCAAACCTTTTGGCCCGCCTTTTCAGGATTTCGTTGTCGATAAGTCGGAACATTCCCCGCACTACGAATATCACCTGGCCGATCACGATCGACCCGATCTCCACCGCCGCACCATTTACCGCTTCATCGTCCGGTCTCATTTGCATCCGTTTCTCACGACGTTTGATTGTGCCGACCCTTCGATCGCGGTCGACAAACGCAATCAAACGTCCACGCCTCAGCAAGCCCTGTCGCTCATGAATAACGCCCTGAGTTTGCGGATGGCTCATCATTTTGCCGAGCGGTTGAAGAGCCATTCCAGCGAATTGGATCAACAAGTCCGGCAGGCCTGCAAACTGGCCCTGACCCGCGAACCAGACGATCAGGAACTCGCCTGGCTCAGCGATCACGCCCGTGAGCATGGCCTGGCCAGCATGTGTCGAGTCCTTTTCAATCTCAATGAGTTCATTTTTATCGATTGAGGATGATGCCCCTAAACCGCAGAAAATCATTGACCTCGGATCGACCTTCGGCCATCACCCGGCGGGATTGGCTTTGGCATTGCGGAGGAGGCCTGGGCGGCATTGCCCTATCCACGCTTCTTCAACAAGAAGGATTGCTCGCGGCCTGCCAGGAAAAGCCAATCTACCATTGCAAACCCAAGGCCAAGCGCGTGGTGCAACTTTTCATGGCGGGGGGAGCGAGCCATATCGATCTGTTCGACTTCAAGCCTGAACTGATCAAACGCCATGGTCAACCTTCCCAGTTTGGAGAGCACGTCGAGGCCTTTCAAGACGGCTTGGGGCCATGGTTGCGGCCGATCTGGGAGTTCAAGCCCTATGGGCAATCGGGAAAAATGCTCAGCGACGCCGTGGCGCCTTTGGGCGAGGTGGTTGATGAGATCGCCTTTGTGCACAACGTCGTGGGCAAAACCGGGGTGCACAGCCAAGGAACCCTCTTGCAAACAACGGGCTTCAATCGCCCTGGCTTTCCTGGCATGGGATGCTGGGTGAGTTACGGCCTGGGCAGCCTCAACGACCATCTGCCCACGTTCGTCGTCCTCCCCGACCATCGCGGCATGCCCTCCAATGGCTCCAAAAACTGGGACAGTGCCTTTCTGCCCGCGGATCATCAAGGAACCGTGATCTATCCGGGGCAAAAAACCCCCATTGCGGATTTGTTTCCCGCCCGCCAGGAGCCGTTTTTGACCGGGCAAAGCGAATTGGCGACGCGCGAGCTTTTGAAACGGCTAAATCAGCATCATGCGCAGCAACGCCCGGAAGATGAGCGTTTGCAAGCCCGCATCCGGAGTTATGAATTGGCCGCCAACATGCAACTTGCCGCTCCCGAAGCCTTGGACGTTTCGAAGGAGCCGGAACATGTCTTGAAGATGTACGGCCTGGACTCCATTCCCAGCGAATATCCGAAGGAAATCAATGATGCGGAGGAAACGCACCTCTTTGCGCGGCGCTGTTTGGTGGCGCGCCGGCTGTTGGAGCGCGGCGTCCGCTTCGTTCAAGTCTGGTCGGGAAACGACAATGGCTTTCCCCGCCGGAATTGGGATTCCCATGAAGACGTGAAACGCGATCATGGCCCCTTGGCCCGGGCGATGGCCCGCGGCGCCGCCGCCTTGATCAAAGACCTTAAACAGCGCGGACTGTTGGACGACACGATTGTTTTCTGGACGACGGAGTTTGGCCGGATGCCCTCCTCGCAGGGCGGCAAGGGTCGAGATCATAACCCTTATTGCTTCACGAACTGGCTTTGCGGCGCTGGCATACGGGCCGGTCTGACTTGGGGGCCTAGCGATGAGTGGGGTTATAAGCCTCTCGATCGGCAACATCCCACGGAAGTCTACGATCTCCACGCCACGATCCTGCACTTGCTTGGCATCGATCATGAGAAACTGACCTTCCGCCACAATGGCATTGACCGTCGCCTGACCGACGTACATGGCCGCGTCATGCATGATTTAATCACCGAATGATGCGGAAAGCTTCCCAATCGCAAAATGTCTAAGTTGTCATATCGTCCCAATAGAGCGGGACCTGGTCGAGTATCGCTTGCATATCCAGATCGAGCGCGTCACAATACGGCTGACAAGATAGACCACGCCCTCAAATTCGAACGACCTCGACAGGATCGCGAGCGCGTCACTGAGCCGATCAGTGGATGGCGAAACGAAACACGCTTCCTTGCATGGCTCCGCCATTTCCCAGTTGACCCACCCTCCGCATGGGAGCATGACGATGACAAAGTCAACCAGAAGGCATTTTCTGAACCAAGTCGGCCAAGGGATGTTGACTGCGAGCATCGGCTCGGCCATGGCCCAGGAATTGGGAATCGCCTCCGCCGCCCTATGGGACGATCCGCCGCGATTGCATTTCGGCGCCATGGAACCTCTCGTGGCCTTGATGCAGGAAACGCCCATTGAGAAGTTATTGCCGCTCCTTACGCAAAAATGGTCGGCAGGCACGCCGTTAAAAACCCTCGTGGCCGCGGGCGCCTTGGCCAATGCTCGAGCCTTTGGCGGCCAGGATTACACGGGCCACCACACCTTCATGGCCTTGGCTCCCTCAATGGGAATGGCCGAACGATTGCCAACGCCGCACAAGCCATTACCGGTCCTGAAAGTGCTTTACCGCAATACACAACGCATTCAGGATCAGGGCGGCCGCTCCGCGGAGGTCTTGCACGAAGTCCCTTCCGCCGATCATGATCAGAAACCCGTGGATGGTTTAGCGCTTCGTGAAGCGATGCGCAGCACTAACATGCAGGAAGCCGAAGCCCGCTTTGCACGCATGGTTCGCGCCAATCCCCAGAACGCTTTCGATGAAATGCAAGCCATCGTCCACGATCAAATCGACGTTCACCGCGTCGTCTTGGCCTGGCGAGCATGGGAAACGCTCGATTTAACGGGCATCGAACAGGCGCACACGCTCCTTCGGCAATCCGTGCGGTATTGCGTGCTTCATGAGGATAAGGTCATCTCGAAGCAATCGACAGAACCTGCCATTCGCCACGTGCTGCCCAAGCTGCTCGAAAGTTATGGACTCATGGGAAAGAAGTACGGCCAACGCCGTGCGGACGAATCTTGGATCGAGCATCTGGCTAAAGCGGTCTACCAAAGTCAACGGGAAGCCGCGGCCGACGCCGTGGCGCAAGCGTTGGCGGAAGGCTATCATCCGGATGACATTGGCGAGGCCATTTCTCTGGCGGCCAATGCCCTGGTGCTGCATGATCCGGGACGCCCCGCGGACTGGGCCTCGGAGAACAAACCGACCGGCAGCGTTCATGGCGATTCCATTGGGGTGCATGCATCGGATGCCGCCAATGCCTGGCGCAACATTGCCCGCGCCAGTTCGCCTCGGAATGGCATGGCATCGCTTATCGTGGCTGGGTTCCACACCGCGGGGCAAAACCGCAATCATTTTCCACAACCCTTCCCTCATCCCGATCATCTGGATGCCATTCGAGGGATCGATCCGCATGCTCTCCTGGGCGAATTGGAGACCGCCGTGCGCGGCAAGGATCAAGCACGCGCCTGCGCTTTGGTGCATCAATGTGGAGCCTCGGGCCAGGCTGAAAAGCCGATCTTCGATCTGCTGCTTCGCTTTGCCGTCAGTGAAGACGGAGCCTTGCACGCAGAGAAATACTATCAAACCGTGGTCGAGGAATTTGCACGCTCTCGGCCCGCGTTTCGCTGGCGGCATCTCGCTTCCTTGGCCCGGGTCACGGCCAGCGAGTTTGGGTTCCCTGCCCCAGGATACGCGGAGGCTTGCGCGCTGCTCCAATTGAAGTGAGCTTGCCCCGCAAGTCAGGTCCGCGCTCGCAGCCAGCAAGACTGGCAGATCAGAGCAGCACGCCGGCGACGGCGGCGTTGATCATCGTCGTCATGAAGCCGACAAACAATGCCTTGCCGCCGAGCAGCGCTAATTCGCCGCGCCGATCCGGAGCCATGGCACCGATCCCGCCGAGTTGAATGCCGATGGAACCGAAATTCGCGAAGCCCGTGAGGGCGTAGGTCGCCAACAATTTACTGCGCACATCGATGGTCGTCGCATAGGTCGTGGTCAATTCCTTGTAGGCTACGAATTCATTCAATACCAGCTTCGTCCCCAGCAGATCGCCCACGGCTGGGATGTCGGCCAGGGGCACGCCCATGAGAAATGCCAAGGGAGAAAAGAGCACTGAAAAAATGCGCCGCAAGCTCAGGTCGGGCCAGGCTTGATAATCACGCCACTCCAGGGCGGCCAACATTTGATTGATGTAAGACGCCATCTCCGTGACGTCATACAACCAGCCAAGGATGGCGTTTAACATGGCCACCAGGGCTAAAAAGGCGATCAACATGGCCGCGACATTGAGGGCCAAATACAACCCATCCGAGGCTCCCCCCGCCGCCGCGTCGACGATGTTGCGATGCGACACTTGCACCTTGGCCGAGGCTCTGCCCAGTGTTTGTGGTTCCTCTGATTCGGGGAGCATCAGCTTGGCCAGGTAAAGGCCGCAGGGAGCCGCCATGACGCTGGTCGCCAGGATGGTGACCGCATCGGCTCCCATCTTGATGTAGACCGCCATGATGCCGCCCGAAATCGTGGCCATGCCCCCGACCATCAGAGCCAGCAATTCCGACCGGGTCATTTTCTGCACGTAGGGCTTCACGATGAGGGGCGCTTCTGTTTGCCCCAGGAAAACGTTGGCGGCGGAGGACAGCGTTTCCGCGCCGCTGGTTCGCATGACGTACATCATGCTGAGGGCCATGTATTTGACGATCAACTGCAGCACACCCAAGTAAAACAAGATCGAAAAGAAGGAGGATGCAAAGATGATCGTCGGCAGGGCGCTGAAAGCGAAAACGAATCCTTGATCCGGAAAGGCTTGGCTCATGGCGCCGGGATTGGCCAGGACGCCAAAGACAAACGTGGCCCCATCGCCCGTGAAATCGAGAAAGCGCTTGATCATGTTGCCAATGGTGTCAAAGAGCTTGTAGCCGGAGACGATCCAATCCCCGATCTCCACGCGAAACTTGAGCACGAAAAGGGCCATGGTCCATTGCAGGACGATGCCCCAAAAGAGCGTTCGCCAACTGACCAACCGCAGATTGGTGGAAAAAGCCGCCACGATGCCCAAGAAACAGACGATTCCCACTGCCGATTGTCCCTTGGGGCCAAGACTTTCACGGAAGTGATAAGCCGCCATGCCCAGCACGACGACGATAACCATCAAGGCCCAGCGCCAGCGGCGCGGGGTTTGCGTGATGGAAAAGGGTTTCTGTTCGGGGACCGGGGGCGATGAGGAGGCACTCATGGGCACTTTCCACTCAGGATAGGATCAATGGGGATCACTGATCTTAACGGACAAACCTGGCGGACACAATGAAATAGGCATGTAAGGGTGCATTCCCTTTTCGACGCCGACTTGTATCTCTGGCGGCGTAGAACAATGCCTAGTAGTGTGAGTTTTTTGGAAGTTCTCCACCGCAATCCTGTACATTGCCTGCCTTCATGCGTTCAGGTAAGAATGCACCCCTTTCTCCCTAATCAGGAGTTCTCTTTCCACAAAGGTTGAGATACACATCCCGGACGAGCTGCAGCTTGGGCAGCCAATCATGCTCCATGAGGCATTTGTTTCGACCCTTTTGTCCAAAAAGTTGGCGCTCGTCAGGACGAGTCAACCAGCGTTCCATGGCATCCGCCAATGCCGCGACGTCGCCGCAGAGCACCAGCAGACCATCCTGCTCATGACGGATCACTTCCGCCACGCCGCCTGCCCGATAGCCAATGCATGGTACTTGATTGACCCAAGCCTCGAGTAAGACCAATCCAAACGAATCGGATCGGCTTGGCAAGGCGAACACATCAAGGGCGGCGTAAAAATCTGCTTTGAATTCTTCAGGCAAGACTCCCAGGAGCGAAACGTGCCGTTTCTCCTGCGACGGCAGCGCATGCCAAAAGCGGCGAAAGTTGGGCATCATCGGTCCCGCCAACACCAAATGGATGGGGACCTTTCGCGCCCATAGCCGTTGGGCCGCGCGCACTAAGTCCACGCTGCCCTTTTCCTCGCTCAAATTGGCCAGGTGGCCAATGCGGAGCCGATCGTTCGGTAAAGCCCACTGCCGCTCCGCTCGCACCCGATCCCCTCCCGTGCATTCGGCTGGGTCAACCCCCAATCCTTGATATAAAACACGCTGCTCTGGAAGTCCCACTTCCAAAACGGCTTGACGCTCCATTTGCGATTGGACCAAGACGACGTCCGCACGTTTCAGCAGCCAGCGCAGCGGGGCAGCGAGATAGGCAGAACGGGTTCGGTCCACCGTTCGGGCTGGATCACCGAGATGCAAGAAAGGCGTCAAAACGAAGGGCACACCCCAACGATCCGCCAACCGCACGGCACAGCGGATCGGTCCACCGTAAGGAAACGCCGAAGCATGGACGATATCGATGGGATGGTTCCATGAGGCCATACCCCACATGCTGGGCATGAGCGGGCTGGCTGGCATGGTCAAACTGCGAAGCGATATAGGCAGCATCATCGAGAGTGCTTTCAAAGCCACGCGGCGGCCGAAAAAGGTTCGAATGGGATGGCGGTGCACACGGACGCCGTCTCTCCAGGTGATGCCCGCGGAAAGTCGGGTTGCTTCGCTGGACCAAAACGCTTCTAATGCCAGAGCATCGGACGTGTGAACGCGCACCTCATGCCCCTGCTGAACCAGAAATCGGCTCAATCGAGCAAAATAAGCCTCCGCTCCCCCCAGCGCTGGAGGATAACGATGGATGAAATGAGCAATCCGCAGTTTCATGCGAGATATTTACCCGTCTTGGGTCGTCAGAAGCTGTGGTTTTTCTAGAATGTTTAGCTTGACAAGGCCTACTTGGAGAAGCCCCCATGCTGTCCATCTCCGCGCTCGCACGCCAGATCAAACCCTCGGCCACGCTTGCGGCAGGGGCCATGGCCAAACAGTTGCGCGCACAGGGGATCGAAGTTTACGACTTCAGCCTGGGAGAGCCGGATTTTGCGACGCCGCGCGACATCGCCGAAGCCGCGGAAGCCGCTGTGCGGGCGGGGCACACGCGCTACACCGCCTCCAACGGCATGCTGGAACTGCGCGCCGCGCTGAGCCAACGATATCAAACGTTGTATGGTTTGACTTACTCCGTGGAGCAAATGGTTGTCACTTGCGGGGCCAAGCATGCCATTTCCCTCGCCTTGGCCGTGCTCTGCGAACCGGGCGATGAAGTCCTCATCCCATCGCCCTTCTGGACAAGTTACGCCGACATGGTGCAGTTGGTGGGCGCCAAGGTCAAGTTGATTCCCACTTCCTTTGGGGATCGCTTCAAGCTGCATCCCGACGCCCTGCGCGCCGCTATCTCCCCGCAAAGCCGCTTGTTAATCCTCAATTCGCCCTGCAATCCTACGGGCATTGTTTATTCCAAAGAGGAACTGGCTGCCCTTGGTCGAGTCGTGCTCGAAACCCCGATCGCCGTCATCAGCGACGAGATTTACGAAAGTTTGACGTTCGATGGCCGACACGCCACTTGCTTCGCGGCTCTGCAGCCGGAGTTGTTGGAGCGGACGATCGTCGTCAGCGGCGCGAGCAAGAGCTATGCCATGACCGGCTGGCGCATGGGCTGGGCGGCGGGTCCCGAACACGTCATTCAGGCGATGGGCAGCGTCCAAAGCCAGCAGATTGGTTGTCCGAGCAGCGTCAGCCAATATGCCGCCCTCAAGGGAGTGGCCGGCGATCAGGAAAACGTGGAATTGATGCGCCGCGAGTTCGAACATCGCCGCGACTTGGTCTGTGAGCATTTCGCGAATCTACCCAACGTGCGCTGGCATCGGCCCGAAGGAGCCTTTTATCTTTTGTTCGACGTGAGCGCCTATTTCGGTCAAACGCTTCATGGCGTTGCGATCCACAATTCCTCGGCGTTTTGCCAGGCTTTGCTGGCCAAGGCCCGCGTCAACATGGTGCCAGGGTCCGCTTTTGGCGCCGAGGGCTTCATTCGCATGTCGTTCGCCAGCAGTCGGCAGCAGATCGAAATGGGATTGACCGCCCTGCGTCATTTTCTGCTCAATGAAATGTTGCCGAACGGGATTTAATCTCGCGCCGTTTCACAGGCGCCGAGGCACTGCGATGGTTTCCCGGCTCAGGCATCTACTTCACGCCAAAGCCGGTGATCGTGTCAACACATTGTGAATTTGCCTCTTTTCGATTCCCTTGATCCCTGTTATCCTTTCCCCAACAAGGCAGCGCATGGCACCATGCGCGATCATGGGGAAGTTGGCCATGGCCAAGAAAACCGTCCGTGACTTGACCGATCTGCATGGCAAGCGCGTTCTTGTGCGCGTGGATTTCAACGTGCCCATGGACGATCAAGGCGCGATCACCAACGATCGCCGCGTTCGGGCCGCCATTCCGACGCTCAAACTGCTCCTGGATGGCGGCGCTTCCTGCATCGTCATGAGCCACTTGGGCCGGCCGACGGGCGATCCCGCCAAGGACGTCAAGCTGCGGATGGATGCCGTGGCCGAGCGATTGCGCGAATTGATTAGCGTTCCCATCCATATCGCCCCGGAAGTCGTGGGGACGTCGACGGAAGCGCTGGTCCAAAGCCTGCGTCCCTCGGAGATTCTGTTGCTGCAGAATCTTCGCTTTCACCCCGGCGAACAAAAAGGGGACGCGGCCTTTGCCCAACAACTGGCCTCCCTGGCGGACGTTTACGTCAATGACGCTTTCGGAACGTGCCATCGCTCGGATGCCTCCATGGTGGCCGTGCCCGCCGCCATGAAGGGCAAACCGCGGGTCGTGGGGCTGCTGGTCGCCAAGGAACTTGAAGTGTTGGGACAACTCCTCAGCCAACCCAAACGACCTGTGGTCGGTCTGCTCGGCGGTGCCAAGGTCTCCGATAAAATCGGCTTCATCAAGAAACTACTGGGCATCGTCGACCACGTTTTAATCGGCGGCGCCATGACCTACACCTTCATGCTGGCCAAGGGTCAAGCCATTGGCCAATCCAAAGCCGAAAGGGACAAACTCGAATTGGCTAAGGAACTCTTGCAACTGGGCGGCGATAAATTGGTGCTCCCCCTGGATCATTTGGTGGCCGATCAACCCAAGGAGGAGGCCAAAACGCAAGTCGTTGAAGGCGCGATTCCCGATGGTTGGCTGGGCATGGACATCGGCCCGAAGACCATTGCCATGTATCAAACCGTGGTCAAGTCGGCTGGGACCGTTGTCTGGAATGGCCCCATGGGCAAGTATGAGGTGGCGGCCTTCGCCCAGGGAACCAAGGCCATGGCCGAGTCGATGGCACAAAGTTCCGGCATCACCATCGTGGGCGGCGGCGAAACGGCCGAAGCGGTTGAAGAGATGAAGCTTGACGCGGCGATGAAGCATGTGTCGACGGGAGGCGGCGCGTTTCTGGAATATGTCGAAGGGACGGCCTTCAAAGCCCTCGATGAAATCGACGATGCCAATGAACGAACAGCGGAATAGTGGTCAGTGGGGTTCGCCGCAGAGGAGGAATCGAATCGGCCGCGACTCCACGCCAACCTCGAGTTGAATCACGAAGAAAGCGGGAAAAAGCATGAAGCTCGTATGCCCACATTGCAGTGCCGTCGTTGAAGTTGCAGACAGCCTGGCCGGCCAAACGTCTAAATGTCATGCCTGCGGCGGCCCCTTCACCGTGCCCAACGTTTCGCCGGATGTTTTGAACGTGCTTGGCTCATCGCCGCCGCCTCCGCCGCCCCCCCCGACCCCTCCTTCACCCTCCGATCTGGCCAGAGTGGATCAGGAACCGCCCAAAGCTTCCGCCGCATCCGAGGGCGGCCGCTCCACGGATGCGCCAGAAAGCCCACAGTCAACGAGCAGCACCACCGAACCGGATTGGGTCATGCCCGACGTGACACACCGCCCCGCGGGATGGCGGTTTCAGATGCGCTGCAAGCCCGAAGTGCTCTATTGGGTGACCCCTGCCGCGGTCACGCTGCTTTTCTTCCTCAGTTTTTTCACCTGGGAAGGGATCTATTTCGGCCAGGAAGCGCTGGCCGAACAAAGCGGCATGGGCATGGCCTTCGGCAGCCTAAGCGTGGCCCCCAGCATCAAGGGGATGGAACGGACAAGCAGCGGCCCGATGCTTCTGCTCTATTTTCTGCAGAGCTTTGTGGGCTTTCTGGCCGCAGCTGGACTGCTGTTCTTGCGCTTTGGCCCTGCTGACTTGCGCAAAAAGTTGGGAGATTGGCCCGATCGTCTGCTCCCGCATCGAACGCTCGTCATGATGATCATTGGCGTGGGCTGCTTCCTGATGCTCCTGTTCCACACGCTGCTGCCGTTCCCTTTGGAGACGGACTTTCGCGGCGACGTGGTCGTCAATGTTTTGTCGGAAGGAACCGGTCTCAAGGCGGGCACGCCAGAGTTGCGCGCCAAAGTAGCGCAGCTCGGGTCGTCCCAATTAGTGCAGCGCAGCATCTGGTGGAAAATCGCCTGGCTGGCGGGACTGGCGGCAGCAGGTGCCAGCTTCCTCGATTGGTGGGGGCACCGTCGCCATTTTAAAACCTGGCCGAGTTTGGAAGTGGTCTGCCATCCTGGCGCTGCATCAAAATAAGCCGTTCGAGGGCCGATAATGATCAAGGGCTATCTTCCTTGATTGGACCCATGGACTTCTCGATCTCAGCTTGAAGCAATTGAATGGCCACCATTTCCCACCACGGCATGGCTGCGGGCCATTGCCCGGTCGACGCGATTTCTTGCATCGTCCGCTGATACCAGCCATTCCATTCACGCCTGGCCCGCAGCATGGGTTCATGCTGTTGCCGTTGATGATAGGCCAGCGTCAGAAATCCCGTGTAGAGGCTCGCGCTGGGCCAACTGAAATCTGTGTCGCGGGCTTCCTGAAACCGTTGGATGGAACCCTCGGCTTGATCAATGCGGTAAAGACAAGCCAGCCGAGCAAATCGTATCCAGGAGACGTGCTTCATAGGTTCCAAGGCTTGCTGGAGTTTTTCGCGATTCGCTGGCAACGGCTCAACCGGATTCGGGGCAAACGCCCAGGCAAAGGCTAGATGAGCCAGCCACACCTGCGATTGTTTGGAGCTTTGACTCCTGTCCCACATAATGCCAAGAAATTTTTGCCACGCTTCCATCTGTCCGCCGCGCTGCAAGACCAAGGAGGTTTGCAAGGCAATGGCAGGATCGTCCGGCTTGGCATCGGCGGCCTGGACCAAGGCGGCCCCCAATTCCTTCCAGTCATCGGACATCAAACTGCAAAAGGCCCATTCACTCCATGCCTTGAAGGCATCGGGTTTAGCGGCGTGTGCATTGTGAAAACAGACTCGAGCCATTGGCCATTGCTTGCGCTTCTGATAATGAGCCGCCGCGAATAACTGCAGGTCCAAGTCTTTAGGTCGCTGCTCAACCAGGCCTTTTAACAAAGGCTCATGAGCGGCAATTGCGGTGAAGATGGCTTGCGGATCCTGCCCCCTGATCCTTCGGCTTCGTTCGATCACGGCGTCGTAAGCGCGGACAGCCTGATCCCATTGCTGCTGCTCGGCCAAGCTCTGAGCCGTCTGCCACTGTTCGCTAAAAGGCTTGTCGCGGATAAAGTTGAAATAACCATAGGCCAAGCCGCCTGCCGCCGCGGCCAACAGGATCATGACCAGCCAGGTTTTCCAACGCCGGCTCCCCGCTGGGGGGTGGTGGATGGGATAGCTCACATGGTAACCCGAAAATGGTCCAACCTCCGCATCTTGCTGCATCACCTCTTTAAATATGCTTTGTTGTTGCAACAGGCTGTCGCCAATGGCACTCCGCGTTGCCGATGAATCGGCTGCGGCCTCTGGTTCGGCGGGCGGCGTCTCCAGGATTTGCGGCTGAATTGGAAGATAAGGTGATAACAACGGCAACATTTCTCCCGGAGTTTGGAAGCGGTCCTTGGGTTCTTTGGCCAGCATTTTCAAGATCATGGCATCCAACCCTGCGGGAACGTGGGAGTTTAATTCCCGCAAAGATGGCGGCTGCTTCGATTGATGAGCCATCGCTTTCAGGTGCAAGGCATACTTGGCAAAGGGAGGTCGAGCCGTGAGCAAGAAATAAAACGTGCAGCCAAGGGCATAGATATCGGTGCGGATGTCTATCGCCGCTTCCGTGGCAAACTGTTCGGGCGCCAGATAATCCAAAAGCCGGGTGGCGTCTCCCTTCTCTGGAAACTGCGTGGTGGTCGTGCTCACGGCATCGCTCAGTCGCAGAGAACCCAGGCCGTAATCAAGGATTTTTAGAATGCCTTGACGATCGACCAGGAATTGCCGGGGCGTTAAACACTTATGAACCCAGCCAAGCTCGGACGCGTATTGCAGCCCTTGAGCCGCCTGAGCCATGTAATAGACGGCTTGCTCCACTTCCAAGGGACCTTGTTTGCGCACCCATTTGCCCAGGTTGATCCCTTCCACCAATTCTTGGACGAGAAAATATTCGCCGTGGAATTGATCGATGTCATAGACGCGCAGGATATTGGGGTGATTGAGCACGCCAGCGGCCCGCGCGTCCTTCAAAAAGAGGTCAGCGCGGACTTTGTCCTTCTTCAATCCCGCCACCATCTTGAGGGCAACCTGGCGGCGCAGCGTTAAATGCTCGCACCGAAAGACCGTCGCGTTGCTTCCGGAATCCAATTGATCGAGCACTTTGTATTTGTCGCTAATGATGAAATGTTTCCACTTTCCCTTCAAAATCTGCTTGGCTTGAAACGAAGTCAGAAGGTTTTCCTTGACCAACAGGGATGCCCATTGGTGATCGGAGTCCGGTGCATCGCCCGATGCTTGATGCGTCGAGAGGAAGGTCGTCCAACGATCGGAGGGAATAAGTCGACTACGCTCAACCAAGTCTAGAAATGCTGCGCTCTCCATGGACGTTTCATTCACCCTTTCTAGGCCGCGATGGATTTGCGTTTGGTGTACTTTAGAAGCTCATGGAGAAATGCCCAAGGACCATGATAGAACATTTTCCCATGGCCTGGGATAGATTTCATGGGTTGAACCCTCAATTCCCTATCCACTTCTCCCTTCACTGTTTACACTAATTTCACGAATCATCGATCCCTGTGTCTTTGCAAGGAGTCCATGCGATGGCCTTGAAGCGATGGCTTTTATGCTCTGGATTGCTGGTCGGCTGGACGCTGGCGGCTTTTTCCGCGGGAGAGGATAAGATCTCTTATCCACCGACCCGGCGCGTCGACCATCAAGACCAATATCACGGTCAATCCGTGGCCGATCCGTATCGCTGGCTGGAGGACGACGTCCGCAAATCCAAGGACGTCGCCGACTGGGTGGAGGCCCAAAATCAAGTCACCGAAGCTTTCCTCAAGGAGATTCCCGAGCGGGAGTTGATCCGCAAGCGGTTGACCCATCTGTGGAATTACGAGCGCTATTCCGCCCCGGGGAAAGTAGCGGGTCGCTATTTCTTTTCCAAGAACGATGGGCTGCAAAATCAGAACGTGCTCTATTACACGGACGATCTCAAGGGAGAACCCAAAGTTCTCTTGGACCCCAACACCTGGTCCAAGGATGGCACCGTGGCCATTGCGGGGATGTCCATCAGCGACGACGGTCAATGGGTGGCCTATGGCCAGGCCGAGGCCGGCTCCGATTGGACGAACTGGCGCATCAAGCACATCGACTCCGGCAAGCTCCTCGAAGAGGAACTGAAATGGATCAAGTTCTCGTCCGTATCGTGGACCAAGGATCATCGAGGCTTCTTCTACAGTCGCTACGATGAACCGCAGCCTGGGCAAAAATTCCAAAGCCTCAACTTCAATCAAAAAGTCTACTATCACCGCATCGGCACGCCGCAAAGCGAGGATGTTCTCGTCTATGCGCGGCCCGACCATCCGGAGTGGAGCATGGGGGCCACGGTCTCCGATGACGGCCGCTTCCTGCTCATCACCTGCCGCAAGGGCACCTCGGCCCTGCATAAGGTCTTCCTCCGCGATTTGAACGAACCTTATGCCATGCCTCAGGAGTTGGTGGGCGATTTCGATTACGAATTCAGTTTTGTCGGCAACGACGATCAGTGGCTCTATTTTAAAACCGACCATGACGCGCCGCGGGGCCGGGTCATCGGCATTCATTGCCGCCAACCCAAGCCGGAGTCGTGGAAGGAGATCATCCCTCAGACCGCGGACAGCCTTCGCGGCGTCAACCTCGTGGGCAATCTCTTGGTCTGCACGTATCTCAAGGATGCCCGCACCCAGGTGAAAATGCATCGGCTGGATGGACGGTTCGTTCGCGAGGTGCAATTGCCTGGCATCGGCTCCGCGATAGGCTTTGGCGGACGGGCTTCGGACCTGGATACGTTTTACACTTTCAGCAGCTTTGCCACGCCGCCCACGATCTATCGCTACGACATGCTGACGGGTGAAAGCGAACTCTTCCGGCAAGCCAAAGTGGACATGAAGCCATCCGATTACGAAGTCAAGCAAGTCTTCTACCCCTCCAAGGATGGCACGAAGGTGCCCATGTTCATCACCCACAAGAAGGGGATTAAACTGGACGGCAGCCATCCCACGCTGCTCTACGGTTACGGCGGTTTTAACATCCCGATGACGCCCAGCTTCAGTGTCGCGCGGATTGCCTGGCTCGAAATGGGAGGGATTTACGCCGTGGCTTGCTTGCGGGGCGGCGGTGAATACGGCAAGGATTGGCACTTAGCGGGGACCAAGCTGCGCAAACAAAACGTCTTCGACGATTTCATCGCTGCCGCGGAATATCTGATCAAGGAAGGGTACACGTCAACGCCCAAGCTGGCGATTCAAGGCGGTTCCAACGGCGGCCTCTTGGTGGGGGCGTGCATGACGCAACGGCCTGACCTCTTTGGCGCCTGCCTCCCCGCCGTGGGCGTCATGGACATGTTGCGGTTTCAAAAATTCACAGCCGGCCGTTTCTGGGTTGATGATTATGGTTCATCCGATGACCCGGAACAGTTCAAGGCCTTGCTGGCCTATTCTCCCTATCACCGCTTGAAGGAAGGCACAAAGTATCCTGCCACATTGGTCACGACCGCGGATACGGATGACCGCGTGGTGCCGGGCCACAGTTTCAAGTTCATCGCCCAACTGCAGCATTGCCAAGCCGGTCCAGCCCCCGTGCTGGCTCGAATCGAAACCCGGGCGGGACACGGCGCCGGCAAGCCGACGTCGAAAATGATAGAAGAGATCGCGGATCAGTACGCCTTCCTGGTCAAGGTGCTGCAAGTGAAATGGCCGTCTGGAATCAAGTAAGCGAATAGAGCGTTGCCACGGGTGGTCCATTTCACAACCCCTATAAAAACGCTAACCGGCGGCCCAAGGCCGCCGGTTCATTGTTTGGATCGCATCGGTCCACGCAGGTTAGAGCATCTTACCGACCTTGACGACCAGATCAGCGGTTCGGCAACTATAGCCCCATTCGTTGTCGTACCAACCCAGTACCTTGGCCATGTTGCCCTTCCCCTTGGGGAAGACGAGGGTGGTGCGTGAATCGAAGATGCAACTATGCGAATTGCCAAGGATATCAGAGGAAACGATGGGGTCTTCGGTATATTCGAGGACGCCCTTGAGCGGCCCTTCCGCGGCGGCCTTGAACGCGGCGTTGATCGCTTCGACGGTGGTTTCTTGCTTCAATTCCACGGTCAAGTCAGTGATGCTGCCATCAGGCACAGGCACCCTCAGAGCCATGCCATCGAGCTTGCCTTCCAACTGCGGCAGCACTTTGCCGATCGCCTTGGCGGCGCCGGTCGTGCTGGGAATGATGTTGATGGCCGCCGCTCGGGCGCGGCGCATGTCTTCGTGGATCAAATCCGCCACTCTTTGGTCGTTGGTGTAAGCATGGACGGTGGTCATCGCCCCCTTGACGATGCCGAATTGTTGATCCAACACCATGGCCATGGGAGCCAGGCAGTTCGTCGTGCAACTCGCATTGGAAATGGTCGTGTGTTCCTTTTTGAGCATGGCGTCGTTGACGCCCATGACCAGGGTTATATCTTCTCCCTTGGCTGGTGCGGAGATAATGACCTTCTTGGCGCCTGCTTTGATGTGATCCGCGAAGCCGCCCTTGGGACTTTCCTTGTCAGTGAAAAAGCCGGTGGCCTCCACGACCACGTCCACGCCCAAATTTTTCCAAGGCAACTTGGCGGGTTCTCTTTCTTTCAACACCTTGACGGACTTGCCATCGACGATGAATTCCCCTTCTCCCACTTTCACGCTCCGCCCGAAACGGCGGTGAACGCTGTCGTATTTGAGCAGATTAGCCAAATGCTTGGAGTCGGAGAGGTCGTTGATCGCCACGACCTCGAAATCCTGCGGTCGATCCGCCATAATGCGATAGACCAAACGGCCGATGCGACCAAAACCATTGATACCGACTCGAATGGCCATGATCCAAACTCCTTATTTGTAGCCAAAGTGATCGTGTTAACTGTGCCCATAGTTAGCCTTTTTATATGCGTTCTAATCGATACTGGCGAGACGATGCCAACGAGGAGCCCACTGGGAAAAGCTGGTTTTTATTTGAAAGATTAAGGTTTCTACGCTCAAATATTGATTATGGTAACTTTGTCGCCGCAGGGGGCCCCCCCTTTCCTGCATCTTAGTTTTACACATGTCGATAGGCTCATTCTGAATGGCACTCCGTTGTTCAATGGCCTCCTTGATAGAGCAATTCGGTGGAAGTTTCGAAAAAATGCACGGATAAAATGGGAATTTGCGAGCTTCATGGCGATTTTTCCACACGATAACGGCCATTCCGCAGCATAAAATGCCTATTTTTTTCTTCACCAAGCCTCAGGTTTAATGGTAATCTAAATTCTTCAAAGCGAATGTCTCGAGAGCGCGGGTTCAAGAAACGCGACTCGTTTACCCGTGCGCCAGTATCTTAAAGTCCAGTTGCGTCATGACCTGCGATCAACTGGACCTTCCCTCGGAGGTGGATAAGCACCATGATGACGGCTGATCTGGGTGCATGTGAATGGTTTGTTTGGGATCTGCGTCGAAGCAACCTTGTCGAACGCGGTCGATTGGAGCAAATCGTCTCCGAATACATGATGCGTCATCCGAATGCCGAGCCTGCCGAACTCGCCAGCTATTTGGTTGAACAGGAAGTGCTGACTCGATTCCAGGCGGATAGTCTGCTCAATGGCAAGAGTCAGGGATTGGTTCTCGGGCCATTCATTGTTCACGACGTTCTTGGCACTGGCACCATGGGAACGGTTTACAAGGCCATGTCCAAGATCAACAATGAATGGTATGCCGTTAAAGTGTTGCCGCGCCGGAGCATGTGGAACATTCGGCTAGCGCGGCGCAAAGTCCGCGACTTCGAGCAATTCCAACATCCCGCCGTTATCCCATTCGTGGACGTAGGCACCTCGGGTGCTATGCATTATTTGGCCTGGCCGCTGGTTGAAGGCGAACCTCTGAACAAGATCGTTGAGCGCGATGGCCGACTCAACGCCGCACAGACGGCCCTTTACGCCATGCTGACTTCCGAAGGGCTAGAGAGCTGCCATCAAAGAAATATCATCCATGGCTTGCTCAAACCTTCGAACATCATGATCACGCCGGACCACCAGGTTAAAATCCTTGATTTCGGCGTAGGTTCGCTGCTGCGCGAAACCGAAGGGGAATCAGTGGTGGACACCATGTCCACGGCCAACACAATGGCGGCGGGGTTGGACTGCGCCAGTCCAGAAAGCATCATGGACCCGACGACCACGTCGTTCGCCTCGGATCAATACAGTCTCGGTTGTATTATGTACTATTGCTTGACGGGCAATTACCCCTTCCCTGGCAACAATGCCGTGGAAAAAATGATGGCCCATCAAAGCAAGCAACCGCCCCCGATCAAGGAAACCGCCCCGGAAACCCCCAACGAATTGATCGCGGTCATCGAACGGCTCATGCAAAAGCGGCCTGAGGATCGGTATCCCTCCATTTCCGATGTGATTGTCACGCTCCGGCCCATGGTCATGCAGCCGTCGCTCACGCCGCAAGGCAGCAGCGGCACCAAGCTCAGCGGCCTGCGGGCCATTCCCGAAGCCTTGCGTCGAGCCGGTCCCGTTTCGCCAGGCTCTTTGAAATCCGCGCCCAAGGCGGAGGCTCCTCCTCAGGAATCCGCGCGGCAGCCCATGGCCCGGCCGCAGCCCACGCCCATGCCGCCGCTGCCTGACCGTCAATCGCTCCATAAGCCCGCTTCGGCTACTCCCAACGCGCCTGCCCCAGGCGGAGCGATGTACGCCTCAGGTGAGCAACCCGTGATGAACAACATGGGCATGACGCCGCAAACCTTGCGGATGACGTCGCGCGAGATGGCCGATGAGAATATTCGCGTGGCCATGCAGCAGCCTCAGTACATGCAACCGATGTACGGTCAGCCCGCTGCCCTGTCGGGCAAGACGATCCTCATTTTGGTGTTGGCGATGCTTTTCAGCCTCATCATTGGCATGGGGGGCATGTTCGCCATCATCTGGTTCTTCGTGCTTAATAAAGCCACTCAATAAAGTGCAGCCGATCATTCTTAAAATATCGAAATCAATAGAGAGGTAAGCGATCGAGATCGTCTTACCTCTCTCTCGTTTCCAGCTGTTTGTGCCGCTGAGCACGGCGCGGGAACCTTCTCAACGACGTCGAAGACGGCGCCTTGTCATCATCCTTTTTCCGCCATTGTGCATGAACAAGCAAGCCGGCCGGAACCAGGAAGAGGCGAATGACGAACGTATCCAAAAGCACGCCGATGGTGAGTGCCAACCCGAGCTGCCGCAACGTCGCCAATTCACCCAGCATCAGGGATGCAAACGTTCCCGCCATGATCAGTCCGCAGGAGGTGATGGCGGAACCGGTTTGCTCGGCGGCCAACAAGGTCGCCCGCGTCAAGCCCGTCTCTGCTTCATGCTCCAACACCCGACTGACGAGGAAAATATTGTAATCCGCCCCGACTGCCATCAAGATGGTGAATAGGAAGAAGGGCACTTTCCAATCCATGGTTTCCCAACCTGCGCCAAGAAAGAGATATCCCAGGGTGCTGGCGAGCCCCACCGTG
Source organism: Planctomycetota bacterium (assembly GCA_014584395.1). Taxonomy (GTDB): domain Bacteria; phylum Planctomycetota; class Planctomycetia; order Gemmatales; family HRBIN36; genus BJ17. The sequence goes on along the minus strand of JACTMY010000009.1, from coordinate 153,981 downwards.
ACCAAATAACTCAACAAGACGCTGGCAACTAAAAACAAGGACAGCCACCAGCGGCGAACAATTACCACCATGATGAGCATCACGCACAAGATCACCAGAATCGAAATACGCAGCGTGTCCTGCCCCTGCACGATGGCGATGTCGTGCATGATGGCCGTGACGCCAAAGTGACAGTAGGCGACCCTAAGGGAAGGAGCATGGGTAAGCTGATCTTCGAGCAGCATGCCGATTTGCCGCATGGTTTCCTGGCTGCGCGGGTCGAAAGGGTCGTCCTTAAAAACCACCTCCAACCGCGTCACATGCCCTTCCTTCGTCGCGCTCAGATAAGCCTTGGCCATGTATGCGCTGGCTGCTTTCATCCACGTTGGCGTTGGCTTCTCCTGATTTTCCGTGGTTCGATATCCCAGAGGCGCGGCCAAGCCGCGCACGTCGGCCACCGCATCCAGGGCATGAATCCGCTGCATCGTTTGCTCCAGCCATCGGCGCGGCTCTTTACCCAGCCAGGATTGCGGGCTGGTCAGCAAAATCGTGTGGGGACCGGTTTCACCTGGCACAAACCGCTTTTTCACCATCTCCAAGCCCAAACGGCTAGGCGACCCCTGCGGCAGATCGCTGCAAACGGAATGAACGCAGTCTGTTTGCCAACCCAGGTAGGCGAAGGGAAGCATGAGCAAAAGCGAACCGAGCAGAACACGGGCTGGATTGTGCTTCAAAAGCGATAGACAACGTTGATTCCACCGAGCACGGGTGCTTTGGGCTATTCCCCGCGCGGCCGCGGTTTGCTGGGCAGATCGTTGCCAGCGTTTGACGATCACCATCAAGGACGGCGTCAAAGTCAGACACGCAAGCAATGCCACGACCAGACTGATGGCAATGGCAGGTCCCGAAGAGCGCACCTTGACGAACTCCGCGAACCCTAACATGCCGATTGAGCAAATCACGGTGACCGCCGAGGCGGTCACCGCCCACCCCGTCTGTTGCACGGCATGGCGCACGGCTTCGGGGCCGGTCCGCCCTTGTGATTCCTCCTCGCGCGATCGGCTGATCAGGAATAGGCAATAGTCCGTGCCCACTCCAAAGAGAATCACGACAATGAATATGTGCGTGATGTTGACCAGCCCCAATCCCGCGTGCAGGGCCAGCCACGACAGTAAATGCAAGGAAATCCAGGTTGACAGACCAATGCTCAGCAGCGGAATCAGGGCAAGAACCCACGAGCGATAAACCAACAAGAGAGCGCCAATCACCAGGATGACCGTGGCCAGGGTTGTGCCATGAAAGCCGCGCGTCATGGCGTCGTTTAGATCTCTCCCCATCCCGGCGGGACCGGTGAAGACCAGTCGGGGATCGCTGGACCAACCTCGAAGTTTAAGATGTTCATCGAAAATGGGGCGTACGCGCCCCTCTAACATTTCCAAGGCCTGGCGCGTTCGCTGAGCCAAGAACGGCGTTTCCAAGCCAATGATGAGCAAGGCACAGTGGCCATCTGCGCTGCGCAAGCGCGATCCGATCAAGGGGTCCAACGGGCCGCGGACGTGGCGAATGCCAAGCTGCGGTTGTTCATGCCGGAGCGCTTCGATTTCTTGATGGAGTCGATGGAAGCATTGGTCGTCTTCTTCCACCAAGGGAGTGCCCTGCCGTTCCATGCAAACGATCAATCGGCTGCCGTAGACTTCTCTTGGAAAAGCTCGCTGCAGAAGATCGTATCCGCGAACGCTCAAGCATCTCTCGGGCATAAAGCGAATATCATCGTCCTGGCAACCCTCTTGCCAACCGGGCGACGCCCAGACCACGATGCCAAGCAGCAAAACCCAGCCGCCGACGAAGTACCAAGGATATCGAGTGACGGTTCGGCCCAAGAAAGCAAAGAAGGAATTGGATAGCCGTTTCCATGGGGCGCGCTGGGCGACATGATGCGGGTCGAAGCGCGTGGTTCCTGGCGACATAAGCAAGACGACTCCGTTTATACGGCCTGTTTCGGCAACAGCGATTAGCCTGCATGGATGCGACTCAGGAGGGCATTCGTGGAAGGATGTTCAATCGAAGTGAAATCGATGAGCGCGGTGTCATCACTGCATTAGGGTTTTTCTTGTCGCTTGATCATGGACCAACATTCCACTCTGCCATTCGCCCAGCCAAGGTAGAGATCATCCCCCAAGGGCGACACTTTCAGCATGGCCGGCCTTTCGGGGACGTCTAAGGAAGCTAATACACGACCATCCGCATGAAGTAAAGCCAGATTTGCAGCTTGTTTAAGTGAAGCTTCGGAGACGATCCAGAGTTGGGAATTCGCACAGCTTGCAGCGACCAGGAAGGCTGCGTGAGGCGTCGGCACGAAGGCCGCATGCCCGTCGCTGGTTTGAACGCACCGCAATCCTTGACCATAGGCCGCCACCCAAATCCGATCATCCATCGTCATGGCGAGATTACCAAGCATGGAAGTGGTGGTGTCCTGCCAAACGATCTGGCCTTGAGCGTCAACGCAGACGATCAGGCCTTGCTCCGCCACGCCGATCCATCGGGGTTGCGCGCTCAAGAAGTGGACATGCCGTAACTGGCGGGCCGTCGAACATCGCGACCATTCGCGCCCTTGCACGCTGTATAGAACACTCGTTCGATCCTTTGTCGATACGAGCAGGTAATGACCAAACGCGTCGAGCTGAAGAGCGGCGAGTTGGCCTTCGTGCCGCCACGCTCCCAGGGACTTCCAGGCGGCAATCTCCATGACTTCGATGCGCCCTTGCCCGTCAGCCAAGGCCATGACCCTGCCATCGCTCGACCAGCTTACGCGGCGGGGCTGGAAGTCAAGTTGCCGCCTCAGCAGGAGTTTGCCTGAACACGTCCAGCGAGCCAAAGCCGATTGACCATCCCAGGTCCATAACCCTTCGGGTTCCGAGGCCAGGTGGAGCGCATGTAAATGGGGATGAACGAGCTCAGTCCATGCCCGTTGAAATTGCCGTAAGTGCATGATGACTCGCGGTCACGGGGCAAAAGCATCGGCGCGTGGAAGGCCAAGGGGTTCGCCCATCTAGGCGAGTAAGCCTCGCTTCAGTTTTTGCAGAACCGAATGACGCCAACCAAGGTGCCTAGGATCTTAACGTCCTTGGATGGATCGACATAAATGGGTTTCATTTGGCCATTCGCGGGGTCCAAGCGGATGCGATTGCGTTCCTTGTAGAATTTTTTCAGGGTGGCTTCCCCATCGACGAGTGCCACGATGGTTTCACCATTCCGCGCGGTCGATTGAGGGCGAATAATGACATAGTCGCCGTTTTGGATGTGGTCCTCGATCATCGAATCGCCCTTGACCTTCAGAGCGTATTGCTCGTTGTGATGAACGAGTTGGGTCAAATCCAGTTGTTCATAGTCCTCCATGGCCGGCAGCGGCGTGCCCGCGGCAACCTGGCCGAGCAAGGGGACGTTCAGCGAACCTGGTTTATAGCCGACCACCTGAATAGCGCGGGCGGAGAATCCTTGCCTTTGAATCATGCCCTTTTTTTCCAACGCTTTCAAATGGCACATGACGCCATTGGGAGAACGGATTTTGAATGCCGTTCCAATCTCGCGCACCGTCGGCCCGTAGCCGCGCGTGCCGATCTTTTCCTTGATGAAATCGTAGATTTCCAATTGCCGTTTGGTTAATGGAACGCGTTCAGTTGTGCTCATGGATCATCCTCACCCTGATGTAATGCGCTTCAAACAGATCATGAACTATAGTATATAACATACGTCCGTACACACAAGTGTGAAATCCCCCTGGCGAAAACATGGTAACCCCGCATCGGCTCCGGTATAAATAATGTCAGGATCATGTGGCCTTGCACGCGAAAGGAAGCTGAATGGTCTTGGCCGATCTGCTTCGTGAATGGTTGGATGGAGCAGCCGATCCTTCCCCCTCTTCGATTCAGCAAGCGTTTCAAGCGCTGCTCCTTGAAGATCCAAACCCCGTTGAAATCGCCGCGCTGCTGACGTATTTGCGTTGCCGCGGCGAAGCCCCGCCTTATCTTGTCGCGGCCGCAGCAGCGCTGCGCTCCGCCATGATCGACTTGCCCGTCCGTTATCCGCTCATCATGGATACCTGCGGCACGGGCGGCGATGGCCAAGGCCATTTTAACGTCAGCACCGCAACCGCATTGCTTTTAGCAGCCATGGGGATTCCGGTGGTCAAGCATGGCAATCGCAGCTTTTCCAGCCGCACTGGCAGCGCCGACGTGTTACAGGCCTTGGGCGTGCCCATCGATTTGCCTCCGGAACGCGCCTTGGCATGCCTCGAACAGACCGGCTTCACTTTCTGCTTTGCTCCCCTCTATCATCCTGCGATGAAACGCGTGGCCGAGGTTCGAAGGCAATTGCGATTTCGCACTTTGTTCAATCTGATCGGCCCCCTGACGAACCCAGCGCGCCCCACGCATCAGTTGATCGGCGTCAGCGGGCCCGATGTCGCCCAGAAGATTGCCGATGCGCTCGCATGCCTGGGAACGCAGAAAGCGTTCGTTGTCTGGGGAACGGATGGCACGGACGAGGTGAGCGTTACGCAGCCGACGCAAGTGTGGATCGTTGAAGAAAACCGCGTTGCGCAGACGACCTGGAGTGTATCAGACTTCGGCTTGCCTCCAGAAGCAATGGAGGCGTGCCGCGCGGCGTGCCCCGAGTCGTCGGCCCTCATGATCGAACGCCTCTTGAACGAACCTGAAGCGCCTGGAAGACAATTGGTTTTAGCCAATGGAAGTGCTGGGCTTTTGCTGTGCGGAAAGGTAAAATCTTTGCGGGAAGGAGTTGAGCTGGCTCAGACCGCATTGCAAGAGGGGGCCGCTGCCAACCTCCTCAAACGGCTGCGAGCACTGCCATTGACTCATCCATGATCCCCGGCCGATCATGGCGCTTCGCGAAAAACACACTCATCCGGATGGAGTGTATGTCATGGCCAAAAAGACCATCATCATCACGGAACCTGAGTTTGGCGCGGCTGTGGCGATGAGTTGTGCCTTCCTGGATCGGGACATCGATGTCCTGATGGTTTCTGCGGCGGCAGGACACGTCGACATTGAAACCGCCACGAGCCAGATTCATGCCCTGATCGAACTTTTGGACCCGGATCGCTTGCCCCGGATCGGCACCGCCCTGCCCTCGATGAGCGAAGCGAAGTCTTGCCCGCGGGGAGGACAAAGCGGCCTTGAATGCGCCAGCCTCAAGCCGTGCACCTTGCATCATCCTCATCCCTCGGACAAATTCATCACCGAAGAGATTCGCCAACACCCCGGCGAAATCACCGTGGTCGTCATGGGGGCCTTGACGTCCCTGGCTCGGGCCTTCGACCGCGACGCGGAACTGCCTCGCCTTATCAAAAACATCATCATCGTGGGCGGCACCCAACTCGTCAGTGGACATGCTTCGCCCTGCGCGGAGTGTCACATCTATTTCGATCCGATCGCGGCCCGTAAAGTCCTTCACTCTGGTGTGCCCATCACCATGTTTCCTTTGGATCGCACCCGCAATATGAACTTTGCACCCGCTGAACTCGATCAATATCTTTCGAGACCTCATCCCGCTTGTGAAACCTTGAAGCGCATGCTGCTGCCAAGCGTTCATGCCCAGGCACAATCAACGGGCTTGGAAAGTCTGTTTCTCGAGGACATCTTTGGCGTGGTGGGGTTGGTGGATAATTCTTGTTTTAAGGCCAAACCCATGACGGTCGACGTCGAAATCCATGGCGATCTGACGCGGGGGATGACCGTGATCGATGATCGGCCCTGTCGAAACCCGCCCAATGTGGATTGGGTATTGGACGTGGATTACGACAAAGTCAAACAATACATCAAACGCATTCTGGGCGAATCGAAAAACGGCCAATCAAGCTAGTTCCATGATCCTCCCAGGAGGCAAGCTACGATTCCGGGGGTATAATGGAGTAAGTGGAATTCGGCCTAAAGCTCCGCGGCAGCCAGGCTGGAGTTGCGCGTTCATTCCTTCCTTGGATTGAAAGTGGCTTATGACCAACGCCTTGAGTCGCCATCGCTCACTCCTTCTAGGCGCACTGACCTGCGCGGCCTTGATCCTCGGCTCGATCGGGCTTTTTGCCATCGGCCGCAAGCAACAAGTATGGCATCGCCATTTCACGCTCATGGTGCAAATGCCCAACGCTGGGGGGATCGACGTCGGAACGCGGGTTCGCATTCAGGGCATGCAAGCAGGGCAGGTCGACGCCGTCGAATTGCCCAAGGAACGCGGCGGCATGGTCCATGTCCGTCTGAGCATCGAGGAGCGGTTTCGAACGCTCCTGGGCTTGGACGCACACGCGGAAATTCAAAGCGAAGGGTTGATCGGCGGCAAGGTGGTTGAAATCCATCCCGGGTCTGCGGGCGCGGGTAGTTGGTCGCCTGAATGGACCATTCCCGGCCGCGGCGACCCCTTCATGGCACAACTGCGCGGCATGGCGGAAAAAAGCCAGGGAATCTTGCAGGACATGCAAGACTTGGCGCAACAGCTTCGCCGGTTGAGTCAGCGCAGCGAGTCGCTCGTGGAGGATTTGCGCAAGCTCTCCGACCGCACGCAATCGGCTCTGGCCGAGGCGGAAACCTTGATGCGCGAAGTGCGCACGGGCCAAGGCCCCCTGGGTTCGGAAATCGTCACCAGCATCAAGCAGCTTCAACAAACCGGAGCCAGCATTCAGTTCAGCCTCGAAGCCCTGAAACAGATGCCCGTGGTCGGCCGCTATTTGGACGTCAGCACGCGCACTCTGGTCAGGCCCAATTTCGAGAAGCACATGATTCAGTTCAAAGAGGAGGACTTGTTCCCGCCAGGGCGAGCGCTGTTCACTCCCGAGGGCTTGACGAAACTGGATCGGTGGGCCGCGACCCAACTCCCGCGGTGGAACCACAAGGGAACGGAAATTGTCATCGTGGCTTATCAACAAGGCGCTCAGGATCCACAAGCCGCCGAGGTATTGACCCAACGCCAGGCCGAAGCGGTGCGGACCTATCTCATCGATCATCATAAGATCGATAAACTAGGATGGTTCACCTGGCGGACGGTGCAGGCCTTGGGCATGGGCAACCGCCCCGCGCCAGGCGAACCAACGCAGCCGCCGCCGCCAAACAATCGTTTGGAGATCATCGTTTTCGCGCCCCCAGGGACACCGTCTTGAGCATGGTCGCCGAATTGATCCAATGCGAACCGCGGGTGCGGATGCTCTATTTGTATAGCCGTATCCAACAGCCCAGGGTCGAGATGGACTGGCCCGCCTACCTGGCGCATCTCGAGCGGATGTTTGAACGCAGACAGCCTCATGCCCTCGACGCTGTGCAATACGTTGCTTCCCTGTTTCCAATCGATGCCTTGATCGTCATGGGTTGCCTGCAAAACCAGCCGGCGGCCTGGGAAAGCCTCTTCGCCGCCCGAGTGGGCCGAGCGGATCGGCTGCTGATCGATGCCCTGCGACAACGAGCGTCCCGACTGCTCCCCGGCAACGAGGAGGAGCAGGAAATGGCCGTTCAGGATTTCTGGGGCCACTTGTTGGTTCCTCCCGCCCTCAACAGTGTGCCGATCTTGCAGCGCTATGATGGTCTGCGCCCCTTGGTGCCGTGGTTGATTCGGGTCTTTCAGAATCGCATCATTTCGCAATTGCGGTCACCTCATCACCGTTTGGAATCCCTGGGTGAAGACGACGTGCTCCCTGAAGCGCAGCCTGCTTCCAAGACAGACGCACGCTGGCATGAAGTCTTTCGCGACGCGGCCTCGGAGTGGGTAGCCGCGCTTCCCGAATCCGACCTTATCTTGCTGGGATTGCGATGGCGCTATCGGCTCAGCCAGCGCGACATCGCCAACGTCTATCAAGTCCATGAAGGCACGATTTCGAGGCAGATCGCGCTGATGCGGGATCAGTGCCTGGCACATTTGCGCAAGCAAATGGAATGCGCCGGTTGGCTGGGAGAAGACTTGCAGACGTTTATCTTGCAGGAAATGGAAAGCGTGCTTCTGGATGAGCCTCGGTTGTCGGCTTCCAGCCTGGCCCGATTGCTCCGCGAACAAGGGAAAATGCCCTTGACCTCATCGTTATCGATTTAGAGGGAGCCGACCAGCCATGTCCGATTCGCCCCATGAATCCCCCCCTTCAGTTCCTGCCCCCAACGACGTAAAACTGCTTCCCCCCTCGCAAGAACCAGCACCCGTTGATGCAAGCGACGTACCAGTCCCCGTCAACGCCTTGAGTCGACGTTACCTTTTGTGGTCAGCGCTGTTGCTGGAAGGCGGCATCGTGGCGATCGCGCTGGCCATCCATTTTTTCACGGATTCCTTATCCACTCTCCGATGGGACTTGAATGTGGACGTTTGGATATGGGGTTTCGCCGGCACGATTCCCTTGCTCATCCTTTTTTGGCTGGGACAACGGTATCCCTATGGGCCGATGCAAAACTTGGAAAAGGTCAAGCATGAAATCCTCCTGCCTATGTTGCGCCTCTCGGGATACCCCGACGTGCTGCTCTATTCCTTCCTGGCTGGCTTCTGTGAGGAATTACTGTTCCGAGGCGTATTGCAAGCCAGTTGGCACGTTCCCTTGACTCCCTTGGGCGCCATCCTGCTCAGCAACCTCTTGTTTGGATTAGTGCATCCGATCAGTTGGATGTACATCGTCGCTGTGTTCATCATCGGTGTGTATTTAGGACTGTTGTTTTTTTGGACGCAGTCGATCATCGCCGTGATGATCGTGCACGGACTGTACGATCTCGTGGTGATGCTGTATCTCAAACGAGAGGCTCATTCCCTGCCTGTTTCATCCACAGTCGAATGCGCAGAGCATGCGACTCCAGAAAGTGCCATGGAAATTTCCCCATCGAATCATGTGAACGTCTCGGAGCCATCACCAATTGAACGAAAGGACTGACCCAGGCCATGTTCCTGTATCGCATAGCTCGCGGGCTGCAATTGGTCGGTTTGATCCTGCTCCCCGTCGCCGTCGCTGGCAATCTCGCCGAACTGGTTGATGCCAAACATGCCCTGACGCTGAAGGATACCTTGGTCTTGGCCGGGGTGGGCGGACTCTGTTTTCTACTCGGTTGGTTGTTGCAGCAGCGCGTGAAACCCGGTTAAATCAAGATGTCCAAGCCATTTCTCACCGCCCACTGGAACGATCTGCTCTCTTTCACGTTCGCCGTCAACCCTCGACCATTGCAGCCGTATCTCCCGCCCGATTTGGAGCTGGACCTGCTCGATGGCCAGGCTTTGATCAGTCTTGTGGGGTTTCGCTTCAGACAGACGCGCATCTTTGGCTGCACCTGGCCAGGCTACCGCGACTTCCCCGAACTGAATTTACGCTTTTACGTTCAGGAGGGAGATCGCCGCGGGGTCATTTTCATTCGCGAGTTTGTCCCGCTGCACATGGTGTCTTGGATCGCGAGGTGGTTTTACAATGAGCACTACATCACCGCGCCCCTGCGACATGAGCTTGAAAGGCAAGGCGACCGGTTGATCGCGCGGTGCAGATTGACCTTAGGCGGCCAGGAGCATCTCCTGGAGATTCATGCGCAAGCCGCGAGCGTCATGACGACTGAGGATTCCCTTGATCATCGATTCAAGGAACTCCATTGGGGTTACAACATCGACCGTCAGGGGCAGACCCGGCGTTATGAAGTGAGCCACCCGCCATGGCGCATTTTCCCCGTGCTCCAACATCGACTGCAATTGGATTGGCGGACCGTTTATGGACCTGAATGGCAATGGTTGCAAGACGTTCAGCCGCTGCACGTCATGCTGGTGGAAGGGTCCGAGGTCAGCGTTTATCCGCGGCAATAATGGGCCGGTATCAGAGCGAGAGGGAAAGACAAAAGGTCAGACCTTCCGGGGAAAGAAGGTCCGACCTTTTCGGGGGATTGGGGTAAGGACAGGTTAGATGGAAGGATCCATCCTAGATAGGGGGTGAAGGAATCCACTCAGGGGTTGAACCCGCCGATGGGGGAGACCGACAGGCCGCGTGCATTCCCTCGTCACAAACCAGAGTTCAGCCTCAAGGGGGAATTGAAACCGAACTCGTTGTTCCTTTTCGCTAGGCTGCCTTGGCCACGGACGGTCGGGGTTGAATCCTGGCCATTTTGTGAGCAGCACCCACGGTTAACAAATAGGGCACAAACCACTTCTTCTTGATCTGCTTCAAATCGTTGAAGCTAGCGTTGCGATACAGTTGCCGCATGCGACTCGAAGAGCAATGGTGCACGCCGCCTTCCACCCAGGTGACCATCACGTCGAAGATGAACCAGCCCCACCACGTGTCGCGCAAGCCGTCGAGGATCAACAGTTTGCCGCCCGGCTTCAGGACGCGATGCATTTCCGCGATGACGGCGGCTTGCCGGGGATAGTGATGAAAGCTGTGACTGCACGTGATCACGTCAAAATGATCGTCGGCAAACGGGAGCTGTTCACTATCGCCGCGAACGGCTTGCAAGCGATCCGCAAAAGCCTGGAACCGAGCACTTCCCTGTTCCAACATTTTCATGCTCAGGTCCAGGCCAACCGCCGTCAATTGCGGATTGCGCCTCAAGGCTTCCACCAGAAATTGTCCCGTGCCGCAGCCCACGTCCAACAGCCTTTGATCCGACGGTTCGATTTGGGACAGCAGCGATTCGTGAGACGGATGAAACAGCCAATCCTGAAGAATGCTTCGGTCGTAACTGGCACTCCACCGATCAAACTCCACATTAGCCATTTCTCTCTGGTACGCCATCGTCCCACCTCTACGGTAGACCGCTAGGATTTTGCGTGAGGTTGGACGAGTTGTTCCAGGACTTAAAGCAAGCCCCGTGCCAATCCTCAACGCGACTCCTCTTGGTTTGGTGACTGGGGTTGGAAATCCTCAAAAATCAGGGCCGAGAAACCCTTCATCCCTATCGTAACGGCTGACAAAAAACGTGAGTCGAGCCGCCAGGGCCACAATTCTTTGTAAGATCGACCATGGCGATTGTAACTTTTACGCAAACTTTGAGGCGGTACATGCTGCGCGGCAACGAATTGATACGGCTTCTATTTGATGAAATCTGTCAATTCCCCATCCTGGATACCCATTCGCACATTAATCCTCTTTCCCCCGCGGCTCTCACCTTCGAAGATTTACTCGGCTATCACTATTTCACCGAGCTTGCCCACTCCTCCGGGATGCCCAAGGCCGCGATCGAAGGCGAGAAAGACCCCTTGGCCCGAACCCATTTGATCCTGAATTACGCCAAGCGTTTCAACAATACGATTCAATTCGAATGGCTCGAAGATATTGCCCGTAACTTTCTCGGTTTCATGGGGGAGCAAATCACTGCGGAGGATGCGGATAAACTCTGGACGCTGGCCGAGCGCAAAATGTCGCAACCCGATTGGGCCAGTCAGGTCTTGCGCGGCAGCCGAGTGGAAAAGATCTTTTTGACCAACGACTTCGATGATCCACTCAGCGGCTTCGATACCTCCATCTACGTTCCCTGCCTGCGGGTGGATGACCTGGTTTTCCGACTTCACCAAACGGAAACCCGGACCCGATTGGCGCGCTGCTCAACCATTGAGCCGGGCGACTATGCGCATCTGCAAAAAGCCATCCACCACCTCTTCCAACACTTCTCGGCACATCAGGCCAAGGCCTGTGCGATCTCGCTGCCGCCTGATTTCTCGCCGCAACCTGTTTCTCGTCAGGCCATGGATCAGGCCTTGCGTGCCAACCCTGCAGACGAAGCGCAAGCTGCGATCCTGAGCCAGGGCGTCTTTTGGATGATCGTGGAAGCCTGTGCGGCGTGGAAATGGCCGATGGATTTGATGATCGGCGTGAACCGCAAGGTCTACCCCGAGGGCGTCCATCAAGGGCAGGACCTATTCGATCAACGCACGTCGTTGATCCAATATGCGTCGTTGTTCAACGCCTTCCCGCAAGTGAACTTCTGCGTCTCGGTTCTGACCAGTACGCAAAATCAGGAGCTGGCCAGCTACAGTTGGATTTTCCCAAACGTCATTACCCATGGACATTGGTGGTACTCCAACGTCCCCGCGCTCATTCATCGTGATTGCCAATTACGGCTGCAGGCCGTTCCCCATGTCAAACAACTCGGTTACTACAGCGACGCTTACAAACTCGAATTCATCCTGCCCAAGTACAACATGTACCGCCAGGTGTTGGCCCGTCTCCTCGCGGAGGATTTCATTCTTGAGCGCGGCTGGTCGGAGCGTCAAGCGATCGAACTGGCCCGACAAATCCTCCGGGGCAACGCCTCGCGCATTTTTCAGCTCGAGTCGTAACCAATTGAACAACACGGAAGAATCGACGCGCGAATCGGGCAAAAGCAATTGCGTCATGGCCGATGTCAGGCAGTGGGTTCTTCCTTTCCCTCGATCTCTCTTAGCCAACACTTCACCCTGGCCAAGGTTTGATCTACATCCATTTGATGATGAATCACGTCATCCAAGGCCACGACCGCGGCTCCTTCGCAGTGCCCCAGACAGTAAACAGTTTCCAGCGAAAGCTTGCCATCCGCGGTGGTATGATCGGCCTCTAAGTGAAGCCATTGCTCCAGCCCTGCCATGATCCGTGCCGAGCCTTCATCGGTGCAGGATTCCGCCCGGCACACGCGAATGACATGCCGGCCTGGGGGATGCGTTCGCCATTCGGGGTGAAGCGTGATCCAGCGTTGCAGTTGCAGCCGGGTCATGCCGGCTTGGACCGCCACATGCCGCATCCAGCGATCAGGCAAATGACCTAGTCGATCCTGTACAGCTTGCATCAGGCTCTCCAGGGTCATCTGGCCCTGTTGATAGGCCTGAAGCAACGGCTCCAATTCTTGTGGAAGCGGTTCGTCCAGAGTGCCATCGGGCCGAAGCACTTGTTTGATCGGTAAGTCAGATTGGATGGGCGGCAATGGGTCGGTCATTCATCCCCGTCTCAGGGCGTGAGTTGGTTCGATGCCTCAGGTTTGGTTTAAGGCGAACCTAAAAGGTCTGTGGACAGACATTCCTCAACAACTTGGCCATCCTTTTGTGCCACACGGTAGCACCGCCCCAGAGGCTTAGCGGTGACGCAGCGATACAATTCGCCATTCTTGAAATGCAAGGCAGATAAATCATCGGCGGCATAGCCCGCTGGAAAACCCTCCTCGATGAGTCGATGATAGGTCGGCCGCCTCTGGGCCTCGCCGTCGTAATGCGGGCATGCACTATGGGGCAAGAACCCCAAGCCATCGCGCAAGGCTGCCAGGGGGCCATACGAATCCGTGATGCTGCAGGAGAACCAACAGATCATTCCCGCACTCCAACCAGCCAGGGGAATGCCTTGGTCATAAGCTTCACGCAGGGCACGATCCACGCCATGAATGCGCCAAACGGCCAGCATGTTCGCCGTATTGCCGCCGCCGACGTAAATCAGGTCCTGTTGCAGTAGAAAGTCCCTGATGTCCGTGCGCGGGACGCCGTGCAAAGGGAGATGCGAGGGCCGGGTGCGTCCGCCGGCAAAGTTCGTGAAAAACGTGATGATGGCTTTCATGTCATCGCCGGACGCAGTCGGGATGAAGCAAACTTTGGGGCATGACTGGCCCGTTTGTTCCAGGAGGTAGTCTTCGATCTTGGCGTAAGCGGGTTCTCGCTGATAACCGCCGCCGCCGATGGCGATGATCTGTTGCGTGGGCATGCCGCGTCTCCTGCGCCTTGGACGTCATGGGGGTCCTAGCTATGATACGGATTAGCGGACCTTTTCAGACCATGACCACGGCTTCTTTCATGAACAGCGACCATCCGCAGCGCCCGCGCCAACTCACCCTCATCGGCATGCCAGGCTCGGGAAAGAGCACCCTAGGGAAGGCTCTGGCGGCCAAATGGCAATGGGCTTTCGTGGACGTCGATCAGGTGATCGTGGCGAAAGAAGGCCGCTCGCTCGCGGCCCTGCAGGATGAACTGGGTCGCGACGGCTTTTTGGACCGCGAAGCCTGGCACATCCAACAGTTCGGTCAGCCCGGCGAGATCCTCGCTCCGGGCGGCAGCGTGATCTATCGATCGGCGACCATGCAGCACCTCCGCCAATGCGGGCTGGTCGTCTACCTGCACGTTCCCTTGAAAGACATCGAACTGCGCATCGGCGACCTGAGGCAGCGCGGCGTGGTCATCGCGCCCGGCAAGACGGTCGGAGATTTATGGCACGAACGCCATCCTCTATATGAACAGGCCGCCCATTTACGCGTACCCTGTTCCGGCACCGATCCGACGCTCAGTCTGAACCTCTTGGAACAGGCAATCAGGCAACATATGACATCGGCCACGGAGGCTGCCCATGGAAGTTGAAGCCACGCCGCTCGAAGGAGTGCTGATCCTGTCTCCCCGCCAGTTTACCGATGCTCGAGGCTTTTTCTCCGAAACCTACAACCGCAAGGCTCTGCGGCAACACGGCGTGGACGTGGAGTTCGTCCAGGACAACCATTCCCTTTCGATTCAGCCGGGGACTCTGCGCGGCCTGCATTATCAGATTCCACCCTCCGCTCAGGCGAAACTGGTGCGAGTGATTCGCGGGGCCATCCTCGACGTCGCCGTGGATATTCGCCGCTCATCGCCCACTTTCGGCCAGCACGTTCGAGTGCCATTGAGCGCTTCGAATTGGCGGCAGCTTTTCGTGCCGGTCGGCTTTGCCCATGGTTATGTGACGCTGGAGCCAAACACGGAAGTCATTTACAAAGTCACCGCTTTTTACGACCCTGCTTCGGAACGGGGTCTATTGTGGAACGATCCTGATCTGGGCATCGATTGGGGAGTCAAAGCTGAAGAGGCGATCCTGACCGACCGCGATCGTCATTTTCCAAGACTTTCCGAAGCCGTTGCGTTATTCTGATGGCCACCCCCTTGGGTCGCCGCAAATGATGACACCCCCATGTGAATAAGGAAGCGACAGAGAGCCATGGCTTATTTTCCTGAAGTACCGGTGATCCCTTTTGAAGGCGCTGCATCGAACAATCCGCTTTGTTTTCGCCATTATCGAGCCGATGAATTAGTCGAAGGCAAAGCGATGCGGGATCATTTGCGGTTTGCCGTATGTTTTTGGCATACGTTTCGGGGGCAAGGAGCGGATCCTTTCGGTCCGGGGTGCGCCTTGCGACCCTGGGAGGATGGAACCCATTCGCTCGAGATGGCCCGGACACGGATTAAAGTCGCCTTCGAATTCATGAGCAAACTTGGGGTCCCCTTTTATTGTTTCCACGATCGCGACGTGGCCCCCGAAGGTGCGAATTTGCGCGAGACGAATCACTTGCTCGATCAGGTCGTCCCCACGTTAAAAGCGGAACAGGAGCGAACGGGCATTCGCCTGCTCTGGGGGACCGCCAATCTGTTCAGCCATCCGCGCTACGTCCACGGCGCCGCCACCTCTTGTCAGGCGGACGTCTTCGCTTTTGCCGCGGCCCAAGTCAAAAAGGCGATCGAGGTCACGCATCAGCTTGGCGGCGAAAATTATGTCTTCTGGGGGGGGCGCGAGGGCTATAGCTGCTTGTGGAACACCGATTTGAAGCGCGAGCAGGATCACCTGGCTCGCTTCCTGCACATGGCCGTGGAATTCAAGAAACAGATCGGCTTCCAGGGGCAATTCTTGATCGAGCCGAAGCCCAAGGAGCCGACCGTTCACCAATATGATTTCGATGCCGCGGCTGTGGTGGCCTTCCTGCGCACGTATGGCTTGAGCGATCACTTCAAGCTAAACGTCGAAACGAATCACGCCACGTTGGCTGGCCACACGATGATGCATGAATTGGCCTACGCCTCGATGCACGGACTGCTGGGTTCCATCGACGCCAATCGCGGGGACCTCCTGCTGGGCTGGGACACGGACCAATTCCCCACCGATCTGTATCTGACCACCTCCTGTATGTTGGTGATCCTCGCTCAAGGCGGTTTGGCGCCCGGCGGCATCAACTTTGATGCCAAGGTGCGGCGGGAGAGTTTTGAACCGGTGGACCTCTTCCATGCTCACATCGGCGGCATGGACGCCTTTGCTCAAGGGTTGAAGATTGCGTCCCGCATGCGCGCGGACGGCGTCCTGAAGGATTTCCTCAAGGACCGGTATGCCACCTGGGATTCAGGCTTAGGAACAGAGATTGAATCGGGGCGGATGACTTTCGGCAGCCTCGAGCAATATATGTTGGAAAGAGGCGACGCTGCCCCGCGCCGATCAGGCCGGCAGGAATGGTTTGAGAATGTCTTGAATCGGTATCTGACGTCCAGCTAACCTCGCATGGCACATGCAATGGGGCCAATTCGGCAGCGAATAGAAACCTGCAAGCGGCGTGGAAAGTATGATGCTTGTGAACCAGCGGAATCATGACGGCGATGTGTTGAACCATGAACGAATCATCGATTTGCTATAAAATCGCCAGCGAACCTTGGGAATTCGATCAAATTCACGATCTGAACTATCGCACGTTTGTCGAGGAAATCCCGCAGCATCAAGGAAACGAAGCGCGCCGGCTTGTGGATCGCTTCCATGATGAAAACGTCTACATCATCGCCCTGAAGGACCGAGAATTGTTGGGCATGTTGGCCATTCGCGCTCATCGGCCCTTTTCCCTCGATCAAAAAGTCCCCGACCTGGATCGTTTCTTGCCGCCTGCGATGCGATCGTTATGTGAGATTCGCTTGTTGGCTGCGCGCGAACAAGTGCGGAAGGGTTTTGTCTTTCGGGGCCTGGTCAATCGGTTGATTCACGTCGGCCTCAATTGCGGGTTTGATCTGGCCCTCATCTCCGGCACCTTGCGGCAACAAAAACTATATAAGCACATGGGATTCGTTCCCTTTGGACCGCTCGTCGGCTCGGCGGAAGCGCCTTACCAACCCATGTACATCACGCGCGAAACCGCCCTGGCTTGGCAGCGACTCTTTCCAGCCTTTGCCGAGGCGGAAAAGGAAGCCCAGGAAGTGGAGATGGAGAAGCCCTACTATTTCCTTCCTGGCCCAGTCAAGGTCAGCCCGCAGGTGAAGGATGCCCTGCAAGCCCCCCTGCTCTCCCACCGCGACCCGGCCTTCATTGAGCTTATGCGGGAGACCCGCCGACTGTTGACGCGCTTGACACATGCTCCGAACGTGCAAATCATGATGGGGTCGGGCACACTCGCCAACGACGTCGTCTCTGCCCATATTGCGCTTCAACAGCGACCGGGGATCGTGCTCGCCAACGGCGCCTTTGGTGAACGGCTCATCGACCACGCCCGCCGACACGGGCTGACCTTTCAGGATTTGACGCTACCTTGGGGGCAACGCTTCACGGAAGAACAACTCGGTGCGTTTCTGGATGCTCAGCCTCATGCTGCCTGGCTCTGGGCCGTGCATGGCGAGACATCGTGCAGCGTTCTCAATGACCTGTCATTGCTGAAGCGCGTGACGCAAGCGCGGGGGATTGATCTTTATCTCGATGCGGTGAGCACGCTAGGCACCGTGCCCGTGGACTTGAGCCACGTCAAGATGGCCAGCAGCGTCAGCGGCAAAGGATTGGCCAGTCAATCAGGTTTATGCTTCGTGTTCTATTCCGAACTGCCAAACGCAGCGGCCTCGCGTTTGCCCCGCTATTTCGATTTGCGGTTTTACGAGGATCACCAAGGCATTCCCTTCACGATCAACACGAATGGGGTTCAAGCCTTGAACGTAGCCTTGAAGCAAGGGCCATTCCAGGTGAGATGGGTCCAAGTCCGCAAATGGTCGCAGCGTCTGCGTTCCCATTTGCAAGAAATGGCCGTGGACTGGATCGGCGACCGCGAAGCCTCGTTCCCCACGATTCTCACCATTCAGCCCAAAGGCCAATTCAACGCCCGGCGCATCGGGGATGAATTGGCCCAAAAGGGATTCCTCGTCAGCTATCTCAGCGAATACCTATTGAAGCGTGATTGGCTCCAATGCTGCTTCATGAGCTACCGCTTCACCAACCAGATGATCGATTCCCTGGCAGCAGAACTCCGACCGTGGCTTCGCTGATGAGGAGGTCGAGGCAATTCAATTCGCCTGGTCGCCGCCAGCGGCTGGCTCCTTCCGCTGCCCAAGCTGCTGATTCAGGACCAGCAGAGCGGCCCGATCATCCCCCGCCAACTTGAGCAGTTTGATCACGTCCAGCATGATCTTCTCTTCCTCGACCTGTTCATCGATGAACCATTTGAGAAAGCTCGCCGTGCCTAAATCCCTGTCCTCCACGGCCAAATGATAGAGAGCGTGGATGGACGCCGTATTCGCTTGCTCCATCTTGTAGGCCGATTCCATGAGATGCATGACGGATTGGTAATTGGATTCGGGCTTGGGAATGGCTTCCAGGCGAACGGTGCCATCGCGGTCATTGACGAAATCAAAGAATTTCATGGCATGGACATTCTTTTCTTCCACGCCTTGTTGTTTCATCCATTGGGCAAAACCCGTCAGATTCTGCTCTTCCAACCATGCGGCCATGGCCAGGTAGTTATAAAAGGCTTGAAGCTCGATGTTGATCTGCTTGTTGAGGGCTTCTTCAACTCGTTTGCTAAGCATGGGCTGATTCCTTTTGATGGATGATTCGTCACGCCGATGAACGCACCTTCCAAGTTTGATCTATTCAACAGACGAAATCCTGTCCAATGTTGTCAACATTTGGTTTAGGGTGTTTGCAAGCCTTAAACCGCAATGCCCCTGGCGAATTAATCAAGCCTGGGTCACTGCTTTTTGTTGAATCAATCAAAACGAAGGTAATCGCTATTTTCTTGGCACAATTCTTAAATACTTAAGTTCTTGTTATCAAATAGTTTATGGTGATAATTTGAAAAACTAGTCAACTGCAGTCATCCATACTGTTGTTTTAAACGTATGTTTGATATAATTAAACAATTGTTTAATACGTTTGATTCACACGGTTGATCCATCATGACCGAACCAAGGCAAGCATTGATGAACGCGGCGGGCTCCCTGTTTGCGGAAAAGGGATATCGGGCCACCACGATCCGCGAGATTTGCGATCGCGCTCAAGCCAACCAAGCCGCTATCAATTATTACTTCCGCGATAAGGAACAACTTTACGTCGACTGTGTTCGTGAAGCCAGCCAAAGCTGCATGGCCCGAGCGCCCATGCCATCCCATTTGGAAGCCCTGGCCCCTGCCGAGCAGTTGCGGCAGTTCATCGCCGCCTTTCTGCAGCGGGTGGCGGTCGACCATGATCCGGCCTGGCATAGTCAGTTGCTCATGCGCGAGATGCAATGGCCCACGGAAGCTTGCCGCGAATTTGTTGAAGTGCACGTGAAGCCCACGTTTCATCTTTTGCAGGGCATTCTCGACCGCTTGCTGCCGCCGCACACGCCGCAACCCAAACGGATGCTGATCGGCTTCAGCATCGTAGGTCAGATATTGCATTACCGTTCCGCACGTCCGGTCCTGATGATGCTGGTAGGGCCCCAGGTGTTTGATGCACTCGACGTGGCCACCCTGACCGAACACATTGCCTCCTTCAGCCTGGCCGCGATTCGTTCATGCGTTGAAGAAAGCCAAAGGAAGGAGGTCCCATGATCTGGATCGCTCTCAAGATGCTCATGGGCGACCGCGCCAAATATCTTGGCCTCATCTTTGGCGTTACTTTTGCCACGTTGTTGATGACGCAGCAGATCTCGATTTTCATGGGCATCCTGGAGCGAACCGCGAGCCAGATCAATGACGTTCGCGAAGCTGAAATTTGGATCATGGACGGCAAGGTGCGCTTTATCGACGAAGTTCCTGGATTGCCCGACATGTACCTGCATCGCGTTCGGGGCATTGAAGGCGTGAATTGGGCGGTGCGTTTTTACAAAGGCCAAGTTCGCGCTCGCTTGGAAAATGGCGATTTTCGTAATTTGGTGCTCTTGGGACTGGACGATGATACGCTCGTTGGTGCGCCGCAGGAAATGATCGCGGGCGATCTGGCCGATCTCAGACGGCCCGACGCCGTGATCGTCGACAAGGCCGGCTACGAGTATATGTGGCCAAAGGAACCATACCAGATCGGGCGCACCTTCGAATTGAATGACCGCCGGGCTGTCCTGGTGGGTGTTTGCAAGGCCTCTCCCCCCTTCACCACGCTGCCGATTTTGTATACCCGTTACAGTGCAGCGGCGGGATACGTCCCCCGTGAACGGAACCTGATGAATTTCATTCTGGCATCTCCCGCGCCGGGACATGACGTGGACAACGTCTGCCACGTGATCCAGGAAAAGACCGGCCTGCAAGCCTTGTCGCAAAAAGCCTTCCGCAAGAAGACGTTGGACTACTTCCTGGCGTCCACGGGCATCCCGGTCAATTTTGGCATCACGATCAGCTTAGGCTTCATCGTGGGAGCTGCGATCACGGGGCAAACGTTTTATCTCTTCACCCTTGAAAACCTCAAGCAATTCGGCGCGCTCAAAGCGATGGGGGTCAACAACCTGCGCATCATGGGCATGATCCTCATTCAAGCGTTCGTGGTGGGCGTGATCGGCTATGGTTTTGGGATCGGGCTGACGGCGGCGTTTTTCGAAGCCACCAGCGGCATCACGCACCTAGCTGGGCTGCACTTGAACTGGTTGGCGGCCTTGGGCGTAGGGGCCGCGGTATTGGTCATCATCACCTTGACGGCCTTGGTCAGCGTCCGCAAGGTTCTGGTGCTCGAGCCGGCTATCGTGTTTCGTTAAGCCGCTTCTGGCTGTGTTGATTCAGGTCATGCAACCATGGTGCACGTGCGATGAATGAGTCACAACCTGCCGTGATCTGCGAATCCGTGACCAAGGAATTTGGCGCGGGCGAGCTGCGCACGCGGGCCCTGAGCGGCGTCGATTTGAACGTTCATCCCGGTGAAATGACCCTGCTGGTTGGCCCTTCAGGCTGCGGCAAGACGACCTTGATCTCCATCATCGCGGGACTGCTGAATCCGACTGCGGGCCAGGTGCGGGTCTTGGGTGAAACCATCTCCTCGATGAAAAACCGCACGCTGGTTGACTTCCGCCGACGGCAGATCGGCTTTGTCTTCCAACAATACAATCTCTTGCCCGCCCTCACGGCGGCGGAAAACGCCGCGGTCCCCCTGCTCATCTCGGGATGGAACCGGACTCAGGCCATCGACCAAGCCCGCACGGTGCTCGAAGCCATCGGCATGGGCAATCGGGCCAACGCTTATCCGCATCAGCTTTCCGGCGGTCAGCAACAGCGCGTGGCCATTGCCCGGGCCCTAGTCCATGCTCCGAAACTGCTCGTTTGCGATGAGCCGACGGCCGCCCTCGACGCCCACTCCGGCCATACGGTGATGGAGTTGATCAGCAAGGTGGCTGTGCAGCCGGATCGAGCCGTCATCATCGTGACCCATGATAGTCGGATTTACAACTTCGGGCATCGGATCATCACCATGAGCGATGGCCGAGTCGAAAAAGTGGAAACGCTTCATAATTCAGGATTGCCTGCTGATGTGAAATCAGCTACGTGAAGGCAGGCTCCAGCACCTAATCGCTGGCGGGCCTTGCCAAGGGGAAAACAACATGATGAACCTCGTGGTCCGATACCTACTGCCCGCCGCTGCCCTGGGCATGCTCATTTTCGGCTATGCCCATATCCTCCGGTCGCAAACCATGGTCGAAAAGACCGAACCGGCGGTGAAACCGGCCCTTTCGCCTTACAAGCAAACCCTAAGCGCGGCTGGCCTGGTGGAAGCCAGCACCGAAAACATCCATGTCGCCGCGGCCATGCCAGGCGTCGTGACCGAGGTATTCGTGACCGCTGCCGATGTGGGTCAATGGGTCAAAAAAGGCACGCCCCTGTTCAAGGTGGATGACCGCCACCTTGAAGCACAGTGGAAGCAGCAAATGGCGAACGTCGCCTGGATGGAACAACAACTGAAAAAGTTGGAAGCCATGCCCCGCCAGGAGGAATTGCCGCCGGCTCGAGCCAAGGAAAAAGCAGCGGCGTCGCATTACCGCATGATGAAGGATCAAGCCGAGCGTGCCTTGTCTCTGGTTAAGTCGGGAGCCACTTCGAAGGAGGAAGCCATTCAACGCGAACAGCTCATGGAGACGGCCTATCACCAATGGCTGCAGGCTCAGGCGGAGCTGGCGCTTCTGGAGGCGGGCACATGGGACAAGGATCTCGAAGTGAGCCGAGCGGCATTAGTCCTGGCTCAAGCCCAAGTTCAGCAAACGCAAACCGAACGGGAGCGTGCCGTGGTGCGGGCGCCCATCGATGGCCATTTGCTCAAGGTGAACGTCCGCCCCGGAGAATACGTAGGCGCGCAACCCGGGCAAACCCTCATCGTTCTTGGGGATACAACGAAGCTGCACGTCCGCGTGGACGTCGATGAACATGACATCCCTCGATTCAAACCCCAGCGTCCCGCCCATGCTGTGCTCCGCGGCTTCGATCGCCGGCAGGTTTCCTTGTCCTTCGTGCGCATCGAACCCTTCGTCACACCCAAAAAGTCATTGACCGGCGACAACACGGAGCGCGTCGACACCCGCGTCATGCAGGTGATTTACGCAGTGGATGCCACCGACGTGCCCCTCTTCGTCGGTCAGCAAGTGGACGTCTTCATTGATCTGGCCGCCGATCTCTCCTCCTCGGCCAAATGATCGCGGATCGTGCTGGGTCGCAGTTTTCTTGAAAGAGGCGAAGAGGCCAAGGCGATGGGTTTCTATCGTCGTTATGTGTTCCCCCGGCTGTGCGACTTGATCTTGCGTCAGCCGCGAGTGAGCGCGCTTCGGCAATCCCTGCTCGCCAACGTCTTCGGCCGCGTCCTGGAAGTGGGCTTCGGCACGGGGCTGAACTTGCTCCATTACCCTGCCGGTCTCCAATATCTCACCACGATCGATCCCAGCAATGACATGCATGCGCTGGCCAGGCACAGGCTCAAGCGCTCGCACATCAAAGTGAATCATTTTTCCTTGAGCGGCGAGTCCATGCCTTTCCCCGATCAATCCTTCGATCACGTTGTGAGCACGTTCACCCTGTGCAGCATTCCGAACGTGGTCCAAGCCCTTCAGGAAATCCATCGCGTCATGAAAACCGGAGGCCGCTTTTGGCTTCTGGAACATGGCTTAAGCCCCGATGCCAGCGTCCAAAAGTGGCAGCATCGGCTCAATCGTTGGCATGCGGCGTGGGCACAGGGGTGTCAATTGGACCGTCCCATGCGCGCCCTGGTTCAAGCCCTGCCTTTCCGGGAAGTGCAGATCAAGGAGTTTTATTTGCCGCCTGGCCCTAGATACCTGACCTATCTGTACCAAGGGATGGCCGTGAAATAGCTCAATCCAAAGGAAAAACCCATGGCCAAGACCATGGGTTGCTGAAGTTGAACGATGTGCTGCTTGCAGAGTCAGCATTGGTATTTTTAGTCGGCGAAGATGCCCGTGGCGTACCAGGTGCCGTTCGAACCCTTGGCGATGTCGTAGCCAAAGTAACGGTGATGCCGGCACACCGCACCCCAATGGCCGGGGGAATGGCTCCAGGCATCGATGCATGAGTAACAAGCTTCCAGCACATTCTCGCCACCCACGACGGTCCCCCACGATTCCGCCACCACTTCGGACCCGTTGTTTAGGCCAATGCCCATTTCACCCCCCATGCGATTGATGGCGCCGATCAAATCCGCATGATGCTGATAGCACATTTTGGCTTGATGCTTGGAGTGCCGCTCGGCATGCCCCATGAAGGCGTCGTTCCAGGTGCCGTGAATGCTGTTGGGCTTGACCGGATGCATGTGCAAGGCGAAGAGCATGCTCCGCTGGGTTAAGGTCAGCTTGCGCGACAAGTTGAGCACGAGTTTCAGTTCATCGAGTCCATATTGCTTGGGGGCCCAGCGATAGCGGCTGGAGACAAATGGATGTGCGGAGATGAGCTCGCGATAGCAACGGTGTTCTTCATCCGACAAGCACATGATGGCAAAACCAGCTTTCCCAGACATCTCTTTGAACACGGGACGATCGAGCAGTTTTTGCCCCTCGAACTCCACATCATACGGCACCTTCATGCACACCATTTGATGCAACTTTTGACGTATCTCCAAGTCCTGGAAGGCTGTTTCCAGGGGATGGTCGTCTGAAGCAAAGTAAATAAACAAGTCCTTCTTTTCAGCGACAGCTTTCTTCCATGCCGATTCGTATTCATCGAGCCACTGCACTTCCGAAGTAGGAATGGTCATGCAGCCGAGCAAGAGAAGTGCGAACATCCTCGTTCCTTTCGTTACAGTGGACCTTCGGTGAGTGAGTTTTTCACAAGCACAAACACCCGCTCCTGGGTTTGCCATAAAAGTGTTGGAATCACTTTATGGTCAAGGAACAACCAAGGGACGGCTTTCACCTTGAGGTCACAAAAACCGGTTCATAGCCAATCTACCACAGATTGGCCTTCGTCAGCTGACGGCCTCGTTTCCGTTCCGTGAATCAAGTTGAGAAGCTTCGATCACATGTGCAAGTCGATTGGGCGATGACGTTCGTTCGAACGCTAGCGGAGTCGAAAGACGATCGACTCCAAGGACAGGAATCATGATGGAAACCAGATAGGGGCTTGTCAAGGGGGTATGGATTATTTTTGTATTATTTCAACCCAAACAATCTATCCATAGATAGATACGGCAAGGGCCAAATTTGCCATTTTCACACTTATAAAGGATGTAGTTTGACATTGGCACCTCATCATTTGCTTTAGAGAATGCTGTTTCAGGTGGCTTGTATTTGGCACGAAAATTGGAATAAAATGCTTGTATCCAAGAAGTTGTGCCAAATTGACGCTGTAAACTGAGTAAAAAGGGTGAGTGACACATCCCATGCCACGTGATTTCTACGACGTTCTCGGAGTTCCAAAATCGGCTTCAGCGGACGCCATAAAAAGTGCCTATCGCAAGCTGGCTCGACAGTTTCACCCTGACCGCAATCCAGGAGACAAGGAAGCTGCGGCCAAGTTCAAAGAGATCCAGGAAGCCTATGACGTCCTCAGCGACAAGGAGAAAAAAGCCAAATACGATCAATTTGGTCATGATTTCGACCAGATGGGGGCGGGAGCCGGTCCAAGAGGTGGTCAAGGGCCGTTCACCTGGCAATGGAGTTCTGGCCCGGGAGGTTCGACGGGACAAGTTGATCCTGAGATTTTCCAATCACTCTTCGAGCAAATGATGGGCGGCGGGACCGCTGGCTTCGATTTTGAAGGCCTCAAAAGCAAGGGGGGGCGAGGGAAAGCGCGGCGACGAGCCAGTCCTGAACCCCAGGACATCCAGCAGCAAGTGGCGGTCGACTTTCTGACGGCCGTCAAGGGAGGCAGCATCGAAGTCCTCACTCCCGCGGGACAGAGGATTAACCTACGTATCCCACCTGGCATCGAAAGCGGTAAAATCATGCGCCTTCGAGGTCAGGGGCTTAATGGCGGCGACCTGCTGGTCGCCGTCCAGGTCCAACCCCATGCCTATTTTCGCCGCGAGGGATTTGACCTGATCGTGGAAATTCCACTGTCACTGACGGAAGCGGCCTTGGGCGCCAAGGTGGATGTCCCGACGCTGGAAGGCATGGTCACATTGACCATTCCGGAAGCCACATCGAGTGGAAAACGGCTTCGCATTCGCGGCAAGGGCATCCCCAAACCCGATGGCGGCCATGGTGATTTATACGTTGAAGTCAAGATCGCCATGCCTCCTTCATTCGATCCCAAAACGAAAGCCCTTCTCAAAGGCGTGGCGGAACAGCAACCCTATAACCCTCGTTCTGGATTGCGGTGGTAACATGGGCCTCCAAACCCTGCGACGCCATGAACGACTCACGCATGCTCGAGAATTCGCCCGGGTCTACGCTCGGAAGTGCCGGCAACAAGGAACGTGGCTCAGAATCCATGTCTGCCAAAACGAACTTCCTTATTCGCGCATCGGCTTGGCCGTCGGAAAAACCTGGGGCCCCGCCCATGTACGCAATCGCATTAAACGGCTGTATCGTGAAGCGTTTCGCCTGACCAAATCCGAACGCCCAACGGGCATGGACTTGGTGTTGGTCCCTGTCAAGACAGCGGGTCTGAATCTAGAATGTTTAAAAAGGGAACTGACCGATCTCAGCCAACAGGCTTGGATGCGCCTTCAAAAGCAGTAATTCTCCATGAACCATTCCTGGTTAACCTGGCCGAGTCGCTTCCTCAGTCTCGGACTGATCGGCTTGGTCAGACTGTATCAGTTTACGCTCAGCCCCTTCTTGGGCGGGCAGTGTCGCTATTATCCAAGCTGCAGCCAATATTTCATTCTCGCAGTCAAACAGCATGGCCCCTTGCGCGGCGCCACCAAGGGAATATGGCGCATATTTCGCTGCAATCCATGGAATCCAGGCGGCTTCGATTTTCCTTAATCCGCCGAGTCCGCCTGAATTCACCGTTTTACCACGAAAATAAAATTGCTCCCGTCATTGGCCTTACTGGGGTTGTCATGGAAATGGCTTGGGACTATAGCGCACGCCTCAAGAATTCCTTGAACGTGACCGAGCAAAGAGGTTTGACCTCGAGGCAGTGAGCATGAAAAGGCCTTTGAAAAAACGGTTGGCAAGCGATTCGAGGTCAGAACCATGCCGACCTCAACGACACTATTGGAAACTCATCCTGTTGATGGGATTGGGTTTGGCAGGCTGTGCCCACAATCGCAACCTACCCGCCACCTCGCCGAGCAATCAGCCGCCGGCTGGCGATCCGTTTTTCAACAGCACTCCAGCTTCACGGACCAACCCCGCAGCGACGCCGACCAGCCAGGACCCGCTCAAAAACTCAGGTCGAACCACGTCAACGCCAACGACGTCGCAAAGCCAGCCGGGGCGAACCGAACAAACGAGTGCCACGTTGATGGCCCCCATGACGCTCGGTCCGGGAGCCGCCGATCTGGCCACCACGAACAACCAAGGCACAACGGGTCGATCCGATCCTTCTTGGTCGCCTTCGGTTCAACAAATCCAATGGCAAAATCAAAATACAGCGGGCACGCTGGAGCATTCGCTCATGAAGCTTCGCCAACTCGGCGCCGTCGAACAACGATTGATTTTCCGAGAGGGACGTTGGCTGTTCAGTTGTGAGTTTGTCCACCCGCAAAATCCTCAGCAGCGGCGCCATTTCGAGCATGAAGACACGAGCGAACTGGCCGTCGTTCGGGCGGTTTTGGATCAAGTCGAACAACAAAAAGGCTGGTAATTGCAGCGGGTCGAATGGATAAGAAAAAACCCAACTTCCACGCATGGGAGGTTGGGTTTTACTTTTGGTTCACCGATGAACGTTAAGGCCTGTACCACTGCCGCATTTGCTCAAGAGCCATGGCCATGGCCTCGCTTTCGGTTGCGGCCGTGGCTTCAAACTGCCGATGCCGATTCGCATCTTCCGGATACGGCAAGGCACAAATAAATCGAAAGGCGCCCTCCGCCGTCTTCTCCAAGCGGAAAGAAACGGCCCGATAACGGTCCATTTCCTGCCGCATGACGGCCCAATCGATCCCTCTGGCGGGAAGCGACTGCATCGATGCCAGATTCGACGGCGCCTGGGGCGGCCGCGGATGCAAATCCAGCTCCTCGGGCGTGGGGAGCGTGATTTTCGTCGGCAACACGGGCGGCGCGATGGGTTTATTTTCCTCCGAGGATTGGCCGCGGACCAAAGGCCTGGATCCCTGGAAGGAGTCATTGCTGCCAAAGGGGGGCGGCGTCGGCGCGCTCAGCATCTCCCGCATCGGCGGCAGATAAATCGAAGCCGATCCACGATTCTGAGCATTTTGCCGCGGCGCTGGTTGGCGCGGCGGGTAGCTCGGCTGCGTCCTCGGCTGAAACGCAGGCGGCGCGGCCTGGGGCATACCAAATGGCAAACTGCCATCACAGCCTTGAGGCCCTCACGGCCCCTGCCCCCAGCCTGGCACGGCGCCAATCATGGGAAATAAACAAACCAAGGTCAAGCGCGCCAGGACGCTGACAAGCCGCCGGTTCCGCTGCATGGAATGGCCTCTTCCTTGGGATATGCGTTTGCCTTGCATCCAACAGGCCGCATCGGTTCCGGTCGATGCGGTTGCGTTTACAAAGCCTATCACCTGGCATTGGAGCGAGAGTTGATTCTCATGAAGGACCAGGTCGGCCAGCCTGACCATCCATGGTACAAACTGACCATTCGGCAACCTTTCACACGCCGGTCATGACCGGTTTCGCGTGTTGGGGGTGAATTGTAACAGAAGGCATGGTTTCGTGAAGGCCAATTTTCTGGCGGCCGCTCCTGCTTTCTCTGCCTTACCCACGACGCGAATCTTGTAGAATAGGCCCCAAGCACGCCTTCGGCATTTAGGGACGCCCCATGGCTTTCCAAAGAAGTGATGCACTTTGATGCCACGCCAATTTGAGCCGCGTTATTTGATGTTCTCTGGCACGTATCAGTGCAATCTAAGCTGCCCCCATTGCTGCGTTCCCATTGAATGGCCCGATCGTTTGCCCATTGCTGCGGCCTTGCGGTTTGTCGACCAGGCTCATGCCCTGGGCATCCGCAAGGTCGGCTTCACTGGCGGCGAACCGTTCCTGTACCTCGAATTCTTGCTAGCGATCATCAAGCGGACGGCTCAGTTGGGCTGGCGATTCGACAAAATTCAAACCAATGGCGTTTGGTATGAAAGTCCTGCCCACTTGAATGCCGCTCTCGAAGCCGTGCGCTCGGCAGGTTTCTCCGGAAAGCTGGGCTTGAGCGTGGATAAGTTCCATGGCCTGGACATGGACGCCCTGGCGCTTTTCTGCCGAACTGCGCGGCGCATCTTCAATCGCGACGAGATCGTCAGCTTGAATTATGCCAGCAAACGGCCAGACCAAGGGTTGGAGCCAATGCACCGTCTGGCCCATGCCTTGGGGGCCGTCGTTCAATGGTCGGATTGGTTGAAACGCTACCTCGTGGTCAGCGACGACATGACCATGACTTGCCAATGGAATCACCTGGCCCCGGTGGAGCGGGCCGAGTCGCTCGGCACGGGTTGGGAATGGGATGGCGCGTGGTTTCAAGAAGATTACTGCGAGGGGCCGGGACAAGCCCTGGTGGTCACCCCCAAGGGCGAGGTTAAACCCTGCTGCGGCTTCGCTTCCGACCTCGATCAATTAACCATCGGCAATCTCCATACCGACTCCGCCGAGCAAATCGTCCAGCAAGCGCGCGAGCATCCCTATGTCGGCCGCGTATTTCGAGAGGGCTTGATCGCCATCAAGGAGGATATCCTGGCCCGTGATCCATCGGCGATCCCCGGCGCGACTTCCAATCAATGTTTTCTCTGCTGGTACGTCCTGACGCGCGGACTGGCCCAGGACATGCCGGGCGGGGGCGGACAAGTGGGCCGATGGACCGATTGGCTTCCCAATGTGAACGGTGAACGAATCCCCCTGGGCTTCAAGGCGCGAACATGACAACTCATGATGTCCAAACACGCCAGTGAGGAGTGCGATCGTCGTCACGAACGTGACGAATCATTGAACCACGAGTATTTCGCCATACCACACAAGGACTTGCCCCATGAACCCCGAATCATTCCAAGCTCATTCCGCTCCCTGTTATGGTTTGGCTTTCAGTCCGGACGGCAGTCAATTGGCTTCGGCAGGGTTTGATCAAACCGTCAAACTATGGGAGTTTCCCTCCTGCAAGCTGATTCGAACCTTCGAGGGGTATAGCACACCCGTTTATTGCATCATTTGGCTCCAAGATGAAGACGCGCTGGCCTCCTCGGCCGCAGATGGCGTGATTCGCTTCTTTTCCACCAAGGATGGAAAAAGCATTCGCGAACTTCGAGGACATACCGGGATCGTGGATAGTATTGCTCTCAGCCCCGATGGCAAGCTCTTGGCTTCGGCGGGAGCGGATCGCTCCGTGCGCTTGTGGAATCCCAGCGATGGCAAGCCGATCAAAACCCTTGGCAGCCATCAAGGCACCGTTTACAGTGTCGCTTTCAGCCGCGACGGACAGTGGCTCGCTTCCGCCTCTCAGGACAAAACCATTAAACTGTGGGAAGTCGCTGGCCAAAAAGAAGTCCGCGCACTGACGGGGATGCCTGACGCCGTCACCGCCGTCCAATTTAATGACGACGGCACTGAAATCGTTGCCGCGGGATTGATCGATCGCCATCTCAGAAGATGGACCGTCGCGGATGGCAAGGAGATCGGCCAAATAGGCCCCACCCAGGACGACCCGTTCGATCTGGCCTTCTCCTCCGATGGGAAGTGGCTCGCCAGTTGCGGCTATGGCGGCCACCTGAACGTGTGGGAATGGGAGTCCAAGACCGTCAAAAAACGATGCAAGCTGGCTCACTTTGGCGCCTACGTGGTTCGATTCACTCCCGACCAGAAGAAGCTCGTGACCGGCCATGATTCCGGCGTTTGTTTGATCACCGCCCTCGACTTGAGTTGAGCGAACCGCCGCGAACTCTCGACTTGGGCTTGCGCGACCTTGCGCCTCACTCTTCACGTTGCAATTCGAAAGGAACATGCAGTTGTCCAAGGATGTCAATCAGGATGCCAGGCGAGCCATCAGGGGGCGAAATGGGACAGCCGTTTTTGTGTTCTTGCTGGCCGTGATGGCGGTGCTCACGCCCCTTATGCGCGTTGACGTCTATGGCCGATTAGGCATCTTGCTGGTGATCACGGCGGTCATCGAACTCATTTTTTGCTTCCGGCAATCGAACGTTCCACGCCATCCCATCCGCTGGAGCGATGGCGCCATTACCCTGTTCATGGGGCTGCTGCTCATCAATTCCCTTCATGTCGCGGCCCGGGCTTTGACGCTGTTGCTTGCGGGTTGGTTTGCCTTGGACGGATTGTTGCATCTTTTTCGATTGAAACGCGATATCGCTGAAAAGCAATCCGTGCTGATTTCCGTCGCATGGGGTCTGTTGTACCTCCTCATCGCCGTCTTGCTGCTGTTCATCAAGGGAAAAGCCATGGCCTGGCTGGTCGCCGTGGTCGTTGGCGCCAGGTTGTTTCACGTCGGGCTAAACCTCCTTCGTTCCGAGGTCTTGACCATTCATGAATCAGGCCAATCGGTGATCCAGGATTGGCAACTTCAGGATCGCCCCGAAATCCGAGATCTGGCCGAGCGCATGACCCGAGAGGAATCGTCGCGGGTCGCCATCGACCGCGGCTGGATCATCACCTTCTTGCTGATCTTGTTGGCGATTCACGTTGGCCGCATGGGTTTCGATCGCACATTCCTCGGCATCATGGCCCCCGGCTTCGCGGTGCTGGGCGACGTGGTGATGGGTTTGATCGTGGCCTTCTTAATCGTGATGCCCGTTCGATTGGTCGTGCATCAAGTATCCCAAGGCAGCATCCGTCGGCTGTGGCTGTGGTGCCTCAAGTCCGAAGCTGATCAACGCGGCTGGCTCCGCCGCCGTCTGCAGGGTTTCTTAAGCTATTGGCTGCGCATTTCGATCCGGTTGAAGCAGTCTCGGTACTCGCTGCGGATGGCGCTGAATCGCGGCCTGCAAACGGGACTTCCGATCGCGGCCATCATCGCCGCCACGGTGCCGATTTGGGGCATGAGTTGGTATTTCGATACTGAAAACTGGGCCGCGGGCATCTGGAACTCCTGGGCCGAGGAGCGCACCGATGTCTGGCGGGAAGCAATGATCGAAGCCGTTTGGCCTGAGCAAGCCCCATTGCCTGCCGACCAGCAATTCGCTATTCACCCCCTTCCCAACAAGGAGGCGGAGGATTTCGCCTTCATCGTGATCGGCGACACGGGCGAGGGCGACGGCTCTCAGCTCAGCCTTAAGGCGCAGCTCTTGGAGGTCGCTCGCAGGGAGGACGTTCGCTTCGTCCTCATCTCCTCCGACGTGGTCTATCCCACCGGAGCCATGCGGCATTACGAGACCAACTTTTGGCTGCCCTTCATGGGCGTGAGCAAGCCCGTTTACGCGATCCCCGGCAACCATGATTGGTACGACGCTTTGGAAGCCTTCGCGGCAACCTTTTTTGAACCGGAAGCCGCCCGATTGGCCATGCGGGCCAGGGTCTTGGCCGACAAACGCATTACCAGCACCACCGAAGGGTACATCGAACATTTGATCGAAAGAGCCAGCTTTTATCAAAGTCACTACAAGGTGCCCACGCAGAAGCAGCAGGCGCCTTTTTTCCAGATGCAAACCAATTCCTTCGCCCTTTTCGCCATCGACACGGGTGTTTTGCGGCGTATTGACGGCCTGCAAAGGCAATGGCTCGAAGTGGCTTTGAAATCAGCCCAGGGGAAAACCAAGATGGCTATCCTGGGTCATCCCCTCTATGCTGGAGGCCACTATCAAGCGGAGGAAGCCGAGGATTTTGCCGCGTTGCATGATTTGTTGCGCGCCCACGACGTGGCCATCATCATGGCAGGCGACACGCATGACCTCGAATACTACGTCGAAAGATCGGCGGCCATGAAGCGGCCCATTCTCCACTTTGTCAACGGCGGCGGCGGCGCATATTTAAGCTATGGCACGTCCCTGGCCTGGCCCGATCAGGCAGCCACGTCGACCTGGGCGTATTTCCCTTCCCACAAGGACGTCATTACGAAGGTGGATGCCACCACGCCTCTATGGAAATGGCCCGCCTGGTGGTGGACCAAGCATTTCAAGGGGTGGCCCTTCTCCGCGGAATGGCTCTCAGCTGCCTTCGACTCCAACGTTGCTCCTTTTTATCAGAGCTTCGTGGAAGTGCGGGTGGAAACCTCAAAAAAGAGGATTCTGCTCATCCCCTATGGTGTGCATGGCCGCTTGCGTTGGTCTGACTTTGATCGTTCCAAGGATGTGCTTCCCGATGGCGGCGACTCGTCATCCTTCGTGGAATGGATCGTGGAGATGAACCCTTAGGATCGGCAGGTCGGAAGAGATGCGTTGCCTGGCTGTGTGCTCACCCGCGTCCGCCACGACCAAATGGGTCGATATAAAAAGGCCGCACGGGACAAGCCTTGTGAGCCCGCCCCGTGCGTGTCGGACCAGGGTGGTGTCTGGTTAGAAGATGAAGGCGACGCCGAGCGTAAACCCGTCGATCGACATAAACATGTTTTCATACTTCGGCTGCAAGCGGCCCAGATCGAAGTCGATGGGGCTCGGCGACCGGCGAGCATTGAAGATGCCCAAGAACTCATAGCCGGCACGAATCTGCACGCCTTCGATGGGATACCACCATATGTAGGCCCCGCCTTGCACATGCGGCGCCACGAGGAACTGATTGTTGCTCCGCTTGGTGGAGTACAAGCCATCGCCGCGTTCGACCTTGACGGCCGCCTTGCTATTCTCGGCCGACACGCCGATCTTGGCATCGACGCCAAAGGCGAAGCCATAGCCAAGATAAGCTTCCGTGCCGAGACCTGATTGCACGCCGTAATAATGGTTCTTGATCTTATTGCTGTAGACCATCGAGTTTTCAGGACCACCTTCGCTGTCCACGTCGAAGTCGACGATGCGGAGGCGATACCGCTCTTCGCTACCCATCCAGCGAACGCCGCCGGTCCAGTAGGTCCGCGTCACGTCGCCTTGGAAGATCGGCACCCGCATGTTTAATTCGGACGACGCGAACCGCTGCCGCAGGTCCTGTTCCATGATCTCGGCGCCGTTGGTAATGCCATAGGCCGGGACCAAGAAACCGCCGAAGGTCGAGAGTTCATCGATCAAATCGGGATCCACGATGCCAACAAACCCACCGCCGCCAGGAGGAAGCGGGAGCAAGAAGACATTGGAAACCACGTCGTTGGACGGACCGCTCAAATAGGGGCCGAAATTATAAAATGGCGAGGAAAGGAACGAATCCGAGAAGTCGTTCCTGACGCCAAACTGCACGGGCGGCATGATGCCGGCCGTAGACGTTTGCCGCGACGCCACCAGCGACATGTAATTACCTTCGAAGGCGATGCCGTTGCGCAAGCGGTATCCCAAGGTGAAGCGCGTGCCGGGGACAAAGCGGTTCCCGCCCACGTCTTGGGTTTGCATCGCGACCTGGCCGGTGCCCAGGAATTGACCGGAAGTCCCCGGTTCGTTGAACAACGTGGTGATGTACAACGGATTGTCAGGATCCGTCACATCAAAGACGTTGAGCAAGCCGCCGGTTCCACGAATGAAACCAGTGTCATCCCACAAGCCGCGAAAGGCCACGGCCTGGGAATTGAGCGGATTGTTCATCCGCATGATCAAGGCTTCCATGGCGACATAGAAGCCCTCGTCCCGTTCCGCCCACATGAGCGGCAGCGGGTGCTCCACCACGGGCCGGCCGAGATGCTGCGCTCGAGCCGACGTTGGCAAAATCACTAAGGCAGCACAAATCCACCCTAACAACCATCCGGTCCGACTTCTCATGGAACCCTTCCTCCATGAAGCAAGGTGCTGTAAATCGCTCCTTCGCGACCCTGGATCGAAGTGAACGGAAGCACCTTGATCCCTGTCGATTGCCTGACCAGTCGTCCACCACCAGGTCCGTCTGGAATAATCGGCAATCTTTACCCATTGTCGGCTGTACAAAGCCTTCGACTTGAATCATCGGCAAACTTTTCCCCATGAGTACACATGGAATGGCAGCTACATTCAGCAAACTCGGTCTCCTAATTCGCCTGTATTTGTTTTTTTGCCTAAAGTCCAGATTCCCCAAGCCCATCTAGCCTGACAGGCACCTCATGGATTCGCGCGCAGCAACCCATGCAGGCCTCTTGTCTTGCCCCGCTTCGCATTCGAAGATAAATGATATGAAGAAGGGCGTTTAGCTCAGCGGTAGAGCACCTCGCTTACACCGAGGGGGTCACAGGTTCGAATCCTGTAGCGCCCAGTTTGATGAGCCAGAGCGCCGCTTACGCACCTTCCATGAGATTCATGCGGTTCCGGGTGTGGGAAATTCGAACAATCCCCCGCAGCAATCGCCCCAGCAAATCCGAACCGGTGATGATGCGTTTCTCTGCCGGCGTCCAGACCAGGATCAGATCCTCATCCACGACGTCATCGCCTGGCTTTTCCGGGCGCACCACCAACCGATTTAAGACGCGCCCCAAGGTTTCCTTGGCGTCGCGGACAATCAAAGGACGATGGCAGGTGGCGGCGGCATCCAGGGGATTCTCTAAGAAGAGGGCTTCCCTTAAAAACGAATGGCAATCCATGACGAAATGAGGCTCGCCGGTTTCATCTGTGAACACGACCCACTTCTTCCCGGAGGCGTCCAATTGCCTGAGAAACGGGTCTCGAGCGGAACGTTCAAACGTGGGGAATTGCGGTTTGCCATCCTTGAGGGGAAGCGCCACCACGCTGAGCGGATCGAGCGGTTCACCCTCATCCCCCACGGCCACATCATCGAGCGCGAGAAAATTGATCGCCCCCATGGCTTCCAGAAAGCCGATCTCCGAATCGGCCTTGCGCGCGTGATGGCGCAGGATATCGCGCAATTCCGCTTCGCGAAACCATGGGATGCCTTCCGGCCCCACCCAAGCGTCGAGAATTTTGCTCGTCGGCCAGGCGATCGGCCACAAGATCAAGCGATAGATGCCAAGGATCGGCGCCAGGTAAACCGCCACCTTGAGGGCGTTCCGCGAGAAATAAGCCTGCGGAAATATCTCGCCGAAAAAGGTGATGAGCATGGTGGAAAAGAGAAAAGCGGTTAGCCCCGCCATGACCGAATCCGCTAACAGGGTCAGCAAGACGTTGACGGCGACGTTGCCCCAAAGGATCGTGACGAGTGTGAAATTGGCGTTGCGCCGCAGCTTCAGCACCTTGGCTGCATCCGCGTCGCCGGAACTGGCCGCCGCTTCGAGCCGAAGCCGGCTTAGACTAAACACGGCCAGGTTCAATCCAGAGAAGATGGCCGACTGTGTGAGGCACAGCACGATGCCCAGCCACGTCAAGAATTCCGTCATTAACCCAATCCTCGCTGGCAAGCTTCATAAACAACAGCAACTTCGCCCATCATCATAATCCGGATAAACGGCGTTGGATGAGGTAATTTCTTAAGACTTTGACGCCTTCCATCCGAATTAAATGAATGAAGCGAGATGCCTTCAAGGGGAGTTCGCGCGTCATGGCTGAGGAGTCGAATTTACTCGAACGATTGCGCGCGTTGCGCGATCGTCTGAGTCAAGGTCCTGCCCCAAGCATGACTCGCGCCGCCCATGCCACGCCGCGGCAGCAGCTCCTCATTCTCGAAAACCAGGTGGCACAGCTTCGATTGGAACACTCGCGCCTTCAACAAAATCACGCCGCCCTGGCGGACGATGCCCCCATCGACTATGCCGCTCCTTCGCCCAACGGCAGGCTCTCCTGGCGTTTGCGCCGGCTACTGCTCAATGGCCGCGGCCAGATCGATCAACTTAAGCAACTCGCTCGCCTCTTTGAACAGGCGCCGTTTCAAACCAGAGCACCCGGTCCCGCCGAGTATTTCCAGCAAACCCATGCTCTCGCGGAATATTGCTTGCGCACGGTCGAACCTGTTCCGTCGAGTCTGGATGATCAAAACCGCTTGGCAGATGGATTGCAAACGGCCCTGGCTGACTTGGAAAAACGCTTGCATCAACTGCAACGCTACGCACGCCGCCATGCCGAAGTCCAAGAGCGGTTAGAAACCTTGGGGCATGCTTTTCAACTGCTGCTCAACGGCCGCGTTTTTCAGTTGAGGTCGCTCAAGCCGCTCGTCGACGTCTTGTTGTCGGAGAACGAGGATCACTTGCCCATCCCATGGCTCACACCGGCCACCCGTCGAGCGGAACTCTGGTCGGCCGCGGCGGCCATGAATGCCGCCTCGGTGGCCATCCGCATCGCCCGCCAAGACGTCGAATGGAAGCATCGGCTGGAAGAAGCTGCTCTGGCGGCGCTGCTCCATGACGCCGGCATGTCCGCCCTGCCCATCGAACTGATCGCCCAATCGGAAAAATACTCAGACGAGCAACGGCGGTCGCTGGAAACCCACGTCGGCCTGGCGGCGGATGCGCTCAAGACCTGCGCCCCAGCCGAAGGTTGGCTGCATGATGCCGTGCGCGCCCACCATGAACGGGTCGATGGCAGCGGCTATCCCATGGGTCTGATCGGGAACCGCATCCCGCGCCTGGCCCGCATTCTCGCCGTGAGCGACACCTATGCCAGCCTATGCACCACGAGGCCTCATCGGCCCGCGCAATCGCCCCGAACCGCCCTCAATGAAACGCTTCTCGAAGCTGAACGGGGCAGGCTCGACATGGAAATCGCCGCGCATCTACATGTTTTAACTCCCTATCCGATCGGGTCCATCGTCGAACTCTCCGA
The DNA here is from genome assembly GCA_014584395.1 of Planctomycetota bacterium. Lineage (GTDB taxonomy): Bacteria > Planctomycetota > Planctomycetia > Gemmatales > HRBIN36 > BJ17. Next base: position 116,819 of record JACTMY010000009.1, on the reverse strand, counting down.
TGGCAGTATAGGCAGCGTGATGCGCCACGCCGATTTAGCCGCACCGATGCATTCCCCGCATCGACCGCTGGTTCAAATCAAATTGATGCCGGACATGCAACCCGCATTGAGTACGAACCTGGTCGATCTGGAGCGGGAGCCGCATCGACAAATCGTTCGCGGCTTATCGGTGGAAGAGGGCCAAGCCCTGCTCGGACATTGGTTTTTAGAAGGTAGCTAAGCATCGTGCGATCTTCCACCCCGCATTACTGGACGGCCACATTGCATCCCTGGCCATGCTTGCTGCTCGTCTGGCCCATGTTGCTGGCCTACGAGTTGAGCATGTGGGCCCTGCACGTCCAAGGGCTGCCATCACCGCGAACGGGTTTGGATAGCTGGTGTCGCCACTTCATGGAAAAGTGGGGCGGCGATCCTTCATTGGCCTTGCCGACGTTTCTGGTCTTTCTCGTTTCCGCTGCTTGGGCTCGATGGCAATGGCGCAGCGGTGCGCCGGAGGGTTTTCCCACCTGGAGCGGCATGTTGGTGGAGAGCTGCCTCTTCGCTTTGCTGCTCTGGGGCCTCTATCACGGCTTGCAGCCGCATCTGCCGGTTAGCCAGATGGCGGTTGCGTCCGCATCGAAGACGTGGAACCAGGTGGCATGGAGTGTGAGTTATCTGGGAGCAGGCATTTATGAAGAAACCGTCTTCCGCCTGCTCATCTTTGGGATGCTCTGGGGGCTCTTGCATCGCCTGGTCGCCCCGTTTGGAGCTTTCCTCGTCGCGGCTAGCATTTCTTCCGTGCTGTTTGCCTATGCCCATCATTGGGGGCCGGTGGGCGAAGCTTGGGAATCGGCCACTTTTCTCTTTCGCTGCCTGGCCGGAGGCATGTTCTGCTTGTTATACGCCTGGCGGGGCTACGGCGTGGCCGTCGGCACCCATGCCTTTTATGACGTGCTGGTCGGCATCGCGCATGGTTAAGGCCTCTCACCGGCCATCACGTTGCTCGACGTCTCAATCTTTAGGCCAATCCGACATCTTGGGCAGATTGATCCAGGTCATCGCAGCTTGATTGAGCTGTTGCACGCTCAGCGATTCTTCATGCAGCAGCATGGCGTAGCGGAGCTTCAAGGAATCACCTTCCTTCAATTCGACGACGTCTTTTTGATCCTTCCTTGCCGGGAAACCCGACTGGTGGCGGCCAAAGGGATTGGCCGCATGGAGACCATAGCCCCGGCTGTGCCAGCAAGCGCGCGTGGGGTTCTTGGGATCGTCAAAGATCGTCAATCCCACCCATTGCCCATCCAAGAATCCTTGATAATCGCACCACGTCGTTTGTTGGCCCCAAACGGCCTTTTCACCCTCCCCCGTGGCGGTGCGCAGCGCCCCCCCATTTTTTTCATTAAAACGATCGTTGACGCGCACGGCCAAGGAGCCTTCCTTGGTATCGCCAAAGCGCACCGACCCGGATGGACTCGCCAATTCGATCTCCCACACCAGAAACAGTCCATCCATGGCCAGCGTCAGTCCAAGATGGCGCGTCTCCAAAAGGATGACCTGCTCATTGGGTGCTCGCCATTCATTCTTCGTGGCGATGCCAATGCCCTTATCCCATTGGCGGGGTTGTCCGCGCCACACACAAATGATCTTCCCGCGGCCCATGCCTTCGGACCAGAAATCAACACCTTCCACGTGGGGGATTTTGACCGGCGGCTGCCATTGATCGGCAATGACATCCCCATGACAAAACCAGGCGCCGCGATGGTGCGGATGGTCCTTGCTTTCGCCTGCAAGGTCTTTTTCCATCGGGTAGCCGCGGGTCAAGCGATGGCCGGAAGACGTCCATAAGCCGGCCATGTGCGGCTTGGTCAGTTTCGCACTGTGCTCATAACGACCGATGATTTGCGTTCGATGCCACAAGACGATGGTGTCTTCATCGAAAGTCATGCGGATTTCCGACACCCCCGCGGGACCGGCCCCCGCTTCACTCAGCAGCCTGGCCCCGCCGATCAGCAGCACGAGTCCAAGCAACCCTCCCCCCAAAATGGCACCTGCTGTTTTTTTCATGGCTGTGGCCCTTTGCCTCAAGGTTCACTGAGGGGGTTGTGATTCAACGAGGGCTTGCAGATGCGCGGTCACGCATTCGGGCAGCCATTCCAGGGAATAACCGCCTTCCAGCAGACTGACGATCCTGCCCTGGGCATGGGTTTGGGCAACGTCACTGATTTGCTTGGTGAAGACGGCGAAGTCCTCTGCTTCCAGGCTGAGAGAGCCGACCGGGTCCGCCTGATGGGCATCGAACCCTGCGCTGATCAACACCAGTTGCGGTTTGATCGCCTGCGCTGCTCGAGCAAGCCCCTGTGCGAAGGCTTCACGGAAATCGTGCCGCGTGATGCCGAAGGGCAACGGCACGTTCAAAGTGTATCCCAGACCGGCACCGGTCCCCTTTTCTTCGGACCGCCCCGTGCCTGGATAAAAGGGAAACCGATGGGTGCTGAAGAAAAAGACCGAAGGATCGTCGTAAAAAAGGTCCTGTGTCCCGTTGCCATGATGCACGTCAAAGTCCACGATCAGGACGCGCTCCACGCCGTGCTGTCGCTGCGCATAACGTGCAGCCAAGGCTATATTGTTGAATATGCAAAAGCCCATGCTCTCCATGGCCGTGGCGTGATGTCCGGGCGGCCGCACCAGGCACAGGGCTTGCCGATCCGATGCTTTCATGACCCGATCCACCGCCTCGCGGGCGCAGGCCACCGCAGACCGTGCCACGTCGAATGAAGCGGCGGAACAAACGGTATCCATGTCCAGTCGACCGCCCCCTTGTCGGGAGACGCGTTCTGCTAAATCGATCAATTCCCGCCGATGCAGGATTTTCAATTCCTCTGCGGGCACTGGCTCCCACGGTCCGGAAATCATGGTGCAGCGGCTGGCCCATTGCTGAAACGGCGGATGGGCCAAGATGGACCGCAAGCGGTTGGCGTTTTCCGGGTGCGATCCGGTGTCATGTTGGAGAAACTGAGCATGCGTGAGCAGGTGCGTCATCGTAGGCTGGTCGATCGTCCGATCCATTGATTCGTCATGCCAGGGCCAACCCATGGCCTTTCCTCAGCATAACCCCGCACCGCTCACTTTGCGAGATGAACTGAAGTGAAATCGATCAGAATCGACCGACGAAGATCAAGGATCATGGATGACGTGGAGCTGACAGGATCGGCATGATCAAGGGTACATCGGCGGGCTTGGAGAGCGCCCCCGCTGGATGGGCCGATGCTTTGGCCTCTGGCCGCGGTTCTTGATCTTTCTTTCTCCAAAAGTCGAGCTTCAACCATTTCGATTTGCCCTTGGGGGCCTTTTCCGACTCGGTCGAGGCAGGCGGCTGGGAGAGCGGCGGCAATTCCGGAGCGGGCAGTTGCGGCATCTTGAGCGTGGGAGAGGAGGCGGGCGGCAAAGGCGCAGGTTGCGGTGCGGCCACGCGGTAATGTTTCTTCGCCGAGCGCGCCGCCCAGCGAACGCGCCAGTGGCCGTCCTTCTCCGCTGCTTCCGTCAGGGCTTGCAGGACCTCGTCGCTGGTCGGCTTCAATTCCGACAAGGATCGGACGCAAGCCCGGCGAACTTCCGTGGAGCTATCGCGCTGCAACGCCTCCGTGAGAGCGGGAATGATCTCGAAATAGCGCACGCTGTCGAAAACGGCCAGCGCCTGCGCTGCCTTGGCCCGCTGATCCTCATCCGTGGCGTTGCGCAGCGTTTGCAGCCATTGATGAACTTGCTGGTCGGGAGAGATGGGAGCTGGCGGCGGCGACGCCGCTGCACCTTTGGGCGGTGCGCACAGCACGCGACTCTCGAAGCCAGAGATCATGACGAGCAAGGAAGCGATCAACCAGGCTCGCGCAAGGGTTCTCATTCGCCCATCAAGCCGCTGCATGTCATCGCCTCCTTGCCCGGTGTCGTCGCATGGTCGAATCGCGTCCTCTCTAATGCAAATCGCATAATATGAACCTTGGCTCGCGTGAAATTGCCGGGTGCATCCGCGATCTGATGGAAACTCGAACCGCAGGAGCTGCAAGTCGAGCATAACCCGGTTGAAACCTACGGATTAGGGGATTGGCATTGAGTTGGATCGAAATGACGATCGTGGGCTTTTTCTGGATTGTGGCGGCGCTGCCTCTCGCTTGGAGTTGGGCGGGTTTGCAGGGCACAAGTTTGCGTTATTCCCTGCTGTGGGTGTGGACGGCTTGGGGTTTCAGCGGCCTGATGTTGAGCATGTGGCTGATGGGTCAACCCCATGGACCGTGGCTGTATCTAATGCTGGTCTGGGCATGCGGCGTCCTGGTCGCGCCCCTGGGGGCCAAGGAACCCGGCGCCGCGGCTTGGAATTTCGTCGTGGCGGGACTGTTGGCCGTGCTCGCTCTACCCCTGCTCGAACAACCTTGGCGCGCGGAACGCTGGTCCGTGGATGGCCCCAGGAGTCTGTTTATCCTCTTCATCTCGCTGGTGGGAGGGATTAATTATCTGCCGACCAGGCATGGCTGGAGCGCCTTGATCGTGATGGTGGTCCTTGGCCTATTGCTGCATCAATTGCAGTCCGACACCACAAAAGGTGATCCGCTTTGGCTGCTGAGCTGCGCCATGGGAGGTATGAGCTGGGCCGCCTGGTTGGCGTGGCTGAATCGCCGAACATCTTCCGGTCAAGCCACAGCCTGGGAGCGGCTGAACCAGCGTTGGCTGAATTTTCGGGATCGCTATGGCATGGTTTGGAGTTTGCGCGTCTTGGAGCAGACCAACCGGTCTCTTCATCATCAGAAGCTGCCGCTCAAGCTGCACTGGTTCGGATGGACCGCAAGCGAGACGCCGCCGACGGAGGAAGCCCTCGAGCGCGCGGATCATCTCTTGGGACAAATCTTGCGCCGCTTTCAATGGCGGCATCGCGAGGAATCCCCATCAACCGATAGCCAGGAGTCCCTGTCTCACGCTATGGGCGAAGCCGAAGTTGGCTCTCAAAGTGAACCGATAGGCGATCAATAGCCGCCCAAGGCGCCCATGGGGCCGCCCATGCGCGGGCCGCTTGGCCGGTTGGAAGGTCTGCCACCCAGGGCTTCTTCTTCCTTGATCTTTGGCACCATGGTGTTTTTGGGGAAGGACATGGGACCGCTGTAGCGCGGGTCGCTGTCGGGTGGCGTGACGTATTTTTCAGTGAGCATGGAATTGGGCGACCACGGCCAACGCACGGGATAACCTTCGATGGAGTTGCAGCCCGTGAGGGCTAAAAGCCCTCCCATGAATAGAGTCATCCTTGCGGTGATTCGCAACATGGCCTAACGCCCCTCATCCCTCTGAATACGATCAAGCGGGCGGACTATAACGAGATCGCTCCTGGCGTCAAGAGCAATCCCTTTGCTCGTCGAGGCGCGCCGCCAAGAGAAAACCACGGCACAAGGCCGTGGTTGAAGCTAATCTTACTCTGAACAAGGCGAGGTTTACTTGCCTTTCAAGCCCATCTCATAGCGTTGACCGATAATGTCCCAATTGAGCGTGTTCCACCAGGCCTTGAGGTAATCCGGCCGGCGATTGCGATAGTCGATGTAATAAGCATGTTCCCAGACATCGACACCCATGACCGGGAAAAGTCCATCCATCAGCGGACAGTCTTGGTTGGCTGTGCTAATCACCTTGAGATGGCCGCCGTCGATGACGAGCCAGGCCCAGCCGCTGCCGAAGCGTTTGGCGCCGGCGTCGTTCATCATGTCCTTGAATTTGTCGAAGCCGCCCAAACCGTCGATGGCCTTGGCCAAGGTGCCTACGGGCGTTTTGCTGCCGCCTGGGGTCATGATTTCCCAGAACATCGTATGGTTGTAGTGGCCGCCGCCGTTGTTGATCACGGCCTGGCGAATGGTGTCGGACACGCCCTTAACGCCGCGAAGCAGTTCTTCAATGGACTTGCCCGCCCAATCCGCATGGTCCTTGAGGGCGTTGTTGAGATTGGCGACGTAAGCCGCATGGTGCTTGTCGTGGTGATACTCCATCGTTTCCTTGCTGATATGCGGTGCCAAGGCATCATAGGCATATGGCAGGGGGGGAAGTTCGAAAGCCATGATTTCCTCCGATTGAATGAATGGAAGCCGCTCTTGAACGAATCTCCTGATGCCCGTTATAGCGAATGCCGCCGCGCATGACCAAAGGAGAATTGGAGGACCTTGAAGGTTGGCTACAAGGAATCGTGCCTACCAACCCTGGAGTGGAACAAGTTTGAACGGAGAAATCAATTGTAGTTAAACTGTGAAGGTCAAAGTAAACAAGGTTGGGATATCACCGTATCATCCTCAAATATAGCTTTATTCCAAGACCCATCAACTCGCGAGGTAGCGCATGAACCCCATCTGGATCGCCGCCATTGGCTTGGCCTTCGTGCTCATCGCTTGGGGGCTGTGGGCCGCCGTGCGGTGCTGGGATCGCACCAATGCCATTCTCGCCGCCGCACCCTCGCTACCGATCCGCTTGGTCAACGTTCATGACGATGTTTGGGTTCGCGGCGAGGTGGAATGCGATCATCCCGTCCGGGTGCGGCATTTCCAGCGGCCCTGCGTGCATTATAGTTATCGGCTTGAAGAATATGTCACCAGGACGAGGACGACCAGCGATGGCAAGACCGAGACGTATTCGCAATGGGAGACCCGCGAGACCGATCAGGGCCATGCCCGCTTTCGCGTCTATGAGGATGGCCATATCCTGGAGATCGAGGCCAAACAAGCAAGTTTTCAGCATGAACCGACCCTCTCGGAAACGCTTGGCTCCTGGCGGCACAGTTGTTCCTATACGCCGGTGGGCATCCAGGTCTCCGCGGTGGGGGTTGTCGATGAAGACAAGCAAAGCCTGATTCCCTACCAACATGTCCCGCTCATCGTCACGACCAAACGCCGAGCCAAGTACCTGGCCGATGCAGAAGCGCAGGAACGCTGGGGCATGCGTTTCGGCCTGGTCTTTCTCTTCATCGGCTTCGTGCTGATCGCATACGGACTCCTTCGCTACCTGCAGATCCGAGGCGAAGCCTTCCACCCTGAACTCCTCTGGGACCCGATCACTGGCATCTGGGCCGCCCTCATTGGCTTTCTGGCCACGGTGATGTTCTGGGCCTTGCGGGTCTTCAATAGCCTGGTCACTTTCCGCATTCGCGCGGATGAGCGCTGGAGCACGATCGATGTCCAGCTCAAGCAGCGTTACGATCTGATCCCACCTCTCGTCACCGTTGTGCAAGCCTATCAGAAGCACGAACAAGCATTGTTGGAGAGGCTGACGTTGATTCGCTCCAAGGCTATGACCGGCAGCCGAACGGATCGCGTTTGGATTGAAACGGAAACCATCGCGGGGTTGGCCCGCCTGTTCGCCGTGGTGGAAGATTATCCCGATTTGAAAGCCAACGAGCACTTTCGCAGGTTGATGGATGAATTGACGGTCCTGGAAGAAAAGATTGCCCATGCCCGCACGGTCTTCAACGAAGCCGTCACGGAGTACAACGAACAGACCATGCGGTTTCCCGCGAACCTGATCGCCAGGCTCTGTCGCTTTGACCGCTATCCGTTGTTTGCGGCTTCATTGGAAGAGCAACACCTGCCGCAAGTTCAGTTTCAATCGGTTCCCTAGACCGTCTTGCCAGGAAGGGTCCCGTTGAACCTGCATAAATTCCCTTGCATTTTGCTGGCTATGACGCATGTCCATGAGTATGCTACCACGATGAACGATGAGCGGTGCTGGCTCACTTCGTGAAAGCCAGCGTCGTCCTCTGAATGATTCCCAGAATGTCTGGTCCACCCTTGAACGATCCTATCCCAACCACCGCAGCGAGGAGAAGTGCCATGGCGCGGATGCATCGTCGTGATTTCTTGAAAACCGGTGCCGCCATGGGCTTTGCCGGCTGGTTGTCGGCGCATGCGTACCCATGGGGCACTCCTCGGCGCGAGGAGGACAAACTCAATTTGGCCTTTGTCGGCGTGGGAGGACAAGGCGGCAGTAACATGCGCGGCCTGGCCAGAATGGCCAACGTTTACGCTTTATGCGACATCGATGGCAAATCCTTGGATCGCGCCGCCGAGACACATCCTCAGGCCAAGGTCTATCGCGACTTCCGCAAGATGCTGGAAGAGGAAAAGAACATCGACGCCGTGGTGGTTTCGACCCCCGATCATACCCATGCGGTCGCCTCGGTGATGGCGATGCGGATGGGCAAGCACGTTTACTGCGAAAAACCGCTGACCCATTCCATTCATGAAGCCAGGGTGATGCGCGAATTGGCCGCCGAGAAAAAGCTGATCACCTCCATGGGCAATCAGGGCACGGCCTCGGGAGGTTTCCGGACCGCGGTGGAAGTACTGCAATCCAAGGCCATTGGCGACGTGACCGAGATTCACGTTTGGACCAACCGGCCCGATCGCTATTGGAAGCAAGGGTTTGATCGGCCCAAGGAGACGCCCCCCTGCCCCGACCACGTGGAATGGGATTTATGGCTGGGGCCGGCGCCGACCCGTCCCTATCACTCCATGTATCATCCCTTTGCCTGGCGCGGCTGGTGCGATTTTGGCACCGGTGCTTTAGGCGACATGGCTTGCCACACCGCCAACCTCGCCTTCATGGCCTGCCGCCTGGGTGATCCGAAATCCGTCTCGGCTCAGACCGGCCCATTCAACGGCGATAGTTTTCCCATTTGGTCCATCATCACGTACCAATTCCCCGAGCGCGGAGGCCTTCCCCCGGTTAAACTCATCTGGTACGATGGGATGAAAGATGGTAAACGAAATTTGCCGCCCGAGGAGTTGATCCCCGGCTTTAAGCTGGCGGACAGCGGCAGCCTCTTTATCGGCACCAAGGGCAAATTGTTCTCGCCGGATGATTATGGCTCGAGTTTCAAATTGCTGCCCGAAGAGGATTTCAAGGATTACCAAGCCCCCGAGCCGACGCTGCCGCGTTCGCCAGGGCACCATCGGGAATGGCTGAACGGCATCCAGGAAAATAAGCAACCCATGGCCAACTTCGATTACGCGGGCCGACTTACGGAGTTTGTGTTGTTGGGCAACGTTGCCGTGCGGTTGCAGAAAGAGATTGTCTGGGAGGGACCGTCCATGCGGGTCGTTAATCAGCCCGACGCGGAACCCCTGATCAAGCGAACGTATCGTTCCGGTTGGACTTTGTAACTTAAACACGGGGGCGGGGCTGATTCAAAGATCATCTCCGCCCGTTTCGTCGCCGGGAATGGAATTCCTGCTTCGTGCATATGGATGGTCGATGAGGCCGCGTTGGGAGTCAAGGAAGACCTGTTGAGGGAGGTTCATGGCGATGCAAAAACGACCCGTCATCGGCATCGCGATGCAAACGCTGCAGCCGATTCCAGGTGAACTGCCGCTATGCTGGGTCATGGGGCAGAAATACGTCCGCGTTCTCCGCGGCGTCGGGGCGGTCCCCTGGCTGATCCCGCTGCTGGACGATGACGAGGCCACCCTGCGGGAAATCTACGACCGGTTGGATGGCCTGTTTCTCACGGGCGGCATGGACGTCGATCCCGCCAGTTATCAGGAAGACCGCAGGACCGCTTGCGGCCGCACTGATCTGGCCCGCGATTGGACGGAATTGCACCTCGTCCGCTGGGCACAGGAAGACAAGAAACCCATCCTGGGCGTGTGCCGGGGGATGCAAGTCATCAATGTGGCCCTGGGGGGTTCCCTCTACCAGGATATCGCCAGCGAATTCAAATGCGCGATCAAGCACGATTACTTCCCGAATCCGAACAACGACTTCACGCGGCAGCAACTCGTCCACCCCATCCGCGTGCAGCGCGACACCAAACTGCGCAGCCTCCTGGAAAGCGACAAATTGGACGTCAACAGCATGCATCATCAAGCCATTCGCACCCTGGCCCCGGGATTAAAGGTCACCTCCACCGCGCCGGATGACGTCATCGAGAGCGTTGAGGGAATCAATGGCCAGTTCCTCATTGGCGTGCAATGGCATCCGGAGGAATTGACCGAAGCCAACCCCGGCATGAGACGAATCTTCGAGAGTTTCATTGAAGCCTCGGCGGCCAAATCCGTTACGATATAAACGGCGGAACATGGGGAAACCGCTTCTGGCGGCCGCCCTCCCCAAGCGAAATTTCGGGAGGAACTTTCGCGATCCATCGGCAGGGAAGGATAACAGTCGTTCGCCCTCGGCGGTTATCGAGTTCGGCATGCACGTTGAGTATCACAAGTGGTTCAGCCCGTCGCTTGGCCGGGACATGGAATTGAAAATTTTTGGCCACGGCGGCGCCCGCTGCATCGTCTACCCCACCTCGCGCGGTTCTTTTCACGAATGGGAAGACCGCGGCATGATCCAAGCCCTGGGCCACCATCTCGGCATGGGGTGGCTGCAGATCTATTGCGTCAGTTGCGTTGACCATGAAAGCTGGTACGACCGGCGCAAGCACCCTCGGCACCGGGCCGTGCGGCAGCATCAGTATGACCTCTATGTCAAAAATGAAGTGTTGCCCCTTTCCCAGCAGAAGAATGACAATCCCTTCGTCATCCTCACCGGGGCCAGTTTCGGCGCCTATCATGCCATCAACTTTGGCCTCAAGTTTCCCGAATGCACAGGGCGCATCATTTCGATGAGCGGCATGTGCGACATCGAGAAATTCTGCGACGGCTATGGAGCGGATGAAGTCTTTTTCAATAATCCCATGGCCTACATCGCCCATGAGCATGATCCCTGGCGGATCCGGCAACTGCAGCAACTGGACATCATCCTCGTGGTCGGCAGGGATGATCCCTTGATCGATCAGAATCGCCGTTTCTCCGGCCTCTTATGGTCCAAGGGCATCGGCAACGCTTTGCGGGAATGGGATGGCTGGGCCCATGACTGGCCCTGGTGGCGCAAAATGATCCTGCATTACATCGGAGGCCACGACTAACGCCGTGCCGCCTCGACGGACTGTCTCCTGCAAACCACGTTTAGGAAGTCTCCATGAATCTCAAAGTCGGCTTGCTGGTGGGTCGTGAATGGTCGTTCCCGCCTAAATTCATCGAGGAAGTCGCCCGCCGCAATCAAGGCGTCGAGGTCGAGTACGTCAAGCTCGGCGGCACCCAAATGAACGAACCCGTGCCTTATCGGGTGATCATCGACCGCATCTCCCATGAAGTGCCCTACTATCGCTCCTATTTGAAAAACGCCGTTCTCCAGGGCGTTCACGTGGTCAACAACCCCTTCATGTGGACGGCCGACGACAAATTTTTCGGTGCCAGCCTGGCCTGCAAGCTCGGCGTGGCCCATCCGAAAACCATCGTCCTTCCCAACAAGGACTACATCCCGGGCATCAAGCACGACGAGAGTCTCCGCAATCTGATCTATCCCTTGGACTGGAACGGCATCGTGTCCCACATCGGCTTGCCTTGCGTCCTCAAGGACGCCCACGGCGGCGGCTGGAAAAACGTCGACATTTGCCATTCTGTGGAGGAACTGATCCGCTGCTACAACAAATCCGGCCTGATGACGATGGTCGTGCAGGAGTTCATTCAGTGGGATTACTTCGTTCGCTGCATCTGTCTGGGGCGCGACGTGGTGCAGCCCATCCGGTACGATCCACGCGAACGCAAATACCACGTGGATCCCGACTATCCCACGCCCGCGCTGCGCAAGCGAATCATCGAGGACACATTGAAATTGTGCCGAGGCTTGGGCTACGACATGAATTCCCTGGAGTGGGCGGTCAAGGACGACGTGCCCTATGCCATCGACTTCATGAATCCCGCGCCGGACATGGACATCTACTCGCTGACGCCGCATTACTTCGAATGGGCCGTCAACGCCATGGCGGACATGGCCATTCGCCTGGCCAAGCAGCCGGCGTCCCAACTTAAGGAAATGCGGTGGAATCAACTCTTTTAGCAGCGGCCCCAACCGTTCGGCAGAAGATGAGCAAGCTCCGTTAGGCTGGTGGCTCCGCGGGCGCTGTCGGCGGTTCGGGGGACGGCTCCGCGTCCGCATCCGTTTCCTGGCCGTTGGCCTCTTCCTTGGCGATCTTGGCCGCCGTGACCACCTTATCCCCCTCTTGCAGGTTGATGAGCCGAACGCCCTGCGTGTTGCGGCCGACGATGCGGATTTCCGACACCTTCATGCGCGTGACCATGCCCTGTTGGGTGATGATCATCAAGTCATCCGAATCGGTGACCGCCACGACCGTCACGACCTGGCCGTTGCGATCGCTGGTGCGGATGTCGCGGAGGCCCTTGCCGCCGCGGCGTTGGACGCGATACCGCATGGCGGAACGCTCCTCGATTTCACCGCTCTCGATTTCGCCGCCGGCCTCCGGCGCGGGAGCGGCCTCCTCCTCGGATTCAGTTGCGGCTGCGGCGTCTTCCGCCATGCCTTCGTTCGCGCCAAAGGGTGTGCGTTTGCCAAAGCCGTTTTCGCAGATGGTGAGCAAATAACCGTCCGGCGTCGTCACGACCATGCCGACGACCTCGTCATCGCCTTGCAGATTGATGCCGCGAACGCCTTTGGTGTCGCGCCCCATGGGGCGAGCATCGGATTCAGCGAAACGAATGGCCATGCCGTTGCGCGTGCTCAGGACGATTTCGTCCCCCGCCTGAGTGAGGGCCACGCCGATCAGGCTGTCGCCTTCTTCCAAATGGATGCCGATGATGCCGCCGGATTTGGGCCGGCTGTAAGCTTCCAAGGCCGTCTTTTTGACGAGCCCCCGCTTCGTCGCCATCAAGAGATATTGATTGGGATCGAACCGGCGCACGGGAATCACGCTGCTGATCTTCTCCTCCGGCTTCAGATTGAGCACGTTGACGATGGCTCGGCCGGCGGAGGTGCGGCTCATCTGCGGAATGTCATACACCTTGAGCCAATACACCTGGCCGAGATTCGTGAAGAAGAGCAGATAGGCGTGCGTGCTGGCCACGTAGAAATGCTCAATGAAGTCATCCTCGTGGGTCTGCGCCCCGGTGACGCCTCGGCCGCCGCGATGCTGACTGCGATAGGTCGTGATCGGCAGCCGTTTGATATAGCCCTGGTGGCTGATGGTGACGGCGTTCATTTCCTCGGCGATCAGATCCTCGAAGCGCACTTCGCCCAGGCCGCCGTCGATGATTTCCGTTCGGCGATCATCGCCATGCTGATCGCTCAATTCGATGGTTTCCTGGCGGACGATGGCCAGGATTTTACGCTCATCGCTCAACAAATCCTCATGGGCCGTGATCTGTTCGCGGAGCTGTCCGTATTCCTTGAAAATCTCATCCCGCTCCAGGGCGGCCAACTGGCCCAACTGCATGCGGACGACCGCCTCGGCCTGTTCCTCGGTCATGTTGTAGGCGTCTTTTGCGCCTAATTCGCGGACCAAGGCGGCAAAACCGTTCGGCCCCAAAGCCCGCTCCATCACGGTTGCGGCCACGGCCAATTGATGCAGCCGAATCTTGGCCTCGGCTCGATTAGGCGCGTTGCGGCAGATTTGGATCACTTCATCCAGCGAGGAAATGGCGATCAACTGCCCTTCCAGGATATGGGCCCGGCGCTTGGCCTCGCGGAGCAGGTATTCCGTGCGGCGGCGAATGACCCGGGCGCGATGCCGGATGAAGACTTCGAGGATTTGCTTGAGGTTCAGCGTTCGGGGCCGCCCATCGACCAGGGCGAGCAGGATGATGCTGAAGGTGTCTTGCAGCGGCGTGTATTGATAAAGCTGATTGAGCACGAGGTTCGGGTCGGCGTCGCGCTTGAGATCGAGGACCAACCGCACGGGAACGCCCTGGCGTTCGCTGCTCTCATCCCGCGGCGCTCCCGAGACGCCGGTGATGCGTTCGTTTTTGATCGCTTCCCCAATCGATTCCATGATGCGATTGCGGGTCTGTTGATAGGGGATGTCGGTGATAATGATCTGCGTGCGCGGTCCGTCCTCATTGACGGTCGCATGAGCGCGGATCACGACCTTGCCGCGGCCTGTGCGGTAGCCGTCAAGGATGCCCTGCCGGCCGCAAATGATCCCGCCCGTGGGGAAATCAGGCCCGGGGATATGCTGGATCAATTGCTCGATCGTGGCCTCGGGATGATCGATCAAATGCACCACGGCGTTGCACACTTCCCGCAGATTGTGGGGCGGGATGCTCGTGGCCATGCCCACGGCGATGCCATCGGAGCCATTGACCAGCAAATTGGGGAACTTGCTCGGCAAAACGGTCGGCTCCATCAACCGGCCATCGTAGTTGGGAACCCGGTCCACCGTTTCCTTGTCCAAATCGGCGAGCATCTCCGAGGCCAAGGCGGAGAGTTTGGCTTCGGTGTAACGCATGGCGGCGGGGGGCAGCCCGGCGATGGAGCCGAAGTTCCCCTGCTTATCCACGAGCACGTGGCGCGTGTTCCAATCCTGGGCCATGCGGACCAGGGTGGGATAGATGACCGCTTCGCCATGGGGATGGTAATTGCCGCTGGTGTCGCCGGAGATCTTGGCACACTTTACGCGGGCTGCGTTGCCTCCCAGCTTGAGATCGTTCATCGCCACCAGGATGCGCCGCTGCGAGGGCTTCAGCCCGTCGCGCGCGTCCGGCAAGGCCCGGCTCACGATGACCGACATCGCATAACTCAGATAGGATTCCTTCAGCTCGGCCTCGATGTTGAGCGGATGGACCCGATCGCCTTCGTCGTTGTCTTCGCTCGGAGCGGAGTTCACGGGAGGAATCGGCGGCTGCCCTTCCTGGGCGGCATTGCTGCCTACACCGTCGCGGGGTGTCATCTCGTCTGGCACGATTGGCGTCCTTTTTTCGCTAAATGGCAAGTCACGGACCGGACGACTTATCCAGGTCGAATGGAACGGTTATTGTATTAAATCCGCGGCTTGGACGCAGCGTTTGGGGCAAAAGAAAACCACGGGCGCAACCCGTGGCTGTGAGGTCCCTGCATGACTGCCATCGGGACGTTATTCAACGTCGATCCACCTGGTCCGAAGCCGGCTTTTTCGGCTTGGGCTTGACGATAGGCGTCTCGTCCTGGTTGCCCCATTCCGCCCAACTGGCATAATAATTTTGCACCTGCCGTCCGCCCATGAGTTCCAGGGCGAAAGCCATGACCGAGGCTCTGCCGCCGGATTGGCAGTAGGTCACGGCGGGTTGATCTAGCTTAATCCCAGCCTTGGCGAACAGTTCTCGCAGTTCAGCGGGCGCTTTAAAGCGATGGGTCTTGGCGTCGAGTAAATCGGTCCACTCCAGATGGATCGCCCCTGGGATCGAACCCAGCCGCTTGGCCATACCGACCATGCCGCAGTATTCTCCTTCGGAGCGTGCGTCGACGATTTGTGTTTGCCCCGGTTCCTTGAGCACCTCCAACAGTTGCCGCATCGTTATCAAGCGTTTCGTATTCGCTTCCGCAAAGGTCGTGTCGCCTTCGTCCATGTGTTGCATGGGGTCGGGCCACTTTTGGACGTCGGTGAAGCCGCTTTCCACGGGGGCTTTGCGGGCCGTCCAGGCCAGCCAACCGCCGTTGAGCAAACTGACCTTCCGCGCCCCCGCATAGCGGAGAATCCACCAAACACGCGCGGCTTGATTGGTCCTGCTGTCGTCATAGATGACGATGCGGCGATCCGCTGCCTTTTTCAAGTGTCCTTGCAGCCCACGCGCCAGCGCGGTCGCTTCCGTGGCAAAGGCCTTGGACCATTGCTCGGTATCAACCCACAATGCCCCGGGGATGTGATTCTCCTCGTACTTTTTTCGCGGCCGCGCATCCAGGATCAAGTAGCTGCTGGCACGCGCATCCGGAGTCGCTCGGATCAATTCTTCGACTTCCACGAGCATCTCCGCTCGGGGATAGGTTTCTTCAGCCTGAACCAGTGCAGACGCTGATAAAGACGCCAGCGGCGCGATCAACCAAGCCATCCAGAGCATCGCGGCCATGGTCGTGTTCCTCCATATTTGAGGGTAAAGCCAAATCGACTGACTATTGATCCACATTATATCTGGTAGTTGACTTCATACTCGCTGGCTTGTCCCTTGAAGCGGAGCGATGGCTTTTCCAGGGTGACCACGGTGTAGGGTTCCACGCTGTGCGTCAGCCAGACGTTCGAGCCGACGATGGAATGATGCCCGACTACGGTATGCCCGCCGAGCACGGTGGCGTTGGCGTAGACAATGACGCCATCTTCCAAGGTCGGATGCCGCTTTTTCCCGCGGATGATGTTGCCCGCCGCGTCGCGGGGAAAAGTCAACGAGCCGAGCGTGACGCCCTGGTACAAGGTGACATGATGGCCGATGATGCATGTCTCGCCGATGACCACGCCCGTGCCGTGATCAATGAAGAAGTGCCGGCCGATCTGAGCGCCAGGGTGGATGTCGATGCCGGTGAGCGAATGGGCATATTCGCTCATCATGCGGGGAATCAGGGGAATGCCTTGAGAAAGCAGCTCGTGGGCAATGCGATGGACGGTGACGGCGTAAAGTCCTGGATAGCAGAAGACGATCTCGGCATGATTGTGGGCCGCGGGGTCGCCATTGAGGGCGGCCGCCACGTCGTCCTGCAAGACGGAACGCAGATGCGGCAGCCGCTCGAGAAAGGCCATCGCTTTTTGCGGGGCCACGATTTCATCCAGCGACGCCTGCTCATCCGTGGCCTGCATGTAGACCAAAGCCCGGCCGATCTGTTCGCTCAACCGGTCATACAAACTATCCACCAGGTCGCCGACGTGATAGATGACGTTGCCCAAATGCAGATTTTGCCGGCGATAAAAGCCGGGGTAGAACAGCTCAAACACATCCCCCAGAATGGCGACGATGGCTTCGCGGCTGGGCAGCGGTCGATGCCCCAAATGGCTCATTTTCGGATACTGCGCGTAACTGGCGACGATTTCCTGCGTGATGCGGGGCAGCAAATCATCCATTCCGCGATCATCCATCATGGTTAGGCCCTTCTCAATGCGGCATGGCTTTAACGCCTGAGCTTGGTTTCGTGCAATTTCAAACCGATGAAGGTGGCCAACTCGCTCCGGGCTACCCATTCCCACGGCGTTTGCGGATAGTCCTTGATCATACGCTCAAGGATTTTCTTACGATCGTTATTGAGGCCGCGACTGTCGCTTTGCTGCAAGCGTTCCTGCGGGATGATGACCCAGCCATCATGCTGCCGGGGGTCTTGCAGCGTGGGGCTGTCTTTGCGGATGCTGTTGCCCAAGACGAAATTGTATTCCGAGACCGTGATCGTCTTGCCCAGGAGCCGGGCATGGTAGTAGTCGTAATGGGCCTGCCAGCGCGGGGATTCCTTATCCCGCTCCGACTCCAATTCCTTGGCCCGTTCCACGAGGTCCATCAAGTCCGCGTAGGCGCTGGCCGGAGCTTGCTGCAGCGTTTCCACGAGCCGCTTGTTGTTGACTTCCGCCTGGGTGAAGGTCATGCGGAAGTCTTCTTTCTTGTTCAGTTGCTGAGCGATTTCCAGGCAAAAGAGCCGAACGGGTTTGTCCTTGAATCGGCTCCTCAGGTCCGCCAAGGTCTTGAAGTCGGCCGTGCCGTCCTTGGTAAAGCGCGGATCCAGCTTGAGTGATTGAAATTGGATGGCGTACTCTTTCCATGTTCGATGCGGGTCGTTGATGAGCGACAGTTCGTTCAGCAAGGAATCCAAAAGACGCGCATCCGCCTTGGCATCGGGCTGAATGATCCCCTGGACGGTCAGGGGAATTGGGTCTGCTTCCTGTTTCGTTCCCTTAAAAGAGACCTCCTTGCCCAGGAGCACGGGTGTTTGCTCCACGCGCAGTTTTTCCTTCACAAACGCATGTGTTTGGCCAGTGATGGTCTGCTCCATCAGCAACATGGGAAGCGGCTCGTCCTTGAGGGCGGGATGCTTTTCAATGAGCCGCCAGTATTCCGGGTTGTTGATGGAACTGACCTTGGTCAGCCAATGGATGAAAGCTGATCCGTTGGTGTTGTGTTTGTAGGGAAGGTGGGATTGCTGGCCGGGTTGGCACGCTAGCCAGACCTGCACGCCCTCGGGGGCCTTCTTAAACAACTCGTGGAACTTGGCGTCCGAGGCATCCGGCGCGGGCCGGTACGCCATCTGATCTGGATCGAAGGGCGAGGGATCGATGATGAGCAACTTTTGCCGGGCCGGGCAAGCGCCAAGCTGAGCCAGTAATGACTCAATGGAAATGAGCCGATCCACCGCGTCCATCTCGGCGTCGATTGGAAATAGATACCCCTGCTCTTTCACCATGCCGACGTGTCCGACAAACACCAGGATGACGCGGTCCTGCGGTCGGCTCTTCTCTAAAAAGTCCTTGATCGTGGCTTCGAGGACGGCCTTCGTGGGGGCGATGGGCTGCTCCTGGGCCACGTCGCTCAGTTCCAAAACCTGGTCCTTGCGAAACGCCGTGTCCTCGATCAAGGCCCTTTTCAGTCCATGCAGTCCCAAGGGATCGCGGGTCAGGTCGGGGGCATAATTGGGATTGAGCGGCTGCAGATAGAGATAGTTTTTGATGCCGATCAACAAGGCACGTCCCGGAAAGGGCCCAGAGAAGCGGCTGGTCTGCAGCGGCGGCGTGCGGCCCCCCGGACGGGTGGACGATGGGCCGCGCGGCCGCGTGCCTTCCGGGCCGGACGGACGGAAGCCGCCTTCTGGTCGGGTTTGCTGCGCGGCCTGGTCAAGGAGCGATTCCGTTTGCGTGGGCGGTCGATCCGTGGCCAACTCGGCCTGCCAAAGCTGGCGCAAGTCATCGCCAAACACCACCCACAGGACGCCGCCGGCGACGAGCAAAACGAACAGAAAGACGATCGGCATCACGATGGCGGGATTAATCCGCCGCAGCTTTTTCTTGGCGTCCAGGGGGATGAGTTCGACGGGATCCTCATCTACATCCCGATCCAGGTCGCTATCGGCTTGTTGCCGCAGAATCGGTCTTTTCGCCGAAGAGCGTTCGTTCAACGGCGCTTTATTCGAACGTGGATGAGTGGTCGCTTCAGCGGTCCCTGGCCGCGCCCCCGCGGCCGAGGGTTCCACGGTCGATGGTTCCCCTGCGTTTCGCGGCAGGTTCAAGCGCTGCCCGCAGTGTTTGCATTTGACGCTCTTGCCGGCCAGGTGGGCCGGGGCACGCAAACTTTTCTGACAATGAGGGCAAATGGCTTGCAGGAAAGGTTGGGACATGAGTTAAACCTTTTCCAATCTCTCGAATCCCTGAGTCCTTGGCATGTCTATCCCTATGTTTTACCAGCCTTGGCCGCGAAAACATTAGAAAAAAACAACCCCCATGGATCTTGAGGAATTCGCCGTGCTTTTGAGGAAACGATCCCTTGTGGCTTGCGGGTTGTACGCAAGAGAGGGATTCAACTCTAAACAACGACGGCACCACTCATAGCAACCTTAGTGAGATCGCTTGACTTGCCTTTCGCTTTCCCCGGCCGGAAGCTTGAAAATGGGGTAAAAAACTTGCCGATGAACCAAGCGTCACGACGCACATCGCGCGTGCACTCAATCGTCCCATCGGCGTGATGCCGCTGAGAGCATCTCCCGAGGAGTCCGATGGGCGGGTTGAGGCTTTCGAAACGGATTTTGGAACCATTATTCTGCATGAGGCAGAAAGGATCACCCATGAAAAAGATGCTCGCTAGCGCTTTGAGCGCCGTTGCATTGAGTTGGCTTGGCGGCAGCGCGATGGCTCAGGCTCCATCCCAACCCGCCTCGATGCCGCAAAGCATCATGTATGCTCCGGCTCATCATCATCATGATTGGGTTGCCAATGACGATTGCTGCAGCCGCGGCAGCGCTTATGGCGAGGTTGGCTTCCTGTTGCTCAAGCCGCGCTGGGACAACAATGCGGCGTTCGTGACCCGCACGTTTGATGCCGTCAACCAAGGTATTAACGGCACGATTTCTTCTTCCACGGTCACCACCTTCGAACCCGAAGCCGATTGGCTGCCCCGCGTCGTCTTGGGCTTCGGCTCCCGCGACGGCATCGGCTTCCGCACGCGCTGGGTGCAAGGAAGTTGGGATGACACCCAAACCGCCATTGACACCATCGGCTCGGGCATTTTCGTCAATCCCAGCCAGCAGATTTCGACCGCCAGCCCGCTGATCAATCCGATCTCGACGTTTGGCGCTCCCAATGCCCCCGCTTCCCTGTTGGCGCAAAGCGACCTCAGCTTGCTGACCTGGGACTTTGAATCGACCAAGGAAGCCAAGGTCGCCAGTCTGGATCTGCTCATGGCCGGCGGCGTTCGCTACTTGCACATGGCCCAGAACTACAATGTGTTCATTAACACCCCGGGCGGTGGAGTGTTCACCAATCAGCTCTTGGTGTCGGGCCACAACCTGAACGCCGTGGGGCCGACCGTGGCGCTGGATGGCCGTCTGCCCATCGGCGGCGGCTTGGCGATCTACAGCTCGGGCCGCGTCTCCGTCCTCTTCGGCAAGGGCAAGCAGACCTCGTTCTCCGCCCAAGCCCAGCCCGCTCTGGTGACCGGCGAAATCCCCCTCATCATCGAAGGCGCTTACCAGGAACGCAACGCCATCCTGACCATGACCGAAATCGAAGTCGGCGGCGAATGGCGTTCGAACATGGGCCGCTCCGAACTGTACGTCCAAGGCGGCTTCGTCGGCCAGATGCTCTACGGCGCCGGCAACAGCAGCCGTTCGGGCAACTTCGCCAACGAATCCAACAGCAACCTCGGACTGTTCGGCTTCGCGGTCTCCGCTGGCGTTCGCTTCTAAACCTTTCGTTGCACATGGTTCCATCACAACACGACCCGTTCGCGGGTCGTGTTTGTTTTTGATTGGCCATCGAAGCTTGGGGTTAAAAAAGCGTGCGGCCCTGCGAACCTCGGAATCGCCTCGCTCCCTCTGGCTTTTAGACGCTTTGGTTTTATAATGCATGGTACTTGGGCTTTTAGCTCAGTTGGCTAGAGCGCCTGCTCGACACGCAGGAGGTCACAGGTTCAAGTCCTGTAAAGCCCACTGTACGATTGCGCAGAACAACGCATGAAACGGAAACCCTGGGAACATCCAGGTTTTTTTCATGCGCGGCGGAATTGGTGATATTCGTTAGCTAGGAAAATGCTGATGCGCTCGTGCATCTGCTCCGGAATTTGCCCCCGGCAGGTCATCTTAAGAATAAAATTACTGTCTAATAACCGCTTCTTGATGTCTTACAGCCAGGTGAATTAAGGTTGCTCGACGACGGATTCGGTCATGAATTTGCCCTCACTGGACATTCAGTTGAACTGAGCCAGGAATTGCTCGAAATCTCCGTTGGCCATAGTCATCGCATCGTTGATCAGCTGGAGAGCAACCCCGAGGCGGAAACGTCGCTGAACGCCAGAGCCGAGATTCTTGATTTCGACGAAGACACCACATTTTTGGAGACGAGGAAGTGTCTCGTCGATGAATGCTTGCCCTCGACTGCCAAGTTTCATTCGGATAATGCTCTCACTCATGTGAGTGCTCCGCATGAAGTAGCGAGTGAGTTTCTCGACATCGACAAGTTCGGGGTCAGGCTCACGAGCTGGCGGAGGCGGAGGAGGGGGCGGAACATCTTCACGAAACGTGACGCCAGCGAGTTCAAGCTGTTGCCGGATCTCAGCCGGCCCCCAGATCTCGCGATTCCGCATCGACAGAACCAGGGCGTCCACAGCGCAACCCTGGAAGACCACGCCCGACACCCGCGTGGTTTCTGTGAGTCGCAGTTGTGTGAACTTGCAGTTAACGAAAGTGCAATTGGTGAGTTCTGCCAAGTCGAGGCTAGAATTGGAAAAGTAGCAATTCTGGAATGCAACTCCTGCGATCTTCTTGTCGCGTAGAGCATCATGGCCGAACGAGAGGCCCAGAATGTTGACGCCAGTGCCGTCGATCCCGCTCAGCAGACAGATAACCAACTCCGCGACGTTCTCGTGGGTGTACGAAGCCTGGGCATCCATCCCGGCAACTTCGAGCAGGAGTTTGATTGCTTGAGCGCGGTCAAGCGTTCCGTCCCGAGTCAGCGCGCGGAACAGTGCCAGCATCGCGTCGCCGGGAATGGGGCCTCGGCGGAATGTTCCTAAAACCTCTGCCTTGGCGCGGGCGTTCATCGGTCGAATCTGGCGTGCGATCCCCTCGCCGAGGAAGTACATGCGAAACTCGTCATGATCGAATTCGACCGCGTTCGACGCATTCATCGAAGGGATCAGCATCGCGTGGCCACGAATCCGTTCTCGGACTTGCTGGGCTTGAAAGGCAGTCTTCCGCGCTGTCTCACAGAAGTAGTCGGCTACAAACTCCAATGCATCCCGTTTCAGGAAATCGACCTTGGCCTCCCACATCGACAGTGCGATTTGAGAGAGCAATTCGCAATGTTCATCGACGGTGAAAAGTGGTGTACCCACTCCGTCCTTTAGGTCGCGATCAAGCCATTTCTCATTGGCCTCACGTTCGATCAAGCCTCGCACGAATACCGAGAAGAAGTCGGCACCCGATTTCTGGAGTTGGTCGAGGAAACCATCGAGCGTGGGGCTCTTCTTTGCGACATCGACGAGACGCTTTACCAGAACAGCACGAGTCAGCAGTGCGTGGTCCGACGAGAGGCGTTCACTAACGCGTCGATGGAGTTCTTCCGGGTCATCGATCTCACGTTTGAGGCAATAGTCGATGAACTGCGGCTTTGCCCAGCGGTGCAGTTCGAGTTTGCTAAAGCCGACTGAGAATCCCTTGATCGTGTCGAAGAGTCGCTCCTGGATGCGGAGGTTCTCGAACTCGAAGTACGCCTTGCGGGCTGCAACGACCATTGCGCCTTGGGAATCAAGCGACCCGACCAGAATCCCCATCGCTGACAATGCTTCACCAGAACTGTTCTCCACGAACATCTCCTCGAAGCCGTCAAACGCGGGCACGATCACGCCCATCTTCACTAGGGCGAGGAACGACTGGTAATACAGGAACGGGAACCGATAGCGGTTCTGCATGACACCCACCGTGATGTCGTCGAACCGCAGGAAATGCCGCCCCCCGAGCGGGATCGGGACCAATAGCCAGTCTGCTTTGTTGTCGATGAAGAGTTGTGCTTGTTCGCGGGCCAGTTGGTTGATGAGCGAAGTCTTCCCCTCGCCCGCATCGCTCGTGATGTAGAGAACCATCGTTTCTAACGGGCTACGCTGGTCGAGCGCTTCCAGGGTCAGCTTCAGGCCATCTGGTGATGGCACTCGTTTTTCGTCCGGCTGTCGTTCCAGCGTCGGCAGTAGTGATACGACCGGAGAAACGAAGTGTTCTGTAGGGGGGACGGTTTCTCGAAGCCGCGTAGCCAGCAACGGCAACCGGGCCAACCGGTTGATGATCCACTTGCTGGCCGGTTCGGCACCAGTCCCCTCATCGACGTAAACGTCGCCCGATCTGGTGGTGATCTTCGCGGTGATAAGGTCGTCGTTGATTGAGATGCCGAAGTTAGTGCTGTCAAACAGCAATTCGCTACCCGGATCGGCGAAGGTCGCCACGATAGATTTGAATTCGGTGATTTGCATAATTACAGTTCCACTTCGAGTAGTTGAGCACCGCCGTGCGGAAATATTGTCCGCTGCATGTTCTTCTTGGGGTAACATCGCACTGCCGCGCGACCCCGGAGCAATACCGTTCGCAGTGGCGGCAAGAAGTCGTCGTCGCCGCTGACCAGTATGACTCGACCCGAGACGCGGTCCACCGCGTGGATCAAGTCACACGCGAGCATGGTATCAACGATCTTCTGTTCGTTCCTGTACACCAGTTCACAATTGGTCACACTGCATCCAGCCTTGGGACAGGTGCCTTTGCTGAGCAGTAGTTCCATCTGTGGCAGCACGCAGGCCGCGTCCACGCACCCCACCTCGGCTGGTTTCTCCACCCGGACGTTCGACGGCTTTCCCTTCCGGCGAAACGTGTTGAACAGGTGATGCCCCGGTTCCTGAAGTAGCGATACGGCCAGTTCCGCGTTCGCTTTCAGTTCCAGATTCGGGCTGGCCCCTCGCGGGATGCGGATAATGCCAGGGAATTCTCGCTGCAGTTCGACCGTGAGGTCTTGGGCCACCCGGGTGATCTGGTTTCCTTCGTACCAGCCCCCGTAGACGCGGATCTCGCAACTACCCCGTGTGAGAGATTGATCCCAGGGAACCTGAACAAGTATCTTGGTCACAACGTCCCAAATGCCCGAGGTCTTCTGCGCCGGGAGCAGGTTGTCGTAGTCGATGAAAATGATGGCGAGCAATTGGTCGCTCATGGCTCATTCCAGCCTAATCGGAAACCATTCTGTTGTTGACTAACTTTTCCATCCTCACTTCCCCATAGCCCAGGAGAGGCCGTTGCGCAGCAGGGTTTGAAAGGGGGGTTGGCTGAAGTCGTCCGGGTAGCCGAGGGACGTGTAGAAGATGCGCCCGCCATGCCGGCTGCTGCGGGTCCAGGCCACGGGTTGCTTGTCCTTGCCATCGCTGCCCTGGAGCAGCACGACGGCTTTCTCATCGAGCAGAGGCAACACCCGGTAAAGGCTGCCCTTGCTCTGCCAGACAAGCGGCTTCACGCCTTTTAATATCGGATGCGCCTCGGCGCCGGGTTCGGGCGTGACCGCCGTGCCATCTTCCAGCTTGCCGTAGCCCGCGTTTTTGTGGCCGAGATAATCAGGCACGAAATCCCACCAGTCCACGAAGCCCTGCGCGGCGGCCTGATGGTGCACGGAGAATGCGTGATTGGCGGTGCGGATGCCAACCAGCGGCTTGCCTTCGGCCAGGTAGTTTTTGATGGCGTTCATCTGCGCCGGCCGGAGAGCGGCTCGCCGAAAGAAGATGACCAATAGGTCCGCCTTGGCAAGCGCAGCTTCCAGTCCGGGGAACTCGAAGGCGTTCAGATCGCCGCGCCCCTGGATGACGGTGGTGCTCCAGCCTTCGCTCTTCTCCAAGCGACGTGCGAATGGGGGGATCATCCGATGTGCTTCGTAATTATTTGGGTCCTCGGCGACGAGAAAGAGCAATCGCGGCGGATCGCTTTGCTCTGGCGGTGCGATGGAGAAGAATGGCCAGAGAACGGCGCCGGACGTCAGGATGAGCATGGCGTGAAGGACAAGTAAGGATGGCCTCACCCACTGCCCCTTTATGATATTTTGAAAGGCTAAACCAAATCCCATCCTACCGAACTTTCCCTTGCGATCAAGCATTGCCCATGTTGGTTCATTGTTTCAGGCAAGTTTTTCATGGCCGGAAGAACGGGGTCGCAAATCTCATCGGAAAGTAGCTTTCCTTTGTGTAGTCGGGGGGTTACGATACCACGCATCGGACAGGTCTAGGCTTCGATTCTTCAGCAAGGGATGAGGTTGGCATGAGAGAAGTATTGACGTATCTGGATTTGCATCACGACCGCTTCGTCGACGATTTGCGCCAGCTCGTGGCGGTGCCCAGCGTCAGCACCGATGGCCAGCATGCCCAGGAGATCAGCCACAGTGCTCGCATGGTCGAGGGTCTGATGCACCAGGCAGGTCTTAACAACGTGCAGATTCTGACGCACGAGGATTCCTACCCTTATGTATATGGTGAATGGATCGGGGCGCCAGGCAAGCCAACGGTCTTCCTTTACTCGCATCATGACGTTCAACCCTGCAATACCGGCGGGTGGGATTCCGATCCCTGGACGCTGACGCGGCGCAACGGCCGGCTATTCGGGCGCGGTTCGGCTGACGATAAGGGCGGCACGATCGCTCAATTGGCGGCCATTGAGGCATGGCTGCGGACGACAGGTTCGCTGCCCGTCAACGTCAAAGTCCTGGTGGAAGGCGAAGAAGAAATTGGCTCGAAGAATTTGCAAGGTTTTTTCAAGCAATATAAGGACAAAATCAAATCCGACGTGATCGTTGTCAACGACACGGGCAATCTCGAGGAGGGGCTGCCTTGCATTACCTATTCCTTGAGGGGCATCGTCGAATTCCATGTGGAAGTGGAAGCGTTAAAGCGGCCCGTGCATTCGGGCGGCGGCGGCGGTTGGCTGCCCGACGCGGCCATTGCCCTCAACGTCATCCTGAGCCGGCTCTTTTGGGATAACAAGAAAGTCCCTGTGCCGGGCTTCTACGACCAGGTCAAGCCGCTGACGGCCAAGGAAAAGGCCACGTTCAAGTCGCTGCCCTTGAAGGAGAAAAAACTGCGCGATGAAGCAGGCTTGCTGCCAGGCATCGGGTTCGCGCTGCCTAAAGGCATGCAGATGTACGAGGCCCAATGGCGCCAGCCCGCCGTGACCATCATCGCCCAGGAAGCCAGTTCGATTCGGCAAAAATCCAATCAAGTGCTGTCGTCGGCCAAGGCGATTGTCTCGGTCCGCATCGTGCCGAATCAGAAGACCAAGACCGTGTTCGACGCCTTCAGGAAGTATTTGACGAAGGATCCGCCGTGGGGTGTGAAGGTGAAAGTCACCGCCAGCGAGCACATGGTGGATTGGTGGATGACCGACCCGACCGGCCCCGCCTTCGATGCCTGCATGCGGGCGCTGAAGAGCGGCTTTGGCCGCGATCCCCTGGCCATCGGTTGCGGCGGCTCCATCGGCTTTGTCGGCCCCTTGGCGAAACTTTTTGGCGGCGCTCCTGCCCTGCTCGTGGGCATCGAAGATCCCAAGAGTCAACCGCACTCGGCCAATGAAAGCCTCCATGAAGGTGATTTGAAGAAGGTCATGGCCTCACTGACGCATCTCTTCGAAAACCTCGGCGACCTTCCGGGGGGAAAGGTCAAATAACCATCCATGCATCAGGCGACGGAACTCCTGATCTCGACCCTCAAGAAGGCCCATGCCGCCCAAGCGGCGATCCTCGTTCATGCTTCGGGCAAGAGCGACGGGTTGTTCCCGCGCCGCACCGCGGAAAGCCAGGCGGTGATGGACCAGTGTCTGCGCGATGGCCTATTGGAATTGGAGCGCACGGAAGCCAAAGGGAAAACCCTGCTTGAATGGGTCCGTCTCACGCCCCGCGGCTGGCAATTCCTGCAGCAAGCCACTTCACCCCGGGAGGTCATCCAGGAATTGCTGGCCAGGCTCGACGTGCAGGAAGCGGGCATGGCCCA
Source organism: Planctomycetota bacterium (assembly GCA_014584395.1). GTDB lineage: Bacteria > Planctomycetota > Planctomycetia > Gemmatales > HRBIN36 > BJ17. Next base: position 89,841 of record JACTMY010000009.1, on the reverse strand, counting down.
ATGGGTGGCGCAGATCAAGGATCAGGTGCTCCATTTGGCCAACCGCCTGGAAAGCTATTTGCTCAAGCAGGAGGAAGAATGGCGCGGCCTCAAGGCTAAGTGCCAAGCGGCCTTGGCCAAAATTCAAACCACGAACGCATCGTCAGCCATGAATGCTCACGCATTCCTGCCCTGGCAATTGGATGTGCTGACCATCGCGGAACAGCATGCCCAGATCGGACGGCCTGTCTGTTTATTACAGGAATTATTCACGACCCTGCAACAAGCCCATGCGGAGTTGACCCTGACTTCGTTCCACACAGGCCTCTTGGAGATGCGCGATCGCGGTTGCATCGAACTGCTGACCACGACGCAAGACATCAGCGCCATGGCCGAGCCAGAGTATCTCTTGCTGGATGGCCATCATCTCCATGACGCATTGAAGCGCGTTTGAGGACCATGCGGAAAAGGCAGCGGCAGAGCTTGTCACCAGCGACATCCTCTCTCGTTAAGGCTTGCCGAGGCCACAAACCTATGCGAAGATAGACTTTCCGATAAACCCATGCGTCGCGGCCAGCCAAGGGCGATCGTGAAGATTGGTCGGACCGCTTCGTAGGTTTCTCACATTCGCTGAGTTCGTTTAGGTGATGGCATGGCCAGTGCGACTTCCACTTCGGAATCGATCCCGACGTCGGTGGATGATTTATTCAGCCAACAACCTGACCATGTGAAACAACTTGGTCTGGCCATGCATGCGCTGCTGTCGTCAACGGACATCGTGTCGGACAAAGTCATCGAACCTGCCAGCATAAATTGGAACGTCGAGCAAAAGACCCAATTCAAGCAATATGTGAGCCAATTCCGAGCCTTGCCAGCGGCACAACAAAACCATGCGCCGCTATTGCTCAAATGGATGGCCCGCACTGAGTATGGCTTGGGTGAGTTTCAAGCCGCCGAGCGTGACTTTCATCAATTGGCTGAAATAACTCAAGATCCCGCGGACAAGGCTCATGCATTTTATCAGGCTTATCAGGCGGCCCTGGAACGGCCACATTTAGGGGATGCCTTCAAGGAGTTGCAAGCGGCCTGGAAATTGAAGCCGGATCAATATGCTCCGATTCCTTTGGATCAATTTGATCCTGATCGCATCGTGGCCCACGATGCCTTGGGATTAACCTTCCGCTGCGTGGCCAAAAAAAACCAATCGCAAGTGTTGGTCCGGACCGTCGATAGTTCACTCCTGGATCGCGGATTGGCCATGGTCTTTCAAGATCTCAAGATGCTCAGCGACCTGCAGCATCCTGGACTGACCCCCATCCTCGGGGTCGCACACGCCACCGCGGCATGCCCGTCTCCGATCATTGTTTCAGGCTATGCCGAGTGGATTAGCTTGGAGCAATATGTTCAGCGTTATGGCCCCCTGTCGGCCAAGGACTCCATGATGGTTGGCCGATTGGCAGCCGAGGCCATGCAAGCTGCTCATCAAGCGGGAGTGCTGCATCGGGCCATCTGTCCGAATCACCTGCTGCTGAACAAAAGCCCGGAAGGTTGGCAAGTTCGACTCATTCAGTTCGGCATGGCGCTTCGCGAGGACATGTTGAGCCTGTCCGCCAAGAATCCCGCTCAGCTGATGCGAACGGCGCAAGGCCGATGGCTGGCTCATTGCCTCGATTATGCTTCTCCAGAACAGCAAGGACAAGCGGCCCAGGAACTCAAACCAAGTTGCGACGTTTACTCCTGGGCCAAGACGATTTGCTTTGCCGCCTTCGGCACGCCGCATCCCGCCGCCCAGCATTGGCAGAAGCTGAAGCCGGAATGGGCTGAACTATTGAATCAATGTTGCCAACGCGAGCCGCAGCATCGGCCGGCTGATTTTTCAGTCGTCCTGGAGCAGATGCAGTCATGGAGCACGGCGCCGGAAGCCTCAATCCCATTGACCGCGCCGCTGCCAACTGGAGCGGCTCAAGTGACCACTCCGAAATTAGCATCCGGGATGCCTGTGCGCCGCCGATTGACGCCCATCGAGGAATTGAAGCTGCGGATTCGCCAATTGACCATCTTTTATGGATTGATCATTCTGGGCGTCGTTGCCGTTGCTGGCTTGATCTATTTCATCTTCTTTTACAAACCTTTTACTCCCCCTCTGAAGATCGTCCCCGTGGCAGGCAGACTCATGCTAGATGGACAAGGCGTGGCACAGGCCAAACTTGTTTTCAAACATGAGAATCCAGAATTGCCGGACGCCAAGGCCACGACCAACGACGAAGGCTTTTTCGTGTTGTCAACGCTTTTACCGAACGATGGCGCTTATCCAGGAAAATATCGTGTGTTGGTTACGAAATCCAATCCAGATAAGCCGCGGGTGATCCCCGGCCTGCCTTCGGGTGATCCGAACAATCCCAGCATGAGGCCGAACCCATTTGCAGGCTTCTCGGAAGTGCACTCGAACTATGGGAATCTAAATCTGACCCCGCTGCGCAGCATCCAGATTCCCGACGAGGGACACCATCAACTCATCCTGCAACTGAACCTGCTCGGCCGCTAAACAGGTCGCTCTTCCATGGGACCATTCACGGTTCTTTCTTTTGGCATCTCCTGCGCGCTCCGTCTACAATGTGCCAAAACGATCACGCTTTCCATGAGATGCCTTCATGCACCCCCATCAACTCCAACGCATCGTCGGTTTGCTGTTTTTCCTATCCATCATCGCAGCGGTTCTTTGGGGATGGACGTATTCGCATCCGTTGACTCGGTCGGGACAAGGCAATGGCCTGCCTGACATCGCCAACTTATCTCCGGAACAAGAACTAGAGAACCTGCAACGTCTCCTTGCCGAGGCTTCTTCCAAAGACAAACGCCCGGAGCAGTTTCTTTTTTTCAACTTGCTCAATCTCCTTGAACCCGCCATGTCCGAGGCGAAGGCGCCATGGCTTGACCAGGCGGCGAAAGCAGCGGCGATGTTGGGGTGCAATTCTCTTCCGACGGTGCCAACCCCCGAACGCAATGGATTTTACATGTTGCCAAGAGGCATCAAGGTCGAATCTTCACCGCCATGGAATCATCGAACCTTTGTGGTCGATGCCATGGACGTATTGCCGCCAGTGCCGTACCAGCCTGGCCAAGACGAAGTAGATGCCTTTCGAGCTTATCTACGAGAGCACAAATACGACGCGGCTGACGTCGGCTTGAGCAGCTTGGATGAGGCTCGATTCGAATGGTCCAATCGGCGCTCTCCATTGGCTTTTCTCAGCTATCGCTTCGCGCTGGTACAATATGCCAACCAAGTTGCAAAACGCCGACAAGCATTGGAAGCAATGGGGCCGCCGGGGTTGCACGTCACGGCACGCTCCAACGCCATGCTGTACGACCCCACGGGACTCATGCCCTGGGGAGAAGATGTGGCCGGGCAGTTGCCGGAAATCAGTCCGGCAGCGGTTGGGTGGTATTTGACACGTTTGCGTCATGCCGCTTTAGCCAACCAAAAGCCCATGTTGTGGACGATTCCGGTGGATGATCGTTTGAGCCATCCCGTGACGCTGCGGCGAGCTTTCTACCTCGCCTTGGCTCATGGGGTAAAAATGTTCCATTTTACAGGCGCATGCCCGCCTTCCTTGGCGAAGGGTCAGGGCAGCATTGCATCTTCGGATCAAAAACGGTGGCTTGCACTTCAGCAGTTGATCCACGATGCGGGCCGCCTCGAAGAATTTCTCTTTCCCGCCATGACCAGACCTGCCGAGGTCGCCATCTATGACTCGCCTGCTCAACGGTTTCATGGTCATCCTGACGACGAAGAAGAGCGCAAGGCGCTTTTCCTGGCCTGTCGCGCGGCGGGCCATGGCATCGATCTCATCACGCCCGAGGAAATCCGCGCAGGCAAGCATAAGTCGTTGAGAACGATTATGATCGTGGGGATGCATCTGGAGCGCGACGTCGCCCTGTTGCTGCGCGATTGGGTGCGCGACGAGGGCGGGACATTAGGAGGCTATGCCGGCGGAGGTTTGCGAGATGAATTTGACCAACCCTTGCTGACCTTGAATGAAGTGTATGGCATCCATGATCCCAAATTGCAGCGAGTCAAAAGCATGGGCAGGCCGAAACTGGAGTGGCCTTTCTCCAAGCCGATCGATCAGTTCACATGGGATTTCCTCGAGGTCAAACGAAATTTCCCCGCCATGGGCTGCAAACTGACTTTCAAAACCATGAAGGACGTGCAAATTTTCGCTCGCTTCCAAGATGGCTCCCCTGCCATCATGAGGCACGACCTGGGCCGCGGCATGGGCATCTTTTATGCCGGGTACGCAGCCTCAGGTTTTTGGCAAAAAGCTCTACCCGCCGCCATTTGGGAGGTTGGTCCGGAAAAGCACTTTCCCAATCACGCGATCCCCACCCAATGGGACACCGAGATCGTCGATCACGTGACCGTTCCCACGAGCGAAGCTCGCTGGAGCGTGGTCACGGACAATCTCATGGTGGAAACGATGGTATTGGAAGGCCCCAAGGGCTTGGTCATGATCGCCATCAATTGGTCGGATCAACCGCAAGAGGCATTCCTCACCGTGCAATACGCCGGGGCCAAGTACAATAAAGCGTCCAGTCTGGAAAAGGGCCCGCTGAAGATGACCAAAATGGTCGATCCCAATAAAAAAACCGCCGCGACTTACTCCTTCAAGCTCAATGTCGACGTGGCGGATGCGGTTGTCCTGGAGCCATGAGGTCTAGCGCTTTTCAGTAACCGCCATAGCTTCCCTAACTTGCCCTTGGACTTCAAATGATTGGCATCAACATTTCCAGAAATGGCGGCTTAGAATCCATCTGAGAAGAGTTCATCTGTGAACCCATTCGGGGCCGCAGCCGTCAATCAATCAAAGCGCAAAACTCCAAGAGAAGTGGTTCAAAAGTGAGTGAATCTCGTCGAAATGGGATAGGAAGCTGACCTTGAAAGTTGGCCCTAATTTGATATAGATTTCCTAGTCCAACGACATTCCCCGATAGCTCAATGGTAGAGCAACCGGCTGTTAACCGGTTTGTTGTAGGTTCGAGTCCTACTCGGGGAGCTTTCTGGACGGTTATGCGAACCAAGCCGTCCTCGGTTAACACGGCGGGGCCGTCGCCATTCGTGGCGGCGTCCCCGTTAGCCATTTCTGGCCCTGAACTTCCGTCATCGGGGCCGTTGTCGCCGCCGAAATCGAAGCCCCGGTCGGGACGGACCTCCGGGAATAGTCGCATGGCGTAGCTTCCGGTACGGGTATCCGGGTCGATGAGGCCAAGTTCGACCACCTCGATGTAGTGCTGGAGGATTTGCATCTGCTCTTCCGGCGTGGCTGACCGTAAGAGGTCGCCAATGTCCTGCCAGGTTTCCAGGAAGGAACGGGCATCGTCGCTGACCCGCTCGACGGGTGCCTGACGCTTGGCGATGTCGGACAGGTTCTTCTTAACCTGCCCTTCTTCGGTCTCCAGACGTTCGAGTTCAGCTTGAACGCTGGACAGCCCCCTCGCCCCAAGGCTCTTCAAGACCTCGACCAAACGACCGATGTCGGCATGAACCTGAGCCAGGCGACGACGTGCAAGGTCTTCGGCTTCACGCAACCGGTCGGCCTCACCACCCAGGCACGAGAGCGCTTCCTGGACGATCCGGTCCCTCGCCTCGACCATCCGGCCAATCTCTGAGATTCGGCCGATGATGGCGGCTTCCAGAGCTTCCGCCGGAATTCGGGACGAGTTGCAAGAATATTTGCCGCCTTCGTGCTGCTGGCGGGTGCAGACGTAGTAGTAGTTCTTGTCGGTGCGGCCGTGTGCCGATGCCCCGACCATGTGCGCCCCACATTGGCAGCGAAGCAGGCCGGAGAGCAGGTAAACTCTTCCCTTGGGCTTCTTGAGGTTCATCCGGCGTTGGAGCATCTTGCCGATCTGGAGTTGCACCCTGTCGAATTGCTGCTGCGGAATGATGGCCTCGTGGCAGTTCTCCTTCACCGAATCGCCCCAGTGGATGTGGCCGAGGTAGATCGGATTGCGAAGTATGCCGATGACCTTCTGCTTGGTAAAGAGATTGCCGCCCCGCAGTTTGTCGGCACGGGTGCGGTAGGTGGGAAGGCGGATGCCAAGGTCGCTGAGTCGTCGCGTGACGGCACCGGCGGAACCCAGTTCCTCGAAACTGTCGAAGATGCGTCGGACAATCGCCGCCCCAACTGGCTCGATCTCCAACTTGTCCGGATCGTCCTTCATCGAGCGATAGCCCAGGACATGCCCGCCATTCCACAGCCCCCGGTCAGCCCGGTCCCGCATGATGGAGAATGTCCGTTCGGCGGTCATCTTCCGCTCAAGCTGTGCGAAGACCATGATCAGTTGCACCATCGCCTCGCCGGTCGGCATCGAGGTGTCGAACTTCTCGCGCAGGCTGAAAACGTTTACATCGTGTTCGGCGAAAAGCGCCCACAGGTCCACGAAGTCCTTGAGGCTGCGGGTAATCCGATCCAGCTTGAAGCAGATGACGAGGTCGATCTTGCCGGCGGCGATGTCGCGCTTCAGACGCTGGAGCTGGGGGCGGTTCTGGTCCTTGGCGCTCTTGCCGGCATCGACATAGAACTCCAGCGACTCGATTTCCCAGTTCTCGCGCCGCTTCCGGAACTCGACTTCCTGCTCGATTTCGTTTTGCTGGGCGACAAGGCTGTCACCTTCCGTTGCCTGGCGCTGCGAGGACACGCGGACGTAGCCGGCAATTCGAAGTGGTTTGTCTTCCTTTTTCGTTTTTGAATGCCGCATGCCGACACCCGAGCTTTCCAAGGAGAAATGAACCGCCAAACGCAACCGCCGCACATCATTTTACCGGATCAGCCCGTTCGCTTCATCGCGGCCCCCGCGATTCGCGCAAGAACCGTGGCATTCAGGCGAAGGCGGCTGGCTTCGCGCACTTCCGGAGAAGTGGCGGCAAGCGGATGATGGGTGTTGACGGGAAGCGAGTTGTCCAGGCGAAGCGTTGCGTGAACCGGCAACCGGGACCGGCGTCGCTTGCGCGACGACGGGTCTGATTGCCCGCGTTCCGGCCTCCTTTCGTGGTTGTGGTTGTCGTTCATAGCTTTACCCGTGGCGGTTACTCACCGACCAGCAGTTTCCGCGGATTCCTCAATGGTTTTCGCGGGGCGAAGTCCCTCGCGCTGATACCGTTCCAATTCCTCACGCGAGATCGCCCAGGCGGCATGGGGGCCGCGGCCCGATCCCTTCTTGCTTGCCGCTATCCGCCCGTGCCGGCACCATTCACGACAGGTAAATGTCGAGCGGCCAACGAGCCGTGCGAACTCATCCACCGAATACCAGGACTGCTGATGCTGGCAGCTGACGAGAACTGCCAGCATCCCCTCGATCCGCTCCAGCCGTTGCTCAAGGGTCGTCATGGCATCGCCCTCACCTTCTCTCGCTCGACGCGGCGAGGCGAGAATTCTGAAGTCCCAACCCCGTGATGATGCCCACGACGGAATCTTCCAGCAGCTTGCGCGTGTCCGCCGCCATCGCCGGGAGCGTGACAAGGAAGTGAAAGTCCGCCGCGTCAAAGTCTGGGTCCGGCGCTTGGTCCAAATCCGCCAAGCGCGTCGAAGCAATGTCGAGACACTTCCGGAAAAACGACCTATTACGCTTCTCGGAGTCCGCGACCTCGGCCTCGCTACGTGGGGCTGAATGAAGGAGCGCGATCAGGCTCTGACCCGTGACATCCTTGCCCGCCTTGCGAAGCACGTAGATGGCATGCCTTGCCGTTGCCTCGCAGCCTTCCTTCCAGAACTCCGGCACACGTTGCGTTTGATTGGTCACGATGTTTTCTCCTGTGCTTGGGATGGAAGACGTGGGGCACCGCCGCCCCACGGTTCCTTGATTCACTTGCGGTCACGAAACTGAAGGCCCGGACTTTGGGTCGTCGCCGGTATCCGCCTGTGTCTTGCGGTCAGCGAACAGCGGCATGAAAAGATGGTCGAACAACGCCTTGCCTGCTTCCGGATTTCGCCGAACATGCTCGGCAACCTGAGCGATGGCCTTGTAGATGCCGATGTCCAGCAGCAGGAGGGCGCCCAGGAACAACACGGAGGTCATGAAAGACAACATGGTTACACTCGCTTTCTGGAAACGGGGCGGGGACGAATATCCCCGCGCCCGCGGAACTGGTTGATAGGGAACTCACGCCTTCGACTTCAGTCCGAGCTTGGCCATCACAACGGCCCCGAGCGCGACGAGGATTCCTCCAAGCGCAGTCGTCGCCATCGCATTGCGGGTCTTGCCATCGACATCCACCTCGATGCCGAACCATTTCAGGAACCAGAGCTTGACCTTCTTGTCGTTGTCCCGGCGAGCGTCCCGCATCGGCTCGTATGCATCGGGAACCAGGTCCGCTTGCACCGTGCGCCATGCAAGCGCGCCGTACGTGTTCAGCGTCTTCCTTGCGAGGTACGCCTGCCCATCGGGCGAGTTGTAGAACGCCGCCGTTTCTTCCGCCGTCAGTGGCAGTCCCGTGTTGAGGCTGGCGTCCGGTGATGGCACCGGAGCTTTACCTGGAACGCGGAAGCTGTTCTTGCAGGTCATGCACGGCAGCACTTCTCCTGCCAGCTCAGGCAACAACGTGTACTCGGTGTCGCAGGTCGGGCAGAAATGTTGAAGCAAGTTTCTTCGACTAATCACGGTAAGGTCTCCTAAGTTTGAGCGGAGCATCAGCGCTCCATCTCGTTCTCCCGTTCATTCGCCGCGCGGCCCTGTGCCGCGTAGCTGTCCAACATGGCCTGGTACGATCCTTGGACCGTGCCCAGGTCTTGCGTTGTCATCTGCGGTGTTGGGTTTAGTGGTGTTCCCAACTCCGCCGCGTGTTCCGGTTGGCCGAAGAAGGATTGGTGGACCGTTCCACGAATGTCCTTCACGGCCTCGCGAGCCATCGCTTTCAACTCCGCGCCGAGGGATGGTTGTTGTTCCGCCCATTCAGCGCGCTTGGCGAGCAATTGCTCCCATGTGCTTTTCTCGCCAGCCATACATCACCCTCCTTTCTTGGGTTAAATGCCGTGGTGAAAGTCATCCATGAGTTGGTTCATCTCGATCTGAGCGTCCCTCATTGCACCTACGCGGTTCTTGCGGATCTGCACCCAGATGCCCTCGACACACACCGTTGCCCCACCAGAGGCGATGATGAGGCCCCCCAGCACCTGATCGACATGCGTGAGCGCGATGCCGACGAAGGCCACGATGAACCCTTCGTACCCCTTCAGATTGCTGATGCTTTGCACACGAGGCAGAAGCTTCTGGGCCAGCCAGGGCATGCCGTCCCAGTAGCGGTGCGGGTTGAATCCCTTCTTGCGGTTGCGAAACCACTCGGATCGCAGCCGCAGCAGCGCGAGTACACAAATCCACAGGAAGAACCAGAGCGCTGGCGTATCCGCCCACAGTGCCGCGAGGAACACGATGGCCAGGCTGCCGAGTCCAGCAGAGCCGGGCCATTCACTGCCCATGTCCTTGCGAGTAAAGGGCCAGGTGATCGCCGCGAGCGACCGCAGGCCCCAAAGCAGTGAGCGAAGCCCCTCTTCGCTTCGTCGCGTGTCATGGTGATTCTGGTCGTACATGGTTAACCTCACTTTCCTTTGCTTGGCTCCGGAAGTTGCGGCCGTACCTCACGGCGAGTTAGATTTCCGGGTCGGTTTCGTTCGCTACCCAATGCTACCTGTGACCTTCTCAGTCCCTTGGTGAGCAAATCGCCGCTGCTGTTGTCCTTGGCGCTCTCGCTCAGGGCTGATGCTTGCCTTTTCTTGATTTTCGCGATGTTTGCAGCGCTCCAGGTCTATTGCTTTGCTCAGCGATGACATCCATCGGGTAACGGTTCGTGATTCCAACCTCGGCCCCCGAATTGAAATCGCCTGTCACTTCTGCGAGAAGGTCGTCCACAGCCAGTTCTGTCCGCCCGTGAACGGTTCGCCGGAGCGCACCACTATGGCATCGCACAGCAGGCCGTTCGCCTTGCCGCCGGTCCTCAATCCGTTGAGGAAGACGTTGTCTTGCAGAATCTTCTCGTAGTGCGTGTTGAACGAGCCGGTGAATCGACCTCGCCCGCACAGCTCATCCATCAGGCTGTCCTGCGGAGCCATCGAGCCGCCGTGGAACGTCGTCAGCGTTTTGCCAATCAGCCCCGAGGCCCATTCAGCGGTCTGCACGTCACCGAGAGCGTGGAATACCTTGAGATGGAAGTTGGTGAGCAACGCATCCGCCTGATGCTTGCCCGTCTCGCCCTTGAGCGACCCGTAGTAGCTATGCAGCGACTGGGTCAGATACACCATGCAACCGCGATGGCTTCGGCACTGGGCCAGGTAGTGCGCGTCGTGGCTGTTCACAAACATCTGGGCTTCATCCACCCAGATGCAGATTGGATTCGAGGACTCTGTCGCATGGCGGCGGAGCACCATTTTCTGCGTCAGGTACTTCCAGCCGGCCGCGACAAAGTTGCCGATGTCGCCGTACTCAGCCGGACTCATATCAATCAGAATCCACTTGCCCCGGAACATGTCGGCGGGGGTGATGTTCGTGGTCGTCGAGACCAATTCGCGCACCGTGCCCGTATTGAATGTGTGCAGGATGCCCATCACGCCCGTCATGATCGAGGAGCGCGTCTTGTCCGCCATGTTCGGGAACTCAGACAGCCAGTAATCGCGGGCCATGTCGAAGTCGTGCTGCTCGGTCTGCGACTTCTGCCGCTCATATGCCGCCTTGAGGCACTTGTTGTGGAACTTGGCCTGCCAGTCCTCGCTGCCAATCAAAGAGGGGTGCATCGCCGCCGTGGTGATGAAGGCTTGAAGGGCCGGAGCACTGACCTTGCCCGTGGCCTGCTTCACTACCTCCACGGCGTTGTGGATCATGCGCTCCTGCTCGCGCTGCCAGAAGTCAGCGTTCTCGCCCGACGTCGTATCGCTGGAGCGCAGTGTTTCCCCAATTACCGTGATACATTTCGTGATGTTGCGTGTGTGGCCGCCCCCGGTCAGGTTCTCCCAATCCAGGAAGTTGAAACGCAGCGGATGCTCCGGCGAGAAAACGAGCAGGTCGCCGCCGCGCCCCGCCGAGCGGAAGATACTCTCCCACATGGCGCGGTCTTCCGGCTTCGCAGCCAATATCAAACCGCCGCTTCCGGCATGTCGAACGATGCCGCTCGCAAGCGCTTTACCGCTCGATGAGGTCTTGCCCGAACCGGTGCGGCCAAAGATGGCCACGCCGCCATTGAGCAGGTCGCGGAGCGTGAAGGGGTCGCTCTTGCTCCAGCGGAGAAGCGTGGCGTCGAGCTTGTCGCGCACGGCATTGCCAGCATTTTTCAAGGCCTTGCGCCGGATGACGGCATAGTTGAGCACCATCACTATCGTGACGATGACCAGCCCATATACATGGTCTTCGTTGAAAGTCATTGAACCGTCCTCCGTTTTGCGCTATTCTTTCAACACTGCGGCTGTGCGTTTGCGTGACACAGATAGGGACCACAATCCAGCAATTCCGCCAGTCGCATGGTGAAGTCACTTAACCCGTACCTCACCAAGTCCCTCATCGACGCACTTGGACTTTTTCAAGGCTGTTGCAGCCCTCTCGTTTTCGCTTTAATGTCACACTCGTCATGGTGAGGATCTCATGCATGGCCTGTGATGAGGGGCAGCGAAGCTCTACGCGTTGGCCTCGGTGGCTTTACCTCCAGCCGTGGCCTTGTCCCTCATCACCGCACTGAATGTCTTTGCGTCGAGCTTCTGCTCACGCGCCTTCCTTGCTTCCCTCTGCGCTTCGGCCAGCGCCTCGATGATGTCGTCGAGCGACAGCGACTCGCCCGAGACCACCATGGTCGTCCCAGAAGGCAACGGGCAGGCGATCCGCTTGATCCGAGGCTGTGAGGATGAACCCCGTTTGCACTTGCGAACCCGCTCCGCGAGTCCATCGCGTGAAGTGCCGGCCAGCTTCAAGCGAAGCAGCTCCGCTTGCTCCGCTTCCGGCATACGGCCGATTTCGTAGCAGGCACTGATGCCGATCTGCCCGTGTTCCAGGGCTTTCCGCACTTCGGCGATACAGCGCGACGGGGCCAGGTACTTCGTAACCGTGGACTCGCCGAGTTTCAGATGGGCCGCCAGTTCCTTGTTGCTCCACCCCGGATTAAGCCGAAGCAATTCCTCGCAGGCGTGCCATTTCTCCGCGTCGCGGAGATCAGCCCGGTGGAGGTTCTCGGTAAGCTGGAAGACCCGAAGCTGCGACTCCGACATCGGCTCATCGCTGACAACGACCATGAGTTCGGGAATGCCCGCCAAGGTCGCTGCACGCAGCCTCCGTTCGCCCGCGATCAAGGTTCCGTCGGGACGCGCCAGGACCGGCTGAAGCTGCTTGAGCTTGAGCGACTCGCCGAGTTGCCGGAGTACCGCTTCGTCGAAATGCCGCCGCGCCTGCGGCGCGACCTTGAACCAGTTCAAGGGTTTGTTCGTGAGGGTTGCCATCGGTTGCTCCTATCACCTGAAGCATTCCGAGGGCAGCCGTTTTCAACAACCCGCGCATCTCGGCGGGAGCGCACCACAACCTGACGCAGAATAAGCAGCGAACAAGCGCAACTGCTTGTCCGCCAATTGGTTGAGGCACAAGACGGAGAAGTGTGACGGTGCTCGGCCTCTGCAGACCATGTCGGGAGCGGTATGGGAGAGTTGCCCCATAATCACCGCTGGTTCTTGCCGGATTTGCTCAATCCCCGAACGATGGCGGCCAGAGTCGATGTGTTCGATGGTCTTGCGACTGGCTAGGTCTTTTCCGCCGCCAGAATTGAAAGGATGGCTTGCGCAGAATGGCACGGTTGGCCCAAGAGACGTTGTTCACGACCGAAATGCCAGGAGTGCCAGGCAAGACTGGCTCGAAACGCCCGCCACTGAAGAAAGCAGGCAGGATGTCCGACGATGCCGCCTTGATCGGGCACCGGCGTGGGCCAGGCATTGGGGAGAAACCCCCGCGCCATCAAGGATTCCCGGTGGCGTTCACCGCGGCCCCCTCCCTAGCTCCCGCGCTCGCAAGGCCTCGCTTGTGCAGCCAGGGACACCCTCCACGCCGCCCGTCCTTGACCCCGTTCCCCCCCTATGCACTTTGGGCTTTCGTCCCCCTTCCGCCGAAAAACGCCGTTCGCGCTTTGCGGAAGGGGGCATGCTCAACGAAGCAGCTCCCGCTGGTCGCCGCGGGACCGCGGATTCCTGCATAGACAGTCCGATAGGCTGTCGGCATGAAGTGCCGCGTGCCTGTGCTGGAATCTACAGACGGAATTTGGACAAGGCCGCTTCCGGCAGCCAGAAACTCACATCAACGCCCTCGGCAACCGACAATTCCTTGAGCCAGTAGGCACAGCCAATCCGCCCGGGGGCGGAGAGCCGACGCCGGAGGGTTTCCCGAATCACCCTGCGAAGCTGCTCCGCATCAGCCGCTGAATGCCGCAGTTCCTGACCGCCGCGCCCCGCCCGGCCGAAGCTCAGGGCGACGGTCCACTCCCCGAAGAGGCCGCGGCCCAGCCGAATGTCGTACCGGCGATGATGGTTGAGTTGGTAGTTGTGGGCCTCGAAGGTGACGGATAGCAGGTTGTCCATTACCCCACCGCGTTCGATTTGGCCGAACCCTGCCGGAGATATTGATAAAGCGTTTCCCTGCTGATCTTGAACTCGCGGGCAAGCTCGGCCTTGCACTGACCGGGAATGCCGGCACGCTGAATCAACTCAGCCGCCCGCTCCGACGAAAGCTTCTTCGCGCGGCCCCGGTAGACTCCCCTCGCCTTTGCAAGGGCAATACCTTCTCGCTGCCGCTCACGGATGAGATCACGCTCAAACTGAGCTACAGCGCCGAGCATCGTCAGCAGGAGTTGAGACATCGGGCTGTCGTCGCCGGTGAACGTCAGCCCTTCCTTGCGAAATTCAATGGCAATGCCCCTACTCGTGAACGTCTGAACCAGACGGCGAAGATCATCAACATTGCGCGCCAGCCGATCCATGCTGTGAACGACCACAGCATCGCCCTCGCGGACATAGCCGAGCATTTCCTGGAGTTTGGGCCGAGTGGAATCCTTGCCCGAGGCCCGCTCGACGAATACACGGTCGAGCGCCTCCCCTTCCAGTTGCCGGTCAATCTTCTGGTCGTCGCTGCTGACCCGAACGTATCCGATTCGCTGGCCGTTTCCCGCCATAGAAACTCAGCGGATTTGAACAATCTTGAGGCCCAATGCCAGGTCCGACCATTTCCGGTCGGCGGTCACGACCACCGCGCAACATACCATCCCGAGCGCCAGACAAGCGCAATCGGCCAACGAGAGTCCATGGTCGCGTGTTGATCGGTGTACTGAGGCGCTGAGCAACGTGAGGTCCGCGTCAAGGGGCACAATCCGACCGACTTGCGGGCGGATCACTGACTCAACTTCGTTGAGTGGGAAGCCGTGGCGGGAAAGGAGGTATGCTACCTCGACAAGGTTTACCGCCGAAAGGCTGCAGGCGTTACCGAATTCAGCAACACGCTCCCAGCCCGGCTCCCGTCGCACGAGGCAAATCATCGCGGAGGCGTCGAGGACCACGCTACCGGAGCGACTCATCACTGGTCCGAGCGGTGAGCAGTTCGTCCGTCAAGTCGATGTCGTCGCCGGGGATATAGGACCGGACACGATCCTGTGCCCGCTTCAGCGCCGTCGCCGGGGAAAGAATTTCGATGCCGTCGGCACAGGGCCAGAGAACCACTTCCTCGCCTTCCGAGAACCCATACTCGCGCCTCAGTTCCGCCGGAATCACCACCCGACCCGCATGTGCTATCTTCGCCCGAAAGCATTCCCTCATAGCGAACCACCTTCCTTGTGCCGTTTCCTGCCAACGTGCCACAAAATGCTGCAGCCTGTCAATTACCTTTAGAGTTGGCAGTTTCTTTGAGAACGGAAGGGTTTGTCAGACCGAAGACTGTCAAACGACATCATAGACCCTGCCAGCCACCTGTCAGGAATTGCCGAAGACCACTCTGTTTGACACTACATTCCCGTCGGATGCCTTACGTCTGGATAGGGTGTACCCCAACCAGCTGGACCAAGAAGCCGACCATGAGCCTGTTTGACGGACTCAAGCCGGCTATCTACCCTGGAAGCGCCGCATTCGGCATTTGCACGGCGGTTTGGCCGATGAGAATTGCAATACCACCCTCTTCCTTCGCCCGGGCCAGCGTTCTCGGTCTATCCCCGGGCGGACGGCTATCGTTCTCATCCTGGCTGTCGTCCTCGTGCCCTGGGCAGGACTATTGCCGGCAACCACGGCCTTCGTGTCTCAGCCCGGGCGAGAAGGTTTCTTGGCCCTGGCCATGACTGTAGCCTTGTTGACCGCAGCAATGTTCCTAGGCTCGCTCAGCACCGAGCGATCTAGGAAGTAGAAAGCACTGTTCGGGCCTCCAATACAGGGGGAACAGAAAACCCCGCCTGGGCGGGGTTTTCTCTTACCTGTGTGTACTTGAAATCAACCGATTGCGCATGGACGTTTATTGCCCACCCGCCTCGAGCTGGTGCTTACAGGTATTATAAGCTGACTTACACTGGCTAGTTGCTTTGACCTCCGCTAAACATTGCAGAAGGTTTGCCTGCGTCGTAGTACTTATGTCCGCCATTGCGACTCGAACACATTTTTTTGCGGCCGCGCTATCGGCACAAGAGACGTATCCGCAGCCTGTCGGCCCTTGAGATTCGTAACATGCCATCAATTCCTGCTTGCAATCGGCTAGTATGTCCCTCAGTGCGGCGTCGCGCATCAAATACACCACCACGATGAGCGTAGCGGTTGCCGTTAAGGCCCATCCATTCCGATTACGGTTCTTAGCATCAGTTAGCGATCCACTGTGACACCCCTTCGCCTCAGCCACAGTATCCCGGGACGCTTAGTATTACGACGATAGAAAGGGCCATTACAGTCCAGTGCAGCAAAAGGACGGTGTATTTCTCGTTGGCTGTCGCCTTAATCATCTTTGTGGTCATATCATTGCTCCTTCAATAAGTTTTTCAAGTCTTCAGCCTTGCCTCACGGCCAAGCTAGGTCGGCGTGCGTTGCCGTTTCACGCTCCATAGCAGCCAGCCTCCGCACCACCAGAGAACGCGAACACAAGCGAACTCGCACTATAGATACCGGCAATGCCAACCGAAACGCAAATTGCGGTAGTCCACTGCATTCTACCTAACGTGGCGCCCACGCCAATTATCAATACGCCAATCGTCGCGATCCCACGCGCCAGTCCACTGGCCATAACATTCGTGATTGTGCCGCACACAATCCCGCCCACGGCGTAAGCGGACGTACTGTACACGCCGCATATGATGAGCGCCACCAAACCTGTCAGCATACATTTGTATGCGAGCGTCGTGCGTCCTTTGGTGCTAAGATGTAGTTTCCTGGTCATATATACTCCTCTTGCTTCTATGCATTTAAGTCTCTTCCACACGTTGTCTTTTGGGTCCCTTGTCGCTCCTAGCATGCTTGACCCTGGTTCATCGCGAGCATGGCTGCGATGGAGGCAGCACCGAATATGACAGAAATACCTACGCCAACGACAACGGCCTGAGTCCAGGTCACGCGGCCAAGCGTTGCCATAACGCCTAGAATGATTATCCCCAACGTCGCAATCGCCCGCCCAATAGACGTGTTGACTACAGCCAACGGAATGCTGCACATGGCGTTCGACATCCCGTTCGCGCTGGCGAAGGCGTCCCCAGCGGTGAAAGTGATAAGAAGTAGCGCAAGAAGCAGCGGGTATCTTGTCAGGTCCTGCCTACGACATGCGCGCAATGTAAAGATGCGTCTTGTCATCGTATATGCTCCTTATGTATGGTCGGGTGTGCATGTGGGTCTACCGATAGATGATAGCAGACAAATGCTACAGTTTTATGACAATGTGTATTAAATGTTTAACGTGCATGAATGGTGCGCCCGGTTGTTATTGGTAGAACAAGTGCTTGACGTGTGTTATGGCTGGCGGCTATTGTGGCGTGACGGTTAGTGACCGGCCAGAAATGGCGGGAAGCTGTGCCAGATTGAAGCGGCTGGTGACGTGTGAGAATATGGCTGTCATGCATCCGAACGCTCCCACGCGCCGGCCGCGCCTCTTAGGGAGCGAGGCGCCGCCGAAGGTTCCGGTCTTGGCTTATCGCGAGAACGCTGGGGCATGCTTGTTAACCCACTCCCTCAGCTCAGCGTGGGACTCGAATTCCGCAACCGTGATGCTGTCGATGGTCGGCCCTTGCTCACCAACCTGCCGGATTTCCTCTTCGGTCATCTCGCGAACCCAGAGCACGCGGTGCCTCTGCAAGCCGGCGTGGGTGAGATTAATCGAGCCTTCGTTTAGCGGCCGGTCCAGGTTGCTTCCCCGAATCAGCACCAGGTACACAAGATCGCCAGAGAATTTCAACAACAATCCTTCGGACGGGTTGTACTTCCAGGTTCCCAGCCAGTTATAAGGTAACCACGTGCTGTTGCCGTCGCGGAAACGGAACTCGACCGCGGCGGCCTGGTCGCGGATGCCGCGTAGATAGCCGAAGGCGGCGCACGAGGCCTCGCCAGCTTCGGGTAGTTCCGGCTCCTTCGACGGGGGCGATCCGTACCCCTTGAGATGGCCGTTCCGCTGCAATCGCTCTTGATGCGTCGGTGGGGTCTTATCGAGCATTGTCTACCTCCCTTTGCATCGCGGTGTCCCTTGTCGTTCCCGGCTGCATGGAGTTGTCACGGGCCGCGAGCACGCCAAGGCCCCTTGCGAAAGCCAGCCTCTTCATCCAGTCCCGAAGTGTCGGTTTCTCTGGCATGGGTTTGGCAAGTTCCGTCGCGGATATCGGATCGTCCGGCCGGCTGACTGCCTTCAGCAGTTCCTTGCGGTCGTCGGTGTAAAGCACCGCCTGTTCCTTGCCTCGCGTGACGGCCACATACGCCGTCCGCTGGCCGGTTGCGGGCAAAGACTGACTGGAGATCGCCACAAACACCTTATCCACCGTAACGCCCTGGCTGGCGTGGCTTGTAGTGCAGTAGCCGTGGGTTAGGTGCCCGAAATCCCGGTCAACGACCCAGCCGTGATCGACAATGATGTCGCCGCGCTTGGTGAAGCCCTCGATGGTGAGCAGCGAGCCGTTGTTGAGGCGATGCCTTCCGTCCTTGGTCCTGCCGCCGGCTGTCACCCGCACGCGGTCCCCCACAGCGAGCATAAGCTGTGTTGGCCGGTACACCTCGAAGCGTTTGGCATGTTCGGTCGGCGGCTCGACGCCCTCGCCCACGACCAAGCGGGAGCCTTTCTGGTAGCCTTTCGCGTTCTGGTGGAATTGCAACAGGTAGCCGGGCTCGTATTCCGTCGCGTCGGCCTTCTGGGCGTCTGTCAGGTGGGCCGGCACCCATGCCTTTACGATGCGTTCCCCATCGAGCTTGCCCTTCTCCTTCAGCCCGGAGCGGATGGCTTCCGTGATCCACGCCGCCTCGGCGTGTGTGGGCGACACAACGAGAGCGGACTTGGCCTGACCGCCTTTCTTCTTTTCTGTAACTGCCGCAAGGTAGGCGGCGGCCAACTGCTTGTAGCGGTTGGCGTCGTCCACCTGCCTGATCCATCCGAGTTTGTCGAGTTCCTCGAACGCTTCGTAGGTGCGGCCCTCGCTGAGCGCTTTTGCGGCCTTCTTGTAATCGCCTTGCTGGCGCAGGATGTCCGTGACTTCCGCCACCTTGAGGCCCGCATTCTCTTGCAGGAGCTTGAGCGGCTCGCCCGCCGTGACGCTGCGGTGCTGCCTGCGGTCGCCCACGAGTATGACGCGCGCGTTGGCCGATTCTGCGACGCTCAAGACCTGGTGCATGTCCCGCGTCCCCAGCTGCGAAGCCTCATCCACGAGAATCACGCCGTCGCGGGCGGCATCCTGCATTTCCTTGTCGGTCAGGAACCTGGCCACGGTATCAGCCTGGGCGAAGCCGGCTTCCTGGCGCAACACCTCGCGGCTGGCCTTGACCGACTGCGCGATGGCAACCACCGCCTTGCCCGCTTCGGCCAGCGCTTCGCCAATCTCCTGCTCCAGCGTTGTCTTTCCCGTGCCTGCCACGCCGCGGATTATCATCACGCGGTCCCGCGACCCCAGCACATGCCGGACGGCGTTTTTCTGTCCTTCGTTGAACCATTCGCGGGAGCATTGCCGGTTGGGATCACCAAGCGGTCGGCAGCGACCACGCCCGCCCCTGGCGAAGTCAATCACCTTCGACTCCAGCGAGAGCATTTCCCGCGTCGTCGCCATCTGGCGGCCCGCCACGTTGCTGCGAATCAGCGGGCGGCGGGATGTCTCGGACTTCACGTCCTCGACCGTCACCGCCCCAAGCCCGCGCTTCAGGGCTTCCGTCACAATCTTGCGCTCCGCGACGACCGCCTCGCGCACAAAGGTGTGGTCAATGGCATGGTCCACCGCCATCGCTTCCAGCCTCGCGAGCCGCTCGGGCGGCTTCTCGCGCCGGTGGACCGCCGCTACCGTCTGCCGTTCCTTGTCGCTCAGGCGGGCATCCCATGACTTGCGAAGCGCGTCGATGGAAAGCGGCTTGCCCTTCTTTTCGCGTGATTCGGCCCCCAGCTCCCCCTTGCGGTCGGGGTCGGTGATGCCTTTCTCGGCGGCCAGCTTCTCGATCAGGGCCGTTCGCCACGAGAACCGCTTGAGCAGGTCCGGCTTGATGCCGGCGATCTCGAAGTCATCGCGCTTCCGCTCGATGCCGAAACCAATGTCCTGTAGCCGGTTGGCCAGCCGGACGCGGAACGCCGCCTGGAAGTAGGGCGCGTCGCGTTTTAGGTCGCGGAACTGGCCCGCTTTCCAGCGTTCCTCCTCGCTGTCCCAGGTTGTGTTGAACACAAAGACATGGGCATGCAACTGCGGATCGGGAAGGCCGTCCACGGGCCGCGACGTGGTGTGGATGAATTCCGCCCAGACCATGTTGCCCGTGGTCCGGTCCACGTCCTGCCGCTTGCGGCGGACACGGGTTTTCATCTCGGCCTCGATTTCCCGCATGGTCTCATCGACCGATGCCCGGAAAGCATCCAGAATGTCCTGGTCCCCGCTCAGGGCATAAAGCAGCGACACCGACTTGGGCACCGAGAAAGTGAAGTCGTAGCCGACGGTCCGCTCCGCGCGGGTACGGACAGTGAGGGGCTTTCCGGTGCTGGGATTCAAATTGTCGCAGAGTTGCTCGAAGGATGCCTTATCGACCACGCCTTGAAGGCCAAGCATGGACGCGGCCTTGCCGCCCCAGGAACCGATGAGTTCCTGGCCTTCGCTATAGTAGTCCGCCGTGGTGTAGTACCGCTTGGCGGAGCCTGCACAATCCTGTTGCGTGATGCGGATCATGCATAATTTTAACCCTACCACACGCCGGTTAATGAATGGTTAACGCATTCCCTGCAAGCCACTCTCAACCTGCGTGTGCGGCGTTCGATGAAATGCAATACGGACAGTGCGCGGCCGCAACGTGACCGAACGACGATGCACGAGGCATGGTTTTTCAGCAGTATTTCGCCCGGCCCTTGACGATCCCACAGGACACTATGCCGGGTTGCACACTGCTCTCCGTTTTTCACGACTCGGTTGGTCAACGACGCCACAAAGAGAACTTTGACATCGTTCCCTCCTCCATGCTAATCTCAAACGAGAAAGGCAATCCATGAGCAATGACCCGAAGCAGTTGGACTACTCCCATCTTTCCGTCCTTGAGCGCGTTTCGCTGGCCCAGGAACTGTGGGACAGCGTGCATGAGCATGCGGCAGATATCCCCCTCACCCAGGCAGAACATCAAGAGCTTGATCACCGCTGGACCGCTTATGAATCCGGTTCGATGACGGCATCCTCCTGGCCAGAGGTCAAGCAACGCCTCCTGAAAGAATGACCCCGGCGGTTGAACTGCTTGCGGTCGCCGAGGAGGATATTGCGGCGGCGAAAACATGGTATCGCCAATGCCACCTACAGCTGGAGGCCGACTTCGTTGCCAACGTCGAAGAAGCTCTGGAGCGAATCGCCCATCATCCCCTCGCCTTTGCCCGCATCAGGGGCCAGTATCGTCAAGCCGTCATTCACCGCTTCCCCTATCGGATCGTATTCCGGCTGCTTGAAGACCTGACCGTTGTCGTCGCCGTGCTGCACACCAGCCGCGATCCACACGCCTGGCAGGCCCGCGACCACTGACCACGCCCGACTCCAGCAAGACCTCTCACTTTTGCTCCCTTCATCCGGGCAAGAGTTGCTCCCGCCTTGGCTGACCTGGAGTGCCTTACCAATCCCGAGCCTCTTCTTCCCCAGTTGAATTGAACTATCCGCAACTGCGGCCTTCTACGGGCGCCTGTAAAGCCATCGCCTCAGCCAGGACAGAAGCGCGTGACAGTGGCTGCAGGACGTTGTATGAGTGATTCCTTGAACCTGAACATTCCTGGCCGCCCGCATGAACGACACGCAACCACCCGTTCTCAACCTCGATTCCCTTGAAAAGGCCGTCGATTCCCTTCGCGACGCCCTGGTCCAGCCGAAGAACGCTTACACGCGCGATGCCACTATCCAGCGGTTTGAATACACCTTCGAGCTTGCCTGGAAGACCCTCCGGCGCTATCTGGCCACCGAAACCGCCGTCGATGCCTTCAACCTCAAGGAGGTTTTCCGCGTTGCGGGCAGGCAGGGCATTGTTGCCAATGTTGAAGCATGGTTTGGCTATCTCAAGGGCCGCAATCTCACGTCCCACACGTACAACGAGAAGACAGCAGAAGAAACCTACCGGCTCGCGGCGGCATTTCTGCCCGATGTCCAAGGCCTTCTCGACGAACTGAGCAAACGCTGTGGCACTCGCGGTCAGTGACAAGGAACTCAAGGTCGTCAGAGGCATCCTGACCAGGATTGTCCCGGATGCCGAATACCTGGTGTTCGGGTCACGACTCGGCCGTTGCTATCACCGCTACTCCAACCTCGACATCGCCATCCGGGCGCCAGAGCCGCTTCCGCTTGCGCAACTATCCGCCCTGGAGGAGGCATTCGCCGAATCCGACCTTCCCTTCCGGGTTGACATCGTGGACCTACACCGCGCTTCCCCGGAATTCCGTCGTCTTGTGGAATCGCACCACGTTCGGGTTTGATCGTCGTCAACTCACTCCTGGCGAACCTGCGAACCAGCATCCAGTCTCGCCTCTCGCTGATTCGGTGACCTTCTGCAACTGGCGAGGCGGGGCCTGTTCAAGACCGTCAAGACGACCCAATAGGGCGTCGCCGTGAAGGCGTGTCCTTGATGCCTTCAGGCCTTACCCAATCGTTAGTTCGCCCTTATCAATCGCCCAAGCGAGCGCCGCCCGCTTTGTAAGGATGGCGTTCGGGGGCCTCACAACCGTTCTCGTACCGCTAACCTCATGGCGTTCTTCATTTGCGGTTTATCCCGCACCCACGGCCTGACTTACGGGCACCAGTAAAGCCGCCGCCGGTCCGCTCAAGCTGCCAAGGCCGCTTTCCAGGGGAAGCCTTCGGCCTTTCGCTTGCCCGGTGCGCGTGCGCCCCGGCCTGAAGCGGCTTTGGTTGGGTGCCATCAGGCCGCGATGGTCGCGGCTGTTAACCAAAGTGAAGGAGAACACCATGACTGACAGCAAGAAACCCGAAACCGCCCCCAAGGCACCTACGCACATCGCCTACCAGGTACGCGACGGCAAGGGCGACAAGGGCTTCTGGACCCGCATCGGAGCCGCCTGGCAACACAAGGACGGCAACGGCTTCAACATCCAGCTCGAATGCGTGCCGCTTGACGGGCGAATCACCCTCCGCGTCGCCACCGAGAACAAGGAATAACCGCAACCCGGCGGGGCTTCGGCCCCGCCAGCATCCGAAAGGAATCACGCCATGCTCAATCCACTCGACCGTTTTGTCATCAACGCCCGCATGCTCGAACTTGCACAGGAACTCTCCGCCGGTTGCGACCCGGACTTCGATACGCATCAGGACGACCTGGAACGCGAATTCCAGGAACTCCGCTACCAGCTTCACAATATCGAATAGTGGAGGCAGCCATGCACTACCTGATGCTCGTCACCGTGTCGCTTACCCAAGCAGCCACGTCCGAAGAAGCCCGGAGCGCGGTCTTCGAGGCACTGGCCAGCGATGCCACATTCTGCGGCGAAGGCGGACGATTCTGGGTTCCTATCTCCGACTGGTTTGTCATCGGTGGCCGCTGGAGCGGCCTGCTTGCCGAAACCCAGATGGGCGAAACCTACCGTAAGGCCATGACGGACCGTTTTCCCGAGTTGGCCACTAACTGGTGGCCGCACTCCCTTGCTGAAAAGCACCGCGAACAACTAGACGCCATCTGGCAAGCCAATGGCGGCGCTGGCGCCAGTCCCTATACGCGGCGCGACGCCAGTGAATACGGCCATGACGATGATGCCATGCCGCTGACCGCGGAACTGTACGACGAACTGCTCAGTGTCCACCACGGCGAGGCGATTGTGTGCGGCGAAGGCCACTGCCAGTACCTGGACCTTGATGATGAGCCGCTCACCCCGGATGCCATTGGGCGGAAGTGGCTCGTAATCGTCGATTACCACAACTGAACCACGGAAGGAGAACACAGCATGAAGCTAACCATCGAGAATATCCAGCATCACCGCAACGGCATCGCCGGGGCACCCTTCAACGTCCTGCTCTTCCAGGACCCCGACGAAGGCCGCATGGTCGGTATCGTCTTCGAGGAGGAATACCACGTCGCGGTCTTGGACATCGCCAAGCTGTCCAAGGGCGACATCGCCTTCGGCAGCAACTCATGGCGAGGAGACCGGTACGAACCCCACCTCCGCGAGGCCATTGCCAACTGGCAAGACCAAGAGGCGTGACATGGGGGATCGTGCAAGCGTCATATTCTTCGACAAGGTCCAGGTTTCTCCGGTCGTCTATCTCCACTGGCACGGTAGCCACGTGCCTGAATGGATTGACGAACTACGCTACCGAATGGCTGACCGCCTTTGGGATGCTCCTTACGCCGCAGCCCGCTTTGTCGGCATCTGCCACAACCACATTCCCGGAAACCTGAGCCTGGGTATCAGGTCGTGCAACCTCCGCCTGTCCGACCTGAAGTTGCCATCCATGCTCGCCTACCACAGCCCCGGTGACGCCGGTGTCGTAATCGTCAATGCCGGGGACTTCACCTGGCAAGCCTATGACGGCTATCTGGCGATGCGAGGTGCTGTATGAGCCAGACCAACCAAATACGTGCCAAACGCTGCGGTAAAGCGTTGTCCGCGTACTCCACCGACGACACTTTTACTAACCTCATCGATCTTCTCACCGATGCCCAGCACTGGTGCGATTTCACGGGCCAGGACTTCCATATCGCCCTTGCCCAGGCATGCCGCCACTACATCAGCGAACTCAACGATGACCAACATGACGAAAGGAGACACCCATGACCCAAGCCACCTACACCGCCAATCCGTTTTTCGCCGCCCGCATGAAACGGGACGCAACGAGGAAGGAGGCGTGTGACCGGCCCGTTTACGCGAGGCTGCCACTGGCTCCAAAAAACGCGAATCCCGTCCCGGGGCTTACCAGTCTATACCACCACCATCGTGAAGGCGACTACGGCGACCGTGGCTACCCCGGCAACTGTGGCGGCAATCTTATCAAGGACCTGTTGACCTACTTCAGGCCAGGCATCGTCTTCGACCCGATGAGTGGTTCGGGCACTTGCGCCGACGTTTGCCGTGAAATGAACATCCCGTGCCTGTCCTTCGACATTCACAAGGGGTTCGACGCATGCGACCCGGAACACTTTGCCGACAGCGAGGTGTTCGACTTCATCTGGGCACACCCAGCCTACTGGCGCATGAAACTCTATGCCGACGATCCAAGAGACCTATCCCGGTCGCCGACGCTGGAGCAATTCCTGCGGCGTTACCGGCAGTTCATTCGTAACTCGGCCCGTGCCCTCAAGCCGGGAGGCAAACTTGCCGTGCTTATGGGCGACTACAACGACCGCGAGGAAGGCTTCATCCCCCTCACCTACCACACGAAACGGCTTGCCTTCGAGAGCGGGTTGCGTCAGTGTTGCACCGACATCATCCGCTTCAGCCACGGGGCGAGCAGCTCCAGGAAGGTCTATCGCTCGTCGTTCATACCCGGCCTCCATGACACCTGCACAGTCTTCGAGAAGCCCCACACCACCAGGAAAGGAGCGTAACCATGAACAACCTCGACATGATTCTAACCGCCATAGCCCGGGAGCATCTCGGCATACCGACACTGGAGGTCAGAAACAGCGACTCCCTAGACTTCCACGAGGTGAGTGTCTGGGGCGTGAAAGCCGCGCTAACGGCTGCCTACCGGACAGGCAAGAAAAACTCCGAAACCGGAAGGCGCTTGCGAACCGACAGCGCATCGCTTACTCTGAGCGTTCGACCGCCACCTTACTACCGCTCTCAATGTCTGCGGGAACCGACAGCAGCCGCGTGGTTAGGTGTTGGTTAGTCGTTCAACAGTTTGTACGGCCAGCGCTTCAGCACGCGGCCGTTGAGGTACGCCGTCAGCCACCCACGCCTGGTGTCCACCACCAGCCGCAGGTAGAGGCCCCGATGCCGCTTGCCCACCCGAAATGCTTGGCTCCGCACAGTGACCGTCCCGGCCGCACGCACGCGCCGGATGAACGTCACGCGCCCCTCGGCCACCGGTTGCCGCTCCGTCGGCACCACGAAGCTCGCCGGCAGCTTCTGCAGTCGCAGGCCTCGCCGGTGTTGCGCCGGCGTCTGGCCTCCGAGGCGCGGGTGGACATGCTGCGTGTTGACCGCCTCCTGCAGCCGTGCCAGTTCCCGCCGCAGGTCTCCCGGCCGCGTGAAGCGGTGATCGAACAGCCGCGGCTGGAACCAGCCGTTGAAGTTCTCCACGCTGCCGTTGAACTGCGGCTCCCCTTCGGGGATGAACACGGGGCCGACGCCCTGGCGCAGGCACAACCGGATCACCCGCGACAAGGCCCGGGCCGACTGCCCCCAGCCGCAAAGTTCGCGGGCGTTGTCGAACTGGACCTGCTCGGGCCGGCCCAGGTCCTTCCAGCACTCGCCGAGGAACCAGAGGACCTCGTCCATCTTGCGGGAATCGGCCAGACGCAGGCAGACAGCCCCGTCGAAGGCGTCCTTGCCGACCCAGATGTAGTAGCGGTGGCCGCGGCCCTTGAGGTAGACTGGCCCGACCAGATCGACCTCGTGCAGTTCGTTGGAGGCCCGGGCCTGAGGTCCGGGCCACTCCTGGCGAGGCAGCAGCGGGACAAGGCGGACCCGCGGTGCGGTGAAGCCGTTGCGCTCCAGGACGCGTTCGATGGTGCGCGGGTTGGGTAGCGGGTGGGTGTCGAGAGCCTTGAGTTCGGCCAGGATGGCCGTGGCCCCGATCAGGCTGTAGCGTGTGGCCGGCGACGCGTGCGCCTGGAGGCGCCGCCGGACGGAAAGGATGGTCCTCTCCAACTCAGGCGAGATGCGCTGGGCGATGTGGTGGTTGGACCGGGTCAGGTCGTAAAGCCCCGAGGGGCCTGCCACCAGGTATCGGGCCCACCACTTGTGGAACCAGACCTTGGAACGGCCGACCGCGGCGCAGATGGCCTTGATGGTACGACCCGCAAGGCGCAGGGTAATAGCTCGATGACGAGCAGCCAGTTCGTCGTTCATGGAAACCTCCGCGTGGCGGCCGCTGGCGGTTGCCCGCGGAGGTCGTTTTACACCGAAAGTAGGCCTGAAGCGGCACCCCAGAATCCAAGAGGAAGAATCGGTCGCGCACGAGAGTAAGCGATGCGCTGTCGGTTCGAGACGACAAATAGTAAGCGATGCGCTGTCGGAAAAAGGTTAGCGATGCGCTGTCGGTTCGCAGCGCTCATGAACGCCACCCTCATCGAGCTGACCGAAGACGAGTTTGACGACCGCTTCACACTCGTCCCGAACCACATCAACTCGTCCGCTGGCTGGGCCATCGGCGATTCCGGCGGCTGCCTGTTCGAGACTTATGGGGAAGAATTCGAGTTCATCAAACGCCAGCCAGCGGCGCGGATCTGGACATTGGTGGATGGCGATGACGGCGACATGTATCTCATCAGCGGCTTGCACTTCGTGAACCGCGTGGGGTATCTGCTCAGTCGCGACCCAGTCCCAGAAGACACCACCATCCAGGTACATCTGCCCATGTCGCGAGACGACAACGAGGAGGCGGAACAACTCTGACCTGAGCCGCCGCCGTTGGCCGAACGCATCCCCTAGATAGGTCGAGGTGGCATGGCCCCAGAAACTGCGTGCTTTCTGCTTCGGGGTATGCTACTCCTCGACCATGACCCAGATCGTTGACCTGGATACCACTGACGAGAAGTCGCCCCTCATCCTGCTACGGCAGTGCATGCATCTCCGCCTTGAGCTTATGGGAAGGGTACAGGAGAGCTTCGAGCAGTTCTCAAGCGACGTACTCCCCCTCTTCGTCGATGGTTCGCGGCTGTTCAATCGAGCAGCCGAGAGACAATGGCATCCCGACCACATTGACTTCGCCCTCCACGAAGTCCGGAACCTGGAAGCACTGTGCGGCCAAGTCGAGCGGTTGCTTCTCTGTTACCAGCAGATTCTGGCCGCTCCATCGACATCGAGTATCCTTCCAAGCAGCGCGGGCACGGCCAATGCCAACGGGCAGTCCGATTACGGCTAAAGACCTGGCTATGGGCCAGTGTGCCGCCGGCCGGACCCTGCCTTTCGTGAAGCTACTACCAGTTCTCCGCATTCCGCCACACAGCGGTGCATCGCTCAAGGCGAGGCACATACCGCGCTTCTCCCCCGCGCCCCATCGGCCATTCGGCGCATCCAGCCTTGGGCGGTGTCCACGCGTCGTGTTGTTTTGGGGCTTGTTTGTGCTTTTTTTGGCAGGCGTCTTCCCTATGCACGGCATAGGCCCAATTTCCCGGGGAAAGTATCAGTCATTTCCAGCCTCGCACTGGTCAACAATGGTCGGTGCCGAGGGGGCATACTCGTCCAGAGTGGCAATACCCTTCCACAGGAATACGACGGCGGTCGCCAGCAACTCCACGTGACTCATGTGGTCGTGCAAGGCATGAATAGCCCCCGGGTTACTTCGCACGGTATCAACGATTTGATCCGCATGACGCCGGCCGAGCTGGGAGATATATCTCGTAACAGGGTCAGTAAGTCTTGTCCGAGTTTCCCCATCCGTCATGGCTCTGCTCGCCATTTCGTAAGACCCCGTCAGGTTCTGTATTACTCCGTGACTTGGTCGCAAGACAACTGCTGATTCTACCGCAGAGAGTAACTCTTCCTTGCTCCTCCTTGCTCTTCCTTGCTTTGATCCCATAAGGAATACCTGAGTGATGGACGTTCAAAATATAGGATTGCAGACATGTGTTAATACATCGTTAGCACTTTGGCGAGCTTTCAGCCTTGCTGGCTGGCTTCCTTGCCAGCTTGCTGGCTGGCTTGCACGATGACCGTCATGCCAACAAGCAGGCTCTCTTGCCTGCTTGTATGTCTGCCTGACAAACTTGCTTTCAGTCTATCCTTCATGCCAGCCGTCTCGCCAGCAATCAGGACAGACCGCATACCTGCCTGCCAGACAGCCACACATATTGCTTGCCAGATGCCACGAACCGTGCTAACGCTCGAAGCATGATTATCGCAATCGTCAATTCCAAGGGCGGGGTCGGCAAATCGACCATCGCCGTTCACCTAGCCGCCTGGCTGCGGGAACAAGGGCGCTCCGTCATACTAGCCGATTGCGACGCCCAACAGTCATCCTCCGAATGGGCGAAAGAGGCAACGCCCACCACACGCTGCGTTCGGCTGGCAGACGCGGACACGATCCTAAATCATCTTCCGCCGCTGGCCCAAGAAGCCGACTTCGTGATCGCCGACGGGCCAGGAAGCAACACCGAAACCAGCCGCGCCTTGCTGCTACGTGCCGACCTTGCCATCGTGCCCTGCAAGGCAAGCATGCTTGAGGTCAGAGCACTCAGTCAAGCGACCAACGTACTGCGGCAAGCCCAGGACATTCGCGGAGGAGTTCCGAAGGCCGTTATCGCTCTTACTATGGTCGGCAAGAACTACCGCCTGACTCACGACATGATAGACGCGGCCGCGGCGTTGGAACTGCCCGTTGCAAAGTGCGTTCTGACGCAACGCCAGGTGTATGCCGATGCGCCCGGTCAGGGCACCGTCGTCTGGAAGCTCGGTTCACGCGGCATGGCTGCCGCCGAAGAAGTGGATGGGCTGTTCTCAGAATTACTACCACGAGCCAGAACGGTATTCATGACCCGGAAACGGGCAATCACGGTATCGGCGTGATCGAGAGGAAACACAAATCATGAAGGAGCGGCGCACACTGTTAAGCGGAGTAACCAATGTCGATCGTGGCGTCGAGGAGCAGTTTGTCTACAGCGGCTCGCCCAAGGGTCTCGAGGGCGACATGGCTAAGACTCCACGGCACGTTGTGAACCCGCCGGCCGTCGTCGGCCGCATCCCCCTGAGCACGCGCATTCGCGCAGACTTTGCCGCCGCCCTCAAGCGGGCATCGCTGGAGAGGCAACTGAGCGGCGTCACGCCGAACACACTCCAGGACATTCTTGAGGAAGCGCTGGAGCCGTGGCTCAAGGCAAATGGCTACCTCAGCTCTCCTGATCGGTGAGGCGCGGTCCGCTGAGCAAGGGTAACTCCTGCTGGTCCTGCTGCCGGACATTGTCCTTGAGATGGTAGGTTTTGACGAACGCCAAACGATCACCATTGAACATGAAGCGGATGTTGACGAAGAACACACCGTCGCTGGGGCTGCGATAAAGGAACTCCTTTTCGAGCAGTTCGCGGACGCCCCGCTGATAGGTCCGGTCGCTGATCCCGTAGTCCTGCGCGACGTACTGGTTCAGCTTGATTTCGTCCGAGCCAGGATTCATCCGCATTTCCTTGTAGACCAGCTCGAAGACCTGAATCCCGGTCTTGGAAAGGCCAGCCGCCTGCTTGATGCCGTCGAGAAACAACTTGACGAAGCGTGTGGTATCGACTTCCTCTTCCCACCAGAATCCCATCCCACCGAGTCCTTTGAGTTCGCCGGTACTGTTGTCAACAATCACGGCCCCCTTGCCGCCGGGCACATTGATCCGCTTGGTGCGTGTCCGCAAGCCAGATGCTTGTGGCACACTTGGATTGGTCCGGTACACCGGGAAGCCCCGCTTTGTCGTAACGAGGTTGCTTCCCTTTGAATTCTGTCGGTCAGCCGTCATTCTCAGCCTCTGTTTTTGTCGGTTAAGTGACACGACCTTGGCACGCGACCGACAAAAATGCAACCCGCTTTTGTCGTTAGACCGACCAGATGTGACGGTAAACCGACTGAATCTGTCGTTTCGGATTCGGGAGTTTCAAAAGGTTAGGGGGGTAACCTTTCTTATACTATAAAAAACCGCACAAAGTTCTTCGCGCCGCCGACGCGCGATACACCACGCAGGCGGAGGCGGTGCGATCACTTGCCCTTTGAAAAGACGACCCGGCTACTCTCCTGATCCTGTAATTATTGGTCAAAGTGCTGACACGGCCTATTAGGCGCAAACTGTTATGGGCGGATTCGATATGTCACACCCCGGCAATCCGGGGTTCGATATTCCGCACACCGCTGGTGATGCACGGCGAGCGGCTCAACGCTACCGCCAGCAATCAGGGAGAGGGCGGTTATGGGCATTCAGGAAAGAGGGTGGAGACCTATCGCACCGGCATGGGCCATAATCGAATGGAAACAGGCCCAGGAACAACGAACCGAACCGCCCGGCGACCCTACCACCAGACACATCCCATTCTTGCATCCAAAAGCCATTTAATCTCGCCGCCCAGTTAGGAATCGAACGAACGACCCAGTTTGCGCTCGACTGCTCGAATTCCCGGCCTGGCCAGGTTGAGGCCCCTCCTGGGACCGACAGCCGCGGCGCGTGGGATAGCAGTTGTTTTCGGGATGGCAGCATGAACAGTTTCTGCGGCTTCTCAGCATTACATCATGCTGAAAGCCGCGCTCAGCCTGTTGCGCGAAGGTGCAAAGGTGTGATAGTAATGCAACTGTGGGTTATGGATTGGCCCATTGATAAATCTTGGAGGAATATCATGTCACGCAAACGCACACCTGAACCATCAAACACGTCCACGGATAACCAGGACAGCACCGCCGCCACCGCGACCACGGAGCCGGTG
This sequence comes from Planctomycetota bacterium, assembly GCA_014584395.1. Classification (GTDB taxonomy): domain Bacteria; phylum Planctomycetota; class Planctomycetia; order Gemmatales; family HRBIN36; genus BJ17. Next base: position 58,659 of record JACTMY010000009.1, on the reverse strand, counting down.
GCTACTCAAACAGCCGAGCCGGTTGCCGTGCCGCCGCAGGAAAGCTTCGTTGAGCGAATCCAGCGGGAACGCGGCCGGAAGCGATCTCCCGAGAGCAGGATTCCCGATCCGTTCGGCATCGCGTCCGACTACTCCGCCGGCGTCCACCTGTTCGAGAACAGGCAGGAACGCCTCATGGTCATCAAGTTCGACGAGAAGCCCAGTCCGGCTGTGCTCGACCGCTTGAAAGACTCCGGTTTTCGCTGGAACCCCAGGGATAAGGTTTGGGTAAACCCCATCAGGCCGGAAACCGCCCGCTCCACTCGCATTGAGGCTGAGCGCGCGTACCAGGTGGTCAGCGGCATGATCCGGCAGGAAAAGGGCATCGAGTCCGGCCAGGAAATACCGTTCTAAGGCAACCGTCCAGGATAACTACCGCGGGCCCGTCATGCACTTCTCCTTTCTCGCATCTTTCGTGCGGAATCGTAAGCCGTACCTTGAAACGCGAACCATTCCGTGCGATCAATCGTCAAAGGGAAGGGGCCCGCGACGCGGCCAGCATACCAGGGGCGGGGCATCAGTGCCCGATGGTAGCTGACAGTGCGGCGCAGGCCACCAGACTGGCGGCAGCCGTCGCTATTCCCACCCGAGCCAGTCGAACCGACTGGCGAAGAAGACAAGTCACCCGCTGAGCCAGAAGGAGACAGCCATGTTGTACAAGACCATCGTCCAGACCTTGCTGGAGCAGCGACCGAGGATGCACGAGCAGCTGCGGCAGGATCGCAAGCTGCTGAGAACACTGGAGAATTACGCAACGGAACTCAAGTCCAGCCACGAATCCTGGATGAGAGTTCTGTCTCAGGAGAACCCGGAGCGGCACAAAGACCAGGTGGTGACGGAAGCCTTCGAATTGGCACTGAACGAATTGACGGATCGTTTGCCGCGCGAGTCACCGCAACCCGACCAGGAACTGTCCCTCGACAAGGCAATGGCGTTCATCCGCAATCCTTCGCGGCGAGGGTAAGGGCATCCCGCCAACGCTCGCTCTTCGATCTCCAGCCACACGACGCATCTCACGAGCCGTCCGCCCCATCCGCGACCAAGTACGACGGCACGCTATTCAGCCCGCCGTTGCCGGCAACCTCGCCCGAACCCTGCCCAGAAGAGACTCCGACTACCGCGTCTGCGCTCGTGGCGAGTGGGGAAAAGGGCAAGGCCCGCGACATCATCGCGGCAATCCGCACGCTGAAAGCTCTCGAACGAGAGCAACGCCCGGCAACTGGTGAGGAGAAGCGAACACTTGCCCGTTTCTCCGGGTTTGGCCCCGCGGCACTGTCGATCTTTCCCGACCCGGCCACCGGCAAGTTCAAGGACGGCTGGCAAGCCATTGGCGAGGAACTCAAGTCACTGCTTTCACCGGAGGAGTACGACAGCGCCAAGCGAACGACCTTCAACGCCTTTTATACCTCCCCGACCGTGATCGCCGCCATGCATGAGGCACTCGGCCGATTAGGCGCAAACGAAGGCGCGACGATCCTGGAACCTGGCTGCGGCATCGGCAACTTCATGGGCCGTGCGAAACCCGGATGCCGCTTCATCGGGGTGGAACTCGATTCCATCTCTGGCCGCATCGCCAGGGCGATTTACCCCGAAGCCGACATCCGCATCGAAAACTTCCGCGACACGAAACTCCCCGAGAACCGCATTGACGCCGTCATCGGCAACGTGCCATTCTCCGACCTGAAGCTCGATTACCAGGGCCAGAAACTCTCACTGCACGACTACTTCTTCGCCAAGTCTGTTGACGCCTTGAAACCCGGCGGCGTACTCGCGTTGGTCACATCGCATTTCACGCTCGACAAGCAAAACGCCGCTCTCCGTGAACGCCTGGGTGACGTGGCAGATTTTGTTGGAGCGATCAGACTCCCTTCCGATGCGTTCAAGCGGGAAGGGACCGCCGTCGTGACCGACATTGTTTTCCTTCGTAAGCGGGTGCCGGGAGCAGAGCCGAATCATGTTGATTCTGAATGGCTCAGCGTCGCACCCCTGCGGATCGATGGCGCAGAGGTGCCCGTCAACCGCTACTTCCTGAACCACCCTGAAATGGTCCTGGGCAATTGGTCGCGCAAGGACACGCTCTACGGTGGCGAGGGATTCAGCGTCGAGAGCAATGGCGATCTCGCAGGGCAACTCAAACAAGCCGTTGAACGACTACCCCAATTAGACGCGGCGCGGTCGGCGGAGCTTGCAGCAAATAACTCCACGGCCTTTGTTCCGCCGCCACGGGAGCGTCACATCGGTGAAGGCAGTTTCTTCATCGGTGATGACCGCATCATTTACCAGTCCGAGGGCGGGCAGGGGCAACAGGTCGTATACGGCGGCACAACACTCCGCGCCGATGGCACGATGACTGGCAAACGGCTGGCCGCGCTGGTCGAGCTGCGTGACCGGGCGAGGCGCGTGTTGCAATCGCAGAACGAAGGATGGCCAGAGCAGCACCGTCGAGAGGCGCGGATCGATCTTAACCGGGCATACGACTGCTTCCATGCCTCATATGGCCCCATCAACAAGACCACGTTCGGTGAAACCGCTGATGGCAATGTCATCCGCCGCATGCCCAACCTTGTGAAATTCAAGGAAGACCCGGATGCCATGCTGGTCATGTCGCTGGAGGACTATGACGAAGTAACCGGCAAGGCGGCAAAGGCCGCGATTATGCTCCGGGACGTGGTTGGCAAGACCCCGCCCGTCACCCGCGTGCAATCCGCCGAGGAGGGCTTGCTCGTCTCTCTGAACCAGCATGGTGAAGTCTTTCTCGATTACATTGCCACCTTTTACGGAAAACCAGAAGAGCAGGTTCTAGCAGAACTGGGGGACCTGATCTTCAAGGACCCCACGACGGGCAAATGGGAAACCACCGATGCTTACCTCTCCGGCAACGTGCGTGAAAAACTTTCCGTGGCTCGGCGTTCCGGGCCGGAATATGCCCGTAACGTCAATGCCCTGCAACTTGTCCAGCCCGAGGACGTGCTGCCCGGCGATATTGATGCCAACCTGGGTGCCCCCTGGATACCCGCTTCCGACATCCAGGCATTCGTCGCCGAGTTGCTGAGAGTTGCCCCGTCCTCAGTTACAGTGGCCCATCTCAAGAAGGATGCCGTCTGGAGCCTGGAGCCGGACTACGCGGCCAAGGCTTCCGTGGCCGCTACATCCGAGTACGGCACGGCGCGGGCCAACGGCACATGGCTCATCGAATTGGCCCTCAACATGAAGTCGCCAACCATCTACGACACCATCCAGAACGGCGACCGCGAGGAGCGTGTCGTCAACCAGGAGGACACGATGGCGGCGAGGGAAAAGCAAAAGCTCATCAAGGATCGTTTCCGCTCATGGGTATTCACGGACCCTGACCGCACAGAGCGGCTCGTGCGGATCTACAACGATACCTACAACAACCTGCGGCCTCGCCTCTTTGACGGTTCGCACCTCGATTTCCCAGGTATGAATCAGGCACTTAGCCTTCGACAGCACCAGAAGGACGCCGTCTGGCGCGGCATGAGCAGCGGCAACACTCTTCTGGCCCACGTCGTCGGCGCGGGAAAGACATTCACCATGTCCGCAACCGGCATGAAGATGAAGCAGGCCGGACTCATCAAGAAGCCGATGTATGTCGTGCCCAATCACCTGCTTGAGCAATTCGCCCGCGAGTTCATGCAGCTCTACCCGAACGCCAAGTTGCTCGTGGCCGCCAAGGAAGACCTCGCTCGCGACCGCCGCAAGATGCTCACCGCGAAGATCGCCAGCGGCGAGTGGGACGGCATCATCGTGACGCATTCCAGCTTCGAGCGCATCGGCATGTCGCGGGACTACCAGGAAAAGTTCCTCACCGAGCAAATCGCCGAATACGACCAGCTCCTGTTGGAACATGCCGCCGAGCGAGGCGCGAACCGAAATCTTATCAAGACCATCGAGAAGCAGAAGGCTGCCCGGGCCGAGCGACTCAAGGACCTGCTCGCCGACTACAAGAAGGATGACGGCCTGGTGTTCGATGAACTGGGCGTCGATCACGTCTTCATCGACGAGGCCCATTACTTTAAGAACCTGGAGACGCCCACCAAGATGGAGCGCGTCGCCGGCATCCAGACCGGAGGCAGTGAACGTGCCTTCGACGTGTACATGAAAGCCCGCTACTTGGATGAGGAACATGCCGGTCACGGCGTCACGTTCGCCACCGGAACTCCGATCAGCAACACAATGGTCGAGATGTACACCATGCAGCGATTCCTCGACCCTCACGGCCTTCGCAGCCGGGGCATCGAGCATTTCGACGCCTGGGCCGCGACCTTCGGCGAAGTCGTGGATACGATGGAAATCTCACCCGACGGCGCGGGCCTGCGTCCGCGGAGCCGGTTCGCACGCTTCACCAACCTGCCGGAACTCCAGCAAATGTTCCGCGCCTTCTCCGATGTGCAGACCGCGGAGATGCTAAACCTGCCTCGCCCGAAGCTAAAGGGCGGCAAGCCGATTGTCGTGGCCTGCCCAATGTCCGATGAGCAGCACGAGCTGCAACAGGAACTTGTCGAGCGTTACGAACGCTTGCGCTCGCAGAAAGTCGATCCCCGCGTTGACAATGCCCTGGCCATCACCACCGACGGCCGCAAGCTGGCCACCGACGCCCGCATGTTGTCCCCGACAGCCCCGGATTTCCCCGAATCGAAGGTCAATCGCCTTGTGGATAACGTTGTGGATACCTGGAAGGAATCCGCCCCGACACGTGGCACGCAGATGATCTTCGCCGACATGGGCGTGAATCCAACCGCCTGGGGTTACTCACCCTATGGGGAGATCATCCGGAAACTGACCGCCGCCGGCATACCGGCCGAGCAAATCGCCACTATCGGCGACGCCGAGTCCGATGCCAAGAAGCAAGCCCTCTTCGAAAAAGTCCGCCAAGGCTCCGTCCGCGTGCTGATTGGCAGCACGCAAAAGATGGGCACCGGCACCAACGTCCAGAAACGCCTGGTCGCCCTGCATCACCTGGACGCACCCTGGAAGCCCGCCGAAGTCGAGCAACGCGACGGCCGTATCCTTCGCCAAGGCAACGAGAATGCGGAGGTCTCGATATACCGTTACGTCACCGAGGGCAGCTTCGATGCCTACATGTGGCAGGCCCTGGAAACCAAGGCACGCTTCATCGGACAGGTCATCACGGGAGACAACGCCGCCCGTCGCGCCGAGGACATCGGGGGCCAGGAACTTTCCTACGCCGAGGTGAAGGCGATTGCCTCCGGCAATCCGGCGGTGCTCACGCTGGCCGAGGCCGATGCGGAATTGCAACGCCTGAACCTGCTCAAGAAGAACCATCTCGATGAACAGTATGTGGCGCGCCGTAATGTGCGCGACTTGCCAGGCCGGATCGCCAGCCTGAACCAACGACTCGCGAGCCTGAGCGCCGACGAGGCGACCATTTCCGCTCACGCGCTCGACCCAATCACTATTGGCAAGAGCGCATGGCCGCGTGATGAGGCAATCTCAATCCTTGGCAACAAGCTGGATACTCTGCCTATGCATGTCCGCGAAACGACCCGTGTCGCCGTTGGCGTGTACAAGGGCCTTCGATTCGGGCTTGTCCTGCATCCACAATTCCCGCCAGATGTGTACCTGGAAGGCGAGATCACTCGCCAGTCCGGGCTGTCGCGCGAGCACCAGGGGCCGCGCGCCGTGCTGAATGCCCTGGAACGGCTCGCGGGCGGCTACGCGCCGGAGATCGTTCGCGTTCGCCAGGACACGTCGATTGCCGAGGGACAGTTGCGCGATTATCAGGCCCGCCTGGGAAGCAGCTTTCAACATGAAGCCTACCTGGCCGAACTCACCAGCCTGCGTGATGGCCTAAAGGCGAAGCTCTCCGCCGGCAACCAGGAAACCGTGGAAGGAAAGGCATCAACCGCGGCTGACCTAGCCGACCGGATCAAGGCACTCAAGGCCGCCAACACCATCGAGGCCGCGCCTCAACGCGCGAGACGGAAGCACTCAGCCGCCGAGGAGCCCATCACTGCGCGCATCCGCCGGCGGCAGGAAGAAAATGCCATAGCAGATCCGACGGTTGGAACCGATGCCACGCCAGCAGCGAACGAGTTGAATTCACTCGATAGCCACGCCGGGGGCATCGCAGGCGGCAAGCAGCCAATGACCTTCAGGGAACGCATAATTCAGGAGCGGCGGCAGCAGGGACAGGGCGAAGGTCAAAACCCAGCGTAGTGGCTGGGCAAGGAATAACCCCCGCTCGGAATCCACCTCAGGCTCTGGTGAATGGTGGGGAAAGACTCACCTCTGCCTCTGTCGCGTTTCATCGCGGGGACCCCCGGTTATGAACCCCCGCGACGAAACACTCCGACATTGTGTAATTGCGGGCGTACCAAACATCAGCTACTCGTGTTGAGGCAAGCCCATTTCACAATTTCTACCAAGGAGGAACTATGGAACTGTACGTCGGACTCGACATTTCGCAAGCAACGACCCACCTGTGTGTGGTGGATGGCAAAGGGAAGCGCGTATGGGAAGGAAAATGCCCAACCACGCCGGAGGCGATCGGCCAGGCGATTCACAACCATGCCGCGAACGCGCAGCTCATTGGCATGGAGTCGGGTGCCCTCAGCCCGTTCCTGTGGCATGCCCTCACCTCTGCCGGATTGCCCGTCGTCTGCATCGAAGCTCGCCACGCCCACAAGACGCTCAGTGAACAGCTCAACAAGACTGATAAGCATGATGCTCGCGGCATCGCACAGTTGGTCCGCACCAACTTCTTCAAAGAGGTCAAGGTCAAGAGCATGACGAGCCATCAGGTCCGCACGTTGCTCGGCGAGCGGGCACAACTCATAGGCATGCGCACTGCCCTCAAGAACCAGATTCGTGGGGCCCTCAAGACTCATGGTTTCGTTGTATCCCATAGCGTCGAGAAAGGATTCAAGGCGAAGGTCGCGGGGATTGTGAGGGATTGCCCAACGCTGCAGAAGATGGTCGCCCCGTTGGTCAGGGTGCTTGAATCCGTTGAGCGGGAGGTCCAGGAGCTTGACAAACTCTTTGCGGAATATGCCGAGAACCATGTGATATGCCGGAACCTGATGACCATCCCCGGCGTTGGCGCCATCACGTCAGTGGCTTTCACCGCGGCCGTAGATGATCCAAAACGATTCGGCAAGTCGCGGAATGTCGGTGCCTATTTCGGCCTCACGAACCGCCGCGATCAATCCGGGGAGCGTGATGTCGCCGGACGCATTTCCAAGCGAGGTGACAACCTGGTCCGCGGCTACCTGTTCGAGGCGGCCGGCTCACTGCTAACGCGAACCAAGGCCAAAGTGGCCGTTGCCAGGAAGCTTGCGGTCATCATGCACCAGATGTGGCTCACCGGCGAGGCGTTTCGTTGGTCCGAGTCCGAAGTAGTTGCTGCCACCGCCTAAGAAGGAATATCACGAGATCCGTCGTCTGACGGATACGTCCCTTGCCGGGACGAAAGCACTGGATAACCCGGCCGTCGCCTTGAAGCTCATCTTTGATAAGACTTCGCCTCCGACATGGGGAGCCAGAGCATCTGATGCAATAATGGAGCGAGCTAAGACTCGACTCCGGTGAGAACCATGAAACCGGCAGGTACGACCCATAGGCGAATGGCGTGAAAGCGTGAAAGCATTCCAGACCTAAGACCACCCCACCAGCTCCGCTCAGGCTCAAGGAAACTGCCTCCGTAAGGCCCGTCACCTCTGCCTGCCTTCTGGGGTGGCCTGGGCGCGATTATACCAGGCATCCTGCCTGGTGCGCCTTAACCGACCACCCCATACGGCGAGGCGACGGCGACGGGAAACTGCCCCAGGAGCAGAAAAGGAGAAGGAAATGCAAAAAAGCAATTGACATGCCCGCAATTTGAGAACGGCGACGGTGAATGACCCATCACCCACTCTGCGGCGAAGTCTCGAAAAGACTCTCACCAGGCACGGTAGTCATCTCGATGAAGTGAGAACGGACTTCCGAATCGAGCGCCCAGTAGAAGTCCTCTTTCATGAGTTCGAGCCAAGGCCGCTTCGGTAAGATCGGGCTCAGCATCCGATCGAGCTTCCCGCGATCCAGCAATTCGATGACGAATCCACGCGACTCGGCCCGCCGCTTCTGCCGCAGAAGCTGGCGAGAAAAACGCTTGGCCGTCGTGGCGATGATCCCTCGTAACTTGCCTTCCAGTACGAGCGTGCCCAGCAACCGTTGCAGCGTCTCGAACCCTTCTGTTGAATCCGGTGACTCCCGTCTCTTGACCTGGATAAGCCATTCGGCATTACCAGCATCCACGAAGACAACATCAATACCTAGGTCTCCCGGGTTGCCAACATGGATGACTTCGACGTGCCCATAGTTGGCTCGAAACAGATCCGCGACGAACCGCTCCATGCGCCTGGGGTCAATACTGTGCCAGAGGGAGGAATCTTGCCGCAACTGTATGGCAAGCTCAGCTGCGCATCCCTGGGGCAGCGATGCATCAAACTTCCGCGCAACCGACTCGGCAATGACGTTGGTAGGCGCATCCATGCACTTGTTAGTGGACTCGCTGGCCCAGAACTTCCAGTGACAGCAGTATGGACAATGCGCGAGACTATAGGTCCGATCGACGTGCCACTCCTCCAATTCGGGATTCTCGCGGCAAAAGCTTGGGGTTTCCATCCTTGTCTGGCAGAAGCCACAGTGCGTTGGCGTAGCCCGAGGGAAAAAAGAGTCCTGTGACTGGAACGCGGTCATCATTCGATCCCTTTGGCGACGCGTCGCCCGCCTGCCGTTGACTGTCCACTCGTCATTGGCGGCGATGTAGGAATCGAAGCTAACGTGCGGAACACTGGCCGACATGGGTGACCTACCGAAGGATATCGAGGACTCTAGCCACCTCCGTGGCTGCCGTTTCGATGTCCTCGTGCGTCGTGAACCGACCGATCCCAAACCGAAAGCTGGAACGAGCAAGGTCATAGCCGACGCCGAGCGCGGTAAGGACGTGGCTGGGTTCGGGGCTGCCGGCGGTGCAGGCCGAGCCCTGACTGATGGCCACGTCACGAAGTGCGAACAGAAACTGGTCGCCATCGACGCCGGGAAAAGCAACGGACAACAAACCGGGAAGAGAACGCGACGGATGCCCGTGAACCAACAAGTCAGGACAGGACTTCGCAAGTCGCTCAAGCAAGTTGCGGCGCAGCGCATGGAGCCGACCTACTTCATCGGACAGTCGTTGAGATGCGAGGGCACAGGCGATGCCGAGTCCGACGATGCCCGGCACGGGCAATGTGCCCGGTCGGATGCCAGCTTCCTGGCCACCGCCGAAACAGAGGGGTGTAAGACTTCCGGCCTTCCTCTTCTCCCGAATGTACAAAGCGCCTGCCCCTTTGGGGCCATAGGCTTTATGCCCGGACAGGCTCAGCAGATCGACCTGCCATTCGTCCACGTTGATGGCCATCCGGCCCAGGGCCTGGGCCGCGTCGCAGTGAAACACCACACCATGATGAGCGCAAACCTTGCCGATTTTTTCCACTTCCTGGATCGTTCCCACCTCGTTGTTTGCCGCCATAATGCTCACGAGCAAGGTCTGGGGCGTGATCGCGGCATCCACCGCTTGCCAGTTAACAAGGCCCTGACCATCAGGGCGAAGGTACGTTACATTCCATCCCATTGATTCCAGGTGGCGACACGGCTCTAAAACCGCCTTGTGTTCGATGGCCGAGGTGACGATGTGACCTACCGGAGCTGGATGCGCACGGCAGGTGCCCAGTATCGCCAGGTTGTTGCTCTCCGTCGCACCGCTCGTGAAGACGATGGACTCGGGCTCCGCTCCAATCGCAGCTGCGACCTGCGACCTCGCTTTTTCGACCGCACGGGCCGCACGGCTTCCTGCAGCGTGATGTTGATTAGACGGGTTTCCGCACACCTCACTGAAATAGGGCTTCATCTCCTCAAACACCAGGGGATCGACCGGGGTCGTCGAGTTGTTGTCCAGATAGATGAGCTTGCTCATAGTGTGCCTCCATGCTGCGGCAAGAATGGCCGCGCTATGAGGCTTCTCAGGGCACTCACCGTCAGCACGGGTCGCGCGCGGTGCAGCATTCTGTGGCAGTTCGCACAGACGATTGCCAAGTCCGCAAGCCGAGTCTTGCGGGTAAATGCCGCGTCAGCGAGTGGGACAACGTGATGACATTCAGCGAATCCCCTTCCTATCTCCCCGTAGAATTCGAGAAAATCAAACCCGCAAGATTCGCACGCAAGCCGCTCGTCTCGACGCCAAACCTTTTCAATCTTGGCAACAACTACTGCCCGGTTCCGTTCCCGAAGGAGATGCTGCCGCGTGAGAATGTGACCTTCAGGGAATACATCCTCTTCGTCGATACCTTCCACTGCTTCGAGGCTCTCGTCGGAAATGACGGCTTGAATGGGTTCTGCCGTGCGATGCAGCAGCGAAGGATGGTCAACAAACTCTTTCCAAACGGCCGCCTGCAATTGGTTGTTCCTAGACAGGCCCGGCTGGTCCTGCTGTGGGTCCACTCCCAGGAAATTGCCCAGAATCATTGAGATGCCGTTAGGGTTTCGGAAGTTGTCGTCCCGCAACGTCGCAGGATGAAGCGGAAGGCGATTCAGTAGCTGGCTGAGGTGGATCACCGCTTCGTTACCAGGGGGCAACTGCTTCCGGCCCGCGCGCAGGTAGAGATCCATCGCAAGGATAATCTCATCACGCACCCAGTCCGGATTCCTCATGACGCTAGCCGCTCCTTTCATCAGTCTTGGGCTGTTGCGCCAACGATGGCATCAATAAAGCTGGACTCCGCCAGTGGCACTTGTGCAAAACAAAGCCCAGGAGCGCCCTCCAGCTTAGCGAGAAGATGCCCGTGCCCAAGCAAGAACTCTGCTCCTGGCTCCCCTAAGGCGATTTCAGACGTGCCAGCCGAGTCCACCTTGAGGATAAGTCGATTGCCGAGATTCGCCCGCAGTTGCATGGGCATGACGTTCGCATCCGGTCGCTGCGCGGCAAAGACCAGGTGGATTCCAGCCGCTCGGGCCTTCACGCCGAGACGCCCCACGATGTTAGTCACCGCCTCCTTGTAGTCATCGACCATCATCCACTCGGCGAATTCGTCGTGGATTACCCAGATCACGGGAAGACGCTCGGCCTCTGCGCATCGCTTGTTGTACTCGTCCAGATTCGGGCATCGTGCTGCCCGGAACTTGGCATACCTGGCGTCCATCTCGGTCACCAGCTGCTCCAGCTTGGCTATCGCCGCTTCGGATTCAACCACGAGCGCACCGTCCAGGTGCGGCAGGCTCTCGAAGGCGAAGTAGTCAACCCCTTGTTTTGGATCGATAAGCGCGATCCGGGCCTGGGCTGGCGTGTTCGTGGCGGCAATGGCCAGGATGATGTTCTGCATCAGGACCGACTTACCACTACCGGTTGAGCCGGCAATCAGCGTGTGAGGAGCATGGGCTTTTCCTGGGGACAGAAACAGGAGCTCTCCGTCGTCTTCCCTTACGCCGATCAACAATGAGCGGTTGCCCCAGCCGGTCGCAGGCTGCCACCTCGCCCAAAGCTCCGGCGTCCTGATCACGCGACGTTTGGGACGCTCAATCGAAAGACTCACCAATCCCGGTTCGGGACGGATCGCCACGACGTTCAGGCGATAAGTCGTGAGCAATTCAGACCGTTTTCGGCTGACCTGTTCGACCGTAAGGTTCGAGCTACCGGCGAACTTGATGAGGGCGCAGTTCGGAGTAAGCGTGCTCGAAACAACCTTTGCCTGAAGCTGGAATTGCTGAAGCGCGTGCTTTGCCTTCGTCTCGACCGAATGCAACCACTCGCTGTCGTCGCTCGATTCAGCATCGGGTTGCGCGCTCGATACAGCACCGGAAATTCCCAGGTATGCCCACTGCGCTTCAAAGCTGCCTTGAGCCTGCTGCTTCGGGTCTTCCACTGGCGGTTTGGTAGCACCCCCCGGAGCTGCAGGTGCCGGGGACGGACCGGGACTGCCACCGGACCCGCCTTCGTCTGACGGTGGTTCTTCGTCCTCAGCTTCCGGCTTGTGGACCCGAGGTGCCTTGATCTTGGTGCGGTCGGTCGGCCTCTGGTATTCGATCTCGGACCAGACATCCTCGCCAGCAACTCGTTTCCTCAGCGCGAGCGGATCGCGATTCTCGAAGTAGCACTGCACCAGTTCGCGCAGCTCGGGCCGCCCAAAGACCTCCTGATATGCTCCCTCAAGTTCGGCTACCGGTGCAAAAGAAGAGCAGTCGCTCGGATCATCGGGCCCCCAGACGAAGACATGGGAGTAGCCCCGGATGGCGATTTCGCACGCACCCTCGCGAACGGCCCTTCGCCAATCCGACAAGTTGATCCGCGCACTTGCTGGAAACTGCACCCCGTCCAGGATCAGGTCGGACAGGCGGGCAAGCCACAGATCGCGGTCGAGCCGCTCGGGAGCACCAAAGACGGCTTCGTTGATCCGCTTGACGGTGTCACGCAGCTGTTTTTGTGATTCCTTGCGCTTCGCTGCCAGGCTCGCAAACTCAATGTACTTGGCCTCCGACACGTAGACTGTGAGCCGAAGGGCACCTTCGACCGTAACCTCGGGCGATAGGCACATGATGTCGGCAATTTGCTCCTCGCGTTGTCCCAGCCAGTCGGCATAGTCGTCGAGGAAGTACCATCCGTGGTAGCGCCTGGGACCAAGCTCGTGCCGCAGCAGGAAGCGGCTGAGGACGATTCCCATCAACTCGCTCGCGTTACGCCCCCGCTTTGCAGCCCTCAGCACAATATCGCCCGAAACGTCGTTGGCGTCCGAGACGAATCGCTCGCCCAGTTCCCGGCACTGTGCGTCGTTCAGCCCGAGATTCAGGGCCTTGATCCGCTGCAAGACCATCGAGATGAGCAGGCCCAAGGGCGCCTTCGACGAAATGATGATATTGCGGCCCTGAGTTGTTGACTGCTTGTAGCGAATCACCCGGACATGCTGGTTCAGAAGCTGCCGGCGATCGAGTAACTCGTCGTAGTTCACAACCCAGTTACCCAGGTTGTGCGTCTCCTCAAAGATCCTGGCCGTTCGATTGTCCCGGAAGTCCAGTTGTCGCGCGGGCAGTTGCCTGCGCCCCTCATTCTCGTCCCAGTCGCCCTTGAGAAACGTGGTAAGCGCCGTCAGAAAACTCCAGCCCTCAGCGGTCTGCACCGGACAACAAAGGTAGACAACCGACTTCATGTCGTCGATCGCGGCAGCCCGGCGACGCGACCATCTCGCCGGGACCAACGTTTCCATCGGCATTGGCGTAGCCGTCTCCGGATACCACTCTACTTGCGAGTGACGCGCGATCACGTCTTGGGAAAACACGATGTCATATGGGCAACCATCTTTCGGGTTGGGTGGCGGTGCCTGATCGGCGATGATGCAGATGCGCAACCTCGCCATGAAGTCCTGCGTGGCTTCGCTGGCGTTGAAGGAGTCAACATCGGCATCGCCCTGGCTGACAATGGCCCGGTATAACTCGCGCAAGCGACCAGCGTCACCGTGGCGTAACAGTACCTGGCATCGAACGTCGTCCTCATCCTCGTAAAGTTGCCCGATTCGATCCACTACTGCTTGCGGCAGACGTGCCGAGTCGCAGTTGTACAGCACCACGGACATGTTGGCATGTTCGTGCGGGTGCAGCGTGAGATAGCGTTGGACCAATTCGAGAACGCAGTTGCTTCCCGTCGTCGGGTTTTCGTTCGTGTCATCCGGCTCTGTCTCGTTGATGACCGGAGATTCGTGGAGCGTGTAGTCCTGAACCGCATCCGTCATCACCATGAGCTCGGGCTTGTTGCCCCGCCATCCCAGGACGACTTCCGGGTAAAAGGGATGCGACAGTTCCTGCGCCAGATCCTTGAAATACAGCTTCGTGTCGCCAAAGAACACTTCCGAAGCCGTCAGCAGGTGCCGCACCAGGCCGACGGTCATCGCGGCCTTGACCTGCATGGCGGCCAGTCTCAGCGGATGCCAGGGGGCGACAACGGATGCTGCCGATCCGCCTTCGATGTGAGCCGCACCGATGGAAAGCAACGGACGCAGCAGCAATTCACGATTGCGGTCCCCTTTCGCCTGGCGAACGATCACATCCAACAGCCCGGCGTAGGCTACCACCTGTGAGCGTAGCGAATTGCTATGAAGCCCGACCTCGGACAGGTCCGAAATCGCCTTCGAGTATTCTGTCTCGAACTCGTCAAACCGCTGCTCGATCAGTGCGCCGACGTCTTCCGGTACGAGTCGCTGGCTGACAGCCTCTTTCAGGTTGGCTCGGAATTGCAGGGCAATGTCATTTTGCTTCTTGTAGACGCTCACGAAGGAGCCGCGGTCCCGGTCATAGGCGGGGACGAACGTCTTCACGTTTGCCAGGTCTACGGTCTGTAGCGCGCCCTTGCTGCTGACCGGTTCCTGGTGAGCACGGCAATGGACGAGCGGATGTTCGGCCAGACGAGACCAGTCGTCCACGAACTGCGATGACACGGCGTTTGGGTCATACTTCCAGAGCAATTGCGTCGAATACGACTGCGTCCCGCCGGTCGAGGCATCGACTTCTAGCTCAAGGACGAACTTGAGTTGAACGGCGGCCTTGGCCGTCGAGCGGTTAAGCGGTCCCTTGTTCTGGCGCACCCATTCGGCAACCAGCTTGGGAAAGTCGAAGAGCTGGCCGACATTCCACGTCACCCGATCACCGAAAAGGGCTTTGGCACCAGCGTAGCGGCGGGCGAAGTACATGCCCGCATCCACGTTTAGGTCTTTCAGCTCCTTCTTCGTCGCCCGGTCGCACCTGATCTTGAGCTTCCGCTTTGCGCCCGCGTCTCCCTGACTGAAAAGCGATTCCATGCACAAGGCCACGCCGAGCAGAAAGTCATCAGTCTCCCTTGCCTTGCCGAAGACAAACCGGTCCCAGGCGGATTTGAGCTTCCGATCCTCCTTGAGTTCGTTGCGGTGTGCTTCGTAAAAATCGCTGTCGTCCTCCGTTGGCTCGCTTCCGGAGCGGGTCACCAGGCTCTGGAGGTACTGCCGCTCGTCATCAGAAAGCAGCTCCGGCTCCCGTTCGTCGAAGAAGTGGATGGTTTCGCGTGCGAGATTGAACTTTTCCCGCTTTACCCCATCGAACAGGGGCTTGATCTGTTCCCATTCGCATTCGGCAAGTCCTGCCGCGGCAGCGTTCCATCCGCTCGGAGCATGAATGAACAATTCGATGACCTGATGCAGGCCGACGGGGATCGCGTCGCGCGCCTTGGCGAATGCACCGTCCAGCTCCTCTTCTCCAAGGAGAAGCTGGGAGGGCGTTTGCTTGAGCAGGTAGCAGCCACGGCTGCGGAATCCCGCCCCATACTCCTTCTTCCACGCAGAGACGTGTCCTCGCGACCCTTCCTTGATGCGACTGGAGAAGACGGAGTCCTTCGGCAGTCGCAGTGCAGGGAGGGCAGCCCCCAGCGCCGTCAGGATGGGAAGCCCTTCGGCCTGAATTGCCGAGCGTGTCTGCAGGACATAACTCGCGATCCGGTCAAGCGGAGCGACGCGCAGGTCCTGAAGACCGGTCAGCGCCTTCTCCCACCACTTCGCGTGTTGCTCGGAAAGCGAAAGGCCCTCGCTTGCGACCCTGATCCACAACTCCGGGTGTTCCTGCAATTCCGGCCCGCCAATGCGGATGAACTCCTTGAGGGACTGCTCCTCATCGTCACCTGTGTTCGCAATCAGAAGCACCGGTTTTTCGGTCGTGGCATTGCGATAGTACGTGGCAGGAAGCGTCGTAAGCACTTCATCTGGAAGTTGCTGGCCCACCAGAAACGCCTGGGGCAGTTTAAGGTCAATCTGCGCTGCAAGGGATGGCTCCGAGAGAATCTGTCTGGCTACTGCCGCCGTATGTTCGGCGCTTAGGCAGTCGATTGTGAAACGAGCAGTACCCTCGGTCTGCGCGCCACGCTCTCCCGCTAACTCTTCCTTAAGAAGCAGCGTGACAATCTTGCCGATCAGTTCGGAGATGTTCATGATTGCCCTCGTGCAAGCGGGTTCTGAACGTAGGCGCATGCATCCGAGAGCCTGCGAAGCATGCCCAGGCTGGAAAGCCGTTGTTCCAGCCGGTGCGAGTTTGTCTGGAAAGCTTTCTTCTCGAAATCCTCGTGGGACAGCACCTGTTCCGCTTCGCGCTCGCCCATCACGAAGCCGTAGCGCGTGAAGAGCAGATCGAGGAATTCCTTGTACTCTATGCGGCGCGAGACGTTTGCCAGAACCAGCGTCTTCAGCAGCGCATCGGTCGGCGCGTACCTTAGTCGATTCGTCCCACGCTTGGACACCAGTCCCACGTCCCGACCGTATTGTCGATGTACGCTTGCCACATGCTGCTTGTGGCGGGCAATCGCAGCACGCCTCAGTTCTGCCGCCAGTGCGTCAGGCTCCGAACACCCCTCGTAGTCCTCCGGGTCATTCGGCCAGCGGACCTGCTCTTCCAGGATCGCCTTGCAGGCGGCAAATGCACTCGCCTGTGACTTGGCCTGCTGCCAGCGATCCGACGCGATGATGCCGGCCAGGTATGCCTCGACGGCCTTTTGAGACAGAAGGCTGTTTTCCTGGTAGTTGAACGCGGATAGCTCACGCACGAGCGTCTTCTTCGGGGCGACGACTTCACAGATGAAGTGCAACGGCTTGGACAATAGGGCGCTGCTTATACGAAGCTGGTACAACATCACGTGGAAGGCGCCGAGAGTGACCAGGTGAGGCAGCGCATCGAATCCCGGCAGTTCCAGGGAAAGGACGTGTAACCAGTCGTCCGCCAAAAGATCAAAAACAGGATGCGCTGAATAGGGAAGAAAACTGCCGGTGCGGGTTTCCTGGTCTTCGCCGCCACTCGGTTGGAACAGGGCCAGGAGTTTGTTCCACTGGTTCTGGCCAGACAACATGCTAGAAAAGCGAGCAGCCAGTTCATGGCATCTCTTCGAGCGGCACAGCATCAGGTACATCAGCTCGCCGGTGCGGCCGAAATAGATGTACTGGCGGCTGACTTTGCCTGCCGCGGTGATGTCCAGATCCTCATAGACGGCATTCGGACCGAACGGAAAGACAAAGCGGGAACTCCATCGCTTGTTTGCTTCGCTTTCGACTGCCGAGCCGCGCAGGATGCCGACCAGGGAAACAAACTGCTGAAATGAATGGAATCTCCCCTTGAGATAGGAGAAATCACGGGGAACGATTCCCTTGGCGTTCACGCTCATCCAGTCAAGCCACGCGTTCCAGGCCGAGTTGCTGTCGGGATGTCTCTCAGCGATCTGCGTGAGGACTTCGTTGTTGAACAGGATGTTGCGAAGGTGCAGGCGTTTGTAAGGCTTGAACAACAGCGGATGATTCCCGTTTTGGAACAGTTCTCCGTTTCGATGTCCGGCTTCGGCAACATTGAGGAATTCGAGAAAGAGCAGCCAGGGACTCTGGGGATCCCACAGGCGATGCCCCCACATCTGCTCATCGACCCACATGCTGTTGTCGCGATAGTCCTCGCGCGCGGGAAGCGGCAGCATGGTTGCGGGACTAGCCATGAGTCACCTCCACAACATCATCGAGCGGGTTGCCGGCAGGATCGAGCGTGAGCAGATGGAAGGCAACGGTGTTGGACTCCGTGACTCCTTCGCTTCGCCGGCGTTCGTTCAAGCAGGAAAGAAGGCGTGACTTGAAGGCCAGCATGTCCTCATAGCATTCCCTCGAAAAGCTCCCTGGCAGCGCTCCTTCGGCTACCCGGCTCAGGAACTCGTATCGCGTCAGGTTCAGCGGCAGCGACGCGGAGATCGTCTGCGAAAACTGCACATGTAGGGTCGGCTTACCATTTAGCCAGGCAAGTTCGACGCGCTCGTTGAGCCGTGGAGTCACTGGGACGCGGTCTTCGAGCACCTGGCTGACCTTCGAGCTTGAGAAGGAAATGCTGGTTGCCAGAAGCAGATCGCGGTCGGAACTTACCAGCATACCGACAAAGATCCGGTTCAACCCTTTGACGAGGCGAGCGAGGAACGGCCGCTCCACCCGTCCACCGTTCTTCAGCGGCTTTAGGACCTTTTCCAGGTATTCTCCGGCGAACTTGAACACGGTCAGTTCCCAGAGCGAGAGTTCCTGCTCCCATTCCGGCGGAATCTTGAAGAACAGCCCGCGACGCTGACTCACCAGCATTCGCAGGAAATGATCGTTGGCAGGATCGGCGTCGTCACCTTCGACGTAAGATCGCTGTGCGGCATAGTAGCTGTCGTCTGCGCCATACATCGTGTCGGCCCTGAGCAGGGCGTCGAAGTACGGTTTCAGGTTCTCGTCCGCTTCACCGAAGATCAGGATGTTATCGACGCGGTTCGATGTTTCGTGCCCAATGCGGAACCGGTTGAGGTAATCGAACACTTCGAGCGAATCGCGTCGGACCTCGGACAGGTTGCCCCCGAACAGATTGTTGAAGAGACTGGCTTTTGCCGTCGTGTTCTTCTGCAGGAACGTCGATACATCGGCTGCCTGCATCAGTCTGTCCTTGGCGTCCGCATGGCCCAGTATCGCATTGGCAAAGAGGAGCAACATGCGCCGGATCGGCACGTGAAGCTCGTTGCAGTCGCACAGCTCGAAGAGTGACCGCAAACGATCCCGGACCAGAGGCGACTTCAGCAATTCGTAGTTGTGCCGGATGGGGCAGCGGTCGCCAAAGAAGCCGTCGGCGACCTTGCTCGCGTAGCATTCCGCCCAGCCTTCGTGCTCCAAAAAGGCATCAAGAGCCAGGTCGAACAAGGTTACACAGGGGACGCGGCTGAGATTGAAAAGCGTCAGCGGCGCCTCGGCCGATTCACGCCGCCCTTCTACCAGGAGCGACTCCACGATGGCTCGCACGCGAGCGACATTGTCGGTTGTGGGGAGCCGCTGCAAGGTCTCCACGAGCTGGCCGTCATTGGCCGCGATGAGGAATTGCACTTTTCCATCCGGCACACACAGGCAATCACAGAACCTGGTCAGAAGTTCGGCTTTGTGGCTGTATCGACTCCTCGTATCGTGCGGGGGAAGCGCCGTCAGGTCGCGAATCACGTGGACGGTCATCGTTCCCTGATCGCTTGCGATCTCCAACGTGTGGTAGACATCATCGGAATTCCATTGCTCCTCACTGCCTCCCAGGACCGACCATATTTTGCCGCACAGATGGCTCTTTCCGTCGCCGGCCGTCCCGGTCAGGATCACTGAGCGACAGTCCGTGTGCTCCGGGCGGAACTGCGCCAACACTTCCTGCTCGACAGGGTGGACGAAGGCGAGCGGCCGGACACCGGCCCGCTTAGCGGACTTCCGGATATGCTCGTCGTACATGTTGTCATTGCGAGGGATCGGCCCGTATTGCCGCATGAACCTGATCCATCGCATCGCCTGTTGTGAAATCATTACGTCTCTCGTTCAGCGTCAAAGCTGGCAGATGAGGCAGCCGCTGGTGCCCCCTTCATCCTCATCCCCGTCGCCCAGGATGTTGATGAGCTTCCTCTTCTTGCCGTTTTTCTTCAGTTTTTCCTCCCGTTCAAGCCACTTTCGCTTGATCTCCTCCATGCGCTCGGGCCGCTCCAACTCGACCAGGGGCTCGTCGCCACACCAGTAAAAGGGATCACCTTCGCCCTTGTTCGCGACGTACTCGTAGGCTTTGGCTTCCTCGAATCGTTCGGGGTATTTTTCCTTCAGGCG
The DNA here is from genome assembly GCA_014584395.1 of Planctomycetota bacterium. GTDB lineage: Bacteria > Planctomycetota > Planctomycetia > Gemmatales > HRBIN36 > BJ17. Next base: position 38,947 of record JACTMY010000009.1, on the reverse strand, counting down.
AACCCATTCGATCTTCTGCTGATAGAAGCAGAAGAAACATCCCGACCGTGTTCGTCCCCATTCCGTATAGCGGGGAAGCCCCAGCCCGCTCTCCTCAAGAATCCGAAGCACATCTGCTTTGACCAGCCCGTCGTCGCGGAACGGGTATACCGTCTTGATGTTCGGTTTGTGGCTAATGTAACCTTCCCGATTCTCGTCTGCCCGGATCGCAACGTAGTTGATGACAGGCGCGCCCCCGACATACTTCTCGAAGGGCTTGAGCTTGAGCATCTTCGTACACCACCGTCGATGGTTCGACGGGATCATCCCGCCAAAAATCGTGAGCCAATGGTCGAAATTCTGCTCAGCCGTTGTCTTCGTAATCCGCTTACCCAGGATGGCTTCCAGGCGAGCAAGGTACTCATAGGTCTCTGGCAGTTCCTTGTCAGTGTCGTGAAAGATGTACTCCATCTCGGGCACCCGGTCGCGCATGTAGATTGACAGGGCCGCGCTGTCCTTGCCGCCCGATAGGCTCAGAATGTGTCGAACTGATTGATCTGCCATGCGCACCTCCTCTGCGTTCATTCCTCTTCCGCCGATAGGCAGAACATGAGTTCTTTGTTGGTTGATGTCGGCGCCTCCGTGAACGCTCCAAATCGCAGCGCAATCTGCTTGATTGGCTGCTTTATCCCTGCACTGTCCACAAGCTGGATGGCCTTGGGTTCCGTCGAGGCAATCTCGATCGGCAGCTTCAGGCCACCCATTGATGCCATGAAGACGGTTGCTGCCGCCGGCAAGCCCGTCTTGAGCTTCGCATCAGCACCTTCGGCTGAAGCTACTTGTTCCGCATACTTCTTCATTTCCTCGGCGAAGTGGAAAAACGCCGTCCTTCGCAGAACCAGCACGCGCTGATCCGCCTTTCGGCCGTGGAATAGCAATCCGCCCTGTGCCACGACTTCGCCTAGTTGCACAAACGACTGATCTGCCTTTCGCCCGTAGAGCGTGATCTTGATGTCCCTCGGAAAGGGCGGTCGAACTTCCAAGCCGATTCGCGACAGCTTCGATAACACTGCCTGTTGCAGTTCAAGGGCTCGGGCTGTCTGCAGCCGACGATGGTGCAGATAGCCGCGATCCTCCAGCAGGTTCCTCAGCGTGCAGTGCGGAAGTCCGATGAGTTTCCCGTCAAACCAATCGATGCAGTACGGTGTCCCGTTCCATTCGATCAATCCGGCTATTGCCTGGGACTTTTTCGCAGGCGGGGCACCAACTGTCCGCATGCGCCCAGGAACCAGCAGGACTGTGTCATCTCTCAACCGCTCGCGGTCCTTGTGAACATGCGTCGGCACGAACTGGAGTTCGCAGGAAGCGCTGAGAACAGCAAACACGAGCGATTTCTCATCCTTGACCAGCAGGTCCCCCAACTGCATGTAAGGCAGTTCCTTCTCGTCGTCCTGCAGACCGAGAAAGGCCAGGATTTCGGAACCGTCTTCAGCAGCCCGCTCAGGCGCTGCCCTGGGTTGCTCAGCCGGTACATCCTGAGTTTCGGTAGGCTGGTCTACGGACGGCTCAGATGCCGCCGTTTCTCCGGCCACAGGTTCTCCAACGACACTCCACGGGTGCGGCCCCCACGGTCCAGTAACGACCTCGGTTGTCGCGTCAGCATACATCCGATGAAAGGAAGGAGAACGTTCATCACCTAACGGCAGAAATTCGGTGAAGCGCAGCGTATCGAGAGCCGAAACCGCACTTTTCAGCCCCGGATGTGAAAGGAGCTGTGCGAGCAAATGTGCGCCAAGCAGCCGCATCATGTAGTCGCCAAGCGGATGTCCCTCATATCGCAGCGTCAACTCGCAAAGCAAAGCATAATCGTGAAGGCCCAGAGCTCGCAACGTGTGCATGAATTGCGGCAAGATCGATGGCCGTGCATCATCAGCCGCGGCCCGCTCGTTCAACTTCGGTTCGACAATCGGACCGCCCAGAGCCTCCTCCAAGGCCATCACGAAGTTGTGGATGGCATGGCAGACTGCCGGGTCTTTGGGCAGCGTCTCAATTTGGATGCGCAACTTCTCCTTGTCGCACAGGTCGGATTTCGCGCGGAACCCGAAGAAGCCACTTAAGAGCCGAGTTGCCCGCCGGAACTCTTCGACCTGTTGGGGGTTGGCAATCGGCGAATTCGACATCAGCAGAATGAACGCCTTGAACTTTTCGTATATCTCCTTGGCGATGTCCTTCGATTCGTCTTCGCCTTTGGCCAGCAGCAAATCGAGGAAAACTAGCTGAAATGGTTCTCCTGAAAACAAATCCTGGACGGACTGAAATGTCTTGATATTGGCATCGGCAAAGCCTTGGGCCTTCAGGTTTTGCTCGATAGTTACTACTTCATTGCGACGCTGGTCAAACTCCAGGAACAGCCTTTCCAGTTGCCCCGCAATGTCGGTCAACTGGTCCCGGCACTGGTACAGGGCAACGATCCCCGCATCGGTGACGTTGCTTGCGTTCGCAAAATCGCACTGAGTACGTTGGTTCAGAACCCGTACCAGCGACTCATCCGCGCCAACGTCAGCACAGAACTCTGCCAGGCCGTTCTTCACGGCTTCGAGCGTAGGTCCGGCGTACACGTCGTCGATAATCGCGACGCGCCATGATGAGACGGGGCTGACGGCATGTTGTTGAGCTGACGCAGGCACGTCATACCCTCCCCGACGAAAAATCGAGCTCAAACGTGTTCAGCCGGCCCGTTGCCTTCAGGCCCTTGTCCGTGAGCTTGAGTGTGCCCCCGTGGTACAGGGCGATCTCCCTGGCGATGTACAGCCCAAGCCCCTTGCCGTGCCCGGCCGGTTTCAGCGTAAAGAATGGCCGAAAGACCCGCTCCCGGTTTTCGGGAGCGATACCAGGGCCAGTATCCGAAACTTCGATCACATTGCGGTTTCCATCGAGCACGATGCGGATTTCCCGAGTATCATCCGCGACCTTGCGGCGCTTGCCTACCGATAGCCAGTACACGGAATTGTCAATCAGGTTCTCCAGCACCTGGATAAACATGGCACGAACAAATTTGACCTTAACCGGCCCTTCTCCCTTCGTTACCAGCTTTGCCGTCACACCGTGCCTCTCGAACCTGGCCTGGAACCCATCCAGTACGGCTTGGATTTCCTTGCCCAGGTCGAACTCTTGCTTGGTCTGACGCGCAGGAGTCAGGAGGGGATCGAGGTTTTGAAGCCGCTTACGAAGCGACTGCAACTGGAGGACAGCAGATCGCTTTAGGGCCGGGGCATTGGGGCTTCCCTCCATCTGGGATAGCGCTTCAAGTGCGTGCTTCGATGCCCGGTTTAGCTCATGGGCCAGCTTCTCAATCGAGAGCCCGAGCGCCGCGAGATGCAGGACGCGAGCCTTTTCATCCTCTACCGTCTCGACCGTGTCCTGAACCTCTGTGACCACTTCGACCACGGTACTGAACGCGCGCTGAAGCCGTGTGGACAGCGCGCCAATTTCAAGCTCAGGATGCTCGGTGTCGATCTCGGAAAGCTCATCCAAGGAGTTGTTGATCTTTTCTTCGACCTCCGCCAACCGCTCCGTGAACGCGGCGAAGCTGATCCGATCCCTGTCGCGAATCTCCTCATCTACTTCCTTCAGATAGCCCCGGAACTCAACTTCGAGGATGTGCTTGAGCAGCCCGGCAAGCGCCCGTTTTTCCGGGCAGTCGCGCAGTCCTTCCCGGTTTGTCTGATCGCGAAGGTGGGGGTTGCCTCGGGCCGATATGTCTACCTTTCCCACCAATTGGGCGCGGTTGACCTTGTAGCCCTGGGCAGCGAGTGCCCCGCGATCAAGGTCCAGCCAGTCATCGTCGGGACCGCCATAAGGTGGAACCCGGAAGCCGTCCCGGTAAACCATCAGCCCGCCCGACCACTGCCGAACCGCCTTTTTCAGGTCAAGGGTGCTATCGTCGATCTCAACGGACTTCAGAAGGCGCCGATTGAACCAGAGACACTTCACCGTAAACGGTCCAAGACGCACCACGGTATCAAGGTCAACATCGGGATCTTCGCTCCTTGTAAGCAACGATTCAATTTCGGCACTCTCGTACCGAAAGGGCAGCGTCCGCCCGGACAAAGGCTGCCCGGTTGATCCAGAGATCATGTATTGCACCTTGCCTTCGAGAATGGCGACCGGATCATCCTCCGCGTCCTCAATCCTTAACCTTGCCTCAACATGAGCATGGGCATGCTCATTGAGGATTTCATTCATGCGCGGAATCGGAACCGCACTGCCATTCAAACGGAGGTGAATCGGGAAGCGGTTGCTTTCGGCAAATGGATCAGTGAATCGGCAAAGTTCAGACGCCGCAATGTCGGCAAGCTTCCTCAGCGACCATGTCGAGTTGAGGTCTGTGACGCGAATCGTCGTTCCGTGTGCCGTCGCCTCTTCCTTTGCCTCACCGCGGTACGGTGCGATCTCGATTTCTTCTAGTAACTGGTCTGCATCCCGGCCGAAGTCGTTCCAGTCGATTTGCAGTTCGTTCCAATTCTTGTCCGCAGCCGTCGCAGTGGTGACATGAAGCCGGTTGCCGAGCCGCATTGCCGAGAGGCGGCCAATTCCCTTTTCGCCCAGAACAACCCGCTGCGTCCCGGATTTGCGTTCCTTGAGCCGATGCGGTGTGCCGACCGTGAGGTAAATGTCTTCAAGGTCGCGAAGCGTCATGCCGCTTCCGGTATCACGGAATGTAATTGAGTTGGCATCCAAGGCGGCGGAAAGCAGGTTATCGAATGAGTCGGCCTCCGCAATCGCTTCACGCAATGCGTCGCCATTAGGCGCATCAGAGGAGACAGCCGCCGTAACCTCGGCCTTGAGTTTCTTGAGGTCGTTCTTTCCTACGCTACCAGTTTCCTCCGCAACCTCTCTGAGTTTCCCAATTGCATCCAGAGGTAACTGCATCTGCACTTCGACATGGACTTTCTTTGACCCAGCGTCTACTGCGTTTTTGATGAGTTCGTAGAACGCTATGCCATCGGTGCTGATAAGCTCGCCGCCCAATTGCAGGATTGTGCGGGCGCTTACGCGGAAGCGTTTCCGATTGTCTCCTTCTTTTGTTGGCATCGTCCCACCTTTACGTTGCGTCCGGGCGTCTGGCAGACGGCGGCCGACAACCTTAATCGTTCAACCCTTGCAGTTGTGTCATGATGGCCCTCGTTGCGGCGACCAGTCCCAACCGGCTATCCTCGCCAAGCACAGACCGAATCTTCTCCTCCAGTGTCGTGACTGTACTCAACTCGCTTTCGCTCAAGCGTATGACCTTGTCTACTTCGCTACCGTCCTGGCAGGTGATCGAGACGCGCATTGCGTGCGAGCCGACTGGCTCCGTACCCTGCTCGAACAGCGTGCTCTCCACGCGGAAATACTGCCTCGCACACCGATGCAATTCATCCTCAAACTGCGAAAGGTCGTGGTCAATCCACTTCGATGGCGGCTTTGAGCACAAGAAGCTGCCGACGGCCTCGATCCACGGGTCGTCCTCCAGGCCTTGGTCGGCCAGGCGAAGGCAGAACGCCTTAAGTCTGGGCTCCTTGACCGACGACAGGATACGGTTGGCCGACTGCGCCAACTCCGGTCGCACAGTGTCGATACTGCCCGGCCGATTGAAGCAGGTCTGGATTTCCCCCTTCATCTTCAGGAGAAGTTGCGGATAGACTGCCCGAAGTTCATCGATGCTTTCCCGCAACCGATCCACAAATCGCTTCACCTTGTGCTGTGACGGAGCAGCATCGGCCTCGAAGTGCTCGCACCCGCACGCCTCCGGAAGGGTCTGGAACAGCAGGGTCGCGGGCTCTTCGGCCCGCAGCAGGGCATCGCGCACCTGGGATGCCATTTTCGAGACCCGGTTAGTTTTCTTGGCGAAGTCCGGCAATTGCGCGGCGAACACGCAAAGCGGACGTACCACGTCGAGCAAGTCAATGGACTTGGGCTTCTTGTCCGGATTAAGCACCTTGAAGAGCTGTTCAAAGACCACCGTCCGCACACCGGCAATGCGGCAATACTGAACCTCGAAATTCTCCTGAGCTTTAATCAATCGGTGGAAGTCCTGACCGGACACTTGCTTCATGAAGCTGCCTTGGTCGTAGAACGCAACGTCCTGCTCATGGATCACGGCGAAGACGGCGAGCAGCAGCGGGCAGAGTCCCTTTCTAACGCCGTAAGGTGGGGATTGCATCTCCCTGAAAATGTCGGTGACCTTCACCCGGCGGCCCTTGGAGACCTCGAGTACTTCCTGAATGTGCAGGAGCACTGGCCGGACTCGGCACGTATCGGCGTCCTCCTCGGGAATACCTGTGCCCCATCCTTCGGGTCCGTTCTGGTGCAGGCGAGCTTCCTGAAGCACGGAGAGGTACATGGACATCTCAGGCGGCTTGGTCGCCGGGTCCATGCCCAAGTACGGCTCTGCCGATTGTCGAAGAAGCCTGTCTATCAGCCGCAGGCGTGCAGCTGCTGCGGCCGAGCTGAGTTCGTGGCGATTAACCAGCTCGTTCTGAATCTTCGGCGCACTCGGATAGAGCTTGTCGCAGACGCTGGATAGCATTTCGAGCAAGGCCCGCCCGGTGCCAAGCTCCAGCGGCTGGCCGCGGTAAAACCACTGAAGTCCTAACGTCTCGGTGAACTGCCGCAACCCGACGTAACTCTGGAGACGCTTTGCGAGGACCTGGCGTGCTGCCGCCAGCTGCCGGGTAGACTCTTCCAGGGCGTAGTTGTCGTGATTTAGTTCGGGGACATTCGCCAGTACCCATTCCCACCGCTGCACTTCGGCAACCAGGCTGGCCAGCCCTTGCAGTGGCTGCGGGACGGCCGTTAGGACTGCCTTGCGGCTGGTCAGCAATTTCGATGTCGCGAACTCGACGGCCTTCCTGCGTTCGGACTCACTTTCGCAAAGCGCGACGATCACCTGACCGTCTGCGTCTGTCGCTTCGGCGACGGCATCCTGCAGTTCCGCCGCGGGAACAAACTGAACGTCGAAATGCCGAAGGTTGCCCGTTTCGATGTAATGGCGGCGAGCTACAAGCGGTCGCGTCTCCAGCTTCTCGCGGATAAGCGGTCCGATTCGCTGTGGAACGGAAACCGCATCGCGGGCATCTTGGTAAGCCCGCTCCAGGTTCACGCTGGTATGCGGCCACAGGCAGTATCCACCCGCCGCACCGCGATAGTAGAGGACGGCTCGTCCGCGCTGTAGCGACTTAAGCGAACGCTTAATCTTCGTCGCTGCATCCTCCGAAGAGGCATCCACCGCGATCGCAATTGCATCCTCGCTTGCCAGAAGCTGCGGTGAGTCGATGAGGTTGAGGATGGCCACGGTCTTCAGGATCTGAAGCTCCGCCGCCTGGTCGCGCGGGAAGCTCTCTACCACAGACTCGATCTGGTTCCAGTGACTCCGGAATGTCTGAAGCGCCAGGCGATGTCCGAATGCCGCGCGTGCGAAATCATAGAGGTTATGCAGGCGATAGAAGTGATCGCACTTCGCGGGCTGTTCGGCGAACGATTGAAGGGCAAACGGTTCGTTCGACAAGAGGAAGCTGTAGAGGGAGCGCTCATTCTGGCCGAAGCGGCTGAAAAGCTTCACCAGCACAGGCATCACTGTCGGATGGAGCGGAAAAAGCTCCGGAGCGATGGATAGTAAGCGATGCTTGACGGCATCCACCCCGTACCAGCCAAGACCAACCGCTTTGGCCATCTCTTCTTCAAGCCGCCCGGTTGCACCGCGCGGCAACCTGTCCCGCCGGATGTTGAGGGCATTGGCTACCAGAGACGCGGTCTGTTCCAAAGGCTGGTTAAAGACGATTTCCTCGAATCGGCCGGCGACCTTGTCCCATTCCTTCTGCGTGGCGAGCGTGAGCTGCTCGGAGTAGGCATGGAATCCCTGATGCAGCAGGCCCACCACAAAGATCGGCGTGTCGCCGCTTCGCGACGCCGCTTCCGCGAGCATCTGCAACAAATAGATGTCTTGGCGGTCAGGATGGAGAGCCGCAAACTCCAGGAACTTGCCGAGTTCATCCAGAATGATGACGATGCCGTCGGCCTTGCCGGATTGCCGCAAATACTGGACTGCCTCCTGAAGCATTTTGATTTCGTCCGACCCATCCTGCGCTCCAGTCTTTTTCCCGGCAGGCGACCGCAATCGCGAAATCACCTGGGGCGGCTTGCCTCGTGTGCATTGCTCCTCCAGCGACCGAGCCAGCGCCAAGCGGAGTGCTTCACCAAGCGCGGCGCGAGTACCCGTTACCAACACCGGCAACAGGTTCGGCCTCTTCACGCCAAGGGCTCGAAAATCGACGCATTTCCGCACTTCTTGCGGCAAGCCCCCACCTTCCTCGTACATGAGATGCGCGAGCGCAAGGGCGAAAGAGGATTTTCCAGTCCCGTAGTCCCCCGTCACACGCCACGCACGCTGGCCTGATTTTGGTGACAATCCGCGGAGAAGCCGCTCAAACCCTTCCTGGGCGGGCGGTGTCATCACGTAACCGCGCAGCGCCGAGCCATCGGAGAAGTCTCGCTCAATGTGCGTCGAGCGGAGAAACCGCTTCTTGATGTCGAACACGTCTGCGATTCGGTTTGTGCTCAGCATGGTACACCTTCGCCGTAGGCCGTAACGATGGAAGGCGCCGTCACTCCCTCACGCCGCGAAATCTGTTGCTGTGTGGCCGATTCCACGTAACGGAACGGCCCAGTCGAGTCCGACGAAATCACTTCGAGTCGCTGGCGAACCGCCCACTCCGGCAATTTGAAAACCTGTCCGGGACTTCCATGCCCGAATGCGACATCCTTGAAGGTCAGGGTCCGTTCCGTGCTGCGTCGTTTCTCCCAGTAATCATCGAGTGCGTAGGCGAAGAGTTCCGGTGTGATGTCTGGCTTGTCTTCAAGGCGAAAGGCATAGATCGGCTCTCGTTTGCCCGTGCCGTCGATGCGCCGCTCGCCAACAAGGTTGATGAAATCCAGTTCCACGAGAGGACAGTCCAGATTATCTTCCTGGATTTCACCCTTGCGACTTCTGGTCGGCACATACGTGTGCAGGAAGGTATCGAAGTGCTGCTCAAGCGTGACATCCGAAGGTGGGCGAGCTTCCTTATCCGCCGCTCGCCGGAATGCCTGAAGTACGGAAGAACGGCTGATCTCGGGCGACTGCCACTGGTTAATGAGGAAATCCCAGGCAAAAAGCGGTTCATCGACGCTGTGGGTTGCGAGCTTCCAATGCAGCAGCCAGAGAGTCCGCATGTCCTGTAGGAATGGGTCGATCCCTTTCTTCCTGTTGAACACCGCTTTGGCAAAGTCGGACGGCTCGTAACCGCCGCCCGCGTGCTTTTGGCCAACAGACATTTCGACCATCCAGAAGCGAATGGCCCTGACCATGTTCTTGCCCACGCCAAGGCGAATCATGGCCTTCTCTTCATCGGCAAAGGCACTGTGATCGGCGTCAATGGCGGCGAATGCCTTCGGCAACCACGCATAGCGGCAAGGAAAAGTCTCATGGCCCGAATATCTGAAGCCCATTTGTCATCCTCTCATGAATCGCGTTGTTCCCCTCACCTCAGCCAGTGCCACACGCGAGGCAAGAATGTCAACTACATTCTTTTTTCGTCGCTCACCTTCCTCCAGTGGCGGAGCCCAATATCACGCATGCATCGCAATCTTGGCCTCGTCCTTTGCAATCTGACGCGCCGCTGCTGAAATCCAATCCGTCGTGTAGCTCGCGTCACGCAACAGCTCCGCCCGTTGCTCGGCAGTGAGCTTCTTGCGGATTTTGGCCACAACGCGTTCATCCAGAGAATCCTTGCCAATGAACCGAAGCGCCTGAAACACCATCGAGCTTGTCCGGCTAGCTGTGGATAATTCCTTCGGCGCCGCGTGACGCAACTCGAACAACACACTTCCAATCCTGACCTGTCGCGTTCGCCCGTCTGTAAGGTAAACTGGCGCGGTAGCAACCTGATTGGTTAGACCGAGCCGGTTGGCAGCCATCGCTCCGGACGGAACCACTTGGCTTCCGGTCTGCCGACCCAAGGCATCCGCGATTTCGTCTTGGTCGGCTGGTGCCGATGCAAGTGCATCGGCAAACCTTCTCGGGTACAGGTACAGCCCACGCCCAAGCCGCTGGATGTCTCCGAGCTTCGCCAACCTCGAAAGCGCCTGATCGGACGCGTCGCGGCTTCCAAGATCAAGGAAGTCTTTCGGAATGAAGACTCGTCCCCGACCCCGCTCGCGAATCCTGGCCAGAATCTGGTCCTGCACTGCGAACATTGACCCTCCTCCTGTCAGGAAAGCGTATGCGATTTTCTGACAGACGCCAAGGTCAGCAGTCGGAATTCTTTGGCCGTAACGGGTTGCTCCCGCGTCGTTTCCGGTACCATGCAACTGGGCCGCGGAAACACATCAAGCGGTGATGTGAAAAAAGCCGGCCCGGCGGGCAGTATGGCAGAGCTGTCCCAAATCGCAGGTATGACCTGGGAAGTTTTGGCAGCGGAGGACAACCCCACCGGCTCAGCATCCACTCCACTACGAGGGATCGAGCCCGAGGCTCATTCCGGTTCAAGTCTCCGCAACACCTGCGTCACCCTGGCCCGGCTGACGCCGAGGTAGCGAGCAAGCGCCGCCCGGCTCTCGAACTTGCCGGAGTCCATCAGCGACTGGTAATATTGAGCGAGCTTGAGCGGATCGCGGCGTTCCTTCGGGGACGGCTTCGGTTCGCGTTTGGCGTCCCAAACGGCGTTCCAGGGGAAAAGCGCGATGACGGGCGAACGACGTCACCTATTGACCTGTAAGGCTCCCCGCTCTACAAAACATGAATCGAGTTGAGACAGCCTCGCGGAGCATTGTGGACGGTTATGCGAACCAAGCCGTCCAGGGTTAACACAGGCGGGGCCGTCGCCATTCGTGGCGGCGTCCCCGTTTCGCGTTTCCGGGCATGGTCGTCCGTCATCCGGGCCGTTGTCGCCGCCGAAAACGAAGTACCAACCCCGCGCCGCTTGCTGCGCTGTCTTTATGCCATGCCAGTCCTATCCTTATCAGCCCTGGTATCGTACATTTAGACCGGTCGAGAGCTGATCATCCAGCGGAGCGTAGAAATTGCAATGGCGACGGATTCGACGCGTACTGCGGGAACAAACCTTTCGCCAACCCATCATACCTAAACATGGCTTGCAGCACTTCAGCAAACACCACGCGAAAGTCCGTCGTCACGGGAAGATCGCGTCCTTGGTAAAGTTGGTTCGCATTCAAGCCCAACCATTGCCCGTATACCTTGCCGCCTTGCACGCGGCCGCCAATGGCGATCATGAAACCGCCATGGCCATGATCGGTTCCTTGATTGCCATTTTCCTTTACCGTCCTGCCAAATTCACTCATGACCAGGACGAGCACATGGTTCATATGCGTCCCCATATCCTCAACGAAAGCGCTAATGCCACTGCTCAACGCATGCAGCATTTTTCCCATCTGGCCGTCAATTGGCCCTTCATTGATATGGTGATCCCAGCCGTTATAATCTAACGCTGAGACTTCCAGGCCGCGATTGGCTTTGATCACCTTGGCCAGATCGCGCATTTGCCTTCCGAAGGGGTGATCGGGATAGTTGACTTTACCTGGCGTCGGTTGATCCAGAATGGCGTTCAGTTCCCGCAATTGAGAGATGGTCTTCGCTCCATATTCTTCGATCTGCTGCTTGTTTTGAGCTGCAGCCGATTGGGTGGTTGAGCGCGTCGAACTGGACTGCTTCGGGTAGAGCCGTCCATAAACATCCATGGCGAAGGAAGATTTCTGATCCGGTCGAGCGAGAACCGGGTATTCGCCTCGTAGGGAGCGGGGCAACAACGGTTGCAGCGCCAGCGCTCTGAGACTGGAATCTCGGCTAGTTTTCGTGTCCATGAGATAGCGATTGAGCCAACCCGTCATCACGTGGCGTTGGCCTGGAGCGCCTCGTTCCATGAAATCCTGCGCATCAAAGTGGCTGCGCGTCGGATGGGGCGATCCGACGTTCAAGATGGGTACACACATACCCTTGGTATACAGGCTGTGCAAATCCCTCATCTGAGGATTGAAGCCGAATTGGCCATCGAGCGGGAGCACCGCACGATCGTTTTTAGCCTCCGGCTTGGATAAAGCCAGCGATGGCCTGAGGCCGGGATATTGCTGATCCGCGTAGGGAACGATCGCGCTAAGCATATCCGCCCCGCCGCGCAAATAGATGACGATGAGCGAGGGAGTCGCTTGCCGACTTAAGGAGCTCGCTTCCGCCCAATGCAAAGGCATGGCTCCAGCTGCAGCCGTGCATAGGACGCCCGTTCCCGCATGCTGAATGAAATCACGTCGTGTCAGGTTCATGGTCGCACCTCGTTTGCGGATGGATGTCATTGAGATCATTGTTGTTGAAAAATAGGCGAGCCCAAAGCCAGGGCGATCATCGCCTGGGGGTCAACCGAACGGCGCAACGTCGTTTCGAAGGAGTAATCCGGAAGACCCGGCACCACCAGGTCCAACACCCGTCGGGCTCGCTCGTTCAAGGGCATGCGGACTAATGGTTCGTAAAAACCCGCGGGAACCTTAATCCCATTGACCTTGCCTGCATTGAGCATAATCGCAAAGTTCCATCGATAGACCAAGATGCCAGGATCCAGCCATGCCTCGGCCTGATCGCTGTAGCCCGTCGGGACGTCACATTCGTACAACGGTTGTCCCATGAGACGCAACTCGCGAGCTAACATGGTTGTGGCATCTACTTGAGCTCCGGTTGCGCGCAGCGCGCTGACAACGAATTCAAAAGGCGTTTTGAACTTTACTTTGTAATTGCGGCGGCTCATGAACTCTGGATGAAAGAGGATGGCTTTGTACACCGCCTTAAGGTCGCCCTGCGTGCTGGTGAACACTTCGGCCACATCACGAACCATGTCGGGTATGGGTTCGTCATTGACTAAATAGCAACACAGTTTGCGGCTGATGAACTGGGCAGTGCCTGGATGATGAGCCAGGTAGCGGATGACCTTTTCCCCGTCAGCCATGCCGCCTTTGCCATCGAGTTTGAGGCCAAGGACCGTGGCTTCGCCGCGATCATGGGTCCGCTCATTGAAGTAGAATTGATAGGCGCGCTCCTCCTTGTTGCCTTGGCGCCAACCGCACGTCCACCCCGTCAGCACTCGGGCCAGTTCCACCACGTCCGTTTGCGTGTAATAGTTATCTACGCCAAGCGTGTGCAATTCCATGAGTTCTCGAGCGTAGTTCTCATTCAGCGCTTTATAACCTGAGACATGATTGTCCAAGAAAACCAGCATGGCGGGATGTTTGGCCGAGGCCATCAACAACTCGTCGAATTTGCCGAAAGCATGCCGGCGAAGAACTGTTTCCTCGTAATGCACCGCCAAGTAAGGCACCTTGTTGACGTCCACGCTCAAGTGATTTCGCCAGAAATCCACCATCACTTCCTCGAATTGGCGCGGACTATAAATAGCGCGCAACAAGACCGCGTCGATCAATTCCTGTTTCAGCTTGGCGCGCAGTTGATTGCGTTCGCGCTGCAAGGCGCGTCTTTCTTCCGGAGTCGAAGCCGCTTTCCGCGGCACGGCGTAGTGTTCGTGAATCGCCGTTAAAGTCATCGTTCGGGAAGGGCATACTCCGTCCAGGCGCTTTTCCAGACTCGTATTATCGATGCTTTGCGGATCGAGTTGTTGCAACGCCCATTTTTGCCAGGTCATATTTTGCACTTCGGCCAACTGCTTTGGCGTTCCGCCATAGGCCATGCGCTGCAGCACGTGGGCCACAGCTTCCTTGGGGTTTAGTTTTTGGGCATTAGGATCGGAAGAGTGCAGCCAGGGAAGCTGAGAGAGACTCAGGGCTGCGCTCATGAAGAGCATGCCGATCATGCGTCGAGCACGGATTCGCACCTTGTGCATGGCAGGACTCCTTGGGTGACATGAAAGAGGTCGTGGCGGGAGGCGAGTATTCAATCCATTAAACGACGACGGCTCGCTTTTGTTTCGCAAATTCAATTCACGGGAATGTAATTGATCCAAATAATAACGATTCTAATTTCAATTAGCATTTAGCCATAAAACCTAGCCTTTTCAGCACTTTATCGAAACTTGATCACCCTGCATGTGTTTCACCCATGGCGTGCGTTCACCACGACGCTTCATGAACGCTAACTTGTTACCGTTTCGCACAGTCCCAAGTCGAAACTGTTCCGCATCCGCACATCCAGGGAGCCACGGTCATGAACTTGCTCAATTGGCTGGACAAGCGCAAGCATTGGTGGAAAGTTTTTATGTTGATCTTTGGAGTGAGCGTGGCCGTGGTAGGCTACATTGGCTTCAAAACCTATGAATATGCCCCCCCCATCGTTGATTTCGTGGATCATCAAGGCCGCACGCTGTTCACTGGCAGCGAGGTGACCAACGGGCAAATCGTTTTTTTCAAATATGGCTTGATGGATTATGGCAGTTTCCTGGGTGACGGCGGTTTGCGCGGTCCCGACTTCACTGCGGAAGCACTCCGTTTGGTGGCGCGTTTCATGGTGGAGTTTTACCTGGAACGACCTGATGCTGCTCTGGCTTCAACGGATCCAACGCTGCGGCAAAAGTTGGTTGAAGCTCGCGTGCAATTGGAATTGAAGCAGAATGGATATGACGCTGTCGCGCAGCGCGTCCATCTGGGGGAAGCTCAAGCGGCCGCCTTCGATCGCTTGGTGGAGTATTACACGCAAGTTTTCGGTCCAGGCGGCTCCCTTGCCAATCAAGAGGCCTTTAAAACCAGCCACTACATCCGTGAACCACAAGAGATTCGCTCCCTTTCCGCTTTCTTCTTCTGGGGGAGCTGGCTCTGCGCCGCACAAAGGCCCGGTTATGCCTACAGCTACACTCATAATTGGCCCTTCGATCCACTTGCTGGCAATGTTCCCCACGGCGGCTTGATCCTTTGGAGCGTGATAGGCACGCTGGTGGTCATCTTCGCGCTGGGCGTCATCTTCTATTATTACGGCAAGCTGGATCGCGAATCGCTCCTGGAAGCGCAACGATCGCATCTGCCGCCGCTGGCCACCATGGAGGTCGTGGATCGGTTCAAGCCCACCCCAACGCAACGAGCCTGTTACAAATTTTTCTCCGTGGCCGCCTTACTTTTCGCGATGCAGATTCTTGCGGGGTTGTTGGCCATCAGCGATTTCATCGGTTTGTTCCACTACTTTGGGCTGTCCTTGAATGAATTCCTACCCGTGACCATTTCCCGCGCCTGGCATTCGCAGCTCTCCATACTCTGGATTGCCGTCTGCTGGTTTGCGGCAACGATTTGGGTGTTGCCGCTCATCGTCCGGCCCGAACCGAATGGACAACTTGCATGGGTGAATGGCCTCTTCTGGATGCTCTTGATCGTCGGCGCGGGTGGAGTTCTCGGGCTGCCGTTAGGCATTCATGGCGTGCTCGATCAATGGGATCAAGGCCAATTTGGCCTGTGGCGCTGGTTCGGCCTCCAAGGTTGGGAATTCATGCAAATCGGACGAGCCTATCAATATTTGCTCTACGCCGCCTTTGTTGTGTGGCTGGTCATCGTCGTTCGTGGAGTATGGCCAGTTTTAAAGCAGCGGCAAACCTGGTCGCTTCCCAATTGGATGGTATATGCCATTGTCGGCATCATCTTGATGTTCAGCGCGGGGTTCGTCGCTAGTCCGGATACCAATTTTGTCGTCGCGGACTTCTGGCGCTGGTGCACCATCCATATGTGGGTTGAGGCCTTTTTCGAACTATTCACGACCATCCTACTTGCTTATTTCCTCTATTTGATGGGATTCGTCAGCCATGCCGTGGCAGCGCGGGTCGTTTACCTCGCGGCCGTTTTGTTCCTTGGTTCCGGGCTCATTGGCATTAGTCACAATTTTTATTGGAACGCCAAATCCATTGAAACGGTGGCATTGGGCGGCGTGCTATCAAGCCTCCAGGTGGCTCCTTTGGTATTACTCACCGTGGAAGCTTGGCGCTTTCGTCATCTACCCTCTCACACGCTGCGGCAAATGGCTGACGTCCATCGCCAGGGCAACGGCGAAGTGACTTCCCAGCGACCGACGTTTGGTCTTGCGGAGGCGTTCCTTTACCTGATCGGCGTGAATTTCTGGAATTTCTTCGGCGCGGGCGTGTTTGGCTTCATGATTAACCTGCCCATCATCAACTATTATGAACATGGAACCTATCTGACGATTAACCATGCTCATGCCGCCCTCTTCGGCGTTTACGGGAACCTGGCCATCGCCACGATGCTCTTTTGCGGACGCTGGGTCATCCGTGAACAGTACTGGTCTCCAAAGTTGTTGCGCTTCACTTTTTGGGGTATGAATCTGGGGATCGGATTAATGGTGGTGATGGATCTGTTCCCGGTCGGCATCCATCAACTCATGATCGTCATGGATCATGGATTGGCATACGGTCGATCGCAGGCCTATATCCAAGGAAATGTGTTTCAGACGTTGACGTGGCTGCGAGGCGTCGGCGTGGCCTTTTTCTTGGCGGGTATGATTCCTCTGGTCTGGTTTGTTGTTTCGCGGGGTTTTCTCTTGCGGCCATCCCAAGAAAGACTGGAACTCGAAGTGGTGCCGCCCACAGTATTGGTGTTACCGCAGCCCCATGCAGCAGATCATCTGATCTCACAAACTGAGATAGATATGGCCAGAAAATAAATATCCTTTCCGCTTGCTCGCTTGTACGACAGCGGCTGCTGAAATGAGCTCACGTCTAGGGCGAGGGATTGGTGCAAATCGGTCGCGGCTGGTTAATCGCCAAGCTGATGGCTCGTGCCATGGATGATTCCTGACACGGACTTGCCATCCGCTGTTTTGAGAGTGTACTTCATTTCCATGCCCATGGTTGGCTTCATGTCCTCAATGTGCACGGTGACCTTTTTCAGGTCAGGATCAAGGTGAGCGGAAGTCACCTTGGCCGATTGCTCATTAATATGCTCGGAACCATAGCGGGCACTGCGCCGCAATGACCATGTCTTCACAGAGAAGTTATTCAGTTCCGCGACTGAAGCAGCATCCAAGGCGCCGCTGAACGTGATCACGATCCCCTTCTTTTTCGCTTGCAATCCGATCGGCAGGTGAATCGGCTTCCCCGTGTATCGGACGCGGTACAGCCCTCCCGGCTGCACCTGGTCCCCTGCCCAGGCGAACATCCCGCAGCAGTAAAGCTGTCCGGATTGCGGGTGGAACCGGCCGCGCATCACGCCCGTTGGCAACCGGGGCAACGGCAAGGCACACAATCCGCCTTGCCACTGGTCCCCCACTTTTTCATGGGGCACAACATAGATTTTGCCGTAACCATAGGAGAAGTTGAGCAACGAGCCTTGCAGCGGTCCCCAGGCATTTTTTGGCACCCACAGCATTTCGGATGGCGATCGATCAAAAGCGTTGGTGATCCAGCAAACCGGTTGCTTCATGGCGGCATCGGAAGCATCCGTCACATCATGATAACCCCAAAAGTTGCCATAGTAGCCACCCCGCTCAACACGATCGATCCGGTTTTTGGGCACCCAAAAGCCCTCTTGATCGGTGAGGAAAAAAGTGCCATCCGGATTAAGGCAAATGCCATTGGGCGCGCGAAAGCCGGTAGCGAGAATCGCGGTTTTAGAGCCATCCTTGCTCACTTGGAGCAGCGTCCCGTGATGAGGCACCAGGGCCTGGAGGGCGTGCCGGGCAGCCTTGGCATAATAGAAATGGCCCTCTTCATCGGTCTGGAGGCCCATGGCGAACTCGTGGAAATGTTCCGTGACTTGATGGTCGTTATTGAAGCATTCATAAAAATCCGTTTCGCCATCGCCATTGAGGTCGACTAATTTCACGATCTGATCACGGCAACAAACATAGACGGCGTCGTCGACGATTTTCAAGCCCAGGGGTTGGAATAGGCCCGTGGCGATGCGCTGCCAGGTTAACCCCTGTTCGGGCTGGTCTATGCCCGCCACCAACCAAACGTCGCCATCCCAGGTACAGACCGCGGCTCGGCGCGCATCGTGAAAGAAATCAAGGCCGCTCATCCGCATCTGGCTTTGCCACGGGTTTTGAGCAGGGTGCGTGAGCACATCGATGGCAAAGGCCTCGGTGTCCCCGCCTATGATGGGCTGTGTTTTCAACACTTCGGGCCAACGGCGCGGGCCGCCTTTGATAAACGGCTTCAGTGATGCGGGCGGTGCTGCCGAACGAGCGAAAGCCTGGAGTGCATCGACCTTGCCTTGGCCAAGCAGCACTTTCAAGACAAGCGGGGTCTCAGAAGCAGGGATATGAACCAAGATATCCTGATCAAGTTCTTTAAGTGTGGCTTTACCGCTCACGAGGGCGACGGCAGTTCCCTTTGACGCGACCCGCAAGAGCAGATCCCGGCTCGACCTGCCCAAATCGAGGTGGCGCGTGTAAATGATTTCACCCTCGGCGGTCACCTCAAAAGCTGGCATCTCCAAAACCTGGCAATCGCCGACGGTGTATTCAAGGATGGCTTGATGGCCAAAGTGGTATAACCCCTTGTATCGTGCCCATTCCCGGGGTAATGGGCCATAGGGTTTGCCATCGCGTCCCCTTGGCCGGGGGTCTTCAAAGCTGCCCGTTTCCGGATTCGCCCAGCCAGGCCCCATGGCATTGACGAATTGGACCTGGCCGATGACGCGCGGGTGGACTTGATGCTGGCCGTTGAAGTTGATGCCTTTCCAATCGATGAATCCCTCCCCACTCCAGCACGCCGCCATGCGCATGGTATCGTGATCGAACAACATCCAGTGTCGTCCCCGCGACACTCCGCCTGGCCCTTGATCTAACCGAATGGCGATGCCCTTATAGGCAAAATGGCCTTGGTTGCCGATCTCGAGCGTTGCCTGCAAGGTGGGGCCGTAGTCCATAGCAACCCAAGGCTCCAAGGTGGAAGGCTTGGGTCCCCTGCTTTTGCCTGTTGGCAAGCCGCTGAGATAGGCCTCATCCACGGCGACGTATTGCGTCGGATTGTGGGGTTTAAAAAACGCTTCCCGAATGTAATGAATCACGTCATATTTCTGTTCGGGCACCATCCAATATTGAGGGGTCATCATGGCGTACCCCTCCGTCAGCGTGCGGTACATCCGCAAGGGATCCGCCCCATTTTTCAACTTCCCATCCACAAAGCGCGGCGACGTCGGCATGGACCCTGGTTGATCCTGGGTCCCATGGCAGTTGGCACACACTCTTTGATAAATGGCTTTGCCGCGTTCAAAGCTGCGTGCGTCCAAGTCCCGAAGCAAGCCAGCGTGGTCGAGATCCTGTTCATAAGCCGGCAAAGGCGGGGGAGCGAAAAGGGAAGCCGCCGGCCTCATCTGCCGGGCGTAATCAGGACCTTTTGCGGCCAGCTCCATCAGGTAGCGGGCCAGGTCAAGAAACTCTTGCCGATCCGACAACTGGTTCACCAGCCCTTCAGGCATGAGAGAGGGGCCGCGGTCATGCCACTGCTCAATCGCGCTTTTTGGAATGGTAAGCAGCTTGCCGATGGCCGCTGGGTCGCGCACGATCAACGCATCGGAACGATTCTCTTCGAGCAACCCGGTGATCAATAGGCCTTTTTCGGTCGCGACGACCACGGTGGCATAACCCTGTTTGATGACCTTGGATGGCCAAAGCAACGATTCCACCAGATGCAGATCGGTCGCTTCCTTGCCGAGTTGGCCAAGGTCGGGACCGAGCCGATCCTTTTCTTCCCCAGCCCCATGACAACGAGTACAGCCAAGCTCAGGCCGATAAAAGATGAGGGCGCCGCGGCCAGCATCCCCCTGCTGCCGAGCCGCTTGGGCAAGAAGCTGCGGCGCTTCTTGCCTGAGTTGTTGCTGAAGTGACGGTTTCGGCTCTCCTGCTTGAAAAGCGAGGGTGCAAAGCAGCGGACAAAAACAGAGGATCGACAACAGTCTCGTTCGATTTTTCACGGCGGGAACCGTCACCCATTGGTGGAAGGACGCTCTGGTCGCCAGGGCGTGGGAGTTCCGTGATTGTAAACGGAGCCACGGACCCTAACAAGCTTTTCATGAGGTAAAGTTGGATCAATAGCAAGCCGTTCAGATTTCGGCTAGACGTTCATTGGAATCGCCGAATTGATCGAGATGGACGCCTGCTTTGTCCAACAAGGACAGGTACAAGCTGCACATTTTGCGATTCGACTTGCCCAAATAGTTTAAGATTCGCCCCGTTTTGATCTGTCCGCCGCCGGCGCCAACGAGCACGACTGGCAGTTGATCATTATTGTGATGGCCCGTCATCATGCTCGACAGGAAAAGGAGCATGCTGTTGTCCAGCAAGGTTCGATCTCCTTCCTGCACGGATGCCATCTTCCGGGCGATATAGGCCACCTGTTCCGTGAAGAACTGATTGACCTTGAGCCAATCCGCGTTATCCGTGTGCGACAGTAAATGATGGATCATGTAATCGACTTTGAGATGCGGGAAGCGCAATGCCGAATGGTCGTTGTTCAGCTTTAAGGTGCATACCCGCGTGGTGTCCGTTTGAAACGCCAATACCAGAATGTCGCACATGAGCCGCATGTGCTGATCGATGTCTTGGGGAATGCCCTCCGCTGGCCGAGGCATATTGGGTTCGGTTAAGGTGGGCCGCCACCCTTGCAGACGGCCTTGCTGACCCGCTTGATCGATGCGCTTTTCGACTTCGCGGACGGAATTCAAATACTCGTCCAACCGTCGTCGATCCGATTGGCTGACGATTTTCTGATAGCGCCTGGCATCTTCACGAACCGCATCGAGCACGCTTTTATCCGCGCGGCCCACATCATCACGAAAGAGCCGATCAAAAGCCAGCGACGGGTATAGCTCCAAAGGAACGGGAGTCGTGGCCGAGCTCCATGAAATATGGGAACTATAGATCATGGAATAATTCTTGTGAATGGCTGCGATCGATGGTTCCGTGGCCAGCACGAGACTCGGCACCTTGGTTTGCCCCTTCAGCCGTTCGGCGAGAACCTGGTCGCAACTAATGCCCGATTGAATTTCTCCTGCTGGAGCCAGGTGCGCCCCGGTCAGCAAATTCCCCGTTTGGCAACTGTGGATGCCTCCGATCAAGGCTTCTTGATTATAAAGACCCTGTAGAAACAAGAGGTTTTCGCGAAAGGGGTGCAGCGGCTCAAGCACCTTGCCCAGTTGCATCGCGGCCCCTTCTCCCTTGGCCCACCATTCGCGGCTATGAAAGCCGTTGCCAGCAAACAAGACCGCAAACCGCACCGGGGCCTCAGACGAAGAGCGCCGGGCAACGTCGTCACCCCACACGGGCAAGGATTCCATCCAAGGCAATGCCATGGTGACGCCAACGCCCCGCAGAAACATCCTTCGAGAAATGGGCTGAAACATGAGGGTCTCCAGTGAGTGATCGGTCAATCGCCGGCCTTGTCCGTAAACGCAGCACCGCGAATCATGCGAAACTGAGGACTGAGGAGGATCACCTGCATCGCCGCCGAGATTCGACCATCGTTTTGCTTTAACGCCTGCACCATCTGGTCAATCACGGATTGATCGGCAAGAGTCGTGGCCCGCCCCAAAGCATAACCTAACAGCTTCTTGCAAAACAGGCGGACGAAGACGTCCTGTTTTTGCGTCAGCAAATAATGCCGCAAGCCATCCACGTCTGTGAATTCAGTGCCATCCTTGAGTCGGGCATGCGCGTTCAAAGGCGTTCCGTTGGGATAGGTTTCACGGCGTCGGCCGATCGCATCATACTTTTCAAAGGCGAACCCAAACGGATCAATGCGGACGTGGCAGGCGGCGCATTCGGGCTGGCGCGTATGCCGCTCCACGATTTGCCGCATGGACAATGAGTCAACGCCTTCCATTTCGGGCAAGGTTGGCACATTGGCAGGAGGCCGGGGCAGTTTTTCACCCAAGAGCGTTTCCACAATCCAATTGCCCCTTAAGATGGGGCTGGTTCGCGAAGCCCCCGACTGTTTGGCAAGGACGCAGCCCAGGCCAAGCACGCCGCCTCGGCCATAGCGTTGCACGTTCTCGACGCGGCGCCACGCCGGCCCCGCCACATCGGGAATGCCGTAATGGTGCGCCAGCAATTCGTTGAGGAA
This sequence comes from Planctomycetota bacterium, assembly GCA_014584395.1. GTDB lineage: Bacteria > Planctomycetota > Planctomycetia > Gemmatales > HRBIN36 > BJ17. The sequence continues at coordinate 16,883 of JACTMY010000009.1, read as the reverse complement.
TGTGGCATCGGCGTTGAGCAAATGGAGCACGGGCCGATCGGCTTGGAAAAAGTCCTGGAAAAAGCGAATGGCTTCCTCATACATGGCCATGCGTAATTCTGCATTGAAGGTCGGGAACAGCTTTTCATTCTTTTCCTGGAAGGCGTCAAAGTGGCGCACATGCAACCATTGCGTGCCAAATTCAATGGCCAAGGAGCGTGCGCGCGCGTCTTGCAGCATGCGCTGCATTTGTGCCTGCAACACGTTTGGTTGGTGCAGCTGGCCTGAAGCGGCCAGGCTGCGAAGTTCTTCATCCGGCATCGAGGACCAAAGGAAATAACTCAATCGGGCAGCCAACTCCCAATCATCAATGGCAGCGGCCGCTTGCCCGGGCGGCGCTTTCTCCATGCGAAACAGAAAGGCCGGGGCCACCAGAATCCGGGTTAACACACCCCGAAACGCTTCCTCATGAGGAACACCTTGCTGCCGCAACGATTGATACAGTTGCAGCAAGTCAGCACGCTCGTCCGCCGAGAGCGGCCTGCGAAAGGCCCGCGCTGCGAACGCCATCAAGGCATCGAGTTGCTTTGGAATCGCGGCCTCGAGAGCACGTTCCAATGCATCAGCACGCTGCTGAAATACCGGTCTGCGGTTTTCAAAAAAGGCCACGATCGCTGGGGGAGCATCTTGCGTGGTGTAGCCAATGAACTGCGGGAGAAATTTATTCTCAGCGATGGCTTGTTGGCCGATGAAATCGTGGTCCAGCCACAACGCGTTGAGTTCTTTCGTTTGGGCTTCATCCAGGAAAAGACGCATCAATGGTTCATCCTCGCGATGAAACATTTTGAGCGACACGACTTCATCGTTCGGTATCACCAAGGGAAAACAGGTAAACAGGGGAAAGAGCTGACGAAACTCCTCTGCTCCCTTTTGGAGTTGCTTGTAGCCTGCGCCCTTGGCGTCGGCCGCGACTTCTTGGGGTGGAGGCCAGGTTAGACCACTTTGCCCCGATGGCGCGGAAATATGAAACTGCACCACGCGCATGGACGACGGTTCATGGATGCGACCTTCGACGACGAACGTGCGCTGCTGCAATAAGGACGCCGGCAAACGCAGTTCCAAGGTGCCGTTGGCAGGAGCACACACGCTCTCTTCATCCACCAGTCCGCCAAACAGCGTGGGCTTCCACCCAAAGTGCTCCGTCTGAGGCAATGCCTTGCCTAACTTTGCGACCTTCACGCCGCGAAATAACAGGCACTCAGGCGCAAGCATAAGATCGTACAGAGCCAGATCTGCTTGATCCTTGATGGAAGAGCGCGGAGCGGTTAGACAGGTTTGTACTTGGCGTGCCAACTCCTCGGATGATTCCTTTTTCTGGGATTCCAGCACGGCGCTGCGCCATCGACCGAGCAATGAATGGTAAGGAATGTGAAGCACCGGCGACGCCCCCACCGGTCGGCTCGGGCCAAGCACAAAGCTCCAGACAGCCGGTTGGCCAAGGGCATCAGGCTGAGGATTGCCGTCCTGGATACGGTCCGCCAACTGCGTTGCGAGGTCCCATGTCTGGGTTGGGTTTTCGACAAGCTTGATGGCGAGGTTGACGGTCGTGGTGTCGAAAGTGTGATCGCGATTTCGTGCATCCACGGCCAACATGATCCAATCGTCTTTGGCGACCATCAGGGAAAGCGTCGGCGCGTTCACGGCTCCGCCGCGCGGAATGCTTCCCTCGAGAAGCATTTTGGCCTGTCCCGCGTGCCGATGTTCGATCCACCAGCTCACACCATTTCCCCCAGCGGGATGGGTATGAGCCACGCTGGAAGCGATTTGGACTTTTCCGGAAATGGGGCTCTTCCAAACGACCGCCACAAATGCATCAGGGGTGGGATGCATGACGACTTGATGCGGCGCAATGGTGCCTGGAATGTGCTCCACCACGTCCGATGCATTGGCCAAGACGATGGGCAGCTCCATGCCCTTTTTCCGCCAACCATGGATCGATGGTTTTCCACCGGCGTTGGTCACTTTTTCATCGAGCAGTTGTAAATCAACCGCGGGTACCAACTGCCCCATGGCATTGGCGTCCAAAGCCAGCAAGTCGATCCAATTCCGCAGTAAAGGTTCATCTAATTCATAGTGTGAAGCGAGTTGGCCGACGTCGCGCAGGGGATCATTTGCATGCTCAGCCACCGCGTGCAAGTAGCGAGCTGACTCAGAAAACAAGGTGGTGCGATCAACTTCATATTCCGCTCGAAAACGATCGTAATCTTTCAACATTAAAGGAGCTTGCTGGGGCGCTTCAAAACGAGGCTGATGCCAAACCACGCGCGCATTTTCCGAAGCGGGATGCAACTCGCGAGCAGACAAATGCAAGATGATTTCACTTTCGCCCAGGGTTGGCTGGATGGGCCAACTCAGTTTTTGCTGTTCGACTGCTTTTGGATCCGTGGCGTATTGCTTGGTAAACGAATCCACATAATCCTGACCGGAAGGGCGCAGATAATTGCCTACGTTGGCCGTTTTCCAAAGCACTTGCTGCCAGGCTGCTATCTCATTCACCAGTTGAGGCCCCTCCGCCAAGGTGGCTGTGCGCCACCGTGCGCGAATCCAATCCATGGGCATGGAGGGAGCTTTGGCCTGTAAAGCATGCCAAAGATGGGTGAGATATTGGACATTCAACTTCTCTTGACGCGCCACCTCTGGCAAAGTCATTTGCCCCTTTTCAAGCGCATCCCGATGGCGAATCGTGGCGATTAAGTAGGGTTCGATGAGCAGCTTGCCTTCCGGAGCCGCATGCTGTGCATAAAACTGCCTCAACCGTTTGCTGCTTTCATCGGTCCAATCCCTGCGGGTTTTGCCCGACGAAAAACGAAAACCACCAGGCAGCAATACCACGTGTTCAGATAGATTCTTGGCTGCCTTTAGATACTTGTCCAACATCGTCGGCGACATGTCCGACAGAGCTTCTGCCGCATTGGTAAATCCCTCCCCTGCCGCGCCATCCGCGGGAAATTCGCGTGCCGGATGGAAGGCGATGCCTGTCAGGTCGGCGATGGTTTGATCATATTCAGCGTTGCTCAAGCGCCGGAGCGGAACATGCCCCGGATCGCCAGCTCGCTGACGGGCCTCCTGATTGATCCATTCATTCAACCATCGCAAGAACTCCTGTTTTTCCTTGGACGCCGGTTGAGGCTGCCCCTCAGGGGGCATTTCTCCACTCTCGACTAATTCAAGGACTTGTTGCCAGCGTTTGATCTCCTTGCGAACTGCTTCCACGGAAGTAAACTGTTCGAGGTCGAGACTGCCTTTTTTACGCTGCGTTGAATGGCATTCGAGACAGAAGCGTTGCAAGAATGGCCGAACGATGCGGCTAAAATCGTCATTGGACTGACTGGCGACATGGGCGGACGGCAGCAGCAGGAGCCAGCCGCCGGAAACGACCAAAAACGTGGCAACCAAGCTAACACGACCCCATCGCCATGAACCCATGCGTCGTCGGTGTACCATATTGCCATTTCCTCGAAGGCTGTCGATCATGATCAACGTTCGCGTCTGTCTCAGGAGGGATGCTGTTCTGGCAGGGGTTTTCAGGTTAGGTTGTCAGCGACTGCAACCCATCATCGTAAAATTCAAGTGGTAGACCAGTCATGCAGCCAGCTTTCCGCATGTTGGCGGGCCATGGATTCAACGCGTTTGACATCCCCCTCGAGCATGACGTTCAACAGTTGTTCATGACTGCGGTAGGTCAGGTCGCGCGTGATCCGCGTTTTGGCTTCGATCGCCCGATGAAACATGCCCATGACCAGAACGAACTGGGAGGACAGTTGCCGATAAGCGATTTGCAGCCGACTGTTGCCTGAAGCGAGGATGATCGTTTCGTGGAAAGCCACATCGAGGCGAGTCACTTCGGTGAGCGATTTCGCTCCCTTGAGTTGACGAAGATTCGCTCGCAAGGCGTTGACCCATTCCGGATTCAGGGAAGAGCAAGCCAGGCGCGTCCCCACCGGTTCCAAGGCCACGCGCATGAATCCCAATTCTCGAATATCATCGGGGCCGAAATCCACCACATGGGCTGTCCCTCGATGATTGAACGAGACCAAGCCTTCGCGCTCGAGCATGGCCAGCGCTTCGCGCACAGGCACTCGACTGACGCCCAACCGCTGACCGACGCGCGATTCAGGCAAACAACTGCCCGGCGCCAACGTCCCAGTCACAATCTGAGTGCGCAAGTGCTCGACCACCTGAGCGGTGATCGTCGTGCGGTCCAAAACGATTGGCTTTAGTGTGGGAATAACGGCAGGCTCCCCAAAAGGCGGATGGCATAGGCGAGGACAACAGTCTAACCCTCATTTGGTATACCGTCTACTGTAAAATTATATTTTGCTCTTCGATTTGATGCACTGCCCCTTCAATGGCACAACTTTTTTGTCGTCATCGTTCCCTTTGCAGTCCGTTGAACCCGACTTTTTCAGATGCGGGTAAGCCACCACCAGATCGTTGGCGTCGGACACCATAACAACCATTGCGTGCAGTGATGCCATTGGCACTTTACTCCTTTTCGCACAGAGTGAGTGCACAATGTTCACTGAACCCGTTAAGATAGACACATCAGCAAGATCGTTCTTACCCGCTGGTCTGTTTCATTGCTTCGCGAAAATGCAGGCTCACACCTTTGGTCGGTTTATCGGAGTCTGACTACATGCCTTGGGAGCCGATCGTTAAAGCCAGCCAAAGCAGCGCCCTTCTTGCCAATATGCAAGACTATGACCAGGTGCGAACACATTTCTCGTGGGACCAGGCGCGGAGCGAACTCAGCGGCCTGCCTGGTGGAGGCGGGCTCAACATCGCGCATGAAGCCGTCGATCGACATGCGCAAGGGCCGCGCGGTCAACATGTGGCCATCCGTTGGCTTGGCAAATCGGGCCAGGTGCAAGAGTTCACCTACAGCCAACTCCGGGATCAAACCAATCGTTTTGCCAACGTGCTGCAAAGTTTAGGGATCGGCAAGGCGGATCGTGTCTTTGCTCTGATGGGACGAATCCCCGAACTGTACGTGGCGGCTTTGGGCACATTGAAGAATCGCAGCATATTCTGCCCGCTTTTCTCTGCCTTCGGCCCGGAGCCGATCCGCTCGCGCTTAGCCATTGGACAAGCACAAGTCTTGGTGACGACTGAAGCTCTTTACAAACGCAAAGTCGCTGTCATCCGCTCAACCTTGCCCGATTTACGGCACGTCCTACTGGTCGATGAACCAGATCCCCTGATGCGCGATGCAGCTTCGGAACCGCATGCCGGCACCGTCAATTTTCAAGAATTGATGGCACAAGCCAATGACCGCTACACCATTCAACCGACCGATCCTGAAGACTATGCCTTGCTCCATTTCACCAGCGGCACGACCGGAACGCCCAAAGGCGCCATCCACGTTCACCAGGCCGTGATCGCACATCATAGCACGGGCAAACTCGCCCTCGATCTGCACGCCGATGATATTTTCTGGTGCACGGCTGATCCAGGCTGGGTGACCGGAACGTCCTACGGCATCATCGCCCCATTGACCAACGGCGTCACTAGCATCATCGATGAAGGCGACTTTGATGCCGAACGCTGGTATGGCATACTCCAAGAGCAAAAGATCACGGTCTGGTACACAGCGCCGACCGCCATTCGCATGCTGATGAAGGCCGGCGCCGACGTCGCTCGCCGCTACAACTTAGCCTCTTTGCGTTTCGCGGCCAGCGTCGGCGAACCCTTAAACCCCGAAGCCGTGGTGTGGGGAGCACAAGCCCTCGGTTTGCCTTTTCACGATAACTGGTGGCAAACGGAAACCGGCGGCATCATGATCGCCAATTACGCCTCCATGGACATCCGGCCTGGCTCGATGGGTAAACCCCTGCCCGGCATCGATGCAGCCATTGTGCGCGCGCAAGACGATGGCAGCGTCCGCGTGATCGATCACCCTGAGGAGCAAGGCGAGTTGGCCCTGCGGCCCGGGTGGCCCTCCATGTTTCGCGGCTATTGGCGGGAGGAAGAACGCTACCGCAAATGTTTCAACGATGGCTGGTACTTGACCGGCGACCTGGCCAGGAAAGATACTGATGGTTACTTTTGGTTCATTGGCCGCAAGGACGACGTCATTAAGACTTCAGGCCATCTCATTGGTCCATTTGAAGTGGAGAGCATTTTGATGGAGCATCCCGCGGTGGCGGAGGCAGGCGTTATCGGCAAGCCTGACCCGGTGGCCCTCGAGGTCGTTAAAGCCTTCGTTTCGTTGAAAGCGGGCTTTGAACCATCGGAGGCATTAAACCGCGACTTGCTCGCATTTGCTCGCAAAAGACTGGGCGCCGTGGTGGCTCCCAAGGAAATCGCGATTCTCCCATCCTTGCCCAAAACCCGCTCGGGGAAGATTATGCGACGGCTCTTGAAGGCTCGCGAATTGGGCCTGCCTGAAGGGGATACCTCGACGTTGGAGTAAGGGTGTGGCGCGCTGGCCCATGCATTAAAGGAACCCATCGATCATGACTGCCCACGATGCATCGTCGAACGCTTCCAGGTTGCGAAGCCTGCTTCGTCAGATGCTGCTCATTCGCCGCTTCGAGGAAAAAGCCGCTGAGGTTTATACCCAAGGGAAGATCATGGGCTTCCTTCATTTATACATTGGGGAAGAAGCGATTGCCGTTGGCGCCATGACTGCCCTTGAACCCGAGGACAACGTCGTTTCCACTTATCGCGAGCATGGCCATGCACTGGCCCGCGGCATCTCCCCCGGGGCGATCATGGCGGAAATGTACGGCAAAGCGAACGGCTGCAGCGGCGGCCGCGGCGGCTCGATGCATCTGTTTGATGCGAACCGCCGTTTCTTCGGCGGTTATGCGATCGTCGGCGGCGGCCTGCCCATCGCCGCTGGGTTGGCTCTAGCGGATAAGATGCAGAATAGAAACACCGTAACGGCTTGTTTCTTTGGCGACGGGGCCGTTGCCGAGGGCGTTTTCCATGAAACGCTCAATCTGGCCTCCCTGTGGCAGTTGCCCGTTCTATTTTTGTGTGAAAACAATCTATATGCCATGGGCACACACCTGGCTCGCCATCAAGCTCAAGTTGACCTGGCCCGCAAGGCGGAAAGCTACCAATTGCCTGCCGTCTCCGTGGATGGCATGGATGTCCTGGCCGTGGAAGCGGCCGTGCGCCGCGCCGTCGGGCAAATTCGCAAAGGGGAAGGCCCCATTTTTCTGGAAGCAAGAACGTATCGCTTTCGCGCTCATTCGATGTATGATGCCGAACTCTATCGCGGCAAGGATGAGGTTGAATTATGGAAGCAACGCGACCCCCTTGCAGCGTTTCAAAGTCATCTATTGAAGGAAGGAATCATGGTCGATCGAGACGTGCACGCCATGGAGCAGGAGATTGCCGCGGAAGTAGCCAATGCGGTCGCTGAGGCGGAAGCCGGCCCCTGGGAAGCGGTCGCGGATCTCTATAAACACGTTCACACGCCGGTGGCCCCATGACGACCATGACCTATCGAGAGGCGATTCGGCAGGGATTGCGCGAAGCCCTCCACGACGACCCGCGCGTCTTTCTGATGGGCGAGGACGTGGGCCGATACGGCGGCGCGTTCGCTTGCAGCCGGGGTCTGCTGGAAGAGTTTGGCCCCGAACGCATCCGCGACACGCCCCTTTCGGAAGATGCATTCATGGGCTTAGGCATCGGGGCCGCCCTCGGCGGCATGCGGCCGATCGTCGAGGTCATGACGGTCAATTTCAGCCTCTTGAGCTTGGATCAAGTCGTCAACAACGCCGCCATCCTGCGCCACATGTCCGGCGGCCAGTTCAGCGTCCCTCTTGTTGTCCGCATGACCACGGGCGGCGGCCGCCGCGTGGCCTCGCAGCATTCCAATAGCTTCGAAGGTTGGTACGCCCATATTCCCGGCATCACCGTCGTGGCCCCGGCGACCGTGCATGATGCTCGATTCATGCTCCAATCGGCTCTCAAGGAACCCGATCCCGTCTTCATTTTCGAGCACATCATGCTGCTCCCCGAACAAGGCGCCGTCGACGAATCGCTTGGCCCGGTTGATCTTCGTCGAGCAGTGGTGCGCCGTCCGGGCAAGGAGGTGACGCTCATCACGCATGGCGGTTCGCTGGGCAAATGTCTGACGGCCGCCCGGACCCTCGCCGAACAAGGCATCGAGGCCGAGGTGATCGACCTGCGCTGTTTACGACCTCTCGACATGGCCACCATCCTCGAATCGGTCGCAAAAACGCATCGTGCAGTCATCGTCGATGAAGCGTGGCGGAGCGGCAGCCATGCGGCTGAAATCAGCGCCCGCATCATGGAAGAAGGTTTCTACAGTCTGGATGCCCCCGTGGCCCGCGTGTGCAGCGCGGAAGTGCCCATTCCCTATGCCCCGCAAATGGAAGATGCCGCGTTGCCCCAGCCGACCGACATCGTGCGGACTGTACAGGAGATGATCTCCAGCCATGGCTGAATTTCTGATGCCCAAATTGGGCACGGACATGCAGGAAGGCATCCTGGTCGAATGGTTGAAAAAGCCAGGCGATGCCGTACATCGAGGCGATTTGATCGCCGAAGTGGAAACCGACAAGGGCACCATCCAAGTGGAATGCTTCACGTCTGGCGTTTTGGAGCAAATTCTGGTGCCAGAAGGCAGCACGGTCCCGGTCGGCACCGTCCTGGCGATCATCAAGGAAGAAGGTGCTCCGCCGGAAGCGATCCGCCAACCGGTCGTTGCCGCTCCTGCCGCGGGCCAAACTGCCGCTGCCAAGCCCTTGGAGGCGCCCCCTCTCGCGCCGACTGTCAAGCCGTCAACCGTGGGCCAGCGCGCCTTGATGTCGCCTGCCGCTCGCAAGCGCGCTCGCGAACTGGGAGTCGACCCCGAATCGATTCATGGAACTGGCAGAGGCGGAGCCATCTCGCTGGAAGACGTTGAAAAGGCGGCGGCAGCCAAGGCGGCCGTTTCCACGGCCCCGCCAGCGACGACGACCGCATCCGTCTCTGAACCCGCCGCGCGCATGGCCCGAATCCGCCAGGCCATCGCCGCTGCCATGAGCCGGTCCAAACGCGAGATTCCTCATTATTACTTGAGCACGAGCATCGACATGCACTCGGCCCTCTCCTGGCTGGCCGAGAAGAACGCCGCCCTGCCCGTTCCGGATCGCATCCTTTACGCAACCTTGCTGATCAAAGCCGTCGCTCTGGCGCTGCGTGAAACCCCGGAGTTGAATGCTCTCTGGGATGGTCAACAAGGTGTGATCGCCAAAGATATTCATATCGGCGTGGCGGTGTCGCTGCGGCAAGGCGGCCTCATCGCGCCGGCCATTCATCATGTCGACCGCCTTTCTCTCGAGGAACTGATGGTGAAGCTGCGCGATCTTGTGCAGCGCACCCGAACCGGCGCTTTGCGGGCGTCGGAGATGACCGACCCGACCTTTACCGTGACCAATCTGGGTGAACAAGGCGTGGAGTCCGTTTATGGCATCATCAATCCACCCCAGGTAGCCATCGTTGGCTTTGGCTCCATCGTCCAGCGCCCGTGGATCGTGGACGGCCAAATCGTGCCGCGGCCGATCATCACTGCAACCTTGGCAGCCGACCACCGTGTCAGCGACGGCCACCGAGGCGGACTATTCTTGCGCGCCCTAGACCGATGGCTACAGGAGCCTGCGAAGCTATGAATCGCGACGAACTGAAGGACATTATCTTGAGTGCACTGATTGGGGTCGCACCGGAGGCGGATCCAGCCACGCTCCGCGACAACGTGCCGCTGCGTGATCAATTGGACCTGGATTCGATGGATTTCCTCAATTTCATCATCGCCATTCACAAACGCTTAGGACTTGAGATTGCCGAAACCGATTACCCTCATTTCGCAACTCTGTCGTCGGCCATCTCGTTTCTTGAATCCAAGCTAAGCAAATCCTAACGTCGGTCAATCCAGACTGAATCTCAACGCGATTCCGCTCGATATAGGGGTTCAGGTTCGGAACAGGTGTCCGGTTACAAAGCTCGGATCGCCGACTTTCATACGTACTTCGTCCGCGGCCCAGGCTCAATAGCCTTCCTCTGGGCACATAATTGGTGCATTGAAGAGGCAAGAAAATTAGGGCTAAAAGGAGAACGAAAAGCTGGCATAATCGGAAGAAAGTAAGGAAAGCTGAGTATGGAAGGAGGTGCAACGATCAAATGAAAACTGAGCCAGGAAGATTTTGATCGAGCTGACCGGTTGAAAAAGGAATGCTCGCGAAATCTTAATATCGTAGAAGCAAATGTATTGAGACACTTTCAATCGATCTGCCCGCTCCACAACATTCACATCTTGCCGCAGAGGGATGTGAATTTCCGAGTATACGTGTTCTTCAAAAAGTTCATGATTTGGTAATTTGTAAAAGAAATGGCATTGTCGACAATATTGCACAGCTTGTGCGAGAGGAATTGGAACGAATTGGCCGTGGCAAAAAAGAGGATGCAACTGTAGCTTTCGAGTTTGATTCCGATGAGAATGTCGAACGTACATTTGGCGGTGATTATTATCAACGTCTTCGATAGTGATGATAAATTTCACCCACGGTGGCACGAATCGAACACATTTTAAGTTGCCACCTTCTCCGGCAGTTGCTCATTTTTTCCACTTCTAACCCATCTTGTCCGTGAGTCCACCTCCCGCACGCTGCTCGGTGACATATTGCTGTCACAGGGCGGCTCAGCTAAACTCGACGACGGCGGCGCCGGCGACTCCAGGAAGACCCCGGCAACGACACGATCTTTATCCCAATCATTCCAAGGCGTGCGAACGGCAGCGGCCAGCGCATTGACCTTGTTGCTGCATGCTCGCTGTTACTTGATGAGTTTGCGGTAGTTGACAATGTCATGGGCCGACAGCCGGGATTGCATGGCGCTCCAGATATCATCGATGAGGCTGGCGCTCAGGATGCCTTGAACCATTTTGCCAGCCAATCCCGACAAGCAAGCTTGGGCGTCCCCTTCGCCGACGCCCATTTCCTTTTGGCAATGGCGGTACTCGTTGGCGATCAAGCTGATCGTTGGCAGCCGAGGGACCAGATCGGCAAGATGGACGTAGCGAAAGATGTGCCCAGCGAATTCCTTGTCAAAGGCATCGTTGGCGGCCTTGTTGCCGACCATGGGCGCTCCGAAGGTGTACACTTGATGGACTTGCAGTGCTTTGCGGTTGAAGCGCCAGGCGGCCAGTTGAGCCAAGGCCCCGCCCAGACTGTGGCCCGTCACCCACAAGAGCCGATCGCCGGAAGCCACAGCAGGCTCGACGACTGCGATCAGCGGGTCCCAAACATCGGCCAGGGCGGCCATGAACCCCTTGTGAAAGCGGGCCCCCACGCCAGCCGCGATGAAATCCGTCCCGATGCGGCCTTCGGGAACGATCAACAAATTGACGGCATTGGTCAGCAGCCAATCCTTCAGGCCGTCCAGGCTCGTGGGCGACTCTGACCCGCGAAACGCCGCCAGCACGTGCTGGTCATTCTGAGCGACGTACACTTGGGTGTTGTCCACGCTGATCAGCTTGGCCTCCATGCCGAACTCTCTCTGGAACGCAGACGCTCCCTCGGCGCCGTCGCGGAGATAGGCGAGTTCGCAAGCCATGGCGCAGGCAATGGCATTGCGCGGATCGCCATAGGCATCGGGGATGAGTTCAAAAGGCATGGCATTCTCCTGAATTGACATCAATGGGCATGAAGAGCCGCGCAATCATGGAGTCCACAAGTTGCCTAGCCGCCTGGCGGCTGCAATTGGTTGGAATTCCCACCCGGCGTGGAAGGGGCTGGAAGGGCCGGGGGCCGGTCGACCATGGCCTTGCGTCCAGTCTTCGCCTGCCGCCACTGCCTGATGGTTTCGGGCGCAATCGTGGTGCCGCGGACGTCCACTTCCATGAGATGTTCCAAACTGGCCATCCATTTTTGGAAAGCGGCATCCGTCACCTTGGTGTTCCGCAGCCGCAACACTTTCAGATTTTTAAACGCAGCCAATTTCGCCAACCCTGCATCGGTGATGGCTGTGTCGTTCAAGTCCAGCTCTTTCAGTCCAGCCATGGGCAGGATCAACTCCAGCGTCGCATCGTCCACGTCCGAGTTCGCCATTTGCAGCACGACGGTCCCCGGCCTGGCTTTCAACACACTGTAGTCCTTGCGATCCCAACCCGTGAGTGTCAGATGCAACTCTCCTTCCACCATCCGTTCGTATGGTCCAAGGTCGATGAAGACGTTTCCCAGCCGGCTGACCAGATAGGGCAAGCTGCCAATGATCAGTCCCCAAAGGATGAACAGTAGCGGCCGGCGGGCCATCCCATAATGCTTTGGAATAAACAATAGAGCGACAGGCGGCATGAGGAGGACGCCATAGCCCCAAGCCTTGCCAACGCGAAACGCCGCCGCGATGAGCGCGATCCAGCCGATGATCAGCGCGACCAGGCCCGCGATCACGATATAAACGGCATATTCTTCAAACGCAGCAAACACGTTGGTTCTTCTCCATGAGACGCGTCGTTGGCTGTTACAGTAATCACTTGGCGATCCATGGGCAAGCTGGCGGAGAATCTTGATCATCGCGCCGCCGCAAGAAAACCATTCCTTGGCCTCCACGATGCTGATCTCACCTCTTGAACCGCATGGCAGATCGTCCATGCAGGCTCTGCCCAATCGTTTTGAATTTATTCTTAAGCGGAGCATTCCTGTCCCAATCGCACCATGAGGCTTGATCTCCTGAACGCCGATTCTGTACACTTGTTTGGATAGCAGCTGCCTACTGGATGCAACCCCATGCTGACGACAAAGGAGATCGAGTTCATGAAACGACTTTGGCTTACATTGATCCTGGCCGGCGGCGGCGCCGCCTGGAGCGGCGCGGCCGACTTCAAGCCCCCCGTTCGCTTGATGGCCGGCGACCAGGCGGTTCGCGTGGAGGCCCCGGGGTATGCCTGTCCCTGCTGGGCGGATATCGATGGCGATGGCAAGCCGGAGTTGCTCGTCGGGCAATTCGCGGGCGGCAAGATCAAAGTGTTCAAGCATCAGGGCGGCGAACAGTTTGCCGCTGGAACCTGGCTCCAAGCGGGGGGCAAGGCGGCCGAAGTGCCGGGCGTGTGGTGATGCACCTCCTCGACTCCACAGTTAGTGGATATTGACGGCGACGGCTATCTCGACATCCTTTCCGGAACCTATTCCCGCTACGAAGAATCCATGGCGGGCCTCTTCTATGTGCTTCGCGGCAAGCCCGACGGCGCCTTCCAACCCGCGGAAGTGCTCAAGGGCACGGACGGCGAACCCTTGATCATTCCCGTCAAGGGCGAGCAAAATGACATCGAGCGCATTTGCACGCGGCCCTTCGCCGTGGATTGGGACGGCGATGGTCATCTCGATCTCGTCGTCGGCAACTTCGCCGGCACCTTCTACTGGTTCAAAGGGCACGGCAAGGGCCAATTCCTTCCCAAAGCGGAACAACTCAAGGCGGGCAAACAGCCCCTGCGCATCCGCGGCGCCCACAGCGATCCCTTCGTCATCGATTGGGATGGCGACGGCGACCTGGACATCCTCAGCGGCTCCACCGAGGGCGGCGTCCAATGGGCGGAGAACGTGGCGGGCAAGGGCAAACCGCCCGAATTGCTGCCGTTCAAGCCGCTGATCAAGCCGGGCAAGGCCGTGGCAGATGGCGAAACGCTCAAGGATGATCAACTGGTCGGACCGACCACGTCCACGCGCGTTTGGGCGGCGGACGTCAACGGCGATGGCAAGCTGGACCTGCTCGTCGGCGATTCGGTGACACTCATCGAACCCGCCAAGGGGCTGACCGAGGAGGAGTTCAAAAAGAAGCTGCGTGAATGGCAGGAAGAAGCTTCCAAACTCTCGAAAAAAATGAATGAAGAGAAGGACGAAACCGAACGGATTAAACTCAGCAAAGAATTCGGCGCGTTGTATCAGAAGCGCAGCGAGTTTATGAAGGAGGAGAGGACCGGGTTCGTTTGGGTCTACTACCGCAATTGACCCGCAGGCTCGGCTGATGGCAAGCCCTTCGATCGCAGCCTGCCAAGATTAAGATTGGGTCCCCATGTGCCTTGAATCAGTTCGGGCACCTGGGGACTTTTCTTTTCATGCCCCCGTTGTGGCCTGGTCTCCCGATCAGGCGACGGCGAGGCGTCAGTCCAGATGGATCGGCTCGCCCCCGGCCCGCGTCGCCAAGGCCGGAAGAACGGTTTTGGCCGAGTAGTGCAGAAAATGGACCGACCCATCCGCCATGAGGAAATGGGCGCCGCCCTGATGCACGCTCCAGAAATGAAACATGTGGCATTGCACAAACAAATGGCCCGGCCCATATTCCCACGGACCATCGGGACAATTGAGCCGATAAAAATAATCGGTCCGATAGGTGTTGCGCTCCTGCACGCCCAGGTGCATCTCGCCCGCCCCGTTGTCGCGCATGCCCTGCCCCGCATACCACCAGCCGGCGTTCATCAGGGCCGAAGGCGGCCGCTCGCCGACCAGCAGCGTGTGACTTAACCCATCATGGACGTCCCTGAAGCGGATTTTGGAATCCAGATAGAGCATGCCATCCTTGGTCGTTTGATCGATGCCGTTCACGCCCAAATAGGAGGTAAAGGCCGTTCGCAGCAGCGGGGCCTCGAGCCGGCCCCATATCTTGGGTTGCCGCAAGCGATAATCCGAGGGGCAGGTGAATTCCTTGACGACGCGGCCCAGCAGGGCGTCGTGGACTGGAGTTTTGAAATTCTTTTCTTGCTGAAACGCGCGAATGGCCATGGACCAGATTTCGTCATGCTCCAAAAAGGGCGTGATTTTCAGGCACCAACTGGCGAACGGCTGCGGGTCCAGCCCATCGCGGTAACTGCACCCGGCGGGCAGGTAGCCAAACTGCGTGTGATAGGCGGTGAGGGCCACGCCGAGTTGCCTCACCTGGCTGGCGCAAGTCAGCCGATCCATCAACGCCCGCACTTTTTGAATGGCGGGCAGGAGCAGCCCCATGAGCAAAACGATGATGCCTAGGAGGACAAGCAACTCCACCAGGGTAAACCCTTGATTTGAAAATCGCTTTCTCATGGCCCACCTCGATCGAAAGAGCGAATTATCCCGTCAGCCCCGAGAGCTTGCGATGGCGATAATAGAGCCAACCGGCCAGGAGCAGCAAGCCCGGCGTGCTCGTATCGACCATGTTCAGCAAGGGCACCTTCTTGTCCAGCACCTCCTGAATGTCCGCGTCCCGGGCCACATACCCCTGCTGCTTGAGCTGATGGTCAACGACATGCGAATTTTTGGGTACGTGGAAGCTCATGGCATCCCTGATCTCTTGTGGTGTTCCAGGGAATTGAATGCTTCGCGCAATCATGGTCCGTTCGGCATACTCGCTTGGGTGTTTATAGCGGTAAGAGACATGTTTAGCTCTGCTGGGAAAGGCTTTGCTCCCTTCAACATGATAGGCATCGATCTCAACCTGTCCAATCAGTTCGCCATTGCCATAAAACTGGTATTTACGGAGCCTGTGCTGGCAGTCTAGCTGCAATTGCAGCTCAGCTTTGCCAGCTTTACTATCATGATAAATGCACAACGTATCACCCCCATATGGATTATTCCTAATTATAGTGACACGGTTTGCTCTCTTAAAGGATTCCATGAATGAGTCATTCATGCCATAATAAAACAAATAGGGTCGATGTACGGGAGTTGGTGTGCTTGGTATTTTTTCATGGATATGAAATTGTCCCTTGCTCTCGCCAACGTAATATTCCTTTGTTCTAATAAAACTCATTTCTTGATTTCCTTCCGGAAAAGACAATAAGACTTCTCTGTCGCCATCATACGACCATTTGCATACCATATATGGCTCCCATTCTTCCATATCGATCGCTTGATCTACGGGAATGTCTTTTTGTTGGCATTCAGCAGTCAGTTCCTTAATGCGACGTGCCTTCCAGGCTTCGGAAAAGGTGGTCCGAATCTCATATATGCCGCTCACGGGCAAGTCGGCCTGTTGCTTCCGCACGAAAGCCATAAAAGAAATTCTTGCCTCTGGATATATTAATTCGTTCTGATGGTGTATGTGATAGTTAACATATGTCATGCAAAGAACAAATGCATATGCCATAACATTCTCCTTGTTAAAATGGTTTTGCAAATTAACTGCTTATTGATCACAGCCATACCCAAGGACATTTTCTTGACCTGCCGGCCAAGAGTGTTCGCATTGCATGCTATTAACACAATACGAGAAATCGAAGCGTTTTTTAATAGCGCATACCACAAGAACTGGGGTACAGCTATGTTGAGGGTTTCCTGTGTAGCTGCAGCGCAGCGGCGATGGGTATATGTAATGATATTCCACACAGCTTGCTTCACCTGTTTGTTCATTACATGGCAATGCACAATGAAACGATTCATTGCAGCTATACTTCACGTTTGGCACATTGGGAATGACACCCGATGGAGGATCATCCATTGCGACTAAACCGGTACATGATAACGCCATCACAAAAATCAAGGCTCGACGCAGCATCAGTGACTTTTTTATGCTTATGAACATGACTCCACTCTCCCCTAAAAAGGTCTTTACTTGATTTCCAATTAACAGGAATCCGATGCGCCTCATCGCCGATCCGAATCGAAACGCGCCTCCCGCATTCCTCCTTGACAACCGCCGAGATCATTTCATGATTCTTCCCTCTTTATCCTGTCAGCCCCGAGAGCTTGCGATGGCGATAATAGAGCCAACCAGCCAGGAGCAGCAAACCCGCCAGCCCCGCCCCAAGGGTCAGCCAAACCCACGCCGGCCAACCCTTCGGCAACGGCGGCAAGGGCGTGCTCGTATCGACCATGTTCAGCAAGGGCACCTTCTTGTCCAGCACCTCCTGAATGTCCGCGTCC